>NZ_JAQZAN010000016.1 GCF_028737255.1 Actinomycetospora straminea | reverse complement strand
CTCTACCGCCAGCTCGAGCCGACCCCCGACAGACTTGACGAACCATAGGAGCGTCCCGCGAGGCGGTGATCACGACTTCGGTGACGAGACCCCGCAGAGGTGCGGGGTCTCGTCACCGGGACAGCGATCACGGGCTCAGAGCCAGCGGTTCTTGCGGAACGTCCGCCACAGCACGCCGCAGATGAGCAGGATCCCGAGGATCACCGCCGGGTAGCCGAAGCGCCACTGCAGCTCGGGCATGTACTCGAAGTTCATGCCGTAGATGCCGGCGAGCATGGTCGGCACCGCCAGCAGCGCCGCGTAGGCGGTGATCTTGCGCATGTCGTTGTTCTGGCGCAGCGTGATCTTCGCGAGCACCGCGTCGACCAGGGTCGTCAGCAGCTCGTCGAACGACGCGACGCGCTCGGCCACGGTGGCGAGGTGGTCCTCGACGTCGCGGAAGTAGCTGCGGACCTCCGACGGCACGAGCGGCGAGTAGCCCTCGGTCAGCCGGCGCATGGGCGTGACCAGCGGCGTCACGGCGCGGCGCAGCTCGAGCACCTCGCGCTTCATCATGTAGATCTGCTCGGCGCCGACCTCCGTGTACGGCGCGAACACCTCGGTCTCCATGACGTCGATGTCGTTCTCCACGCCGGCGGCGACGTCGAGGTAGGAGTCGACGATGTGGTCGGCGACGGCGTGCAGCACGACCGCCGGCCCCTGGGCGAGGTGCTCGGGGTCGGCCTCGAGGTTGTGGCGGACCCGGCGCAGCCCGGAGTGCTGGCCGTGGCGCACGGTGACGACGAAGTCGCGGCCCAGGAACACCATCAGCTCGCCGGACTCGACGATCTCGTTGGCGGTGGTGGGCGACGCGTGCGCCACGTAGCGCATGGTCTTGAACACCGAGAACAGCATGTCGTCGCTGCCGCCCGCGGCCCCGGTGTAGCGCTCGATCTTGGGCCGCTGGTGGGCGTGCACCGCGTCCTCGACGGCCAGCGGGTGCAGGCCGAAGACCTCGGCGATGTCGTGGATCTGCTCGGCGTCGGGCTCGTGCAGGCCGATCCACACGAAGCCCTCGCCGCGCCGGCGGACCTCGCTGATCGCGTCGCGGTGGTTCCAGTGCCCGTCGAGCCGCTTGCCGTCGACGTACACCGCGCAGTCGACGACGAACGCCGAGAGCGGCACGTGGGGGACCCGCGGATCCTGCGTGCGCGGGCGGCCCGGGCGGATCACGCGGGCTCCGGCGTTGCGCAGGGTGGGCAGGGCAGGCATGGCGACCTCCGGGGACCGGACGGAGTGCGGGCTACGAACATCGAGCCACCGCGTCCCTCCCGGACCACCCGCCGACGCGTCAGCGCCCGGTGGTCCCACGGGAGGGGACGCGGCCCGTACTGGAGGGCAGGCCGTCGGACCTGCTCGTGGAGTCGTCCACGTCTCACCTCCCTCGCCTCGCGCGACACGAACTCGGTCGGTCCGTCATCCTAGCGACCTTCGTCGGCGCCGTCGGATCGAGGAGTCCCACGTCTCCCGGGTGCGGCGCCTCGACCAGAGACGTTCAGGAGGCGGATCCGTGCAGTTCGGTCGGTACTTCGAGGAGTTCGAGGTCGGCGCCACGTACAAGCACTGGCCGGGCAAGACGGTCACCGAGTACGACGACCACCTCTTCTGCCTCATCACGATGAACCACCACCCGCTGCACCTCGACTCCCACTACGCCGAGGGCACCCAGCAGGGGCGCAACGTCGTCGTCGGCAACTACGTCTACTCGCTGCTGCTCGGGATGTCGGTGGCCGACGTGTCGGGCAAGGCGATCGCGAACCTCGAGGTCGAGTCGCTGCGCCACGTCAAGCCGGTGTTCCACGGCGACACGATCTACGGCGAGTCGACGGTGCTCGACAAGAAGGAGTCGTCGTCGAAGAACGACCGGGGCGTCGTCCAGGTCGAGACGATCGGCTACAACCAGGACGGCGTCGTCGTCTGCATCTACCGCCGCAAGGTGATGGTGCCCAAGCGCCCGGCGTCCGAGGGCTCGGACCAGGCGTTCGAGGCGGAGCAGCCCCGCCGCCCCGTCCCGCAGCGCTAGCGCGACGAGCGCGGCAGGCAGTCCCACCCGCGCAGGGCGGCGGTGAGCCCGGTGACCAGCTCCCCGGCCGCGTCGAGGGCGGCGTAGGCGGCGGCGTCGACGAAGCGGGCGTCGGCGGCGTCGTCGCCCGCCCGCGGCGCCGCCGCCGGGTCGCTCCCGTCCGCCAGCCGGCAGCGGAAGTCGTGGATCACGAACGTCCGCCCGTCCGGCGCGGGCCTGCGCACGTGCCCGACCTCCTCGCCGACGACGACGTCGAGCCCGGTCTCCTCGGCGACCTCGCGCGCCGTCGCCGCGACCGTCGTCTCGCCCGGGTCGACCTTGCCGCCGGGCAGCGACCAGCGCCCCGCCTCGGGGTCGTGGCCGCGGCGGACGAGCAGCAGGCGGCCCAGCGGGTCGGTGACGATCGCGCCGACGCAGACGACGTCACCCGCCCCGTCGGCCGCTCCGTCACCCCCGGTGCCCGGCGACGCGCCGGGCGCGGCCTGGGGATCACGCATCGTCACACGAGATCACACTAGTATCACCGATGGCCGGATGTTCGTCCCGGCCCGGACGATCCACACTGATCACGACCACGGCGACGACCGCGAGGGAACCTGGTGAACGCGAGAAAGATCGGCATCTTCGTGGGGGTCGCGTTCCTGCTGTTCTTCGTCATCTCCCAACCCCAGGGATCCGCGGATCTGGTGCTCAGCATCCTCACCATCCTGGGCGATGCGGCCGCTTCAGTGGTGGAATTCATCCAGGCGCTGTTCTAGGTCCGGAGGTCCGACGTGCTGGCACCCCGCGAGGTCGACGAGTACGTCCTGCCCACCGAGCGGCGGGTGATCCGCTTCCGCCGCCACTGGGCCGTCATCGTCGGTGAGGTGCTGCAGGCCGTCGTCCTGTTCGTCCTGCTCGCCCTCGGTGCGGCGTTCCTGCCGCAGAACGTCGTGCTGGACAACCTGTTCTGGTACGGCGCCCTGCTCGTGCTGCTCAAGACCAGCTACAAGGTCAGCGAGTGGTGGGTCGAGAAGGTCGTCGTCACCGACAAGCGGGTCATGCTCACCAAGGGGATCATCACCCACCAGGCCGGCATGATGCCGCTGACCAAGGTCACCGACCTCACCTTCGAGCGCAGCCTGCTGGGCCGCATGCTCGGCTACGGGACGATGGTCATCGAGTCGGCCGGCCAGATCCAGGCGCTGAACCGCATCGACTACCTGCCCGACCCCGAAGAGGTCTACGAGGCCATCTCCGAGCTGGTGTTCGGCGACAAGCGCCAGACCCGCTCGTACACGCTGCCGGGGTCCGGCTTCGGCGGCGCGCGCGGTCGTCGTCGCTGACACCGGCCGAACACTGCCCCGGTGATCGACCTCCACACCCACTCCGCGGCCTCCGACGGCACCGAGTCGCCGTCCGAGCTGGTCGCCACGGCCGTGGCCGCCGGCGTCACCGTGCTCGCGCTGACCGACCACGACACGACCGCGGGCTGGGACGAGGCCGCGGCGGCGCGGCCCCCGGGGCTGACGCTGGTCCGCGGCGCGGAGTTCTCCACCGAGAGCCCGGACGGGCGGGGCGGGACGGTCACCGCGCACCTGCTCGGCTACCTCTTCGACCCCGCCGCCCCGGCGATCCTCGCCGAGCAGGAGCGGCTGCGGGCCTCGCGGCGCGAGCGGGTGCGGGCGATGGGGGAGCGGATGGCCGCGGGCGGGCTGCCGATCGACGGCGAGGCGCTGCTGGCCCGCCTGCCCGCGGACGCGCCGGCCGGGCGCCCGCACCTGGGGCAGGCGCTGGTCGAGGCGGGCGTGGTGGGGTCGGTGTCCGAGGCGTTCGAGCACCTCCTGCGCCGGGACGGCCCCTACTACGTCGAGAAGGAGGACACGCCGATCGCGCGGGCCGTCGCGATGATCGTGGCCGCCGGCGGCGTCCCGGTGTTCGCGCACCCCTTCGCCCGGCGGCGGGGGCCGGTGGTCGAGGCGTCGGTGCTGGCGGACCTGGCGCGGGAGGGCCTGGCGGGGATCGAGGTCGACCACCCCGACCACGACGCGGACGACCGCGCGGCGCTGCACGAGGTCGCGGCGGCCGCGGGCCTGCTGGTCACGGGCTCGAGCGACTACCACGGCACCAACAAGGCCACCCCGATCGCCGCCGAGACGACCGCGCGGGACCAGTTCGAGGCGCTCGCGGCGCGCGCGACGGGCGCCGAGGTGCTCGCGGGCTGATACACCGCGGCCGCCTAGGGTGGAGGCGATGAGCATGCAGCTGGGTCTGGACGGCATGCCCGCCCGCCTGGTCCGCGTGACCCCGTCGCGCCTGGCCACCTGGCAGGACTGCCGGCGCCGCTACCGCCTGACCTACCTCGACCGCCCCGCGCCCCCGCGCGGCGGGCCGCGGGCGGCGAGCACGCTCGGCGCCGTGGTGCACAACGCGCTGCACGCCGTCTTCGGCGAGCGACCCGCGCGGCGCAGCGCTGCCCGCGCGGCCCTGGAGGTGGACCGGCACTGGTCGTCGGAGGGGTTCCGCGACGACGCCCAGGCCGCCGAGTACCGCGAGCGTGCCCGGACGTGGGTCGGCGACTACGTCGAGCGCCACGCCGTCGTCGACGCGCCGGAGCCGGTGGGCGAGGTCGTCGGGCTCGAGCGCTGGCTCTCGGCGCCGGTCGGGGCGATGGTCGCCGAGGGCCGCGCCGACCGTCTCGACGACCGCGACGGGCAGGTCACCGTCGTCGACTACAAGACCGGCCGCCGCGTGCCCGACGCCGCCGACGCCGCGGGCTCGCCGGCCCTCGCGCTCTACGTCCTCGCCGCGCGCCGCACGCTGCGCCGCCCCTGCCGGCGGGTCGAGCTGCACCACCTGCCGACCGGCACGATCGCCGCCGCCGAGCACGACGAGGCCTCGCTGGCCGCCCACCGCGAGCGGGCCGAGGCCGCCGCCACCGCGCTGGGCGCCGCCGCCGACGCGCTCGAGGAGGACTCCCGCCGCGCCGAGGAGCTCTTCCCGCCGCGGTCCGGGGCCCGCTGCGGCGCCTGCGAGGTCCGGCGGCACTGCCCGGAGGGGCGCGCCGCCGCCCCCGCCGAGCCGGCCTGGTCCGGGCTCGCGCCGTGAGCGCCCCCGACCCGGCGCACCGGGACGGGCCGGACACGCAGCCCACGCCGCCCACGCCGCCGCGGCCCTGGGCGGGCGAGGCGGCCACCCCGCCCCACGGGGGCACCCCCGGCGTGACCTCCACCGGCTCCTGGCGCCCGACCTCCACCGAACGCTGGACCTCGCCCGCCGGCGTGCCGCGCGCCGCGACCCGCCGGGAGCGGGCGCGCACCGCCGGCCGGCCCACCCCGCCCTCGGGCCTGTCGACCGGCGCGATCGCGCGCGCCGGGCACCCCGACCGCCTCGCCGGCACCCGGCGCCGCCTCGTGGCGCTGGCCCGGGTGCTCGCGGGCGGGCTCGTCGTGCTCGCGGTGGTCGTCGTCGTGGCGCCGTGGTTCCTGGGCGGGCCCGGCGCGGGGGTGGACACGGTGGCCGCGCACCTCATGGGCGCGGTCGTCGCGGTCGGCGCGACCGCGATCGCCGCCCACCGCCGCACCTCGTCCGGGGTGGCGGTGCTCGCCGCCGCGGCGGTGCCGGTGATCCTCTTCCTGCTGCTCGCGATCACCTGGTGGGCGTAGGAGCCCGTCAGCCCAGCAGGTCGTCGCGCAGCCAGGTGCGCCAGGTCGGGACGAGCACGTCGAGCAGCGCCGACGGGTTCTCGACGTTCGGGGCGTGCGCGGCGCGGGGGACCGCGGCGAACTCGGCCTCGAGGCGGTCGGCCATGGTGCGCTGGATGCTCACCGGCCAGGCGTCGTCGTCGATCCCGCAGACGATGAGGCACGGCACGCGGCGGGCCCGGACGGCGGCGACCAGCTCGGCGGTGCGGTCGGGCTCGGCGCGCAGCGCGTCGCCCATCCCGAGCAGCCCGGACACCGTGGAGCGGCGCAGGCGCTCGCGCAGCAGGTCGACGACGTGCGGGTCCGCCGACGACCAGTCCCCGGACGCGTCCCGCAGCGCGACGACCTCCTCGATGCCCCGGCGGCGCAGCACCGGCTCGAGCACGTCGAGGTTCGTCCGCCGCCGGCCCATGGGCAGCTCGCCCGGTCCGGAGTCCATGAGCGTCAGCCCGCGCACCGGCGCCCCGGCCAGCACGGCCGCGCGGGCGACGAGCCCGCCGAACGAGTGCCCGAGCAGCAGCACCCGGCGACCCGCGCCGACCTCGTCGGCGACGATCCCGGCGATCACCGGCCCGAGCTGCGCCGGGTGGTACTCGCCCTCGGCGGACGGGCCCGGCGACTCGTACTGGCCGGGCAGGTCCAGCGCGAGCACCCCGATCCCGCCGGCGGCGACGGCGTCGATCAGCGGCGCGAAGTCCTCCTTCGAGCCGGAGTAGCCGGGCAGCAGCATCGCGGTGGCGGGCCGGCCCTCGATCGCGGCCGCCGCGTCGGGCTCGGCCCGCAGCGCCGCGAGGGGGCCGAGCGACGACGGGACCGTCACCCGCCGTGCGCGGTGGGGGTGGCGCTGGGCCTGGTTGCGGCCCGTCGGGAGCGCGGGCGTGGCGTCGGGCGGGCCGGGCGCCGTCCCGCCCGGGACGCCCACCGCGCCGTCCAGCCCGTCGTCCGCTCCGGCCGCCGCCCCGCCGTCCGACGGCGCGGCGGTGCCGGGGTGATCGGGACGGCCCACCCCGGGGAGTCTGCCGCATGACGGGCCCGGAAGGGCCGTGACGGTGTCGGACCGGTGGGTCCGGTCAGCCCGGGGCGCGCAGCGCCACGACGGTCGTCCCGCGGAGCTCGACCACGGTGGTGCCGGTCGCGGCGACGGCCACGGGTGCGGCCGGGTCGCCGCCGCGGGCGACCGGGATCACGGGGCCGCGCGGGGTGCCGGTCGCGGCGTCGACCACGGCGAGGCCGTCGGGCACCGGCACGAGCGCGATGGCCGCGGGCGCGCTGCCCGGCCACGCCGCGCCCGCCCCGAGCGTGCCGGGCAGGGTCCAGCGGGGACGCAGGTCGCCGGCGTCGAGGCCGACGGTCGCCGTGCCCGTCCACCAGAGCAGGACCGGGCCGACGGGCCGGACGGTCGCCGCGAGGTCGGGCGGGTCGGTCGTGGGGCCCGCCGCGTCGCCGAGGGGGTGGACGGTCTCGGGGATCAGCGTCTCGGCGTCGGCCGAGGTGCCGACCACGTGCAGCGTGCCGTCGGGCGCGGCCCACGCGGCGCGCTGGTCGGTCAGCGCCACGAGCCGCGCGCCGCGCACGCCGAGGGTGGTGCTCGAGCGCTCCTCGGGCTTCTCCGAGCTCTGCGGGTCGGCGTCGACGATCGTCAGCCGGTCGCTGTCCTCGCCGGGGCAGCGCTGGACCATCCCGACGGTCCCGCCGCCGACGGCGATCGAGCCGTTGGTGCACTCCGCGCGCGGCTGGGAGTCCGGGGGCTGCACGGGCGTCGCGACCCGGCCGACCTCGGTGGTCAGCACGAGGTCCGAGCGCCAGGTCTCGACGTGGTCCGCGCCGGTGCCGGTGACGTGGTCGCGGTCGGCGAGCAGGCGGGTGCCCTCGCGCAGGTCGGCGTTGCGGGCGGGGCCGCGGCGGCCGGTGTCGGGCTCGAGGGCCGCGACGTCGGAGCACCACGTGCCCAGCGGCCCCTCGGTGCGGAAGACGGCGAGCACGTCGCCGAACCCGGTGCCGACGGTGCACGGCGCCTGGGGGCGGGTGTAGCGCCACGCCTCGCGGCCGGTGACCGGGTCGCGGCCGACGACGCCGTCCGGGCCCGCGGTGACCACGGCCGGCCCGACGGCGAGCGGCGCCGGTGTGGCTGGGCTCGCGGCCCGCCACACCTCGCCCAGCGCGGTCGGCACCGGGCCGTCCGCGCCGGGCTGCAGCGGCGGCGAGGCCGGCGTGAGCTCGGTGTCCGCCGCGTCGCCGGACGCCAGCACCAGCAGCGTGCCGACGACGGCCGCCACCACGATCAGCGCGACGGCGACGAGGTCGCCGCGGCTGCGCCGCTCGGGGCGCGGCAGCCGGGACGGGCGGGGGGACCCGCCCCCGGGTCCGTCGCCGGGCCCGTCGCCCGGGTCGGCGGACCCGGGCGGCGGCGCCGACGTCGGCGAGCTCACCGGCGCGCGGTCCTACTCGGTCGTGGACGCCGCGGGCGCGGCCTCGGCGGGCGCCGGGCCGGTCGATCCCTCGGACCCGTTCGTGCTGCCGTTCGAGCTCCCGTTCGAGGCCCCGGAGCGCGACCCCGACCCGCGTCCACCGCGACGGCGACGACGGCGGCGGCCGCCCTCGCCCGAGCCCTCGCCCGAGCCGTCGGTGGTGTCCTCGGCCCGCTCGGCGTCGGCGCCCTCCGGGGTGCCCCCGGTGCCGTTCTCGGTGCCGTCCTCGGCGCCACCGGCGACGACCTCGCCGGCGCGGCGGCGGGTGCGCGAGCGCGTCCGGCGCGGACGCCGCGAGCCCTCGTCGTCGCCGGACCCGTCGCCGGACCCGTCGCCGGACCCGCCGGACTCGCCGCCGGACTCGCTGTCCGGATCGGCGCCGGCCTCGGTGTCACCGTCGCCGCGGGCCTCGTCGCGGCCCCCGGAGCGACCGCCGCGCGACCGGCCCCGGCCGCGACCGCCGCTCTCGCGGGTCTCGCGGCGCGGACCGTCCTCGGCCTCCTCCTCGGCGGGCCGGCGCCGGCGCGCGACGCGGCCGCCGGCGCCCTCGGGGATGCCGAGGTCGGCGTAGAGGTGCGGCGAGCTGGAGTAGGTCTCCGGCGGCTCCGGGGCGCCGAGGCCCAGGTCGTCGGAGATCATCTTCCACTTGGGCAGGTCGTCCCAGTCGACGAGCGTGATCGCGATGCCCGTCTTGCCCGCGCGGCCCGTGCGCCCGATGCGGTGGATGTAGGTCTTGGCGTCGTCCGGGCACTGGTAGTTCACGACGTGCGTGACCCCGGTGACGTCGATGCCGCGCGCGGCGACGTCGGTGCAGACCAGCACGTCGATGCGGCCCTCGCGGAACGCCCGCAGCGCGTGCTCGCGGGCGCCCTGGCCGAGGTCGCCGTGCACGGCGCCGACGGCGAAGCCGCGCTCGGCGAGCTCCTCGGAGACCTTGCTCGCGGTGCGCTTGGTGCGCGTGAACACCATCGTCGGCCCGCGGTCGGTCGCCTGCAGCGTGCGCGCGAGCATCTCGACCTTGTCGAGGGCGTGGGCGCGGTAGACGAACTGCTGGGTCTTCTCGCCGATCGCGCTGGCGTCGACCTGCTCGGCGCGGATGTGCGTCGGCTGCGTGAGGAACGTGCGGGCCAGCGTGATGATCGGCCCCGGCATGGTGGCCGAGAACAGCATCGTCTGGCGCTTCTCGGGCAGCATCCCCAGGATGCGCTCGACGTCGGGCAGGAAGCCCAGGTCGAGCATCTCGTCGGCCTCGTCGAGCACGAGGCCGCCGACCTTCGCCAGCACGAGGTGGCCCTGCTGGGCGAGGTCGAGCAGGCGGCCGGGGGTGCCGACGACGAACTCGACGCCGCGCTGCAGGGCGGCGATCTGCTGCTCGTAGGGGCGCCCGCCGTAGATCGACACGACGCGGGTGCCGAGGCCCTTCGAGGCGCCCTCGATGTCCTTGGCGACCTGCACGCACAGCTCGCGGGTGGGGACGACGATCAGCGCGCGGGGCGTGCCGTCCTCGGTCGGACGGCCGAGGCGCTGGAGCAGCGGGACGCCGAAGCCGAGGGTCTTGCCGGTGCCGGTGCGCGCCTGGCCGATGACGTCCTCGCCGGCGAGGGCCAGCGGCAGCGTCAGCTCCTGGATGGCGAAGGTGCGCTCGATGCCCACCTTCGCGAGGGCCTCGACGATGGCGGGGTCGACGCCCAGCTCGGCGAAGGTGGGGGCGTCCTCGGTGACGGGGGCGCGGGCCGTGAGGGGCTCGGCGACCGGCTCGTCGTCCGGGGCGCCGGAGTCGGGACGGGGATCGGTGGTGACGGTGGTCAGGGGTCTGCCTCTCTCGCGTCGTGCGCGCGAGGCGGGCCGGCTGGCTCGACCACGTCCGGGGTCGGCGACGGTGCGCACTGGTGCACGGGCCCGCTCCCTCGTCGGAGCGCGACCCCACGTCACCGGACGCGGGAGAGCCGGCTGAGGCGCCCGCACGCTCGGGTACGTCTCGCGGCGCACGACGGCGACCGGGCGGTCGGCGACGATGCATGCCACCGCGGGACGACCTCATGGTACCGGTCGCCCCGGAGCGGCCGTCGCACCGCCGGGCGGGACCGCGTCCCCCTAGGGTGGTCGGCCGTGAGCGAGCCCGAGGGCGACCGCCCCGCCACCAGCACCGATCCGTCCGGTGACCCGCCCGTCGACCTGCTCGGCGCCGTCGCCTACGGCGCCCTGACCGCCTTCACCAGGCTCGCCGCCGACGCCGCGCTCGCCCCCGACCTCACCGGGCGCGCGGAGATGGCCGCGCTCGCTGCGGTCGAGATGGCGCACGTGGAGCGGATCCGCGCCCACCTCGCGGCGCGGGGTGTGGACCTCGTCACCACGATGGCGCCCTTCGCCCCGGTGCTCGACTCGTTCGCGGCGCGCACCGCGTCCCGCGACTGGGGCGAGGCGCTCGTCGGCGCGTACGTCGGGCGCACGCTCGCGGTGGACCTCGTCGCCGCCTCCGGGGCCTCGGAGGGCGAGGGCAGCGGCGAGGGTGACGCGTCCGACCTCCTGCGCGGCCCCGACGCGGGCCGGGAGGCCGCCGGGGAGAGCGGGTTCGACGCCTTCGCCGAGCGGGCGGTGGGCGAGCTGACCGCCGACGAGCGGACGGCCGCGCGCCTCGCGATGTGGGGCCGGCGGCTGCTGGGGGAGACGCTCGCCGCGGCCGCCGAGGTCCTCGACGAGCACCCGCACGCGGCCGCTGCGCTGCTCGGCGGGGCGTCGCGGGGCGCGGTGTTCAAGGCGCTGAAGTCGCGGCACTCCAAGCGGCTGGCGGCGCTCGGCCTGTAGCCCACCCGGACGCCGGACGTGGACTAGCCTCGCGCGGGCACAGCACGACGGCACGACCGGGCACCACCGGGCACGACCGGGCACGTCGAGCAGGACCGAGCAGTACCGAGCGGAGGAACGCGTGGAGGTCAAGATCGGCGTGGCGGAGAGCCCGCGCGAGCTGGTGATCGCGAGCGACCAGTCGCCCGACGAGGTGCAGGCGCTCCTCGACGAGGCGCTGGCCTCGAACGGCGGCACGCTCGCGCTCTCCGACGACAAGGGCCGTCGGTACGTCATCCCCGCGGCCCGCATCGCCTACGTGGAGATCGGGCCGCCGGAGGGGCGTCGCGTGGGCTTCGGGGTCGGCAGCTAGCCACCCCGCGGGCGGCCGGGGCGGGGGACACCCGCCCCGGCTCCCGAGGGCTCAACCCTCCTGGCGCGGGAACCCGCCGATGCCGCGCCACGCGAGCTGCGACATCAGGGTGATCGCGTCCTCGCGCGGCGGCTGCAGCCCGGCGTCGAGCCAGTAGCGCGCCGCCGTCGTCGACAGGCCCACCAGCCCGACAGCGAGGAGCCGGGCCCGCTCGGGCTCGAGGCCCGCGTCGGTGGTCACGGCCTCGGTGACCGCGTCGATGCAGTCCGACGTCGCGCGGTCGACGAGGCCCGCGATCTCGGGCGTCGCGCGCGTGTCCGTCTCGAACACCAGGCGCATCGCGCCGTCGCGCGACGACACGACGTCGAAGTAGGCCTGGATGGTGGCCTGGACGCGCGCCTTGTTGTCGGTGGTCGAGCGGATCGCCGCCCGCACCGTGCGCACCATGTCGTCCGCCGCGCCCTGCACCAGCGCCCGGTAGAGGTCGAGCTTGCCGGGGAAGTGCTGGTAGAGCACCGGCTTGCTGACCCCGGCCCGCTCCGCGATCTCGTCCATCGCCGCCGCGTGGTAGCCGCGGTGGCCGAACACGTCGCGCGCGGCCTCGAGCAGCTGGGCCCGGCGCGCGGAGCGCGTCATGCGCGGCCGCCCCGTCGGGGTGCCGGGGCTGCCCGGAAGGCTCGCCTGCCCGTTCATGGCCCCCGCCCCCAACTGTCGTCGCCGGGCGGCACCGGTGTCGACCGCCTCGGTCGCCCGACCCTACCCATCGGGTGACGTCCGTGCGGGCCACGGCGCGCGGGGCGCCCCCGCGCGGTGATCGCCGCGTGATCGCTGCGGTGATCTCGCGGCCCCGCCGCGGCCCCGCCGCGGCCCCACCACGGCGATGTCCCGTCCGCCTCCCGTCCACCCCGACGTCACCGTGACGACACGCGCGGGACACCGCATGATGGTCGGCGTGATCGTTCGCCGCCCCGTGCCGTCCACCGGCCCGTCGTGGTCCGGGCGCGACTCCGGTGACGGCTCGGGGCGTGCTGCCGCGTCGGTCGGCCGGGACGTGCCCGCGCCCCCGCTCGCCTCCGCGTCGGCGCTCGGCCCGACCGGGACGGCGGCGGCCCCGACGCCGTACTGGCCGGGCCGCGTGGTGCCGGTCGGGCGGTCGGGCTCGCTGCACGTGCGTGAGACGCCGGGCCCGGCGGGCGAGACGGCGGTCTACGTCCACGGTCTCGGCGGCTCGTCGAACAACTGGACCGAGCTCGCCGGCGCGCTCTCCGCACGCTGCCGGGGCCTCGCCGTCGACCTGCCCGGCTTCGGCCGCACGCCGCCGCCGTCGTCGGGCGACTACCGCCCCACGGCCCACGCCGCGACGATCATCGCGTACCTCGACGACCTGCAGCGCCACGGCACCGGGCCCGTGCACCTGCTCGGCAACTCCCTCGGAGGCGCGGTCTCCCTGCTCGTGGCCGCGCAGCGCCCCGACCTCGTGCGCACGCTGACGCTGGTCAGCCCCGCGATGCCCGACCTGCGCCCGCTGCCCTCGCGCCTCGGCGGCAAGCGGGCGGCGCTGGCCCTGCTGCCGCTGCTCGGGGCGAGCGCGCGCGCCGAGCAGGCCGCGGCGACGCCGGCCGAGCGCCTGGCCCGCACGATGGCCCTGTGCCACGCCGACCCCGACCGGGTCGGGCCCCGCGCCTTCGCGATGGCCGCGGCGGAGGCCGAGGAGCGGGCGGCCCTCGCGCACGCCCCGGAGGCCCTGCACCGGTCGTTCCTCGGGCTGCTGGGCACCTGGCTGGCCCCGTCACCGCGCTCGTTGTGGGCCGCCGCCGCGCGGGTCGGCGCGCCCACGCTGGTGGTGTGGGGCGAGGTCGACCGCCTCGTCGGCGTGTACCGCGCGGCGCACACCGCCGCGGCGCTGCCCGCCGGGCGTCTGCTGCGGCTGCCGGGCGTCGGCCACGTCGCGCAGATCGAGCAGCCGCAGACCGTCGCGCGTGCCGTGCTGGGGCTGCTCGACGCGGCCGCCGACGGCTCGTGGCCGGGGGCCGGCCGTCCGGTGCCGGGGCGCGACACGGTGCGGGCGCGGGTCGACGCGGCGGCACGCCGCGTGCGTGATCGGCTGCCGCTGGGCGTCGCCCGGCCGGAGGCGTGTGGCACAGTGCCCGTGTGACCCGGCCGGCCAGGCGCCCCGCCGACGGGGAGGAGGCCCCGGCCGACTCCCCTCATGACGCCTTCCCGGCGGGCGACGGGCGGGCGTCCCGCGGCGGCCGTCCCGGGCGCGCGCCCACCTCGACCGCCGTGCGCGACCGGCCCCGCACCGGGTCCCGGCCCGGCGGCCCGCCGCCGCGCGGCCGGTCCGGCGCGCGCCCGCCCTCGCGGTCGGCGCCGCGGTCGGTGCTGCGCTCCTGGCGGACCTGGGTGATCCCGGCGCTGGTGGTGCTCACGGTGCTCGCCGTCGTCGAGGCGGTGTCGCCCGACGGCGACGCGGGGTCGGCGTCGCCGCTCCTCGCGCCGCCGGAGCGCCCGGCGCCCGTCGTCACCGAGGCCCCGCGCGGCGTGGGCCAGAACGTCGACATCCCCTCGGCCGAGCTGCCCGCGGGCGGCGCGTTCCCGGTGACGGGCTCGGGCAGCTGGCACGTCGTGCCGGGCACGACGCCCCAGGCCGGCACGGGCCGCGTCTACACCTACACCGTCGAGGTCGAGGACGGCGTGGTCGTGCCCGAGGGCGAGCAGGCCTTCGCCACCGCCGTCGACGCCACCCTCGACGACCCGCGCAGCTGGATCGGCTCCGGGCAGATCGCGGTCCGGCGCATCGACACCGGCGTGCCCGACTTCCGCGTCAGCCTCTCGGCGCAGATGACCATCCGCGGGCAGTGCGGCTACTCGCTGCGCTTCGAGGCGTCGTGCTGGAAGTCCGACATCGGGCGCGTGCTCATCAACGGCAGCCGCTGGGTGCGCGGCGCGGCGGCGTTCGAGGGCCAGCTGGGTCTCTACCGCCAGTACGCCCTGAACCACGAGGTCGGGCACGTCTTCGACAACCCGCACGTGCCGTGCCCGGAGAACGGCGCCCTCGCGCCGATCATGATGCAGCAGAGCTTCGGGACGGCGAACGACTACCTCGCGCAGCTCACCGAGGAGAACCCGCAGGGCACGCAGATCCCCCGCGACGGGAAGGTCTGCCGGCCCAACGCGTGGCCCTATCCCCAGGGGCCGATCGCCCCCGTCGGCTGACGTGGCGTCCCCGGCCGGGGAACATGGCGGGCAGCGCGGCGGTTGTGCGTCGTGAGGACCCGAGCAGAAGAGATGGGGAGTTGAGCGCCGTCATGGCATCCCTGCCGCCCCTGGTGGAGCCGGCCGCGGAGCTGACCAAGGACGAGGTCGCCCGGTACAGCCGCCACCTGATCATCCCCGACGTCGGTGTCGACGGGCAGAAGCGTCTGAAGAACGCGAAGGTGCTCGTCGTCGGCGCCGGCGGCCTCGGCAGCCCCGCGCTGCTCTACCTGGCCGCCGCGGGCGTGGGCACCCTCGGGATCGTCGACTTCGACGTCGTCGACGAGTCGAACCTGCAGCGCCAGGTCATCCACGGCCAGTCCGACATCGGGAAGTCGAAGGCGCAGTCGGCCAAGGAGTCGGTCGCCGAGATCAACCCGTTCGTCACGGTGAACCTGCACGAGACGCCGCTGGACTCGTCGAACGCGCTGGACATCTTCCGCGACTACGACCTGATCCTCGACGGCACCGACAACTTCGCCACGCGCTACCTCGTCAACGACGCGGCCGTGCTGCTGGGCAAGCCGTACGTCTGGGGCTCGATCTTCCGGTTCGAGGGCCAGGTCTCGGTGTTCTGGGAGGACGCGCCGAACGGCCAGGGCCTGAACTACCGGCACCTCTACCCCGAGCCCCCGCCGCCGGGCATGGTCCCGTCGTGCGCCGAGGGCGGCGTGCTGGGCGTGCTGTGCGCGTCGATCGGCTCGATCATGGTCACCGAGGCCATCAAGCTGATCTGCGGCATCGGCGACCCGCTCCTGGGCCGGCTCAAGGTCTACGACGCCCTCGACATGGAGTACCGCGAGGTCAGGATCCGCCGGGACCCGAACGCCACCGAGGTCACCGAGCTCATCGACTACGAGGCCTTCTGCGGCACCGTCTCCGACGAGGCGCAGACCGCCGCGGCCGGGCACACCATCACGGCGCCCGAGCTCAAGGAGAAGATGGACGCGGGCGACAAGTTCGAGCTCATCGACGTCCGCGAGCCCCACGAGTGGGAGATCGTGCGGATCCCCGGTGCCAAGCTCATCCCGAAGGACAAGATCCTGTCGGGCGAGGCGTTCGCCGAGATCCCGCAGGACCGCCAGACGATCCTGTACTGCAAGTCCGGCGTCCGCTCCGCCGAGGCGCTGTCGGCCCTGCACAACGCCGGGTTCTCCAACGCGGTGCACGTCGGCGGCGGCGTCACGGGCTGGGCCCAGCAGGTCGACACCTCCCTGCCGACCTACTGAGGCCGGCCCGGACCCGGTCCCGGTCCCGCTCTCGAGAACGAACGAACGCGCCGTTCGCTGCTTCTACCGCAGCGAACGGCGCGTTCGTGTCCTCCGGGGTGGGTCGCTAGCGCGTGCCGGCGGTGGCCGGGGTGCGGTCGGTCGAGGTGTCGTCCTCGTCGTGGTCGAGGTCGCCGTGGGTCTCCTGCTCGATGGCGTCGCGGACCAGCTCGGGGTCGTCGAGCGCCGCCTTGAAGCGCTCGTCGTCCCGGTCGCCGTTCCAGCCGGAGACGACCATGACCGCGACGGTGTTGCCGATGACGTTGGTCAGCGCCCGCCCCTCGCTCATGATGCGGTCGATGCCGGCGATGATCGCGATGCCGATGGCGATCGACTCGGTCGTGTAGAACTCGCCGCCGAAGGCCTGCAGCGACGCGGCGAGGGTCACCAGGCCCGCCCCGGAGACGCCGGCGGCGCCCTTCGAGGTGAGCAGCATCAGGGCGACGAGCCCGAGCTGCACGCCCCACGGCAGGTCCTGCCCGCCGGCCTGGGCGATGAACAGCGCCGCCATCGTCAGGTAGATGCAGGTGCCGTCGAGGTTGAACGAGTACCCGGTCGGCAGCACCATGCTGACCGTCGACCGCGACGCCCCCGCCGACTCGAGCTTGGCCAAGAGCCGCGGCAGCACCGTCTCCGACGAGGACGTGCCGACGATGATGAGGATCTCGTCCTTGATCATCCGGATCAGCTTGAACACGTTGAACCCGGAGAGCGCGGACACGCCGCCGAGGATGACGACCACGAACAGCGCGCACGTGCCCCAGAACGTCAGCATCAGCGCCAGCAGGTTGCCGAGGCTCTCGCCGCCGAGCGCACCGACGGTGTAGGCGATGCCGCCGAACGCCGCGATCGGCGCCAGGAACATGATCAGGCGGATCATGCCGAAGATGACCTTGGCGAACAGGTCGATCCCGCCGACGACGCGCTTGCGCAGGGGCGGGGCGAGCATCGAGGTCGCGGCGGCGACGAGGATCGCCAGCACGAGCACGCGCAGGATCTCGTTCTCGACGAACGGCCCGACGAAGCTGTCCGGCAGCAGGGTGTTCTCGATGAACTCGATCGCGCCGCCGCCCTCGGAGCCGGTCGCGACGTCGGCCTGCGCCTCGGCGATGGTCGCCGGGTCGGGCGGGATCGGCGGGAAGCCGGCGCCGGGCTGCACGATGTTGACCACGATCAGGCCGAGCCCGAGGGCCAGCAGGGTCATCAGGAGGAAGTACGCCAGCGCCCGCGCCGCGATGCCGCCCGCGGCGGCGAGGCTGCCGATCGAGGCGATCCCGACGATGACCGTGCAGAAGATGACCGGCGCGGTGATCATCTTGATGAGCTGGATGAAGATGTCGGGCAGGAACTTGAGGTCCTCGGCGAAGCCCGGGGCCGCGAGCCCGACCACGATGCCGAGGGTGATGCCGACGACCACCCAGAACCAGAGCTGGGTGTAGACGCGGCTGCGGCGGCGTGTCGTCTGCTCCGGCTCCGGTGGGGGTGCGTCAGCTTCCTGGGTCGACATCGTCGTCTCCTTCCGGCCCGCGGTTCCCCGGTGTGGGGTGGCGTGGGTCTCACCTGAGCGGTGAGGCTAGGGCGGCATCACCCTGCGTGCGACTCCGCGGACGCGGAGTTGGGGATGAGTTGAGGAAAGGCCCGGGGAGGGAGCCGGCGTGAAGGTCGTCCTCGTCGAGGACAGCGAGGCGGTCCGTGACGCGCTGGCGCGCCGCGCTGCGGGCGGCCGGGTACCGCGTCACGCCCGTCGGGACCGGCGCGGCGGCGCTGGACGCCGTCACCGGGCCGGACGCCGCCGCCGACCCGCCCGACATCGTGCTGCTCGACCTCGGCCTGCCCGACCTCGACGGCGTCGAGGTGTGCCGGCGGCTGCGCGCGCGGTCGTCGGTACCGGTCATCGCCGTCACCGCGCGCGGCCACCAGCAGGCGCGTGTCCTGGGCCTGCGCAGCGGCGCGGACGACTACGTCGTCAAGCCCTTCGCGATCGACGAGCTGACCGCGCGGATCGAGGCGGTGCTGCGCCGCAGCGCGGGCCACGTCGTCGCGCCCGTGGTGGAGGCGGGCCCGCTGCGGATCGACCTGTCCCGCCGCGTGGTCGAGGTGGCCGGGCGCGAGGTGGCCCTGCGCCGCAAGGAGTTCGACGTGCTCGCCGCCCTCGCCCGCCGCGACGGCGCCGTGGTGTCGCGCGCGGACCTCCTCGACGACGTGTGGGGCCTCGCGCCCGACGACCCGGGGCTCGAGGCCGGGCTGCACTCGCTCGAGGTGCACGTCGCGGCCCTGCGCAGCAAGCTCGACGCCCCCGGCGCCGTGGTGACCGTGCGGGGCGTCGGCTACCGGCTCGCGACCGGGGACTGAGCCGAGGGACCGGGGACCGAGCCCACCGGCAGCGTCACCGTGAACACGGTCCCGCGGCCGTCGGGACCGGCCGCGACCTCGATGCTCCCGCGGCGCCGGTCGACCACGCGGCGCACGAGCGCGAGCCCGAGACCCCGGCGCCCGGGCGGGCCGTCGCCGTCCTTCGTCGACCAGCCCGGCGTGAACGCGGCGTCGGGGTCGGCGAGGCCCGGGCCGTCGTCGGCCACCCGGATCACCACCGACCCGCCCGCGGCGTGCACGTCGAGCTCCACCACCCCGCCCGCGCCGGCGTGCGCGCTCTGCAGGGCGGCGTCGAGGGCGTTGTCGACGAGGTTGCCGACGACGGTGACGCGGTCGGTGGACGCCTGCTCGTCGCCGGCCTCGGTGTCCGAGAGCGCGGTGTCGTCGCCGACGCGCAGCTCCAGGCCCCGGTCGCGGGCGTCGGCGGCCTTGTCGAGCACGAGGGCGGCGAGCGCGGGGTCGGCGATGCGGTCGCGCAGCTCGCCGTCGGAGCCGGCGAGCAGGTCGCGGGTCCAGCGCTGGGCGAGCTCGCGGGCGTCGTCCTCCGCGCCGAGCTCGATGAGCGTCGACACCGCCTGCAGGTGGTTCGCGTGCTCGTGCGCGGCGAAGCGCAGCGCCCGGGTGACCGAGCGGGCGTCGTCGAGCTCGCGGGTCATGGCCTCGAGCTCGGTGCGGTCCCGCAGGGTCACGACGACGTCGGGGGAGGGGCCGGAGAGCTCGGTCCGGTTGACCAGCAGCAGCCGCTCGCCCACGAGCACCGTCTCGTCGGTGACGGGGGACCGGTCGGCGAGGCGCTCCTGCAGGGCCGGGTCCACGCCCAGCTCCGCGAGCGTCGGCCCGGCGGCGCGGGAGGGCGCGACGGTGGCGGGCAGCCCGAGCAGGCGCGCGGCCTCGGCGTTGAGCACGACCACCCGGCCCGACGCGGCGTCGAGCACCAGCAGGCCCTCGCGCATCGCGGCCATGACGGCCTCGTGGTGGCGGTGCAGCGCGGTGATCTCGCGGGGCTCCAGACCGAGGGTGTCGCGCTTGACCCGGCGCGCCGCGACCACGGCGAGCCCCACCCCGAGCGCGATCGCCACGGCCGCCGCGAGCGCGAGGATCGCGAGCTCCCGGGCGATCCGGTCGGCCACCTGCACCCGCAGCTGCCCGACCGCGACCATCCCGACCACGGCGCCGTCCGCCGCCCGCACCGGGACGATCGCCCGCACCGAGAGCCCCAGCGTCCCCGGGAACGTCTCCACCAGCGTCGCGCCGGCGGCGGCGGGCAGGAAGGTGCCCTGGTAGGTCTCGCCGATCCGCTCGGGGTCGGGGTGGCTCAGGCGCGTGCCGGCCGGGTCCATGACGGTCACGAACGAGACGCCCGTGCCCGTGCGCGTGTCCTCGGCCGCCGCCTGCACGCGGGGGACGTCGCGCGCGCCCACGGCGTCGGCGAGCCCCGGCGACGACGCGAGCGCCACCGCGACCGCGACCATCTTGTCCGCGGCGTTGCGCTCGATCGTCTCGCGCGTGTTCCAGGCGCTGACCCCGCCCGCGATCACCGCGGCGAGCACCACCGTCGCGATCTCCAGCACGAGCAGCCGGCGCACGAGCGACGAGCCCCGGCGGGTGGGGCGCGTCGGCGAGGGGCTGCTCACGACGCCGACCGTCGCGCCTGCACCCCGGGCGCGCAAGGGAGGCCCGGCCGCGCCGGGAGCCCGGTCGCGGAGAGCGACGACGGCCGGGCGTCCGCGACGATCACGCTCCGCCACCGTCGGTCGTGGGCTCCGGGCGCCCCGGGAGGGGTGGTGCGGCCCGCTGCGGGCGCCCGGTCCCGACCGCTCGGGGCGTGTCGCCGCGCCGTCGCCCGGGCGCCCGCGAGGGGCGGCCGGGCTTTCATCGCCGCGCTGGTCGGGGCCGTGTCGGGCCGAGGGGCGCCGCCGCGCGCGGGACGAACCGGACGCCGTGGGACGAGAGGACACGGACCCGGCGCGCCGGTCGCCCGTCCCGTCCTCACGGAGGCCGTGCACGGCACCCACGCCGCGTGACGACACGGAGCCCGCGGATATCGTCTGACACACGGCGAGGTGACGGTCAGGACACGGCCGGCGCCCGTGAGTCGGGGAGGGGGTGACGCTCGGTGACGACAGTGCGCAGCAGGCGGTCCACCCGTCCGCCACGACGCTGGGGCGTCTGGACGATGACGATCGTCCTGACGGTCATGGTGCTCACCGTGCTCACGGTGTCGGGGCTCGTGAACGCGAGCATCGGCAACGACGCCCACGCCCGCGCGCCCGAGGGCCACGACGCCGTGCCCGCGAGCATCGCCAGCGGCGGCCCGATCATCGACGCCCGCGCCGATCCCGTCCGCTCCGCACACCTGCCCGACCGCACCGTCGCGCTGACGTTCGACGACGGCCCCGACCCGACGTGGACCCCGCAGATCCTCGCGGTGCTCGCGCGTCACCGCGTGCCCGGCACCTTCTTCGTCGTCGGCTCGATGGTCGCGCAGCACCCGGACATGGCCCAGCGGATCGTCGCGGCCGGCTCCGAGCTCGGCGTCCACACCTTCACCCACCCCGACCTCGCCGGCGTCACCGAGTGGCGCCGGGACCGCGAGATCGCCGACACCGAGCTGGCGATCGCCGGCGCGACCGGCATCTCGACCCACCTCGTGCGCCCGCCGTTCTCGTCGACCTCCGACGCCCTCGACGACCCGGGCTACGGCACCGTCGTCGCCGCGGGCCGCGCCGGCTACGTCACGGTGCTCACCGACGTCGACGGCGAGGACTGGCAGCGCCCCGGCGTCGACGCGATCGTGCGCAACGCGACCCCGCAGAACGGCGCCGGCGCCACCGTCCTGCTGCACGACGCGGGCGGCGACCGTTCCCAGACCGTCGCCGCGCTGGACAAGCTGATCCCGCAGCTCCAGGCCCAGGGCTACCGCTTCACGACGGTCAGCGACGCCGCCGGCCTCGGCCCGCACGGGCAGCCCGCCCCGTCGCGCGACCGCGTGGTCGGCCAGGCGCTGCTCGCCACGGTCGGTGTCGCCCGCGGCGTCGTGACCCTCATGGAGATCGCGCTCATCGGGGTCGGCGGGCTGGTGATCGCCCGGCTCGTCGTCATGCTCGTCGTGGCCCGGCGGCACGCCCGCCGCCGTCGCGATCCCGCGTTCTCGTGGGGCGCACCGGTGACCGACCCGGTGTCGGTGGTGGTGCCGGCCTACAACGAGGCCGAGAACATCGAGGCGACCGTGCGCTCGATCCTCGCCAATGGCCACCCGCTCGAGGTCGTGGTGGTCGACGACGGCTCGACCGACGGCACCGCGGACCTGCTCGAGGACCTCGCGCTGCCCCGCGTGCGGGTGGTGCGCCAGGCCAACGCCGGCAAGTCGGCGGCGCTCAACCGCGGCGTCGCCGCCGCGCAGCACGACCTCATCGTCATGATCGACGGCGACACGATCTTCCAGCCGGACACGGTCGCGGAGCTCGTCGCGCCGTTCGCCGACCCGGACATCGGCGCCGTCGCCGGCAACGTCAAGATCGCCAACCGCGACCGGCTCGTCCCGCGGATGCAGCACCTCGAGTACGTCGTCGGCTTCAACGTCGACCGCCGCGTGCAGGACTCGTGGGGCTCGATCTCGACGATCCCCGGCGCCGCCGGCGCGTTCCGGCGCGAGGCCGTGCAGGAGGTCGGCGGGCTGTCGTCGGACACGCTCGCCGAGGACACCGACCTCACCATCGCCCTCGGGCGCGCGGGCTGGCGCGTGGTCTACGTCGAGACGGCGCTGGCGTGGACCGAGGCGCCGGTCAGCGCCGGGCAGCTGTGGCGCCAGCGGTTCCGCTGGAGCTACGGCACCATGCAGGCGCTCTGGAAGCACCGCCGCGCCCTGCGCGAGCGCGGCGCCTCCGGGCGCATGGGCCGCCTGGGGCTCGCCCACATCGGGATCTTCCACGTCGCGCTGCCACTGGCCGCGCCCCTGGTCGACCTGCTGTTCGTCTACGGCCTGCTCTTCGGCGACCCCGCGGTGGCGCTGATGCTGTGGGGCTCGATGCTGCTGCTCCAGGTGATCGCCGGGGTGCTGGCGTTCCGGATGGACGGCGAGCCGCTGGGCCCGCTGTGGGCGCTGCCCGTGCAGCAGCTGATGTACCGCCAGCTCATGTACGTGGTGCTGGTGCAGGCCGTGATCAGCGCGGTCACCGGCGCCGGCGTGCGCTGGCAGAAGCTGCAGCGGGTCGGGGCCGTCGCCGAGCACCTCGCGGTACCGACGGGTCAGGACGGCCGCTCGCGCCCGGCCGCCGACCGGCTCCCGGCGCCGCCGGTGACCCGCGGGCCCGCGCCGGACGACGCCCCGTCGTCCGAGGTCCCGGTCGCGAAGCCCGACGCGCCGACTCCCCGGAGCGGCGGCCGCGAGCGCTGGCTCGACCTCCTGCGCGCCATCGCGCTGCTGCGCGTCGTCACCTACCACGCGTTCGGCGGCGGCTGGATGAGCATGGTCTTCCCGTCGATGGGCGTGATGTTCGCGCTCGGCGGGTCGCTCATGGTCCAGTCGTTGCGCCGCGGCGAGGCGCTCGACGTCATCGGGCACCGCCTGCGCCGCCTGCTGCCCCCGCTGTGGTTCTTCGGGCTGCTCGCGGTGCCGGTGATGCTGTGGCACGGGTGGCCCGCGCAGGACGCCGACGGCACGGTGACGTCGCCGCTGGTGTGGTCGGACCTCCTGTACTGGATCTTCCCGCTCGTCGACCCGCCGGGCAGCGACTGGGGCGCCGACGCCGTCATCGGCCTCTGGTACATCCGCGCCTACCTGTGGTTCGTGCTGCTCACGCCGGTGATGCTCTGGGCGTTCCGCCGCCGCCCGCTCGTGGCGCTCGCCGTGCCCCTGGTCGTCGTGGGTCTCGACGCCCTCGCCGGCTCGCCGCTGGGGGACTGGGGTGCGGCCGGCCCGGTGGTCGTCGACGGCGCCACCTTCGCCGCGTGCTGGATGCTCGGCTTCGCCCATCGCGAGGGCATGCTGCGGCGCCTCTCGCCGTGGATCTCCTCGATCGCGGCGGTGGCGCTCGTCGCGGGCGGCCTGTTCTGGGCGTTCACCCACCCCGCGGGCGACGACGGCGTCGACCTCAACGACATCCCGTTCGCCCAGGCGCTCGTGTCGTTCGGCGCGGTGCTGCTCGTGCTGCGGATGAACCTGCAGGTGGCGTGGCTCGAGCGGGTGCCGGTGCTCGGGCGGCTGGTCACCGTGATCAACGCCCGCGCGATCACGATCTACCTCTGGCACAACGTGGCCATCGCCTTCGCCCCGGAGATCGGCGACCTCTTCGGGTGGAACTCCGAGGGCCAGCACTTCGCCGTCGCCGTGTGGCTGATCGTGGTCGCGGTGCTCGCCTTCGGGTGGGTCGAGGACCTGGCCGCGGGGCGCAAGCTCTCGGTCCTGCCCGACGGGCGCGGCAACGCCCGTCCCGCCCGGCGCGCGGTCGTCGGCCCCCGCCCGCCGGTGATCCCCACCGACGTCGAGAGCGGCGAGACCTCCGCGCTCTCCCAGGGCTCGCTGCGGGCGTTCCTCGGCCGCGTCGTGGGCGCCGCGCCTCCGTCGGGGCCGGCCGACCGCGTCGTGGCTCGCCCCGGAGCCCGCCCCGGAGCCCGTCCCGGCCCCCGGCCGGTGCCGACGGCCCGGGGGTCCCTCGCGTCGCCGCCGTCAGGCAACCCGGGCGCCGGGGGAGGGCCGGGCACCGGCCGCTACACGCCGGTCCCGGTCGGGGCCGGTCGGGTCGCGGCCGGTCCGGTCGGCGGTCCCCCGGCGGGCTCCCCGCCGCCGTCGCGGAGCGGGGCCGCACGTCGTCCCGGTCCGGTGCCGGCCGGGTCACCGATCCCGGCACCGCCGCCCCCGCTGCCCTCGCCCACGCCGGGCCGGGCCCCGGCGGGCGGTCCCGCGCCGAGCCGGGCCGCGCCGTCCCCGGGGCGGCCGCCCGGAGGACCGGCCTCGCCCCCGGGCGGGCTGACCGCGCTGGTGCCCTCGGCGGGGAACGAGCAGGTGCTGTCCTTCGCCGAGGCGCCGTCCCGCCCGTCACGCCCGGCGTCCGGCCGGCCCCGCCCGACGGGCCGGCACCACTGGTCGGGCGACGACGAGAGCCGCTGATGACCGGTCCTTGTACACAAGAACCGGTCATCACGGGTGCTTCTTCGACGTCGGGACTTGTCCGTGCGGGATGTCTTCCTTAGCTTGTACACAGAGCAGGGGAGATGATCGGTGTCACAGTCGGCCACCCGCGTGCACGCAGAGCTGCGCGGAGAGATCCTCGGCGGGCGCTGCGCGCCGGGTGCCCGGCTGCGCGAGGAGGAGGTCGCCGAGCGCTTCGGGGTCAGCCGGACGCCGGTGCGCGAGGCGCTGCGCCGGCTCGAGGCCGACGGGCTCGTCGTCGTCACCCCGCGGCGCGGCGCCGAGGTCGTGCGCTGGCGTGACGACGACATCGCCGAGCTCGTGGAGCTGCGGGCCCTCCTCGAGGGGCACGCGGCGCGGCGCGCGGCGATCGGCGGCGACCTCGACCTCGTCGCGCTGGGCGACCTGTGCACGCGCATGGAGGCCCACGCCGCGGACGTCGACGGGCGCGCCGCCGACGAGATCACCCGGCTGAACATGGAGCTGCACCGCGCGGTGCACCGCGCCGCCGGCCGGCTCCTGCCCGACCTGCTCGTCCGCCTCATCGACGTACCGGTGGTGCGCCGGACGTTCCACACCTACACGGAGGCCGAGCTGCGCCGCAGCTTCGGTCAGCACCGCGAGCTCGTCGAGGCCCTCGCCGCCGGCGACGGCGACTGGGCGGCCGCGGTCATGCAGGCCCACATCCGGGCCGCGGGCGCCACCCTGCGCTCGACGCGCGACCCCGGCGGTCGCTGATCCCACCGCGCGTTCCAGCGCGCTACCGCCCACGACGACGGGAGCACCATGGACCGACGACGATCCGACCTGCCCGCCACGCCGCCCGCGGAGGGCCCACCCCTGCGCGAACCCATCCGGATCCCCTGGCTCTGGGTCGCGATGGGCCTCGTCGTCCTCGCGGGCGTGCCCCTCTACCTGGCGCCCGGGGTCATCCGGCCCCTCGTGGGCGGGATCCCGTTCTGGCTGCTCATCAGCATCGCCGCGACCGTCGCCTTCAGCGCGCTGACGTGCTGGGCGTGTCTGCGCGGCTGGAACCTGGCGGAGCCGGCCGAGGAGGCCGCGGCGGCCGCCGAGCGTGACGCGGAGGTGCGCTCGTGAACGGACTGAGCTTCTCCGGCATCAGCGGGGTACTGGTCCTCGGCGCCTACGCCGTGATCATGCTGGCGATCGGGTGGTGGGCCGGACGCGGCACGTCGTCGACGTCCGCCCGCAGCTACTACCTCTCGGGCGGCGGCCTCGGTTTCGTCGCCCTGTTCTTCACGCTGTACGCGACGCAGTACAGCGGCAACTCGATCGTCGGCTACGCCCCCGAGGCGTACCGCTCGGGCTTCAGCTGGTGGCAGTCGGTGCCGTTCATGGTGGCCGTCATCGCCGCCTACCTGCTGTTCGCGCCGCGCCTGTACGTCGTGGCCAAGCGCGAAGGGTTCATCACGCCGACCGACTGGGTCCGGCACCGTTTCGGGTCCGGGAAGCTGACGATCCTCGTCGCCGTCCTCATGCTCTGGGGGCTCGCGAACTACCTGCTCGAGCAGCTCGTGGCCATGGGCCAGGGCATCGCCGGGCTGACCGGGGCGACGATCCCCTACGAGATCGGCGTCATCGCGTTCGTGCTGGTCATGCTCGTCTACTCGTGGTCGGGCGGGATGCGGGCGGTCGCGCTCACCGACGTCATGCAGGGCATCGCGCTGCTCGTCGGCATCGGCGTGCTGCTCTTCGGCGCGCTCTACCTCGTCGGCGGCGACCTCGGCGGCGTCACCACCGCCCTCGCGCAGACCGACCCGGAGAAGGTCGCGGTGCCGGAGACGGCGACGTCGGTGGAGTGGCTGTCGATGATCCTGATGATCGGTCTCGGCGCCGCGGTCTACCCGCACGCCATCCAGCGCATCTACGCCGCCCGCAGCGAGCGCACGCTCAAGCGGTCGCTGGCCGTGATGGCGTGGATGCCGCTGCTGACCACCGCGGTGGTGTTCGTGGTCGGGATCGTCGGGACCCAGCTCTTCCCGGGTCTCTCCGAGGACGACTCCGAGCAGCTGGTCGGCATGATCGCCAACCAGGTCGCCGGCATCAACGTCGTCTTCTACCTGATGATGATCCTGCTCTTCGGCGGCGTCGTCGCGGCGATCGTCTCGACCGCCGACTCGGCGCTGCTGGCGTTCTCGTCGGTCGTCTCCCGCGACATCTACGGACGCCACATCGCACCGAACGCGCCGGAGAAGCGGCAGGTGCTCGTCGGGAAGATCGTCGGCGTGATCGCCGTGGCGATCCTCCTCGTCCTCGCGTGGAACCCGCCCGGCACCCTGTACGAGATCTTCGTGCTGAAGTTCGAGCTCATCGTGCAGCTCGCCCCGGTGTTCATGCTCGGGCTGTACTGGCGGCGCATGGCCGCCGGCCCGGCGTTCTGGGGCATGCTCGCCGGCGCGCTGCTCTCCGGCGGGCTGACCGTCGCCGGTGTCGACGACTTCGGCGGCGTGCCCGGCGGGCTCGTCGGCCTCGCCGTCAACGTCCTGATCTGCGTGGTCGGCTCGATGATGGTGGGACGCCCCGACGACGGCCCCGACGAGGATCCGATGGTGGCGGAGCCGGTGAGGGCGGGCGCTGCCTCGTCGGCCTGACCCCGTACGGCCGGGCGGCGGGCTCGGCGCACCGGGCCCGCCGCGCTCGCCGTCTCCGTGAGCAGGCTGCGCACGAGGTCGTGGTCGATCTGGTCGACCTCCCGGAACGCCAGCTCGATCTCGGCCGTGACGACTGATCAGTAGTACCAGGGGAACGGGCTCCAGTCGGGCGCGCGCTTCTGCAGGAACGCGTCCTTGCCCTCGGTGGCCTCGTCGGTCATGTAGGCGAGGCGGGTCGTCTCGCCGGCGAAGAGCTGCTGGCCGACGAGGCCGTCGTCGGGGAGGTTGAACGCGTACTTGAGCATCCGCTGGGCCTGCGGCGACTTGCCGAGGATCTCCCGCGCCCACTGGATCGCCGTCGTCTCGAGCTCGGCGTGCGGGACGGCCTCGTTCACCGCGCCCATGGCGTGCATCTGCTCGGCGGTGTACGTCCGGCCCAGGAAGAAGATCTCACGGGCGAACTTCTGGCCGACCGCCCGGGCCAGGTACGCCGACCCGAACGCCGCGTCGAAGCTCCCGACGTCGGCGTCGGTCTGCTTGAAGCGGGCGTGCTCCGCGCTCGCGAGCGTCAGGTCGGCCACCGCGTGCAGCGAGTGCCCGCCGCCCGCCGCCCACCCGTTGACGACGGCGATGACGACCTTGGGCATGAACCGGATCAGCCGCTGGCACTCGAGGATGTGCAGCCGCCCGGCACGTCCCTTCTCGTCCGCCGACACCGCGGTCTCGGACTCCGCGTACTGGTAGCCCGTGCGTCCCCGGATGCGCTGGTCGCCGCCGGAGCAGAAGGCGTGCCCGCCGTCCTTCGTCGACGGTCCGTTGCCCGTGAGCAGCACGACGCCGACGTCGGCGCTGGTCCGGGCGTGCTCGAGGGCGGCGGCCAGCTCGTCGACGGTGTGCGGACGGAAGGCGTTGCGGACCTCGGGACGGTCGAACGCGATCCGTACGCAGCCCAGCTCGACGTGGCGGTGGTAGGTGATGTCGGTGAAGTCGTGCCCCGGCACCTCCCGCCACGCGGTCGGGTCGAAGAGCGGGGCGTCGGTGTCGACCATGGGCCGGGAGCCTAGGAGGTGGGCCCGGCGCGGGCCCGGCGGTCGCTGAGACGGTCTCAGCGTTCGGCGCCGGACTGTCGGGGGTGCGGTCTAGGTTCGAACACATGAGCGAAGACGTGGTCGGGCCGGCGGAGCGCGAGGCGCTCGACCGTGCCCGGCGGCGTCTCGTCGCGTCCCGGCGCGAGTACTACCGCCGGCTCGAGGACGTCGCCGAGCTGGACCGGCTCGGCGTCGCTCTGCAGACCGGGGACCGCGTGGTCGACCGGCTGGTGGGCGACCTGGGGCTGGTCGACCGGGCCGAGGCCAAGCGGTGGGTCGACGAGGCGGAGGACCTCGTGCCGCGCCGGTCGCTGCAGGGCGAGCTGCTGCCTCCGCGCTACCCCTGTACGGCGCTCGCGCTGGCCGAGGGCCGGACCGGTCCGGAGCAGGTGGCGGTGATCCGCCGGACGATGGCGCGGCTGGGGCGGCTCGAGGCCATCTCGGCGGCCGATCTCGCCGGCTGCGAGCGCATCCTGGCCGAGGCGGCGACGGGGATGCCGCCGCGCATGCTGCGCAAGGTCGCCGAACGGCTGATCGCCGAGTTCGATCCGGACGGGGTCGCTCCTCCCGACGACGCCGACCGGGACGACGAGCTGCGCCTCGTGCGCCGCCGCGACGGGTCGCTGGCGATCAAGGGCCGCGTCCAGGACCCGCTCGACGCCGAGACGATCGTCGAGGTGTTCGACCTGCTGTCCACCCCGGCCGGCCCCCAGGACGACCGGGACCTGCCGCGACGCCACGCCGACGCCCTCAAGGACCTCGCCCAGCACGCCCTCGGGGCGACCGGAGTGGCCACCGACGCCCGTGGGGAGGGCGCCGCGGACGGCGACGCCGACCCGGGGCGCGGCGCCGACGGGGCCGGCGCCGGCGGGACTGCCGACGGGGCCGACGACGACGGGACTGCCGACGGCGCCGTCGCCGACGGGACTGCCGATGGCGCCGGCGCGCCCGGTCCGGCGCCGTCGTCACCGGCCCCCGCGCCGCCCGGCGGGCGCGCGTCCCGGGAACCGGTCGTCGGGCCCGGCCGGGCGCTCCTGACGATCACCATCGACCACCGCTGGCTCCGCGCGGCGATCGGGCACGGGACGCTGGACTCCGGTGTCGCGGTCGACGTCGACACCGTGCGCCGGTGGGCGTGCGACGCGGGCATCGTCCCCGTGGTCCTCGGCAGCCGCTCCGAACCCCTCGACGTCGGGCGGCTGTCGTACACCGTCCCCGAGGCCATCCGCCGCGCGCTCGTCCTCCGCGACGGCGGCTGCGCGTTCCCCGGCTGCACCCGCCGCCCCTGTCGCTGCCACGCCCACCACGTCGAGCACTGGCAGGACGGCGGCCCGACGGCGCTGGAGAACCTCACCCTGCTCTGCCGGTTCCACCACCAGCTCGTCCACCACGGGCACTGGACCGTCGCGATCGTCGACGGCCTGCCGTGGTTCACACCCCCGAGCTGGATCGACCCGGACCGACAACCCCGGCTCGGAGGACGAGCACGCGTCGCCGCCTGACCCACGGCCCCCTCCGGGGCACGCGGGCAGCGGCGCACGCACCTCGCGCTTCACAAGTGTCGAAACATTGACACTGGTGTCGAGATGGTCCTACCGTCGTGGTGCCCGCCACGGTCCGCGGGCGTCACCACGAAGGGAGACGACGGTGTCGTCCTCGGAATCCCCCGCCCCGGCATCGACAGCCCCGGACGCACCCCCGGCCGCGGGCTCGGCCGCCCGCCTCTCGCCGCGCAGCGCGGCGGCCGCGGTCGCGATCTGTTTCGGCGCGATCGTGTTCGACGGCTACGACCTGATCGTCTACGGCTCGGCGGTGCCGGCGCTGCTCGCGCACCCCGAGTGGGACATGACCCCGGCGCAGGTCGGCGCCATCGGGAGCTACGCGCTGCTCGGCATGTTCCTGGGCGCGATCACCGCCGGCACGCTCACCGACCGGTTCGGCCGCCGCCGGCTCTTCATCCTCGCCCTGACGTGGTTCTCGCTGATGATGCTGCTCGCCGCGCTCGCCCCGACGCCGTTCGCGCTGGGCGTCTTCCGCTTCCTCGGCGGCCTCGGCTTCGGCGGCATCCCGCCGACGGCGATCGCCCTGGTCATGGAGGTCGCCCCGGCCGCCCGCCGACACATGATCAACGGGCTGATGCTCTGCGGCTTCCCGCTGGGCGGCGTGCTCGCGGCGCTGCTCGCCCTGTTCCTGCTCGAGCCGGCCGGGTTCCGGGTGCTCTTCGCGGTGGGTGCGCTGCCGCTCGTCACGCTCGTCCCGCTGGCCCTGTGGTTGCTGCCGGAGTCGCCCGGGTTCGTCGCCGGCGCGCGACGGGCCGCCCGCGGACAGACCCGCACCCTCTTCCGCGGACGCGCCGCCGTCGCGACGCTGCTGTTCGTGGTCGCCAACTTCTGCGGCTTCCTGCTGGTCTTCGGCCTCAACACCTGGCTCCCGCAGCTGATGCGCGGCGCCGGCTACGCGCTGGGCTCGGCGCTGGCGTTCCTGCTGGTCCTCAACCTCGGCGCGATCGTCGGCGGGCTCGTCGGCTCGTCGCTCGCCGACCGGTTCGGCAGCCGCTGGATCGCGACGACGCTGTTCGTGCTCGCGACGGCGTCGCTGCTGCTCATCGCCGTGCCGCTGCCGACGGTGGTGCTCTACGCGCTGGTCTTCGTCGCTGGCGCCGCGACCACGGGCAACCAGATCGTCGTCTACGGCTACGTCGCCGCCCACCACGCGCTCTCCCACCGCGCCACCGCGCTCGGGGTGAGCAGCGGGGTCGGTCGCCTCGGCGCCGTGACCGGGCCGGTCCTCGGCGGGGCGCTGCTCTCGGCCGGCGTCGGGCTCGGCGGCAACGTCGCGATCTTCGCGGCGGTGGCGGTCCTCGGCGCCCTCGCCTGCGCCCTCGTGCCCCGCGCCACGCGCACCGACGACACCGCCGACGGCACCGCCGGGGGCACGCCAGCGGCCCCGGACGCCGCCCCCACCCGGGTCCAGGCCTGACACGCGCGTCGACGCGAGAGGAGGAGCCACCATGACGGTCGAGACCGCCCCGACGGCACCGCAAGCCCCGTCAGCGCCACCGCCAGCAGCAGCGTCAGCAGCAGCGTCAGCACCGAGGACGGCCCCGCTGTCCCCGGCCTTCCGCCCCGAGCTCGCGGACCGCTACCGCCGCGAGGGCCACTGGGGCACGAAGCCCCTCGGTGAGGTCCTGCGCGCCGTCGCGCGCCGCCGGCCCGAGCCCCCCGCGCTCGTCACCCCGGAGTCCCGCTGGACCTACCGCGACCTCGACGCCGCGAGCGACGCCGTCGCGGCGGGGCTGCTGACGCGCACCACCCTGCGCCCGGGCGACCGGGTGATGGTGCAGCTCGGCAACGTCGCCGAGACCGTCGTCGCCTACTACGGCGCGGTCAAGGCGGGCATCGTGCCGGTCTGCACGCTGCCCCAGCACGGCGTGCGCGAGATCGGCCTGCTCGTCGAGCACACCGGCGCGCGGGGCCACCTCGTGCAGGCCGACGTCCCACGCCGTGACCTGGTCGCCGAGGGGCAGCGCCTGCAGGAGACCGTCGACGGGCTGGACACGCTGATCGTCGTCCGCGGACCGGCGCCGGCGGGGGCGGTCGCGTTCGACGACCTCCTGGCGGCGGAGGCCGCGGCGCTCCCGGACCTCGACCCCGACGACGTCGTCGCCTTCCAGCTCTCCGGGGGGACGACGGGCCTGCCGAAGGTCGCCCCGCGGCGCCACCACGAGTACGCCTACAACTCCCTGGCCTGGGCACACGCGCTCGAGCTCGACGAGGACTCGGTGGTGATGCACCCGCTGCCGATCATGCACAACGCCGGGATCGCCGCGGCCCTGCAGCCGGCGCACCTCACGGGCGGCACCTTCGTGCTCGCACCCGGCGCGGACGCCGAGACGGTGCTGGCGCTGGTCGAGCGCGAGCGCGTCACCGTCGTGCCCGTCGTGCCGCCCGCCGTCGCGATCCGCCTGCTCGACCACCCGCGCGCCCGCGACACCGACCTCGGCAGCCTCCGGCGGTTCGCCCTCGGCGGGCAGCGCCCGTCGGTGGAGCTGCTCGACCGCCTCGAGGCCGAGCTGGGCATCCCGACCCAGCAGATGTTCGGCATGGCCGAGGGGATGTTCCTGTACACGCCGCCGGAGAGCCCGCTCTGGGTCCGCCGGCACACCGTCGGCACGCCGATCTCGCCCGCCGACGAGGTGCGCGTGCTCGACGTCGGCACCGACGACGAGGTGGCCGACGGCGAGCTGGGCGAGATGGCCTGCCGCGGCCCGTACACGATCCCGGGCTACCACCGGGCCGAAGCGCACAACAGGAACGCCTTCACCGCCGACGGCTTCTACCGCACCGGCGACCTGGTCACGCGCCACGTCGTCGACGGCGTCCCGTACTACGCGATCGACGGGCGCATCAAGGACGTCATCAACCGCGGGGCCGAGAAGATCCACGCGGAGGAGGTCGAGGAGCTGCTCGTGCGCCACCCGGCCGTCCACGGCGCCGCGCTCGTCGCCATGCCCGACGCCGTGCTCGGCGAGCGCCTCTGCGCCTACGTGGTGCCGGCGGGCACGGCGGCGCCGACGCTCGACGAGCTCACCGCCTTCCTGCTGGACCAGGGCCTCGCCCGGTTCAAGCTGCCGGAGCGGGTCGAGGCCGTCGCGGCGTTCCCGCTGACCTCGGTCGGCAAGGTCTCGAAGAAGGACCTGCGCGCCGACATCGCCGCCAAGCTCGAGCACGAGGGGAGCCCGTCGTGAACGTGGACAGCGTCGCGGTGCTCGGCGGCGGTCCCGCCGGCCTGTACGCCGCGCGCCTGCTCAAGCTCGCCCACCCCGCGGCACGGGTCGTCGTGCACGAGCAGTCGACGCCGGCGACGACCTTCGGGTTCGGTGTCGCGATCGCCGCGCGGACCCAGCGCAACCTCGAGGCCGCCGACCCGGCGACGCTCGCGGACGTGCTGGCCTCCGGGCGCCCGCACGACATGCGGATGCTCGTCGGCGACCGGGAGGCGCGCGTCCACAACGGCGCGCTCATCGGCATCGCGCGCCCGGAGCTTCTGGCGATCCTCACCCGCCACGCGCGGGCCGCGGGCGTCGAGATCGAGCACGGGAGCCGGGTCGGGGTCGAGGATCAGGACGCCGACCTGGTGATCGCGGCCGACGGCGTCAACAGCCGCACCCGCACCACGCTGGCCGACGAGCTCGGCGCGCACGTGGACGTCGCCGGCGGGCTGTACCTCTGGGCCGGCGTCGACGTCGCCCTCGACACGGCGATCTTCGCGCCCGCCACCACCGCGCACGGCACGTTCGTCACGCACGCGTACCCGTACGCCGAGGGGCGCAGCACCTTCCTCGTCGAGACCGACGAGGCGACCTGGCGGGCCGCCGGGTTCGACGCGTCGACCGACGAGACGCCGCTCGACGCGTCGGACACCGCGTCGCTGGACTACCTGTCGGACGCGTTCGCCGACCGGCTCGGTGGGCACCGCCTCATCGGCAACCGCACCCGCTGGCTGCGCTTCCGCACCGTGCACTGCGAGCGGTGGACCCACGGCAACGTCGTGCTGCTCGGCGACGCCGCGCACACCGCGCACTACTCGGTCGGATCGGGCACCAAGCTGGCGATGGAGGACGCGATCGCGCTGGTCCGCGCGGTCGACGCCGCCGACGACCTGCCGTCCGCGCTGCGGAGCTACGAGGCGGAGCGCCGGCCCCAGGTGGCACGCCTCCAGGAGCTCTCGCGCCGCAGCCGGCTGTGGTGGGACTCGTTCCCGCAGCGCACGCACCTGCCCGTCGACCAGCTGATGGTCGCCTACATGACCCGCACCGGGAACGTCGACCTCACGCGCTTCGCGGGCACCAGCCCGGACGTCGTGCGCCGGGGGCTGGCGGCCTACGCCGGGACCGCCGTCGAGACCCTGCCCGACGACCTCCCCGCCTGGGTGCTCGACCGGCCGCTCGACCACGGTGGTCGGCGGTGGCCCGGCCGCCTGCTCGACCCCGCCGAGCGGGAGCGGCTGTCCACGCCGCCGGGGGACACCGTCGGCGACCTGGCCCGCGTGGCGGTCGAGCTCGACGACCCGTGGAGCGCCGACGGCGACGCCCTGGTCAAGCGGCTGCACGACCTCGCCCAGCGCGGGTGGCGCGGGTTCTGGCTGACCGGCCCCGCGGCGCGCGGCGCCGTCCTCACCCGCCTCGACGTCGGCGAGCGGCTCCGCGAGGAGACCGGCGCGCTGGTCGTCGTCGAGGGGCCGCCGGACACGCTCGGCGACCTCGCCGCCGGCCTCGTGGCCGGGCGCACCGACCTCGTCTGCGCGGGGTAGGGCGCCGACGGGCACGATGGGGCGGGACCAGGGTCGAGCGGCGCCGGGGGTGGGGATGGCACGGCAACAGAGCCGCCGACGGCTGGTGGCCGACGAGCTGCTGGAGCACGCGGGCCGGCTGTTCGCGACGAAGGGCTACGCGAACACGTCGTTCCAGGACATCGCCGACGCCATGGGCGTCAGCCGGCCCGCGCTGTACCACTACGTCAGCAACAAGGAGGAGATCCTCGCCGCGCTGGTCCGCGACGTGCTCGAGCGCGTGGTGGAGATCCTCGAGGAGTCCGCGGCGCGGGAGGACCACGACGCCGGCGAGCGCGTCGAGCTCGCGCTGCGGCGCATCATCGTCAACAACGCCCACCACACGTCGCGCTTCCGGCTGCTCGACCGCAGCGAGCCCGACCTGCCCGAGGAGATCGCCGAGGTGCACCGCGCGGCCCGGCGCCGCGTGCTGCAGCTGCTCACGGGCATGATCGAGGCGGCCGTGGCGGCGGGGCACTTCCGGCCCCTGCCGGCGCGGACGGTCGCCCTCGCGATGCTCGGCACCGCGAACTGGGTGGCCTGGTGGTACCGCCCGGACCACGACGGCGACGCCGAGGCGGTGGCCGACGTGCTGGTGGACGTCGCGCTCTCCGGTGTCCGCCGGCACGAGGGCCGACAGGTCGAGGCCGGCCCGTGGGCGGCGCTGGCGCTGCTGCGCGAGGACATCAGCCACCTCGAGTCGGCCATGACGAGCGCGCTGCGCGGCCCGAACGGTGACGTCGAGCGCTGACGTCGAGCGGTGACGTCGGGCACGAAGCTCGCCATACTCCGCCCGTGGCCCACGACACCGAGCTCGCCGAGCGGCTGCGCGCCCTGCTCGCCGCGCACGACGATCTCACCGAGAAGCGGATGTTCGGCGGCCAGGCGTTCCTGCTCGGCGGGCACATGGCCGTGTGCGCGAGCAGCCGGGGCGTGCTCATGGTCCGCATCGACCCGGCGCGCGCCGCGGCGCTGCTCGAGCGTCCCGGCGCCAGCCCCATGGAGATGAACGGGCGCCGGTTGACGGGCTGGCTCGACGTCGAGGGCGAGCTCGACGACGCCGCGCTGCGGGGCTGGGTCGACGAGGGCGTCGCCTACGTGCGGTCCTTGCCGCCGAAGGGGCCGCCGAAGGAGCCGCCGAAGGAGCCGCCGAAGGGGCCGCCGAAGGCGCGGGCCAGGTAGGCCCGCAGCGCCGCGCGGTCGGGCTTGCCGATCCCGCGCAGCGGCAGGGCGTCGAGCACCGCCACCGCCCGCGGCGCCGCCCGCCCGAGACCCGGGGCGACCGCCGCGCGCAGCGCCTCGCCGTCGAGCCCGTCCCCGACGACGGCCGCGACGACGCGCGCGCCCCACTCCGGGTCGGGCACCCCGACGACGCACGCCTCGCGCACCCCGGCCTGGGCGAGCAGGGCGCGCTCGACGGACGCGGGGGCGACGTTCTCGCCGCCGGTGACGATGACGTCGTCGGCGCGCCCCAGGACCGCGAGGCGCCCGTCGGGGGACCAGGCCCCGAGTTCGTTGGTGCGGAAGCGGCGGTCACCGGTGAACGCCGCCCGGTCGACGTCGGACACCGCGCCCCGGTAGCCCGCCGCGACCGTCGCCCCGCCGAGCACGATGCGCCCGTCGGGCTCCAGGTCGACGGTGACGCCGTCGAGCGGGCGGCCGTCGTAGACGCAGCCGCCGCAGGTCTCGCTCATGCCGTACGTGGTGACGACCGGGACCCCCGCCGCCCGGGCCCGCTCCAGCAGCGCGGTGTCGGCGGCGGCCCCGCCGAGCAGCACCGCGGTGAACGACCGCAGCGCGGCGAGCGCGGCGCCGCCCGCGTCGAGCAGGCGCCCGAGCTGGGTGGGGACGAGCGAGGTGTAGGCGGCGCCGGCCCCACCCGCGAGCGCCACGAAGGCGTCGGGGCGGAACCCGTCCCGCAGGTCCATGGCCGCCGCGGGCTGCCCGGCGTGCGCCGAGCGCAGCAGCACCTGCAGGCCCGCGACGTGGTGGGCGGGGAGAGCGAGCAGCCAGCGTCCGGGCGGGCCGATCCGCCGGTGGGTCGCGTCCGCCGAGGCACGCAGCGCGGTGGCCGGGAGCAGCACGGCCTTGGCGTCGCCGGTGGAGCCCGTGGTCGTGACGATGGCCGCCACGTCGTCGTCGACGGGGGCGGTCAGCGCCGCGGCCGGGGCGGGCTCGCCCGGACCGGTCGGCAGCACCGCGGGACCCTCGCCGTCGAGCGCGGCGGCCGCGAGCTCGCCGAGGCGGGTGGCGGCCCGCGGGCTCCCGTCGGTCGGGACCGGCTCCACGGCGCGCACCGATCTAGGGTAGGTGCGGTGAGCGGCGTCTCCGTGGTCGCGCTGCCGATGCGCACCCGGTTCCGGGGGATCACGACGCGCGAGACCGCACTGGTCGAGGGCCCGGCAGGCTGGGGCGAGTTCTGCCCGTTCGTCGAGTACGACGACGCGGAGGCGCTCGCGTGGTGGCGCTGCGCGCGCGAGGCCGCGCACGAGGGCTGGCCGGCGCCGGTGCGCGAGCGGGTCGAGGTCAACACCACCGTGCCGGCCGTCGGGCCCGAGCAGGCGCACCGGATCGTGCGCGAGTCCGGCGCGCGGACGGCCAAGGTCAAGGTGGCCGAGAAGGGGCAGGACCCTGCTCGGACCTCGGCCGAGGACCTCGCCCGCGTCGAGGCCGTCCGCGACGCGCTGGGCCCGGACGGCCGGGTGCGGGTGGACGCGAACGGCGGGTGGGACGTCGACGGCGCCGTCGCGGCGATCACGGCGCTGGCGCGGGCCGCGGGCGGGCTGGAGTACGTCGAGCAGCCGTGCGCGTCGGTCGACGAGCTGGCCGCGGTGCGGCGCCGCGTCGACGTGCCGGTGGCCGCCGACGAGTCGATCCGCCGCGCGGAGGACCCGCTGCGCGTCGCGCGCGCCGGGGCGGCCGACGTCGCGGTGCTCAAGGTCGCGCCGCTCGGCGGGGTGCGCGCGGCGCTGCGGGTGGCCGAGGAGATCGGGCTGCCGTGCGTCGTGTCCTCGGCGGTGGAGAGCTCGGTGGGCCTGGCGGCGGGTCTCGCGCTCGCCGGGGCGCTGCCGGAGCTGCCGTACGCCTGCGGGCTGGGCACCGCGGACCTGCTCGCCGGCGACGTCGTCGCCACCCCGCTGCACCCCGTCGCCGGGGTCCTCGACGTCCCGCGACGCCCGCCACGGCCCGACCCCGGCCTGCTCGCCCGGTACGCCGCGGAACCCGCGACCCGCGACTGGTGGACCGCGCGGCTGGCCCGGGTACAGGCACACGAGAGCTGAGGACAGCGTCGTCCGGCGACCACCGCAGGAGTGAGGAGCACGCGGAGATGACGGACACGACCCGACTCGAGGCCGGCCGCGACATCGTGCGCGCGAAGGAGGCCCGCGGCGTCAGCTGGGCCGACCTCGCGAAGGCGCTGGACCGGTCGCTGGTGTGGACGACGTCGGCGCTGCTCGGGCAGCAGCCGCTCGACGCCGGACAGGCCAGGACGATCGGCGACCTGCTCGACCTCGACGAGGACACCGTCGACGCCCTGACCCTGCCGCCGGTGCGTGGCGACGTCGCCCTCGACCCGACCGAGCCGGTGACCTACCGGCTCCAGGAGGCCCTGCAGGTCTACGGGACGAGCATCCACGAGCTCATCCGCGAGGAGTTCGGCGACGGCATCATGAGCGCCATCGACTTCACCCTCGACTTCGAACGCGTCGAGGATCCCCAGGGCGACCGGGTGAAGCTGACGTTCAACGGCAAGTTCCTGCCGTACAAGGTCTGGTAGAAGCACCGAGACACGCCGTGTCGGGCTGAGGGGGTCGCTCCCCGCGCGCGAGTAGCGTGCGCAGCGTGACCGCCGCGCCCACGCACAAGACGGCGCCCTCGCCCGAGGCCCTTTCGCCCGAGGCCGAGGACGCCGACGTGGGCGCGGGCACCTCCGGTTCGGACCCGCGCCTGGAGCACGGCCCGCCCGAGCACGTCCGCACCGCCTTCGGCGTGCGCGAGGCGGTGCCGCGGCCGCGCCCGGACCTCCCGGGTCCCGCTTGGCGCTGCGACTCGCTGGTGCTGCGCCCGGTCGCGGACACCGTGCTCGCGGCGTGGTCGGCGGGTGCGATCGAGGAGCTCGCCGCCGTCGGCGTCGACGGGCTGCGCCTCGCGCGGCCGGTGCGCGCCAGCGACGGCCGCCGCGTCGTGGCCGGGTGGGCCGCCAGCCACGACGTCGCGGGCCGCGTCGAGCCGCGCCACGACGACGTCGTCGCCGCCTCCCTGCGCCTGCACCGGGCGACGGCGCGCCTGGAGCGCCCGCGCCTGGTCGACGACCGCGACGACCTGCTCGCCCGCGCCGACCGGGCAGCGTTCGGCGAGCGGACGGTCCCGCTCGACCCCGAGACGGGCGGGACGCTGTTCGGCGAGCTCGCGCGTCGCCGGCGCGCGCTCGAGCGCCCGTCACAGCTCGTGCACGGCGACCTGTTCGGCACCGTGCTCTTCGACCCGTCCGACCCCGGTGCGCCCCCTGCCGTGCTCGACCTCGTGCCGTTCTGGCGCCCGGTGGAGTGGGCGGCGGCGGTCGTCGTCATCGACGCGCTGGCCTGGGGCGGTGCCGACCCCGGCATCCTCACGCGCTGGGCCCACCTCGTGCAGTGGCCGCAGATGCTGCTGCACGCGCTGCTGTTCCGCCTCGCGGTGCACGCGCAGCACCCGTCGTGCACCCGCGAGTCGCTGCAGGGCCTCGAGCACGCCGCGCGCCTTGTCGGCAGCCTGCTGCCGCCGTCCTGAACCCGCCGTCCCGGACCTGCGGGCGTGACGCGTCCCGCACAGCGCGTTCCCGCCACGGCAACCCCCCGTCACGCCTTCGTAACACCGGCTTCCTAACGTCCGCCTCTCCACCACCGACCGGCCGCCCCGCGGCCGGGTGAGGAGGCGAGACGATGGCCGCAGGCCTGGTGCGCGGACGCTGGATCGACGACTGGCGTCCCGAGGACGAGACGTTCTGGCAGCGCACGGGCAAGCGGATCGCGAACCGCAACCTGTGGTTCTCGGTCTTCTCCGAGCACATCGGGTTCTCGATCTGGACCCTGTTCTCCGTCCTCGTGCTCTTCATGGGGCCCGACTACGGCATCGACGCGGCCGGCAAGTTCCTGCTGGTCTCGGTGGCGACGTTCGTGGGGGCGGCGCTGCGCCTGCCCTACAGCCTCGCCGTCGCGGTGGTCGGCGGGCGGAACTGGACGGTGATCAGCGCCGCGCTCCTGCTCGTGCCGACCGTCCTGCTCGCCGTGTTCATGGAGCCCGGCACCTCGTACACCACGTTCGTCGTGATCTCGGCGCTCGTCGGTCTCGGCGGCGGCAATTTCGCGTCGTCGATGACCAACATCAACGCGTTCTTCCCGGACCGGGCCAAGGGCGCGGCGCTCGGCATCAACGCCGGCGGCGGGAACCTGGGCGTGGCGGTCATCCAGCTCGTCGGCCTGCTGATCATCGCGACCGCGGGCCCCGACGCGCCGCGCCTCCTGCTCGCGGTCTACATCCCGCTGATCGTGCTGTCGCTGGTGGGCGCCGCGCTGTTCATGGACAACATCTCGTCGGTGCGCAACGACGCCGGTGCCCTCAAGGAGGCCGCCCGCGACGCCCAGACGTGGGTGATGGCGTTCCTCTACATCGGGACCTTCGGGTCCTTCATCGGCTACAGCTTCGCCTTCGGCCTGGTCCTGCAGAACCAGTTCGGCCGCACCCCGCTGCAGGCCGCCGCGGTGACGTTCATCGGCCCGCTGCTCGGGTCGCTGATCCGCCCTGTCGGCGGCTGGCTCTCCGACCGGGTCGGCGGCGTGAAGGTCACCTTCTGGAACTTCGCGGCGATGGCGGTGTCCACCGTGATCTGCATCGCCGCGTCGGCCGTCGACTCGCTGGCCCTGTTCACCGTCGGGTTCGTGCTGCTGTTCATCACGTCGGGCATCGGCAACGGCTCGACGTACAAGATGATCCCGTCGATCTTCCGCACCAAGGCGCTCGCCGCCACCGAGGAGCGCGGGTGGGACCAGGAGACCGCGCTGCTGTGGGCGCGGCGCATCTCCGGGGCCGCGATCGGCATCACCGCCGCCGTCGGCGCGTTCGGCGGTCTGCTCATCAACCTGGCCTTCCGGTCGTCGTTCCGGGCCACGCAGTCGGGCGCGCCGGCGTTCTGGGCGTTCCTGGTCTTCTACGCGGCCTGCATGGCGGTGACGTTCGTCGTCTACATGCGCAGCGCGACGTCCGCCACCGACCCGAAGACGGGCACGCGGGTCTCGTACGCGGAGGTCTGAGCCCTGTCCGTGTGCTCGTCCGCCGTCGTCCCGTGGCGCGGCGACCTATCCTGGGGGCGTGATCGTGAGCGGGCCGCTGACCGGGTGGCGGGTCGGCGTGACGGCCGACCGCCGCGCCGACGACCAGCTCGACCTGCTGCGCCGCAAGGGCGCGGAGGTCGTGCACGGGCCGACGATGCGGATCGTGCCGCTGGAGGACGACGCGCAGCTCGCCGCCACGACGCGCGCGCTGCTCGCCGACCCGCCGGCGATCGTCGTCGCCACCACGGGGCAGGGGTTCCGCGGGTGGCTGTCGGTGGCGGAGAGCTGGGGGCTGGGCGAGGAGCTGGCGCGGGTGCTGGCGTCGGCGACCCTGCTCGCGCGCGGGCCGAAGGCGCGCGGGGCGATCCGCGGCGCCGGGCTGCGCGAGGCGTGGTCGGCGGACGCGACCGAGTCGTCGCCCGAGGTGCTCGAGCACCTGCTCGCGACCGGGGTCGACGGCACGCGGATCGTGGTGCAGCGCCACGGCGACCCGATGACGGACTTCCTCGCGGCGCTGCGGGCGGCCGGCGCCGACGTGACGACGGTCGACGTCTACCGGTGGGAGCCGCCGCCGGACCTGCCCGCGGTGGACGCGCTCATCGACGCGATCGTGGCGCGCGCGGTCGACACCGTGACGTTCACGAGCGCGCCGGCGGTCGAGGGGCTCGTGCACCGGGCGGAGGCGCGGGGCCTGCGCGCCGAGGTGGTCGCCGCCCTGCGCGCCGGCCTCGACGGGGGCGGGGTGCTCGCCTGCTGCGTGGGGCCGGTGACCAGCGCGCCCCTCGAGCGCCTGGGCGTCGTCGGCATCGCGCCGGAGCGCTTCCGGCTGGGCGCGATGGTCAAGCGGCTCGAGGAGCACGCGCGCGCCGTGGCGGGCGTGTGAGCACTCCCGCCCTGCTCCTTCTCGCCCACGGTACGAAGGACGCCGCCGGCCGCGCCACGTGGGAGCGGCTGACCGCCGCGGTGGCGCGGGCCGTGCCCGAGGTCGAGGTGCGGCTGGCCTACGCCGACGTGGTGAGCCCGACGCTGGCCGAGGCGCTCGCCGAGCTCGGCGGGCCCGTGGTCATCGTGCCGGCGTTCCTGGCCGCCGGGTTCCACGTGCGCGTCGACGTGCCCGAGCAGCTCGCCGCCACGGGCCGCACCGACGTCGTCGTCGCCGAGGCCTTCGGCCCCGACCCGGAGCTGGTGGGCGTGCTGCTCGACCGGCTCGCGGAGGCCGGCGCCCGGCCCGGCGACACGGTGGTGCTCGCCGCGGCGGGGTCGACCGACCCGCGCGCCCGGGACGACCTGGACACCGCGGCGGCGCTGCTCACCGCACGGGTGGGCCACGAGGTGCCGGTCGGCTACATCGCCGGCGGCGAGCCCCGCGTGGCGTCGGTGGTGGCGTCGGCGGGGTCGCGGGGACCGCGGGTCGCCGTGGCGAGCTGGCTGCTCGCGCCCGGGGTGTTCCACCGCTGGCTGGGCGACGCGGGCGCGGCGGTCGTCGCCGAACCGCTGGGCGAGCACCCCGACGTCGTCGCCGTGGTCGTGCGCCGCTACCGGGCGGCGGCGTGACCGCGCGCGGCCGGGCGCCGGTCGGGCTCGTCGTGCGCCTCTTCGCGTCCGACGGGCGCTGGATCGCCTGGTACCGGCCCGGGCTGCCGTACCTGTGGAGCACCGGCGACCGGTGGATCGGCTGGTTCCCCTGGGCGGACGAGCCGACGCCGGAGCCGCGCGACGACGTCCTCGACCCGTCCGACGCGTACCTCGGCACGGTCGTCGGCGACCGGCTCCTCGCCCGGACCGTGCGCCGGCCCCGACCGATCCCGTCGAGGGTCCCCGAGCCGCGACGACCGGTCGGACCGCCGGACGTGGACCGGGCGCAGGCCGTGCCTCCGCCGATCGGGTTCACGGACGTGCCGCTCGACCGGCTGTTCAGCGACTGAGCGCCACACCGAGGTTTACTCGGCGTCACGATGGGGTGATGCTGTGACCATGCTCGCCCGGGTCATCGGCACGATCGTCATCATCCTGGTGCTGTTCGCGATCATCTCAAACCCTCAGGACGCCGCCTCGAACACCCGCGAGGGCGCCTCGACCCTGGCGGACGCCGGGACGTCGATCACGGTCTTCCTGTCCAGCGTGGTCGAGAACCTCGCGGGCACCACCACCTCGTACACGGGGACGACGTACTACCCCTCCGGCGGCATCGAGACGGGCGACGGCTCCACCCCGACCCTCCGCTGACCCCCCCACCCCCGGCCCGCCCGGCCTCCCCGAGCGCTCCTCCCCTGGGGCGGCTGAGGCACGGGGTGTCTCAGCGTGGCGTCCACGCTGGCGTCCAACGTCAGGAAATCCGCCTGCTCGGGCCCGAACCATCAGCTCGCGCGCGCGATGTCGTCCGCGTAGGTCGCCCGCGGCGCCGGGAGGGCGGCGGCGACCGCCAGCCCGTCGAGGACGTCGCGGAGGACGCCGTCCTCGTCGTCGCGTCGCTGTGACGGCCGGGTGCTGACGACGTGGAGCCCGACGCCGCGCAGGGCCCGCTGCCGCCGAGCCGTCGCCTCGACCTGGTCGGGCGTGGCGAAGTGGTGCTCGACGGAGTCGATCTCCCACGCGAGGCCGACGTCCTCGACGAGGGCGTCGACGACGCCCACCGTGCGGCCGGACAGGTCGCGGACGCGGACGTTGAACCGCGCGGGCGGCAGCTCGGACTGTGCGAGCCACCACGAGCGCGCGTCGAACTCCGCCGCCGAGCGGACCCCGGCGGCGACGGCGCGGAGGACGGCCCGCGGCGCCGCACTGCCCTTCCGGCAGCCGGCGTCGAGCTCCTCGAGGAGCGCCGCCGGCGTGACGAGCCAGCGCTGGACGGGTTCGGCGAGCAGGCCGGCGATCGCCGTCGGATCGGTCATGAGCCGGGCCTCGTCGAGCAGGGCCCGGGTCAGCGGCGCGACCGGGAGGCCGCCACGCTCGACGGCCCAGGGCATGCGCGAGGTCCGCTCGACGTGGAACGTGCGCCAGCTGCGGACCTGGCGCGGGTGGGGGATGAGCAGGTGGACCTTCTCGGGCGCCGGGCCGTGCCGCAGCCCGTGCAGGCGCAGTGCCGCTCGTCCCGTGATCAGGGCATCTGGTCCGCCGTGCAGGAGGCCGGCGATGAGCAGCTGACGCCAGGTCGGGGCGCCGTTGTGCAGCGCGACGATGCCCGGCCCGAGGCGCTGCCACGGCCCGCCGTGACGGCAGCGCCGGTACGCGGTGGCCTCGGGGACGCCGAGGAGCTCCAGCTCGCGCACGGCGATCACCCCCTCGTTGCTCGCCGCCCACAGCACCTCGGGGGCCACCGCCCAGTCGCCTCTGCGCATGCGCCGACGGTGGGGGACGACGGCGCCGGAGCGTGAGCCGCGCGGTGGCGCCTGTGGACAGACGTCGGGGGTGGGGACAGGGCGAGCGAGCTGGTGGCTTTCCTGACGTCGGACGTCAGCGTGGACGCCACGCTGACAACACCCCGTGCGTCAGCCGCATCGCTCGTGGGTCGGCGGGGTGGGTCACCGCCGCGAAACACGCGGGGGAGGACGACCCGCTCTCGTAGTCACGAGGAAACACTTCGGAAATCGGTCGTTGGTGTGCTGGTCGCAGCGAGGAACGGTCCCGACGCTCCTCCCGCGGGGTCGGCGAGGACCCCGCTCCCTCTCCACGATCCCCGGCGTCGCACGCCCGCGCCGTCCGTCGTTCCACCGTGTCCCACCCCGGCTGCCCGAGGAGAACCATGACCAGCACCGAGCTCTCCGACGTCGAGAAGAAGAGCCTCGAGGAGATCCCGCACCCGTCGCTGCCCGAGGGCTCGAGCATCTACGGCGGCACCAAGGTCTTCCCCGACCTCCAGGCCGAGAACGGCGAGACCTACTTCACCCTCGTGCACGGCATCGCGCACGAGTCGTCGGTCAGCTTCGTCGCCGTCCTGCAGGCCACCCGCGCGCTGCGCAAGGGCTTCGAGTCGGCCATGTACTTCTACGGCCCCGGCTCCCTGAACTGCCTGGCCACGCGCGGGTTCCCCACCACGGGCACCTCGGCGTTCCCCGGCGAGCACAACATCAACGACCAGCTCAAGACGTTCATGAGCGAGGGCGGCAAGGTCTACTGCTGCCGCTTCGGGCTGTCGCTGCACGGCGCCCGCGAGGAGGACCTCATCGAGGGCGTCATCCCGACGCACCCGCTCGACGTCCAGGACGCGCTCATCCACTACGCCCGCAAGGGCGCGATCATCAACTCGACCTACCAGCTCTGACGCGCCGCGGCCGGTGCGGGACCACCCCGCACCGGCCCCGAGCCACCCCGCGTCGAGAGCCCAGGAGGTCCGCCATGTCACCCGATCCCGGGCTGTCCGCCCGCTCCGCCCTGGCCGTCCGCGGCGTCGCGCTCGACCTCCCCGACAGCGCCATCCCCGACAGCACCGTCCCCGACAGCACCACCACCGACCTCGGCGCGACGATCCCCCTGCGCCGCCCCGGCGGCGCCGGCCCGTCCGCCGACGGCCACGTCCTCGTCGACGGGCTCAGGACGACGATCCCGATCAACCCCGCGAGCCCCTACCGCCTGCGGGACGGGCGGCTCGTGCGTACCGGCCCCGACGGCGGCGTCACCGACCTCGGGGTCGACGTGGCCACCGTCGCCCGCCCCGCCTTCTACGACCTCACCACCGCCGACGGCGTCCCCTACGAGAAGATCGCCCGGCTGCACGGCGACGACGTCCTGGCGACGACGGTCGTGCAGACCTGCGTGCGGTACGGGGAAGCGGATCGCTGCCGCTTCTGCGCCATCGAGCAGTCGCTGCGCACCGGCGCCACCACCGCGGTGAAGACCCCCGAGCAGCTCGCCGAGGTCGCCGAGGCCGCGGTCCGCCTCGACGGCGTCCGGCAGATGGTCCTGACGACCGGGACGAGCAACGGCCGCGACCGCGGCGCCCGCCACCTCGCCCGCTGCGTGCGCGCGATCAAGGCCGCGGTGCCCGGGCTGCCGATCCAGGTGCAGTGCGAGCCGCCCGCGCCGTCCGACCTCGCCGCCCTGCGCGAGCTGGAGGAAGCCGGCGCGGACGCCATCGGCATCCACGTCGAGTCCCTGGACGACGCCGTGCGTGCCCGCTGGATGCCGGGCAAGGCCACCGTCCCCCTGAGCCAGTACCGGCTCGCCTGGGACGAGAGCGTGCGCCTGTTCGGCCCGAACGCCGTCTCGACCTACCTCATCGTCGGCCTCGGCGAGGACCCCGACGAGCTGGTCGCCGGCGCCGCCGAGCTCGTCGACCGCGGCGTCTACCCCTTCGTCGTCCCCTACCGCCCGATCCCCGGCACGCTCGCCTTCGCCGGCGGCGACCCCGCGCCCGACCCCGAGCTGCTCGCCGAGGTCACCGCGCGCGTCGCCAAGGTGCTGGTGGCCGCCGGGATGCGCGGCGCCGACCAGGCCGCCGGCTGCGCGGCGTGCGGCGCGTGCTCGGCGCTGTCGGCGGCGGGGGGCTGAGGACCGTGTCGATCCTCGACGACTCGTTCGGGCTGGGGGCCGCCGACGAGATCCTCGGCGGCCGCACCCGCCGGCCCGCCCGCGACGTGACGATCACCGAGGCGCCCGCCGCCGACGCCCGCCACCCCGACGTCGCCGCCCACCGTGCCCTGCGGCGAGCGGTGTTCGTCGACGAGCAGCGCCTGTTCCGCGACGACACCGCCGGCGACCTCGACGAGCACGACCACGACCCGCGCGCCCTGGTCCTCGTCGCCCGCGACGGGGCCGGCGAGGTGCTCGGCGGCGTGCGCCTCGCGCCCGCCGACCCCGACGCCGCGCGCCCCGACCTCGGCTGGTGGACGGGCAGCCGCCTCGTCGTCGCCCCGACGGCCCGCCGTCGCACCGGGGTCCGCGTCGGGGCCGCCCTCGTCCGGGCCGCGTGCGCCCGCGCGGAGACGGCCGGGGTGCTGCGGTTCGAGGCCGACGTGCAGGCCGCCAACGAGACCCTGTTCCGCCGGCTCGGCTGGCAGCGGGTCCGCGCGACGGCGGTCGCCGGCCGCCCGCACGTGCGGATGCGCTGGCCGGTCGGTCGCTTCGCCGCCCTCGTCGCGGCCACGAAGGCCCCGCTCGGCGCGCTCGTCGCGGGGCTGGCCGGCACCGGTGCGCACGTCGGTGACGACGGGGCCCCGGTGCCCGGCAGCGACGTCGTCGCGGCCTGCGACGCGATCCTGCCCGCGATGGTCGAGCGCGACCCGGAGTGGGCGGGCTGGTGCGGGGTGCTGGTCAACGTCAACGACCTCGCCGCGATGGGGGCCGCGCCGACCGCGCTGCTCGACGCCGTCGGCGCCCGCGACGCCTCGTTCGCCCACCGCGTGCTCACCGGCCTGCGCGCCGCCGCCGACGCCTACGGGGTGCCGGTGATCGGCGGGCACACCCAGCTCGAGGTGCCGGCGTCGCTGGCGGTCACGGCGCTCGGCCGGACCACGACGCCCGTCCCGGCCTCCGGGGGCCGCCCCGGCATGGCCGTCCGCCTGACCGCCGACCTGCACGGCACCTGGCGTCCCGGCTACACCGGCCGGCAGTGGGACTCGACGTCGACGCGGGCGCCCGCCGACCTGCGGGCGATGGTCGGGGCCCTCGGTCCGCACGCGGCGCACCGGCCGGCGGCGGCCAAGGACGTGTCGATGGCCGGGGTCGTCGGCACGCTCGGGATGCTCGCCGAGGCGTCGGGGACCGGCGCGGTGCTCGACGTCGCCGCGGTGCCCCGCCCGGCCGGCACGACCCTCGCCGACTGGCTGACCTGCTTCCCCGGCTTCGCCCTGCTCACCGCCGACGAGCCCGGGGCGCCCGCGCCGTCGGCCGGCCCGGCGACGAGCGCGGTGTGCGGGGCGCTCACCGAGAGCTCGACCGGACCAGCCGGGGTGGCCCTGCGCTGGCCCGACGGCGAGACCACCGAGGCCGTCGCCGGGGGCGTGACGGGACTGGGCGCCGCGCCGACCACGGGAGGGATCCACCCATGACCGTTAGGACGTTCGCGGCCGCGGCCGCGGGCTTCGGCCGCGACCTCGACGAGGACTTCGCGCGGATCGAGGCGCTGCTCGCGCAGGCGCGGGCCGCCGGCGCCGACCTGCTCGCGCTGCCCGAGGCGGCGCTGGGCGGGTACCTGTCGTCGCTGCACGACGACCCGACCGATGTCCCGCCCCAGCTCGACGTCGACGGCCCCGAGGTGCGGCGGCTGGTCGCGCTGGCCGGCGACACGGTCGTCACCGCGGGCTTCTGCGAGCGCGGCGACGCGGCGTCGGGCGGGCGTCCGTACAACAGCGCCGTGGCCGTGACCGGCGACGGGGTGCTCGGGCACCACCGCAAGGTCCACCAGCCGCTCAACGAGCACACCTCGTACGCCGCGGGCGACCGGTTCACCGCGTTCGAGACGCCGCTCGGTCGGCTCGGCATGATGATCTGCTACGACAAGGCCTTCCCCGAGGCCGCGCGGGCGCTCGCCGTCGACGGGGCGCGGATCGTGGTGTGCATGTCGGCGTGGCCGGCGTCGCGCACCAACCAGGCACCGGTGCTCGCCGACGACCGCTGGACCCGCCGCTTCGACCTCTTCGACCGCGCCCGCGCGCTGGAGAACCAGATCGTCTGGGTGTCGGCGAACCAGGCCGGGACCTTCGGGGACATGCGGCTCGTGGCGAGCGCGAAGATCGTCGACCCGGGCGGTGAGGTCCTCGCCACCACGGGCACCGAGGCGGGGCTGGCCGTCGCGTCGGTGGACGTCGACGACGCGGTGGACGCCGCGCGCCGGTTCATGGGTCACCTGCGCGACCGGCGGCCGGCGTCGTACGACGCGGCGCCGCTCGCGCCCGTCCCGGCCCGGGCCGGCTAGGGGCCGCCGGGTGGTCCGCCTCGCCGCCGCCGCGGCCCACTTCACCCGGGACGTCGGGTTCGACCTCGACCGCATCAAGATGATCATCTCGCACGCGCGGGACGCCGGGGTCGCGCTGCTCGCGCTGCCCGACGGGGCGCTGGGCGGGTACCTCACCGACCTGCGCCACCCCGACGTCGACTGCCTGCCGCCGCTGCTGGAGCCGAACGGCGACGAGGTGCGGTCGGTGATCGACATCGCCGGCGAGATGATCGTCTGCCTCGGCTACAGCGAGCGGGGTCCTGGGTCGCTGCGCTACGACGCGGCGGTGTGCCTCTCGGGCGACGGCATCCTCGGGCGGCACCGCAAGGTGCACATCCCGGCCGGCATCGCGTCGCTGTTCGCCGCCGGCGACGGGTTCTCGGCGTTCGACACCCCGCTCGGGCGGATGGGCCTGCTCATCGACCACGACAAGACGTTCCCCGAGGCCCCGCGGGCGCTGGCGGTGGACGGCGCGGAGATCATCGCCTGTCTCTCGGCCTGGCCGACGTCGCTGACCAACCGCGCGCCGCGCATGGCCCAGGACCGCCAGGCGCGGCTGTTCGACCTCTACGACCAGGCGCGGGCGGCCGAGAACCAGGTCGTGTGGCTCTCGTCGAACCAGAGCGGGCGGCACGGGGCGCTGCACTTCCTGGGGCGCGCGAAGGTCGTCGGGCCGGGCGGGGAGATCCTCGCGCGGACCTGGTCGAAGGGCGGGCTGGCCGTGGCCGAGGTCGACCTGCCGGGCGCGGTGGGCGCGGCTCGGGCCGTGCTGCACCACCTCGGCGAGCGCCGGCCGGAGACGTACCGCTGATGCGCATCGCGCTGTTGACGTATTCGACGAAGCCGCGCGGGGGCGTGGTGCACACGCTGGCGCTGGGCGAGGCGTTCGCGCGGGCGGGGCACGAGGTCACGGTGTGGGCGCTCGCGCGGGGCGGGGACACGGGGTTCTTCCGTCCCGTGTCCGCCGACGTGGCCGTGCGGCTGGTGCCGGTGCCCGAGATCGACGGCGAGTCGGTGGGGGAACGGATCCTGCGGTCGATCGCGTTGCTCGGGGACGCCTTCGAGGGTGCGTTCGACGTGGTGCACGCGCAGGACTGCCTGACGGCGAACGCGGTGGGTCGGGCCCGGGGCTACGCGGGGCTGTGGCGGACCGTGCACCACCTCGACGAGTTCACGACCCCCGAGCTCGCGGCGTGCCACGAGCGGGCGATCGTCGAGCCGGCGGCGCTGGTCTGCGTGTCGGAGGCGGTGGCGGCCGAGGTGCGGTCCGGGTGGGGCCGGGCGCCGGCGGTGATCGGGAACGGGGTGGACGCGGCGCGCTTCGCCGCGGCGGCGGCGTCGGGCGCGGGGGAGCCGTGGCGGGCGCGCCACGGGCGCTACGTGCTCGCCGTCGGCGGGATCGAGCCGCGGAAGGGGACGCTGGAGCTGGTCGAGGCGATGGCGCTGCTCCCGGGCGTGCCGCTGCTGATCGCGGGCGGGGACACCCTGTTCGACTACCGGCCCTACCGCGAGGAGGTGTTCGCGCGGGCGGCGGCGCTGGGGGTGTCGCCGGTGGTGCTGGGGCCGGTCGACGACGCCGAGCTGCCGGGGCTCGTGGCGGGCGCGGCGGTGTTCGCGTTCCCGTCGACGAAGGAGGGCTTCGGGCTCGCGGCGATGGAGGCGCTCGCGGCCGGCGTGCCGCTCGTGACGCGGGACCTGCCGGTGCTGCGCGAGGTGTTCGCCGGCGCGGCGCGATTCGCCGACGGGCCGGCGGGCTTCGCGCGCGAGATCGGGCAGGTCCTGGACGGGTTCGGTGACGGTGGGGACCCCGAGCTCGACCCCGCCCACGCGACGGTCGGCCGGGCCCTGGCCGGGGCCCACACCTGGGACGCCGCGGCCGCCGCCCACCTGGACCTCTACCGCCGCGGCTGAGTGGCTCCGGCCGACCAGCGATGCGGCATCGCCGGCACTGCACGCCAGGCTCGCCACATCCTCGCCCGCGCGACACGCCGGGGCGCGCCTGGCGCGGGGCGTCGTGCCAGCGTGGCGTCCACGCTGTCACTCAACGTCGGGAAAGCCACCCCCTCGCGAGGCGGTGGTGGGCGAGCACGACCCGCCCGTCGCGGATCTCGACGCCCTCGGCGCGCAGGCGGGCGTGCTGCTCGTCGAGGATCTGCGGGGCGCTGGAGCCGTCGGCGCGCAGCACGCGGTGCCAGGGCAGGTCCGCGCCGTCCTCGCTCAGCACCTTGCCCACCACGCGCGCCGAGCGCTCGCCGGCCTCGGCGGCGACGTCGCCGTACGTCGCCACCCAGCCCTCCGGGATCGCCATCACCGCCGCACGGATCCGCTCGTGCCGGGTCTCGTCCACACGAGGAGTCCAGCACGCCCGCGCGCCGCGCGGCAGCGGGGCGAGCGTGATCGTGGGGGCTTTCCTCACCCTATCGGCGTGCTGTGTCGGATTGCCAGCAGGTGGACGCCAGGCTGGCACACCCCGTGCGCCGGCGCGCCCACCCTCCGCGGCGGTGTCGGGGGGCCGTGGTGGAGTGGTGCCCGTGAGCCTCCCGACGAGCGGCGACCGCGCCCCCGAGCTCCGCCGCGCCGCGGCGTGGGTGCCGGGCGAGCTGGTGCTCGACGACGCCGGGCGCCGCCTCCTCGAGCACGACGCGGGCTTCCTGCGCGTGCTCGGCGGTCCCGGCACGGGCAAGACCACGCTGCTCGCCGAGCGGGTCGCCCGCCTGCTCCACGCGCAGCCCGACGCGCGCCCGCTCGTGCTCGTCGGCGACCGGCGCGCCGCGGCCGCCCTCCGCGAGCGCATCGCCGCGCGCCGCCGGGCCCTCGACGACGACGCGGACCGGCCTGCGCGCGCGGTCGCCGAGCCGCTCGTGCGCAGCGTGCACTCCTACGCCTTCGCCGTCCTGCGCCGCCACGCCGAGCGTCGGGGCGAGGCCCCGCCGCGCCTGCTGCCCGGCGCGCAGCAGGACGCCATGGTGCGCGAGCTGCTCGCCGGCGAGGTCGCGGGCGCCGGGGTGCCGTCGGGCTGGCCGCTCCGGATGCAGCCCGCGCTGGAGGCGCCCGCCTTCGCCGGCGAGGTGCGCGACCTCCTGCTCCGCGCCGCCGAGCGCGGCGCCGGACCCCGCGAGCTCGCCGACCTCGGCAAGCGCCACGGCGTCCCCGCCTGGATCGCGGCCGGGCGCTTCTACCGCACGTACGAGGAGGTCACGCTCCTGCGCGCGGCCGCGGGCTCCGCCAACCCTCTCGCGAGCGCGCCCCCGCTCGACGCCGCCGAGCTGGTCGCGGCCGTGCTCGACGCCTTCGTCGCCGACCCCGAGCTCCTCGAGGCCGAGCGCGCCGCGGTGCGCCACCTCGTGGTCGACGACGTCCAGGACATGGACCCCCAGCAGGTCGAGCTCGCCCGCGCCCTCGGCGCCGCCGCCGAAGACTGGGTGCTCGCCGGCGACCCCGACTCCTCCGTCCTCGGGTTCCGCGGCGCCGACCCGTCGCTGCTGCGCGACGCCGACCCCGGCGGGCTCGCCACCGTCGTCCTGCACGCCGACCACCGCAGCCGCCCCGCCCTGCGCGCCGCCGTCGCCCGCGTCGTCGCCGCCCTGCCGGGCACGGGCCCGGGACGGACGCGGACGGCGCCGACACCGACGGACGACGAGCACGCGCACGACGAGCACGGGGACGACGACGGCCGCGTCACCGTCGACGTCTACGCCACCCCCGGGCGCCAGGCCGCCGCGGTCGCCGACCGCCTGCGCCGCGCCCACCTCACCGACGGCGTGCCCTGGTCGCGCATGGCCGTCGTCGTGCGCAGCGTCGCGGGCTCGCTGCCGCCCCTGCGCCGGGCGCTGCTCGCCGCGGGCGTCCCGCTCGCCGTCCCCGCCGACGACACCCCGCTCGCCGCGCTGCCGGCCGTCGCCCCGCTGCTCACGATCCTGCGCTGCGCCGCCGACCCCCAGCGCCTCGACGCCGACACCGCCCTCGCGCTCCTCTCCTCGCCCCTGGGTGGCGCCGACCCGCTCGCGGTGCGCCGCCTGCGCCGCGGGCTGCTGCGCCGCCACGAGGCCGGCGGCGGCGCGGCCGACACCCCCAGCGACGCGCTGCTCGTCGACGCCCTGCTCGACCACATCGCGCAGGAGCGGAACCCGCTCGCGCTGCTGAGCCCCTCGGAGGCGGCGCCGCTGGCCCGCGTCGGCGACCTGCTCGCGGCCGCGGCGGGCGCGATCGACGCCGGCGCCTCGGTGCCCGACGTCCTCTGGGCCGTGTGGGACCGCAGCGGGCTGCAACGCCGCTGGGTCGCCGCCAGCGAGCGCGGCGGGGTCACCGGTGCGCAGGCCGACCGCGACCTCGACGCCGTCGTCGCCCTGGTCGAGCGCGCCGCCCGCTACGTCGAGGACCTGCCCGGCGGCACGGTCGCGGGCTTCGTCGCCCAGGCCGACGACCAGCGCATCCGCGCCGACACGCTGGCCCCGCGGGCCCCGGACGGGGAGGCGGTCGCCCTGCTCACCGCGCACGCGTCGCGCGGGCGGGAGTGGGACGTGGTGGTCGTCCCCGACGTGCAGGAGGGCACCTGGCCCGACCTGCGCCGCCGCGGCACGCTGCTCGGGGTCGAGCGGCTCGTCGACGTCCTCGCCGGCATCCCCGACGACCCCGCCGTCGCCGGGCAGGCGCCGCTGCTCGCCGAGGAGCGGCGGCTGTTCGCCGTCGCGCTCTCGCGGGCGCGGCGCGCGGCGCACGTCAGCGCGGTCGAGGCCGAGGACGTCACGCCCTCGCGCTTCCTCGACGACGTCGACGGCGGCGTGGCGACCGACGACCCCGCCGACGCCCAGCGGCCCCGCAGCCGTCCGGGCCGCGCGCTGGTGCTGGCCGAGCTGGTCGGCGAGCTGCGCCGCGTCGTCACCGACCCGGCCGCCGACCCCGGCCGCCGCGAGCGGGCCGCCGAGGGGCTGGCGCGCCTCGCCGACGCCGGCGTGCCGGGCGCCGACCCCGACGACTGGTACGGCCTGCTCACCCCGTCCACCGACGCGCCGCTGCGCCCGCCCGGCCCGATCGCGATCAGCCCGAGCGCGGTGGAGACGATCCTGACCTGCCCGCTGCGCTGGGCCCTGCAGACCCACGGCGGCGACGACACCGACTCGCTCGCCTCGGTCACCGGCTCGCTCGTGCACGCCCTCGTCCAGCGCGCCGCCGAGGGCGCCGAGGCCCGCGAGCTCGACGAGGCGCTCGACGTCGCGTGGGCGTCGGTCGACGCGGGCGCGCCGTGGTTCTCGCGCCGCGAGCTCGCGAACACCCGCCGCATGCTGGCGAGCTTCCTGACCTGGCGCGACCAGACGCGCGCGCAGCTCACCGAGGCCGCGGTGGAGCGGGAGCTCGAGGTCGCGGTCACCGACGGGGTGCGGGTGCGCGGGCGGGTCGACCGCCTCGAGATCGACACCCGCGGCCGCCCGGTGATCATCGACGTGAAGACGGGCAAGACCCCGATCTCGAAGGCGGACGCCCAGGTCCACCCCCAGCTCGCGGTCTACCAGCTCGCGACCGCGCTCGGCGCCTTCGCCGAGACGCTCGCCGGCCCCGACCGCACGGCCGCGCGCACCACGCCGGGCGGCGCGCGTCTGGTCTACCTCTCGCGCGCCGGGACGGCGGCCAAGGAGCGCGCGCAGGAACCGCTCGACGACGAGGGCCTCGCGCAGTGGCGCGAGCACGTCGGCGCCGCCGCGCGCGCCACCGAGGGCCCGGTGTTCGTCGGGCGCGAGAACGACGCGTGCCCGCGGTGCCCGGTGCGCACCGCCTGCCCGGTGCACGTCTCGGGGAGGCAGGTCCCGTGACCGCGCTCGCGCCCCCGGGCACCGAGCTCGTCGACCCCGTCGAGCTCGCCGAGCGCCTCGGCCTGCGCCGGCCCACCGAGGAGCAGGCCGCGGTGATCGGCGCGCCGCTCGAGCCGGCGCTGGTCACCGCCGGCGCCGGCTCCGGCAAGACCGAGACGATGGCCGCGCGCGTCGTGTGGCTCGTCGCCAACGGCCTGGTGCGCCCCGAACAGGTGCTGGGCCTGACGTTCACGCGCAAGGCGGCCGGGCAGCTCGCCGACCGGGTGCGCCGCCGCCTGCGCGTCCTCGGCGCCTCGAGCCTGCTCGACGAGCTCGACCCGTCCGGCGACCGCCGCCTCGCCGCCCGCGCCGGCGAGCCCACGATCTCGACCTACCACGCCTACGCCGGGCGCCTGCTCACCGAGCACGGCCTGCGCCTGCCCGTCGACCCCGGCGCGCGCCTGCTCTCGCCCACCGCGTCGTGGCAGCTCGCGCACCGGATCGTCGCCACCTGGGCCGCCGACCTCGACACCGACCGCGTGCCCGCCACCGTCACCGCGCTCGTGCAGGCGCTCGCCGGCGAGCTCGGCGAGCACCTCGCCGACCCGTCCGTGCTGCGGGCGCACGCCGAGCGCTTCGCCCGCGCCGTCGAGGACGCGCCGCCGGCGAAGGGGCAACGGCCCGCCCTGCCGCAGACGCTGGCGAACCGCGTCGCCACCCAGCGGTTCCGCGCGGCCCTGCTGCCCCTGGTCGAGGAGCTGGCCGCCCGCAAGCGCGCCGAGCGCTGCCTCGACTTCGCCGACCAGATGGCCGCGGCCGCGCGCCTGGCCGAGGGGCACGACGAGGTCGGGGCCGCGGAGCGCGACGCGTTCCGCGCGATCCTGCTCGACGAGTACCAGGACACCGGACACGCCCAGCGCATCCTGCTGCGCTCGCTCTTCGCCGGCGACGAGCAGACCACCGTCACCGCCGTCGGCGACCCCTTCCAGTCGATCTACGGCTGGCGCGGCGCGAGCGCGGCGAACCTGCCCCGGTTCGTCACCGACTTCCCCCGCGTCAGCGCCGACGGCGAGCACCTCGCCGCCACCCGCCACGGCCTGCTGACGAGCTTCCGCAACCCGCCCGAGGTCCTCGCGCTGGCCAACGAGGTCGCCGAGCCCCTGCGGGCCTCGGGGGTGCCCGTCGACGAGCTGCGTCCGCGTCCCGGCGCGCCGGCCGGTGACGTGCGCGTCGCGCTGCACGCCGACGTCGAGGCCGAGCGGGCGTGGGTCGCCGACGCGGTCGCCGACCGCTGGCGTGCCGCCGCCGACGCCGGCACCGAGCCGCCGACCACCGCGGTGCTCGTGCGCCGCCGCGCCGACATGAGCGCGCTCGCCGCCGCGCTGCGCGCCCGCGACCTGCCCGTCGAGGTCGTCGGCCTCGGCGGCCTGCTCGACGAGCCCGAGGTGCGCGACGTCGTGTCGGCGCTGCGCCTGGTGGTCGACCCGCTCGCCGGCGGCGCGGCGGTCCGGCTGCTCACGGGCGCGCGCTGGCGCATCGGTGGCGCCGACCTCGCCGCGCTGTGGCGCCGGGCCCGCGAGCTCGCGGCGCCGGCCGAGGCCCGGCACGACACCCCGAGCGACGCCGTCCCCGACCCCGTCGCCGCCGCCCTGCCCGGCGAGCACGCCGAGCGCGCCGGGCTGGTCGACGCGCTCGACGACCCCGGCCCGCCCGCGCGCTACTCGGCCGCCGGGTACGAGCGCCTGCGGCACCTCGCCCACGAGCTCACGATGCTGCGCCGCCGCGTCACCGCCCCGCTGGTCGACCTGGTCGCCGACGTCGAGCGCGTGCTGCTGCTCGACGTCGAGACCGCGGCGCGCCCCGGGCCCACCGGGCGCGCGCACCTCGACGCGTTCGCCGAGGTCGTCGCCGACTTCACCGCCGGCGCCACCGCGTCCGGGGGCACCGCGACCGTCACCGCGCTGCTCGCCTACCTCGACGCCGCCGAGGACGCCGAGGACGGCCTGACGCCCGGCGAGGTCGACGTCGCGGACCCGGCGACGGGCGGCACGCGGGTGCAGGTGCTCACGGTGCACGCGGCCAAGGGCCTCGAGTGGGAGCTGGTGGCGCTCCCGCACGTCGTCGACAAGGTGTTCCCGGCGGCGAAGCGGTCGGGGTCGTGGCTGACGTCGGTGGCCTCATTGCCGGTCGACCTGCGCGGCGACCGCCCCGACCTACCCGCGCTCGACCTCGACGACGCCGCCGACCGCAAGGAGGTCGCCGAGCGCCTCGACGCCCACGAGCGCGCCTTCGACGACCGCCGCCTGGTCGAGGAGCGCCGCCTGTTCTACGTGGCCCTGACCCGCGCCGAGCACGCACTGCTCGTGTCCGGGCACTGGTGGGGCGAGACGGGCGACAGCCCGCGCGGGCCGTCCGAGCTCCTCGCCGAGGTGGGCGAGCTCGTGGCCGCCGGGCGGGGCGGAGTGGTCGACACCTGGGCCGAGCCCCCCGAGGAGGGCGAGCCGAACCCGATGGCGGCGGCCGTGCACGAGGCCGCGTGGCCGGTCGACCCGCTCGGGTCCCGGCGCGCGGCGGTCGACGAGGGCGCGGCGCTGGTCCGGTCGGCCCGGGCCCGCCGGGCGGCGGCGCCGGAGGACGCCGGTGTCGGTGCCGGTGACGGTGCCGGTGACGATGCCGGCGGCCACGAACCCGACCCCGAGGGCTGGGCCGCCGACATCGAGGTCCTGCTCGCGGAGCGTGCGGCGGCGCGCGACCGCCACGCGCGGGTGCTGCTGCCCCCGCAGCTCTCGGTCAGCCAGCTCGTCGACCTCGCCGCGGACCCGGGCGCGCTGGCCCGCCGCCTGCGCCGCCCCGTGCCGCGCCCGCCCGACCCGCGGGCGCGGCGGGGCACGGAGTTCCACGCGTGGCTGGAGCGCTGGTTCTCCGCCACCGAGCTGCTGGAGTTCGACGAGCTGCCCGGCGCCGCCGACGAGGACGCCGACGCCACGGCCGACCCCGCCGGCGCGGCGGACGCCGCGGAGCTGCGGGAACGGTTCACCGCGAGCCGGTGGGCGAACCGGACGCCGGTCGCGGTCGAGGTGCCGTTCGAGACCGAGGTCGCCGGCACGCTGGTCCGCGGACGCATCGACGCGGTGTTCGCCGACGCCGACGGGGGCGCCACGGTGGTCGACTGGAAGACCGGCGACCTCCCGCCCGATGAGGCGCTCCCGGCCCTCGCGGTGCAGCTCGCGGCGTACCGGCTGGCGTGGTCGTCGCTGTCGGGCATCCCGATCGAGCGGGTCCGGGCGGCCCTGCACTACGTCCGCCACGACCGGACCGTCAGCCCCGCCGACCTGCTCGACGCCGCCGGCCTGCGCGCCCTGGTCGCCGCGGTGCCCGAGGAGGAGCGCGCGCCCGAGGGCGACCCGGAGCCCCCGCCGGCCGCCGCCTCGCCCCACGACCCGGACGCCGACCCCGACCGCGACGACGGCCCGCCCCCGGACGTCGACCTCGACCCGCGCTGAGCGACCCGGGGGACCGTGCACTCCCTCCGGACAGGGCGCACCATCGAGGGCGTGAGCAACACGGAGGTCGCGCCGCCGGAGTTCGCGAGCGCGGCGGACGGGACGGACGGGTCCGTCGAGGTCCTGACGCCCCGCGCGGTGCCCCTCGGCGGGCCGCGGGCGATGACGGTGCGCCGGACGCTGCCGCAGCGGGCGCGCACGTTGATCGGCGCCTGGTGCTTCGTCGACCACTACGGCCCCGACGACACCGCGGCCTCGGGCGGCATGGACGTCCCGCCGCACCCGCACACCGGGCTCGCGACGGTGAGCTGGCTGTTCACCGGCGAGGTCGAGCACCGCGACAGCCTCGGCACCCACGCCCTCGTCCGTCCCGGCGAGCTCAACCTCATGACCGGCGGGCACGGCGTCGCGCACTCCGAGGTCAGCACCCCCGACACGACGGTGCTGCACGGGGTCCAGCTGTGGGTCGCGCTCCCCGACCACGCCCGCGATGTGCCCCGCGACTTCGTGCACGTCGTGCCGGAGCCCGTCGCCCTCGACGGCGCCACCGCCCGCGTCTTCCTCGGCACCCTCGCCGGCGCGACGTCGCCGGTGCCCACCGCGACCCCGCTGCTCGGCGCCGAGCTCCTCCTCGAGCGCGGCGCGCACCTCGCGCTGCCCGTCGACCCCGCGTTCGAGCACGGCGTGCTCGTCGACCGGGGGCGGGTGGCGCTGCAGGGGCAGACCCTCGAGCGCGGCGAGCTCGGCGTCCTGCCACCCGGCCGGACGACGGTCGAGCTGACCGCGGACGACCCCGACACGGACCCCGACACGGACCCGGCCCGCCTCGTCCTCCTCGGCGGCCCGCCGTTCGGCGAGGAGATCGTCATGTGGTGGAACTTCGTCGCCCGCAGCCACGAGGAGATCGTCGCGTTCCGCGCCGCGTGGGAGGCCGGCGACGAGCGCTTCGGCGAGGTCGCGGGCTACGTGGGTCGTGACGGCCGCACCGGCGACGCCGCCCGTCTGCCCGCGCCCGCGCTGCCGCACGCCACCATCCGCCCGCGCGGCAACCCGTCCCGCGGGCACTGAACGGCGAGCACCGACGGCCACGGTCCGTCAGCACCATCGCCGGTCGGATCTGACGGAGCGTCACGATCCGGCGACCAAACTTGGTCTTGTAGCACCCTGCGTGACTCTCTAGCGTCGTCGTCACCGGCAGCATCACGCTGACGGACCAGTCAACGATCACGGAGCGTGCGATGACCGAGCTGGGTGCCCCGACCGCCGCGGTCGACCAGGACGACGCACTGGCCGAGCTGCGCCGCAGCGTCGCCGGCCCGGTGCTCGGCCCCGAGGACGTCGAGGTGGTCGCGGAGCTCGCGGCCTACAACCTGGGCCCCGAGCACGCCCCGGTCGCGGTCGTCGGGGCGACGGGCGCGGAGGACGTCGCCGCCGCCGTGCGCTGGGCCGCCGCGCGCGGCATCCGGATCGGCGTCTTCGCCACCGGGCACAGCGACGTGGCCCAGCGGGGCACGCTCGTCGTCACCACGCGGCGCATGGACCGCGTCGACGTCGACCCGGTCACCCGGCGGGCGACCGTCGGCGCCGGCGCGAAGTGGGCGCGCCTCGTCGAGGCGGCGGCGCCGCACGGGCTCGCGGGCCTCAACGGGTCGACCACCGACGTGGGCGTCGTCGGCTACGTCGTCGGCGGCGGCGTCGGGCCGTTCACGCGGACGTACGGCTACGCGAGCGACCGGGTGCGCCGCGTGCAGCTGGTCACCGGGGACGCGACGATCCGCGAGGTCACCGCCGAGTCCGACCCCGAGCTGTTCGACGTGGTGCTGGGCGGCAAGGATGCGGCCGGCATCGTGACCGAGGTCGAGATGGAGCTCATCGAGCTGCCGTCGCTCTACGGCGGCGGCCTGATCTACGAGGCCGCGGACATCCCGGCCGTGCTGCACGCCTGGCGCGCCTGGGCGCCGACGCTGCCCGAGGAGACGACGACCTCGGTCGCGATCCTGCGGGCGCCCGACATCGAGGCCGTCCCGCCGCCGCTGCGCGGCCGGACGGTCGCCCACCTGCGCGTCGCCCACCTCGGGAGCGCGGAGGAGGGGCGCGAGCTCCTGGCGCCGATGCGCGCGGTCGCGACGCCGATGATGGACATGATCGACGTCATGCCCTACGCCGCGATCGACGCGATCCACATGGACCCGGTCGACCCGATGCCCGCCTGGGCCGACGGTCGCTTCCTGACCGGCCTCGACGAGGACCTCGTCGACGCCGTGCTCGCGATGGCCGGCCCCGACCAGCAGCTCCCGCTCTTCCTCGTCGAGCTGCGCCACATCGCCGGCGCGATCGAGCGCGGGACCCGGGGTGTCGGGACCCGCGAGGCCCGCTGGTTGGCCGGCGTCGTCGGGCCGTTCCCGCCGGAGCTGCGCGGGGTGGTGCCGGCGGTCGCGGAGCAGCTGCTCGACGCGCTGGCGCCGTGGACGGCGCCGCAGACCAGCCTCAACTGGATCAACCCGGCCGTCGCCGCGGCGCGCCCCGAGCTCGTGTGGACGCCGGCGACCCGCGCGCGCATCGACGCCGTGTGTCGCCGGGTCGGCTCGGCGGGCGTGTTCGGGGGCCCCGGGCTGGGGCTCTAGGGGACTTCTCCGGTCGGGGATCGGAGCCGGGGGGCGGGGAGGGCCCGCGAGGCCGGCGTCAGCCGGCCTCGCGGTGCACCCGCAGCGCGTGGGCGATCATCGGCGCCTGCAGCGGCAGGCGACCGAACGCCACCGCGCGCCAGGGCCACGAGCGGTGCCGCCAGTCCCACGCCATCTGCACGTTCGCCGGGAACACCGCGACGAACAGCGCCGCCGCCGCGAGCGCGCCGAGCCGGCGGGTGCGCGGCACCGCCACCGCAGCCCCGACGGCGAGCTCGGCGACGCCGCTGGCGTAGGTCCAGAACCGCGCCGAGCCGGGCAGCCACGGCGGCACGATCGTGTCGAACGGCTGCGGCGCGACGCCGTGCAGCACGCCCATGGTCAGCAGGCCGCCGGCGAGCAGGGCCCCCGGGACGGGGAACGGGTCATGATCCGCACCCTGGCAGACCGTCGCCGTCAGCGCCCGACCGCGTAGCCCTGCATCCCCCGCGGGTTCGCCGCGCCCCACCGCAACCCGCGGGACCGGTCGATGCCCACCGCCGAGAGCCGCCCGAGCGACCACGGTCCGCTGCGCGTCACCCGGTGGCCGCGCCGCTCGAGCCTGGCGACGACGGCCTCGGGCAGCCGGTCCTCGACCACCGCGCCGCCGGGCTCGCGCCCCCGCGGCCAGAACGAGCTGGGCGACGACGTCGTGTGCAGCGCCGGCGCGTCGATCGCCTGCTGCGGGTCGTAGCCGCCGACGAGCGTGCGCAGCAGGTAGAGCAGCTGCCACTGGTCCTGCTGGTCGCCGCCGGGCGAGCCGAGGGCGGTGACGGGACCGTCGTCGTCGAGCACGAGCGTGGGCGTCAGCGTGGTGCGCGGGCGACGCCCGGGCGTGAGGGTCGAGGGCAGGCCCTCCTGCAGCCACGTCATCTGCAGCCGGGTGCCGAGCGCGAACCCGAGCTCGGGGACCGTCGGCGACGACTGCAGCCAGCCGCCCGACGGCGTCGCCGAGACGATGTTGCCCCAGCGGTCCACGACGTCGACGTGGCAGGTGTCGCCTTTGGTCTCGCCGGCGAGGGTGACGGTCGGCTCGCCGACGGTGCCGTCGGTGGTGCCGCCGGTGCCCGCACCGGCGAGCGCGAGGTCGGCGAGCACCGGGTCGCGCCCGCCGAGGCGCCCGGGGCGCAGGTCCGAGGAGGCCTCGTCGGTGATCAGGGCGCGGCGGGCGGCGACGTAGTCGGGCGCGAGGAGGTCGGCGAGGAGGTCGGCGGGGTCGACGAGGTCCGCCGACTCCCCGAACCAGGCGTCGCGGTCGGCCTGGGCGAGCTTGATCGCCTCGAGGGCGAGGTGGGCGCCGGTCTCGCCGCCCGGGTCGAGGTCGGCGTCGTCGAAGCCCTCGAGCACGGCCAGGGCGGCGAGCAGCGCGGGGCCCTGCCCCCACGCCGGCGTCTTGGCCACCCGCCGGCCGCGGAACGACCCCACGGCGGCGTCGACGACCCGCGCCCGGTAGCCCGCGGTGTCGGCCACGGTGAGCACGCCCGCGTGGTCGGTGCCCGAGGAGTGCCGGTGGGGCGTGCGGGCCGCCGCGGCCAGCGCCTCCGCGACGAAGCCCTCGGCCCACACGGTGCGCACGGCGTCGATGCGCGCGGCCCGGTCGCGGCCCTGCGCGGCGGCGGCGAGCCGCTCGAGGGTGTCCGCCCACGCCGGGTTGCGGACCACCTCGCCCGGCCGGGGCGGCCGCCCGTCCGGCATCCACAGCGCCGCCGAGGTCGGCCAGTGCTCGCGGAACAGGTCGGCGACCGTCGCGACCGTCGAGGACAGCCGCGGCACGGCGGGCACCCCGTGGCGGGCGTAGTCGATGGCCGGCGCGAGGACGTCGCCGACCTCCCAGGTCCCGTGGTCGCGCAGCAGCAGGAACCACGCCTCGACCGCCCCGGGGATCGCGGCCGCCAGCGCGCCCGAGCCCGGGACGCGCTCGAGGCCCTGGTCGCGGTACGCCGCGGCGGACGCGGCGGCCGGCGCCGGGCCCTGCCCGTCGAGCACCCGGGGCGTCGGGTCGTCGGCGGTGGCGAACACCGCCGCGACGTCACCGCCCGGCCCGTTGAGGTGCGGCTCGGTGACGTGCAGGACGAACGCCGCCGCGACCGCGCCGTCGAACGCCGTGCCGCCGCGCTCGAGCACGCCCATCGCGGTCGCGGCCGCGGCCCAGTGCGTCGCCGCCGCCATCCCGACCGTGCCCTCGAGCACCGGGCGCGTCGTGAAGTCCGGTGGGGGTGTCCAGCCCGCAGGGATCATCGGGCCAGCGAAGCCGATCGCCGCGCCGGACAAAAGTACGGCCGAGCAACCATAAAGTATTGACGTAGGACTCAAGTTCCCGCCAAGCTGTCGGCACCGCCCCGCCGCCCCTGGAGGACCGAGATGACCGCCGCGACCGCCCCGACCCCGTCGACCACGTCGGCCCCGGCCCGTTCCCGCGGAGTGACCATCGCGCTGTGGACCCTGCAGGTGCTGCTCGGGCTCGTGTTCGTCGTCGGCTCCGGCGCACCCAAGCTGTTCGGCGAGGCCTACGCGGTGCAGATCTTCACCGACCTGGGCGCGGGCCAGTGGCTGCGCCACGTCGTCGGCGTGCTCGAGGTCGCGGGCGGCATCGGCCTGCTCGTGCCCCGGCTCGCGGGCCTCGCCGCGGCGTGCCTGGTGGCGCTCATGGTCGGCGCGACGGGCGCGCAGCTGTTCTTCCTCTCCGAGGGCTTCTGGTACACGCCGGTGATCCTCGGCGTGCTGCTCGGCGTCGTGACCTGGGTGCGCCGCGCCGAGATCCCGCAGACGTTCGCCCGCTGACCCCGAAGGCTCCCGCCCGGCCGCCGCCCGACCCGGTGGCCGGGCGGTGTCGTGCGCGCCGGGGCGAACTAGCGTGGCCGCCATGACCACCGAGGCCACCGGAGCCAGCACCGGCGCCACCCCCGGCGCCACCGCCGAGTCCGCCGCCGTCGCCGCCCGCGCCGAGGCGTTCGTGGCGGACCTCCAGGAATGGCTGCGGATCCCGTCGATCTCGGCCGATCCCGGCCACCACGACGACGTGGCCCGCTCCGCCGCGTGGCTCGCCGAGCGGCTGCGCGCGGAGGGCTGGCCGCAGGTCGAGGTGTGGGACGACACCGACGCGCTGCCCGCGGTGTTCGCCTCGTGGCCCGCCGCCGACGCGGACGCCCCGACCGTGCTGGTCTACGGGCACCACGACGTCCAGCCCGCCGACCTCGCCGACGGCTGGTCGTTCGCTCCCTTCGAGCCCGAGGTCGTGGGGGAGGAGCTGCGCGGCCGCGGGGCGTCGGACGACAAGGGCCACCTGGCGATGGTCCGGCTCGGGGTCGCCGCGCACCTCGCCGCGACCGGCGCCGACGGCCCGGCCGTGCACCTCAAGCTCCTGGCCGAGGGCGAGGAGGAGTCCGGCTCGGCGTACCTCGACGCGCTGCTCGCGGCGCATCGCGACGCGCTGGCCTGCGACGCGATCGTCGTCACCGACACCGGCATGGTCGGCCGGGACGCGCCGACGGTCTGCACGGGCATGCGCGGGATGGTCGACACGGAGATCGTCTTCCGCGGCGCGTCGGTGGACCTGCACTCCGGGCAGTTCGGCGGCGCGGTACCCAACCCCGTCACCGAGCTCGCCCGCCTCGTCGCGGCCCTGCACGACGACGACCGCCGCGTGCAGGTGCCCGGCTTCTACGACGACGTCCGCCCGCCCACCGACGCCGAGCGCGCCGCCTGGGCCGCGCTGCCCTTCGACGAGCCCGCGTGGCTCGCGGGTTCGGCGGCGGGCGCGCAGGCCACCGCGGGCGAGGCGGGCTGGAGCACCTACGAGCGGCTCTGGGCGCGCCCGACCGCGGAGGTCAACGGCCTGCACGGCGGCTACGGCGGCCCCGGCCACAAGACGATCGTCCCGCACTCGGCGACCGCCAAGCTGACCTTCCGGCTCGTCGCCGACCAGGACCCCGCGCGCGTGCTCGAGGGCGTCCGCGCGTTCGTCGCCGCGCACACCCCGCCCGGCATCAGCGCCGAGGTCATCGCCGGCGGTCCCGGCGTCCCGCCGCTGATCTGCGACGTCGACTCGACGCTCGTGACGACGATCCGGGAGGCCATGGGCGTGGCGCTCGGCGCCGAGGTGCTGCCGGCGCGCGAGGGCGGCAGCGGCCCGGAGGCGCTGCTCGCCACCGAGCTCGCCGCCCCGCTGGCGTTCCTCGGCGTCATGCTGCCCTCGGACCGCATCCACGCCCCCGACGAGCGGGCGGTCCTGCCCCTGCTGCTGGCGGGTGCCGAGGCGACCGCGCACCTGTGGCGGATGCTGGGCGACCGCGGCGTCTGAGCGCCGGCGTCGCCGCGGGTTTGCGTTCGAGCGCACTCGAAGTCCTAGCGTCGGTGGCGTGATCGAACAGCAGCACCCCATCGGTTCCGGCTTCGGCAAGGACACCACCGCCGCGGAGGTCCTCGCGGGCCTCGACCTCACCGGCCGGCTGGCCGTCGTCACCGGCGGCTACTCGGGACTCGGGCTCGAGGCGACGCGCGCCCTGACCGCGGCCGGCGCGCACGTCGTCGTCCCCGCCCGGCGTCCCGAGGCCGCGAAGGAGGCCCTCGACGGCCTCGAGCGTGTCGAGACCGACGCCCTCGACCTCGGCGATCCGGACAGCATCGCCGCCTTCGCCGACCGCTTCCTCGCGTCGGACCGCGCGATCGACATGATGATCGACAACGCCGGGATCATGGCCACCCCGGAGATGCGCGTGGGCCCGGGCTGGGAGGCGCAGTTCGGCACCAACCACCTCGGGCACTTCGCGCTGGTCAACCGCCTCTGGCCGGCCATCGCGCGCGGGCGGGACGCCCGGGTGGTCTCGGTGTCGTCGCGGGGGCACCACCGCTCGCCGGTCCGCTTCGACGACCTCGACTGGCGCGCCGAGCCCTACGACAAGTGGCGGGCCTACGGCCAGGCGAAGACCGCGAACGTCCTCTTCGCCCTGCACCTCGACCGGCTCGCCGCGCCGCAGGGTGTGCGGGCGTTCTCGCTGCACCCCGGCGGCATCCTGACCCCGCTGCAGCGCCACCTCCCGCGCGAGGAGATGGTCGCGCTCGGCTGGGTCGACGAGGACGGCAACCCGACCCCGGAGGCCGCCGCGGGCTTCAAGACGCCCGAGGCCGGCGCCGCCACCGAGGTGTGGGCCGCGACGTCGCCGCAGCTCGCGGGCCTCGGCGGGCTCTACCTCGAGGACTGCGAGGTCGCCACGGTCGCGCCGGAGGCGGGCGCCGGAGGCGTGCGGCCCTACGCGATCGACCCCGACGCCGCCGCGCGCCTGTGGGCCGTGTCGGCCGAGCGGACCGGGGTCGACGCCTTCTCCTGACGTCTTCTCCCGACGCCTCCTCCCGACGCCTCCTCCCGACGCCGCCCGACGTCATCCGATCGTGTCGCGCGGGGCTCCCGCCGAGGACCCGCGACGGAAGATCACCCGCACGGCGGCCTCAAGGTCGCGGGCCCGTCGCTCTCCGGTGGGACGGGCCCGCGCCGACGGCCGCGGGGCCGGGTCGACCGTGCCCGGATCGCCGTAGCAGACGCCGGATCGCGTGTGTGGTGGATGCCTCGATCGTGGGAGCGTCGCGGGTGTTTGAATCCCGCTCGTGTCGTTCTCGGGAGCTGTGGCGGGCTCGCATCTGGATCGTTCCCACCTGGTGCGGGGCGGGGGTCGACCCACGGGTCGAGGGGCGCGCCGGCACCGCCGCGGTCCCGTGCTCGGCGTGCTCCTCGCGCTCGCGATCGGCGCGGGCGTGGCGCTCTGGCTGATCCTCGTGGCGAACCCCGTCGGGGCCCACGGTGACGGGGCCGACGCCGGCGCCGACGCGGCGCCCGCGGCCGTCGAGACCGTCGGCCCGGCCACCGTCGTCGCCACCGCCTCGTGCACCGGTGCGGACCCGCGCGACACGGTCGCCGTCGACGGCCCATCCGGGCGGCGCCTCATGCCGCTCGACGGGTGCGGCACCCCGATGGGCTCGCACCTCACCGTGCGCATGGCCTTCGTCGGCACCGAGCCCGCCGACGCGCCCGCCCGGGTGCTCGGCACGGGGTCGTCCGCCGCCCTCGTCGACCCCGACCCGGCCGAGTCCCCGCTCACCGACCGCCTCGCGATCCTGCTCACTGGCGTCGCGGGCCTGGGGATGGCCGGCCTGCTCGTCGCCGTGGTCCGCGAGCGCTCCCGCCGGGCGGCGACGGCCCCGGCGCGCCGGATCACCAGCCCCGCCCGGCGCGTCACCACCACCGCGAACGGCCCCGCGACCCCGCGCCCGGCGGCCCGCCGCACCGCGCACCGCCCGGCGGCGCGTCCCGGACGGTCGGGCCGGGCCGGGCGTCCCGCCGCCCTCGACGTCGGACGCCGCCAGCCGTCCGCGCGCACCACGCCCCGGGGGGCGGGACGGAGCACGGCACGGCCCCGCACCCGCGGCACGGCGGCCGGGCCGCGCCGTCCGGCCTCCGGGCCGCACCGCGATTAGTCTCTGATCGTGTGACCTCCAGCCTGACCGCCCCGAACAGGGCCGACAGCGGGCTGCAGCGCCGGGTGCTCGACAACGGCCTCCGTGTGCTGCTCGTGCCCGACCCTGCCGCCCCCGTCGTCGGCGTCGCCGTCCACGTCGACGTCGGGTTCCGCTCCGAGCCCGAGGGCCGGACCGGGTTCGCGCACCTCTTCGAGCACCTCATGTTCCAGGGCTCGGAGAGCCTGGAGAAGCTCGCGCACTTCCGCCACGTGCAGTCGTCGGGCGGGGTCTTCAACGGCTCGACGCACCAGGACTACACGAACTACTTCGAGGTCCTGCCGTCCGCGGCCCTCGAGCGCGCGCTGTTCCTCGAGGCCGACCGGCTGCGCGCCCCGCGTCTGACGCAGGAGAACCTGCGCAACCAGGTGGACGTGGTCAAGGAGGAGATCCGCCTCAACGTCCTCAACCGGCCCTACGGCGGCTTCCCCTGGATCCTGCTGCCGCCGGTGCTCTACGACACCTACCCGAACGCCCACAACGGCTACGGCGACTTCACCGACCTCGAGCAGGCCGACCTCGACGACGCCGCCGCGTTCTTCGACGCCTACTACGCGCCGGGCAACGCGGTGCTCACCGTCGTCGGCGACATCGACGTCGACGACGCCGCGACGCTCGTCGAGAAGCACTTCGGCGACATCCCGGCCCGCCCGGTGCCGTCGCGCCCGAGCTTCGCCGAGCCGCCGCCCGACGGGGAGCGCCGCGACGCCGTCGTCGACGCGCACGCCCCGCTGCCCGCGCTCGCGCTCGGCTACCGCCTGCCCGACCCGGCCAACGACCTCGACGGCTACCTCGCGCACGCGGTGCTGGCGAGCCTGCTCACCGACGGCGAGGCCGCGCGGCTGACCCAGCGCCTCGTCTACGGCGACCAGCTCGTCACCGACGTCTCGGCCTCCGCCGGGCTGATGGGCGCCCCGCTCGACGCCCGCGACCCCGACACCTTCACGATCACCGCCGTGCACCCCGCGACGGTCGACACCGACCGTGTCGTCGCGGCCGTCGACGACGAGCTCGCCCGGCTCGCCGCGCGGGGGCCCGACGCCGAGGAGCTGCGCCGGGTCACCGCGCGCTGGGCCTCCTCGCTGCACCGGGAGCACGACCGGCTGATGAGCCGCATGCTCGCCCTCGGCTCGGCGGAACTGGTGCAGGGCCGCGCCGAGCTGGCCGACGAGCTGCCCGGGCGCCTCGCCGCCGTCGAGCCGGCCGCGGTCGCCGCGGCCGCCGGCGCGCTGCGTCCCGACGCCCGCGCGATCCTCACCGTCACGCCGGGGGGTGGGCAGTGAGCGCGCCCACCAGCTCGACCCGACGCAGCGCCGAGGAGATCGGCAGCACGCCCACCGGGCCCCGCCCGCTGCCGCCGCTGGGGCCCCAGCGCGCGGTCCCCGCCCCCGACGAGGTCGACACCGTCCTCGCGTCCGGGCTGCGGGTCATCGCGGTCCGCCGGGCCGAGGTGCCGATGGTCGAGATGCGCCTGCGGGTGCCGTTCGCGGACGGCACGGGCCCGAACGGCAGCGGGGGCTCCGACCACCCCGCGGTCGCCGAGCTGCTCGCGACGACGATCCTGTCCGGCACCCGGCGGCGCAGCCGCGTCGGCATCGACGACGACCTGGCCGGGGTCGGGGGCGAGATCGGGTTCTCGGTCGACCCGGAGCGCCTCGCGGTGTCCGGGCACGCCCTGGCCGACGGCCTCGACACGCTGCTCGACGTCCTCGCCGACCTGCTCCTCGACGCCACCCACCCCGAGGACGAGCTGGCCCGCGAGCGCGAGCGCCTCGTCGAGCGGATCGAGATGGCGTCCGCGCAGCCGTCGGTGATCGCGCGGCGGGCGCTGCAGGAACGGCGCTACGGCACCCACCCGGTGACGCGGGAGATGCCGCGGCCGGAGGAGGTCTCGGCGGTGTCCGCCGACGCGGTGCGCGCCCTGCAGGCCGCGGCGCTGCTCCCCGGCGGGTCGGTGCTCGTCCTCGTCGGGGACCTCGACCCGGCCGGTGCCGTCGCCCGCGTCGAGTCCGCCCTCGCCGGCTGGTCGAGCGGGGACGCCGACGCGCTCGGGCCGCTGCCCGGGCTGACGGCGCAGGACCTGCTGCTGGTCGACCGGCCGGGCGCGGTGCAGTCGCAGCTGCGGCTCTCGGCGCCCGCGGTGGGCCGCAGCGACCCGCGCTACGGCGCGCTGCAGCTCGCGAACCTGACGCTGGGCGGCTACTTCTCGTCGCGGCTGGTGGAGAACCTGCGCGAGGACAAGGGCTACACCTACCACGCGTCGTCGTCGCTCGAGCTCGACCCGCACGGCGCGGTCCTGCTCGTCGAGACCGACGTCGCGTCCGAGGTCACCGCCCCGGCGCTGCTCGAGGTGCGCTACGAGCTGGGGCGCCTCGCGGTGGTCCCGCCGAGCGCCGACGAGGTCGAGTCGGCGCGGCGCTACCTCGTCGGCTCGCTGCTGATCTCGATGACGACGCAGGCCGGCTACGCCTCGACGCTCGCCGGGCTCGCCGCGTACGGGCTGTCGTCGGCGTGGCTGCGCGAGCACCCGGCGCGGATCGAGGCGGTGACGGTCGAGGAGGTCGCCGCGGCCGCCGCGACGTTCTACGCGCCCACCGCGTTCACCGGGGTCGTCGTCGCGGACGCCGCGAGCACCGCGGACGGGCTGCGGGCGCTGGGCGGCGTGGAGATCCGCTCGTGACGGGGACCGCGGGCCCGGACCTGCGCGCCGCCTTCCACCTCGACGCCGACCCGTCGCTGTCGCGCTCGACGGTCGACCGCCGCGAGCAGCTGCGCGTCGACCCGGAGCACGTCAAGACGCTCTGGCCCGACGCGCAGGTGGTCCTCGTCGACCCGCACGGCCGCACGCCGGTCGAGCGGGGCGACGACGGCACGCTCACGCTGGCCTTCGCCCCGACGACGGGGGTCGGCGACGCGATCCCCGACGGCGCGGTGCTCCTCGGCGAGGAGGACGGCACCGCGTACTGGGCGGTGCGCGTGCCCGACCCGGCCGAGGCGGAGTCGAACGACGCCGGCTCGGGGTTCATGACCGCCGAGCAGTGGGAGCGCGCGGGCGGCGGCCCGGACCACGACAACTGGACCGACCTGCGCAGCTCGGGCGCCGACCTCGACGCCCGCAGCGCGGGGCTGATGACCACCGCGGTGGCGCTGCTCAACTGGCACGACCGCTCACGGTTCTGCGCGCGCGACGGCTCGCCGATGGACGCGATCAAGTCGGGCTGGGCGCAGCTGTGCCGCGCCGAGGGGCACGAGGAGTACCCGCGCACCGACCCGTCGATGATCTGCCTGGTGCACGACGGCGCGGAGGGCGACCATGCCCGGGTGCTGCTGGCGCGCCAGCCGATCTGGCCGCGGGGCCGCTACTCGGTGCTCGCCGGGTTCGTCGAGGCCGGCGAGTCGCTGGAGGCCTGCGTGGCCCGCGAGTGCGCCGAGGAGGTCGGGGTCGACGTGCACACGATCTCGTACCTCGGCTCCCAGCCGTGGCCCTTCCCGCGCTCGCTGATGATCGGCTTCACGGCCGTCGCGGACCCGGAGCAGGCGATCAAGCTCCAGGAGGGCGAGATCGAGGGGGCGCGCTGGATCACGCGCGCCGAGCTGCGGGCGGCGCTCGAAGCCGGCGAGTGGTCGCACCGCGACGGCGCCGTGCGGGGGTCGCGGGGCGTCGGCGGCACGGCGTTCGAGGCGGGCAGCGGGCGCGAGCTCATCCTGCCCGGCGGCGTGTCCATCGCCCGCGCCATGCTCGAGGCGTGGGCGGCCGCCGGCTGAGGCGTCGGGGTGGTGGCAGCGAACGCGCTGTTCGCGGCTTCTACGCGCGCAAAGTCTCCGGTCGCTCCGCCGGTCGAGCGTGCCCCGACGCAACGAACGGGCCGTTCGTACGCCTAGAAGCCGCGAACAGCGCGTTCGCTGCGACTCGGGGAGCGACTCAGGAGGCGGCCTCGACGCGCGCCAGGGTCTCCTTGACCTCGGCGAAGCTGGGGTTCGTGGCCGCGCTGCCGTCGGGGTAGACGACGGTCGGCACGGTGCGGTTGCCGCCGTTGATCTTCGTGACGATCTCGGCGGCGTCGGGCTCGCGCTCGATGTCGACCTCGGCGTACCCGATGCCCTCGCGGTCGAGCTGCATCTTCAGCCGCCGGCAGAAGCCGCACCAGCTGGTCGTGTACATCGTCATCTGTGCCACGGGGCGTACAACGCCGCGAGGCCGCTCAGACTTCCAGGTGGCCGAACCGGTGACGGGTCACACTGACCGCCTGCTCGCGCAGCACGCTCAGCATCTCCCGCCGCCCGTCGGCCACCACCGGGCCCTCGACCAGCGACGACCCGGCCGTGGCGGCCGCACGACGCAGGTCGTCCGTGGGCGTCCCGACGACGCGGATGCGCTCGCCGGGTCCGGGGGATCCGTCCCGCTCGTGCACCGGCACGCCGGCGCAGGTCGCCGCGAGCCGCACGCGCAGCACGTCGCGCGGGCGGGCGTCGGGCCCCACGACCAGCCGCAGGGCGGGCAGCGGCCGGTACCGGAAGATGTTCGCCTCGACCCGCAGCCCGGTCGGGTCGTGCTCGACGGAGAACTCGTCGCGCCACGCCGCGGCGTCCGACCCGGTCGCGGCGCGCAGCCAGGTCAGGTCGTCGGGGCCGAAGTCGGGGGCCGCGGTGGCGAGCAGCTCGGCCGCGGCGGCCTCGAGCGGCGCCGACGGCAGCGCCTCGAGCGGGCCGTCGTGCCACGTCCCGAACTGCGCGACGTAGTTCGGCCCGCCGGGCTTCGCCCCGGGCCCCACGACCGAGCCCTTCCAGCCGCCGAACGACTGCCGCTGCACGATGGCGCCGGTGATGTGGCGGTTGACGTAGGCGTTGCCGACCTCGACCCGCTCGCTCCAGTGGTCGACCTCGTCCGGGTCGAGGGCGTGCAGGCCCCCGGTCAGGCCGTAGCCGGTGGCGTTCTGCAGCGCGATCGCCTCGTCGAGGTCCGCCGCGTGCATGAGCCCGAGCACGGGCCCGAAGCACTCCGTGAGGTGGAACCACGACCCCGGCGCCACGGGCTCCTTGACGCCGGGCGTCCAGAGGGTCGAGCTCAGCCGGCGGGGCTCGACCAGCCAGCGCTCGCCCTCGTCGAGGCGGGTCAACGCCCGCTCGAGCTTCGCGTCCGGGGGCCCGATGAGGGGGCCCATCGTCGTCGAGGGGTCGCTGCCGTGGCCGACGCGCAGGGTGCGGACGGCGTCGGCGAGCTGGCGGTGGAACCGCGCGCCGGCGGCCGTCCGCGACGACCGCACCGACCCGACGAGGATCGCCAGCGACGCCGCCGAGCACTTCTGCCCGGCGTGCCCGAAGGCCGAGCGCACGAGGTCGGCGACGGCGAGGTCGGGGTCGGCGCTGGGCGTGACGACCAGCGCGTTCTTGCCGCTCGTCTCGGCCACGAGCCGCAGGTCGGGGCGCCACGACCGGAACAGCGCCGCGGTCTCCGACGCCCCGGTGAGCACGACGTGGTCGACGGCCGGGTGTGTGACGAGACGCCGGCCGGCGTCCCCCTCGTCGGTGTGCACGAGCTGCAGGGCGTCGGCGGGGATGCCGCCCCGGTGCAGCGCGGCGACGCCGACCTCCGCGCAGGCGCGCACCTGCGGCGCCGGCTTGATCACCACCGACGCCCCGGCCGCGAGCGCCGCGACGCAGCCGCCGAGGGGGATGGCGATCGGGAAGTTCCAGGGCGGGGTGACGACGACGACCCGGTCCGGGGTGAAGGGCGCGCAGGCGAGCTCGGCGGCCCGGTCCGCGTAGTAGGCGGTGAAGTCGATGGCCTCGGAGATCTCGGGGTCGGCCTCGGCGATGGTCTTGCCCGCCTCGCCGACCATGACGGTCAGCAGCTCGCCCCGCGCCGCGGCGAGCGCCCGCGCGGCGTCCCGCAGCACGCCGGCGCGCTCGGCGGCCGGACGCGTGCCCCACGCGGAGGCCGTGGCGCGCTCGACGACCGTGTCGACCGCGGCCGGGTCGGTGATCTCCGGCTCGCGGGTGGGCGGGGCCGGGGTGGTGATGGCCCGGCGGGCCCAGTCGCGGTTGGCGGGCAGCGCGGGGTCGGTGTCGGGCTCGTTGCGGAACCGGTCGGGGAGGTGCGGGCTCTCGGTGCCGCGGTCCTGCGTGCGCCGCGGCGAGGCCGGCACCGCGTCGCGGTCGCGCACCGACGCGCGGAACCGGTCGACGTACGACGTGACCCCGGCGTCGGAGAACAGCGCGTAGAGGTAGTTCTCCGGCGAGGCGTTCTCCTCGAGCCGGCGCACGAGGTAGGAGACGGCGGCGTCGAAGTCGCCCGCGTGCACCACCGGGGTGTAGAGCACGAGCTGCTCCGACACGTCCCGCGCGACCACCCGCGCCTGCGCCGGCGCCATGCCCTGCAGCATCTCGACGTCGATCTGCCGCTCCGCGCCCCGCGCCGCGGCGAGCTCGACGGCCAGGGCCACGTGGTGCAGGTGGTGACTCGCGACGCCCAGGCGCAGCGCGTCGACGAGGTCGCCGCCGATCGCGCGGTCGAGCAGCCGGACGTAGTTGGCGTCGACCTCGGCCTTGCTCGTGTACGGCGCCTGCGGCCAGTCGTGCAGCTCGGCGTCGACCTGTTCCATCGCCAGGTTGGCGCCCTTGACCAGCCGCACCTTGATCGGCGCGCCGCCCGCGGCCACCCGGCGGCGGGCGAACCCGGCGAGCTCGGTGAGCGCGCCGAGCGCGTCGGGCAGGTAGGCCTGCAGCACGATGCCGGCCGGCACGTCCTCGAGCCCCGGCCGCGAGAGCAGCGCGGTGAAGACCGCGACGGTGAGGTCGAGGTCCTTGTACTCCTCCATGTCGAGGTTGACGAAGCTCCCGGTGTCGCGGGCGAGCTCGAACAGCGGCACCAGGCGCTCGACGAGCCGGTCGCGGCTGCCCTCGAGGTCCCACGGCACGAGCTGGCTCGCCACCGACGACGCCTTGACCGACACGTAGTCGACGTCGTCGCGGCGCAGCAGCTCCATGGTGTGCTCGAGGCGCCGGTCGGCCTCGTCGTCGCCGAGCACCGCCTCGCCGAGCAGGTTGAGGTTGAGCCGGAAGCCCTCCTCGCGCGCCTGCGCCAGCCGTCGCGTGAGCCCACGCCCGCCGGCGTCGACGATGAGGTGCCCGACCAGCGCCCGCAGCCGCCGCCGCGCGAGCGGCACCACGACCCGCGGCGCGCGCGGTGCCGCCAGCGCCCCCGCGCGCAGCAGCGCCCGGTCGCGGCCCTCGATGAACGCCGGCAGCGACGCGCGCGGCCCCGCCAGCCGGGCGAGCTCGCGCGCGGCGACCTCGTCGTCCTCGGGGCGGGCGACGCGGTCGACGAAGCGCAGCGTGAAGTCGACGCCCGCCGGGTCGTGCATGAGCGCGGCGAGCTGCGCCGACGGCCCCGACTGCTCGCCCGCCGACCCGGCCCGTGCCCACTGGTCGGCGCGGACGCCCGCGCGCTCGACGAGGTCGTCGGGGATCCCGCCGGCCTCGAGGGTGGGGCGCGCGAGCTGCTCGGTCATGCCTCCATCGTGGCCCTGTTCGGGCCGGGCGTCGCGCGCGCTGCCCGACCCGCGCCCCGCTCAGACCCGCGTACGCAGCGCCCACACCGCGAGCGGCCCGAACACCGCCGCGAACGCGACGCCCCACAGCAGCGTCGCGACCGCGTTGGCCGCCACCGGCCCGCCGACGAGCAGCCCGCGCAGCGCGTCGGCCATCCGCGTCACCGGGTTGATCGCCACCCACGCCTGCAACCAGCCCGGCATCGTCTCGGTGGGCGCGAAGGCGTTGCTGGCGAACGTCAGCGGGAAGAGCACGGTGAAGCCGTAGATCTGCACCTTCTCCGGGTCGCGCGCCAGCACCCCGAGCAGTACCGACGTCCACGAGAACGCCAGGGTGAAGGCCACGAGCAGGCCGAACGCGGCGAGCACCGCGACCGGGCTCGTCGTGATCCGGAAGCCGAGCACCACCCCGACGACCAGCAGCACGACCAGCGACCAGAGCTGGCGCACCACGTCGCCCATGATCCGTCCCGACAGCGGCGCGGACCGGGCGATCGGCAGGCTGCGGAACCGGTCGAACGTGCCCTTCTGCAGGTCGGTCGCGAGCCCGGTGGCCGTGTAGATCGTCAGGAACAGCGCGTTCTGCGCGATGAGCCCGCCGAGCGCGAACTGCAGGTAGGCGTCGGCGGAGCCGTAGATCGCGCCGCCGAACACGAACGTGAACAGCAGCACGAACATGATCGGCTGGATCGACAGGTCGAGCAGCTCCGACGGGTTGTGCTTGATCTGCACGAGGCTGCGCCACGCCATGGTGAGCGACTGGCTCGCCCACTGGGCGGGCGTCACCCGGCGCGGCGCCGCCGGGGCGTCGAGGGCAGGGCCCGCGGGGCGCGCCGGCGCCGTGCGGTCGAGGGTCACGCCGTCTCCCGGAGGTCGGTCTGGTCGTCGGTCGGCTCGACCGCGCGGTGGCCCGTGAGGGCGAGGAACACCTCGTCGAGGGTCGCCCGGCGCAGCGTCAGCTCGGCGAGGCGGACGCCCACGTCGTCGAGGCGGCGCACCACGGCGGGCATGAGCGACTCGTCGGGCGCGGGGACGGCGACCGACCCGTTCTCGACGGTCGGCGTCGCCCCGGCGAGCTCGCTCGCGACGCGCTCCACGACCGCGAGCTGCTCGGGCTGCGCCGGGCGCATCTGCAGCACCGCGGCGCCGGCGCGGGCCTTGAGGTCGTCGGGCGTGCCCGTCGCCACCACCGTGCCGCGGTCGATGACGACGATGTCGTCGGCGAGCTGGTCGGCCTCGTCGAGGTACTGCGTCGTGAGCAGCACCGTCACGCCGTCGCCGACGAGCGAGCGGACCATGTCCCACAGCTCGTTGCGGCTCGCCGGGTCGAGCCCCGTGGTCGGCTCGTCGAGGAAGAGGATGCGCGGGCGCCCGACCAGCGACGCCGCGAGGTCGAGCCGGCGGCGCATGCCGCCCGAGTAGGTGCGCGCCGCGCGACCGGCGGCCTCGGTGAGCCCGAACTGGTCGAGCAGCTCGGCGGCCCGCCGGCGGGACGCGGCGCGCGACTGCCCGAGCAGGCGGGCGATGAGCACGAGGTTCTCCGTGCCGGTCAGCGCCTCGTCGACCCCGGCGTACTGCCCGGTGAGCCCGATGAGCGAGCGCACGCGGTGGGGCTCGGCGACGACGTCGTACCCGCCGACGAGGGCCCGCCCCTCGTCGGGCGCGAGCAGCGTGGCGAGCACGCGCGTCGCCGTGGTCTTGCCCGCGCCGTTGGGCCCGAGCACGCCGAGGACGGTGCCCTCGACGGCCGAGAGGCTGGCACCGGCGAGCGCGGTGGTGGCGCCGAAGCGCTTGACGAGACCCTCGGCCTCGATGGCAGGTGGCACTCCTCCACGGTGGCACGGGGGTCCGACAGTGGTCATGGAGATTTCGGAGTCCCGCCCGTGACCGTCGGTCCGGGTTGAGACCATGGGGCCGTGGGTGGCGGCGACGGGAGCAGGGCGACGACGGGGCTCGACCCCGAGCAGCGGGCGGCGGTCCTCGCGCCGCGGGGCCCGGTCTGCGTGCTGGCGGGCGCGGGCACGGGCAAGACCCGCACGATCACCCGGCGGATCGCCCACCTCGTCGCCGCGGGGCACGTCCAGTCGGGCCAGGTCCTCGCCGTCACGTTCACCGCGCGGGCGGCGGGCGAGATGCGCACCCGCCTGCGCGACCTCGGCGTCGGCGGCCCGGGGCAGCCGCCGGTCCAGGCGCGCACCTTCCACGCCGCGGCCCTGCGCCAGCTGCGCTACTTCTGGCCGCGCGTCGTCGGGGGCGCGCCGTGGGAGGTGCTCGAGGGCAAGCTGCGCCTCGTCGGCCAGGCCGCCCAGCGCGCCGGCGCCCCGACCACGCGCGAGTCCCTGCGCGACCTCGCGAGCGAGATCGAGTGGGCCAAGGCCTCGCTGGTCCCCGCGTCGGACTACGCGGCCGCCGCGGGCAAGGCGGCCCGGGACGTCCCGGCGCCGGTCGAGCAGGTCACCGCGGTGTACGAGACCTACGAGGCGCTGAAGAACCGCGCCGAGGTCCTCGACTTCGACGACCTCCTGCTCCACACCGCCGCCGCGCTCGAGGAGCACCCCGAGGTCGCCCACGAGTTCCACGAGCGCTACCGCTGCTTCGTCGTCGACGAGTTCCAGGACGTCACGCCGGCCCAGCACCGCCTGCTGCGGGCCTGGCTGGGCGGCCGCGACGACCTCACCGTCGTCGGCGACGCCAACCAGACGATCTACTCGTTCGCCGGCGCCAGCCCGTCCTACCTGCTCGACTTCCCGCGCGTGTTCCCCGAGGCCACCGTCGTGCGCCTCGTGCGCGACTACCGCTCCACCCCGCAGGTCGTGGCGGCGGCCAACACGGTGATCGGGGCCGCCCGCGGGCGCGCGGCCGGCTCCCGGCTGCGCCTCGAGGGCCAGCGCCCGCCCGGCCCCGCGCCCGACTTCGCCGAGCACGACGACGAGCCCGCCGAGGCCGCCGCCGTCGCCACGGCGATCCGCGACCTGATCGACGAGGGCGTGGCGCCGGCGGAGATCGCGGTGCTCTACCGGGTCAACGCGCAGTCGGAGGTCTACGAGACGGCGCTCGGCGACGCCGGCATCGCCTACCAGGTGCGCGGCGGCGAGCGGTTCTTCCAGCGCACCGAGGTCCGCACGGCCGTCGCCGCCCTGCGCACCGCCGCGACGCGGGCGCCCGAGGACGCGCGGGGCGAGGGCATGGTCACGTTGGTGCGCGCCGTCCTCGGCGAGCAGGGGCTCACCGACTCCCCGCCCGCCGGCGCCGCCGGGCAGGGGGCGGCGCGCCAGCGGTGGGAGTCGCTGCGCGCGCTGGCCGAGCTCGCCGAGGAGCTCGTCACCGCCGTGCCCGACGCCGACCTCCCGGCGTTCCTCGCCGAGCTGACCACCCGCGCGCAGGCCCAGCACCCGCCGACCGTCCAGGGCGTCACGCTGTCGTCCCTGCACGCCGCGAAGGGCCTCGAGTGGGACGCGGTGTTCCTCGTCGGGCTCACCGACGGCACGCTGCCGATCCAGCACGCCGACGGCGACGACGACGCGGTCGAGGAGGAGCGCCGGCTGTTCTACGTGGGGGTGACGCGGGCGCGGGTGCACCTGCGGATGTCCTGGGCGCTCTCGCGCAACGCCGGCGGGCGGCGGTCCCGGCGGCGCAGCCGCTTCCTCTACGGCCTCGTGCCCGAGGAGCACCCGGCCGCCCGCGTGCCCACCGGGCGCGGGGAGAACGGCGGCTCGCGGGGCAAGCCGGCGTGCCGGCTGTGCGGCAAGCCGCTCGGCGACCCGGAGTCGGCCAAGCTCGGGCGCTGCAGCACCCACCCCTCGGACGTCGACGAGTCGCTGCTCGAGGCCCTCAAGGCCTGGCGCTCGGCGGAGGCGAAGCAGCGGTCGGTGCCGGCCTACGTCGTGTTCACCGACGCCACGCTCATCGCGCTGGCCGAGCAACGGCCGCACGACCCCTCGGGCCTCGTCGCCATCCCCGGCATCGGGTCGTCGAAGCTCGAGCGCTACGGCGCGGACGTCCTGACCCTGGTGCGCGAGCACGCGTCGTAGGCCCGTCGTCGCTCGTCGGTGACCGCACGGAAGATCTCCGGAGAATCTTCTCGAAAATGCGTTGCCCCGGTTCGCGGGGCACGCCTACGGTCGATCACACACCGGCGCACGAGGCTGCCGGTCGGGCAGGACGCCACGTGGGACCAGGAAGGGGGCTCGTGACGATGGACATCGTGACTCTCGCGGGCACCGGTCGCCACGTCGCGATCTGGCGCTCGAACGCGTACGCGACGCCGTTGGTCGGCGTCGCCGCCGTGTGCGAGCAGCAGGGGATGCCGCAGGACCTGCGCCCCCGCCAGAACGATCTCCGCTTCCCGACCGCCCCGCAGCGATCGTCCGCGCCCTCGCGGTGGAGTCCCTAGCACCGACTCCTCCGGACACCACGAGGCCGCGGACCCGCTCCCAGGGACCCGCGGCCTCCGTCGTCTCACCACCCGACGGAACCTCCGCGGCTCCCGGCCCCCGCCGACCCGCCCACCGGAGGTAGACCGTGTCCCCCGCCGGACTCGCCGTCCCGCCCGCCCCCGAGACCGGACCCGAGACCCTCGACGTCGACCTGTTCGACGCCCTGACCACCGTCGACCTCCCCTGCCGGCTCGCCGACGAGGACCTGTGGTTCTCCGACCGGCCGGCCGACCTCGAGCGGGCCAAGCTGCTCTGCGGCGACTGCCCCGTGCGGCGGGCCTGCCTCGCCGGCGCGCTCGAGCGGCGGGAGTACTGCGGCGTGTGGGGCGGCGAGATCTTCGACCGGGGTGCCGTCATCGCCCGGAAGCGGCCCCGGGGCCGGCCCTCCAAGGCCGACCTCGCCCGGGACGCGGAGCTCGCCGCCGCCCGGGCCGCCGCCGGGGTCGCCTGACCCGCCGGCACGCCGGGTCCCGGGGGGAGCGAGGGTCACCCTCGCTGCGTCCCACGCAGCGGGGGTGACCCTCGCTCCCACCGCACGACCCGGCCCCGGACCCCACGAGGGGGAGAGGGGGGCCCGGTGCGCGTCTCGTGCGCACCGGGCCCCGGAGGAGGGCGCCCCGGCTCCGCGGCTCAGCTCGCGAAGCCCGGCTGCCACTCCTCGAAGACGCCGCGCAGCGGGATCTCCGCGTCGAGCTGGCACAGCACCGCCACCGACGCGAGCGTCACGCGGTGCACGAGCAGGTACTGCGGGGGCAGGTTGAGCCCGCGGCCGGTGTTGAACTCCGGGCGGCGCAGGTCACCGAGGCGCTCGGCCTGCCCGCGGATCCAGCTGCGCGTGAAGTGGAACTTGTCGGTGCGCAGCGGGTCGGTCAGCGGGCCGAGGTAGACCACCGCCTCGTCCGCGGACATGTCGACCCCCGGCAGCACGAAGTTCAGCTCGCGCAGCAGCTCGAGCAGCTCGTCGGCGCGGTCCTCGACCGCGAGGCGCAGCATGTGTCCGAGCTCGTAGGGCAGGCCGTCGGGCAGCCGCGCGACGGCCCCGAAGTCGATCACGCACAGCCGGCCGTCGGGCAGGAGCTGGAAGTTGCCCGGGTGCGGGTCGGCGTGCAGCAGCCCCACCCGCGCGGGCGAGGAGAAGTGGAAGCGCGAGAGCAGCAGGCCGACGCGGTCGCGCTCCTCGGGCTCGCCGGCGCGGATGATCGCCGACAGCGGCGTCCCGCTGATCCACTCCGAGACCATGGCCTTCGGCGCCGACGCCACCACGCGTGGCACGACGACGTACTCGTCGCCGTCGTAGGCGGCGGCGAAGGCGCGCTGCGCGTCGGCCTCGTCGCGGTAGTCGAGCTCCTCGGCCATCCGGTCGCGCAGCTCGGCGAGCAGCGGCTTGATCTCCATGCCCGGTACGAGCGGCTGCACCATGCGGCTGAAGCGCTGCAGCTGGCGCAGGTCGGCCATGACGGCCTCCTGCGCGCCCGGGTACTGGACCTTCACCGCGACGTCGCGGCCGTCGTGCCACACCGCGCGGTGCACCTGGCCGATGCTCGCCGCGGCGGCCGGGGTGTCGTCGAACTCGCGGAAGCGCTCGCGCCACCCGCGCCCGAACTGCTCGGCGAGCACCCGGTGGGTGCGGGCGGCCGGCATCGGCGGCGCCGCGGTCTGCAGCCGGGTCAGCGCCTCGCGGTAGGGCTCGGCGAGCTCGTCGGGCACCGCGGCCTCGAACACCGACAGGGCCTGGCCGAACTTCATGGCCCCGCCCTTGAGCTCGCCGAGCACCGCGAACAGCTGCTCGGCGCCGCGGCGCGCGACGTCCGCCGAGATCTCGCCCTGGTCGCCCCCGGCGAGGCGCCGACCCCACCCGGCGGCGGTGCGGGAGGCGAAGCCCAACGGCAGCGAGGCCAGCCGCGCCGACCGCTGGACCGACCGGCGGGGGATGTCATCGGTCACGGAGCCGATTCTCCCCCTCGCCGGGCGTGGCGGCGCGATCAGGTCACGCCGCCCCGGCCGTCAGCGGCCCGGCCGGTTCCCTGACCAGGACGGTCGCCCCGGACGTGACGTCGCGCCCACTCCTGTCCCGCCGCCGGGCGGGGAGCGCGTCGCAGCCGCACCCCGGGTGCCGGCGCACGGGCCGGGCGTCGCGGGCGCCGTCGGGTCCGAGCGCGAGCACCACGCCGCGGGTCACCGCGGGGCCGCCGTCGAGGACCGCGAGGATCTCGGTGACGGCGAGCGCCGCCGCCGTGGCCGCGAGCGCGACGGGCACCACCGCCCGGTGGGCCGCGAGCTCGGCGGCCAGGCGGGGCCAGGCCGGGTCGCCGTCGGTGCGGGCGAGATCGTCGCAGCGCAGGCAGGGCGTCGCGCCGGGCAGGACGAGCGGGCCCACCGTCGCGGTGCCGTCCTGCACGGCGACCGGGAGGTGCGCGCGCCCGTCGAGCACCAGCCGGTGGGCGGCCAGCGCGTCGGGCCGGACGGCGTCGGCGAGGACGACGAGGTCCGCCTGCGCGGTGAGCCACCGGCGCGCGGCCGGGGCGCCCGGCGGCGGGGGCGCGAGCGAGGCCCGGGCGACGGCGTCCTGCGCGGCCTCCTGCGCCGGGCGCCCGACGTCGCCGGCGAGCAGGCCGGTGCCGAGGTCGTCGCGGGTCACGACGCCCTCGGCCTCGACGAGCACCCGCCCGACGCCGGCGGCGGCGAGCAGGGCGGCGACCGCCACCGCGACCCGCCCGGCGCCGCGGACGACGACGCGGCGGTCGGCGGGCGCCGCCGGGGGTGCGGCGAGCAGGCCCGCGGCGTGCAGGCGGTCGAGCAGGGCCCGTGCGGCGGCGGGGGAGGAGCCGGCGGCCACCGCCTCGGCGAGCACGCGGGCGACCGGGCGGGTGCCGTCGAGGGCGGCGACCATCCGCGCGAGCGGCGGGGTCAGGCCGTCGACGACGAGGACGTCGGACCCGCCGGCGCCGAACTGCACGACGTCGGGCGACCGGTGCAGCGCGGGGCGGCGCAGGCGGGGCCGGTCGGGGAGGGGCGGGACGAGGGGCGGGGTGCGGGACGGGACGAGGGACGTGACGGGAGCTGGGAGCACACCTTCTTCGACGCACCGGCGGCCCGTCCGGATCCGACTCCTACCCTCGGTGACGTGGCGGACACGCAGCCGGAGGTGGAGGTGCGCCGCAGCGCCCGGCGGCGGCGCACGGTGGCGTGGCGGCGGGAGGGCGAGAAGGTCGTCGTCCAGATCCCGGCGTCGATGTCGCGGGCCGAGGAGCGGCGCTGGGTCGACGAGGCGCTGCGCCGCCTCGAGCGCGCCGACACCCGCCGCCGGCCCGGGCGGCGGGCGGGGGACGCGGACCTCGCCGCGCGCGCCGACCGCCTCGCCCGCGCCCACCTCGACCCCATCGCGCCCGGTGGTGCCTGGCCCCGCCCGGTATCGGTGCGCTGGACGAAGCCCATGCGGACGCGGTGGGCGTCGTGCACGCCGACCGACGGCACGATCCGGATGTCCGAGCGGCTGCGCGACGTCCCGGGCTGGGTGCTCGACCACGTCCTCGTGCACGAGCTCGTGCACCTGCGCGAGCCGCACCACGGCCCGGCCTTCCGCGCCGCCGAGGCCGCCTACCCGCGCAGCGAGCGCGCGATCGGCTACCTCGAGGGCCTCGCCGCGGGCGCCGGGCTGCCGATCACCGACACCGACGATCCGGACGGCCCCGACGTCGAATCCGACGTTGACCCCGACGAGGACCCCGGGTCCTAGCTGCCCTTGCCCCCGTCCGGCTCCCCGCCGGACTCCCCGGACTCGCTGCCCCGCTCGCGGGCCTCCTGCTCGGCCTTCATCTCGGCCTCGAGGCGGGCGAGCGGGTCGTCGAGGTCGGTGAAGCCCTGGTCGCTCTTCGGGGCCGCGCCCTCCTCCGACGGCGCGACGGACCGGCGCTCGCCGACGAACGCGGACGGGTCGTCGAGGTCGTCGGCGGTCGGCATGAGGTCCGGGTGCGCCCACACCGCGTCGCGGCCCTCGATGCCGCGCTCGTCGGTGAGGCGGCGCCACAGGTCGGCGGCGTCGCGCAGGCGGCGCGGCCGCAGCTCGAGCCCCACGAGCGTCGCGAACGTCTGCTCGGCGGGACCGCCGGATGCGCGCCGGCGGCGCAGCGTCTCGCGGAGGGCGACGGCGCCGGGCAGGCGGTCGCCCACGGCGTCGGCGACGACGACGTCGACCCAGCCCTCGACCAGCGCGAGCAGCGTCTCGAGGCGGCGCAGCGCCGCCTTCTGCGACTCGGTGGTCTGCGGCTCGAACATCCCCGAGCTCATGAGCTCCTGGAGCGACGCCGGGTTGGTCGGGTCGACCTCGCGGGCGAGCTCCTCCATCCGCGACGTGTCGATGTGGATGCCGCGCGCGAACTCCTCGACCGTGGCGAGCAGCCGCTGGCGCAGCCACGGCACGTGCCCGAACAGGCGCTGGTGGGCGGCCTCGCGGGCGGCGAGGAAGACGAGCACCTCGCCGGCCGGGCGGTCGAGCCCCTCGGTGAAGGTCGCGATCGCCGCGGGCAGCAGCGCCGCGGTGCCCTCCGGGCCGAGCGGCAGGCCGACGTCGCTGGAGGTCAGCACCTCCTTGGCGAGCTGCGCGAGACCGGCGCCGAGCTGCGAGCCGAAGGCCATGCCGCCGACCTGCGAGATCATCCCGAGCATCGGCCCGGCCATCTGCCGGGCCTCCTCGGGCAGGCCCTCGACCCAGGCGCCGGCGACGCGCTGCGCCACCGGGTCGCACAGCCGCTGCCAGGTGGGCATCGTCGTGTCGATCCACTGCGCGGGGGACCACACGGCCACCTGCGAGGCGCCCGAGGGCAGTGTCGTGGCGTCCTCGAGCCAGAGCTCGGCGAGGCGCACGGACTCCTCGGCGGCGCGCTGCTGCTCGCCGGTCGGCGCCTTCTTGCCGTCCTCGCCGAGCTGTTGGTGCGCCATCTGGGTGGCCAGCTTGTAGTTCACGGGGCCGTCGGCGCCCGGGCCGGACGACTGGCTGAGCATCTGCCCGAGCTGGGTCAGCATCTGCCCGAGCTGTCCCATGTCGAACCCGCCCGGCCCGCCGGCGCCGCCGGGCAGACCACCCATGCCGGGCAGGCCGAAACCGAAGCCGCCCGCGCCGCCGGCGCCGCCCGATCCGGAGCGGCGGGACTCGTCGTCGGGATCGGAGGGCCCGAAGCCGAAGGGCAGGTCACTCATGGTGTCGACGGTACGCGGGTACGCCGTGCCGCGGGGGTGTGCAGGCACGCCGAGGGCGAACACCCGGGAAGCTCCCCGGCAGACCGCAGCAACGGCGTAGGACAGGGGCGGGAACGGGGCGGCGACCGTCCGCGAGTCCCCGCCCGGTCGACCCGGTCCCCGGTCACTACCCTGTGCCGCCGTGACCCGGTTGCGCGCGACCCTCGCGCTCGGACTCGTGCTCGCCGGGGTGCTGGGGCTGCTGGGCGCGACGGTCCGGGTGCCGTTCGTGGCGCTGGGCGACGGCCCGACGTTCGACGTCCTGGGCAGCGGGCAGGACGGGCGCACGGTCGTCGACGTGTCCGGCCCCGTGCCCGTCTACCCGGCCTCGGGGCAGCTGCGGATGACCACCGTCGCGGTGACGACACAGGTCACGCTGTTCGGCGCGATGGCGATGTGGGCGTCGGGCGAGGAGCAGGTCCTGCCGCGCGAGTCGGTCTACCCGCCGGGGCGCTCCAGCGAGCAGGTTGACCAGGAGAACACCCGGCAGTTCGCGCAGTCCGAGACCGACGCCGAGGCCGCGGCCCTGCGCTACCTCGGCTACCCCACGGCGGTGCAGGTCGGCTCGGTGCTCGACCGCTCGCCGTCGGCGGGGCTGCTCTCGCCCGGCGACCGGATCGTCGCCGTCGACGGGCGCCCGGTGACGACGCCGCAGGAGGTCGTGGACGCGCTCGCGCCGACCCGCCCCGGCCAGCCGGTCACCGTCACCGTGCAGCGCGGCCCGCTGGGCAACCCGGGCCCGCGCACCGACGTCACCGTCGTCGCGGCCGCGCGCCCCGACGGCGACCCGCGCGGCTTCCTGGGGGTCACGCCGACCAACGTCGTCGACTCGCCGGTGGACGTCCGCATCAGCCTCGGCGACATCGGCGGCCCGTCGGCCGGGCTGGTGTTCGCGTCGGCGATCGTCGACAAGCTGACCCCGGGCGACCTCACCGGCGGCCACGTCGTCGCGGGCACCGGCACGATCGACGCCACCGGCCGCGTCGGGGACATCGGCGGCATCCGGTTCAAGATGGACGCCGCGCGCCACGACGGCGCCGAGGTGTTCCTCGTCCCGGCCGGCAACTGCGCCGAGGCCGTCGCCGAGGCGCCCGACGGGCTGACCCTCGCGCGGGTGGGGACGCTCGGCGAGGGGATCGCCGCCCTGGAGGCGGTCCGCGAGGGGCGCCCGCCCGTCCCCTGCTGAGGGCGCGACGTCCCAGGTGGCGGGCCACCCGGCCCCGAGCAGGGCGCGAGGGATCCGGACATGCCGGGCCACGTCAACCCCACACCGTGTTCGTAGAGTGGCGTCCGCACGCGTGGGCTCGCCTGCGCAGGAGAACAACGTCTGGCAGGAGTGTGACCCCGTGGCCAACCGGCCCCCGACCGCGACGCCCCAGCTGTCGCGACGGACGAAGACGCTGCTGATCGTCGGCGCGGTCGCGCTCGTCGTCCTGCTCGGCGGTGCCCGGCTCGTCGACGTCTACGTCGACTGGGCCTGGTTCGGGGAGGTCGGCTTCCGGGGCGTCTTCACGACGATCCTGTGGACCCGGGTGCTGCAGTTCGTCGTCGCCGCCGTGCTCATGGGCGGCCTGCTCGCGCTGAACCTCGTCATCGCCTACCGGGTGCGCCCGGTGTTCGTGCCGGTCGCCGGCGCCGGCGCCGGCGAGGACCCGGTGGCGCGCTACCGCACCGTGGTGCTCTCGCGGCCCCGCTGGTTCGCGATCGGCATTCCCGCCGTCGTGGCGCTCATCGCCGGGCTCTCCGCGCAGGCCGACTGGCAGACCGTCCAGCTGTTCCTGAACTCGACGCCGTTCGGGATCGCCGACCCGGTCTTCGGCCACGACATCGCGTTCTACGTCTTCCAGCTGCCGTTCTACCGCTGGCTGCTGAGCTGGCTGTTCGTCGCGATCGCCGTGAGCTTCGTGGCCGCGCTCGTCGCGCACTACCTGTTCGGCGGCATCCGCCTCGCCGGGCGCAACGGCGCCGTCGCCCCGCCCGCCCGCGCGCACCTCGCCGTGCTCGCCGGCACGTTCGTGCTGCTCAAGGCCGTCGCCTACTTCTTCGACCGCTACGAGCTGCTGTTCTCCGACCGCAAGGCGGCGGAGGGCGGCGCCAACTTCTTCGGCGCCACCTACACCGACCTCAACGCCGCGATGCCGGCCAAGCTCATCCTGCTGATCATCGCGGTCATCTGCGCCGCGGCGTTCTTCTCCGCGGTCGTGCTGCGCAACCTGCAGATCCCGGCGATCGCCCTGGCGCTGCTGGTGCTCTCCAGCGTGCTGGTCGGCGCGGCGTGGCCCGCGGTGCTCGAGCAGGTCTCGGTGCGCCCGAACGCGATCGACCGCGAGGCGCAGTCGATCTCCTGGAACATCGCCGCCACGCGGCAGGCCTTCGGACTCGGCAACGTCGGCGTCGTGCCCTACGCGCCCCAGGTCGCGTCGGCCGCGGGCAACGCCGCGGTCCCCCCGCAGGACGTCGCCAACAGCCAGGCGACGCTGAACAACATCCGGATCCAGGACCCGTCGCGGCTGAACCGGACCTTCGCGGTGCAGCAGCAGCTGACGAACTTCTACGCGTTCGCGCCCCAGCTCGACATCGACCGGTACACGGTCAACGGGCAGCGCCAGGACTTCGTGCTGGCGGCCCGTGAGATCAACCCCGACGCGCTGATCGGCAACCAGCAGGACTGGATCAACCGCCACCTCGTCTACACGCACGGCCAGGGCATCGTGTCGGCGCCCGCGGACCGGGTGAACGTCCCCAGCAACGCCGAGGCGAGCCAGGGCGGCCTGCCCGAGTTCGCCGTCAGCGACTCGAGCAACCCCGGGCCCTTCGGCCTGAGCCCCGACGGCGCGCGCATCTACTACGGCGAGTTCGTCGGCGGCACCGACGACTACGCGATCGTCGGCGGCAACCCGGGAGCGCCGCCCCGCGAGTTCGACGGCCCCGGACGCCCGGCCAACGCCTACACCGGGCCCGGCGGCGTGCCGCTGGGCAACTGGGCGCAGCGCTTGATCTTCGCCGCCGCCTACGGCGAGCGGAACATCCTGTTCAACGGCTCGATCGGCTCCGACTCGCGGATCATGTACAACCGCACGCCGATCGAGCGGGTGGAGAAGGTCGCGCCGTGGCTGCGCACCGACGTCGACCCGTACCCGGCGGTCGTCGACGGCCGCCTGCAGTGGATCGTCGACGGCTACACGACGCTGCCGCGCTACCCGTACGCGCAGCAGGTCGGCCTCGGCCAGGCCACCAGTGACTCGCTGCGGCCCACCGGCGCCCCGGGCGCCGCGGGGTACATGCGCAACTCGGTGAAGGCCACCGTCGACGCGTACAGCGGCGAGGTGCGGCTCTACCAGGTCGACGAGCAGGACCCGGTGCTGCGGACGTGGATGGCGGCGTTCCCGGACGTGGTGCGGCCGGCCGCCGAGATCTCGCCGAGCCTGCGGGCCCACTTCCGCTACCCGGAGGAGATCTTCAAGGTCCAGCGCGACCTGCTCACCCGGTACCACGTCGAGAACCCGCGGGACTTCTTCTCCACGCAGAACTTCTGGACCGTGCCGGAGGACCCGACGCGGGAGAGCAACGCGGCGATCCCGCCGTACTACCTGCTCGCGGGCGACCCGCGCCCCGGCGCGGCACCCGACACCCAGTTCCAGATCACGAGCACGCTGCTCGCGCTGTCGCGCCCCAACCTCTCGGCGTACCTCTCGGTGAGCTCGGAGCCCGAGACCTACGGGCAGATGACGGTGCTCGAGCTGCCCGCACAGCTCACCGGCGACCAGCGCGGTCCGCAGGGTCCGCAACAGGTCCAGGCGGAGCTGCTGACCAGCAACTCGGTCAACCAGGGGCTGTTCCCGCTGCGCCAGTCCGGGACCCCGGTGCAGGTGCAGTACGGCAACCTGCTGACGCTGCCGGTCGCGGGCGGGCTGCTCTACGTCGAGCCGATCTACGTCGAGCGCAACGCCCAGACGTCGTTCCCGCAGCTGTTCGGCGTGATCGCCCGGTTCAACAACGGCGACATCGGCTACGCGCCGACGCTGCAGGGCGCGCTGCAGGCCGCGTTCCAGGGCGTCCCCCTGCCGCCGGGGCTCACGGTGCCCGGGCTGGGAGCGACGCAGCAGGCGCCGACGACCCCCGCCCCCGGCGCCAACACCGGGGCCGGGCCGCTGCCGGCCGGCACGCCGGGGCAGGCGCTGAGCCCCGAGCTCTCCGAGGCGGTGACGGCGATGAACGACGCCCTCGACCGCCTGGCGCAGGCGCAGGCGGCGCGCGACTTCCAGGGCATCGGTGAGGCCGAGGCCGCCCTGGACTCCGCGATCACGCGCTTCCGGGCGGCCACGGGCGCCTCGCCGGCCACCCCGGCGGCGCCCGCGACGGCGGGGGGCTGACGGCCCGCCGGCGCCCACCCCCCTCCGCGGAGCGGGGTGGGCGCCGGTGTACTGTTGGTGACACAACGCAGCGCGGGGTGGAGCAGCTCGGTAGCTCGCTGGGCTCATAACCCAGAGGTCACAGGTTCGAATCCTGTCCCCGCTACGACACCGTCGCCGGAGGCTTCCGGTCGGCGGGATCCCCAGCCCAGGGCCACGGGCACGGCGCGGGGTGGAGCAGCTCGGTAGCTCGCTGGGCTCATAACCCAGAGGTCACAGGTTCGAATCCTGTCCCCGCTACGCGTGACACGGCCCCCGACCCCTCCGGTCGGGGGCCGTCGTCGTTCCCGGGGTGGTGCTCGGTGCTCGCGTGGGGTCGGTCCGAGATCAGCAGGTCGTTGTGCACCTCGGCGGGCGCTCTCGCGTGCTCCTGGTCCTGCTGATCACTCCACCGGGAACGGGTGCCACCTGGCCGAGGGCACCCCTCGCCCGTCTCCTCGATCGAGGGTGCCCTTCGCTCAGCCCGGGGCGGGCGGCGACGCGACGCCGGGCGGCGGGCGGAAGGTCCCGTCCGGCTCGGGCACGAGGTCGTGCACGGCCACGACGGCGTCGAGGGGCAGCGGGCCGTAGACGTGCGGGAACCACGGGCCCCGGGGGTCCTCGCCACCGCCCGGCCCCACGCCGGGCTCCCAGCGCACGGGGACGTCCAGCCGGGCCGGGTCGACGACGAGCACCACGACGTCGGCCCGGCCCGCGAAGAGGCGCGACGCGGGCAGGTGCACGGTGCCCGGGTCCGAGCAGTGCACGAACCCGACCTCGGCGAGCGACGGCGGCCGGCGCGCCCCGTCGCGGCGCGCGGCCTCGAGCTCGCCGCGCGAGCAGAGGTGCAGGATCACGTCAGGCGGTCGGCGACGGCGCGCGCATCGGCCGGTGGGACTCCCAGCGCCACACCTTGCCCCGCCGCGACCCGCCTGGGCCGGACTCGTCGCGGCGCCGCGACTGCACCCGGACCAGGCCGTTCGCCGTCAGCACGCTGGCCGCGGGCGCCCGCTCGGGCAGCGTGTGCGCGACGACCGTCTGCACCGCCGGGTCGGCGAACGCGCGGGCGACGAGGGCGCGGGTCATGGCCGTCGCCCAGCCGCGGCCCTCGAACGGCGGGAAGGTCCAGAACGCGATCTCGACGCGGCCGCCGCGCAGGGGCCCGCGGAAACCGCAGGTGCCGACGACCTGGTGGTCCCGGGGGTCGACGGCCAGGAACGTGCAGGGCTCGATCGGGGCGTGGGGGAGACCGCCCGCCGGGGTGTCGCACGCCGCGGGAGCCCCGAACTGCTCCTCGTCGGGACCCTCGCTGCGCAGCACGGCGTCGACCAGCGGCTCGACCCCCACCGTGCGCAACTCCGCCAGACCGGGTGCGCCGGGGCCCGTCAGCCGCTCGTCGACGGGCACCAGGACGACCACCGGACCTCCACCCGTCGAAGCGACCACCATCGTGGTGGCGGGGCTGACGGTAGCCAATCGTCCGGGCGCTCAGGAGCCACCCCTCGGTCTCGCGCGCAGGGCCGGTTGCAGGGCCGTGCCCGGCGACCCCGACACATCAGGCACTCTGGAGGGCATGGAGCTCGCCCGCCTGCTCGTGTACTACGCGCTGTTCGTGCTGTGGCTGTTCATCGTGGGCCGGCTCGTGGTCGAGATCGTGCGCAGCTTCGCGCGCGACTGGCGCCCGGCCGGGGGCACCGCGGCCGGGCTCGAGGTGCTCTTCATGGTGACCGACCCGCCGGTCAGGCTGCTGCGCCGGCTCATCCCCGCGATCCGGATCGGGAACATCAGCCTGGATCTGTCGATCATGATCCTGCTGCTGGTGACCTTCATCCTCATGCGCGTGGTCGACCCGCGCTGAGCCGTTCGCGGCATCCCCTCACCTGTTCCGTCGGCGCCGCGCGCGCCGTTGCCCACACGGTGACCCTTCGAGTGGGCGACCCACCTCCGGAGCTGCCACTGTGTCCCGCGTGAGTCCTGTGCGCGACCTCGTCACCTTCGTGACCTCGGCCGTCCGTTCCCCGGCCGTCATCGGCGCCGTCGCGCCCAGCGGGCGGGCGCTGTCCGACCTGCTCGCCTCCGTCGCCCCGGCCGAGGGCCAGCCGGTCGTCGTGGAGCTCGGGCCCGGGACGGGCGTCGTCAGCGCCGCCCTGCGCCGCCGCCTGCCCGCGGGCGCGCGGCACATCGCCGTCGAGATCGACCCGGGGATGGTCGAGCACCTGCGCCGGACGCGGCCGTGGCTCGAGGTCATCCAGGGCGACGCCGCCGACCTGCAGAAGCTGCTCGCCGACGCCGGGGTCGACCGTGTCGACGCCGTCATCAGCGGGCTGCCGTGGACGCTGTTCCCGGAGTCGGCGCAGCGCGGGATCATCGAGCAGGTCACCCGCGTGCTCGCCCCCGGTGCGACGTTCACCACGTTCGCCTACAGCCACGTGACGCGCTTCCCCACCCAGCGCCGCTTCCGCGGGGTGCTCGAGGAGGCGTTCACCGAGGTGACCGTCACGCCGACCGTCTGGCGCAACGTGCCCCCGGCGCTGGCCTACCAGTGCCGGCACCCGCGGACGGCCTGACGCCCGTCCCGGCGCTCAGCCGGTGCGCCGCGCCGCCACCCGCGGCCCGAGGCTCGCGACCGACAGGTCGGCGGGCTCGGTGGCGTCGCAGAAGTCGGTGAGCAGCGCGGCGAAGCGCGCGGGCTCGTCGCAGTGCGGGAAGTGCCCGGCCCGGTCGAAGATCTCGAGGCGGCCGTGCGGCACGAGGCCCGCCGCACGACGGGCGTGCCCGACCGGGATGACCGGGTCCCGCGCGCCCCAGACGATCATCGTCGGCAGGCCCTCGGTGAGGTAGAGGCGGTCGGTGCCGCTGACGCGCTGGCCCCAGGGGCCGATGACGGCCCGGACGGTGTCGACGAACGCGTCGAGGTGCGCCCGCTGCGACAGCGACGCCGCGTGGCGGGCGGTCTCCCGCAGCGACACCGACTCCTCGCCGAGGGACGGCAGCGCCGCCGCGAGTCGCAGGCCCCGCACGCCGAGGCCGAGCACCCCGGTGGAGGCGAGCACCGGCAGCACGTACTCGGCACCCGGCAGCGCGGCCAGGCGGAGCAGCGGGCTGACCCCGCGCCCCAGCCCGCCGGAGGAGACGAGCACGAGCCGCGAGCACATCTCGGGGAACTGGTAGGCGAACTGCATGGCCACCCCGCCGCCGAGCGAGTGCCCGACGACCGTGACCCGCCGGTGCCCGAGCACCGCGAGCAGGTCGCGCAGCCCGTTGGCGTAGGCGCCGAGGGAGTAGTCGCCGCCGACGCCGGCCGACTCGCCGTGGCCGAGGAGCTCGGGGGCCAGCAGCAGCCGGTCGCAGCCCGAGCGCTCGAAGGCCTCCAGGACCGGGGTCCACGTCTCGGCGCTGCCGGCGATGCCGTGGACGAGGACGACGACCTCCGGGTCCTCGTTCGTCCCGCCGTCGGCCGTGACCTCCGGGCACGCCTCGACGTACGACATCTGCTGGCCGTGCAGCGTGCGGGTCCGGCGTGTGGCGGTCATCGTTCGCCATCCTGTCGTGGTCGGGGTCCGACGGCACGGTCGACCGACGTCGGCCGAGCAGAGCAGAGCCAGTGCGGCCCCGGGGCAGACCCGGAGCGGACCCCGGAGGCCCTCCAGGTGCCCGCCGGGTCGCCCGGCACAATCCCGTGACGATGCCCGGAGCCCGACGCCGCCCCGTCCTCGCCGCCGCCGCGACGCTCGCGACCGCCCTGGCCCTCACCGCCTGCGGGCAGCAGGCGTCGGCGCCGGAGCCCGCCGCGGCCTCCGGCGGGCGCTCCGCCGCCCCGTCGGCGACGGGTGCCGCGGCGGCCCCGCCGGACCCCGCCGCGAGCTGCGTGCAGGGCACCCTCGACCGTCTCGACACCCGGCAGCGCGCCGCGCAGCTCGTCATGGCCGGGGTGCCGGCCGACGGGCTGACCGCGGGCGGGCGGGAGGCGCTGGCCGCCGGCGCGGGCGGGGTGATCCTCACCGACGCCGCGGGTGGCGAGGCCTCGGCCGCGCAGGTCGCCGCGACGACGGCCGAGGTGCAGGAGGCCGCGACCGTCCCGGTGACGATCGCGACCGACCAGGAGGGCGGCAAGGTCCAGGACCTCAAGGGCGCCGGGTTCACGCGGATCCCGTCCGCGTCGGTGCAGGGCCGCGACGTCGCCGGCCTGCGGTCCGACGCCGAGGGCTGGGCCCGTGAGATGGCCGAGGCCGGGGTGACGCTGGACCTCGCGCCGGTGGCCGACGTCGTCGACCCCGCGCTCGGCGACGCGAACGAGCCCGTCGGGGCGCTCGACCGCGGGTTCGGCACCGACCCGGCGCGCGTCGGGCGGGCGGTGGCCGCCTTCGTGGAGGGGATGGACGCGGGCGGGGTCGACAGCACCCTCAAACACTTCCCGGGCCTCGGGCGGGTACGCGAGAACACCGACTTCGCCGACGCCGCGGACACGCGGACCACCGTGGACGACCCGGGGCTCGCCTCGTTCCGCGCCGGCATCGAGGCGGGCGCGCCCGTGGTGATGATGTCCTCGGCGGTCTACGCCCGCATCGACCCCGACGAGCGCGCCCTGTTCTCCCGCCCCGTCGTCACCGACCTGCTGCGCGGCCTGCTCGGCTTCGACGGCGTCGTCACCACCGACGACGTCGGCGCCGCCCGGGCCGTCGCCGACGTGCCGGTGGGGCAGCGGGCGGTGCGGTTCGTCGCCGCCGGCGGGGACCAGGTGCTGACCATCGAGCCCGGCGACGTCGGGCCGATGGTCGAGGCGCTGGTCGACGAGGCCGCCGACCCCGCCTTCGCCGCGCGCATCGACGAGAGCGCCCGGCGGATCCTGGCCCTCAAGGCCGAGCGCGGCGTCCTGCGCTGCACGCCCTGACCGACCCTCGTACCGGTGGGTAGCCGGGCCTGCGCGCGTCGGTGGCCCGTGCCAGAGTGACGCCCGTGGACCTGAGCTACACCGCCGAGGAGGAGCAGTTCCGCACCGAGCTGCGGGACTGGCTCGCGGGGAGCATCCCGCCGGAGTGGGCCGAGCCCGGCTTCTGGCGCTCGCTCGACGACGACGAGTCGTTCCGGCTGCGCCGCGAGTGGGAGGCGTCGAAGACCGCCGCGGGCTTCTCCGGCATCCAGTGGCCGACGGAGTACGGCGGGCGCGGCGGCACGCCCGGCATGAAGGCCATCTACGACGAGGAGACGGTGCGGGCGCACGCCCCGCAGACCGTCAACGTCCTGGGCCTGACCTTCCTCGCCCCGACGGTCATGGCCATCGGCACGCCGGAGCAGAAGTCCGAGATCATCGGGCCGATGCTGCGCAACGAGGTCATCTGGTGCCAGGGCTTCTCCGAGCCCGGCGCGGGGTCGGACCTCGCGGCGGTGGCGACGCGCGGCGTGCGCGACGGGGACGACTTCGTGGTCAACGGTCAGAAGATCTGGACCACGAACGCGATGCACGGCGACAAGATCTTCACGCTCGTGCGCACCGAGCCCGGGTCGGAGCGGCACAAGGGCCTGTCGATGATGCTCATCGACATGGACCAGCCGGGCGTGGAGGCCCGCCCGCTCAAGCAGATGAGCGGGGCCAGCGAGTTCGGCGAGGTGTTCTTCACCGACGCCCGCGTCCCGGTGAAGGACTGCCTCGGGGAGATCGGCCAGGGTTGGCGCACGGCGATGCTGCTGCTCTCGTTCGAGCGCGGCGCGTCGGGCGTCGGGCAGTACACCGAGTTCCGCCGCCAGTACGACGAGATCGTCGAGCAGATGCGCCGCTTCGGGCGCTCGGACGACCCGGTGGCCCGCCAGAAGATGGCGAACTGCCTGGTCGAGCTCGAGTGCCTGCGCTACCACGCGATGCACATCCTCACCCAGGTCGAGCAGGGCCGGGACCTGGGCTCCGAGTCGTCGATGACCAAGCTGCAGTGGTCGGAGACGTTCCAGGACCTCTGGGAGGCGTTCGACGACGTCCTCGGCCCCGAGGCCTCGCTCGAGCGCCCGCGCCCGGACGTCGACCTCACGCCGTACCAGGCGCAGGCCATGTGGTCGCGGTCGGTCACCATCTGGGGCGGCTCGTCCCAGGTCCAGCGCAACATCGTCGCCGAGCGCGTGCTCGGCCTGCCACGGTAGAGAACGGTAGAGGAGCCCCCGCCCGTGTTCTTCGCGCTGACCTCCGACCAGCAGGCGTTCGCCGCCACGGTCCGCGAGTTCGTCGCCGACCGCTTCGACCTCGACGCCGTGCGCGCCGTCGTCGAGGACCCCGACGGCGACGGCCACCCGCTGACGCTGTGGAAGGGCCTCGCCGACCAGGGCGCCCTCGCCGTGCTCGTGCCCGAGGAGCACGACGGCCTGGGCCTCGGGCTGCTCGACGCGCAGGTCGTGGCGCGCGAGCTCGGCGCCGCCGTCGCGCCCGGCCCCTGGACCACCACCGTGCTCGCCGCCGAGGCCCTGCGCCTCGCCGGTTCCCCCGCCCAGCAGGCCGCCTGGCTGCCGGCCCTCGCCGCGGGCGAGACCGTCGGCACCGTCGCGCTGCGCGGCGAGGCGGGGTCGTGGGACGGGCGCAGCGGGCGCGGCATCACCGTCGACGCCTCGGGCGAGCGGCTCTCCGGCACCGCGTCGCCCGTCGACTACCCGGGCGTCGCCGGGCTGTTCGTCGTCGCCGCCACCGACGCCGAGGGCGCGCCCGGGCTCTACCTCGTCGAGGCCGGCGCCCAGGGCCTGTCCGTGCGCGACCAGCGGACCTACGACGGCACGGCCCGCGTCGGCGCGGTCGAGCTCGCCGACACCCCGGGCGAGCTCCTGTCCGGCGGGACGCTCTCCGGCGGCGAGGCCGTCGGCGCGGTGACCGCCCGGGGCGCCGTGCTCACCGCGGCGGACCTCGTCGGCGTCGCCCGCGAGGCGCTCACCCGCACCGTCGACTACGACCGCGACCGCAAGCAGTTCGGCGTGCCGGTCGGGTCGTTCCAGGCGATCAAGCACACGATGGCCGACCTGCACGTGGGCGTGACCATGGCCGAGCACGCCGTGCTCTTCGCCGCGCACGCGCTGGACTCGGGCGAGACGGGCGACCCGGCCACGGACATCGCCGTGGCCGTGGCGAAGGCCAAGGCGTCGGACGCGGCGTGGGCCGCCACCGGCGCGATGATCCAGTTCTTCGGCGGCATCGGCTTCACCTGGGAGCACGAGGCGCACTTCTTCTACAAGCGCGCGCGCCGCCGCGCGCCGCTGTTCGGCTCGGCCGACGAGCACCGCGAGCGGCTGGCGGCCCTCACGATCGACTAGCGCGGCGCCGGCGTCGGCAGCAACCACGCCAGGGCCGACCGCGCCACCGTGGTGAGCGCCGCGAGGTCCATCCCGGTGCGGCCGAGCGCCACGAGCCCGAGCTGGGCGGCGAGGACCGCCCGGGCGATCTCTGCGGCGTCGGCGTCCGGGTCGACGTCGCCCTCGCGCTGGGCGCGCTCGAGCGCCTCGGTGAGGATCGCGGTGATGGCGTCGTAGCTGCGGCGGGCCTCGGCCGCGACGTCCGGGGTGCTGGTGGCGAGCTCGGCGGTGCTGTTGGCCAGCAGGCAGCCGCGGCGCGGGGCGGCGCCGGTCGGGTCGTCGGCCACGCCGAGCAGGAAGTCGCGCACCAGGTCGATCCCCCGCGCGGCGAACGCCAGACGCTCGCGCAGCCCGCGCAGGTTCGCGTCGTCGTAGTCGCGCAGGACCCGCAGGAAGAGCCGGTGCTTGTCGCCGAAGGCGCCGTAGAGGCTGCCCTTGCCCAGCCCGCTCACGCGCAGCAGGTCGTCCATCGACGTCGCCGCGTAGCCCTTGTCCCAGAACGCGTCGCGGACGGCGAGGACGACGCGCTCCTCGTCGAACTCCCGGGGGCGTGGCACCCCCTGACCGTACGAGTTCTGGACCCGACAGGCCAGAACTCGGCGCCGAGATGTTGACCGATCGGTCCAGATCGGCGAGGGTGTTCTGGACGGATCGGTCAACAACATGAGGAGGTGGGCGGCATGGCCGTCCTCGCGGGCAAGGTCGCGGTGGTCACCGGGGGCAGCAGCGGGATCGGGCTCGCCATCGCGCGCGCCTTCCGCGACGAGGGGGCGACGGTGGTCATCACCGGCCGCCGCAAGGAGGCGCTCGACGCGGCGGTCGCCGAGCTCGGCGAGGACGTGACCGCCGTGGTCTGCGACGTCGCCGTGCCCGCCGACCTCGACGCCCTCTACCGGACCGTGCGCGAGCAGGCCGGGTACGTGGACGTCGTCGTCGCCAACGCCGGGATCGGCATCGACGCCGCGTTCGGCGAGGTCACCGAGGAGCAGGTCGACGCCCAGTTCGCCACCAACGTCAAGGGCACGGTGTTCACGGTCCAGGGGGCGCTGCCGCTGCTGCGGGAGGGGGCCTCGGTGATCGTGACCGGCTCGACCGCCGCGACGCGCCCCCAGCGGGGCCTCGAGGTCTACGGGGCGACGAAGGCCGCGGTGCACAACCTCGTCCGCGGCTGGGCCCACAGCTCGCGGCGGTACGGCTTCCGCGTCAACGTCCTCGCGCCGGGCATGGTGCCGACACCGGGGCTGCTCGACCTCGTCCCGGCGGAGGTCCGTGCGCAGGCCGAGGAGGTGATCCCCCTGGGTCGCCACGGCACCCCGGAGGAGATGGCGGCCGCCGCGGTGTTCCTGGCCTCGGACGCCTCCAGCTACGTCAACGGCTCGGTGCTCGCCGTCGACGGCGGCGTGGCCCAGGTCTGACAGCTCGTCCGCCCCGACCCCTTGTCGTGATCTCGGTCACTCCGGTGGACTGAGGGTGTCGACGCGACGACGGGTCGGGATCTGCGAGGTGGTCGTCATGGGGAAGGCCGACAACGTCCGGAGAGGTCGGGGCGGGCGTGCGGAGGAGCTCGCGCCGGACGATCCGGCCGCCGTGCGCTCGGTCGCCGTGGTCGGACCGATGGCGGCGGGCAAGACGACGCTGGTCGAGGAGCTCCTGGCCGCCGCGGGCGCGATCCCGCGGGCCGGCTCGGTCGCCGCGGGCACCACCGTCACCGACCACGACCCGGACGCCCGCCGCCAGCAGCGGTCGGTCGCCCCGTCGGTCGCCTCGCTGGTCCACCGCGGCATCAAGATCAACTTGATCGACACCCCGGGCTGCCCCGACTTCCTCGGCGAGGTCCGCGCGGGTCTGCGCGCCGCGGACGCCGTGCTCTTCGTCGTCGGGACGGCGGACGCCGCGGACGGCGTCGCCGCCCCGACCTCGGCCCTGCTCGCCGAGTGCCGCCGCGCGGACCTGCCCGCCGTGCTCGTGCTCAGCCGCCTCGACCACGCCCGCGCCGACGTGGACGCCGCGCTCGCCACGTGCCGCGAGGTGGCCGCCGGGTCGGGCGAGGTGCTCGTCCCCGTGACGCGGTCGGGACGCGACGCCGACGGCACCGTCACCGTGCACCCGCTGCTGGCGGGCGACGACCCGACCGCCGACGAGCCCGACGACCTGCGCCGCGAGCTCGTCGAGACCCTCATCGAGCAGAGCGAGGACGAGGCCCTGCTCGAGTCCTGGATCGGCGGCGACGCGGTGGCGCTCGACGCCCTGCGCGCCGACCTGGCGACGGCCGTCGCGCGCCGCGCCCTCGTGCCCGTGGCCGGGGTGTGCGCCCCGACCGGCGCCGGCCTGGACGCCCTGCTCGACCTCGTCGTCGACGCCGTCCCGCCCCCGACCGCCCACCCGCCGCTGCCCGCGCACGCCCCCGACGGCGCCGGGCACGCCCCCGTCGACCCCGACCCCGACGGCCCGCTGGTCGCCGAGGTCGTGCACACCGGGACCGACGCCCAGGGCAGCCGCGTCTCGCTCGTGCGCGTGTTCTCCGGCCGGCTGCGCCCCGACACCGCGCTGACGGTGTGCGCCGACCCGCTGCGCATCCCCGCCCCGCGCGACGGCGCCCACGACAGCGACCAGGCCGGTCAGGCCGGTCCCGAGGTGCGCGCCGGCGCCGAGACCGTGCGCGTCAACCGGGTCTACGCCCCGCTGGGGGCCACGCTGCGCGAGGTGCCGTGGTGCGTGGCGGGCGACCTGTGCGCGCTGACCCGGCTCGGCCCGGTGGCCACCGGCGACACGCTGTCCGCCGCCGAGGACCCCGTCGGCCTCGACGGCTGGGAGCTGCCCGAGGCGCTGCTGCCGGTGGCGGTGACCGCGGCCGACCGCTCGGCCCAGGACGCGATGGCCCGCGGGCTCGCCCGGCTCGCCGCCACCGAGACCACGCTGCGCGTCGAGCGCAACGAGGACACCCACCAGATCGTGCTGTGGTGCACCGGCGAGGCGCACGCCGACGTCGTCCTCGCGCGCCTGCGGGCGTCCGGGGCGAGCGTCGAGGTCACCGACGTCGCCGTCCCCGAGCGCGAGACGGTCGCCGGGCCCGCGACGGGGCTGGGGCGCCACGTCAAGCAGTCCGGCGGGCACGGGCAGTTCGCCGTGTGCCGGATCGAGATCGAGCCGCTGCCGCGCGGGTCGGGCGTCGAGTTCGTCGACCGGATCGTCGGCGGGGTCATCCCGCGCGCCTACATCCCGGGCGTGGAGAAGGGCGTGCGCGCCCAGCTCGAGGCGGGCGTGACGCCCGGGCGGCCGGTGGTGGACGTGCGCGTGACGCTCGTGGACGGCAAGGCCCACAGCGTCGACTCGTCGGACCAGGCGTTCCAGACCGCGGGGTCGCTCGCGATCAAGGAGGCGGTCGCGGCCGCGGGCACGGTGGTCATGGAGCGGCTCTACGAGGTCGAGGTCACCGTCGACGACGCCCAGCTCGGCGCGGTGCTCGGCGACCTCGCCTCCCGGCACGGCCGCGTGGTGGGCACCGAGCCGGGCGCGCCCGGCACCACCCTGGTGCGCGCGGAGGTGCCCGAGCAGGCGCTGCTGCGCTACCCGGTGGACCTGCGGGCGCTGACCTCGGGGACGGCGAGCTTCACGCGCCGCTTCAGCCGCTACGAGCCGGTCGCCTCGGTCTGATCCCTTCCCCGGTGTCGGGGCTGCTGGCTACGGTCCCGGCACACCCACACCGGTGATCACCACAGGAGGCCCGCGATGACGCAGAGCCCGCCGAGCCGTCGGGGCACCGGACGCGACGAGCCGAGCCCGGCCGCCGTGCGGCGGGTGGCGCTGGCGAGCCTCGTCGGCACCACCATCGAGTGGTACGACTTCTTCATCTACGCCAGCGCGGCCGGGCTGGTGTTCAGCCAGCTGTTCTTCACCGCGCTCGACCCCAGCACGGCGCTGCTGGCCTCGTTCGCGACCATCGGCGTCAGCTTCATCGCTCGCCCGCTCGGCGGGGTGGTCGCGGGCCACCTCGGCGACAGGCTCGGGCGCAAGGGCATGCTCGTCGCCACCCTGTTGATCATGGGGTTGTCGACGGTCGGCGTCGGCCTCCTGCCGACCTACGCGGCGATCGGTGTGGCCGCCCCGATCCTGCTGCTGGTGCTGCGCCTGCTGCAGGGCCTCTCGGCCGGCGGCGAGTGGGGCGGCGCGGCGCTCATGGCCGTCGAGCACGCCCCGCCGGGCCGCCGCGGCTTCTTCGGCACCTACCCGCAGGTCGGCGTGCCGATCGGCCTGGTCCTCGCCAACCTCGTGTTCCTCCTGGTCTCGACCTCGACCAGCCGCGAGCAGTTCCTGGCGTGGGGCTGGCGCATCCCGTTCCTGCTCTCGATCGTGCTGGTCTTCGTCGGGCTGTTCGTGCGCGCCCGGGTCGACGAGAGCCCGGTGTTCACCCAGCTGCGCGAGCAGCGCGCCCGCCGCTCCGCACCGATGCTCGCCGTGCTGCGCGACCAGCCGCGCGCGCTGCTCGTCGCGATCGGGCTGTTCATCGCGAACAACATGATCGGTTACCTGCTCATCGCCTTCATCACCTCGTACGGCACCCGGGTCCTCGGGCTCCCGAGCTCGACGATGCTCGCGGTCGGCATCGCCGGCGCGGTCGTGTGGGGCGTGGCGATCGTGTGGAGCGGGTCGTGGTCGGACCGGGTGGGCCGGCGCCGCGTCTACCTCGTCGGGACGATCCTGCTGCTCGTCTGGTCGTTCCCGTTCTTCCTGCTCCTGGACACCGCGTCGCTGCCGTGGATGCTGCTCGCGGTGGCCGTGCTCGGGGTCGGGCTGGGCCTGACCTACGGCCCGCAGGCCGCCGCGTACGCCGAGCTCTTCCCCGCGCCCGTGCGCTACAGCGGCGCCTCGTTCGCCTACGCGGTCGGCGCGGTGCTCGGCGGCGGGTTCGCCCCGCTCGTGGCCCAGGCCCTCATCGGCGCGACGGGCACCTCGCTGTCGGTCTCGGTCTACATGGTGATCGTCTGCCTGATCACGCTCGCCGCCGTCCTCGCGCTGCGCGAGGGGTCGGCGGAGGAGCGGGAGGCGTTCGTCGTCGGGACCTGACGGTCCGGCCGCGCCCGGTGCGGACGCGGCGTGTGGGAGGCGCGCGGCGCGGGGCGATTACGCTGGGGGAGTGGACGACGCGACCGCGACCGAGCTGAAGGACCTCGCCGCCTCCCTGGACAGCGTCGAGGCGGCGATGGACCTCGAGGGTCTGCGGCGCGAGGTGGCGGAGCTCGAGCAGCAGGTCGCGGCCCCCGACCTGTGGGACGACGTCGAGACCGCGCAGAAGCTGACCAGCGCGTTCACGCACAAGCAGGCCGACCTCAAGCGGGCCGAGTCGCTGCGCTCGCGGCTCGACGACCTCGGCACGCTCTACGAGATGGCCGACGAGTCCGACGGCGCCGACGCCGCCGAGCTGCGCACCGAGGCCGACGGCGAGCGCTCCGCGCTCAAGGCCGACGTCGACGCGTTCGAGGTCCGCACGCTGCTCTCCGGTGAGTACGACGAGCGCGACGCGCTGGTCACCGTCCGGGCGGAGGCCGGCGGCGTCGACGCCGCCGACTTCGCCGAGATGCTCATGCGCATGTACCTGCGCTGGGCCGAGCGGCACGGCTACCCGACCGAGGTCTACGACACCTCGTACGCGGAGGAGGCCGGCATCAAGTCGGCGACCTTCAAGGTCACCGCGCCGTTCGCGTACGGGACGCTGTCGGTCGAGCAGGGCACCCACCGGCTCGTGCGCATCTCGCCGTTCGACAACCAGGGCCGGCGCCAGACGAGCTTCGCCGGCGTCGAGGTCGCCCCGGTCGTCGAGCAGAGCGACCACGTCGACATCGACGAGAAGGACCTGCGCGTCGACGTCTACCGCTCGTCGGGCCCCGGCGGGCAGGGCGTCAACACCACCGACTCCGCGGTGCGCATCACCCACCTGCCCACGGGCATCGTCGTGTCCTGCCAGAACGAGCGCAGCCAGCTGCAGAACAAGGCCACGGCCATGAGCGTGCTGCAGGCCAAGCTGCTGGAGCGCCGCCGGCAGGAGGAGCGCGCGCTGCTGGACTCGCTGAAGGACTCCGGCTCGAGCTGGGGCAACCAGATGCGGTCCTACGTGCTGCACCCCTACCAGATGGTCAAGGACCTGCGGACCAACCAGGAGACGTCGCAGACCAGCCAGGTGCTCGACGGGTTCATCGACGACTTCCTCGACGCGGGCATCCGCTGGCGCAAGCAGAACGAAGCCGCCGCGTAGCCGGCGCGCCGGCGGGAGCGGCGTCGGGGAGATCGACACCCCTCAGTAGCATCCCGGGCCGTGATCCGGCTGGAGAACGTCTCGAAGGTCTACGCGACGTCGACGCGGCCGGCCCTCGACGACGTGACCATGGACGTCGAGCGGGGCGAGTTCGTCTTCCTCATCGGGCCCTCCGGGTCGGGCAAGTCGACGCTGCTGCGGCTCCTGCTGCGCGAGGACGTCCCGAGCCGGGGCACGGTGTGGGTCGCCAACTGGAACGTCGGCCGCCTCGCCCGCCGCCGCGTGCCGCGCCTGCGCCAGCGCATGGGCTGCGTGTTCCAGGACTTCCGGCTGCTGCCGAACAAGACCGTCGCCGAGAACGTCGCCTTCGCCCTCGAGGTGATCGGCAAGCCGCGGCACACCATCCGCACCGTGGTCCCCGAGGTGCTCGACATGGTCGACCTCGGCGGCAAGGCCGACCGGATGCCCTCGGAGCTCTCGGGCGGCGAGGCGCAGCGGGTGGCGATCGCGCGGGCGTTCGTCAACCGGCCGCTGGTGCTGCTGGCCGACGAGCCCACGGGCAACCTCGACCCGGAGACGGCCACCGGGATCATGACGCTGCTCGAGCGGATCAACCGGACCGGCACGACGGTGCTCATGGCGACCCACGACCGGCAGATCGTCGACAGCGCGCGGCGCCGGGTGGTGGAGCTGTCGTCGGGCCGGCTGGCGCGCGACGACCACCGCGGGGTCTACGGGGTGGCCCGCTAGATGCTCTTCGTGTGGCGCGAGGCCCTCGTCGGGCTGCGGCGCAACCTGACGATGACCCTCGCGATGGTCATCACGACCGCGATCTCGCTGGGCCTGCTCGGCGCCGGGCTGCTCGCCGTGCGCACGATCGACCGCACCGAGGACCTCTACTACTCGCTCATCGCCGTCCAGGTCGCCCTCGACGAGCCGACCAGCGCCGAGGACCCGGACTGCTCGAGCCCGGTGTGCCGTGACCTGCGCGCGGAGCTCGAGGCGGACCCGCTGGTCGCGTCGGTCGAGTACGAGAGCCGCGAGGCGGCGTTCACACGGTTCCAGCGGATCTACGCCGGCCAGTCGATCCTGCAGCTGGTGCGCCCGCAGAGCCTGCCCGCGACGCTGCGCGTGACGATGGACGACCCGCTGCGCGGCACGGAGATCGTCGACCGGTTCACCGGCCGGCCGGGCGTCCGCAACGTCGTCGACCAGCGCAGCACCGTCGCCGACCTCTTCTCGTTCCTCGGCAGCGTGCGCAACGCGACGTTCGGGCTGGCGATCGTGCAGGCCCTCGCCGCCGTGCTCCTGATCTCCAACACCATCCAGCTCTCGGCGTTCACCCGCCGCACCGAGGTCGGGATCATGCGCCTGGTCGGCGCCACCCGGTGGTACACGCAGGTGCCGTTCCTCATCGAGGCGGTGGTCACCGGCGTGGTCGGGGCGGTGCTCGCCACCGCCGGGCTGGTCGCCGGCAAGGTCTTCTTCCTCGACAACCTGCTGTCCGGACGGCTCCTGGCCAACACGATCCCGCCGATCGGGATGACCGACGTGCTCGGTTACGTTGGACCGGTACTGGTGGTGGTGGGCGCGGTGATCGCCACGGCCACCGGGTACGTGACGTTGAGGCTCTACGTCAGGTCGTAGGCGAGAGGGAGGTGCTGAGGTGGCGAAGACGACGTCGGCGCCGGCGAAGGCCAGCAGCAACCGTCCCGAGGAGCGACGCAAGATCGTCGCGACCAACCGCAAGGCCAAGTACGACTACCAGATCCTCGACGTCTACGAGGCCGGCATCGCGCTGCAGGGCACCGAGGTGAAGAGCCTGCGCGCCGGGCACGTGTCGCTGAACGACGCCTTCGCCATCGTCACCGACGGCGAGGTGTGGCTGCGCGGCCTGCACATCCAGGAGTACGACTTCGGCTCCTGGACCAACCACGAGCCGCGGCGCGCGCGCAAGCTGCTGCTGCACCGCTCCGAGATCGCCCGGCTCGTCGGCAAGACCCGCGAGACCGGGCTGACGCTCGTGCCGCTCTCGCTGTACTTCAGCGGCGGCCTGTGCAAGGTCGAGCTCGCCCTGGCGCGCGGCAAGGCCAAGCACGACAAGCGCGAGGCGATGGCCGAGCGCGACGCGAAGCGCGAGGCCGAGCGGGTCGTGGGGCGGCGGATCAAGGGGTGGTGAGCCCCGCGCGCGATCCGCTGGCGACCCCGCCGGTGGACGACGCCGACGTGCCCGCCTGGGTGGCGGCGACCGGCGTCGAGGGGCTGGTGGACATCCACGTCCACTTCCTGCCCGACCGGATGCTGCAGAAGGTCTGGGCGTTCTTCGACCAGGCCGAGCAGAACTACGGGATGGCCTGGCCGATCCACTACCGCGAGCCCGAGCAGACGCGCCTGGACCTGCTGCGCGGGTTCGGGGTGCGGACGTTCGCACCGCTGGTCTACCCCCACAAGCCGGGCATGGCGGCGTGGCTGACGTCGTGGTCGCTGGAGTGGGCCGCGGAGGTGCCCGAGGCGGTGCCGACCGCGACCCTCTACCCCGAGGAGTCGGTGGCGAGCTACCTCGGCGACGCGCTCGCCGCGGGTGCGCGGGCGGTCAAGGCGCACGTGCAGGTCGGCGACTACGACCCGCGCGACCCGCTGCTCGACGCCGCCTGGGGGCTGATCGCCGACGCGGGCGTGCCCGTGATCACCCACTGCGGCGACGGACCGCGCCAGGGCACCTGGACCGGGATGGACGTCTTCGCCGAGGTGCTCGAGCGCCACCCCCGGCTCACCGCGGTGATCGCCCACGCCGGCCTGCCGGAGTACGACACGACGCTGCGGCTGCTCGACCGCTTCGCCAACGTGCACCTCGACACCACGATGGTCGGGACGCCGTTCACGGAGTCGTTCGCGCCGGTGCCCGCCGACTGGCCCGCGCGGCTGGTCGACGTCGCCGACCGCGTCGTGCTCGGCACCGACTTCCCGAACATCCCCTACGCCTACCACCAGCAGCTCGCCGCGATCGCCGGCTGGGCCGCGGCCGACGACCGCCTCGGGGCGCCGTTCCTGCGCGCGGTCCTGCACGACACCCCGGCCCGGCTGCTGGGGACGGGATGAAGCGGACGCGCGTCCGCGTTATCATCGATGGCCGTCCGCACCCGCGGGCGCCGAGGGGGTGACTGGTTTCGACTCCGAGTGGTTCATCAGGAGAAGCGTGCCGAGGAAGGCGACGATGATCTCGTTAACCATCCGTCGCAAAGATATAAGCGCCGAGAGTTCTCAGCGCGACTTCCAGCTCGCTGCCTGACAGCGAGTAGGGAAGTCTGTCGGCCCGGGTTCGTCATCGGCCCGGTCGCCGGCATCAGCTAGATGACTCCACCGGCGGGCTCGGTCACGGAGCCCGTCGGGACACCGCACAGTGACTGGGATCGTCACACCGGCCCGTCCGCAGGACCGGTGGATCCGAGCAGAGACGACGCGGACTGCGCACGGAGAAGTCCTGATTGCTGATCGGAGGACCCGGGTTCGATTCCCGGCACCTCCACCCCAGAACGACGACGGGCCGGGGAGCACACGCTCCCCGGCCCGTCGTCGTCCGGACAGGCGGCAGCGTCGTCCGGACAGGTGGCCTCGTCCTGTCGACCGGTCGGCTCCGTCCGGTCGACCGGTCGACGCAGCGTGAGGGCGGGCGCTACCGTGGATGAGCGGTGCTCACTCGTCCGGAGGAGCACGAGGACGGGGAGGTGCGGCGTGGCGACGGAGTCGGACGGCGTGTCCCCGTCCGCGCCCGACGACGGCCCCCTGCCGGCTCCGGACGCGTGGCCGGGCGCGGTCGACGCCGCGACCCGCGGGCTCGACGCCGTCCTCGGCCGCGAGGTCGCGATGGTCACGCTGCCGCCGGTGCGCGGCGACGACCTCGTCGTGCGCACCGAGCAGGTCCGCCGGCTGGCCGGCCTGCACCACGCCCACCTCGTCGAGGTGTTCGACGTCGACGGCCTCGCCGAGGACACCGAGAGCACGCTCGTCCTGCAGAGCGTCGCGGGCCGGGGCCTGGAGCCCGCCGCGGACCTCGCGCGCTGGTCGCCGCTCTCGGCCGCCGAGATCGGGGCGCAGCTCGCCTCCGCGCTCGCGCACGCCCACGGTCGCGGGGTGGTGCACGGCCACATCGGGCCGGCGAGCGTGGTCGTCGGGGGCACCCCGGGCGCGCCCTACGCCTGGCTCACCGGCTTCACCGCGGCCCTGCGCCCGCCGCCGCCCGCGGGCCCGGACACCGGGGAGATCCCGGCCGCGGCGGGCGCCCGCCCGGTCCCGCCGCGCCCGGACGACGACGTCGCCGACCTCGGCCACGCCCTGGCCCTGGTCCTCGACCCCGAGACGCCCGCCGCCCCCGCGCTGGCCGAGGCGCTCGGCGCGATGACCGCGGGGCAGGCCACCGCCCGCGCGGCGGCCGAGTCCCTCGCCCGCGTCGCCGAGGTGCTGCGCCACGTCGACGAGGACGAGACGAGCGTCGTGGCGCTGCCGGCGGCCCTGCTCGCGCCGCTGCCGGCGCCCGCCCCCGTGGCCGCCACGTCCGCGCCGGAGCCCGTGCTCGCGCCCGCCGTCGCGCCCCGCGGCACCCGCCCGCACCGGCGGGGTGGTGGCCTGCGGCTCGCCGCGCTCGGGGGTGCGGTGCTCGCCGTCGCGGCGGCCTCCGGGTTCGTCATCTGGACCGGCGAGGACCCGGGCACCCCGCGCCAGGCGGGCCTGTCCGACCGCACCACGCCGGCCGCGCCCGGACCGGTGGCGGTGGCCCCGCCGGGCGGCACGTCCGGCAGCGACGAGCCGGTCTCCCGCGACGACGAGGCGGACGTGTCCGACGCGACCACCGCGCGGGACACGACCTCGCGCAGCCCGATCACCAGCGACGTCACCACGCTGCCCGGGCCCACGGGTCCGTCGGTGCCGGTCCCGCCGGTCCCCCCGACGGTGCCGACGGTGCCGACGGTGCCGTCCACGACCGTCCCGACCACGGTGCCCACCGGGCCGACCACCGGACCCACGACCGGGCCCACCGGGCCGACGACCGGGCCCACCGGGCCGACCACCGGGACCACCACCGGGCCCACGACGACCACGCCCGCCGCGCCCCGCGGTGCCACCCTCGCCGCACCCTGACCGCCCCGGCGTGATCGCGAGTCCCTGATCACCGGCCCCTCCCGGGCGGGCGCCGTCGCCCGAGGGGCAGACTGGCGTGCGGCCGCGAAGCCACGCCGACACACCGAGCGCGAGGGAGCCCCCGAGCAGGAATGGGTGCCGCACCGCAGCGGGACCGCACGCCCGACGGGCCCTCCGGCCCCTCCGAGCCTGCGCGCCTGCCCTGGGAGGTCTGGGCGCTGCTGGCGGGCAGCTTCCTCGTCGCCGCCGGGTACGGCATCGTCGCGCCGGCCCTGCCCGTGTTCGCCAGCAGCTTCGGGGTCGGGGTGACCGCGGCGTCGGCCGTGGTCAGCGCCCTGCCCGTGATGCGGCTGCTGTTCGCGCCGGTGTCCGGGCGGTTGGTCGCCCGCACCGGCGAGCGCACGATGTACCTCACCGGCCTGCTCGTCGTCGCCGCGTCCACCGGGGCGTGCGCGCTCGCGACCAGCTACGTCCAGCTCCTCGTGTTCCGCGGGCTCGGCGGCATCGGCTCGACGATGTTCACCGTCTCCGCCTTCTCGCTGATGTTCCGGCTCGCGCCCGAGGGACGTCGCGGGCAGGCCAGCGGCCTGTTCACCGGCGCGTTCCTGCTCGGCGGGGTCACCGGGCCCGCGTTCGGCGGCGCGCTGGTGGCCGTCGACCTGCGCGCGCCGTTCGTCGTCTACGCCCTCGCCCTGGTGGCGGCGACGATCGTGGTGGGGGCGCTGCTCGCGCGGTCCCGCCAGGTCGGCGTGCGCCGCGACGGCGCGCAGGAGGCACCGCTGACCATCGGTGCCGCGCTGCGCCTGCCGATGTACCGCGCGGCGCTGGTGTCGAGCCTCGCGACGGGGTGGGCCGTGCAGGGCGTGCGGATCGCGCTCGTGCCGCTGTTCGTCGCCGTGGCGCTGGGGCGCGAGCCGCTGTGGGCCGGGATCGCCCTGACGGTGTTCGCCGTCGGCGACGGCCTCGTCCTGCTCGCCACGAGCGGGCTGTCGGACCGGCGCGGGCGGCGCCCGGTGGTCGTCGCCGGCCTCGCACTGGTCACCCTCGGCACCGGGTCGATCGCGCTGGCCCAGGTGCCCGGCCCCCTCGGGCTGGCGATCCTCCTCGGCGCCTCCGCGATCGCCGGCGCGGGCGCCGGGCTGCTCCAGCCCGCCCAGGGCGCCGCGGTCGCCGACCTCGTCGGGTCGCGGCGCAGCGGCGGTCCCGCGCTCTCCGGGTTCCAGATGGCCGCCGACGTCGGGGCCATCGTCGGCCCGATCGCCGCCGGGGCGCTCGCGGAGAGCGCGTCGTTCCCGGCCGCCTTCGCGCTCAGCGCCGCGATCGCCCTGGTGGCCCTGGTCGCGTGGGCGCGGCTGGGCCGCGGTGCGGTCCCCGGTTCGACGGAGCAGGAGGCGGGCACCCGCGGCGCATGAGCCGAGGCGGCACCAGCGTCCCCGCGGGTGTCGAGGACACCTACACCGAAGCGGTCGACCAGGCCCTGGAGGACGCGGGCGCCGAGCACGACGCTCCGTTGTGGGTGTTCGGCGACCAGCTGGGTCCCGCCGTGCACGGCCTGCCCCAGCACGCCGAGCGCGAGGTCGTGCTCGTCGAGTCCGCGGGCGCCCTGCGCCGGCGCCGCTACCACCGGCAGAAGCTGCACCTCGTGCTCTCGGGCATGCGCCACCTCGACGCGGACCTCGGGGACCGCGCCACGTACCACCGCACCGAGGGCTACCGCGAGGCGCTGGAGAAGGTCGGGCGCCCGGTCGTCGTGCACCAGCCGACCTCGCACACCGCCGTCGAGTTCGTCGAGCGCCTGCGGGCCGACGGGCTGGTCGCCGCCGTGCTCCCGCCGACGACGTTCGCGCGGCCCCGCGCGGAGTTCACCGCCTGGGCGGGCGAGGACAGCTCCTTCACGATGGAGAACTTCTACCGCAACCAGCGCCGTCGCTTCGACGTGCTCATGGAGGGCGAGAGCCCCGTCGGCGGCACGTGGAACCTCGACCACGACAACCGTGAGCCCCCGCCGAAGAAGGCCACGACCCTCGGGGTGCCCGACCCGTGGTGGCCGACCGAGGACGAGATCGACGAGCAGGTCCGCCGCGACCTCGACGCCATGGATCTGCCGACCGTCGGCGTCGACGGCCCGCGCCTGTTCGCCGTCACCCCCGACGAGGCCCGGAAGGCCCTGAGGCGGTTCGTCGAGCACCGCCTCGACCCGTTCGGGCCGCACGAGGACGCGATCCTCTCCGGCGACCCGTGGATGGCGCACTCGCTGCTCTCGGTGCCCCAGAACCTGGGCGTACTGCACCCGCTCGAGGCCGTCCACGCCGCCGAGCAGGCCTACCACGACGGCACCGCACGCCTGAACTCCGTCGAGGGCTTCGTGCGCCAGATCCTCGGGTGGCGCGAGTACATCTGGCACCTGTACTGGCACTTCGGCAAGGGCTACACGAAGCGCAACGAGATGGACCACCGCCAGGCCCTCCCGTCCTGGTGGACCGAGCTCGACGGCGACGGCGTCACCGCCGCCTGCCTGTCCGAGACGCTCAACGGCGTGCGCGACCGCGGCTGGGTGCACCACATCCCGCGGCTCATGGTGCTCGGCAACCACGCCCTGCAGCGGGAGTACCGCCCGAGCGCGCTGTCCGAGTGGTTCACGACGTCGTTCGTCGACGGGTTCGCCTGGGTGATGCCGCCCAACGTCGTCGGCATGAGCCAGCACGCCGACGGCGGCAAGCTCGCCACCAAGCCGTACACGTCGGGCGGCGCCTACATCAACAAGATGTCCGACCACTGCGGCGGCTGCGCCTTCGACCCCAAGGTGCGCGTGGGGGAGAAGGCGTGCCCCTTCACGGCCGGCTACTGGCAGTTCGTCCACCGGCACCAGGCCCTGCTGCGCGGCAACCAGCGCACGGCCCGCGCGGTGGCCACGATGGACCGGCTCTCCGACCTCGACGCGGTGCTCGAACAGGAGCACGGCCGGAGGGACTTCTAGTCCGTCGCGCCAGGGAGATGCGGCCGTCAGCGCTCCTGCGTCGCGCTGCCGACCGATCTCCGGCGCGTTCTGGCGCGTTCTGCACGAGACCCGACGGCGGGCACCCCCCGGCGTCGGTCGGCGGCCACCGGCGTGTAACGTTGCGTCGCGTTGGGGCTGTGGCGCAGCTGGTAGCGCATCACACTGGCAGTGTGAGGGTCAGGGGTTCGAGTCCCCTCAGCTCCACCCACCGCGAGGACCGTCGCCCACCGGGCGGCGGTCCTTCGTCGTTCCCGGGACCGCCCCCGGTGGTCTACGACGGATCGTCGTGGGAGTGTTCACCCGGCGCGCCCGGGTCCCGCACGGCGGTTACGATCCCTGGGTCCGCGCACGCACGGCCGTTCGGCCGTCGGGGTGGAGGAGACGCACCGTGAGCAGGAGGCCTTCGTGACCGCCGTGGCACCCAAGCCCATCGCGACCACGCCGTACCCGGCTCGGGAGTCGAAGCACGGGTCGTTCGTCGGGCGGATGCTCAAGACGACGGACCCCAAGGACATCGCGATCCTGTACCTGATCACGTCGTTCGGGTTCTTCCTGATCGGCGGGCTCATGGCGCTGCTGATGCGCGCCGAGCTGGCGCAGCCGGGGCTGCAGATCCTGTCGGTGGACCAGTACAACCAGCTGTTCACGATGCACGGCACGATCATGCTGCTGCTCTACGCGACGCCGATCCTGTTCGGCTTCGCCAACTACATCGTGCCGCTGCAGATCGGCGCGCCGGACGTCGCCTTCCCGCGCCTGAACGCCTTCTCGTACTGGCTGTTCCTCTTCGGCGGCATCATCGTCATCTCGGGGTTCTTCACCCCGGACGGCGCGGCCGCCTTCGGGTGGTTCGCCTACACGCCGCTCTCGGACGTCGTGCACTCGCCGGGCCTGGGTGCCGACGTCTGGATCGTCGGCCTCGTCGTCTCCGGTCTCGGCACCATCCTCGGTGGCGTCAACTTCGTGACGACCATCGTCTGCATGCGCGCCCCGGGCATGACGATGTTCCGGATGCCGATCTTCACCTGGAACATCCTCGTGACGGCCGTGCTCGTGCTGCTGGCCTTCCCGATCCTCACCGCCGCGCTGCTCGGCCTCGCCGCCGACCGGCACCTCGGCGCGCAGCTCTTCGCGCCCGAGCACGGCGGCGTGATCCTGTGGCAGCACCTGTTCTGGTTCTTCGGCCACCCCGAGGTCTACATCGTCGCGCTGCCGTTCTTCGGCATCGTCACCGAGATCTTCCCGGTGTTCAGCCGCAAGCCGATCTTCGGCTACAAGACGCTGATCTACGCGACGCTGGCGATCGCGGCGCTGTCGGTGGCCGTCTGGGCCCACCACATGTACGCGACGGGCGCGGTGCTGCTGCCGTTCTTCTCGTTCACCACGTTCCTCATCGCCGTGCCGACCGGCATCAAGTTCTTCAACTGGATCGGCACGATGTGGCGGGGCCAGCTGACGTTCGAGACGCCGATGCTGTTCTCGGTCGGCTTCCTCGTGACGTTCCTGTTCGGTGGCCTCACCGGCGTGCTGCTCGCCAGCCCGCCGCTGGACTTCCACGTGTCCGACTCGTACTTCGTCGTCGCGCACTTCCACTACGTGCTGTTCGGCACGATCGTGTTCGCCACCTACGCCGGCATCTACTTCTGGTTCCCGAAGATGACCGGCCGGATGATGGACGAGCGCGTCGGCAAGTTCCACTTCTGGCTGACCTTCATCGGGTTCCACATGACGTTCCTGGTGCAGCACTGGCTGGGCAACGAGGGCATGCCGCGCCGCTACGCCGACTACGCCGCGACCGACGGGTTCACGACGCTGAACACGATCTCGACGATCGGCGCGTTCATCCTCGGGGCCTCGACGCTGCCGTTCCTCTGGAACGCGTTCCACAGCTGGCGCTACGGCCGGCCGGTGGAGGTCGACGACCCCTGGGGCCACGGCAACTCCCTGGAGTGGGCGACGTCCTGCCCGCCCCCGCGGCACAACTTCACCGAGCTGCCGCGCATCCGCTCGGAGCGCCCGGCGTTCGAGCTGCACTACCCGCACCTCACCGAGCGCATCCGCCTCGAGGCCCACGTCGGGTCCGGGCACTCGAGCATCGGTGAGGCCGCGGCGGGGCAGACCGGCCAGGAGCACATCCCCGGCTCCGACCCCCGGAACAAGTGAGCCGCGCGATCCCCGACGACCCGTCCGACGGCGAGGTGCCGGCGTTCGTGCTGACCGACGCCGGCACGCCTCCGACGCTCGACGGTGAGCCCGACCCGGTGCCGGTCCTCGTGACCGTCACCGGGCCGGACTTCCCGGGCGTCAACGCGGCGCTGTTCGCGGTGCTCGCCGAGCACGACGCGGCCATGCTCGACGTGCAGCAGGCGACCATCCACCGGCGGATCACGCTGTCGGCGCTGGTCACGCTGCCCGGCGACCCGGCGCGGCTGCAGGCGGCGCTGGAGCTGACGATGCCGTCGCTGGGCCTGTCGGTGAGCATCGAGACCGGCGGCGACGCGTCGGCCGTGCACCCGTTCTCGACCCACGTCGTGCTGGTGCTCGGGCGCCCCATCACCGCCGCGAACTTCGCCGAGGTCGCCCGCGGGCTCGCCGCGCTGCGCGTCAACATCGACCGGGTGCGGCGGATCGCCGACTACCCGGTGACCGGTCTCGAGCTGCGGATCTCGCTGCCGGCGCTCAACCCGCCGACCGACACCGCGCTGCGCCAGGCCCTGGCCGCCGCCGGCCGCCGGGCGCGGTGCGACATCGCGGTGCAGCGGGTCGGGCTCGCGCAGCGGGCCAAGCGCCTCATCGTGTTCGACGTCGACTCGACGCTCATCCAGGGCGAGGTCATCGAGATGCTCGCCGCCCGCGCGGGCTGCGAGGACGAGGTCCGCGCGATCACCGAGGCGGCGATGCGCGGCGAGATCGAGTTCGCCGAGTCGCTGCACAAGCGCGTCGGCGCCCTCGCCGGCCTGCCCGTCTCCGCGCTCGACGAGGTGGCCGCGGAGCTCGAGCTCACGCCGGGCGCCCGCACCACCGTGCGCACGCTCAAGCGTCTCGGCTACCGCTGCGGCGTCGTGTCCGGCGGGTTCTCGACGATCATCGACCGCCTCGTCGACGATCTCGGTCTCGACTTCTCGGCGGCCAACGAGCTCGAGATCGTCGACGGCCGGCTCACCGGCCGCGTGCTCGGGCCCGTGATCGACCGCGCGGGCAAGGCGGAGGCGCTGCGGCGCTTCGCCGACGAGGCCGCGGTGCCGATCGAGCAGACGGTGGCCGTGGGCGACGGTGCCAACGACCTCGACATGCTCGCCGCGGCGGGGCTCGGGGTGGCGTTCAACGCCAAGCCGGTGGTCGCGGCCGCGGCCGACACCGCGCTGTCCTACCCGTACCTCGACGCGGTGCTGTTCATCCTCGGGGTCACGCGCGACGAGATCGAGCACGCCGACGCGGCCGAGGGTCTGCTGCGCCGGGTCCCCCTGTGAGCTCGTGCTCGAGCACGCGCTGAGCCCCGCGCTGGGGGCGCTGGCGGCGCGGGTCTGTCCGTGGCTGGTCGACGGCCCCGCGCCGGGGTTCGACGAGCCGGCCGACGGCGTCGTGAGGGCGATGACGCTGGTCCTGCGCCTGGAGCGCGAGGGCCCGCCGCGCACGGCCGTGCTGGAGGCGGCGGCGTCCGCCGCGCTCGCGCTGTGCCTCGACGAGCGCGCCGCCCCGGACGGCCCCTGGTACGACGCCGTCGCGGCGTGGGCCGGGGCCGGGCGCATCCGCAAGCTCTCGCGCCGGGCACGCACGGCGCACTGGCGCGCGGTGCAGGACATCGAGGGCGTGACGGTCGACGAGCTGGTGCGGGCGCTGGTGCCCGGGCCGGTCGACGAGGTGCCCCACGAGGTCCGGCGCCTGCAGATCGGCGGCACCGACCTCCCCGCCGACGACCCCGGTCCGCCCGCCGCGGAGCACCCGGTGATCTGGCTGAGCCCGGAGGTCGAGCAGACCGTGGGCAAGGCCGCCGCGCAGGTCGGGCACGCGAGCATGATCCTCGCGACGGTGCTGGCGGCCGAGGGCGCCGACCCGGCCGCGGCCCTGCGGTGCTCGGTGTGCCCGGCGTCGCGGGAGGCCTGGGACGGCTGGGTGCGCGCGCTCGACGCCGACCCCTCCGGGCGCGCGGCGTGGGAGGAGCACGGCATCGCGCCGGTGCGTGACGCCGGGTTCACCGAGGTCGCGCCGGGGACGGTGACCTGCCTGGCGCAGCGCCGGACGACGGCGTGACCCGGGTCCTCGTCGCCGGCTCCCGGGTGCGCAGCGAGCGCTCCGACGCCGAGACCCGCCCGCTGCTCGCCGCGCTCGCGGCCCGCGGCGTCTACGCCGCGGACGCGCCGTGGGACGACGACACCGTCGCCTGGGCCGACGCGGACCTCGTCGTCGTGCGCACGACCTGGGACTACACCGAGCGCCGCGACGACTTCCTCGCGTGGGCGGAGCGGGTCGCCGCCGCGACGCGGCTGGTGAACCCCCTGCCCGTGCTGCGCTGGAACAGCCACAAGCGCTACCTCGTGGAGCTGGCCGGGGCGGGCGTGCCGACGGTCCCGACGACGCTGCTGGAGCGCGGCGCGGCGGTGCCCGACGACCTGGGTCGCGGGCCGGTCGTCGTCAAGCCCGCGGTGTCGGCGGGCGGCCGCGGCGCGCACCTCGGCCGGCCCGACGATCTGCGCGACACCGTCGCCGGCCTCCTCGCCGGCGGCGACGTCCTCGTGCAGCCCGCCGTCGGGAGCATCGGGCGCGACGGCGAGGTGTCACTGGTGCGGATCGGCGGGACGTGGTCGCACGCGGTGCGCAAGGTGCCGGCGGACGGCGGCTTCCTCGTGCACGAGAAGCACGGCGGGCGCCTCGACGACCACACGCCCACCGACCGCGAGGTGGCGGTGGCCGACGCGGCCCTCGCCGCCGCGCCGCAGGACGTCCCCGTGGCCCGCGTGGACCTCGTCCGCCTCGACGGCGAGCCGGTGGTCATGGAGCTCGAGCTGATCGAGCCCGAGCTCTTCCTCCGCCGCGCCCCCACCGCCCCCGACCGCCTCGCCGACGCGCTCCTCGCGACCCTTCCCTGACCACGGGGTGTGTCAGCGGGGCGTCCACGCTTGCACTCAGCGTCAGGAAAGCCGCCACGATCACGACCGCCGGGGGATGTCCAGGCCCTCAGCCGACTGAGTCCCGCAACCGTTCCAGCGCCCCGCGCACCACGGCCGGGTCCTGCGTCGTCCAGAACGGCGGCAGCGACCCGCGCAGGAAGCCGCCGTACTGCTTCGTCGCCACGCGCGAGTCGAGCAGGGCGACGACCCCGCGGTCGCCGGTGCCGCGCAGCAGCCGCCCCGCGCCCTGGGCGAGCAGCAGCGCCGCGTGCGTCGCCGACACCGTCAGGAACCCGTTGCCGCCCCGCGCGTCGACGGCGCGCTGGCGGGCCGAGACCAGCGGGTCGTCGGGGCGCGGGAACGGGATGCGGTCGATCATCACGAGCTGCAGCGACTCGCCGGGCACGTCGACGCCCTGCCACAGCGACAGCGTCCCGAACAGCACGCTCTCCACGTCGGCGGCGAACTTCGTCACCAGCGTGCCGGTGGAGTCGTCGCCCTGGCAGAGCACGGTGCCGTCCCAGCGCCCGCGCAGGTCCTCGGCGGCCTGCTTCGCCGCGCGCATCGACGAGAACAGCCCCAGCGCCCGGCCGCCCGCGGCCCGCACGAGGCCCTCGATCTCGTCGAGCACCGCGGGGGGGAGCCCGTCGCGCCCGGGCGGGGGCAGGTGGCGCGCGACGTAGAGGATGCCGGCCTTGGCGTGCGCGAACGGCGAGCCGACGTCGAGACCGTGCCAGACGAGGTTCGTGGCGGGGTCGTTCCCGTGACCGCCGCCGTCGTCGGGGATCGGCTCGGTGACCTCCCGGGCGCTCCCGACCGGCAGCCCCCACTGCCGGGCCAGCGCGTCGAACGACCCGCCCAGCGCGAGCGTCGCCGACGTCAGCACGACCGTCGACCGCCCGAACAGCCGCGACGCCAGCAGGCCCGCCACCGACAGGGGCGCGACGTGCAGCGTGCGGACGGTGGTCGAGTTCCGCTCGGTCTCCGAGCACCACACGACGTCCGGCCGCGTCGCCGGGTCCTCCCGGTCGAAGGCCGTGAGCAGGCGCCCGGCGACGTCGTGGACCTCCTCGACCAGCGCCAGCGCGAACCGGCGCGCGGTCGCGTCGTCGTCCCGACCGCCTCTCTCGCGGTCCGGTCCCAGCGCCTGGCGGCAGGCCCACGCCCGGTCGCGGATCGACGACAGCATGCGCGCCACGCCCTCGGGCAGGCGCTCCCACCGGCCGGGCACGACGTCCTCGAGCACCGTGCCGAGCCCCTCGCCCGCGTCGAGCAGGGAGTCGGAGAGCGCCTGGTCGACCAGCTTGCCGCAGCGGCGGGCGGCGGCGGTGACGGTGGCGGCGGTCAGCTCGCCGGTGGCGACGGAGGTGACCCGGTCGACGAGGTTGTGGGCCTCGTCGACGACCACCACGTCGTGGTCGGGCAGGACGGCGCGGCCGTCGATCGCGTCGATGGCGAGCATCGCGTGGTTGGTGACGACGATGTGAGCACTGCCCGCGGCTCGTCTTGCGTGCTCGGAGAAGCAGTCCTCGGCGACCGGGCAGCGGGCCGCGCCGAGGCACTCGCGGGCCGACACCGACACCTGCCGCCACGCGCGGTCGGGGACGCCGGGGACGAGCTCGTCGCGGTCGCCCGTGGTCGTCTTCTCGGCCCACTCGTGCAGCCGCGTGACCTGCCGCCCGAGCGCGGACACCTGGAACGGGTCGAAGAGCTGCTCGTCGACCGGGTCCTCGGCCTGCGCGCTGCTCTGGATCTTGTGGAGGCAGAGGTAGTTGGCGCGGCCCTTGAGGATCGCGAACGTCGGCGCGCGGCCGAGCTCGGGCTCGAGGGCCTTGGCGAGGCGGGGGAGGTCGCGGTCGACGAGCTGGGTCTGCAGCGCGATGGTCGCCGTCGCGACGATCACCGCCTGCTCGCCCTCCAGTGCGTGGCGCACCGCGGGCACGAGGTAGGCCAGGGACTTGCCCGTGCCCGTGCCCGCCTGCACCGCCAGGTGCTCGCCCGTGCGCAGCGCGCGCTCCACCGCCGCGGCCATCTGCTGCTGGCCCTCGCGCTCGGTGCCGCCCAGCGCGGAGACCGCCGCCGCGAGCAGCTCGGCCACCGGGGGCGGCCCGGTGATCGTGTCCGTGCTCGCGTCTCCCACGACGGTTCAGACTACGAGGCGGCCCGATCGGTTCCGTCGAGGCTCACGGCCGGTGCGGCGCGCCCGTCAGCGTGACCCCGGCGGCGGCCATCTCCGCCCGGGCGCGGTCGGTGGTCTCGCGCAGGACGCCGGCGGTGAGGTCGAGGCGCACGGTCGTCGTGAAGCCCGCGCGGACGGCGTCGAGGGCGGTGGCGCGCACGCAGTGGTCGGTGGCGATGCCGACGATCTCGACGGCGTCGACGTGCCGGTCGCGCAGCCACGGAGCGAGCAGGTGCCCGTCGCTGGCTCGGCCCTCGAACGCCGAGTAGGCGGCCTCGAACCGGCCCTTGGTGAACACCTCCTCGAGGCGGTGGACGTCGAGGTCGGGGTGGAACGCCGCGCCAGGGTGGCCGAGCCGGCAGTGCGGCGGCCAGGAGTCGACGAAGTCGGGCGTCGACGAGAAGTGGTCGCCGGGGTCCTCGTGGTAGTCGCGGCTCGCGACGACATGGGCGTACTCGCCGGCGCTCGTCCCGAGGAACCGGCTGATCGCGTCCGCGACCGCCGCGCCGCCGTCGACGCCCATCGAGCCGCCCTCGCAGAAGTCGAGCTGCACGTCCACGACGATGAGTGCGGTCGTCATGCCCCGAGCCTACGAGTGATCAACACGGACTTCGCGCGCCTAGAGGCAGCGAGATACCCGTTCGCTGCCACAACCCGCCCGCTCAGGGCACCTGGGTCGTCGGGATCGCCGGCTCGCCGCGGGAGAGCTTGAGGCCCTCCCACGGCACGGCGACCAGGCCGCGGCGCAGGTGCTCGCGGGACTCCTCGAGGGTCGGCAGCTCGCCGGCCGGCTCGCCCTTGACCAGCAGCGGGGCGGGGACGACGCGGTCGTGCTCGCCGATGTCGACCTCGGCGTCGAGGCGGTGCACGACCTCCTCGACCGCGGTGCCGGTCGGCCTGTGCCGGCGCACCGCGGACTTCGCCCCGCCGCGCGACTCCTTCGACGAGCTGCGCTTGGCGACGGGCCGGCCGTCGACCTCGACGAGCTTGTAGACCATGCCCGCGGCCGGGGCCCCGGAGCCGGTGACCACCGAGGTGCCGACCCCGTAGGCGTCGACCGGCTCGGCGCGCAGGGCCGCGATCGCGTACTCGTCGAGGTCGCCGGAGATGACCACCCGGGTGCTCGTCGCGCCCAGCGCGTCGAGCTGGGCGCGGGCGCGCTGGGCGAGGACGCCGACGTCGCCGGAGTCGATGCGCACGGCGCCGAGCCCGGTGCCGGCGACCTCGACGGCGGTCGCGATGCCCTGGGTGATGTCGTAGGTGTCGACGAGCAGCGTGGTGCCGACGCCCAGCGCGTCGACCTGCGCCCGGAACGCCTCGGCCTCGCTGTCGTGGAGCAGCGTGAACGCGTGCGCGCTGGTGCCGGTGGTCGGCACGCCGAACCGGCGGTGCGCCTCGAGGTTCGAGGTCGCGGAGAACCCGGCGAGGTAGGCGGCGCGCGCCGAGGCGACCGCGGCCTCCTCGTGGGTGCGCCGCGAGCCCATCTCGATCAGCGGGCGGCCGTTCGCGGCCGTGGTCATGCGCGCGGCGGCCGAGGCGACCGCGCAGTCGTGGTTGAGCACCGAGAGCACGAGGGTCTCGAGCAGCACGCACTCGGCGAACGTCCCGGTCACCGACAGCACCGGGGAACCGGGGAAGTACAGCTCGCCCTCGGGGTAGCCGGTGATGTCGCCGGAGAAGCGGTGCCCCGAGAGGAACTCGGCGACGCGGTCGCGCACCCCGGCGTCGCACAGCACGTCGATCTCGGCCTGGTCGAACGTGAAGCGCGACAGCGCCTCGAGCAGGCGCGGGACGCCGGCGACGACGCCGTAGCGCCGCCCGTGCGGCAGGCTGCGCGCGAACACCTCGAAGGTGCACCGCCGCTGCGCCGTGCCGTCGGCGAGGGCGGCGTCGAGCATCGTGAGCTCGTACTGGTCGGTGAGGAGCGCGGTGCTCGGCCCCGGAGAGGTCACGCGCACCACAGTAGGGGTCACGCGGGTCCGCCCGCCCCCGTGCGGGTCGCGCCGTCGAGGTGTCACGATGGAGCCATGCAGGTCGTTCTGTCCGCTCCGGCCGACCCCGAGGTCGACGAGCGGACCGAGGCGGAGGCCGACGAGGCCACCCTCGCCGACACGCCGTGGCAGACGATCGTGTGGAACGACCCGGTCAACCTCATGTCCTACGTCACCTACGTGTTCCAGAAGCTCTTCGGCTACGACAAGGCCAAGGCCACCGCGCTGATGCTCGACGTGCACCACAAGGGCCGGGCGACGGTCTCCTCGGGCAGCCGCGAGAAGGTCGAGGGCGACGTCGCGCGCCTGCATGCCGCGGGGCTCTGGGCCACGATGCAGCGGGCGAGCTGACGCGGGTGCGGGCTGTGCGTTGAAGGCGTGGAAACGGCAGGGCCGGGGCGACCGCGTGCGCTTCGTCGCGGTCCTCGAGCGGCCCGAGGCGTCGGTGCTGCGGGGCCTGATGGGCCAGGTCGAGCAGATGCTCACCGGGCGGGGGGCCGAGTCCCCCGACGACGAGCTCGCGGCGCTGACGGGCATCCGCACCGGTCCCTCCACCCCGCCCGACGACCCCGTCCTCGCGCGCCTGCTGCCCGACTTCGCCTCGTCGGGCGAGGAGGACGCCGACGAGCTGTCGGCCGCGCTGCGCTCGGTGCGCGAGCCGGAGCTCATCGAGGCCAAGCAGGCCGCGATCGCCACCGTGCTGGCCACCTGCCCGCCCGGTGGCGGGCGCGTCGAGCTCGCGCCGTCCCAGGCCGAGGAGTGGCTCGCCGCGGTCAACGACGTGCGGCTCGCGCTCGGCGTCGCGCTCGAGGTGACCGAGGACATGCCCGAGCAGCTCCCCGCCGACGACCCCCGCGCCGACCACCTGCCCGTCTACCACTGGCTGACGTGGCTCCAGGACTCGTTGGTGACGACGCTGACGGCCTGAGTGCCCGGCGCGGCACCGCGCGCGGGCGCCGCGTTCCGTATCCTGGGGGCGTGCTGGTGATCCGGGCCGACCTCGTCGAGCAGATGGTCGCGCACGCCCGCCGGGACCACCCGGACGAGGCCTGCGGCATCCTCGCGGGCCCCGACGACGGCTCCGACCGGCCGCAGCGCTTCGTGCCGATGGAGAACGCCGAGCGCTCGCCGACGTTCTACCGCTTCGACTCGATGGAGCAGCTGCGCGTCTACAAGGAGATGGACGCGAACGACGAGGTCCCCGTCGTTGTCTACCACTCCCACACGGCCACCGAGCCCTACCCGTCGCGCACCGACATCTCGCTGGCCCAGGAGCCGTTCGCGCACTACGTGCTGGTGGGCACCAGCGACCCCGACCAGCACGTGCTGCGCTCGTACCGCATCGTCGACGGCGAGGTCACCGAGGAGGAGGTGCAGGTCGTGGAGAACTACATGTTCGCCCACACCGGCACCGACGACGTCCCGGACCACGCCGGCTCCTGAGGCGTGCCCACGCCCGTCCTCGACGGGGCCTCTCGACGGGTCACGGAATGCCGCGCCCCCGTGGCACGCTGTCCGTGCAGGTACGCCCGCACACCACGTCCCACCAGCCACCACCCACCGGAGGGGAATCCGTGTCCGCCACCGTCTCGATCCCGACCATCCTGCGCACGCACACCGGCGGCGAGAAGCAGGTCAAGGCCGAGGGCTCGACGCTGCAGGAGGTCATCACCGACCTCGAGGCCAACCACCCCGGCATCAAGGACCGGCTGGTCACCGACGGCGCGCTGCACCGGTTCGTCAACGTCTACGTGAACGACGAGGACGTCCGCTTCAGCGGCGGCCTCGACGCGCAGGTGCCCGACGGCGGCACCGTCACCATCCTGCCCGCGGTCGCGGGCGGGGCCCGCTGACCAGCGCGACTCCACCGTCGGAGCGCTCCAGGAGAGGCCCATGGCCCGGTACGACTCCCTGATCCACGCCCTGGGCGACACGCCCATGGTCGGCCTGCCGTCCTTCTCGCCGGCGCCGCACGTGCGGCTGTGGGCGAAGCTCGAGGACCGCAACCCGACGGGCTCGATCAAGGACCGGCCGGCGCTGCGGATGATCGAGGCGGCCGAGGCCGACGGCCGGCTCACGCCGGGCTGCACCATCCTCGAGCCGACCTCGGGCAACACCGGCATCTCGCTGGCGATGGCCGCCAAGCTCAAGGGCTACGAGCTGGTCTGCGTCATGCCCGAGAACACCTCGGCCGAGCGGCGCCAGCTGCTCGAGATGTACGGCGCGCGGATCATCTTCTCGCCGGCCGCCGGCGGGTCGAACCAGGCCGTCGCCACGGCCAAGGAGATCGCCGCCCAGCACGCGGACTGGGTGATGCTCTACCAGTACGGCAACCCGGCCAACGCCCTCGCGCACTACGAGGGCACCGGGCCGGAGATCCTGCGGGACATGCCGACGATCACCCACTTCGTCGCGGGGCTCGGCACCACCGGCACGCTGGTCGGCACCGGGCGCTACCTGCGCGAGCACAAGCCCGACTGCCAGATCATCGCCGCCGAGCCCCGCTACGGCGAGCTGGTCTACGGCCTGCGCAACATCGCCGAGGGCTTCGTCCCGGAGCTCTACGACCCCGACGTGCTCACCGGCCGCTACTCGGTCGGGGCGTACGACGCCCTGCGGCGCACCCGCCAGCTCGTCGAGCAGGAGGGCATCTTCGCCGGCATCTCGACCGGCGGGATCCTCCACGCCGCGCTGGCCCAGGCCGAGAAGGCCGCGGGCGCGGACGACGAGGCGGACATCGTCATGGTGGTGTGCGACGGCGGGTGGAAGTACCTGTCCACCGGCGCCTACTCCGGCACGCTCGAGGAGGCCGCCGAGGCCCTCGAGGGGCAGTTGTGGGCTTAGCGTCGTCGCAAGTCGGTTCCGTACCTCGAGCTCCTTCGTCGCTCGATGTACGGCCTGCCGACGCGACGTCCTGGGGTCACCGACCCCGGCGAACCTCAGGGTCGGGACCCACAGGGATCCCGCGCGGGCGGCCGTAGCCTCGAGGGCGTGACCAGCCCCGCGCGTCCGTCACCCCGCCTCCTGCCCGCCCGCCCGCTGCGGGCGGCGATCCTCATGGTCGGGATCGTGGCCGTCCTCTGGCTCCTCGAGCTGGCCGACCGGACGGTCTTCGTCGCCCTCGACCCGCCGCAGGGGCTCGACGACGACGGCATCGTGCCGCGCACGCTCGACGGGCTCGGCGGGATCCTGTGGGCGCCGCTACTGCACGGCGGCTTCGACCACCTCGCGAGCAACACCGTGCCGCTGCTCGTGTTCGGGTTCCTCGTGCTCGCCGGCGGGCTGGGCCAGTTCATCGCCGTGACGGCCGTGATCTGGATCGTCAGCGGCGTCGGCACCTGGCTCATCGGCAGCCCGGGCTCGACGATCGGCGCGTCCGGCATCATCTTCGGCTGGTTCGCGTTCCTGCTGGTCCGCGGCTTCTTCGCCCGCTCGGTCGGGCAGATCGTCCTCGCCGTCGTCCTGTTCGGAATCTACGGCGGGCTGCTGGTCGGCGTCCTGCCGAGCAACCCGGGCATCTCGTGGCAGGCGCACCTGTGCGGGGCGATCGGCGGCATCCTCGCCGCCCGCATCGCCGTCGCGGCCGACCGCCGGCGCACCCCGCCCGACACGCCCGCCGTGCCCTGAGCGCTGGCAGCGACATCGTGTTCGTTCCGTGACCGCTGCGGTCCCTGTCCTGTGCGTCCGGGCAGGTCGGGCCCGTAGGGTGCGCGCGTGGAACTGATCGTCCTGGGGTGCTCCGGCAGCGGCGCCGGGCCGCACTCCCCGGCCTCGGGCTACCTCGTGCGCGCGGACGACACGTCCCTGGTGCTCGACCTCGGCAACGGGGCGTTCGGTGTGCTCCAACGGCACATGGACCCCTTCGAGCTCGACGCCCTGGTGCTCTCGCACCTCCACCCCGACCACTGCGCCGACGTCTCCGGGCTGATCGTCCACCGGCGCTACCACCCCGACGGCCCCGGCAAGGTCATCCCGCTGCACGGGCCCACCGAGTCCGAGGTGCGCCTCGCGGTGGCCTACGCGCCGTCGTCGGACGAGCGCGTGGCGACCGACCTCACCGACGTCTTCTCCCACCGCCCCTTCGTCCGGGGGCCGGCCGCGGTCGGACCCGTGGCGCTGACCAGCGCGCCGGTCGACCACCCGTGCGAGGCCTACGGCGTCCGCCTCGAGCACGAGGGCCGCAGCCTCGTCTACTCCGGCGACACCGGGCCGTGCCGCGAGCTGGTCGACCTCGCCCGCGGCGCCGACGTGCTGCTGTGCGAGGCGACGTGGTCCGACGGTCCGGAGCGCCCGCCCGGCGTGCACCTCTCGGGCCGCCAGGCCGGCCGGACCGCCCGCGAGGCCGGGGTGGAGCGGCTCCTGCTCACCCACGTGCCGGCCTGGGCCGACGGGCCCGCCCTGCTGGCCGAGGCGCGTGAGGAGTTCTCCGGTCCGGCCGAGCTCGTCGTCCCGGACGGCCGCTACACGATCTGAGCTACGTCCGGGCGGGCTCGGGTGCGTCGGCCCGGCGCGGCGCCGGCAGGAACAGCGCGGCCACCACCGAGCACAGCACGATCACCGCCGCGACGGCGAAGGCCCGCGTCGTGCCCGCCGTCTGCGCGACCGCCGGCGCCGCACCCGCCGCCGCCAGCGAGGCGGTGTGGGCGGCGGCGAGCGTCGAGAGCACCGAGAGCCCGACCGCGCCGCCGATCTGCCGCGACGTGGTCACCAGGCCGCTGACCAGCCCCGCGAGGCCGGCCTCGACCCCGCTCGTCGCGGCCGTCGTCACCGCCGGGAAGACGATGCCCATCCCGAGCGAGACGGCGATGCCGGGCCCGAGGACGCCGGCCACCCAGCTCGTCGTCGGGGTGAGCAGCGCGAACCAGGTGAAGCCCGCCGCGGTCAGCGTGCCGCCCGCGACGATCAGCGCCCGCGCCCCGACCCGCGGCAGCAGCCACGACGAGATCTGCGAGCCGATCACGATCGAGAACGACTGCGGCAGGAACGCCAGGCCCGCGGTCAGCGCGTCGAACCCGAGCACGCCCTGCATGTGCAGCGAGACGAAGAACCACATCGAGAACATCGACGACGTGATGAGCAGGATGACGACGTTCGCCGTGGTCACCGAGCGGATGCGGAACACCCACAGCGGCACGAGCGGGTGGCGGCTGCGCCGCTGGGAGAACACGAACGCGGTGAGCAGCACGACCGCCGCGGCGATCCCGCCCAGCACGCGCGGCGAGGTCCACGGTGCCGACTCCAGCGACACGACGCCGTAGACCAGCGCCACGAGTCCGCTGGTGACGAGCACCGCGCCCCGGACGTCGAGGCCGGGCCGGTCCTCGGCGCGGGTCTCGTGGACGACGGCGAGGGCCAGCAGCGCGGTCAGGACGACCACCGGGACGTTGACCAGGAAGATCCAGCGCCAGCTCAGCAGCGCGACGAGCACCCCGCCGGCCAGCCCGCCCGCGGCGCCGCCGATGCCGCCCATCGCCGACCACCAGCCGAACGCCCGCGACCGGGCCGCGCCCTCGGGGTAGGTGGTCTGGAGGATCACCAGGCTGGCGGGGGAGAGGACGGCGCCGCCGAGACCCTGCACGGCCCGCGCGGCGAGCAGCAGCGCGGGGTCGTTGGCCAGACCGCCGATGAGGCTCGCCAGCCCGAAGAGGGCGAGGCCGAGGAGGAACACGCGCCGGCGCCCGAAGAGGTCGGCCGCCCGCCCGCCCAGCAGCAGGAAGCCCGCGAACGCGAGCGTGTAGGCGTTGACCACCCAGGCCAGGCCCTCGGCGTCGAACCCCAGGGCCTCCCGCATCGCCGGCAGCGCCACGTTCACGATCGACACGTCGAGCACGACCATGAACTGCGCGAGGCAGCTCGCGAACAGCACGAGACCGGTCCGGCCGTCGGTACGCACGACGGTCCAGGCTAGGCCCGACGACCGGGGCGGTGCCGGGTGAGACCTAGGGTGGTCGCCCGTGGCACGCAGCGACGGCAGGGCGGACGACGAGCTCCGCGAGGTCAGCATCACCCGCGGGTTCCAGCAGCACCCGGCCGGGTCGGTGCTCGTCTCGTTCGGGCAGACGACGGTGCTGTGCGCGGCCAGCGTCACCGAGGGCGTGCCGCGCTGGCGGCAGGGCAGCGGGCTGGGGTGGCTCACCGCGGAGTACGCGATGCTGCCCTCGGCGACGCACACGCGCGGCGACCGCGAGTCGGTCAAGGGCCGCGTCGGCGGGCGCACCCACGAGATCAGCCGGCTGGTCGGGCGGGCGCTGCGCGCGGCGATCGACCTGCGCGCCCTCGGCGAGAACACCATCCAGGTCGACTGCGACGTCCTGCAGGCCGACGGCGGCACGCGCACCGCGGCGATCACCGGCGCCTACGTGGCCCTCGCCGACGCCGTGACCTGGCTGCGCGCGCACAAGCGCCTCGCCGACCCGCAGCCGCTGTCGTGCTCGATCGCGGCCGTCTCGGTCGGGGTCGTCGACGGGCGCGTGCGCCTCGACCTGCCCTACGAGGAGGACTCGCGGGCCGAGGTCGACATGAACGTCGTCGCCACCGACACGGGCACGCTCGTCGAGGTCCAGGGCACCGGCGAGGGCGCCACCTACACGCGCGCGACCCTCGACGCCATGCTGGACTCGGCGCTCGCCGGCTGCGCCCAGCTCACCGAGCTGCAGGTCGCCGCGCTCGCCGAGCCGTACCCGGGGGAGCTGCCGTGAAGGTCCTCCTCGCGACGCGCAACGACGCCAAGCTCGCGGAGCTGCGGCGTCTCACGGCCGCCCAGGGGATCGAGGGCCTCGAGATCCTCGGGCTCGACGACGTGCCCGAGTTCCCCGAGGCGCCCGAGGTCGGCGCGACGTTCGAGGAGAACGCGCTGGCCAAGGCCCGGGACGCCGCCGCGGCGACCGGCCTCGTGGCCGTCGCCGACGACTCCGGGCTCGCCGTCGACGCGCTGAACGGGATGCCGGGCGTGCTCTCGGCGCGCTGGTCGGGGCGGGGTCCGATCGGATCCGGGGCGGGGTCGCGGGTCGAGCGCGACGCCCGCAACCTCGCGCTCGTCCTCGACCAGACCGCCGACGTGCCCGAGGAGCGCCGCGGCGCGGCGTTCGTGTGCGCCGCCGCCGCCGCGCACCCCGACGGCCGCGAGGTCGTCGTCGTCGAGCGCTGGGCCGGCAGCCTGATCCGCCTCCCGCGGGGGACCAACGGCTTCGGGTACGACCCGGCGTTCGTGCCGGAGGGCGAGTCGCGGACGTCGGCCGAGATGGCGCCGGAGGAGAAGGACGCGGTGTCGCACCGGGCGCAGGCGCTGCGGGCGCTGATCCCCCGTCTGTCCGAGCTGGCCTAGAGGTGCCGTGACCGACCAGTACTTCTCCGAGCAGCCCACGTCGGCCTCCGACCCGGTCTCCTTCCGGCTCGAGATCGGCGGGGTCGCGCTCGACCTCACGACCGATGCCGGGGTGTTCGCCCGCGGCCGTCTCGACAAGGGCACCCGCGTGCTGCTCGAGAACGCTCCTGATCCCGCGGAGACCGGCGACCTGCTCGACCTCGGCTGCGGCTACGGCCCGATCGCGCTCTGGCTCGCCGCGCAGCGGCCCGCGTCGACGGTGTGGGCGGTCGACGTCAACGACCGCGCGCTGGACCTCGTGCGGTCCAACGCCGCGACCGCCCGCCTGACCAACGTCCGCGCCTGCCGTCCCGACGAGGTTCCCCAGGACGTGCGTTTCGCGGAGATGTGGTCCAACCCGCCCATCCGGTCGGGCAAGGCCGCGCTGCACGAGCTGCTGCTGCGCTGGCTGCCGCGCATCGACGGGTCGTCGTACCTGGTCGTCAGCAAGAACCTCGGCTCGGACTCGCTGGCCCGGTGGTTGGGAGAGCAGGGGTACACGACACGACGCCATTCGTCGCACGCGGGTTTCCGGGTGCTGTCCGTGGCGGGATCGGAGGCTGCATCGTGATCGCCTACGCGCACGAGGGCAACGGTGTCCCGGTGGTCTGCCTGCACGGCTGGCCCGGGGCCGCGAGCGACTACCGCGCCCTGCTGCCGCTGCTCGAGCGCGACGCGCAGGTCGTGGTGCCGGACCTGCTGGGGTTCGGGGCGTCGTTCGCCCCCGGAGACGAGCAGCGGCCGGCCTCGGACTTCGGCCGCGACGCCCAGGGCACCGCGGTGCTCGAGGTGATGGACCACCTCGGGTTCGACGACGCCGTCCTCGTCGGCTACGACGTCGGCGGGACGACGGCGACCCACCTCGCGCGGACCCGCCCCGAGCGCGTGCGCGCGCTGGTGCTCGGCAACGCCATCCACCCCGGCGCGGCGCGGGCGGCGCTCGACGACGACCACCGCGCCAATTTCTGGTACCAGGACTTCCACCAGCTCGAGCTGGTCGAGAACATGATCGACGGGTCCGCGGCGAACGTCCGCGCGTACCTGGAGCACTTCTGGTCGCGCTGGGGTCACCGGGGGATCGCGGCGGTCACCGACGACCTCGTGGAGGCCTACGCGCGGCCGGGCGCCTTCACGGTGTCGGTGAACTGGTACCGCTCGGGGTCGGCGACGCTGCGCACGGCGCTCGCGATGCGCGGGCAGGACCCGCCCGCCCCGGTCACCGTGCCGACGACGGTGCTCTGGGGCGACCAGGACCCGCTCTTCCCGCCGCGACTGGCCGAGGGGCTGGAGCAGGCGTTCACCGACCTGCGCGGGGTGTCGCACCTCGAGGACGTCGGGCACTTCGTGCCGCTGGAGGCGGCGAACGAGGTCGCCGCGGCGGTGCGGGCGTTCCTCTAGGAGTTCTGCGGAACCGGCCTCATTCGAACACGCGTTCGATGATGATGGGGCCATGCCGCGCCCGCGCCCCTGGACCGACGAGCAGCTCCGCGACGCTGTCGCCGCGAGCTCCAACCTGCGTCAGGTGCACATCGCCCTCGGCATCGTGCCGGGTGGCTATCACGTGCTCCTCGGCCACATCCGCCGACTCGGTCTCGACACCTCGCATCTCGACCTGACGCCACGGACGCGTCGCCGGGGCGACTGGACCGACGGCGACCTCGCTGACGTGGTCCGACGCGTCACCACGACGTCCGACGTCCTCCGCGAGCTCGGCTACCGGCCGAGCGGCGGGATGCACCGCTACATCAGCGCCCGAATCGCACACCTCGGCCTCGATACGTCCCTCTTCACCGGCCGGGCGTCGGCGCGCGGGAGGACGTTTCCCGGTCGCGGCGCGCGACCGCTGGAGGAGTTGCTCGTGGTGGGGTCGGTGATCTCTTCGGCGAAGCTGCGGGCGAGGCTCGTCAAGGCCGGACTCAAGGAGGAGCGGTGCGAGGTCTGCGGGCTCTCGGAGTGGTTGGGTCGGCCTCTCTCGCTCCAACTCGACCACATCAACGGCGACCACACCGACAACCGCCTCGAGAACCTCCGTATCCTCTGCGCCAACTGTCACTCACAGACCGAGACGTGGTGCTCCCGCGGCCGGAAGAGGTAGACCAATGGCAGAGCCGGCGTAGCCCAACGGCAGGAGGCACGCGGCCTAGGACCGCGACAGTGTGGGTTCGAATCCCTCCGCCGGCACCCTCTACAGCTTCAGATCCCGCAGCAGCCGGCCCACGTGCCCGGTGGCCTTGACCCCGTACTGGGCCTCCTCGACCAACCCGTCGGCGTCGACGAGAAAGGTCGAGCGGATGACGCCGGTCGTGGTCCTGCCGTACATCGTCTTCTCGCCCCAGGCGCCCCAGGCCTGCATCACCGACTTGTCCGGGTCGGAGAGCAGCGGGAAGGTCAGCTCCTCCTTGTCGCGGAACTTCGCGAGCTTCTCGGGCTTGTCCGGCGAGATGCCCAGCACCGCCACGTCGGCGTCGTTGAACGTCGCCAGGTTGTCCCGGAAGTCGCAGGCCTCCTTGGTGCACCCCGGGGTCATGGCGGCCGGGTAGAAGTACACGAGGACGCGGCGTCCCCGGAAGTCCGCCAGCGACACCGTCCCGCCACGATCGGAGGTGAGCGAGAAGTCAGGGGCGGGTTGACCGGGGGTCAGGCGGGTATCGGCGGTCACGGGCGGGCAGGATAGCCGCCGACCACACACCGGTCGCCTCCCCAGCGAGGACCGTCCGGGCGAGGAGACGACCAAGGGAGGTGCCGTGGCACGGGACACGGACGCCATCGAGAGAGACATCCAGCAGGCCCGCGAGGCGCTGGCCGGCGCCCTCGACGAGCTCTCCGAGCGGGCGAATCCCCAGCGCCTCTCGGAGCAGGGCAAGGAGATGGCCGCGCAGAAGTGGGCCGACCCCCGCGTGAAGTACGCCGTGTACGCCGCGGGCGCGCTCGTGGGGCTGCTGATCCTGCGCAAGCTCTTCCGGTAGGGCCCGGCGGGGGCGCTTCGTCTCCCGGGTGCGGTGGCCGAGGTGGTAGAAACCGCCTCGGCCATCGGTGTCTCAGGGGAGGGTCCTTCCGTGTCCGAGCTCAGCAAGGCCGCGACCGAGTTCCGCCGGGCGCGGGACCTGCTGCTGGAGCGGCGCGAGGACCTCGACGCCGCGATGCGGGACTTCGCCTGGCCGCAGCTCGACGAGTTCAACTGGGCCCTCGAGCACTTCGACGCCATCGGCGCCGACCCCGGCACCGCCCAGCGCCCGGCGCTGTGGATCGTCGAGGAGGACGGGCGCGAGCAGAAGTACTCGTTCGCCGACATGAGCGAGCGCTCCAACCGCGTCGCGAACTGGCTGCGCGCCCAGGGCGTCGGCCGCGGCGACCGGATCATCCTCATGCTCGCCAACCAGGTCGAGCTGTGGGAGACGATCCTCGCCGCGATGAAGCTCGGCGCGATCCTCATCCCCTCGACGCCGATGCTCGGCCCGGCCGACCTGCGCGACCGCATCGACCGCGGGCACGCGCGCCACGTCGTGGTCCGCGACGTCGACGTCGACAAGTTCGACGACGTGCCCGGCGACTACACGCGCATCGCCGTCGGGGATCGCATCACCGAGCCGTGGCTGGACTTCGCCGCCGCGTACGACGCGCCCGCGGAGTTCGCCCCCGACGGGCCGACCAAGGGCAGCGACACGCTGCTGCTCTACTTCACGAGCGGCACGACCGCGAAGCCCAAGCTCGTCGAGCACACGCACACGAGCTACCCCGTCGGCCACCTGTCGACGATGTACTGGATCGGCCTGCAGCCGGGCGACGTGCACCTCAACGTCGCCTCGCCGGGCTGGGCCAAGCACGCGTGGTCGAACGTCTTCGCGCCGTGGATCGCCGAGGCGACGATCTTCATCTACAACTACACGAAGTTCGACGCGGACCGGCTGCTCGACGTCATGGTCGAGAAGGGCGTCAGCACGTTCTGCGCGCCGCCCACCGTGTGGCGCATGCTCATCCAGGCCGACCTCACGCGCGTGCAGGTGCCGACGCGCGAGCTGGTCGGGGCCGGGGAGCCGCTGAACCCCGAGGTCATCGAGCAGGTCCGCGAGGCCTGGGGCATGACGATCCGCGACGGGTTCGGGCAGACCGAGTCGACGCTGCAGATCGGCAACCCGCCCGGGCAGCCCGTCAAGGACGGCTCGATGGGGCGGCCGCTGCCCGGCTACCCCATCGTGCTGGTCGACCCGGTCACCGGGGAGCGCGGCGACGAGGGCGAGATCTGCATCGACCTCGCGGCGCGCCCGCTGGGGCTGATGGTCGGCTACAAGGACGACCCGGAGCGCAACGACGAGGTCGTGCGCGACGGGCTGTACCACACCGGCGACGTCGGCTCCCGCGACGCGGACGGCTACATCACCTACATCGGCCGCTCCGACGACGTGTTCAAGGCGTCGGACTACCGCATCAGCCCGTTCGAGCTCGAGAGCGTGCTCATCGAGCACGAGGCCGTCGCCGAGGCCGCCGTCGTGCCCTCGCCCGACCCGCTGCGCCTGGCCGTGCCCAAGGCCTACGTGGTGCTCTCGTCGCGGTACGAGGCGTCGCGCGAGACCGCGCTGGCGATCCTGCGCCACGCGCGGGAGAACCTGCCGGCCTACAAGCGCGTGCGGCGCCTGGAGTTCTACGAGCTCCCGAAGACGATCTCCGGGAAGATCCGCCGCGTCGAGCTGCGGACCCGCGAGACCGACCTGCGCTCCGACCCGTCCGCCGGCGCCGCGCCCGAGGGCGAGTACCGGGACGAGGATTTCCCGGAGCTGCGCGCGTGACCTACTCGTTCCCGGTGGTCCCGCGCTACGCGGAGGTCGACCAGCAGGGCGTCGTGTTCAACGGGCACTACCTGACGTGGTTCGACGAGGCCTTCACCGGCTTCCTCGACCACGCCGGGATGTCCTACCCCGACCTCATCGCGGCGGGCGTGGACGTCATGGTCGTGCACTCGGAGCTCGACTACCGCGGGTCGGTGCGCTGGCGCGACGACGCCCGGGTCGAGGTCGTCTGCGAGCGGCAGGGGACGACGAGCTTCACGCTCGGGTTCAGCGTCTACCGCTCGGCGGACGAGGTGGCCGTGACGGGGCGCAACGTCTACGTCGTCGTGGTGAAGGACGAGGCGACGGGCGCGTGGTCGAAGGCCCCGGGCATCCCGGAGAAGCTGGCGGCGGCGCTGTCAGGGGCGTGAGCGACGCCGGTCCCCGGCGAGGCGGGTGCCGAGCCGCTCCACCAGGCCACGGTCGGCACACCGTCGGTGGTGCGTGACCGTGGTCCGGGGGCGACCGGTCAGGGCGCGGCGACGCGCTCGGGGGCCCGCAGGGCGAACGGCAGGACCGCGCCCCGGCGCAGGGCGCCGGCGTCGAGGGACGTCAGCGCCGGGAAGCGGTCGAGGCGGGAGATCGCGAGCTCGACGGGGTCGTCGACCTCGTCCACGCGTCCGCTCAGGTACGCCCACTCGTGCTCGTCGGAGCAGTACGGCATCACGGTGGCGAAGACGTCGTCGAAGCGCCGCGTCATGCGCCCGAGGGTGTCGTTGCGCCACAGCGTCGGGCAGCCGGCCTGCGAGCAGACGACGCCGCCGGGGGCGAGGACGTCGCGGCACCGCTGCAGGAACTCGGCGCCGTAGAGGCGGGCGTGCTGGGCCGGATCGGTGACCTCGACGGGCTCGTCGGGGAGATCGACGATCACGACGTCCCACCGGTCGCCGCGCGCGGCGGCGTCGGCGAGGAACTGCCAGCCGTCGGCGTAGTGCATCCGCACCGGGCCGTCGCCGCGCTCGGCGGCTCGTTCCGCGAGAGCGAGCTCCTCGGGGGTGTAGCCGTAGGGGAGGAGCTCGGCGCAGCGGCGGACGCACTCGGTGTCGATGTCGACGTGGTCGACGCGGGTGGCCCCCGCGGCGACGGCGAGCTGGGAGACCACGCCCTCCGACGACCCGACGACCAGCACCGAGCGCAGCTCGTCGGCGAGCAGCATCGGTGGCACGGCGAGGGCCTCGTGGTAGACGAGCTGGCTCGCCTCGGTGGACTGGCGCTCGCCGTCGCAGAAGAGCGAGATCCCCTGCGCGGTCCGGGCGACCACCATGTCCTGCCACTCCGTGCGCCCCCGCCAGAGCACCTCGTCGAGGCGCCAGCGCCGTCGCATCCCCGCGGCGAGCGGCTCGTCGACCTCCCGGCCCCCGGTCGCGGGCGCGAGTCCGGCCCCGCGGGCCACGACCTGGGCCCGCACCTCCCGCGCCTCCAGCTCCCGGCCCAGCGCGTCGACCACCAGCTCGGGGTCGGCCTGCACGCCGCACGTGAAGACGTCGACGAACGCCGCCGACGCCTCGGGATAGGTGTGCACCGACGCGTGCGACTCGGCGAGCAGGGCCAGGACGGTCGTGCCCTGGGGCTCGAACCGGTGCGCCACGACGTCGAGGACGGTCGCGCCGCCGGCGTCGAGGGCGCGACGCAGGGCGTCGGCCACCCGGTGCTCGTCGCCGAGGAGCGCGGCGTCGACCCCGCGCAGCTCGGCGAGGACGTGCCGGCCCGCGAACGTGGCGGTGTCGGGGGCGGTCGGGGTGACGGGTGTGGTCGTCAACTCCACCTTCTCTCGGGTGTCAGGTCGTGTACGTGGGCAGGGGAGGCAGGCCGTTGAAGCCCACCGAGGCGTAGCTCGCCGTGTACGCGCCGGTGCCGAGGAACTCGACGACGTCGCCGGGCGCGAGGTCGAGGGGCAGGCGCACGTCGGCGTGGCGGTAGAGGACGTCGTCGCCGTCGCAGGTCGGTCCGGCGAGCACGACCGGCCCGGTTTCCCCGTCACGGCCCGGCGTACGCAGCCGGTAGACGATCATCTCGCCCTCGGTCTCGGCGAGGCCCTGGTAGCGGCCGACGTCGAGGTAGACCCAGCGGCGCCCGGCGCGCTCGGTGACCAGGACGACCTCGGCGCGCAGCACACCCGCGTCCGCGACGAGGGCGCGGCCGGGCTCGGCAAACGCGCGCGGCCGCCACCACGCGGCGTGGGTGGCGAGGGCCTCGCGGATCGCGGCCGCGCAGGCGTCGACGTCGGGGGTCGGGGAGCCGGCGTGCGGGGTGGGGAAGCCGCCGCCGAGGTTGAGCTCCCGGGGCGCGTGCTCGCCGAGGCGGGCGGCGACGCGCGCGGCGGTGTCGATCGCGCGCGCCCACGCGCGGGGGTCGCTCTGCTGGGAACCGACGTGGAAGCCGACGCCGGCCGCGTCGAGGCCCCCGGCGCGCGCCTGCTCGAGGAGGGCGACGGCCTCGTCCTCGCCCGCGCCGAACTTGCCGGCGAACGGCGTCGCGGACCCGTCGTCGCCGACCGCGAGCCGGACCCCGACCGCGGCGCCCGGGACCTCGCGAGCGAGGAGGTCGACGTCGGCGGGGGCGTCGGTGGTGAAGCGGGTGACGCCGGCGGCGCGGGCCGCGCGCACGTCCGTGACCTTCTTCACGGGGTTGCCCCAGGACAGCCCCGCCGGGGTCGCCCCGGCGAGCAGGCAGAGGTCGAGCTCGCCGACGCTGGCGAGGTCGAACGATGCGCCCTCGGCGACGAGGAGGGCCAGCACGTCGGGGTGGGGGTTCGCCTTGACGGCGTAGCAGAGCTCGATCCCGGGCAGCGCGGCGCGCATCGCGCGATAGGCACGGCGCACGGCGGCCAGATCCAGATCGAGGTGTGGGCTCGGCCGACGCTGCGTCGGGGTCCGCGCGACGACGCGCTCCCCGGGCTCGACACCCACGCCCTCCATGGTGCCTGTCGGAATCTCCGCGGGCCTCACCAAACGGCTGACCGCGGACACACGCACGGCGTACCGTACGGATCTCCGGGGCCGTGGGGTCGCGGACCGCTGTCGGGGGCGGGCTGGTTTCGAAGGGGGTTGCATGCCGTCCACCTCGTCCCGAGGCTGGAATCCGGCACCGCGTCCGCGACCGTGGCCGTTCCGCACGCCGCGCAACATCGTGATCACGTCGCTGTTCGCGGTGGCGCTCGTGGCTGCGCTCCTCGGCCTGGGCACCGCGGTGGTCCCGGGCCCCCGCGACGACGCCGCGGGTCTCACCGGCAACGCGACCGACGCCCCGACCACCTCCGAGCAGCCCGCCGACACCGCCGAGGGCACCGCCGAGTCCGGCGCGCCCTCCGCCGACGACCCCGGCGGTGCGCCCCTGGCCCTCCCCGACGCCCTCCCCGACGCCCTCCCCGACGCTCCGCCCGAGCCGGCGCTGCCCGACGACGTCGCCCCGCCGCTGACGCCGATCCCGCTGCCGGGGTCGCGCGCGCTGGGCACGGCGTCGTCCGCACCCGGCGAGCCCGCGTTCCCCGGCGCCGAGCAGCCCGTGACGCCGCCGCCGGGCTTCGACGAGCTCGTCCCGAGCCTCGCCCCGCAGCCGCTGCCCGGCGCCGGCAGCCCGCCCGCGCCGGCCGAGCCGACGGTGCCGGACGCCCCGGGTGGCGACGCCGCTACCGAGCCCACCGTGCCGCGCGGGACACCGACGGCCGAGGACCCCGGTCCGGTGCTCGACCTCCCGCTGCTGCCCGACCCCACGCGCGACGAGCCGACCGGGTCACCCGACGGCCGGGGCGGGGGCGCCGGCGTTGACCGGGGTGGTGACCGGGGTGGTGACCGGGGTGGTGACCGGGGTGGTGACCGGGGTGGTGACCGCGGCGGCGACGGCGGCCTGCTGCCCGACCTCCTGCCCGGGGGCAACGGCGGCGGCGGCAACGGCGGCGGTGCCCCTGGCGGCAACGGCGGTGGCAACGGCGGTGGCGGTGGCCCCGCGGCCGGCGACGACGGCGCCCCGGGACGCGGCGGTGACCGCGGCGAGGGCGGCGGCAACGGCGGCGGTGCCGGCGGTGGTGCTGGTGGCGGTGCCGGCGACGGCCGGGGCGGCGGCGACGACGGTGGCCGCGGCGAGGAGCGGGGCGACGGCGGCCTGCTGCCCGACCTCCTGCCCGGCGGGGACGAGCCCGACGAGCCCGAGCAGCCCCCGGCCCGGCGCGCGCCCGCGGACGACGGGGCGGACGAGCCGGCGGCCGGCCCGGCCCGCACCACCACGGACGAGGCGGCGCCGCCGACGACCACCGGGGGGCCCACCCTCGAGCTCCCGACCGACGCGGAGGCGCCCGCCTCGACGCCCGAGGGCTGGCCCACCTACGGGCAGCCCGCCGACGACGCGGACGCGTCCACCGGGGCCGCGACGGGTGCCACCACGGAGCCCGGCGGCGCCGCCGCCCGCAGCCTGCCCAGCACCACGCCCGAGGGCTGGCCCCTGCCCTCGGACGCGACCGAGCAGCCGGACGCCGGGCAGGACCGACGGGGCGGCTCCGAGGAGCCGACCACCACGACCGACCCGTCCACCGGCGTCACCACGACCACCGACCCGTCCACGGGCACGACCACCACGGTCGACCCGACCACCGGTGCCTCGCTGACCACCCGGAACCCGGCCACGGCGACCGAGGACGGCGACTCCGGCTCGCTCCTGCCCACGGACGAGGCCGACGCGGACGAGCGCTCGGCGCCGGCCAGCACCACCTCGGGCTCCTCGGCCGCCGACGAGGACGTGACGGTCGAGCCGACGCGGGCGCGGACGACCACCGAGGCGCCCGAGGAGTCGTCGGGCGAGTCGTCCAGCGAATCCTCCTCGGACTCCTCGTCCGACCCGAGCACGCGGCCGACGGCGGACGACGAGTCGGCGGACCCGACCACGCGGCGCTCGACCGAACGCTCCGCGGCCGAGGAGGCCTCCGACTCCTCCGATTCCTCGGACTCCGGGGGGAGCTCCGGCCCCACGTCGCGGCGAACCACCGCCGCGGGCGAGAGCGACTCCGCGAGCGACGGCTCGAACGTCAACGGCGAGAGCAGGGACAACGGCTCGGACTCCGGCTCGAGCACCAGCTCGGAGTCCGGCTCCGACTCGGACTCCGGCTCGGACTCCAGCGAGGCGGCCGAGACCGACCCGCAGATGGTCATCCCCACCACGTCGCCCATGGATCCCCGGTTCTGGGCCTGGCTCGCCGGCACCGTGACGCGCTCGCCGACGCCGGGCGGGTGAGCGGCCGCCGGCGGCGGGGCGGCACGATCGACGGGTGAGCCCGACACCCACCGTCAGCCCGGCCGACCTGCGCGCGCGGGGCGAGGAGTTCGCGCAGTTCTGGACCGAGCGCCACCTCTGCACCCTGGCCACGCTGCGCCGGGACGGCTCGCCGCACGTCGTGCCCGTGGGCGCCGTGCTCGACCTCGACACGGCGATCGCGCGCGTCATCACCTCGGGCACGAGCGCGAAGGCGCGTCACGTGCGGGCGGCGGGGGAGGACGGGGCGCGCGTGGCCGTCACGCAGGTCGACGGGCGGCGGTGGTCGACGCTCGAGGGGCTCGCGGTGGTCCGTGACGCTCCGGACGCCGTGGCCGACGCCGAGCACCGCTACGCGCAGCGCTACCGGGTGCCGCGGGAGAACCCGCAGCGGGTGGTCCTGGAGATCGCGCTGACCCGTGTGCTGGGCAGCCGCGGCGTCTAGGTCTCCAGCGGCACGAGGTGCTCGGCGAACTCGTCGAGGAACGACGGCCACGAGGCGGGGGCGACGGCCGGGCGCACCACGAACTTCGTGATGCCCTCGTCGACGAAGCGCCCGACCCGGCGGCGCGCGTCCTCCCACCCGTCGGCGACGAGGTCGTGCGGGTCGAGCTCGGGGCGCCGGTGGACCGATGCGGCTCGGGCGCGGTCCGCGTCGGCGTCCGACGTGCCGGGCGGCAGGACGAGCAGGTTGGTGCCGTAGTGGTCGTCCTCCACCTCGCGCCCGGCGTCGGCGGCCGCGGCGGCGATCGTCGCGCGGGCCGCGCCGGCCTCGGCAGGCGTGACGAACGAGGCGAGCCACCCGTCGCCCAGGCGCCCCACCCGTTCCAGCGCGGCCGGCACGAGCCCGCCGAGCCACAGGTCCAGCGGCCGCGCCGGGCGGGGCTCGACGACGGCCCCGTCGAGGTCGAAGAAGCGGCCCTGGAACGTCACCGACTCCTCGGTGAGCAGGCGGCGCACGACGGTGAGGGCCTCCTCGAACACCGCCGCACGCGGGCCGGGCACCGGGTAGACGGTCCGCTCGGCGGCGGTGGCGGGGCGCAGGCCGAACACCGGCAGGATGCGCCGGGGCGCGAGCGCGGCCAGCGAGGCGAGCTGGGCGGCGACCACGGCGGGGTTGCGGCCCGGGAGCACGACGACGCCGGTGCCGAGCTTGAGCGAGCGCGTGCGGCCCGCCGCCCACCCGAGCGCGATGAGGGGTTCGACGGCGGGTGCGGCGATGCGGTCGGGGAACCACACCGAGTCGATGTCCCGGGCCTCGCACCCGTCGACGAGCTCGAGCGTGGCCGCGGCCGGGTCGTGCCGCGAGGGCCCGGCACCGATGCCGATGCGGACCTTCATCTCCGCCGCGGTCACCGGGCCGCGTCCGCGGCGACGTCACCGGCGACCAGACCCGTGCGCGCGGCGAAGGCGTCGAACAGGACCCAGCTCGTGGCGCGCGAGGCCTCGGCGCGCGCGGCCGTCTCGGCCCGCAGCGCGTCGACGTCGACGCCGAGCTCGGGCAGGCGCGCCTCGAGCGGCGTGCCGGTCCACCGCGCCACCCACGTCTCGAGCTCGGTGGGCGTGATCTCGGGGTGGAACTGCACCCCGAGGTGCGCACCGTCGCGGAACGCCTGGGTGCAGCGCTCGGACCACGCGAGCACCTCCGCGCCCGGCGGCGGGGTGAAGCTGTCGAAGTGGAACTCCATCCACGGCCCGGGGGCGACGACGTCGGGCGCGGCGGTGGTGATCTCGCGCCAGCCGTGCTCGTGGCGACCGTCGGCGGGGTGGGCCGTGCCGCCGAGCACGCGCGCGAGGAGCTGCCCGCCGAAGCAGATGCCGAGCACCGGGACGTCGGCGGCGATGACGCCCCGCAGGTAGGCGATCTCGTCGGCGAGCCAGGGCACGTCGTCGTCCCACGCGCCCCGGACCGAGCCGAGCACGGCCACGGCGTCGACCTCCGAGGGCGCGGGCAGCGGCTGCCCCGCCACGCCCGGCACGATCTCCACGCCGCGGTCGGCCGCCCAGCTCGCCAACGAACCCGCCTGGACGAGCACGGTCTCCGGCGAGACCTCGTGACCGATCACCAACAACCTCGGTGCACCCATGCACCTCACAACGCGCCGGCACCCCGTGTGCGTCCCCGGGGGCCCGGCATCACCCCCGCCGGGGCGCCTGCCAGGCTCGTCCCGTGCCCCCGCGCCCGACCAAGCCCTGCGCCTTCTGCGCGGTCGTCGCCGGGGACGCGCCGGCCGACGTCGTCCACGACGGACCGGCCACGACGGCGTTCCTGGACACTTCGCCGGTGTTCCACGGGCACACCCTGCTCGTCCCGCGCACCCACGTCACGACCCTGGCCGACCTGCCGCCGGACGAGGTCGCGGACTTCTTCGCCCTGGCCCAGCGCCTGGAGCGGGCGGTGGAGTCCGCGATGGAGGCGCCGGGCTCGCTCATCATGATCAACAACATCATCAGCCAGTCCGTGCCGCACCTGCACCTGCACGTCATCCCGCGCCGGCCCAAGGACGGGCTCCGGTTCTTCCTCGGACCCCGGCACCCGTACGGCTCCCCGGACGAGTCGGCTGCTGTTGCCGGGCGTATCGCCGCTGCGCTGGAGGCGACCTGAGAACCCGTTCAGCGACGAAGGCATCTGCGCGACGAACGGCTCGAACGGGGCGTCGAACGGTCGTCAAGCGCCGCAGATGGTCGCCGAAGTGCGCCCGACGGTCGGAGTCGGGACGTCCGATCGAGTGACAAGGGCCCTGGCGGCACCTCGGGGATGTCATCCTCAGGGCAACGCACGCGGTGGTCCCCCGGGCACGCTCGGTCACCGCGTTCCGCTCCCCGATGTCGGAGGTGCTCGTGCCGGTGCTCGTGTGGGTCGCCGTCCTGGTCGTCGTGTGGTGTGTCGCCTCGGTGGTCACCGCGCTGGCGCTCGGGACGTGGCTGCGCCGCCGCGCCCAGGCCACCGACCCCGAGGGTGCCCTGCGCCCCCTCGACACCGGCCCGCTGCGCCTGTGGGTCGGCGAGCTGCCCGACGTCCCCGAGACGCTCGAGGAGCTCGAGCGCCTCGGGGACTGGGACGCGCCGGCCGACCTGCCGGCGCCACGCCGCGCGGCACCCGCCGACCGCGCCACCCTGGGCTGATCCCGGGCCGATCCCGGCCTGCCCCGGCCTGACCCGAGGCGTCAGACCTCGACGCCCACCGCGCGGCGCACCCCGCGCAGCACCCGCGACGCCTGCTCGCGGGCGACCTCGCCGCCGCGGGCGAGGATCGCGTCCAGCTCGCTGTCCGGGGCGACGAGCTCCTCGTAGCGCGCCCGCAGCGGCCCGAGCTGCGCCTCCAGCACCTCGGCGAGCTGGTTCTTCAGCTCACCCCACCCGACGCCGCCGGCCTCGAGCCGCTTGCGGGTGTCCGCGACGACGTCGGGCTCGGCGAACTGGGCGAGGATCTGGAACACCGCCGACGAGTCCGGGTCCTTCGGCGCCTCCACCGGCGTCGAGTCGGTCGGGATGCGGCGCACCAGCTTCTTGAGCTGCGGCGCGGGCAGGAAGAGCGGGATGTAGTTGTCGTAGGACTTGCTCATCTTGCGGCCGTCGAGCCCGGGCAGCGTGTGCCCGGTGGTCTCGGGCGGCACGACGGCCTCGGGGACGGTCAGGCGGAACACGTCGCCGTAGCGGTGGTTGAAGCTGCCCGCGACGTCGGCGGCGATCTCGACGTGCTGGAGCTGGTCGCGGCCCACCGGAACGAGGTCGGACTGCATGACCAGGATGTCCGCGGCCATGAGCACCGGGTAGTTGTAGAGACCCAGGTTGACCCCGGCGTCGGGCTCCTCGCCGGCGGCGGCGTTCCGGTCGCGCGCGGCCTTGTAGGCGTGGGCGCGGTTCATCAGCCCCTTGCCCGTGACGCAGGACAGGATCCACGTCAGCTCGAAGGTCTCGGGGACGTCGGACTGCTTGTAGAAGACCGTGCGCTCGGGGTCGAGGCCGGCGGCGATCCACGTCGCGGCGACCGAGCGGGTCCACGCGGCGACGTCGCCCGACGCCGGCGTGCCGGTGAGCGCGTGCTCGTCGGCGATGAAGTACCGCGACTCGAACTCCGCCGTGCGCGCCAGTTCGAGCGCCGGCCGGATCGCGCCGACGAAGTTCCCCAGGTGCGGCTCGCCGCTGGGCTTGATCCCGGTCAGGGCGATGCGCCGCTCCGTCTCCACCACGGCCACGAGCCTAGCCAAGGGGCGCGACGGGGTTCGCCCGTCGCGCCCGCCCGCCCGGCACACTGCGGGGCGTGCCCGCCGACCCCGCCGCGTCCGACTCTCCGGCGTCCTTCCCGCGCCGCCAGGCCACCACCCGCCGGTTCACCCTCGGCGCGCCCCGGCGCCCGACGGTCTCGCCCGACGGCGCGCGGGTCGTGCTGCTGCGCAGCCGGGCCGGCGACGACCCCGTGACCTGCCTCTGGCTGGTCGACGTCGCCACGGGGGAGGAGCACCTGCTCGTCGACCCCCGCGAGCTCGACGTCCCCGGCGAGGAGGACCTGCCGCCCGAGGAGCGCGCGCGGCGCGAGCGGGTCCGCGAGCAGTCGGGCGGCGTCGTCGAGTACGCCCTCGACGCGGCCGCGCGGCTGGCGGTGTTCGTCCTGTCCGGGCGCGCGTTCACCGTCGAGCTCGTACCGGGGGCGCAGCCCGCGGCGCTGCCGGTCGACGGCCCGGTCGTCGACCCGCGACCCGACCCCACCGGCGCCCGCGTCGCGTTCGTGCGCGGCGGGACCCTGCACGTCCACGAGCTCTCGACGGGCACGACCCACGTCCTCGCCGGCCCCGACCCCGAGGACGGCCCGCACATCAAGTGGGGGCTCGCGGAGTTCGTCGCCGCCGAGGAGATGAACCGCTACCGCGGGTACTGGTGGTCGCCCGACGGCAGCCAGCTCGCCGTCGCCCGCGTCGACGACGCCGCGGTGACGCGGTGGTGGATCGCCGACCCGGCCCACCCCGACCGGCGCCCCGTCGAGAACGCCTACCCCGCCGCCGGCACCGCGAACGCGGAGGTGACCCTGCACCTCGTCGACCTCGACGGCACCCGCGTGCCCGTCGACCTCGGCGAGGGCACGGAGTACCTCGCCGACGTCACGTGGAACACCCACGACCTGCTCGTCACCGTCTCGACCCGCGACCAGCGCCGCGTGGACGTGCGGCGGGTCGACCCGGACGAGGGCACCTCCGCGGTGCTCGTGTCCGACGAGGACGCGGTGTGGGTCGACCTCGTCGGAGGCGTGCCCGCGCACCTCGCCGACGGCTCCCTCGTGCGCTGCGCCGACCGCGACGACACCCGCCGGCTGCTGATCGGCGACGAGCCGGTGAGCCCGCCCGGGCTGCAGGTGCAGGCCGTCGCCGACGTCGACGGCGACGTCGTGCTGTTCAGCGCCGCGGAGCGCCCGGAGGACCGCACGCTGTGGACGTGGTCGCGCGCCGACGGCGCCGCGCGCGTCGGCCCGCAGCACGGGGTGTGGGGCGGGCGGCGCGCCGGGGGGACGACGGTGATCGCGGGCGGCGACCTCGACACCGACGGCACGCGCACCACCGTCGTGCGCGCCGACGGGCGCACGTTCGCGGTGACGTCGCACGCCGAGTCGCCGGGCCTGGAACCCGCGGTGCGCCGCGTCGCGACCGACCCGGGCGGCCCCTCGGTCGCCGTCCTGCTGCCCCGCGACCACGTGCCGGGCTCGCGGAAGCTCCCGGTCCTGCTCGACCCGTACGGCGGCCCGCACTCCCAGCGGGTCCTCGCGACGCGCGGGATGTTCCTGACCTCGCAGTGGTTCGCCGACCAGGGCTTCGCGGTGGTGGTCGCCGACGGCCGCGGGACGCCCGGGCGCGGGCCGGCGTACGAGCGCGCGGTGCGGGGGGACCTCGCGACGCCGGTGCTCGAGGACCAGGTCACGGCCCTGCACGCGGCCGCCGAGCAGGTCGGCGACCTCGACCTCGACCGCGTCGGCATCCGCGGGTGGTCCTTCGGCGGCTACCTCGCCGCCCTCGCGGTGCTGCGCCGCCCCGACGTCTTCCACGCCGCCGTGGCCGGGGCGCCCGTGACCGACTGGCGCCTCTACGACACCCACTACACCGAGCGCTATCTCGGGCACCCCGACGAGGACCCCGAGGCCTACGCGCGCTCGTCGATCCTGGACGACCCGGGCACGCGCGAGCCCCAGCGGCCGATCATGGTCGTGCACGGACTCGCCGACGACAACGTCGTCGCCGCGCACACGTTGCGGCTCTCGTCGGCCCTGCTCGCGGCGGGGCACCCGCACACGGTCCTGCCGCTGTCGGGCGTCACGCACATGACCCCGCAGGAGGTCGTGGCCGAGAACCTGCTCCTGCTCCAGGTCGCCTTCCTGCGCGACGCGCTGGGGTAGCGCGTGTGCGATCGGGAACGACTCGACGAGTTCTCCGAAACCGCACCCACGCGCCGCGACGGTCGCCGAAGCTGACCCGGCGAGGGCGACCCGTGCCGCGTGCCGGTCCCCGCCCCGCCCCGGTCGCGGCCGGGCACCCCGGCGAGAGGGCGAGATGCGGCGGTCGGTGCGGGGCGGTCTCGTCGGACACGTGCCCGTCGGCGTCCTCGCCGTCGCGGCGGTGCTCGTCGTGACGCTGTTCGCCGGCGGGACGGGCGTGGTGACGCTCGCGGCGCCCGGCGCGCCCGCCGAGTGCCGCGACGTCACGCTCTTCGCGGTCAACGGCAGCGGCGCGGCCGGCGGCGAGACGCTCGCGGCGCTCACCGACCCGCTGGTGGGGCAGGTGGGCAACCGCCTGTCCGTGGTCGCGGTGCCCGGGCCCGAGGTGGGGGAGTCGTACGCGGCGAGCGAGCAGCAGGCGGTCACGGCGCTCGCCGACCAGGTCGCCGCGCAGCTTGCGGGGTGTCCGGGCAGCCGCGTGATGCTGTTGGGCTACTCGCAGGGCGCCCAGGTCGCCGGCGACGTCGCCGCGCGGGTCGGCAGCGGGCAGGAGTCCCGTGTACCGGCCGACCGGGTCGTCGCCGTGGGGCTCTTCGGTGACCCCGCCCGCGACCCCGCTGCCCGTACCGTCCCGGACGGCGTCGACGGGCAGGGCGTGCTGCCCGCGCGCGAGGGCGGGTTCGGGTCGCTGGCGTCGCGCACCATCCAGGTCTGCGCGCCCGACGACCCGGTGTGCTCGACCCCGCCGGGCACCAGCGCGCCCCCGCTCGAGCAGACCGTCGCCGCGCCCGCCCACGCCGGGTACGCGCGGCTCGAGGTCGCGCCGAGCACGCCGGCCACGCGCTGGGCGTCCGACTCGCTGGGGCGGCTGATCACCTCGCTGCCCGCCGCGGCCGGCTCCGGGGCGCCTGCCGCCGACCCGGCGGGGGTGCCCGCGTCGACCGGCGCGGCGCGGACGGGCACGCCGGGAGCCGCCACCACCCCGACCGGCCTGCCCGGTGCCGGCACCGTGGCGCCGGGGACGACGACGCCGGGTGCCGACGGCGGCGCCGGGACGGCCGCGCCGGGCAGCGGCGGCGGGGGCGGGGGCGGCGGGTACGAGACCAGCACCCCGGGCGGCGGTGGGACGACCGGTGTCCCCGGCGCCGGTGACGACGCGCGCGTGCCGGGCGGTGACGACGCGGGCGGCCTCCCGGGCGGTACGGGCGCAGCCCCGCGGACCACGGCCCCCGGGACGACCGGGCCGGAGACGACCGGGCCGGAGACGTCCGGGCCGGAGACGACCGTGCCGGACGGGTCCGGGCAGCCGGGGTCGGGCTCCGGGTCGGCGCAGCCGCCGGCGGGCGGCGACCTCTACCCGGACACCGGCGACGGCGGTGCCGCCCCGACCGGCGCGGCGCCGGGCACGGGCACCGGCACGGGGTCGCGCACGGGGACCGGCTCGGGCCCGGGGGACGCGTCGACCCTGCCTTCCGGCGCGGCCGATGACGGCGCCGGATCCCGACCGACGCCGACGACGCCGCCCGACGAGGGCGGCGCGGCCGGCCGCGGCGGAACGGGCGGAACCGGTGGCACGGGCACCGGCTCGGGCGCGGCGGAGGACGGCACCGGCTCCGGGCCACGGTCGACGACCCCGCCGGACGAGGGCGGCGCGGCCGGCGGCGGGACGGGCGGCACCGGGTCCGGAGGCTCGGGCGGGAGCAGCGGTACGGGCGGCACCGGGAGCGACGGCGGCACCGGGAGCAGCGGGAGCGGGACCGGCGGCGGGAGCGCCGCCGCCGAGGACGGCACGAACTCGCAGCCGCGGACGACCACGCCGCCGGACGAGGGCTCGTCCTCCGGCCGTGGCGGAAGCGGCAGCAGCGGCTCCGGCAGCACGACGTCACCGGACACGACGACCCGGGGACCGTCCGGCGGTTCCGGCGGAGGCAGCGCCAGCGATGGCGGGACCGGCAGCGGCGGGACCAGCGGCGGCGGGGCTGGTCCGTCGGAGGACGCCGGCGGCAGCGCGGCCGAGGACGGCGGCAGCGGCACGGACGGCGGCAGCGGCACGGACGGCGGCAGCGGCACGGACGGCGGCGGCGCGGGCAGCGGCGGCAGCGGGGGCAGCAGCGGCGGGAGCGGCTCCGACGGGGACGCCGACCCCGGGAGCGGCACCGGATCAGCCGGGAGCGGCACCGGCACCGGCTCCGGCTCCGGCTCCGCCGGCGGGGACACCGGCGCGCTGTGGGCGCTGACGTCCGGGCTCGCCGGGTTCCGCGACTCCAACGGCGGCAACGTCGAGGGCGGCGGGCTGAACCCGGAGGAGGTCGAGAGCCCCAACGTGCCGGGTCGGCAGGTCGTCAAGCTCGAGGTGCCCGACGGCGCGAAACGCTCCGAGGTGCGCCCGGAGGAGGCGCAGGACATCCGTGCCGGTCAGCACCTGTTCTTCGGGTACAGCGCCTTCCTCCCGCCCGACTTCCCGGTCGACACGTCGGACTGGCAGGTCGTGTGGCAGCTGCACGACGGCGGCACCAACACCTCGCCGCCGGTGGCGCTCGAGATCGTCGACGGGCGGCTGTGGCTGGCCAACGTCGGCGACCGGGTCCGCGACCTCGGTCCGGTGCAGGCCGGCCGCAACCTCGCGGTGCAGATGGACATCGAGTTCGAGGTGGGCGGCGGGTCGGTGTCGGTCCACCGCGACGGGCAGCAGGTCCTCCAGGACTTCCGCCCGCCGCGCGGCACGATGATCGACTCGTTCGACTACCTCAAGACCGGCATCTACCGCGACTCCGACGGCGACGCCCGGCCCGCGACACTGTTCCTCAACGACCTCAAGATCGGCGAGACGCTCGAGTCGGTGTCGGACCTGGCCGGGGCCGAGCAGGGCGGCACCGGCGACACCGGCACGGGCACCGCCGACGCCGGCGCCGGCCCTGAGAGCACCGGTGGCACCCTCGGCGACGGCGCCTCGGGCGGCGGGGGCACGGACGCGTCGAACACCGGGGCGGGCACGGGGACGAGCACCGGCACGAGCTCCCGCGACCGCTCGCCGCGCCAGATCGGCGTGGCCCAGCCGGGTTCCGGGTAGGGCAGGGCGCCGTCCGGGGTGTGCCGAGCGCGCACCCTGGGCATCAGTCCGTGGTCCGACGCGCGCCGATCCCCGGGAGTGGACCGACACATGAGGGCCAGCGACCTGTTCCTGCGTTGTCTCGAGGCGGAGGGCGTCGAGTACGTCTTCGGTGTCCCCGGCGAGGAGAACGCCGACCTCCTGATGTCGATGCGCGAGTCGTCGGTGCGCTTCGTCGCCACCCACCACGAGGCGGGCGCGGCGTTCATGGCCGACGTCTACGGGCGGCTGACCGGCCGGCCCGGCGTGTGCCTCTCGACGCTGGGACCGGGGGCGTCGAACCTCGTCACCGGCGTCGCCAACGCCAACATGGACAACTCCCCGGTCGTCGCGATCACCGGGCAGGGCGCCACGACGCGCCTGCACAAGGAGTCGCACCAGGCGATGAACGTGGTCAACATGTTCTCGCCGATCACCAAGTGGACGACGTCCCTGCGCGACGAGACCACGATCCCCGAGGTCCTGCGCAAGGCGTTCAAGCTGGCCGTGGCCGAGAAGCCGGGCGCGACGCACGTCGAGCTGCCCGAGGACATCGCCAAGCACGAGGTCGAGGCCGCGCCGATCGTGCCGCCGGAGAAGGTGCGCCGCCCGGTCCCTGACGAGAAGTCGATCGAGGCCGCGCTCGACCTCATCGCCCGCGCCGAGCGCCCGGTCCTGCTCGTGGGGCAGGGCTGCGTGCGCACGCGCGTGAGCCGCCAGCTGCAGCGGTTCGTCGAGAGCACCGGCATCTACGCCGGCATGACGTTCATGGGCAAGGGCGCGCTGTCCGACCGCCACGAGCGCAGCCTGTACGCGGTCGGGCTCGGGTCGCGCGACTACGTCACCGAGGTCTTCGAGGCCGCCGACCTCGTCATCGCCGTCGGCTACGACATGGTCGAGTGGCCGCCGGCGCGCTGGAACATCGGGCGCACCAAGCGCCTGCTGCACATCGACTTCGACCCCGCCGAGGTGGACGACGCCTACCGGCCGACGGTCGAGATCGTCGGTGACGTCGCCGCCACGCTCTGGGCGATCAACGAGGGCCTCACCGCCGAGCACCACTACGAGGACATCCACCTGCACCGCCGGGTGCGGGAGTCGCTCACCGAGGAGATCGGCGAGGCGGGGGCCGGCGCGGAGGCCGAGACCGGCGACTTCCCGATGAAGCCCCAGCGCATCCTCGCCGAGCTGCGCGCCGAGATGGACGACGAGGACATCCTCATCAGCGACGTCGGGGCCCACAAGATGTGGGTCGCGCGGCACTACCCGACCTACGCGCCGAACTCCTGCATCATCTCCAACGGCTTCTGCTCGATGGGGATCGCGGTGCCCGGCGGGGTCTCGGCGTCGCTGGTCGAGCCCGACAGGCGGGTCGTGGCGCTCTCCGGCGACGGCGGCTTCATGATGAACATGGCCGAGCTCGCGACCGCCACCCGTCTCGGCGTCGCCCCGGTCAACGTGGTGTGGGAGGACAACGACTACGGGCTCATCTCCTGGAAGCAGGAGGTGGAGTTCGGGCACCACTTCGGCACCGAGTTCAAGACGCCGGACCTGGTCGCGGTGTCCGAGGGCCTCGGCTGCCACGCGCGGCGCATCGGGTCGGCCGACGAGTTCCGGCCCGCGCTCAAGGAGGCGTTCGACCGTCGCGACAAGCCGTCGGTCATCGTCGTGCCCGTCGACTACCGCGAGAACGTCAAGCTCACCAAGCGGCTGGGGCAGCTCATCGCACGGTGACCGCGGGATCACGGGGAGAGACGGACCGACCTGGTCGCCGCCCGGCGTGCAGGATCACGGATAATTCCGGGGTTCCGTGTCCCTGCGTCACCGGTGAAGGTGCACCTCGATGACCCTCGACAGCACGTCGGACTCCGGCCCGATCGACGGGCTCGCCCCCGCGTTCGTGCACCTCGCCGACGCCCTGTTCGCCGTTCCCGCGGACTCGGGTGTCGTCGGGGTGGTCGAGCGTGTGGTGGACGCCGCGCGCGCGATCGTGCCCGGTGCCGACGTGGTGTCGGTCGTGCTGCGCAACCCCGACGGTCGCCTCGACACGGTCGCGGCGAGCCACGACGTCGCGTTCAAGGCCGACGCGCTGCAGGACGAGGTGGGCGAGGGCCCGAGCCACACCGCCATGCACCGCAGCGGCGTCGGCACCTCGATGGGCCACCTGACCGGCGCCGACGCCTCGTGGCCGACGTTCGGTCGCCAGGCCGCCGAGGGCCTCGGGCTCGGCGCGGTGCTGTCGACCGGCATGTTCCCCGGCGGCGAGCCGCCGCGGTTCGGCGCGCTGAACTTCTACTCCTGGACCAGCGACGGCCTCGACGCCGCCGACCGCGACCACGCGCTCGTCCTCGCCGCCCACGCCGCGACGGCGATCGCCGCGGTGCAGGCCCGGACGGCCGCGGAGCTGCGGGAGGCGCAGCTGCGCGAGGCCCTCAAGAGCCGCGACGTCATCGGCCAGGCCAAGGGCGTGCTCATGGAGCGCCGTGGCCTGACCTCCGACGAGGCCTTCGACCTGCTCCGGCGCACCTCGCAGGACCTCAACGTCAAGCTCCGCGAGGTCGCCGAGACCCTCGTGACCCGCCGCGGGGAGCTCTAGGCGGATCGCGGGGCGAGGCGCACCGGCAGCTCGTCCAGGCCGCCGGTGAGGCGCTCGGTGTGCAGCGTCAGCGCCGTCGGGTCGACGGCGAGGCGCAGCTCGGGCAGGCGCGTGAACAGCGTCGTCAGGCCGACACGCAGCTCGGTGCGGGCGAGGCTCGCGCCGATGCAGAAGTGCGGCCCGTGCCCGAACGACAGGTGCGGGTTCGGCGACCGGTCGGGGTCGAACGCGCCGGCCCCGTCGAAGGCGTGCTCGTCGCGGTTGGCGGCGCTGGTGACGATGACGACGCCGTCGCCGCGCGCGATCGTGACCTGCTCGTCCCCCTCGCCGACCGTCACGTCCTCGTGGGCGTAGCGCAGCAGCCCCATCCCGCCCGGCTCGGCGAGGCGCAGGACCTCCTCGACGATCGCGTCGACCGAGCCGGTCGGGTCGGCGACGAGCCGGTCGCGCACCGACGGGTTGACCAGCAGCAGGACCACTCCCAGCGAGAGCCGGTTGACCGTCGTCTCGTGCCCGGCGAACAGCAGCCCGGCGGTCAGCTCGGCGACGCGGGTGTCGGTCAGGCGCGGGTCGTGCGCCTGCGCGGCGACGAGGTCGGAGATGACGTCCTCGCCGGGCTCGGCGCGCTTGGCGTCGGCGAGCCCGGCGGTGTAGCGCTCGAACTCGGCGCGCGCCACCGCCGGGTCGTCGCCGGTCAGCGTCGCCATCCGCTCCGACAGGCCCTTGAAGTACACGCGGTCGGAGACCGGCACGCCCAGCAGCTCGCAGATGACGAAGATCGGCAGCGGCACGGAGAAGCCGGCGTGCAGGTCGACGACCTCGGACCCCGTCGCCAGCAGGTCGTCGACGAGCCCGTCGGCGAGCTCCGCGACCCGGTCGTGCAGCCGGCGCATCCGCTTCGCCGAGAACGCGGGCGTCAGCAGGCGCCGCATGCTCGTGTGGTCGTCGTCCTCGTGCTCGTGGTCGCCGGTGGGCCCGGCCATCACCCCGGCGTCGGAGACGCGGGCGGCCTGCTCGGGCTGCGGGTGCGAGCGGCCGAGGCGGCGGTCGGCGAAGAGGGTCTTGGCCTCCTCGTAGCGGGAGACGAGCCAGACGACGTCACCGGCGGGGGTGCGCACGCGGGTGACCGGACCCGCCGCACGGAGCCGCTCGTAGAGCGGGGAGATCGTCAGCGCGTCCTCGCGCGGGAACGGCAGCTGCGGCAGGTCCGGGGCGTCGTCGTGCGCGGTCGAGGTGGTGATGGTGGTCCCGCTGGTCATGGAGGCATCTCCTCGTGCTGACGGGTGGTGGTGGACTGGTCGTCGGCGCGGCGCGCGAGCCGGTCGAGCCAGCCCTGCTCCTCGCGGATGCGGCGCAGGACCTCGTCGAGGACGAGCGCGGCCCAGGGGTCGTCGGTGGCGGTGTCGGGGTCGTCGACCGACGGGGGTGCGGCCGCCTCGGCCAGCCCGGCGAGGCGGGCCCGGCGCTCGGCGAGCACCCGGCCCCGGGCGTCGAGGACACCGCGGCGCTCGGCGGGGGTCAGTCGCCCGAACCCCGCGAGGCGGGCGAGGAACTCGGCCTCGTCGCCCGCGAGCTCGTCGGGCAGGTCGGCGAGCTGGTCGTGCAGCAGCTCCCGCCCGACGTCGGTGAGCGTGTAGACGTGCCGCGGCGGGCGGCCCTCCTGCGGCTCGAGCGTGCGGGTGACCGCGCCGGCCTCCCCGAAGCGCTTCAGCGCCGGGTAGAGCGAGTTGTTGTGCAGCTTGATGCCGGTCGCCGCCTCGATGCGCCGGCGCAGCTCGTAGCCGTGCGCCGGCCGTCGCGCCAGCTGACCCAGGAGTAGCACGTCCACCCACACATAGGTCAGCGTGACCTAGGTAAGACTGACCCGCCACTCGACGTGAGCTGCTCGACACCACGGGTGAGACCGCCGGGCGCGGGTAACCGCGGATGGTCAAGCTTTCAATCGTCCGAGGAGGACTCGTGGCCGAGAGCCGCTCCACCGGCACGTTCACCGGCGCCGTCGTCATCGTCACCGGCGGCGGCTCGGGCATCGGCGCCGCCACCGCCCACCGCTTCGGCGCCGAGGGCGCGACGGTGGTCATCGCCGGGCGCACGCAGGAGAAGCTCGACAAGGTCGCCGCCGACGCGCCGGCGGGCTCGACGATCGTCACCCGCGTCGCCGACACGTCCGACGAGCAGGCGGTGACGTCGCTCGTCGAGGACGTCGTCGCCGAGCACGGACGGCTCGACACGCTGGTCAACAACGCGGCGGTCGCGGAGCCGGGCACCGTCGCCGACATCGACGGCGACACCTGGCGCCGCATCATGGCCACCGACGTCGACGGCGTCTTCTACGCCTCGAAGGCCGCGCTGCCCCACCTGCGCACCAGCGGCGGCAGCATCGTCAACGTCGGCTCGGTGTCGGGCCTCGGCGGCGACTGGGGGATGGCCGCGTACAACGCCGCCAAGGGCGCGGTCACCAACCTGACCAACGCCATGGCCCTCGACCACGCCGGCGAGGGCGTGCGCGTCAACGCCGTGCACCCGAGCCTGACCGCCACCGACATGTCGGCGGGCATCCGCTCCGACGACGACACCATGGCGGCGTTCCGGCGGCGGATCCCGATGGGGCGCCCCGCCGAGCCCGCCGAGGTCGCCGACGTCATCGCGTTCCTGGCGAGCCACGACGCGCGCTTCGTCAACGGCGCGCACATCCCCGTCGACGGCGGCCTGGGCGCCTCGAACGGCCAGCCGAACATGGGCTGATCACCGCGGCGATCGCTCGCTGAGAACAGAAGCAGCGAGCGGCGCCTTCGCTCGCTTAGAAGCAGCGAACAGCGCGTTCGCTGCAGGCCCCGCGAGCTCAGGCGTCGAGGAGCGTGCGCCACACGCGGCCGGCGCCGCGGCCCTCCAGCACGGTGTGCACGGTGACGGGCGCGGCCCGGTCGGTGCCGGCGTCGGCGCGCGAGCCGGCGTCGAGCAGGCGCGCGGCCGGGAACGCGGCGCCCTTGGGGCGGCTCAACGTCACCCGGTGGCGCCGCCCGCCGACCGTCACCCGCAGTCCGCCCGAGCCCTGGTACCAGGGAAAGGCGAGGCGCTCGACCGCGCCGAGCGGGGCGTCGAACACCACCCCCTCCGCGGTCACCAGCCGCAACCGCCCCGCGTACAGGCTCAGCACGCCGGGCTCGTTGGTGAGCCCGCGCAGCAGCCAGGCCGGCGTCGCGTACGACGGCGCGAGATGGGTGGGGCTGGCGGGAGTCAGCGGTGTGGCCACGGCGACCTCGGGAGCGGGCAGGAACAGGTGACCCGCCTCACTGTAGGTGCCGTGTGTGATCGTTCGCTGGTGCGTACGGGTGATTCGTTACGCCGACTCGTCGCTCCGGGACGGTCCGTCACGGCACGACGGTGACCGGCCACTTCCCCGCACGCACGAGCCGGCCGGCCAGCGAGCCGACGATCCGGTGACCGGCGCTGGTCGAGGCGCCGACGACGACGGCGTCCACCTTCCGCTCGTCGGCGAGGCGCACGATCTCCGCGTACGGGTCGCCCTGGACGCGGACGAGCTCGCCGGTGAGCGCGAGGTCCTCGAGGTAGCGCTTGGCCTCGCCCTGCACCTCGGCGGCGAGCTGCTCGGCGGTGTCGGACAGCACCGCCAGCGCGCCGGGCGCCATCGCGGCGAGCGAGGACGTCGTCGCGACCGTCACCACGAGCAGGTGGGCGTGCTGGCGGCGCGCGAGCCCCGCGGCGTAGGCGCCGGCGCGCAGCGACGTGATCGACCCGTCGACCCCGACCAGGATGGTGCCGGGGCCGTCGGTCCCGAGCTCGAAGCCCGCCATGGCCCGATCATGCGCCGGTCGGCGTCACCCGGCGAACTGCACCGACGTGCGCTGCCCCACGTGCGGCGCGATGTCCTCGACGATGATCCGCCGGTGCTCGGCGTCGTCGCGGTAGGCGAGGTAGGAGTCCATGTCGTCGAACACCGCGACCACCGCGAAGTCGGCGTTGACCTCGGCGAGGCCCGCGTCGCGCCCGCAGGTCCACGACCGCAGCCCCTTGAGGTCGGCGTCGGCGATCCACCGGCGCAGGGTCTCGGCGATGCCGTCCGGGATCGACGGGTCCTCGGCGGCCTGCCCGGTCCAGCTGAACGTGACGACGTGGGTGAAGGTCATGCGGGCATCCTCCACCCCGCGGCGGCGATCGGGTTGGGCACCTCGACGTAGATCGGGTCCTCCCCGCGCCCGGCCGCCCAGCTGCGCAAGTGGGCCTTGGCGGGCAGGGTCGGGGCGTGGCGCAGCTCCGCGGCCCAGGGGCGCGCGGCGGGATCGCGGACCTCGCCCAGCACCTCCGCCACCGTCGCCCACAGCGGCTCCTCGCCGACGGTGTGCCGGCCGAGGACGGCGACGAGCAGGGCGAGGTGGTTGGTCACCGCGTGGTAGCGCAGCCGCTGCCAGGCCTCCTCGCGGGTGTAGACCAGCGGCGAGTCGGCGGGCAGCCCGGCCGGCAGGCGGTCGCGGCGCAGGTGCGCGCCCTCGAGGTCGCGCACCCGGCACGCCGTCGGCCACCCGTCGTCGTCGGTGACGACCAGCGTGTTCTGCGGGTGCGCCTCGAACCCCAGGCCCGCCGACCCGAAGACGTGCAGCATCGGCACGAGCGAGACGGCGAGCCAGCGCCGCAGCCAGGCGTGCACGTCGCCGGCGGCGCGCATGTCGGCGAGCAGGGGCGGGTCCTCGCCCGCCGGCCCGTCCTCGAGCACCGCCGCGAGCACCCGCGGGCTGCCCGGCGGGAACGGCGCGCGGGCGATGACGGTGAGGTCGGCGGCGAGCCGGTCGCCGCCGACCGCCGGGTCGAGGGTGGCGAAGCCGAGGTCGCTGATGACGCCGAACCCGGGCGGCAGGGCCGGGAGGTGCGCGACGACCCGCGCGGCGTCGAGCGCCCGGCGCGCGTGCTCGGGCGGGGTGGTGCGCACGAAGTGGGTCAGGCGCGCCCGCAGCGGCAGCTTCCACGACGCCCCGGTCACCGTGTCGACCACCGTGCGCACCGACGACGTCGGCCACACCGGGTCGCCGAGCGGGCCGAGCCGGCGGGCGGCGCCCTCGGCCTCGAGCAGCGCGAGCGTGGGGTCCCGGGCGAGGACGCGCGCCTGGTACGGGTGCACCGGCAGCGCCGTCCAGCCGGCCGGCACGTGCGGGGCGACCGCGGCCGGCGGCGTCAGGGGCGCCCCGTCGGCGAGGACGACGTCGTCGCGCAGCGCGAGGTGGTGCAGGACGAACGACGCGCCGAGCTCGGGCGCCCAGGCGGTGAGGTCGTCGTCGCCGAGGCCCTCGGCGCTCTTCGGGGTCGGGTGGAACGGGTGGCCGTAGCGCACCGCCTGCTCGGCGTCGCGGGTGCGGTCGCCGGTCGGGGCGGCGGGCGCGTCCAGGTAGCGGGCCGTGCGCGCGACGCTGTCGGCGACGATCGCGGCGAGGTGGTCGACCGGTTCGCCCTCGCCGACGGTCTCGAGCACCGCGGTGACGACCTCGTCGTGCGTCGCGGGCCGCCCGTCGAGGGTGACCGCCTCGGCGAGGCGGTGGTGCCCGGTGGGCGAGCGGTGCAGCAGCGTCACCCCGAGGGTGCCGGCGGGGAGCGTCAGGCCCAGGGCGTCACCGTCGCGCGTGACCGGCGGGTCCAGCTCGCGCAGCAGCGAGGTGACGAGACGCTCGCGCGCCGCGCGCTCGGCGCGGGCACGCGCCCCGGCGGTGACCACCCCGCCGAGTCTGCCCGCCGGGCGTCACACGCGGCGGGCGCGGGGCGTCACCGCACCCCACCGGCCGTGCCGGCCAGTGCCTCGTGGGCGTCGCGGCGGAAGCGGCGCTTGTAGGCCCGCCAGTCGAACCGGGCGAGGAACTCCTCGGCGGCCACGTACCCCGCGTCGTAGAGCGCGCGGGCCCGCGCGGGCGTGATCCCGAAGTCGAGCAGGCCGACGGCCCCGGCGTCGACGTGGATGGTGCGCGCGGCGACCCACGGCTGGTTGAGCACGGCCTGGTCGCGGCCGAGGATCATCGTGGTGATCAGCTGCTCGAGCAGGCGCAGTGGCGCCGGCTGGGGGATGTCGAACCACCGCGAGTGGAACAGCGCGACGTTGTCGCCGATCCCGGGCTTGGGCGCGGTGGTGATCGTGACACCGAACGTCGGGAACGCCGGCTCGCGGCCGTCGGTGCGGTCGAGCGAGTCGATGGGGAAGTTCGAGAGCAGCCCGCCGTCGACGAGCGTCGAGGTCACCCCGGTCCGCGCGTTGGTCAGGGTCGTCGGCTTGAAGAGGAACGGGATGGCCATCGAGGCGCGCACCGCGTCGGCGACCGGCTGCTCGTCGGGGTCGAGGCCGTAGACCGACCGGTAGTCCCACGGCAGCCGCACCAGCTGCCCGAGCGTCAGGTCCGAGCAGGTGACGACGAGCCGGTAGCGCTGCGCGGGCGGCAGCGAGGGGTCGTCGATGCGCAGGTCGCCGAAGGTGTGCACGCCCAGCGCGGCGAGCTCCTCGGCGACCCAGGTGTGCAGCCACTCGCCCTGGTAGAGCCCCTGCCCGCCGAGGAACGCGAGCGCGGGCCCGGCGAGCGGGAGGCGCGCGATGCCGCTGCGGTCGGCGACCTCGCGGAAGTTCAGTCGCGCGGTGATCTCCCCGAGCCGCTCACCCGTGGCGCCCGCGGCGGCCATCGCCCCGACGAGCGCACCCGCGGAGGTGCCCGAGATCCGGTGCGGCGCCCAGCCGTGGTCCGTCATCGCCGCGACCGCGCCCGCGAGCCCGATGCCCTTGACCCCGCCGCCCTCGAGCACGAGGTCCGCCGGGCGCCGTCGCCCCGCTGTGGTGGCCATACGGGCCATGTTCCCCCCTCCGTTCCTCCCGCTGCGCAGGCCCACCGCCGGCGTGGTGGGCTGATCCGGTGAGCGCGACCACGGGCGTGACCGCCCTCGGTGACGAGCCCTTCCTGTCCCTGACCACCCACCGCCGCGACGGCACCCCCGTCCCGACCGCCGTGTGGGTCGCCCGCGACGGCGACTCCCTGGTCGTCATCACGTCCGCGACCAGCGGGAAGGTCAAGCGGCTGCGCCGCGACCCCCGCATCGTGCTGCGGCCCTGCGACCGCGCCGGCACCGTCGCGCCGGACGCCCCGACCGCGGAGGGCCGCGCCGAGATCGTCGACGACCCCGCCGCCCAGGCGGGCCCGCGGCGAGCCCTCGCGGCCAAGTACGGCCTGCAGTACCGGCTGATCTCGGTGCTCGGGCTGGTCGGCCGGCTCCGGGCGCTCGTCGGCCGGGCCCCGGGGGAGCGGGTCATCCTGCGCCTGCGGGACTGAACGGCCCGGGTGCGACCCGGATCTACTCCGCGCGGAGCTCGTCGAGCGCGTCGTGCGCCCGCGCGAGGTCGGCCCGGGCCTCGTCGCGCTCGGCGCGGGCCTCGTCGCGCTCGGCCCGCGCCGCGGCGAGGTCGCGCTGCGCGTCGGCGAGGTCGCCGCGCAGGGTGAGGATCGACGCCGCCCCGGCGATCGTGTGCCCCTCGTCGGAGAGGGCACGGACGCGCGCGGCGAAGTCGACCTGCCGGCGCGAGTACCGCCGCTGACCGCCCTCCGAGCGCTGCGGGTGCAGCAGGTCGGCCGCGTCGAGGCTGCGCAGGAAGGCGGGGGCGACGCCGATGAGGTCGGCGGCCTGGCCGATCGTCAGCGACGGGTAGTCCTGGTCGTCGAGCTGTTCGACGCCCATGGGCCCCTCCTCTCGCGCCGTTCGGTCCCGCAGCTCGGCGAGACGTGCGTGAGCACCCGCCGGGGCGCCCGGCGGGTGCTCACGCGGTCTCGGTCTCGGTGTTTTCGTTGGTGGGTCGTCGTGGTGTGTCGGTGGCGATCAGGACGTCGGCGCCTCCTCGCGGTGCTCGTCGGGGGTCCCTTCGATGCTCGTCGTCGCGGCGGCGTGCTCGATCTCGATGCGGCGCGGCTTCGCGCGCTCGGCGACGGGGATCGTCAGCGTCAGCACGCCGTCGGTGTACGACGCGTGGAGACGGTCGAGGTCGAGGTCGCGGCCCAGGACGAGCTGGCGGCTGTAGCGCCCGCGGGGCCGCTCGGCGACGAGGTAGTCGCCGTCGCTGCTCGGCGCCGTCCGCGCGGCCGTCACGGTGAGCGCGTTGCCGTCGACCGAGACGTCGATCGACCCCGGGTCGACGCCCGGGAGGTCGAACGAGGCGACGAAGTGGTCGCCGGCCCGGTAGACGTCCATCGGCATGCCGCTCACGGTCTGCTGCCGGGAGGCGCCGGCGAGGCGCTCGAGCGCCCGGAACGGGTCGAAGGGGTCGTAGTTCAGCAGCACGATCGGTCATCTCCTTCCCTCGACGTACTGCGCTGCGGGGCTTCCGATGCCCATAGTTGTAGCTCCATCTACAGGTTTGCGCAAGACCCTGGTGAAGGTTTTGTGTCGGCGGGACGGGAGGTCCACTCAGGCGCTGCCCGGCGTCGGTGCCGCGTGCGACCGTGGTCCCGTGCCCGGCGAGCCGACGATCCTGCACGCGGATCTCGACGCCTTCTACGCCTCGGTCGAGCAGCGCGACGACCCCGCGCTGCGCGGGCGCCCGGTCATCGTCGGCGGCGGCGTCGTGCTCGCCTGCAGCTACGAGGCCAAGGCCCGCGGGGTACGCACGGCGATGGGCGGGCGCATGGCGCGCGCCCTCTGCCCGGACGCCGTGGTCGTCCCGCCGCGCATGGAGGCCTACAGCGGCGCGAGCCGGGCGGTGTTCGCGGTGTTCGACTCGGTGACCCCGCTGGTCGAGCCCATCTCGATCGACGAGGCGTTCCTCGACGTCTCGGGGCTGCGGCGGATCGCCGGCCCCCCGTCGGGGATCGCGGCCCGGCTGCGGCGGGAGGTCGCCGCCGACGTCGGCCTGCCGATCACCGTGGGCGTCGCGAGCACGAAGTTCCTCGCGAAGGTCGCGAGCCGGGTCGCGAAGCCGGACGGGCTGCTCGTGGTGGAGCCCGGTGGCGAGCTCGAGTTCCTGCACCCGCTGCCGGTGGAGGTGCTGTGGGGCGTCGGCGAGGTGACCTCCCGCAAGCTGCGCGGCCAAGGCGTCACCACCGTCGGCGACCTGGCCGCCATCGGCGCCCCGACCCTCGAGTCGTTGCTCGGGCGCGCCGCCGGACGGCACCTCGACGCCCTGGCCCACGGCCGCGACCCGCGCCGGGTGCAGGTCGGGCGGCGCCGGCGCTCGGTCGGGGCGCAGCGGGCGCTCGGGCGCGGGCCGGTGTCGCCCGAGCGCACCGACGCCGTGCTCATGGGCCTGGTCGACCGCGTCACCCGCCGCATGCGCCGCGCCGGGCGCACCGGGCGCACGGTCACCCTGCGGCTGCGGTTCGACGACTTCACGCGCGCGACGCGCTCGCACACCCTCACCGTGGCGACGGCCGAGCACGACGCGGTCCTCGGCGCCGTCCGGCTGCTCGCCGAGGCCGCCGCGCCGCTGATCGCCGAGCGCGGGCTGACGATGCTCGGCGTGGCCGTCGGCAACCTCGACGACACCGGCGGCGTCCAGCTCGAGCTGCCCTTCGCCGGGGATGCGCACCCTCTGGCGCTCGACCTCGCCGTCGACGACGTCCGCGAGCGCTACGGCCTCTCCGCCGTCACCCGGGGCACGCTGCTCGGACGCGACCAGGGGCTCGAGATGCCGATGCTGCCGGACTGAGCGGTCGGTAGCGTGGCGTAGCGTTGAATTTCGGGGATCTTGCGGTGAGGTCGGTGGGTTCGCCTCGCGG
>NZ_JAQZAN010000015.1 GCF_028737255.1 Actinomycetospora straminea | reverse complement strand
ACGGCCCGATCAAGCTCCCGGGGCCCTCCAGCGCCGGCCGCCGCGCAGCGGCGTCCACCTCAGCGCCGAAGGCGCCCTGGCCACCCGCCGGAGAAGCTCTGCCGTTGTTGCCCGCACGGATCAATCGGTGCGCCCTGCTCCAGGTGTGGCGGGGCGACGGGCGATCGAGCGGAAGGGAGGACCGCCTGTGTTCGCTACTCATGCCCGCGCCGGCGACGCTCCGGGCTTCCCCCAACGTCGCCGAACCGGGAGCGGCTCGGTCTCCCGCCCCCTACGAGCGGCCGGGGGACACGAGCTCGGCGGGATCGCGGTCGGGACGCAGACCGCGCCAGCTCGGATGGCGCAGGTGACCGTCGTCGGTCCAGCTGCGGAACCTGGCCTCGCCGACGAGCCGGGGTGCGCACCACCGTGCCGCGCGCTCCTCGGGCACCGTCGCGGTGAACGGGCTGGCGGACACCTCGTCGGCGACGAGCTGGTCGCGCAGCCGATCGCGGGCGGCGTGGGTGAAGCCGGTGCCGACGTGGCCGATGTAGCGCAGGCGTCCGTCTGCTTCGGGCAGTCCGAGCAGGACCGCGCCGAGGCTGCCGTGGTTGCGCCCGCGACCTGCGGCCCAGCCGCCAATGACGGCTTCGACGGTGCGCCAGATCGGGGTCTTGACCCAGGTGTGCGAGCGGCCCGACCGGTACGGCGCATCGCGGCGCTTGGCCACCACGCCCTCCATGCCGTGGTTCTCGGCAAGCTGGAGCGCCGCGGCCGGCCTGACGCCATCGAGCCACGGCGAGGTGGTCAGCCGCGGGTGGGCGTCCAGTCCCAGCCGGTCGAGCAGCCGACGACGCTCCTCCCACGGCAGGTCGGCCACCGGCTCGCCGTCGAGGGCGAGCACGTCGAAGGCCACGAACGTCACCGTCACCTCCGCGCGCAGCGCCGCCGATGGCTTCACCACGCCCATCCGCAGCTGCAAGCGGTCGAAGCTCGGCTTCGCCGGCGATCCAGGCGCGGGTACTGACAGGGCCACGACCTCGCCGTCGAGCGCCACCTGCCGGGTGCCGACGGTCTCTGCCAACGCCGCCGCGAGCTCAGGGTAGGACCTGGTCACCGCCCGCTGGTTGCGGCTGACCAACGTCACCGCGTCCGGCTCAGGGCCCTCGACGTAGGCCAGCGCCCGCATTCCGTCCCACTTCAGCTCCAACGCCCACCCCGGCCCGTTCGGCACCTCGCCAGCGGTGGCCAGCATCGGCGCCATGCGCGTCAGCCCGGGCGGGGCGTTGCGAGGACGGGACACCAGACCGGGTCTACCACCACCGACGCGACACGGAAGTGCCCTCGCAGGTGGCCCACGCTGTCGGGGACGGCCGCTACGAACTCGCTCCACGACGGCGGTGGGCCCACGCCGCCCATCGACACGCGCTGTGCCAATCTGGTGCTGCCGCGCTTCCCCCGCGGCAGACGCCCGACGTCTGTCCGAAGGGAGAGCACGCGATGGTCACTCACCGCGACCTGCAACGGCGAGCAGAGCGCGAAGCTCGGGCAGCCGAGATATACAGCGCGGCCGAAAAGGTCCGCGTGCGCGGGCCCGGAGGCTTTGCCGGCCTCGACCGGGCCTCCGCGGCGGCCCTGTCCGAGCTGCTCGAGGAGCTGGCGTCCGGATGGCGCGACAAGCCCACCGCCCCGCGAGTGTGGGACGCGGCCGCCCGCGTGGCGGACCGCGTCCTCGGACCCGAGCACGACCCCGCACCGCAGTTCCCCGGTCCGGCCCCTCCCGGGCACGAGAACCCGAACATCCGTCGCGGGTTCCCCACGGGCTGAAGTCGCGGACGTCGGCTCATGGGATGGGCCGGTTCCTCGCCCTGCACGAGCTGAGGCCGCGTTCCCCAGGCGGCGGCGTTGTCAACAGCGTCGAGGACTTCCATCCGCACCTTGGTCGCTCTAGGCTTACCGTTCGTGTCCGCTTACCGAGATGCCGGGCTGGGGTTGCTGGGTGACCCCATGCGCCGCGCCATCTTCGAGACGTTGGCGCGCCACCCCAGCTCGGTCGGTGAACTCGCCGAGCAGCTCCCGATCAGCCGCCCGGCCGTCTCCCAGCACCTCAAGGCCCTGAAGGACGGCGGCCTGGTCGTCGCCCACGCCGAGGGCACGCGGCGCATCTACCGCCTCAATCCGCAGGGCGTCGCCGCCCTGCGCAGCTGGCTCGACGGCGTGTGGGAGCACGCCCTCGCCGACTTTCACAAGTTTGCCGAGCAGACCGTCGCCGACGAGAGGGCCGGCACCCACCACTCCACCGAGCACGAGGAGCAGCCATGACCACGCCGATCCCGGCGATCGAGGGCAAGACCACCGTCAACATCAGCCGTGACCGTGCCTTCGAGCTGTTCACCGGCCACTTCGGCGCCTGGTGGCCCCGGCAGTACCACATCGGCGGGGCCGAGGTCGCCGACGTGATCCTCGAGCCGCAGGAGGGCGGGCGGTGGTTCGAGCGCGGCGTCGACGGCAGTGAGTGCGATTGGGGCCGGGTGCTGAGCTGGGAGCCCCCGGAGCGCGTGGTGTTCACCTGGCAGATCGGCGGTGACTGGCAGTTCGACCCCGATCCCGCGCACGCCAGCGAGATCGAGGTCCGCTTCCACGCCGACGGACCGGAGCAGACCACCGTCGAGGTCGAGCACCGCCACTTCGAGCGCCTCGTGGGCGGCGAGGGCGTCTACGGCGCCATCGAGCACGGCGGCGGTGGCTGGGTCGCGCTGCTGGCCGCGTACGCGCAGATGGTCGAGAACCAGTGACCGACCCAGACCCGATCCGGCTCGCCCACGACGAGCGCGCCGAGCTGGCCGATTTCCTGGCAGGGCTCACCGCCGAGCAATGGGACGCGCCCACGCTGTGCCATCGCTGGAGCGTGCGCGACGTCGTCGCCCACATCATCAGCTACGACGACCTCGGACCCACCGCATTCGTCGGGCGCTTCGCCGCCGGCCGGTTCAACCCCGACCAGGTCAACCAAGTCGGTGTCGACCAGTACCGGCAGCTCACCCCGGACGAGCTGCTCGCCGAGCTGAAAGGTCACCTGCACCCGGCCGGGCTGACCGCCCGGTTCGGCGGCCGGATCGGGCTGGTCGACGGGCTCATCCACCACCAGGACATCCGACGAGCCCTCCGAGCGCCCCGCGACGTGCCCACCGAGCGGCTCGCCACCGCCCTGCCGTTCGCGCGAGTTGCGCCGCCGATTCGGGCGTTCTCCCGGGTCCGTGGCCTACGGCTGGTCGCCACCGACGTGGGCTGGACGTCAGGCAAGGGGCCGGTCGTCGAAGGCCCGGCCGAGCCGCTGCTGATGGCCATGGCCGGCCGCGCGGACGCTCTCGACGAGCTCGGCGGTGACGGACTACCGACGCTCGTCGGGCGCGTGGCCGCGTAGCGGTCAGCGTGGGGCGTACATGATCACCGCGACGCCGACCAGGCAGACGAGGGCGCCGATAACGTCGAAGCGATCGGGTCGGTAGCCGTCGAGCAGCATTCCCCAGGCCAGCGAGCCGGCGACGAAGATTCCGCCGTAGGCGGCGAGGATGCGTCCGAACTGGGCGTCGGGCTGGAAGGCTGCGGCGAAGCCGTAGAGGCCGAGGGCGATGATGCCGAGGCCCGCGACCCACCATGCGCGGTGCTCGCGGACGGTCTGCCACACCAGCCAGGCCCCGCCGATCTCCAACAGCGCCGCGAGGACGAACAGGCCGATCGATCGCAGGGTCACGTGGCGGGCTCGCCGAACAGCTCGTGGACCAGCACAAGGGCGTCGTCGGGTGCGCGGGCGTCAAGTCGCACCGGTGGACCGATGTGCAGGGTGAGGTCGAAGAAGGTGCAGCACTCCGCCTCGGAGCCTGCGACCTCGGCGAGCTCGGCAAGTTCGAGCCGAGTGCGGTCGAAGGTGAGCTGCACCCCTCCGGGGATCGCGGCGCGGTCGACGACCGCGGTGAGGACTGCTCGCCAGTGCTCGGCCCTCTCCTCTCGGTCGCCGGCGTCGAGGCTGCACGCGATCACCTCTGGACTCGATGGGTCGGCCAGCGAGAGCGTGCCCAGTGCCGGGCCCACGACCGACTCCGCACGACCGAGGAACGCACAAGAGGGGTCGCACGGTCCTTGCCGCTCGATCGCCTCGAGCTGAGCTTGTGCGCGGAGGAGGCGGTCGGCGAACGCGGTCAGCTCCTGAACCCGGTCACGGGTCTCGGTGATGCGCTGTTCGACCAGCGGCAGCAGCTCGTCTTGCACGTCGGAGCACTGTCCGTGTTGCCAGGGTTCGAGCAGCCGGCGGATTTCCGGCAGCGGTAGGCCGAGGCTCTTGGCGGTACCGATGAACGCCAGGCGGTCGATCGCCACCTCGTCATAGAGCCGGTAGCCCGATGAGGACCGCCGAGCCGGTAGCAGGCCTTCCTGTTCGTAGTAGCGCACCGTCGACGCCGGCACGTCCGCTCGGCTCGCCAGCTCCGAGACCTTCAGGCCATCCATGCCCGAGACGCTAGGCCTGTGAGTCGGGTTGAAGGTCAACCCGAGCAGCCAGCCCGAGCGGAAGCCCAACCACACCCTTCCAACTGTTCAGTCAGCGCTGTACGGTTCAGCGGGTGCTGACCAGTGAGACGCGAGAGGCCGCGCTCGCGCGGGTCGGTCGGGCGCTGGCTGACCCGACGCGGTGCCGCCTGATGGTGGCCATGCTCGACGGTCCTAGCTACCCCGCGCAGCTCGCGTCGAGCTTGGGACTGTCCCGGTCGAACGTGTCGAACCACCTGGCGTGCCTGCGTGGCTGCGGGTTGGTCGTGGCCTCGTTAGAGGGCCGCCAGACCCGGTACGAGCTGGCCGACCCGCATCTCAGCGCAGCGCTCGGGGAGCTGGCGCGGGTGGTGCTCGCAGTATCGACCACCGACGCCTGCGTGGGCGAGCCGGAGGTTGTGCTGTGAGCACCGGTGATCAACGGACGTCGTTGCCCCTGACGAGTACGGACTCGTGCAGTGAGGGGTGCTGCGCTGCGCCCGTGGAGCCTGCTGGCCCCGGAGTGGATCCGGAGCGGCGCTCTGTGCTGACTCGGCGGGTGCGACTACTGGTGGCGGCGACGATCACCTACAACGTCATCGAGGCCATCGTCGCTGTCACGGCGGGCACCGTCGCGTCCTCGGCAGCGCTCATCGGGTTCGGGCTGGACTCCATGATCGAGGTCGCGTCCGCGGCGGCTGTGGCGTGGCAGTTCTCTGGGCGCGATCCCGAGACCCGTGAGCGGGTGGCGCTGCGGATCATCGCGTTCTCGTTCTTCGCGCTCGCCGCCTACGTCACCGTCGAGTCGGTGCGCACCCTGTTCGGGGCGTCGGAGGCGGAACCGTCGACGGTGGGCATCGTCCTCGCCGCAGTGAGCCTGGCGATCATGCCGTTCCTGTCGTACGCGCAGCGGCGCGCCGGCCGCGAACTGGGCTCGAACAGCGCGGTCGCCGACTCCAAGCAGACGTTGCTATGCACCTACCTCTCCGGGGTACTGCTCGTCGGCTTGGTGCTCAACGCCACCCTCGCGTGGAGCTGGGCTGACCCGGTCGTGGCGCTGGTCATCGCCGCCGTTGCCGTGAAGGAGGGCCGCACCGCCTGGCGCGGGCAGCACTGCTGCTGATCCCCCGATAGGCGACGGTCAAGACGAAGTGGCGCGATCCTCGGACAGCGTTGCCATGCCGTGTAAAGCGCGTCTTGCGACGGCGAGGAACCCATCGCGTTCCTCTTCTGTGAGGTCGCCGAACATGGTCCGAGCAGCGTCCTGCCGCTCGGCGGCCATCTGCGCGGCGGCTTCGGCTCCCCTGTCGGTCAGTGCCACCAGGGTCGCCCGCCGGTCCGTGGGGTGGGCACTGCGACCGGCCCAGCCCTGCGCCTCGAGCACGTCGACGAGCGCTGTGACGTGACGGGGCGTGCACCGGAGGACGTCGCCCAGTTCGCGCTGCCGTAGGGCCCGACCCGCCTTGTGCAGGGCGAGGAGAGCCCCGGCGCGGGCAGGCGTCAGCCCTCGCTCCTTCAGCGTGCTGTGCATCAGGTCGCCAACACGATCGGCCAGCTCGAAGACCTTGTCCAGCACGAGGTCGGGCTCCATCGACACGAACTCGACCCTAGTACACCGTGAGCAAGACACACCATGTACTAAGTACACGATGTGTGCTCTTCTGGTCCGGCACGAGCGACATCGCCCGCTGCGTCCGGACCCGAAGGAGCGTCGATGTCCTCCCCGGCCGCCTCGTCCGGCGATCACCCCCGCCGCATCTTCAGCCGCTTCTACGCACACATCAGCCGGCGGATGGAGGGCGAGGGCATGGGTGCATTGCGCACCGAGCTCCTGAGCCCGGCGGCCGGCGAAGTCGTCGAGATCGGCCCAGGCAACGGATTGAACTTCGCTCACTACCCGGACGCGGTGACGAAGGTCGTCGCCGTCGAACCGGAACCTCACCTGCGCGCTCTGGCCGCGGACGCTGCTCGAGAGGTCCCGACCCACGCCGAGGTCGTTCCGGGCACGGCAGGGCACCTCCCGCTAGCGACCGCCAGCGTCGACACCGCGGTGCTCTGCCTCGTGCTGTGCGGAATCGAGGACCAACCGGGCGCGCTGTCGGAGATCGTCCGGGTCCTGCGTCCTGGAGCGCGGTTGCTGTTCCTCGAACACACCTACGCTGAGACCGCTGGCCTGTTGCGCGTCCAGCGCCTCGCCGATGCGACCGTCTGGCCGCTCCTGACGGGCGGATGTCGAACCTCGGGCGACCCCGTCGCGACGATCACGTCTGCCGGTTTCGAGGTCACGTCCTGTCGCCGGCTCCGCTTCCCCGAGGACAGGTTCACCCAGCCGTCCTCGCCTCACGTGCTGGGGGCGGCGCGCCGGCGATAGCGGGCTCGGTGCACGAGCGGGAGCCACTTGCCGCTGCGTCCTGTACGTTCTTCCCGTACTTCCGGAAATACTGGAGGAGACGTGCGCGCGAAGACGCTCTTGTTCGAGCAGTTCGCCCTGGTGGGCAAGGGCCTGGCCCATCCCGCACGGCTTCAGCTGCTCGATCTCCTCGCCCAGAGCGAGTACGCCGTCGAGCCCCTGGCCGCCGCCGCTGGGCTGCCGCTGTCCACTGCCTCGGCCCACCTCAAGACCCTCAGGGCGTCCCAGTTGGTGACATCCCGACGCGAGGGCACGCGCATCGTCTATTCGCTGGCCGGCGACGACGTCGCCGCGCTGCTCGCCAACGTGCGCGAGGTAGCCAGCTCGCGCGTCGCCGGCGTCGAGCCGGCGAAGCACGCCTACCTACGCCTCGTTGACGACGAAGCGACGGAGGACGATCCCGCCTGGGAGGAGATCGGCCACGACGAACTGCTGCGCCGGGCCCGCCAGGGGCAGGTCGCCGTGCTCGACGTGCGGCCGGCGCCCGAGTACGAGGCCGGCCACATCCCCGGTGCCGTGCACATCCCGGTCGACGAGCTCGAGGCTCGAATCGACGAGTTGCCCGACATCGAGGTGGTCGCGTACTGCCGCGGCGAGTACTGCGTCATGTCCTACGACGCGGTTCGCCTCCTGACTCGGCGCGGCCGCCGCGCTGTCCGTCTCGCAGCGGGGATGCTCGAGTGGCGGTTGGCCGGGCGCCCAGTTCAGACCACCGCGGCCTAGGGAGACGAGATGTCGACCGATCTCCCCCCGGTCCGCGCCGAGCACTGGGAGACGATCTACCGCGAGCGCTCGAGCGACGAGCTCTCGTGGTCGCAGTCCGAGCCGGCGACGTCGTTGCAGCTCATCGACGAGATCGGGCTCGACACCGAGAAGGCGGTCGTCGACGTCGGAGCCGGAGAGAGCGCCCTGGTGGACGCCCTCCTGGCTCGCGGTCATCGCCGGGTGACGGTCCTGGACCTCTCTCTCCAGGCCCTCGCCCGTGCGCGGGCGCGTCTCGACGGCGCACCCGGTGCCGCCGCTGTCGAGTGGGTCGTGCACGACGTGCTGACCTGGACGCCGGGAACCACCTTCGGCCTCTGGCACGACCGCGCCGTGTTCCACTTCCTCACCGAGCCGGCCGATCGGCGGGCCTACGTGGACACCGCCGCGCGCGCCGTAGCGCCTGAGGGGTTCCTCATCGTCGCGACGTTCAGCCTCGACGGACCCGAGAAGTGCTCCGGTCTCCCCGTGCAGCGTTATGACGCCGCTGCGTTGGCCGAGCAGTTCGCTCCGAGCTTCACCCCCGTCACCGCGCACACGCAGACCCACCGCACGCCGTGGGACGCCGTCCAACCGTTCACCTGGCTCGCGTTGCGCCGCCGATCAGAACGATGAGGACCCTGCAGGTCGACGGGGACGAGCTGTGGTGCGAGGCAATGGCGGGGCTCCACGGCGAGGTCGTCGAACTCGGGTGCGGCGACGGGCGGAACCTCCCTCACTACCCGCCGACCGTCGACGGCGTGCATGCCTTCGAGCCCGATCCGTCGCTCCGCCACGAGGCCCGGACGGTCGCCGCATGGGCCACCACGCCGGTGTGGGTGCGCGACGATCCGGTCGAGGCCCTACCGCTGGACTCCGACAGCGCCGACGGCGCCGTACTCCACCTGCTCCTGAACCGGCGGCCTGCCCCGGTCGACGTCATCTCGGAACTCGCGCGAGTCCTTCGGGCCGGCGCCCCACTGGTGATCCTGGAGCAGCCAGACGCCGATCCGCTCAGCGCCGTCCGGGCAGGCCCCTTCACCGTCGAGGACACGTGGCATGTCGATGGCTCGGCGGGACCGCGCGTCGTGGGCTCCGCAAGGCGGAACACCCGATGAACCGGCAACCCTCAGCGCAAAGCCGCAGCCACAGCCCGTACTACGGCGAGCGCATCGTGCACACCGTTGTCGAGGCCTTTCTCGAAGTCGTCGCCCTCGGTAGCCATGGTGTTGGTGATGTGCGCGAGGCACACAACATCCGCGCGACGGGCCTCTGCGTAGGCGTAGAGCGACGCCGCCTCCATCTCCACGCAGGCGATGCCCTCCTCCTCGGCCGCGGCGATCGCCGTCCGCGTCTCCCGATAGGGCGCGTCGGTCGTCCACGACGGCCCGCTCAGGACCGGTTCGGGGAGCTGGTCGAACGCTTCGTCCATGCGCTTCGCCAGGCCGTTGTCGAGCCGGCTCCAACGGGCCTGTGGCAGGTAGTGGTGGCTCGTGCCTTCGTCGCGCAGCGCCCGATCGATGAGTACGAAGTACGGCGTGGCGCCCAACGGCGTGATCTGCCCCGCCGAGGTGACGCTGACCAGCAGTTCACAGCCGGAGGCCGCGAGCTGCTCCGCGACCAGCACCGCGAACGAACCTCCGACGGCCATGCCGACCACGCCGATCTCGAGACCGTCGAGGTCGACCGACCACATGTCGGTGTGGTAGCACGCCCAGCCCGTGTGCCGCGTCCCCCGGCCACTCTTGGCAAGGTGGCGAACGACGTCGCCGTCGGGGTCGAGCATGCACACCGCGGGCACCGGGCGGGCGCTGAGGTTCTTCTGCCGACGCGCCTCGCGGAGGAGATTCGCGGGCTCGAAGAGCGAGGGAGCTTCGTAGTCCTTGGCGGCCAGGAGCGGGAGGTCGTCAGGACTCGTCACGAGCTGCATCACAACACCACGGCGTCGATCTCCGCATCCCGAGCGATGCACGGGCCGGAGGGGTTGGGGCCGGCTCCGACGGCCGAACCATGCACCACGCGGCGCCGAACGCCGACGCACACTGCTGTGACGGGCGATCACTTACCGTGACAGCGACTCGACCTTGGAGGTCACACCGAATGCGACCGATCAGGCTTCTGCTCCTGCTCGTCGCGGCTCTGGCGATGGTCACCGCGTGTTCCACCGCGGCAACGCCGCCACCCGCGTCACCCGGGGCTGCCGGGTCCGGATCGAGCGCTCTCGACTTCAACTCCAGGACTCTGGCCGGCGCCGAGTTCTCCGGCCAGAGTCTGGCTAACAGGCCCGCGGTGCTCTGGTTCTGGGCGCCCTGGTGCTCGACGTGTCAGGCCGAGGCTCCGACGATCGCGCAGGCCGCGGCGCAACACCCCAACGTGACCTTCGTGGGCGTCGCCGCCCTCGACCAGGTCCCGGCGATGAACCAGTTCGTTGCGAACTACCAGCTCGGCGGCTTCACCCACCTCGCCGACACGGACACCTCTGTGTGGCGCCACTTCGGAGTCACCGAGCAGCCGGCGTTCGCGTTCGTCGCGCCGAACGGCACGGTGGAGGTGGTCAAGGGCACCATGTCGGCGCCCGACCTCGCGCAGCGTCTCGACGGCCTGGCGCGAGCCTGACGCCGGCGCCTGACCTCCATCCATGAACTCCTCGTTGTTGGCCTTCGCCCTGGCGGCCGGCCTGGTCGCGGCCCTCAACCCGTGCGGGTTCGCTATGTTGCCGGCCTACCTCGCACTCGTCGTGCTCGGCAACGACCCGTCCGAGGCCCGTCGCGGACGCGGCGGCGTGGTGCTGCGCGCACTGGTGGCCACCGGCCTCATGACCGTGGGCTTCCTGGTCGTGTTCGGCGCCTTCGGCGCGGTCGTCGCGCCGTTCGCTTCGTCGCTGCAGCGGTATCTGCCCGCCGTGACGGTCGTGATCGGAGTCGTGATGGTGATCCTGGGGGTCTGGCTGCTGACCGGGCGGGAGCTCATCGGCTTGCTCCCGCGCTCGGGTCGGGGAGCACCGACCGGGCGCCTGAGCTCGATGTTCGGTTACGGCGTGGCGTACGCGATCGCGTCGCTCTCCTGCACCATCGGCCCCTTCCTGGCGGTGACGACCTCGTCCTTCGCCACGGGCTCGGTCATCGGCGCGGTCGCCGGCTTCCTGGCCTACGGACTCGGTATGGCCCTCGTGGTCGGCGTTCTCGCCGTGACGGTCGCCCTCGCCGGCTACGGCGCCGCGACCCGCGCCCGACGCCTGCTCCCCTACGTGAACCGAGTGGCCGGCGCGCTCTTGGTGGTCGTCGGGCTCTACGTGGGCTACTACGGGGTCTACGAGCTTCGTCTGTTCTTCGGCGGTGGCAGCGCCCAGGATCCCGTCGTCGGCGCCGCAGGCGCGATCCAGCAGACCCTCTCCGGCTGGGTCGACGCCGTCGGTGCCCTTCCCCTCGCTGCTGCGCTGGTCGTTCTCGTGGTCGGTGCAGCCCTCGTACACCGACGACGTCGCGCATCGCGGACGACCGTCGAGGCGAGCACGACGAGCGAACCGCCGCCGGGTTCGTGACGAACACCCCGACGGACTTCTCCTACAGGAGCAGCGTCGGATCGACCTGAGGGTGGCTCGACCGCCCTACCCGAAGCGGGCAACGCCCGCCGACCCAAAGAAGGACCGACGCCATGTCCGACACCGACACCACCACCACGGCGCAGGCACCTGCTGCCGCCGCGCCCGGCTATCGGTTGATGGCGGGCGCGTTCGCCGCGCTGCGCATCTTCATGGGCCTGGTGTTCCTCAGCAACGGCCTCGCCAAGGCTACCGACGTCGGGCTCTACAACTGGGGCTTCATCAACTTCAACCTCATCACCGCCGGGAGCGCCCAGGCCATCGCCGGGGGTGCGGCACAGGCCACCTACATCACCCCGCTGGCTGCCCTCTACCAGGGCTTCGTCCTGCCGAACTGGGCCTTCTTCGGGCCCTTCCTCACGTTCGTCGAGATCGCCATCGGGCTGGGCCTGTTGTTCGGCGTCGCGACCCGGCTCGCCGCGGTGGGCGGGCTGCTCCTGCTGACACCGATCTGGCTGATGCTCCTGCCGACTGGCGGTTACCTGTGGGAGTACCCGTCGGAGGACATCCTTCCGCTGGTCCTGCTCGCCGTCGTTCCCGCCGGGCGAGTCGCCGGGCTCGACCGGGTTCTCGCACCCCGCTTCGGCGGGCGGTGGCCGTTCTGATGCTGATCCCGGTAGGCGTGTCCCCGACCGACAGATGGTGGAGCAGATGACGACGATCGCCCGTGTGGAGCTCGACCAGGTCCCGTTGCTGGCGCGGCCGTACTTCGCCGACGGCGATCCCGGACCGATCGTGCGCTCCCTCGCCCAGGTGCCGGAGCTGCTCACCGTCGCTCTGCCCTTCATCGGAGCGGCGCTGGGTCCTTCGGCCATCAGCTTCCGGGCCAAAGAGATCGTCATCGTCCGGACCTCGGCCCTCGCGGGGTGCCGATTCTGCGTGCAGACCCACGCGGTCGTCGCCCTCGAGGCCGGCCTGACGTCCGACCAGGTCGCCGCTCTCCAGTCCTGCGGGCCGACGGACGAGGCGTTTCCCGATCCGCGCGAACGAGCTCTCCTGCGATGGATCGACGTGGTGGCCGGAGGCGGGCCCGTCTCGGACGACGAGCGGGCAACCGTCCTGCGGTCGTGGTCCGACCACGAGGTGGTCGAGCTGACCGCCGTCGTCGGCACCACGCTCATGCTCAACCGTTACGCCACCGCGCTCGCCCTGCCGACCGCACCCGAGGCCGTCGAGCGGCTCGCCCAGGAGGGACTGCTGTGAGCACCGAGACCGTGGAGTCACTACCGGCCGAGGCTGGTCCGATCGCGCGCGCCGTCGCGGACGGCGTGATGCCGAGCCGCGTGTGGATGTACGCGAACTACCACTGCAACATCCAGTGCACCTACTGCCTCACCGAGTCCGGGCCCAAGGTGGCGCAACGCGCACTCTCGCCCGAGACGATGCTCGCGGTCGCCGAGCAGGCCCGCGAGCTCGGCTTCACCGACCTCGGCGTCACCGGCGGTGAGACCTTCCTGATGCCGCACATGCCCGACACCCTCGCCGCCCTCTCGGCGAACCTGCCGGTCGTGGCGCTGACCAACGGCACGTTGTTCAGCCGAAGGCTGCTCGCGAAGGTCGAGCACCTCGCGGAATGCGACGTCGCCCTGCAGATCTCGCTGGACCGCCCCGACGCGGATGTCAACGACGAGATGCGGGCTCCAGACAACTTCCGCAAGGTCACCCAGGCCATCCCGGACCTCGTGGAGCGCGGGATCACGGTGCGGATCGCCACGACCGTCGAGTCGATCGAGGACAACGAGCTCGACCGGCTCTGCGCCCTGCACCGTGATCTGGGCGTGCCCGATTCCGAGCACATCATCCGGCCGATCGTGCGCCGCGGGCGAGCGGACACCGAGGACCTCGGCGTCGAGGCCGTGGCATCCGACCTGCCCTCGGAGCTGACGATCACCGACGACGGAGCGTTCTGGGGGCCTTTCGGGCCCACGGTGAAGGACGGAGTGCTCGACACGGACCTCCTGGTCACCCGCACCACGCTCCCCCTGGAGACCCCGGCCCGAGCGTTGCTCGGCCTGCTCGAGGGTCGTCCCGAAGGAGCCGACTCCACGCTCAACATCAGATGAGCATGATCCTCAGCGCCCGGTCGGGCGCTTCGTCCCTCCCCCGCTGACGGGGGTCACGGTGGCCGCCCGGTGATCCGGGCGGCCACCGTCGTCTTCATCGCAGGCTGCGTCTCACACCGGCGCTTGTCGCGTCGACCATCGCCGTCAACAGCACGATGACTCCGAGCGTGGTGACCGCGGCCGAGTAGTCGAACGCGGCGAGCTGCTGGTTGAGCACCAGGCCGAGTCCCCCGGCGCCGACCACGCCGACCACCACCGTCTCGCGGATCGTCACCTCCCACCGGTAGAGCCCGAACGCGACGAAACGGGGTGCCGCCGCCGGGACCACCGCGTAGCAGAAGACGGTGGGCCTGGGGACGCCGTGGGCCCGCATGGCCTCCTGCGGGCGCCTGTCGAGGTTCTCGACCGACTCGGTCATCAGACGGCCCAGCACACCCAGCGTGTAGACGCCGAGGGCCATCGCGCCGGGCAGGACGCCCGGCGCCATGACGAAGAGGAACAGCAGCGCCCACACCGGAGGGGGGAGGGCGCGGAGCACGATGAGGAACCCCCTGGTCACCAGGACCACGAGCCACCGGCCGGGCGACAGCGCCGTGCCCGCCGCTCCCGGGAAGGCCAGCGCGGAGGCGCCCGCGAATGCGATGACGATGGCCAGCACGGACATCGCCACCGTGATCAGGGCCGCCTGGAGGAGACCGAGAACCGTGGCGCCACCTAGCCCCGGCGGCCACGCGTCCTCGAGGATCTGCAGCACCAGTTGCCAGGTGTCCCCGGCCACGAGCACGGCGAGGTCCAGCTGCACCCACCACAGGGCACCGACGACGAGCACGGCCCCGGCGACGAGGGAGCCGCCGATGACCCGGTCGCTGGCACCGGCGCCTGAGGCCCGTCGCCGGCGCACGGCCGAGCTCCACAGATCCGTGGCCGCGCTGAGCAGGATCAGGGCGTACAGCGCAGTCCAGACCTCGGGATAGTTGAGGGTCTGCAGGCTCAGGGCCAGCTGGAACCCGAGTCCTCCGGCACCGATCAGGCCGAGGATCGCCGCGCTGCGGATGGCGCACTCGAAGCGATAGAAGCCGTAGGAGAGCAGGTCGGACCACGCGGCCGGCATGAGCGTGTAGAGCAGCGCCGTCAGGCGGGGGGTCCCGCTGGCCAGGGCTGCTGTGTAGGCGCGACGCGGCGTCTCGTCGAGGAGCTCGGCGAAGACCTTTGCTGTCACCGCGCCGAACGGGATGCCGATGGCGAGAACGGCCACGAGCGGAGTCAGGCCCAGCACGCTGAGGAAGATCAGGCCCCAGATCACCTCATGGATCGCCCGGGGCAGGACGAGGACACCCCGCACCATCGCCCACCCCGCTGCCCCGCGCCGACGTGCCCGTTCGTGCCGTCCGGCCAACCACCAGACCTCGGACGACAGCACACCGCCGACCAGACCGAGCACGAGACTGAGCACGGTCCCGAGCACGGCGTAGGCGACAGTCGTGACCGCAGCCGACGCGATGAGCTGGAGGAACGCGACATCGGTGGCCGGCCTCAACGCTGCCCCGAGGAAGTTCCCGACGAGGGAGAAGCCCTCGGGACGCAACAGCGGTCCCGCCGTCCAGCTCGCCGCGACGACCGACGCGACGACGACGACGAGCAGCGCCGCTCCCCAGAGGCGGGCAGCACGGCGGCTCGAGGCGGTGGGCACCGCGCCGGAGGCCGCCTCCCGCAGCTCGACCGGCTCGGACGCCTGCCGCCGGAGCGTCTCCGTCACGAAGCCGGCTCCACAGCGGCGTAGAGATCCTCGATGTCGCCGGAAGAGACCGCGCCCGGCGGGCGGTCGAACTCGATCCGACCGGCCCGGAGGGCCACGACGCGCTCGAATCGACCCAGCGCCATGGTCACGTCGTGCAGGCTGGTCACCAGCGTGGTGCCCAGGTCGGCGCTGATCTCGGTGAGGAGGTCGATGACCTCCCCTCCGAGTCTCGGATCGAGACTGGCGATGGGCTCGTCGGCGAGGATCGCTCGGGGTTGCTGCACGAGGACCTTCGCGACAGCGACCCGCTGCTTCTGGCCGCCCGACAAGGTGCTGGTCCGCGCGTCGAGCTTCTCGGGAATCCCGACCCGCTCGAGCGCCCCACGAACCTCCCCGACGCCGCTCGGGCGCACCAGCGACAGCGCGGCTCTCCAGAAGGGCCACGCACCCAACCGTCCGGCGTTGACGTTGTGGACCACGCGCAGCTCCTCGACCAGGTCGAAGTGCTGGTAGATGGTCCCGATCTGCCGACGGACCTTGCGTGCGGTGCGGGCAGGCGCTCGGGCGAGGTCGCAGCCGAGCGCGGTGACGGTTCCGTCGGTCGGCGCGACCATGCCGTTGAGGAGCGCGATCAACGTCGACTTGCCCGCGCCACTCGGACCGATGACGGCGACGCGCTCCCCGGCGGTGATCTCGAGGTCGCAGCCTTCCAGCGCGACGACGCCGTCGTAGCGCACGCCCGCTCCGCGCACGGCGAAGAGGAGCTCCCCGGCCGTCCCCGAGAGACCCGAGGTCACTGCACCAGACCCAGGGACCGCGCCACCTGCTCGACCTGGTCATAGTTGGCGGGCTGGGTCGCGATGAAGGAACCGGCGCCGAAGAGGTCCAGGATGTTCTTGTCGACCGGATCGCCCGCCTGGAGCCCGAGAAGCGCGTCACGAACGCGACCGGTCGTGCCCGCACCGAGCTCGTCGTCGATGTCGGGCCGTGCCAGCCAGTGGTAGTCATGGTAAGTGGGTGTCCGGAAGATCTCGCGCACCTTGGTGAGGTCGACAGTGCCCGCCGCGAGGCGTTGGTCCCACACGGTGGCGTTGAGCGCCCCGACCTCGTAGGCGCCCGCCGTGACGAGCGCGATGGTGGCGTCGTGGGAGCCCGAGAAGCCGCTGGGACCGCGGAACGAGTTGGGTCCGACCCCGGCCTGGTCCAGGAAGTACTGCGGCATCAGCCGGCCCGACGTCGAGGACTCGCTCCCGAAGGTAAAGGTGCGTCCGCCCACCTCGCGGAGGCCAGCCACGTCGGTCACCGCGGGGAGCCCGGACGCCGTGGACGCGACGAAGACACTGCGGAAGCGCTCGTCGACGTCCCGCTGCGCCAGCGGGACCGAGCCCGGAACCTGCTGGCGCGCCTGGACGCCCGTCAGACCCCCGAAGAAGACCATGTCGAGGTCACCGCGCCGGTAGGCCGTCACCGAGGCTGCGTAGTCGGTCAAGGGGACGTAGCGCACCGGGATGCCGAGCGTGCGCGTCAGACGCTCGGAGAGCGCACCGTACAGCCGTTGCAGCTTCTGCGGGTCCTGGTCCGGGATGGCACTGATGACGAGCTCGCGAGGTTGGTCACCGCCACCGCCGCCACAGGCGGTCGCGAGTACCGACACGAGGGCGAGCGCGATCGCCACGAGGGAACGGCGCACGAGGGGTCTACCTCCGTTGATCCGGACACAAGGGTGGACACCAGGTCGCAGTGACGTACGTCGGGCGCCGCGCCGTGGTTCGGGTCAGCTTGGGTCACGTCGCGCCACTCCGCCATCGGACATCGGTCGAGGCGGACGGGTGCCCTCCCCGTCGGGGGTATCGAGTACCGCAGCTGAGCTGCGGAGAGGCTGACCCACACACGGTGGACGACCAGGTTCGGACCGTCCGGGTGGTCATGGCTGTCGACTCGCTCGGCCACCGGCACCGTGTGGCCGGACGGTTCAGCCGGCTGTCGGGGCGCCGGCGCACACTTCCCCGGAGCAGGTTCGAGTGCGACCGCGCCAGACACCGACGCGGGAGGGCGGCGAAGGATGACTGAGGTCGGGAGCGGAGCGAGAGTCTCGGGCATGCCCCGTGTGCGGCGGGTGCCCGGCTGGGTCGCCCCGACACTCCCGACGTTCGCGTGGGTGGAGCACGGGCTGCTGTGGTGCTATGTGCAGCGCGGCAAGTCCCCGGAGGTCCACGGGGCGCAGTGCGCGCTGGCCTGGGTGGGCGGTGTGCATTCCACCGCGCCGGCCACGGGCGACGTCGCGGCTCCGAGTCAGTGGCGGGCGATGGGTGAGCTGATCGTGTGCGGTGCGGTGTCGCGCGGCGAGCCGTACCCCGATCACGAGTGGTGGCGCGAGGCCGGGATCGCGCAGCTCGACTCCGTCGAGCGACAACGCTGGTGGGCGCAGTGGTCGAGCTACGGCTGGACGACGGCCATCGCCGAGGGAGCGGGGCTGGCGCTGAGTTGGGCGATGGGGTTCAGCGACGACGCTCCGCCGGTGCTGCCGCGCCACCTCGAAGATGGTTCTCGGGCGACACCCGAGCTCCGCCAGGAGTGCGCGGCGATCATGCGGGAAGCGCTGACCCGTTCGCTCCCCGCTCGATCCGGGCTGGGGGCTCCTTCCCGACCGGATCACACCTCGGCGTCGACGTAGTCGTCCGTGTCAGCGACCTCCTGGTCGTCGCTGGCGTCGAGGGTCTCCGCGGTTGCGGGCTGGTCCTCCTCCTGCCAGGCGGCGAGCTGTTGCGCGCGTTCCTCGGCCTCGTGGCGGGCTTCGAGGGCTTCACGGTTGCGGAGCTCCGCGGCGGCTTCGTGAGCGCGGGCGGCCGCGGCGGCGACCTCGTCGGTGTCGGGGGCGTGGATGCTGTCCTCGTCGACGCCGCGCGGTGTCGCGTCGGCGGTGTCGCGGATGTCGGGGACGTCGGTTTCCGCCCGGGGCTCGTCGTCGCGGTTGATGGGGTTGTTGGTCCCGGCATCGACCCGTTCCTCGGCGCCGGGGACGTCCGCATGGCGATCGTCCTCCGCCCGGTCGAGCTCGGGCGCTCGGCGGGAGTCGTCGTTGTCCGCCTCGGTGACCTGCTCGGTCGGCTGGGGGCGCTCGTCGAGATCGATGTCGGTGATGTCGCGGTGGGCGTCGTCCTCGTGGCGGGCGGCGCAGTCGAGGGCGAGCCATTCTTCGGCGGTGATGGCCGGCTGCGGCTCGTCGGCGGCGTGCTGCTCGGCCAGGTACTCCGCGGAGGCCTCGCCGAGGGCGCGGGTCATGGCGGTGGCGGCGTACCACTCGGCGTAGGTCTGGGACTGCTGCTCGAGCTTGGTGCCGTGGCGCTCCAGGCTCTCGGCCAGGGCGGAGGCGTGGTCGGCCTCGCGGGCAAGGCGGTCGCGCTCGACGTATTCGGGCACGGCGTCGGCCTCGGCGCGTCGTAGTTCGGCGGTCTGCCGGTGGCGTGCTTCGGCTTGGCGGGTGCCGGCGAGGAGGTTCTCGACGTAGGCCGGGCCCCAGGCCTGTTCGCGCTCCCATGCGCGGACCCGGACGCGGTGGCCGGCGGGTGAGCATTCGAGCTCGTCGCGCTGGTGGTCGGGCAGGTCCGCAGCGCGGTGCGCGGCGCGGTAGGCGGCGTAGGCCTCGACGTGCCCCCGCGGCGGGGCGGAGCCGAGCACCTCGGTGGCAGTCGCAGGCCGCCCGTCACTGGGGTTGTCGGGTGGTTGCGTCCTCGCCGTGCCGTCCTTATCGCCGTTGTCGTCGAGCGCGTGGCCGCCGAGCTCGCGGTGGGCGGCGATCGCGCCCGCGCTGGCCATCCACGTGTCGCGGGCCGCGTCGTCGTCGGGGACCGCGCCGAGAGCGCGGAGGGCCCAGACCGGGGGTTGCGCGGCGACCTGTTCACCGAGGTCGCGGGTTCGGGTGTCGGCCGCCTCGGCGAGCGCTTCGAGGTAGCGGTGGGTGGCGGGGTCGATCTCGAGGGGGAGCCAGTCCGACCACGTGTCGCCGGCGGGTTCGAAGGTGTGCTCGGCGCGGATGCGGCCCTGGAGGACGTCGCTGACCCGCCGGGCGCCGTCGAGGGGGCGGTCGGCGATGGCCCCGCGCAGGACCTCGGCGGGGTCGTGGCCGGCGATCTCGGCCTGGCGCAGCAGGCGGGTCAGCCCGGCGGTGCCGTCTTCGGCGGCGACCCGTTGCCGGTCGTGTGGGTCGAGGACGTCGTGGGCGACGAGGGCGTCGAGCCAACGGGCGGTGCGTTCGGTGGCGGCTTCGTGTGCGACGTCGGCGAACCGCTCCCCCGCGGTCTGCACCGAGGCGGCGCGGGCTTCGGCGTCCTCCTGGGCGGTGGTGGCGGATCGGTGCACCTCGTCGGTGGCCTCGCGGGTGCTGAGGATGGTGGCGAGGACGGCGCGCGGGTCGCGGCGCACCACGTCGGTCTCGGAGCCCTGGGCGGCGTCGTCGGGCCCGGTGAGGGTGGCAACGTGGGCGGTGTTGGCCTCGCGGCCGCGCGACAAGCCCACGTAGAGGGCGTTGAGGTCGGTGCGCGGCGTGACCACGGGGTGGGCGCTGTAGACGGTGGCGCCTTCGGCGGCGTGCACGGTGCCCGCGTAGGACAGCGTCAGGTGGTCGGCCACGTACTCGGGTGGGAGCACGAGCCTCTCCCCCGCGGCCTCCGTGAAGCCGACTTCGCTATTCGCTCGTGGGTGGAAGGGTTCGCCGGCCGCGACGACTACGACATTGAGGGCGCCGTCGTCGCGGACGCCGGTGACGCGGTAGTGCTCGCGGTTGACCGGGCCGCGGCGGTTGCCCTCGTAGCCCGCGAGGTCCCGGGCCAGGCGCCGTCCTTGCACGATGTCGCCGACCCCGGCTGTGGTGCCGTCGCGCAACGGCAGGCCGTGCTCGGTGACGCGGCCGAGGCGCACGAGCTCGTCGCGGATCGAGGAGGAGACGCGCGCGGCGGCGTCGTTGGTGTCGACGACGAGCAGGGAGCGGTGGCCGGCGAGGGTGTCGGCCAGCCAGGCCCGGGTCGCGGAGGCTTCGGCGTCGGCGAGGCTCCCGGTGTCGAGCAGGCGCCCGTGGCGCTGGTAGGCCTTGATGACCTCGGGGTCGCCGGCGCGCAGGCGCAGCGAGGCGTCGCGTTCCCATTCGTGGGTGAAGCGCCGCGCGTCGGCGAGGTCGTAGCGCGCGCCCGACTGGGCGACGAGGTCCATGGCGCCGCCGGCGCCGACGGCGCCGAGCTGGCGGGGGTCGCCGACGAGCAGCAGCTTGGCGCCGGCCTCGTCAGCGTAGGCGTGGACCGCGGCGAGGGCGGCGGTGTCGGCCATGGAGGACTCGTCGACGACCAGCAGGTCGCCGTGGCGCAGCCGCCAGGGCTCGTCGGCGTCGAGGGCGGGCCGGTGTGTCGCTTGGGCGGAGTCGAGTCGGCGCTGGGTGGCCAGCCAGCGGGCGGTGTTGGCGGTGGTCAGTCCTTCGTCGGTGAGGACGTCGGCGGCGAGCTGGGCGGTGGCCAGCCCGAACACGCGGCGCTCGGGCTCCTCGGGGAGGCGGTGGGTGGGGTCGCTCCAGGCGCGGGCCAGCGACCCGACGACGAAGCTCTTGCCGGTGCCCGCGGGTCCGATGAGGGTCTCGAGGCGCGCCCCTGAGGTGAGGACCCCGGTTACGGCGGCGGCCTGGTCGACGCCGAGCTCGATGCCCTCGCCGCGCAGGTGCTCGACGAACCGGGCAGCCTTGCTCGGGGTGAGCCGCTCCCCGTCGCGGGCGGCGGTGGCCGCGCGGAGGCGGTTCTCGCTGCGCAGGTGCTCGCGGGTGACGTAGGAGCGTCCGCCCGGCGCCGCGTACATCGACGTCCCGTCGCGGCGCCGCAACGTGTCGGGCTCGAGCCCCTCACCCGGCGCGGCCGCCTCGATCTGGTCGACGTGCTCGACCAGGGCGATGGCCTGGTCGGCGAGGCCGTGCAGCAGCGCGGCGACGTCGGTGCCCTGGGGCGTGCCGAGGTGGTCGGGCAGGAGCGCGTTGATCTCACGGACGAGGTCGGCGTGGGTGAAGCTGGTCTTCCTGGCCTGGACCGCCTCGAGTGCCGCCTCGATCACCTCCGCCGCCGCGAACCGCTCCGGTGCGGCTTGGTCCTGCTCGTGCTGGGCACGGGCGGCGTGCGCGACCCCGGTGAGCCCGCCGATGACCTCGGCCCGAAGCTCGTCGTCGACGCGGGAGAGGAACTGCTCGCGGGTCTCGCCGCCGTGGGACTTCGCGGCACGGGTGGCCAGGGTGGCCTGCCGCTTGATCCGGTCCCGCTCGAGCCCGGTCGCGTCCCGCCCCCGTGAGGCTTCGAACGCCTCGATCAGCTCCGCCGCCCGCCCGCTGATCTTGTGGGAGCGCGAGGAGAACATGTCCCGCGAGCCAGGGTCGACCGCGGTCGCCTCCCTCGCCATCCCGTCGGGGCGCATCACCATCGCCACTCCGAGGTCGTGGATCAGCGCCTCGTCGGTGGTGCGCTCCCCGACCGCGGCCGCGGCCGGTTTGAGCCGGTGGATCGCGCGGGAGTCCAGCGTGCGCCACTGCCCGTCGTCGACGCTGTGCTGGCGGTTGAGGGTGGCGTTGTGGATGTGCAGCTGCGGGTCGTGGTCGCGGGAGTCGTGCTGGAAGAAGCTGGCGACGACCCAGTTCTGCGCGTCGATCCACCGGCCCGCGGTGCCGCCATGGTGACCGACCCGGGCGTAGCCGGCGTGCTCCTGCAGGTAGGACAGCGCGGCGTCGTTGCCCCTCCAGATCGCCCTCTCGACGGTCTCCCGCAGCCGGCCCCACTCGGCCGCGTCGTCGTCGAGACCTGCGGCGCGGGCCTTGACCTCCTCGGCTTCGAACGCTGTGTGCAGCAGCGTCACCGACTTCTGAACGCTGAACGTCAGGTCCAGGAAGGCGACGTTCTGCCGCACCGCCTTGCTGGCCTCGACGCGGAGCTCGTCGCGACGTTCAGCCGAGGCGTTCAGTTCGCGTTCGAGGGCCTCTGCGTACAACTGCTCCGCTGACTTGTAGGCGCGCCCGGCGTGACCCAGCGTCGCGTCCTCGCTGAGCTCGTCCCACCGCGAGGGGTCGCGGAAGCCTTCGACGCGCGGATCGAGGAACCGCGAGTAGATCGCCATCATGTCCTGCGCGTCGACCTCGCCGCTCAGGCCGAGCGCCTCGGCGCCCGCACCCCACCAGCGACCCGGCGGCTCGCCCTCGGCGACCGCGCCGGTGTAGTAGTTCTCCCGCCCCGTCGCGACCTCCTTCAACAGGTAGTCCGGGTTGTAGCCCGTCGCGACGCTCAGCACCCGGACCACCTCTGCCGATGGGCCTTGCGCCGCCACCCAAGATCAACAATGCACCTGGAGCGGGCGTTCCCGACCGCCGGCCGGTCGGAGGTCGGCCGGAACCCTCGGATCGTGATGCCTCGGTGTGCGTCTTCTGATCTTTCCCTTGATCTTTTCGTTCTTGGGTCTTGTTGCTCGTGTCTTGTCGTCTGTTCGGTGTAGTGATCGGTGTCGGTTGCTGTTCTTGGTTCTTGGTCCTTGTCTCGGTTCTGGTTGGTGCTCGTGGTCGTGGTGGTCGGCTGCTGGGTGGTCATGGTTGGGCCTCGTCGGTGGTGTCGTTGTCGCTGGTGTTGATCAGGCGGAGGGGAAGCGGTCGGTCGCGGAGGGCCTTGAGCGCGGCCGCGGCGGCCCGCGGGAGACCTCGGCGGTGGTCTCGAGCTCGGAGACGGTGGGCCAGACGCCGTGACGCTGGGCATGCCGCGACGCGGCCGCCTCGGCCCGGTCGCGAGCCGGCGAAGGCGCCGCCCGCGGGGGCCCGACAACCGACCTGCTGTCGTCGGCGCCCTCGGCGCCGACCGGGTCCGCGTTCGGCCCGGGAGCGGGCTGAACGCCGCCGGGCAGGACCTGCGCCTGTACAGCGCCGACGTTGAACCCTGTCGAATGAACGGGTTCGGGCTGAACAGCACGGGGGCTCGCGGCGGCGAGCAGGTAGAGCAGGTGGGCGACCACCGCCGCGGCGACAGCGGGCCAGGCGCCGATTCCGAACCGCAGGGCGGGAGCGACCTCGACGGCGGGTCCGCCGGCGAGGTAGGTCGCTTGGGCGAGACCGGAGAGGCCTGCGGCGGTGACGACCACGACCCACGCGTAGCGAGCCGCCCCGTCGCGCAGGCGAGCTGTGGCGCCGTAGGCGACCAGGGCGAGCCCGTCGGTGATCAGTGGGTAGAGCCAGGCGATGCCGGTCGGGACGCGGGCGGCGACGGCGACCTCGAACAACCCGTGCGCGGTGGCGATGGCGGCGCCGAGTGCGACCGCGAGTCCGGGGAGCCAGAGCAGCCAACCCTTGCTGCGCTCGTCCGGCGCTCGATTGCCCAACGCGTTATCGGTGTCGGCCATCGTCGATCAGCCCGCGTCGACGTCGACGCTGCCGCGCTCGACGGTGCGGTCGGCCGCGTGCCACTGGGTTAGCTGCTCACGACGCTGCTCGTCCTGGTCGACGTGCCCAGCAGCTCGAAGGGCGCCACGAGAGGTCGCGGAGGATGCCGCCCGACCAGACGACCGGCCTGCTTTCGCGCCAGGGTTGCGTGTGGCTTCGTGGTCGAGGCGTGCGACGGCGTGGCGGAGGTCGTCGAGGCTGCCGCAGAAGCAGTGGAACTGGTCGGGCGCGACCGCGTTCATGTGCGCGAAGTAGATCTTCGATAGCCGGTCCCACTCGGCCCGCTCCGCGGCCTCGCGGGCGCGCTGCTGCGCGCGGGTCTCGGCCTGGTCGGCGGCGGTCATCGCGACCACCGCCCGCGCTCGGCACCGTCGACCGCGGCGCCGAGCCCGGTACCGCCCTGTGCCGTTGTGCTGTCGGGGGCCGGCTCAGGAGGTGCGTCGTCGCGGGCGCTGGCCCACCACCAGGCGATCGACGTCGCGGCCTCGACCCCGGGCACCGGCGTCGCACCCGACGGCGCGCCAGCCCAGCCGGGACGGGTCTGGTGGCGTTCCCGGGAGCAGGATCCGGCCGCGGTCTTGAGGCGGCGCACCACGCCAGGGCGTTGCCGGTCGTGCCAGTCCCCCGCCAGCTGCACCGAGGCGCCGCGGCCCTCGTAGGCGGCACGCCACGCGTACATCAGCCAGAGCAGTTCCTCGACGACGTCGGGGTGCCAGAGCCAGCACTCGGGCAGCACCGCGACCCCGTCGGGGTAGCGCAGGAACACCGCCTGCAGCCACCGGCACAGCTCCTCGAGCAGTCGCGCTAGCGCTTCGCTGTCGGTGGGTGCGGTCAGCCATGACGGCGCGACGGTCGGGCCTGGCCGGGCCGGGGTGGCTGCGAACGCGTCGGCGAGCTGGGCGACGGTGCGTGCGAGGTCGTCCACCCGAGTCGGGGTTCCGAGCAGGGCGTCCAGTCCGCGGCGCAGGCCGTCCACTTCTCGGGCCAGCCCGGCCAGGGCCTCCACTCGGGCGAACTCGCCGTCGCTAGGTCCGGCCTGGCCGGGCGGGCGGCGGGTCACCGACCCCACCCCGGTCCGCTGGAACCGCTCCCGCTGTCGCCGGTCTCGTGGGAGGAGTCGAGATCGGCGCCGACATCAATGGCGCGGTGGTCGTCGTCGTGCCACCGGAGCAGATGCTCGCGCCGCTCCTCGTCCTCGTCCGGCACGCTCTCGACCGCCTCTGCGGCACGTGCGGCGCGCAAGTTCTCGAGGCGTTGGCGCAGACGCTCCGGGCCGGCAGGGGCGTCGGCGGTGTCGCCGGGTCGTCCGTCGAAGGCGGTCTCATCGGCTCGGTGAGCGAGGGCAACCTGCTCCTCGTCACGCCACTCCGCCGAAGCGAGGGGGTCGGGCTGTCCGTGTTCGTCGACCGGGAGGTCGTCGAGCGTGTCATGGGTCGGGAGCGGCGCGAGCCTGTCCACGGCCTGGAGCCGGTAGTAGTCGGCCCAGGCGTCGGGGTCGGAGTCGTGGGCGCGCTCGGAGAGCACGGCGCGCTCCTGGGCGTCCTGGAGCGCGTTCTCGACCGGGGTTAGCGGGCGCGGCGTCCAGCCCGGCGCTGGCGGGAAGTGCTCGCGTAGGTAGGCGGTGCGGGCGGCGGCTTCGGCTTCGGAGGCCGGCTCGCGCCAGTCGCGATCGCCGTACTCGGCGGCCGGGTTGTAGGGCGAGGTGCCGTCCGGGCGACTGTCGAGGTAGGCCGTGTGCCGCTCGGCTGGCCACCGCAGCGCCGCCTGCGGGCGGTCGGGTTGCTGCTCTGGCTGGCTCATCGCACCCACCTCTGGTCATTGCTGTACGGGTGGTCGTGCTCGCCGAGCACGGGCGGGACGACCGGGTCGACGTCGATCACCAGCGGTGGCCGTTCGTCGGAAGGCGGGCGCGATGCCGGCACGCTTGTGCTGCCGCGCCGGGTGGTCATTCGCCGCCACAGCACCGCCCCGCGAGCCCGCCACGTGGTCCGTCGTGGGCTGGCGAGCCGTCGTAGCACCGCGGTCAAGCCGACCTCGGCCCACGCTCGGGCCCGCTGCTGCCGGCCCAGCCAGCCGACCGCGGGCTGCGCGCGCAGGGCGCGGACGTCGCTGCGGGTCCACGCCATACGGGCCCGCCCGATCACCGGGGCGATACCCCGCCGGTAGACGACGACCTTCCCGGCCGGGAGGTTCGCGATCTGCGCCGGCGCGAGCACCGGCACCTTTCGCACCGACCGCGACGCGACCCGACCGTGAAGGTCGGTGGTGGTGATGCGCTCGTCGCGCTCCCCGGCCAGGGTCGCCCAGAACTGCAGGTCGGCCTGGTCGCGGGTGCCGCCGAACAGCATCACCGAGCCGGTGTTGTTCAGGATCGTTGCGGTCTTGTGCTCCCCGTATCGCGCGAGGAGCTGGGCTCTCGACTGGAACGGGGCGATGATCGTGACCCCGCGCCCGCCCATGTCGGCGGTCCAGTTCTCCAGCGGCACCGGACTGATCAGCGCCGCCTCGTCCAACGCCAGAAGCAGCGGCGGATCGAGCCGCCCCGCCTGCTTCGCCGTGGCGAGGCGGCGGGCCTCACGGGCGATGTGCCCGGTGAGTGCGCAGACCAGGGGGCCGGTGTCGGCTTCCTCCGCACCGAGCAGGAACACCGTCGCCTGTGACTCGAGCAGAGCTTCGACGTCGAAGGGCTGGTCGGTGGGTGCGGCGGCAGCAGCGGCGTCGGGATGGTTGAGCCACCCCAGGGCGGGCATGATCGAGTTGGTGATCGAGGTACGGGTGCGGTCGTTGGTGGTGACGAACTGCTCGGCCGCCTTATCGAAGGTCTCCACCTGCGAGCGCCGCAGCAGCGCCGGGACCTCACGGGAGGCACGGTCGTTGTCGGCCACCCAGCCGAGCACATCGCGCATCGACCCCCGCCCGAGTGCGGCGGCGTGCAGCAGTGCCGCGAGTACCCGCCGTGCCTGGGCGTCCCACCGCTCCGCGTCCCCATGCGAGGCGCGGGAGGTGGCGGCGACCATGTCGGTCGCGCGCTCCATCGCCGTTACCGGGTCGGCACATCCGGTTAGCGGGTCGAAGCTGATCGTCGACCGCAGCCCGCCCAGCCCGACCGGGTTGAACACGAACACCGGCCCCCGGTTCCGTTGCCGGATCGGGGCGCAGAGTTCCAGCAGGTCGGTGCGGGTCGAGGTCACCACCGCGGCGCCGGGGGCGTCGAGGATCCGGCCGGCCAGCCAGCCGGTCTTGCCGGTACGCGGGCCCCCGAACACCAGGGTCACGTCCTCGACCGAGGACCACACCCGCTGCAGCCCCACCCGGCACAGCTCCACCCCCACCGCCGAGGTCGGGGTCGCCCACCCCTCGCGGCGGGTCAGCGAGCCCAGCGACGGCCGAACGGTTCCCGCGCGCCGGCGGGTCGCCACCGTCCCGGCGTGCCGGGCCACGTCCAGGCTGGAGGCGACGCCCGCGCGGCGACGCGACCGCGCCGACCAGCGAGACACGATCGAGCGGCTGCGCGACCAGCGGTGCCAGGCAACCAGCGCGAGCACCGCGCCGGCCACGAGCAGCGCCGGCCACGACAGCGCTTGGATCAGGGTGGTCGCCGGGAGACTCGCCAGCGCCCCGAACAGCAGCGCCTGGCGGACCGCGCCGCGCATCATCGACACCACGACCGCTCCAGCCAATAGCGCCAGGATCAGCACCGTCGCGATCACCGCGACCACCCGCCCCGGGTCCGCGAGCCGTCACCGGCATCGGCGAGCCAGTAGCCCCCGGCGGCACGGGCGAGCTGGAAATGCACGCCCTCCCCGGCGATCCGGCGCGCCCAGCCCTGCGCGGCGTCGTCGGTCATGGGCTCGTCGGTCCGCCCGGCCACGACGCCGTCGATGATCAGGGCCCACGTGATCGGACCGCCACAGGGCGCTTCGCCGAGCTCGAGCCCGAACAGGTGGCTGGCGACGTCGGCTCGGACCAGTTCGACGCCCAGCAGCAGCGGCATTGTCGGTCCGGCGCCGCGGTGTGGTGTCCCGCTCGAGGTTCGGCGGCTACTCATCGCGCTCTCCCTCCTCGTCGTTCCGCCATGCCTCGAGTGCCGCCGCGCGGCGGGCGCAGTCGGCGAGGTGGCCTGCCTCCTGGTCGTCCGGGTGGGAGGCGAACGGGCCGCTGTCGCGCACCCGGCCACGGCAGGTCGTGCAGGCCCACACCGCCGAGTCCGGCGCGGTGCTCGCCGTGGGAGCCGGCGGTCGGTGCTCGATGAGCCACTCCCATGCCGCCTCCGCACGGGTGGTCTCGACCGAGTCCTCGGGAAGCTCCAGGGCCCGACCGACCGCGTCCCAGCTGTGGCCAGCACCGCGGGCCCGCAACGCCCAGTCCCGCAGCGCACCCGCCGCGACGACGGCGACGAGCCGTCCAGCCCGCACACCGGCAAGCGGGTCGGAGAGCACAGGCCGGGACACCCCGTGGAAGCCCTCGATCGGCTCCTGCTGCTCGGTCGTGTCGAAGGCGATGACCGCGACCCGACGCACGTGCTCCCGCGTCGACCACGCCGCCCGCTCGCGCCGGCTTACCTCGATCGCGCTCACCGAGGATCACCTCGGCCCGACGCGACCTCCTCGCGAAGTCGGGACACCCAGCGGTCGACGGTCCGTACCGTCACCCCGCACTCGTGCGCGATCTCCGGGTGCGAGCGCCCGGCGTCGAGGAGTGCCTGCCACCGCGGAGTGTCGGCCTTGGCGAGGCTGTCCGCCGACCGCACTCGGCGACGCTCCTGCTCCGTGAGCCCTCCTGCGATGCCGTGCGGCAGCCGCAGCAGCGCGTCGGCGAGGCAACGGTCGCGGACGAGGCAGACTCGGCACACCGCCTTCGCCGCCGCTACCTGCTTGCGCACGAGCGGCTCGCCCGAAGACTCCGGGAAGAACAGCTCCGGGTCCACTCCGCGGCAGGCCGCCTGACCGCGCCAGTTCGAGTCAGCCATCGCTGCTCACCAGGCCCTCGACGGGCGTCGCCCCGTCGGCATCGGCCGCTGACGCGTTGACGCGGTGGTGACGCGCCGTGGCGAAGCGCAACGACGCACCGAGCTCGTCGACCTCCAGCTCGATCACCTGCCGACGCTGGCCCTCGGCGGTCTCGAACGACCGCTGCCGTAGGCGGCCCACCACGACGACGCGGTCGCCCTTGCCCAGTGACTCCGCGGCGTTCTCCGCGAGCGGACCCCATGCGACGCACCGCAGGAACAGCGCGTCCCCGTGGACCCACGAACCGGATTGGCGGTCGAGGCGCCGCGGCGTCGAGGCAACCGTGAAGCCTGCTCGTGCCGCCCCGCTTGGCAGGTACCGCAGCTCCGGCGCCTCGGTCAGGTTCCCGACGAGCGTCAATGTCGTCTCGTTCATCTTGGTGCTCCTCAAGAGGTGATCAGCTGCGTCCGCTGCACAGCTGGTGATGGGGGCCCGCCGGTCGGCGGGTGCAGGCGCTCCCTCCTGCCTGCACCCCGCTTCGGGGCGCCGCGGGCCGTCGAGGTCTCTCGGGTCAAGGGACGGACGCAGTCCGGCCGCGCAGCGGCGCCATCGGCGCCCTTGAGGCGGGAGGAACGCCCGCTCACGCTCGGTGGGCTCAGTTCGGGCGCCGCCGGACGGCGGCTCGACATCGCTCCTCGGCCCCGCGGCCTTGAGCGAGACCGTTGGAAGCCGAAGGCGAGCGCCTTGACCGTTAGCCGTCACTCGGTGCCCCTGGCTCGCCCGACAACGCTGGAGTCGTCGCTTGATCCACGGCCGACATGAAGCCGCCGATAGCTCCCGGTAGGCCCTGGCCGATCGGAGTGCCGATGAACAGCACCAAGGCAATCAGCGAGAAGACGACGGCCCCGGCGGCCGACCTGGTCTTGGCGCAGATGAACGCGCCGAGGACGGCTCCAAGGATCAACAGCCCGACGCTCGGCATCAGGACTCCCGCGCGGGTTTCGCCGGGACCTGGACCCACGCGGCAGCGCTAATGACGCTCTGCTCCGAGATCGCAGTCTCGATCATGGCGTCCAACGCCTGAGCGGGGACGATCAGGCGACCGCGGATGCGGACCGCGGGGAACTCATGGGCGCGGATCGCGCGGTAGAGCGTCACCGGTGCGGTGCCGATGAGCCGCGCTGCCTCGGGAACGCTGTAGAAGCGACGAACTCCGACCGAGGCGGAGGCAGGTCGGGCTGAACTTGTGGTCACGGCTGGCTCCTGACTGAAACGACTGCGCCCTGCGGGCCTGTGCGGCTAGCGTCAGAGCGGTCGGGAGCGAGGACCCGGAAGAAAATTCCGGGGTTGTTCAGCGACCTCGGAAGAAGGTGATCGTCATGCGCGGAATGACCGAGACGATGACCATTGGCGAGCGAATCGCGTTCTACCGCCGGCGACGGGGACAGTCACAGCTGGTGCTGGCCGGCTTGGTAGGGCGTACCGAGGACTGGCTGAGCCGCGTCGAGAACAATCGGATCGAACTCGACCGCTTGTCGGTGATCCGTCGGTTGGCCGACGCCCTGGACGTCGCCATCGGCGATCTCGTCGGCGAGCCCACACTCCTCGACTGGACCGACGACAGCGGCGTCAACACCGTGCCCGCGCTACGCGCGGCCCTGATGGACTACAGCCAGCTCGCTCCGCTCCTCGGGGCCAGCAACGCCGACGACGAGCCGGTCAGTCTCGACAACGTGGAGCGGGATGTCGCCTCGGCGTTCGAGGCCTACCAGGCGAGCCGGTACGCGTACGTGACGGCGCGCGTCCCGCTCATCCTCAAAGACGCCCTACGGGCCACCCGCACGGCCGACGTCGAGGACTTCGGCCGGGTGCAAGGTCTACTCGGGCTCACCTACCAGGTCGCCGTCTCCGTGTTGACCAAGCTCGGGGAGACCGACCTCGCCTGGATCGCCTCCGAGCGCGGGCTCACCGCCGCACAAAGGTCCGGCAATCCCGTTGTTCTTGGATCGCTCTTTCGATCGGTCACCCACGCCCTGCACTCCACGGGTCGGTTCGCAGCCAGCGTCGACCTCACCCGCGCCGCGGCCGACCTCCTCCAGCCCCAGCTCGGTCCTCGGGCTGATGACGCCCTGCTCTCGGTCTACGGAACGCTCTTCCTGACGGGCGCCGTCGCGGCGGCTCGCGCCGACGACCGCGCCGCCGCCCTCTCGTTCCTGGACGAGGCTCAGGAAAGCGCCAGCCGGCTCGGGCGCGACCAGAACGCCATGTGGACTGCGTTCGGGCCGACTAACGTGGCGCTCCACCGAATGACCACAGCCATGGAGCTGGGCGACGTCCAGATCGCCGTCGACCTCGCCCCTCGGATCGACGCGTCCGCGCTACCCGTCGAGCGTCAGGTCCGCCACGCGATCGAGACTGCCCGGGCGTACACGGCCCGGAGCCGTCGCGACGATGCCCTGGGTGTGCTCCTCCAGGCCGAGCAGCTCGCGCCCGAGCAGATTCGACACCACGCGATCAGCCGCCAGCTCGTGCTGAGCTGGCTGCGCAACAACCGCGGCGCCCGTAGCGTCGCGTTAGAGCAGCTCGCGAGCCGTCTGCACCTCGCCTGAGCCGCCGCATAGGCTCGATGGCGTGACGGACCCGAGCGACAGCTTCGCGACGCCCCGAGTAGCCGCCGGCGCCCTGTTCTTCGACGACCAGGGGCGGGTCTTGCTCGTGCACCCGACCTACAAGGACACCTGGGACATCCCCGGGGGCTACGTCGAGCGCGGTGAGTCGCCGGCGGCGGCGTGCCGGCGCGAGATCGCCGAGGAGCTCGGCCTCGACCGGCCCGTCATCCGCATTCTCGGCATCGACTGGGCTCCGAACGGCAACGAGGGCGACAAGCTGCTGTTCCTGTTCGACTGCGGCTCCCTCGGCGCCGACGAGCACCGAATCAACCTCGACGGCAGCGAGCTTGATGACTGGCGGTGGGTCGGCATGAACGATCTCGACGACCTCGTCATCTCCCGCATCTCCCGGCGCATCCGCGCGGTGGCCGACGAGGGCGCTACCTACCTCGAGCATGGCGAGCCGACGATGGCTGCCGAGACTGCGGACTCGACGTAGGGACTCTCAAGCCGGGCCTCGGTCAGCCGGGCTGATCGCCGAACAGCCAAGCAGCGCGAGCTGGCCGTCGAGAAGGTGCAAGCGGGTCTCTCCAATGCTGAAGTGTTTGAGGAGGTGCGCGTGCCCTCGGGCCACACGATGAACCACCTGTTCGTGCTGGAACCCGCCCAGTGGGCGCTGCGGGGCGACCCCTTTCTATGGCGCGAGCTTCGAACGCGCGGGCGCCGGGTTCCGTTCCCAAGCGCTCTCGAGGACGTGGCTGGTCGGCTCCGTCGCATGATCAGTGAAGTGATCGAGCAAGACTGGGACGGTGTCCGCGGTCATGAGTACGTGTTCCACCCGGTGCTCGCCCACGGCGGGACGTCTAGCTGTACTGACCACAGAGGTTGGTGATGCGGGAGGCGGGTGGGTGGCCTCCGAGTGAACCGCCCCGGCGTGTCCGGAGACCAGTCCGTCTGAGGAGATCTGGTCATGACACGTCGGTCCCAGCCGCCCTATCCGCCGGAGTTGCGGGAGCGGGCGGTGCGCATGGTCGCCGAGGTCCGGGCGGACTACGAGTCGCCGTGGGCGGCGATGAACGCGGTCGCGGAGAAGCTCGGGATTGGCACCGGAGAGACGGTGCGCAAGTGGGTCCGCCAGGCCGAGATCGATGGCGGAGCCCGGCCCGGGACCACGAGCGAGGAGTTCAACGAGCTCAAGCGCCTGCGTCGGGAGAACGCCGAGCTGAAGCGGGCCAACGACATCCTCAAGGCGGCCTCGGCTTTCTTCGCGGCCGAGATCGACCGGCCACCGCGACGCTCGTGAGGTTCATCAACGAGCACGCCGCCCACACAAGCTGTGGGCGGCGATGGGGCGTCGAGTCGATCTGCGACCAGCTCGTCGAGCTGGGTGCACCGATCGCCCCGTCCACCTACTACGACGCCCGCCGCACCCTCGCCGAACCGTCGCCGGCCGCGCAGCGAGACGAGCAGTTGACCGGCGAGGTGGCCCGGGTGCACCGGGAGAACTACGGCGTCTACGGCGCCCGCAAGGTCTGGGCCCAGCTCAACCGAGAGGACATCCCGGTCGCTCGCTGCACCGTGGAGCGACTGATGCGCGCCCAGGGCCTGGCCGGCGTGCGCCGCGGCCGCCGGATCCGCACCACCATCCCCGGCGACCAAGCGCGCGCCCGCGACCTGGTCGGACGCGAGTTCAACCCGCCCGCGCCGGACCGGTTGTGGGTCGCGGACTTCACCTACGTCGCGACCTGGTCAGGGATGGTCTACGTCGCGTTCGTCCTCGACGCCTACTCCCGGCGCATTCTCGGCTGGCGGGCCGCCACCAGCATGCGCACCAGCCTGGTGCTCGACGCTCTCGAGCAGGCCGTCTGGACGCGCCGCCAGGAAGGCATCACCGAGCTCGGTGGGCTAGTGCATCACTCCGACGCCGGCAGCCAGCGCAGATTCAACTGGTCGTCGCAACACCAGCTACTGGGCCGACAGTAGGTGATCTTGGAGGGCTTCGCCAGGGGTGCGCCAGCCGAGGGTCTTGCGGGGTCGCGTGTTGAGCGCGGCGGCGACGGCGTCGAGCTCGTCGCGGCCGTGGCGGGACAGGTCGGTGCCTTTGGGGAAGTACTGGCGCAGCAGCCCGTTGGTGTTCTCGTTCGTGCCGCGCTGCCAGGGACTGTGCGGATCGCAGAAGTAAATCTCCAGGCCGGTGTCGACCCGCAGCGCGACGTGCTGGGCCATCTCCGCGCCCTGATCCCAGGTCAGCGTCCGCCGCAGCGCCTCGGGCAGCGTTGTGATTTGGGCGGCGATGGCATCGCGGACGGCTTCGGCGCCGTGCCCGGCCATCGCCGGCCCGTTCTTGGTCCTCGAGCCGTCGTGCCCGGGCATTGGGGGCAGCTCGAGCAGCATCGTGAAGCGGGTCGCGCGCTCGACCAGGGTGCCGATCGCGGAGCTGCCCAGCCCGAGGATGAGGTCGCCTTCCCAGTGTCCGGGCACCGCCCGATCCTCGACCTCGGCCGGCCGCTCGCTAATCATCACCTCCGGGGTGACGAACTTCTTGCCCCGCCCGCGCACCCGGGCCCGGGGCACCCGCAGCACCCGCCCGCTGCGCAGACACGCGGCCAGCTCGCGGCGCAGCGCCCCGCGTCCCTGCACGTAGATCGACTGGTAGATCGCCTCGTGGGAGACCCGCATGGACTCATCGTCGGGGAACTCCACCGGCAACCGATGCGCGATCTGCTCCGGACTCCACGCGGTGGCCCACCGCCGATCCTGACGCGGCCCGTGTCGACGCTTGCGCCACGGCACCTGCGGACCCGCGATCGGGCGCCCGTCAGGGGCGGTGACCCGGCCGGCGAGCCGTTCGGTCACGTACTCGCGCAACCGGTCGTTGCCGGCGAGCTTGGCGGCCTTGGGGCGGCGGGCCTGCCGCTCGGCGTGCCACTGCGCCACCGAGGCCCGGTAGTCCATCCGCCCGCTGCGGGTGGCGGCGTTGCGGCGCAGCTCGCGGGAGATCGTCGAGGCGTCGCGCCCGATCGCGCGGGCGATCTCGCGCACCCCGAGCTGCTGGGCCCGCAGCAGCGCGATCTCCTCGCGCTCGGCGAACGAGAGATACCGGCCGAGGGGCTCGTCGAGGGTGAGCGGCGGCATCCCGCCACCGTCACGGAACCACCGCGAGCCGACCGGGACCGACACACCGCAGCCCAGCGCAGCGTCTTCGCTGGACAGACCCTCAGCGATCAACCGCCAGAACCGTCGCTGCACATCGCGCTGATTCGCCGGCGGCCGACCCGGCGACTGCATCGGCGCCCGTCCCGCCCGAACTGACGCGCGTCCTCGTGCTCGTCCTGCTGCCACAACACCCTCCTCGACCAGGGTGTTGCGACGACCCCTTGAACCCGAGCAGTACACCTCGATCGCCTTCACCGAACGCCTCGCCGAGACCGGTGCCGCGCCCTCGGTCGGCTCGGTCGGCGACGCCTACGACAACGCTCTGGCCGAGTCGACCATCGGCCTGTTCAAGACCGAGCTGATCAAGCCAAGAGCGCCCTGGCGGACCGTCGAACAGGTCGAGATCGCCACCCTCGAGTACGTCGACTGGTTCAACCACCGCCGCCTGCACAGCACCGCCGGCGACATCCCACCCGTCGAACTCGAACACGCCCACTACCGTCAACGCCAAGCTCAACCCGAGCCCGAGCACTCAAGCCCATAGCTCTCCGGACACGCCGGGGCGGTTCATACCGCAGCTCGTCGCGCGGGTTGGTCGACACCGCAGCGAGCGCTGCAGCGTGGAGCGAGATACCGGCGTGGGCGGCGCGGTCTCCCAACGCGCGGAAGCCTTGGGCACCTGTCAGCCCGTGCGCGTCGGCGATCATCCTTGCCGCTCGCTCGACGTCGCGCTCGTCCTGCCGCTCATGCGGGTTCTTGCGTGCCATGTCTGTCCTTCCTGGCCGCCTCGGCAGAAGGGCGTCGGGACGGCTGGTGCCAGCAACCCTCAGCGGCGTCGATGTCGACCGGGTAGTGCGTGCGTCGCTCGTGGTCGTCGTCGCCGCGTCCGGGTGGATCGCGTAGAGGTGTCCGTGCAGGGTCGACTGCTCCGGCGTCGGTGGTGGGTCCATCAGCAGCTGCTCGGTCGGTTCGGTCGAGAGCACGGCGAGTGCTGCCGCGTGCAGCGACACACCCGCTGCCGCAGCGCGGTATCTCAGCGCCTTGACACTGGCCTCACGAGCGAGCCCGGACGCCAGGGAGAGCATGAACTCGGCACGACAGATGTCCCGACGTTTCTGCAGATCGTGCGGGTGATCGGACATCATGGTTCTCCCGGAGGATGCGGCAACAGCGCCGCTCGGCCCCCGGACGAATGCCACCGTCGACGGGACGATCTCGACTGCATCCGTGGGAGACCGGCGAGCAGGTGATCGCTTCAGGCCGAGGACGCGCCGAGTTCGTTGCAGGTCCGGGCGACGCTGTCCCACATGTGTCGTGCCAGGGGGTCGTCGGCCATCCACTTGTCCGCGTGAGCTGCGGCGGTCGTGTCGCCGTTGGCGGCCAGGACGTGGAGCTCGACGAGACGGTCGCGATCCAACCACTCGGTGGCTTTCGTGTTGTCGGTACTGGTCATTTCCGTTCCCTCGCTCATGATCAGAGAATTGATGTCGTGGTCGGCGCGAGCGTGCCGGGGAGCGCCGGTTGCGTCCGCCGAGTCCCCCCACGGTGCGGCGGACGCAACCGGGCCCTGAGCCGACGCCGATGTGGTCATCGGTGTCTGCTCGGGCATCCACGCGGACACGGCGCTGCGGCCGGGTACCGGTGGGACGGTGGTGGTCGGGGCGGTGTCGTGCAGGCACGCGGCTTGATAGACGGCGAACAGCTCGTCGAGGGGCGCCTCGTCGAGGGCCGCGAGCACCGCGGGGCGGTGCAGTCCGACGAGGAACAGCTCGCAGCTGTGCGCTCGAGTCGTCGAGGTCAGCCTGGCGAGGGTGGTGACGAAGCTGGGGTAGGCGTCGCCGAGGGCCGACAGGTCCACGGTCAGCTCGGCGATGCCGCAGGACAGAAGACCCTCGGCCGATCTGCGCAGCGAGGCTGCGGCCAGATCATCTCCGAGGCCATCGACGCTCAGGTGCGCGCTCGCGTGCGATCTCCGGGTGACGTCGTCAGGCGTCGTCATGGCTCGACGCCGACCGTGCCACCGTGGAAGCGGCCGCGACGCGGCCATGGATCGAGCATGGGGGGACCGGCAACTCTCTGGGGCGCCCGATGCTCCCCGGGGGCCGTACTACCGAAGTCCGCCAGCCCTGGTGGTCGATGGCGATGCCCGCAGCTGCCGTCGACGGTGTCAGGTGCTCCTCTCCGCGCACAAGGGCGGCCCGACAAGTGGTGCCGTTGTTGGGCCGGGTGGCGGTGCGTCTCGCGGACCTCCAGCAGATGGCCGGGGTTTGAGGGCCGGGTCGGCGGGGCCACGGGCGCGCCGGCGGATCTGAACCTCAGTCTGGGCGCATCCCTGGACCGTTCTCCTCCGCGAGCACGGCGACGAGCGCGTCGTAAGCAGCCCCGACGAGAGCGAGGCGGTCGATGAGGCGACCGGTGTCGACCTCCGCCTCGACAACGGTGCGGCCGTCCGTGAGCAGGGTGATCCGTGTGCGCATCCCCAGGGGCTGGACCCGGGCGCAGCGCCCGTGGGCGTCGAAGACCGATCCACCACCGTCGTCGGAGAACGACGGCGCGGGAGCGCTTCCCCGACGTGCGTGCGCAGACCACACGGCGGCGCTGAGCGCCGTGGCCGACTCCGTGAGGTCGAGAGGTGTGGCCGGGCGGCTTCCGCGGACTCCGCCCGGCGACACACCGGTGATCAGAGCGGCCGCACCGAGTCGGCCTGCAGACCCTTCTGGCCCTGCGAGACGGTCAGGCTCACGCGCTGGTTCTCCTCGAGCGAGCGGTAGCCGCCCGACTCGATGGCGGAGTAGTGCACGAAGACGTCCTTGCTCCCGTCATCGGGCGCGATGAAACCGAAACCCTTCTCGGCGTTGAACCACTTGACGGTTCCTTCGATCACAGTATTCCTCTTCTCGGTCGCGCGGCCGCCGCAGGGACCTGCCGTCGGCATTGCCGGTCGCTGCACCGAGGTCATCCCGACGCGCGCAAGCCGTTGTCGTGTGGTCCGGCGCGCAAAGCGGGGAAAACAGGACTGCAACGATTCGAGACTACACGGCGCGCCGTCAACGGGCTCGGAAATCACTCCAGCAGCTCACGAGGTGTCGGCGCCCCCGCGGCATATCGCGGTGGGACGACCGGAGCGGCGCGCCGACGGCGTGCAGGTGGCGCAGGACCTGCCCGTAGGAGTCGAGCGCGCCGGTCCGGGTGTAGGGCAGGTCGTGCTCGGCGCAGAAGGCGGCCACGAGGACCTGGGCGCGCCGCAGGTTCGGTCGCGGCATGGCGGGGAAGAGGTGGTGCTCGACCTGGTGGTTGAGCCCGCCGAGCACGTAGTCCACGACCGGCCCGCCGCGCACGTTACGGGCGGTCAGGACCTGCTTGTGCAGGTGGTCGAGGCGCCGGCCGGGTTCGATGATCGGCATGCCCTTGTGGTTGGGCGCGAACGCGAGCCCCATGTACGTCCCCCACACACCCTGGTGCACGAGGGCGAAGACGATGGCCTGCAGCGGCGTGAGGACGAGGAACAGGGCCGTGAGGTAACCGACCGCGTGGACCGCGAGCAGTGCCAGCTCGAGCCGGCTGCGGGGCACCTCGCCGCGCAGAGCGGCCTGCGCCGAGGTGATGTGCAGGCTCCAGCCCTCCAGGAGCAGCAGCGGGAAGAACAGGATCGCCTGGTGGGCGACGGTCCACCGCACCAGGCCCCGCCGCCCCGCGACCTGGTCGACGCTGAAGGCCAACACCGGGATGTCGATGTCGGGATCCCCGTCGGCGTGGTTGGGCTGGGCGTGGTGGCGGTTGTGCTTGCCCACCCACGCGCCGAAGCTCATCCCGACGAGACAGCCGTGCAGGTACCCGACCACGTCGTTCGGTCGCTTCCGGCCGAAGATCTGTCGGTGGCCGGCGTCGTGGCCCAGGAAGGCCAGCTGGGTGGAGACCAGGCCGGCGAACACCGCGGTGAGCATCTGCCACCACGACGACCCGAGCACGACGAAGGCCGCGACACCCAGGGCCGCGAGGAAACCGTTGAGGGCGAACAGACCAAGGTAGGCGCCGCGGCGCCTCTGCAGCAGCCCGGCCTGCTTGACCGTCCGCACCAGCTCCGGGAACAGGTCCTGAGGTGGAGCGGGGGTCGCGCCGATCGACGATTCCCTGATCACGGCCGTCGAGTGCGCTCCCGTGCTCTCGCCTTCGGGGGGCTGGGCCGTCGCCTGCCGTGGGCTGGCGGCTGCCTGCGCATCGACGGGCTCGAGCGCCGGCTCGCGTCGGAGGTGCGGGAGGGACGCGGGCGGTGCCGGCGTCACGGCCGGGCACCGCCGGGCAGCGACATGCGGGCGATGGTGGCGAGGACGCCGGCGTACTGCCGGTGCAGCGGCCCGCTGGTGTACGGGAGCCCGTAGCGCTCGCACAGGGCGCGGACCGCGGGGGCGACCTCGGCGTAGCGGTTGGACGGCATGTCCGGGAACAGGTGGTGCTCGATCTGGTGCGAGAGGTTGCCGGTCATCAGGTGCAGGAGCGGGGAGCCGTCGAGGTTCGCCGAGCCCAAGAGCTGGCGCAGGTACCACTGGCCGCGGGTCTCGCCGTCGAGCTGCTCCTCGGCGAAGGTCTCCGCGTCGGCCGGGAAGTGACCACAGAAGATCACCGCGTGGGTCCAGACGTTGCGCACCACGTTGGCGGTCAGGTTCGCCGCGAGGGTGGTCGGCGCCGACAGCCCGGACAGCAGCGGCCAGCGGACGTAGTCCTTGGCGATCTGGCCTCGGACCTTGCGCCAGAGGCCGCCGAGCTCGGTGCGGGCCTGCGCCCAGGGCTTGCGGCCGGCTGCGACCTCGTCGAGCTCGATGTCGTAGAGGGCGATGCCGTACTCGAAACCGAGCGCGAGCCCCGCGTTGATGAGCAGCTGCACGAGGTGGTGCGGTTTCCAGGGCTGGTCGGGGTCGACGCGCAACGTCGCGTAGCCGATGTCGCGGTCCTTGCCCAGCACGTTGGTGTACGTGTGGTGCAGGTAGTTGTGGGAGTGCTTCCAGCCGTCGGCCGAGGACGCCGAGTCCCACTCCCAGATCGAGGAATGGATTTCGGGGTCGTTCATCCAGTCCCACTGCCCGTGCAGGACGTTGTGGCCGATCTCCATGTTCTCCAGGATCTTGGACACCGAGAGCACGGCCGTCCCGCCGATCCAGGCGGGCGGCAGGACCGAGACGAGCAGCAGGGCGCGCCCACCGGTCTCGAGGCCGCGCTGCACGGCGATGACGCGCCGGATGTAGCGGGCGTCGTCGTCGCCGAGGTCGTCCATCACGCCGCGGCGGATCTCGTCGAGCTCGGCGCCGAGGGCCTCGACGTCAGCAGTCGAGAGGTGCGCGGTCGTCGGGGTCGTGGCCGTCGTGGCGCCGGCAGGCGGTGCGGCGACCGTGACCGGCCCTCCCCACGGGCGGTCCTCGACGACGGGACGATTGGTCGGGGTCGTCGGTGCCAGGGTGGTCGAGCTCAAGTGGCCTCCGTGGCCTCGTGGTCGTCGTGTCCACCGGCCCTGCGTGGGCCCGGGGAGGCGAGGAGCACGGGTCTGGGCACCAGCTCGCCGAGCGGTCGGGTGTCCGGCCGCAGCACGTTCGCCCGAGGGATATCCCGTTCGCGCGATCCGCACGCGTCGCGGAGGGGTAGCGCACAACCGGCTCCGCCGGCGACCCGAAGGGTGAGAGCGATGTGCGTGCCGTCGGCGCCGGCGTGGACGGCGACGTCGTCGACCAGCGAGCGCATCTTGGCCGAGAACACCACGTAGACCCCCGCCGACGGACGACGAGGCCCATCCGCGTCACGCCTCGCCTCGCCACCAGCGCCGACCGCGCCGGCTCCGGCAGGGTTTCGTCGTCCGCACCGATCGGCCGAGGGAACGCCCGGAGCCGGACTCGAGGTGGGGCCACCTGGTCGACGATCGCCCGCTGACATCGGGGCCTCTCCGTGCCACGGTGGCGACGACGAGAGGTGAGCGGAGATGAGCAGGCGGGTGACGGTTCTCCTACGGGGCGGGCACGAGATCGTGCTGCAGGGTGTCGAGGACGAGCACGCGGAACAACTTCTCCACCGTCTTGCCGAGTCCTTCGAGCAGAGCGAACCGACGGGCTCCACGACGACGCCCGACGGCACCTTGATCCGGCACTCGGAGGTGGTCGGCGTGCGCGACTCCAGCGAACAGGCACTGAGCAATCGCTCGGGTCGACGCACCTGACAGCCGCAGAACCAGCGACGCCCCGGGACCCGCCGCCGAGGCCGCGCTCGACGCGGCCTCCGCGTCGGGCGACCGGCACTCCACGGCCGAGCTCCTGGCGGACACCATCACGAGCACACGGACGACGTGACGTGCACGGTGTGCCCGCACCCCTGGCCGGACCGAGTCGATGTCGTGGCTGAGGGTCCGTCTAGCCGACCTCACCAGCATCGTCCGGCCGGGGTCGTGACCCTGCGGATGCACCCGCCTGGAGCGAGGCAGGGAACCCTGTCGTTGCGGCGGCAGTGGTGAGTGGGTCGGCTCAGTCGCCGACTCGATAGAGGGTCAGAGCGATGTGGGTGCCGTCCGCGCCGGCGTGGACGGCGACGTCGTCGACCAGCGTGCGCATCATGGCCAGGCCTCGCCCGCGTGTGCCGGGTGCGGCCGTCGGCTGCCAGTGGCCGTCGTCGCCCACGGTGATGACCAACCCGTGGTCGAAGGGACGGGCCGCCAACGTCATCACTCCGCTGACCGACGCCCCCGCGTAGGCGTGGTCACAGCAGTTCTCCAGCGCCTCGGAGGTGGCCAGGACGAGATCGTCGATGACGTCGGCGTCGAGGTGGTCCCCGTCGAGCCACTGTGTGAGGTACCGGCGCAGGACCCGCACCTGAGCGCCGTGGGCCGTTGCGGTGATCCGCAATGGCTCGGGCCAGCGCGGCACGGTAGCGGCGCCGCGGCTGTCTGTGGTCGGCATGGTGCGTCCGGGTGCCCGACACGACCGCCCCGGCAACCCGACGGTGAGCGAGCGCTCAGCCCGGCCCGGCGTTGCCGGGTCCGGGTGCCCGGGGCAGGTCAGCGCGCGGGAGCGAGGTCGAGGACTTCATCGAAGCCGGCCCGGAGGTCCTCGAGGAACGCGTCCGGGTCGGTGATGGCCGCCGGGTCCAGGGTCACCGCGATACAGCAGGTGTCGCCGTGGGAGGTCAGCGTGATCATCGCCGCGCCGCCCGGCAGCGGCGCGAACGCGTAGCTGCGCACGATCTGCGCGCCCGCCAGGTACGCAGGCCCCGTCATGCCCGGAACGTTGCTGGCCTGCAGGTCGTTCGCGCTCGTCGCCCCGCCCTGGATCAGCGCGAGCAGCGGCGACGGCAGCACAGCCAGCAGCGGCGCGATGAGACCGAGGCCGTCGACCACCCGCTCGCCGGTGGTCCGCCGGACGACCTCCCGCACGTGCCGGATGCGCACGACGGGGTCGGCGTCGCCCAGGGGCGCCGCGAAGCGCGTGCCGGCCCAGTGGTTCCCGCCGACGGGGTCGTCGGCGTCCCGGGTGTTCACCGGCATGCCCATCGCGAGGTGCTGCGGGATCGCGCCGAACCGCTGGTGGTAGCGACGCATCCCGCCGAGCAGAGCGGCCAGGTACGCGTCGTTGAGCGAACCGCCCGCCGCGCGCCCGGCGGCCTTGAGCGCGCCGAGGTCCACCTCGAGCGCCTCGAAGCGGCGCTCCAGGCTCCGGCGGCGCAGCAGCGGCGACCGGGGCACCACCGGCCCGACAGCCGCCCGCAGCGCCGACCCGAGGAACGCCGAGCCGTCGGAGACCGTGGCCAGGGGCCGCGTGAGGAGCCGCCCGAGCAGGCCGGCGCCGGCGGAGACCAGGTCCAGCGTCTGGGTCGGCACCGCCGCGACGGCCCGCGCCGCCTGGCTCACGGTGAGCCCCAGCCTCGAGGGGCCGTGCCGGTCGGGCTCGGGGTGATCGGGGAGGTCGGTGTGCTCGCGCACCCCGCTGTGCAGCATGCGCAGGATCTGCACCAGGCCCAGGCCGTCGGCGACGGAGTGGTGCACCTTGAGCACGTACCCCGCCCGCCCGTCCGCGAGCCCGGTGACGATCTTCGCCTCCCACGGGGGGCGCTCGCGGTCGAACGGGGTCAGGGCCATCGACGCCGCGAGGTCGAGGAGCTCACGGCGCCCGCCGGGTCGTGCCACCTGCGCGCGGCCGAGGTGGTGCGAGAGCGCGAAGTCCGGGTCGGGCACCCAGGCCGGCGTGCCCCAGTCGCCCCACGGCTCCAGAACGCGCTCGCGCAGGCGCGGCACGAACCGCGTCGCCCACTCGTGAGACGCGACGACCCGGTCCCAGTCCGGCTCTGTGTCCAGGACATCGAGGACGACGACCGGCGACCGCAGGCGCGGGTCGACCTCCGCACGCCACATCATGGTCTCGAGCGGGTTCAATTCGCTCGAAGTGCGGACCACATCGCCGGTCCCGCTCGTCATGCCGTCCCTCCGGGCCCGACTGCCACAGGCCGGTTCAGCGTAGGCCCCACGCCGGCACCCCTCACCGGCCATCGCGCGGGCCACGTGACCCATCGAGCGGCGCGAGGGAGCGGCCGGTCGAGCGGGTCATGTCGCGGGTCTCGCGGACGTCGTGAGAACGGCCTCTCCGTCGACAGGTGGGGGGTACTGTCGAGGACATCGAGGAGCTCCACGCCGAGAGCGATCATCGCCGGCCTCCTCGACGCTCTCCATAGCGGTCGCTGGGCGGCCTGGAACGGGGGCACCGACCGATGTCGGAGCCACGAGACAATCACGACCCTGGATCGAGTACCGAGCACGGCAGCGACGCCGACGACGATGTCCGGCTCGAGCTGAAGCCGAACATGTCGCGCGCGGGTCATGTCGACGGCGGCTGGTGGCCACGCTCGCGGGACCTCCGGGTGGAGTTGCCCGCACTCCTGGCCGCGATCAGCGCACAACTGGGTCCCCGGGTCGGGCCAATCGCGCGCATCGGTTTCGGAGCCGCGCAGTGGCACCCCACCGGGCGGCAGCGGCTGGTCACCCCCACCGGCCGGGTGGCGTTCGACGGGTTCGCGGACTTCGACGCCGACCTCATCTGGGTGGCCAGCCGTGCGACGACGCACACGCCGCTCGTGCTGCTGGTCGTTCCTCCGGAGACACGGCGTGCCCACGCCACCGCCACCCTGAGACGGGCGAGCGCCGCCGACAACACCGACCTGCCGGCCGCGCTGCTCGAGGAGCAGAGGGCCCCCGACCAACCAGCCGAGCGCGAGGTGCTGCCGGCTGGTGCCGCCCACGCCGTTCTGGAGGTCATGCCATGAACGACTCTGGCCCGAGCGCATCCGAGGATCGGCTGCCGTCGCACCGGCCGGTGCCCGAGACCTGCTCGGTCTGTCCCCACCCCTGGGCGGCACATGACGCCCTGGGTGCGCGGTTCTGCTTGGCGACCATCGCATCGGTGCAGACGCGCGGATGCATCTGCCGACCATGACTCCTTCAGTTCACCGGTAGTCCTCGCGATCCGGCACCGTCCCATCGATCATCCCGTGCCCGGACCGCCTCGAACTGCGACACCGAACCCACCCAGCACCGCCACAGCCGCATCGCAGCAGCGCGGGCCCGTGGGACGACTTGTGGGACGAACCGCGGGCCGCAGGAGGGCACCAGAGGTCATCTGCGCGACCAGCCGACGTCCTCAGGACCAGGCAGAACGCCTGCGATCACCCGGTTGCCCGGCCTCCGGAGGCGGGAGCGCAGGTTCGAATCCTGCCGGGGGCACCACGCGTTGACCAGCGCAAACGCAGCTGCGCGGCCGCCGAGCTCGTCGCCGCGGGCGTCGACGTCAGTGCCGTCGCCGGGTCGACCGAGGCATGGCAGCGACGGCGCTGAAGGGCCGCGCCGCCGGGTCGACGAAGCCGACCGTCGAGCAGGCGATCGTCGGCTGCTCGCGTGTGCCCGACTCCGCTGATGGCCGCGCCGTCGGACCACCGCATTTCCCGACGGGCGTGGCCCGGCGGGACGGCTCACCGTCCGGCCCGGGCTCAGCGACCGGGCCGGAGCGTTCGAGGCGAGGCGGCGAGGTGCACGATCTGGCGCCTGCCGGTGCGCTCGGTGGACGCCGGAGGCGGGTGAGCGCTCCTACAGTCGTCCCACGGGCCGATCGAGCGATCGGCTCCACCGGTGGGGAGGTGGCGCATGAGCTCAGAGGCCCTCGAGGGCTCCGCGCCGCCCCGCCTGGTCACGACGGCGGAGACCGACGACGGCGACCAGTTCGCCGCGCACCTGACTCGCTCGCTCGCCCCGCTGCGGGTGCGGCCCCTCGTCGACGGGACCTTCCACAGCTCGGTCCGCAGTGCCGCGGCGGGCGAGGTCCAGGTCAGCGTGGTCAGCGGCAGCCCCTGCGTCTTGACCCGCGGCCCCGAACTGTTCGATCCCGGTGATCCCGCCCTCCTCACCGTCGCCCTTCTCCGGGAGGGACGCGCCGGGGTCACGCAGGACGGCCGACACTGCCTGCTCGGCCCCGGCGACCTCGTCAACTACGTCACCTCGCGGCCGTACGAGGTGACGTTCTGGGAGCCGTACGAGGCCGTCGTGGTCACCGTCCCGGTCGCCGCGCTGGGCTCGCACGCCGACGCGCTCGCGGAACGCACGGCCGTCGCGGTCGGCACCGAGTGCGGCCCACGCGACGTCGTCGGCGCGCTGTTCGAGGGGCTCGCGGCGAAGGTCGACGCCTGCACCCTGGGTGCGGCGAGCCGGAGCAAGGAGTACCTCGCCGACGCGATCGTCTCGCTCGTCATCGCCGAGCTGGTCGACATCGCCCCGCAGGGCGCGGGCGACGACCTCGCCGACCGGGTGCTGGCCCACTGCCTGGCGTCCCTGTCCGACCCGGGGCTCACCGTCGAGTCGGTGGCGCGGGCCCACGGGGTCTCCGTGCGCTACCTGCACAAGGTGCTCGCGGCGACCGGCAACACCCTGTCGGCCTGGATCCGACGGCAACGCCTGGAACGGGTCTGCCGCGACCTCGTCGACGAGTCGCTGCACGGACGCACCGCCGCGGCGATCGCCGCACGGTGGGGCATCACCGACACCGAGCACCTGAGCAGGGCCTTGAAGGCGGAGTTCGGCATGACCGCGGGCGAGATCCGCCGGTCGGGTCGGTGGGACCGCGGCGGCCCGCGACCGCTGCGCACCTAGACCCGCCGCCACCGGAACCACCACCTCACGGGCCGCCCGACGGCGGTCCCGTCGACGACGCACGTCCCAGGGAGAGACCATGAACACGACCGACCAGAAGGTCGTCATCGTCACCGGCGCATCACGCGGTATCGGCGCCGGCGTCGTCGAGGGCTACCGCAAGCTCGGCTACGCCGTCGTCGCCACCTCGCGCTCCATCGCCGCGTCGAACGACCCGCAGGTACACACCGTCCCCGGGGACCTCACCGACCCCGGGACCGCCGACCGCGTGGTCGACGCGGCGCTGGAGCGGTTCGGGCACGTCGACACGCTGGTCAACAACGCGGGCTCGTTCCTCGCCAAGCCCTTCACCGCCTACACCGACGACGACTTCGCGGCGATGGTCGGCCTCAACCTGGCCGGCTTCTTCGGCATCACCCGGCGCGCCGTCGCGGCGATGCTCGAGCGGGGCCGTGGCCACGTCGTCACCCTCACCACCTCGCTGGTGGACCACCCGATGCGCGCGGTCCCCTCGGTGCTCGCGTCCCTGACCAAGGGCGGGCTCGACGCGGCGACCCGGTCCCTCGCCATCGAGTGCGCCGGCTCGGGCGTGCGGGTGAACGCGGTGTCGCCGGGGATCATCAAGACCCCGATGCACCCCGTCGAGGCGTACGACGCCTACGCCGGCCTCCACCCGGTCGGCCGCATGGGCGAGGTCGACGAGATCGTGCACGCCGTCCTCTACCTCGAGTCCGCGACCTTCGTGACGGGCGAGACCCTGCACGTCGACGGCGGCCAGAGCGCGGGCCACTGAGGCACGGGAGGAGACGACCGTGACCACGACATCGCCCCCGCGATCCGAGCAGGCGGCCCTGCGCGCCCGGGCGCGCGAGTTCGCCGGAGACGTCCTCGCCCACGTCCGCGACGTCACCGACCCCCTGCCCACGGCGACCGAGCGCTACCGGGCCACCCGCCCCTTCTACCGGCAGATGGTGGAGGCGGGCTTCCTGCGCCGGCTCGTCCCCCAGGCACTCGGTGGCGACGGGACGGGTGCCTCGACGACGGCGGTGCTGGCCGAGGAGCTGGTCGCCGGTGACCCGAGCGTCGCCCTGCACCTGTTCGCGACCGGCCTGGGCCTGACCCCGCTGATGCGGGCGGGGTCACCGGCCCAGCACCGGCGCTTCCTCGCCCCCTTCCTGACGACGAGCGGGACGCCGGTCGCCTCCCTCGCCCTGTCCGAGCCCGGCGGCACCGCCAACCTCGACCAGGCCGACCCCGGCACGGGGCTCGACGTCGGGCTGCGGACCACGGCCCGGTACGACGACGGGTGGTGGACGATCCGGGGCGAGAAGCAGTGGGTGTCGCACGCGACGGGCTGGGACGGCGCCGGGCCCGACCTCATGAGCGTCGTGTGCCGGGCCGGTGACGATCTCGACCCGCGGCGCTCGACCGCGGTCTTCCTCGTCCCGGGGCCGATCGAGGGCCTGAGGATCACGGACCTCCTCGACCCGCTCGGGCACCGTGCCCACCTGCTGCCGCGCTTCACCCTGACCGACGTCCGTGTGCCGGACGCCGACCTGATCGGCGAGGTCGGCGACGGGCTCGGCATCGTCGCCGCGTCCTTCGGCGGGGCCCTCGTCGGGGCGTGTGCCACCGGCGTGATGCGCGCGGCGTTCGACGTCGCCCTGCGCTTCGCGCGTACCGATCGGCGGGGCGGGCTCGTCCCGGTGGTGGAGCACCAGGGCGTCGGGTTCGCGCTCGCCGACGCGAAGACCCGCATCGAGGCCGTCCGCGCCCTCACCCGGGCGGCGTGCGCCGCGGTGGACAGCGGCTCTCCGAGCGCCGAGGAACTGTCCGTCCACACCAAGATCTTCGGCTCCGAGGCCGCCGTCCAGACCCTGGTGGAGCTCATGAGGGTCATCGGTGTGGACTCCTACGGCCACCACCTGCCCCTCGCCGGGCTCCTCCAGGACGCCCTCGCCTACCCCCTGTTCAGCGGCGGGAACAACGGCTTCCGCCGCCGGCGCCTGCACGCCGTCCTCGCCGACCCCACCTACGACCCCTGGCACACGGTCGACGGCTGACGTCCGCCGAGCCCACGTCCAGTGCCGGCGACCAGCTGCTCACGGGGTCGTGCGACCCGCGTCCTCGGGACACGGACGCTCAGGACGGCCGACCCGGCGAGGACATGACGTCCGGCCCTGACACCTCGTCCCGCAGCGCTCCACGGTGAGGCAACCTGCAACCGGAGGCTGTCATGGTGCGTGAGCACATGTTGTTCTACGGCATCGCCGTCGCGATCTTCATCGTTGGGCTCGTCTCCCTGGGCGTCGTCGTCGGCGATGTGCTGTCGTCGGCCTTGTCCTCGCCGCCCGCCGATGACGCCTCCTGAGCACGATCGACGGATTGCTCAACGAGCTCTTCTCTGAGGTGAGGAGGAGATCTCGGACGTGCGACAGAGAGGTCGCGCCCGAGCCCTGCGGATCTGCTGGCCGAACCTCTCGGGCGGGGCGAGATCGATGAGGAGGCCCTCCGACACAGGGCAGGTAGCGCGATGGAGATGCAGAGGATGAGCGCAGGCAGCGAACACGGACAGGCAACGAGGAATGGGTGCGGTCGAGCGGCGTCCTCCTCACCGGAGGCCTCTTGTTCAACCTGATCGTCACGATGGCCTGGCACCCCTCCGGCTCCGAGGACGATCACCCGGAGATCTTCACTGCGTACGCGACCGACGGCGGATGGGTGCTGACGCACTTCGGCCAGTTCGTGGGCGTGGAGATCGGCCTCGCCGGTCTGATCGTTCTCTGTGTCGCACTCCTAAGAACATCGAGGGCCAGGGTGCTCGCCTGGCTCGGCATCGGTGCGACCACGGCGACAGCGACGATGTTCGCCGTCCTGCAGGCCATCGACGGCATCGCGCTGAAGCAGGCAGTCGGCGCCTGGTACGTGACGTCGGGATCGCAGAAGGAGTTCCGGTTCGCCGACGCCGAGGTGGTCAGGTGGCTCGAGTGGGGGCTCCAGAGCTACTTCCGCATGCTGTTGGGTGTCACTCTGGTGCTCGTCGGCTCCGCCCTCGCGAGAGCGGGGTTCCGTCCGTTCTGGTTGGCCTGGCTGGCCGCGATCAGCGGCGTCCTCTCCCTCGCCGTCGGCGTCGACGTCGGCTACAACGGCCTGGAGGGCGCCTTCCAGGACCTTGCTGCGGTCGCCTCGCAGGCAGCCCTTCTGATCTTCGCTCTCGGTGTCCTCGTCGTGGGCCTTCGCCGCGGGGTCCAGGGGAAGAGAGCGGCGACGTCCCCGTAGAGGACCCGTTGCCCGAGCGGCAGGGTTGGCCGCCGTTCAGCTGTCCGGCCCCGTCACCGCCCACAGCCGCATCGTTCGGTCTCCGAGCTAGCGGGGGAACCCCACGCGGCTCACCGCCAGGGTCGAGGCGGGCAACGCGGCACGCAGGTGGGCCCGGGCGCGGTGGAGGAGGACCCGCTGGTTGCCCGCCGTGATGCCGAGCCGCGCGCAGACCTCGGAGGCGCTGCACCCGTCCAGGTCGCGCAGGACGAACACCGCGCGCTGTCGTGACGGCAGGAGCTCGAGCGCGTCGCCGACCGCGGAGAACGTCTCCGCCTCGACGACCCACGCCTCCGGGGTGACCGTCACGGGCTCGAGCAGGGACTCCCAGGCTGCCGCCTCGCCGGGCACGCAGTCCCAGGCGAGAGTGCGGTGCTCGCGCTGTCCGCGGCTGCGGGCGGTGTTCAGCAGGATGCGCAGGAGCCAGGTCTTGAACGACGACCGTCCTTCGAAGGCGTCGATGCCGGTGAGCACCGAGCACCAGGTGTCCTGGACGACCTCCTCGGTCACCGCCTGGTTGGGCAGGTAGGGCCGCGCCAGGCGGAGCATCAACGGGGTGTAGCGGCGGACGAGAGTGACGTAGGCGGCCTCCTGCCGAGCCCGCAACGACTCGAGGAGCTCGGCATCCGCGTCGGGCGCGCGCTCGGTCGGTGCGACGCAGGTCGTGGCGGCGGGCATCCTGACCTCCGGGGACGGGCGTTGTTCCGGAGGCCACGCTCCCGCCGAGGCACGAGGTCGGTCAGCACCGAGCGACCTGTTCACCCGGGTGAACCCGGGCAGGGTGAGCGTCGATTCGTCACCCCACGAGCACACTGAGTTTCGTCGGGCAGCGGACCGCGGGGAGGCATGGGGAGGCATGGGGAGGCATGGGGAGGCATGGTGGCGACCGTCGTCAGGTTCCGCGTCCGCGAGCGCTTGAGTGCTCGCTTCGCGTCCGCCATCGATGGGGTCTGCCTGGACCCGGGCGGCGGCGGCCGTGTGCTGATCGGGGAGCTACCGGACGCGTCCGCCGTGTACGGAGTGATCGACAGGCTGCGGGATCTGGGACTCGAGCTGACCGGGGTCGAGGTCGAGCCGCCCGCCACGCACCGCGCTCACAGCAGCCCGAGCTGACGAGCACGGTGGACGGCGTCGTCGCGGGAGGTGACGTCGAGCTTGCGGTACAGCACGCGGCTGTGCGTCTTGACGGTGTTCACCGAGACGTGCAGGACGGCGCCGATCTCGCGCAGGGAGAGCGTCCCGGCGAGCAGCGGGAGCAGCGCCGCCTCGCGCTCGCTCAACGACGAGGTGCCGTCACCCGCCACCGGCCGCGGAGCCGCGGCGCGCAGGGACCGCCGGAGGCCCGCGAGGCGCTCGGGGAGCCACCCGGGGTCCGGGCACCCCTGGACGACCTGGCGCGCGTCGTCGAGGGCCGCGGTGCCGTCCTGCCCGAGGGCGATCCGGATCTGGGCCTGGTGGGCCAGGGCCAGCCCGATCTCGAGACGGCCGGCGCCGCGACGCGCGAGGCCGACCGCGCGGTCCGCGGCCGGCTCTGCTCGGTCGAGCTGCCCGCTCGCCGAGAGCAGGGCGGCGTGCGCCGTGTGCGGCAAGGCCGCGACGAAGTGCTCGGAAACCGCGGGCTCGACGACCTTCGCCATGGCGACGTCGGCGACGCGCCGACCCTCGGTGAGGGCGCCGGCGTGCAGGTGCGCCACGGCGAGGTAGCCCAGGGCGTAGATCTCGGCGAGCTGGTTGTCGGCGCCGCGGGCCGACCGCACCGCCTCGGTGAGCGTCCTGACCGCCGCCACGGCGTCGCCCCGCCAAAACAGACCGACACCGAGGATGCAGCGGGCCACGGTGTCGCCGAACCCGTCCCCGGACCCGAGCTCGAGCACCCGGCGGGCGGCGGCGTGGCACGCGCCGACGTCCCCGATCTTGAAGCGGTGCACGGCGCGGGCCAGCGCGGCGTCGCGGGCGGTGTCGGGACCGGTGGCGGCCTGCTCGGCCCGCATGACCCAGGCGCTCGCGACGTCGAGGCGACCCTGGTCGAGCAGCACCCAGGTCCTCGCCAGGCACAAGCCGGCGTCCCGTTCCACTCGCTCGGACGGCAGCATCTCGAGCCAGCGCTCGACGGTCCGCAGATGGCCCGCGTTGAAGTACGGCGTCCAGTGCGCGAGGACGAGCTCCGCGGCGCCGTCGCCGTCGCCGCCGGCGAGGAAGTGCTCGATGGCCTCCGGCACGTCCCCCGACTCCCGCAGCCAGCGGGCCGCCCGCCGGTGGAGGTCCGGGATGCGCTCGGGCTCGGCGAGGCCCAGCTCGTGGCGCAGCAGGTCGCCGAAGAGCCGGTGGTAGCGGAACCACTCCTGCCGGTCGTCGAGCGCCACGAGGAAGCCGTTGGTCCGCTCGAGGTGCGTGAGCACGGCGGCGCTGTCGGCGCGGCCCGTGACCGCGGCGCAGAGGTCGGGCGTCATCCGGGAGAGGATCGAGGTCTGGGTCAGGAAGCGGCGCAGGTCCTCGGGCTGGCCGGCGAGGAGTTCCGGGCCCAGGTAGTCCAGGACGTACCGGTCGGTCCCGGCGAAGGCCGCGACGGAGGCGGCGCGGTCGTCACGTCCCTGCATCGACAGGCCGGCGAGGTACAACCCGGCCGCCCACCCCTCGGTGCGCCGGCCCAGGCGCGCCACGTCCTCCTCGCCGAGGTCGAGGGCCAGCTCGCGGTTGAGGAGCTCGCCGGCCTCCGCCCCGGTGAACGCCAGCTCCGCGGCGCGGATCTCGACGAGCTCGCCCGCGGCCCGGAGCCGGCCGGTGGGCAGGGGCGGGTCGCTGCGCGTCGCGACGACCAGCCGCAGGCCCGGGGCCGCCCGGCGAAGGAGGTACGCGACGGCGTCGTGGACCTCCGTGTTGGTCACCACGTGGTAGTCGTCGAGGACGAGCACCACGGGCTCGTCGACGGTGACCAGCTCGTTGATCAGCGACGGCAGCACCGCCTCGGTGAGCGCCTGGCGTGTCCCGAGGGCCTGCAGCGCCTGCTCGCCGAGCCCGGGCACGACCGTGCGCAGCGCGGCCACGACGTAGTGCCAGAAGCGGTGGGGATCGCCCTCCTCACGGTCGAGGGACAACCAGGCGACGGCCCGACCGTCGCCGGCGTGGCACCAGTCGCTGAGCAGGGAGGTCTTGCCCCAGCCGGGCGGGGCGACGAGCAGCGTCAGCGTGTGGTCCGCGACCTCGTCCAGGAGGCGGACGAGGCGGGGACGGTGGACCAGGGAACGACGCCGCGGGACGCGCAGCTTGGTCGCGAGCAGCCAGGTGTCACCGAGCACCTCGGCCTGGCCCGGCGCCGCCACCTCCGGTGCCTGGTCGTCCCGCACGCCCTCAGGGTGCACCGGGGGTGGCCGGCCCGGAAGGAACGATGTGCCCGGGCCCTCGTACCCGAACGACCGTGGCCCATCGGGGCACGATCACCTCGGTGCGCCGGACGCGACCCGCTGCTCGGCCTCCGAGATCGCCCAGGCGGCGTTGACGAGCCCGATGTGGCTGAAGGCCTGCGGGAAGTTCCCGAGCAGCTCGCCGGTGGACTCGTCGACCTCCTCGGCGAGCAGGCCCACGTCGTTGACGTAGGTCGCCGCGCGGTCGAAGACCGCACGAGCCCGGTCGACCTGGTCGGCCTCGGCCAGCGCCCGGGCGAGCCAGAACGTGCACAGCAGGAAGGTGCCCTCCTCGCCGGCGAGCCCGTCGACGCCGCCCTCGGTGCGATAGCGGTAGACGAGGCCGCGCTCGTCGGTGAGCCGGTCGGCGACGGCGTCGATGGTGGCCAGCATCCGTGGATCGTCGGCCGGCAGGAACCCGACGATGGGCATCATCAGGTTGCTCGCGTCCAGGTCGAGCGAGCCGAACGACTGGGTGAACGACTTCGCGGTGTCGCTCCAACCCTGCGTCAGGACGGCCTCGCGGATCTCGGCGGCGGCGGCGCGCCAGCCCTCGACCTTCGCGTCCGCGCGCAACGGCTCGGCCAGGGCGATGGCCCGGTCCAGCGCGACCCAGCACATGAGCTTGGAGTACAGGAAGTGCCGGGGTTCGCCCCGGACCTCCCAGATGCCCTGGTCGGTCTCGCGCCAGCGCCGTGCCGCGGTGTCCGCGCACGCCACGAGGAACTCCCGCCAGGCCCCGGCGCCGGGGTGGTCCGGGTTGAGCTGGTCGAAGAGCTGGTGTGCGGCGCCGAGCAGCTCGCCGTAGACGTCGATCTGCCGCTGGCTCCAGGCCCCGTTGCCCACCCGGACCGGGCGCGAGTCGCGCCAGCCCGCGAGGTGGTCCAGGGTCCGCTCGGTCAGGTCGTGCTCGCCGCCGATGCCGAACATGATCTGGAGGTCGGCGTCACGCCCGCGCACCGACGCGGCCGCGCTCACGGCGAGGTAGTCGAAGAACTGGTGCGCCTCGTCGGGACAGGCCGCCACCCACAGTGCCTCGAGGGTGAAGCACGCGTCGCGCACCCAGGTGTAGCGGTAGTCCCAGTTGCGCTCGCCGCCGACGCCTTCGGGCAACGAGGTCGTCGCGGCCGCCACCACCGCGCCCGTGGGCTGGTAGGTCAGCGCCTGCAGCACGCGTCCGCTGTGGTGGACCAGCTCACGCCACGGTCCCTGGTAGCTCTGGTGGGCCCGGGACCACGTGCGCCAGGCCTCGACGGTGTCGCGCAGGGCGGTGTCGAGCTCGGCGGCTCCCCAGGGCGTGGGGAAGGCCTCCGAGGTGCTGCGGTGCGCCAGCCCCAGGAGCACGCGCTCCCCGGCGTGGAGGCGCAGCACGCCGGTGGCGCTCCCGTTCGCCACCGCCAGCGGGACCGGGCAGGAGAGCACCAGCACGTCGCCGCCGCCGCGGGCCACGACGCCGCCGGGCACGCCCTCGAGCAGCGGCTCGACCAACCCGTACTCGGGCCGGGGGACGAACTCGATCCCGACCTCGACGTCGCCCGCCGTGCACTCGGCGGCCCGGACCAGCAGCCGGGGCGCCGCACTGCCCAGGGCGTGCGGGTCCGTGCTGGGGCCGGTGGCGAGCGCGTCGGTGAGCACGAGCGTCCCGCCCGGGGTCGCCCACGTCGTCTCGAGCACCAGGGTCTCGTCCACGTACCGCCGGCTCGTCGTGGCGTCCTCGGCGACGGCCGGCGCGACCTCGAGGTGACCGGCCACGTCGTCGAGCAGGCGACCGAACACCGACGGGCTGTCGAAGCGCGGGAAGCACAACCAGTCCACGGAACCGGCCCGGCTCACGAGCGCGGCGCTGTGACGGTCGGAAAGCAACGCGTGGTCGGCGATGGCCGTGGTGCTCATGTCGTCTCCCGGGGTCGAGGGCGGTGTGCCGCAGACCCGTGGTCCCCGTCGGGCGTTACACCTCCCGGCGCCGTGGGAGCCGCGCCGGTCGTTCACCCCACCGGAGGTACAGCGGGCCCAGGCCCGCCCAGAACTATGACTCCATGACGAAGACACCCGTCGTCATGGAGCCCGATGAGACGCCTGGTACCCCGAACGGTCCACGCCGCGGACTGCGGCGCGTGCTCGGGTTCTGGGGCCCGGCCGCGCTCTCGGTGGGTGTCATGGCCCCCACCCTCGCCATGTCGATCACGGGTCCGGGTGCGGCCGAGCTGGTCGGTTCGGCCGCACCGCTGGCGTTCGTCCTCGCGGCCGTGCTCGTGCTGCTGGTGAGCTCCGGTTTCGTGGCGCTGTCCGGGGAGTTCAGCCACGCCGGGTCGGTCTACGGCTTCGTCGGCGGGGCGGTGGGCCCCCGGACCGGCTTCCTGGCCGGCTGGGCGATGCTCGGTACCTACCTCGTCTTCCCCGCGGTGTCGCTGTCCGGGATCGCGGTGTTCGCCCAGGCGGTGCTGCAGACCACCGGCCTGGCCCCGGGCCTGGACTGGTTCGTCCTCGCGCTCGCGGGGTGGGCGGTGGTCGGGCTGCTGGCGATCGGCGGGATCCGACCCACGACCTGGTCCCTCGCGATCGTCGAGGTCGTGGCGGTGCTGTTGATCCTGGTGCTGATGCTGGTCGTCTTCTGGCGCCTCGGTGCCGGCACCGCGCCCGGCGGACCCCGGGCCGCCGAGGCCGTCCTGCGGCTCCCCGAGGGGACCACCGCGATCACCGCCGCGGCCGCGGTCACCGGGGGCTTCCTCGCGTTCGCGGGCTTCGAGTCCGCCGGGTCGCTCGGGGAGGAGGCCCGCGCCCCCCGCCGCACGGTCCCGCGCGCCATGCTCGTCGCGATCGGGCTCGGCGCGGTCTTCTACGCCGCGTGCATGGTCGCCCAGAGCCTCGGGTTCGGCACCGACCCGGCCGGCGTCGCGGCGTTCGCCGGGTCGTCGGCGCCGCTCGACGACCTCGCGGGCCGCTACGTCGGGACCCCGATGGCCGTCGTCCTGGATCTCGTGGCCGTGATCAGCGCCGTGGGCGCCGGGCTGGGGTGCGTCGTGGTGGGGACGCGGCTGCTGTTCGCGCTGGCCCGCGACCGCGTCCTGCCCGGCCGCCTCGCCTCGGTCGCCGCCTCCGGCACTCCCCTCGCCCCCGTGGCCGTCGAGCTGGCGATGTCGCTGGCGCTGCTCGCCGGCTTCCGCCTGGCCGGTGCCTCGCCGTCCCGCACGTTCTTCAGCCTGGCGACCCTCGGAGTGCTAAGCCTGCTGGTGATGTACGTGGTCACCGACCTGGCGGCGGCCCGTCTGCGGTGGCGGGCCGGGCGCCGTGCGGCGGTCGCGTGGCCCGTGCTCGGGGCGCTGGCCGCCGGCACCGTGCTCGGGCTCGAGATCGCCTCGGTCGCCTCGTCGGGCGACGCAGGCCCCCTCGTCGTCGTGGGGTGGCTCGTCGTGGGCGCGCTCGTGCTGCTGCTGCCCGGTCGGGTCGACCGGATCGCCCGGGGGCTCGCCCGCAGCCGGGACGTGTCCGGTGGACCGCCGGGCGTCGTGGCGTAGACGGCCGGACGGCCGACCGAGCTCCGGTCAGGACGCACCGCCCCGCCAGCAGCGGAAGAACTCGAGCAGCCGCCGCTCCAGTCCCTCGTCGAGCGGTCCCGCGTCCTCGCCGGCGCGCTCGGCACACGACGAGCAGGCCGCGAGGTGGTCGACGACCAGGTCGTGCTCGTCGGGGGGCCACCCTTGCTCGAGACCCGCGAGCACGCGGGTGCAGCTGAGGCCGTCCATGGACCCCAGTCTCCGACCTGACCCGATCGTTGCGCCGGCCGAGCCGTAACGCCCGGGGCGGTCCGCGGTCTGCACGATCGTGACGGAGCACGAGACACAGCACACCGACGTCGTGGTGATCGGCCTGGGGCCGGGCGGGGAGACCGCGGCGAGCCGGCTGCTCGAGGCCGGGCTGGGCGTTGTGGGGATCGAGCGGGAGCTCGTCGGCGGTGAGTGCCCGTACTGGGGTTGCGTCCCCAGCAAGATGATCGTCCGGGCCGCGGGCACGGTGTCCGAGGCGCGCCGGGTCGACCAGCTCGCCGGCAGCGCCACCGTGCGGCCCGACGTCGCCCCGGTCGCCCGCCGGATCCGGGCCGAGGCCACCGACGGTTGGGACGACACGATCGCGGTCGAGCGGTTCGAGAAGCTCGGTGGGCAGTTCGTCCGCGGATCCGCCCGCATCGAGGCGCCGGGACGGGTCCGCGTGGGCGACCAGGTGTTCGCCGCGGGGCGCGGGGTGGTCCTCGCGACCGGCTCCCGACCGGCCACGCCGCCGATCCCGGGCCTGGACACGGTCGCGTCCTGGACCAATCGGGAGGCGATCGCCGCCGAGGTGGTCCCGCCCTCGCTGGTCGTCCTCGGCGGCGGCGCCATCGGCCTCGAGCTCGCCCAGGCGTTCGCCCGGTTCGGTTCGTCGGTCACCGTCGTCGAGGCCGCCGAGCACGTGCTGCCCGCGGAGGAGCCGGAGGTGGGCGATCTCCTGGCGGAGGTGCTGCGCGCGGACGGCGTGGACCTCCGGCTCGGGCGCCGGGCGGTCCGGGTCACCGACGGCGCCGACGGGCCGGTGGTGGACCTCGACGACGGCTCTCGAGCCGACGGGACTCGTCTGCTGGTGGCGGTCGGGCGGCGGCCCGCCCTCGACGGCCTCGGTCTGGAGCACTACGACATCGACCCCCGGGGCCGCGCCGTGCCGGTCGACGAGCAGCTCCGGGCAGCGGACGGGCTGTGGGCGATCGGCGACGTCACCGGTGTCGGTGCCTTCACCCACCTCGCGGTCTACCAGGCCGAGGTCGCCGCGGCGGACATCCTCGCCCGGCCGGGAACGGGAGCCGACTACGCCGCGCTCGCCCGGGTGACGTTCACCGACCCCGAGGTCGGCTCGGTGGGGCTGTCGGAAGCGGCAGCCCGCGCCCGCGGCGTGGACGTGGCCACCGGCGTCGCGCCGGTCGCGGCGTCCTCCCGGGGCTTCATCCACGGCCCGGGCAACGCCGGGCTGGTCAAGCTGGTGGCCGACCGCGCGACCGGGGTGCTCGTCGGCGCCACCGCCGCCGGCCCGGTCGGCGGCGAGGTGCTCTCGATGCTCACGCTCGCGGTGCACGCCGGTGTCCCGGTCGAGGACCTGCGACGGATGCACTACGCCTACCCCACGTTCCACCGCGGCGTGCTCGACGCCCTCGCCGGACTGGCCGCCGGACGGTGACGACGATGGCGTTCACCAACCTGCTGATCGTCGTCACGGTGGCGTTCCTCGCGCCGCTCGCCGTGCGGCTCGCTCCGGGGCTGCGGGTGCCCTCGCCGGTGCTGGAGATCGTCGCGGGCATCGTGCTCGGACCCTCGGTCCTGGGCTGGGTGGACACCGACGTGCCCGTGCAGGTCCTGGCGTTGATCGGGCTGGCGTTCCTGCTGTTCCTCGCGGGCCTGGAGATCGATGTCCACCGGCTGCGCGGCCGGCCGCTGCGCCTGGCCCTGATGGGCTTCGTCCTGTCCTTCGTGGTGGCGGTCGGCGCCGGCGCGGCGCTCGGGGCGGCTGGTCTCACCACGGCCCCGTTGCTGGTGGCGATCATCCTGTGCGCCACCTCGCTCGGGCTCGTCGTCCCGGTCCTCAAGGACGCCGGCGAGATCTCGGGGGCGACCGGACAGCTGATCGTGGCGGCCGCGTCGATCGCCGACTTCGGCGCGGTCATCCTGCTGTCGCTGTTCTTCTCCGAGGAGTCGAGCGGGCTCGGGGCCAAGCTGCTGCTGCTCGTCGGCCTCGTCGTGGTCGCCGCGCTCGCTGTCCTCGCCCTGATGCGCGCCGAGCGCACCGCTCGGGCCATGCGGGTGCTCAGCATGCTGGCGGACACGACGGCACAGATCCGCGTGCGGTTCGCGGTCGTGCTCCTCGTGGCGTTCGTCGCGCTGGCCCAGGGTCTGGGGTTCGAGGCGATCCTGGGGGCCTTCCTGGCCGGCGCGGCGCTGCGCCTGATCGACCCGGGTGCCGCCGTCACCCACCCGCAGACCGCGGTGAAGCTCAACGCCATCGGCTACGGCTTCGTCATCCCCGTGTTCTTCGTGGCCAGCGGGATCGCCTTCGACGCCCGGGCGCTCTTCGCGTCGACCGCCGGGCTGGTCCAGGTCCCCGTGTTCCTGGCCGCGCTGCTCGTGGTGCGGGCGCTGCCGGCGGTGGTCTATCGGCGGACCCTCGGAACCCGCCGGACGGTGGCCGCCGGCTTCCTGCAGGCGACCTCGCTGCCGTTCATCGTCGCCGCGACCATGATCGGCGAACGGCTCGGCGCGCTCACGCCCGCCTCCGGGGCCGCGCTGATCGCGGCCGGGCTGATCTCGGTGCTCGTGTTCCCGGCGGTCGCCCTGGCCGTGCTGCGCCGCGGCGCCGAGAGGGTGCCCGAGCCGCGAGCTCCTGCCGAGGCGGACCCCGCGCGAGGAACGGCGTGAGCGACGCCGTCTTCGCGCTGGCGTTCCTCGGCTACCTGGGCGTCTGCGCGACGACGGTCGTGTCCGCCACCGGACACCCCTCCCGGTGGCCGGCCCTCGCGACGGCGGCTGTCGTCGTCGCGCACGTGGTGGGGGTGTGGCACGTCCGCTACGGCTGGTCGGTGACGGTCAGCCTGCAGCCCGGGATCGCACCGTTCGTCGTGTTCCACACGGCGCTCGCGGCGATCGTCCTCGCGGCCGTCACGCCGCCGCGGTGGTCGCGGCGGTGCCTGTTCGTGGCCTTCCCCGTCGTGACGATCGGCGCGCTCGGCGCGGTGTTCCGGCGCGCGGAGGTGGCGGAGCTCCGGTGGCCCGTCGTCCTCGTCGGCGGACTGACGATCGCCGCCCTGGCCGTCGTCGCGCGGACCGTAACGCCACGCCGGTTCGCCGGTCGGATCCCCCATGAGCGCAGCGATGACGAGCGAGGTCCTCGTCGCCACCCGGGAGGCCTGGCACCGACTCGCCGAGCACGTCCTGGCGCCGGCCCGGTACGCGATGGACGGGCACATCAGCCTGCAGGTCGCGCCCGGTGGCTTCGGGACGCCCGAGGTCGGGACCCCGGCGACCCGGGTCACCGTGGACGGCGAGCACCTGGTGGTGGTCCGCGACGGCCGTGAGGTCCGGCGCGTCCCGCGCACGCTGCGCGAGGCCGCCGACCTCGTCGGCATCGAGCCCGGCGCCCCCGCCGGCGTCTACCCGCCCGCCACGCCCTGCCACCCCGACGAACCCCTGGCCGTCGACCCGGCTGCGGCCCGCGAGCTCGCCGACTGGTACCGGCTCGGGGCGCAGGCCCTGGCCGACCTCGCCCCGGACGAGCCGGCGCGGCTCTGGCCCGAGCACTTCGACCTCGGCATCAGCGTCGACCGGGTCAACTACGGCGTCTCCCCCGGCGACGCCGCGATCGGTGAGCCCTACGCCTACGCCGGGCCGTGGGACGCCCTCGACGACCCCGACGGCTTCTTCGACCGGTCGTTCGGGGCCGCCCGGACCCGACGCGAGCTCGGCTCCGTCGCCGACCTCGCCGCCTTCTTCCGCACCGCTCGTGACCACACCGCTCGTGACCCACACCGCTCGTGACCACTCCAGGAGGACACCGTGAAAGGACTGCAGGGCAAGACCGCGATCGTGACCGGCGGCAGCTCCGGCATCGGCCAGACCATCGCCGTGCGACTCGGCGAGGAGGGCGTCGACGTCGCCATCAACTACGTCGGCCGCCCGGAGGGGGCCGAGGAGACCCGCGACCAGATCGAGCACGGCGTGGACATCTGCATGAAGCAGATGGCCGAGTCCGGCACGCGCCCGATGCTCGTCGAGGCCGACGTGTCCGACGAGTCGCAGGTCGCCCGGATGTTCGAGGAAGTCGCGTCCGCATACGGCCGGGTCGACTTCCTCGTCAACAACGCAGGCATCCAGGTCGCCGAGGACACCGACAAGCTCCCCGTCGCCGACTTCGACCGGGTCCTCGCGGTCAACCTGCGCGGCGCGTTCCTGTGTGCCCAGCAGGCCCTCCGCCGCTTCCTCGACGCCGGCCGCCCCGGCGCGATCGTCAACGTGTCCAGCGTTCACCAGCTGATCCCCAAGCCGCGCTTCGCCGGCTACTCGGTGTCCAAGGGCGGGATGCAGAACCTGACCCGCACGCTCGCGCTCGAGTACGCCGGTCGCGACATCCGCGTCAACGGCATCGGCCCCGGCGCCACCGTGACGCCGATCAACCGCAGCTGGATCGACGACCCGGTCAAGCGGGCCGCCGTCGAGTCGCACATCCCCATGCGGCGGGCCGGCGGCGCGGAGGAGATGGCGGCCGCGACCGCCTTCCTGCTCTCGGACGAGGCCACCTACATCACCGGTCAGACATTGTTCGTCGACGGCGGGCTGACACTCTTCCCGAGCTTCGAGACCACCTGGTCCTCCGAATGAGCACCGCGGCCCCCGAGGCCTGGTGGCCGTCGCGCTACGGAGCCGACGACGAGGCCGGTGCCCTCAACGAGATCACGGCCGAGGGCGTGGTCGCGGCCGCCGGGCTCGTGCGCCGAGGCCGGGTCCACGACCTCGCGCACGTGCTGGACGAGCACGTGCCGGCCTTCCCGGGCCGCAGCTTCCGCCAGTACCTGACCACCAACTACCACCACATCAACCGCCGCGGCGCGAACGCGGGCCCGGCGGGGCTGGGCGCCAACAACGCGAACTGGATCGTCGAGCAGGTGACGGCGACCCAGCAGATGGGGACGCACCTCGACGGGCTCAACCACCTGCAGGACGGCGACCGCACCTACAACGGGCACCGCCTGGCCGAGATCGTCGAGGACCACGGCACCAGCCGCCTCGGCATCGACACCCTGCCGCAGATCGTGACCCGGGGCCTGTGCCTGGACATCGCCGCCGTGCGCGGTGTGGAGCGGCTCGACGGCGGCGACGTCGTCACCCCCGATGACGTCCGGGTCGCCCTGGACCGCGCCGGGCTCACCGTCCGCCCCGGCGACGCCGTGCTGTTCCACACCGGGTGGGGCGGGCTGTGGGGGGTCGACAACGCGACCTACGCCCACGCCGAGCCCGGTCCCGGCGTGGAGGTCGGTGAGTGGCTCGCCGACGCCCGCGTCGCCCTGACCGGCGCCGACACCTGGAGCTTCGGGGCCTACCCGCCCGAGCACAAGGACCGGCCGTTCGTCGTCCCGCAGACGCTCAACACCCGCCACGGGGTGCTCGTCGCGGAGAACCTCCGCCTCGGCGAGCTCGTCCGTGACCGCGTCGCCGAGTTCCTGCTCGTCGTCTCCCACGCCAAGCTGCGCGGCGCCACCGGGGCCTGGGTCGCTCCGCTGGCGATCACCTGAAAGGCAGAGCCCTCATGTCCGACCACTACGACGTCATCGTCATCGGCTCCGGCGCCGGCGGTGGCACCCTCGTCCACGCGCTCGCCCCCACCGGCAAGCGCATCCTGCTGCTCGAGCGCGGTGGGCGGCTCCCGCGCGAGATCGAGAACTGGGATCCGCGCGCGGTGTGGCTCGACGGGCGCTACAGCAACTCCGGCACGTGGACCGACGCCGCGACCGGCAAGCGGTTCACCCCCAAGCAGCACTACTACGTCGGCGGGAACACCAAGGTCTACGGGGCGATCCTCTTCCGGATGCGCGAACGCGACTTCGGTGCCGTGGCGCACGTCGACGGTGTCTCCCCTGCCTGGCCGCTGTCGTACACCGATTTCGAGCCCTACTACACGAGGGCGGAGCAGCTCTACCGGGTCCACGGCCGTCGGGGCGTGGACCCGACCGACCCGCCCACGGCGAGCCCCTATCCCCATCCCCCGATCAGCCACGAACCGCGCATCGCGCAGCTGGAGAGTGACCTGACACGGATCGGCCTGCACCCGTTCCCCCTGCCCAACGGCATCCTCATGGACGAGGAGGCCATGCAGACCTCGCCCTGCGTGCGCTGCGCGACCTGCGACGGCTACCCCTGTCTCACCAACGGCAAGGCCGACGCCCAGACGATCTGCGTCGAGCCGGCGCTGCGGCACCCGAACGTCACGCTGCTCACCGACGCCCGGGTCACGCGCCTGGAGACCGACCCGTCGGGACGTGCGATCGACCGTGTCGTCGTGGAGCGCGACGGCGTCCGCGAGGAGTACTCGGCGGACATCGTCGCCGTCGCCGGTGGGGCGATCAACTCCGCGGCACTGCTGCTGCGCAGCGCCAGTGACACCCACCCCGCCGGGCTCGGCAACGGCAGCGGCGTCGTCGGGCGGCACCTGATGATGCACAACAACTCCTCGCTGATCGCCTTCTCCACCGTCCCCAACCCGACGAAGTTCCAGAAGACGCTCGGCATCAACGACTACTACTTCGACGACGGCGACGGCGGCCCGCCGCTGGGTGCGATGCAGATGCTGGGCAAGTCCAACGCCACGCTGATCGGGTTCGACGCGCCCGAGGCCGAGGACCCGGCGGACCTCGCCCGGCACGCGATGGACTTCTGGCTGACCACCGAGGACCTGCCCCTGCCCGGCAACCAGGTCCTCGTGGACGGCGACGGGGCCATCTCGCTGCGCTACACGCCCACCAACCTCGATGCCCACCGCCGGCTGCGGGAGAAGTTCACCGGCCTGCTCTCGAGCATCCGGTGCCGCGAAGAGGTCCTCGAGGGCTACGGCTACCGCGGGGGCCGGCTGGGGATCTCGGGGGTCGCGCACCAGAACGGGACGGTGCGCTTCGGGGCCGACCCCGCCAGCTCCGCACTGGATCGGGACTGCCGGATGCACGAGCTGGACAACCTCTACGTGGTCGACTCCAGCTTCTTCGTGTCCTCGTCAGCGGTGAACCCGACGCTGACCATCATCGCGAACGCGCTGCGGGTGGCCGACCACCTCGTCGACCGTCTCGACGCCCACGTGCCGGCGCAGCGGGCGGTGCCCGTCGGTGTCTCCTGACGTCCGGACGCCGGGGACGGCGCGCGGGGGACGCGGGTCCGGGGCCGTCCGGAGGGGCCTGCGGCCCCCCGGGCCGCAGTAGGGTCGCGCCGTGGAGGGATCGGCGGTGCTGGTCACCGGCGCCGCCTCGGGCATCGGGCGCGCCAGCGCGTTGGCGTTCCTCGCGGCCGGGGCGCGCGTCGCGGCCCTCGACGTGGACGCGGCGCGGTTGGCGGAGCTCCCCGGCGAGATGGTGCACCTCCGGGCAGACGTCCGACGTCCCGACGAGGTCGAGCGGGCGATCGCGACCGCCGTGGCCGCGTTCGGCCGGCTCGACGTGGCCCACAACAACGCCGGTGTCGCCGGTCCCTACCAGCCGTTGTGGGAGTACTCCGAGGAGGACTTCGCGCGGGTGCTGGAGGTCGACCTGGTGGGGGTCTGGCGGTGCCTGAAGCACGAGGCCCGGCAGATGATGACGCAGGGCGCCGGGTGCATCGTCAACACATCGTCGATGTTGGCCGAGACGGGCATGGCGCGGAACGGGGCCTACACCGCGGCGAAGCACGGCGTGGAGGGCCTGACCCGCAGCGCGGCGCTGGAGCTGGCGCCGCACGGCGTGCGCGTCAACGCGGTGGCGCCGGGGGTCACCCGGACCGGGATGACCTCGGCGGTCAGCGGCGAGCTCCTCGCGCAGGTGCCCCTGGGCCGCATCGCCGACCCGGAGGAGATCGCCGCCGCGGTGGTGTGGGTGGCGTCGGCGCCGGCGTCCTACATGACCGGGTCAACCGTCGTCCTCGACGGCGGCTACCTGGCCCGCTAGCGACACGTAACGGTCCGGCCCGGTCGGTGGACGGGGCAGGATGCGCCAGCTGCTCCCGCACCCCGTCGACCCGATCGACCCGGTCGATGTCTACGCCGGCCTGCCGGCTGCCGACGGCCGGCCGGCCCTGCGACTGAACATGATCGCCAGTGTCGACGGGGCGATCACCGTCGGCGGGGTCTCCGGGCCCCTCGGCGGCGCCGGCGACCACCGGGTGTTCACCGCGTTGCGCTCGTTCGCCGACGCGATCCTGGTCGCGGCCGGCACGGTCCGCGCCGAGGGCTACGGGCCGGCGTCCGTGCCGCTGGTCATCGTCACCCGCTCCTGCCAGCTCGACCTCGACGCCCCGTTGTTCACCGAGACCCCTGTGCGGCCGGTCGTCGTCACCGTCGCCACCGCACCCTCGGAGCGGCGGGAACGCGCCGCGGAGGTGGCCGACGTCCTCGTCGCCGGTGAGCGGGACGTCGACCTGCCCGCCGCGCTGTGCGCGCTGGGGCGCCGCGGTCACGCATCGGTGCTCGCCGAGGGCGGGCCCACGCTGAACGCGCAGCTGGCACGCGCCGACCTGATCGACGAGCTGTGCCTGACCGTGTCCCCGGTGCTCGCCGGCGGCGACGCCGGGAGGATCCTCGCCGGCCCGCCGCTGCCGAGCACTCACCGCTTCGCCCCGGTGTCGGTGTGCGAGGACGATGGCTTCCTGTTCCTCCGCCTCCGCCCCGCGACGGAGCGCACCACAGACCCGGCGCCGTCCCGGCCGGCGAGTCCGGCGTCACGGATCGCCGGCCTGTGAGACCAGGAGCGGCGGGGAGTGTGCGGTGCTGGCCACGAGGTCGGCTCCGCTGATCCCTCAGGGCGGCGGATCAGCGCTGACCCCTCGGTGCACGAGGTCGACGAGGCCGTCCAGCCACTCCCCCGTCGGGTCGGCGTGTTCGAGCAGCGTGCGGTGGACGATGGCCCCGACCAGCGTGAAGACGGCCTGCTGCGGGTCGGCACCGTCGCGCCACTCGCCGCGCGCCCGGGCGCGGTCGACGATCGAGGACGCCGACGCGACGGGAGGGCCGACGCGCTGCCGCGCGGCGCCCCTCACGTCGCCGGGGGCGGTGGTCGCGAGCGCCGCCCGCAGGAGCGCGACGCCGTCGGGTCGGGCGGCGAGCTCGGCGATGGGGGCGGCCAGGGCGTGGAGGTCGCCACGGAGGCTGCCGGTGTCGGGGCTGGCGCCGAACTCCTCGAGGAGTCCTTCCATGGCCGCGGCGACGAGGGCCTCGCGGGTGGGCCATCGTCGGTAGACGCTGGTCTTGTTCACCTCGGCCCGGCGGGCGACACGTTCGACGCTGAGACCCTCGAACCCGGTCTCGGCGAGCTCGGCGCGGACCGCGGCGAGCACCGCCGCCACGATCGTGGCGCCCCGGGGGCGTCCGGCGTCGCGGCGTGGAGGCGGGCTCGGGGGCGTCGGGGCCGCGGTCACGACGCCATGCTGGCCGCCCCGGTGGGCACGTTCAATCCGGGATCACGCCGTCGCGCGGGGGCCGGCCGGTCACAGCAGCACCGGCAGCGTCTCGAGTCCGCGCACGATCGCGGTCCCGCGCCAGGCCACCGGGGCGGTGGGGTCGAGCCGGCGCAGCTGCGGGGCGCGCCGCAGCAGCGCCGGGATCGCGACTTGAGCCTCGAGCCGGGCGAGGGGCGCGCCCAGGCAGTAGTGCGCGCCCTTGCCGAAGGCCAGGTGTGGGTTGGGCGTGCGGGTCAGGTCCAGGCGGTCGGGGTCGGCGAAGACCGCAGGGTCGTGGTTGGCCGAGGCGAGCACGGCGAGCACCCGCGCACCTTGCGGGACCGTGGTGCCGGCGATCTCCAGATCACGGTCCGGCCAGCGTTCGGTGGCGGTCTCCGCCGGGCTGGTGAACCGCAGCAGCTCCTCGACCGCGGTCTTCACCAACCCGGGATCGTCGTGACCCGAGCGCAACAGGTCGGCCTGAGCGGGGTGCTCGAGCAGCGCCAGCGTGCCCACCCCGATGAGGTTGACCGTGGTCTCGTGGCCCGCGGTCAGCAGCAGCACCAGCATGGACAGGATCTCGTCGTCGGTGAGCCGGTCCCCGCTGTCGCGGGCTGCGACCATCGCCGAGGTCAGGTCGTCGCGGGCGTCCCGACTGCGCGCGGCGATCAACCGGCGCAGGTACCGGAGGAACAGCTGCACCGACGGGATGTTGCGCGCCGGACGGTCGGCAAGGCCGAACAGGGCCTGTGTCCAGCGGCGGAACCGGGACACGTCCTTCTCGGGGACGCCGATGATGCGCGCGATCACGATCAGGGGGAGCGGGACGGCGAAGTCCTCGATCAGGTCCATCGACCCGCGCCGCGTCGCGGTGTCGAGCAGCGAGTCCGTGATCTGCTCGGCCTGCTCGCGCATCTGCTCGATCCGTCGCGGGGTGAACGCCTGGCTCACCAGCCGGCGCAACCGATCGTGATCCGGCGCGTCGAGGCTGAGGAGCCCTCGCTCCAACGGCGCCAGCACTCTCGGGAACCGCAGGCCCGTCGCGAGCTGCCGCGGGGTCAGCGCGTTGCGGGGGTCCTTGCGCAACCGCGGATCGCGCAGCACGGCCTCGACATCGGGGTAGCGGGTGACCACCCACGCCGTGCTGCCCCGGGTCCACCGCACCGACTGCACCGGCGCGTCGGACCGCAGACGCGCCCAGAACCCGAAGGGGTCGGCGGTGAACTCCTTGCTCGTGATGTCCACGGCGCCCAGCTCGGCCCCGGGGACGTCGCTCCAGGCCGGCTCCTGGGCCCTGCTCGTCGTCATCATCCGACTCCTTTGCAACTCGTCGTTGCAAAGTTAGCGGAGGTCGAGGTGCCACGCCAAGGCATGGCGGGCTCGGGGTCGGTCCAGGTCGACGACGCCTGGTCGACGAGGTGGCCGACGTTCGGCGACGGCGACCTGCCGACCGGCCTGCCCGACGCCGGTCAGCCGAGGCGCGGGCGGCGGGCGGCGGAGTTCGCGGTCGCGAGGCGATCGGGGAGCAGTTGTGCACTGCTGGCCGGGGGCCGGCAGTCCGGGGCGGCACCGCCGGCCGTTGAGAAGCCAGCGACGGCGGTGTCGTCGCCGTGCGGACAGCTACAGCCCCGTGCACCTGTCCGACGGTCACGGCGGCGCTTCCAACGACGCCGACGAGTGCGAGAGCGGCGGGGTCGGCGCCGACCTGGCGGACGGATCACCGACGGCGCCGGGTGATCACCGACCTTCGACCATAGCCGAGACGATCGCCGACCGTGGCCACCGGCTCCGGCCGTCCGCGCCTAGGGCGTGTCTCTCAAGTGGTGGTCTGGAGCCAGAGCAGGATCGCTCGTAGGACCAGGCCGCCGCGGAAGACCAGGGCGTGTTTGTCGTAGCGGGTGGCCAGCCCGCGCCAGCCCTTGAGCAGGTTGAAGCCGCGCTCGACGACGTTGCGGTTCCTGTAGTCCGCCGCGTCGAAGGCGACCGGGCGCCCGCCGCGCGAGCCGCGGCGGGCCCGGTTGCGCTTCTGGTCGTCGGGTTCGGGGATCACCACGTGGACGTGGCGGCGGCGCAGCAGCGCGCGGTGAGCGCGGCTGGAGTAGGCCTTGTCCGCCCGCAGCGCGACCGGGGTGGTGCGGGCCCGGCCGGGACCGAGCCGGTCGATGGCGAGCTCGTCGAGCAGGCGCACCAGTTGCGGGGAGTCACCGGCCTGGCCGGGGGTCACCGCGATCACCAACGGCCGGCCCGCCCCGTCGACCAGGGTGTGGGTCTTGGTGGTCAGCCCGCCGCGGGAGCGGCCGATGGCGTGATCGGCGGGTTCGTCGTCACGGCGCTGAGTCGCCGGCCACGGCCCCAGCCGGTGCCACCGCCCCTGCCGACCGCCCTGCCGAGATCGTTTCTTGTGATTCGACCTCGCCCCCTGTGTAGCTCGAGGGCGACTCCGACGACCTCGCGGCGGTGGCGCCGTGCTGATGGACCCGGCTGGTCGAGGAGTCCACCGAGACCCGCCAGTCGATCTCGCCGGCGGCGTCGGCCTCGGCCTGCAGGATCGCCAGCACCTCGTCCCAGGTGCCGTCGAGACTGAAGCGGTGGTGGCGCTTCCACACCGTCTGCCACGGCCCGAACCGCTCGGGCAGATCGCGCCAGGCGATCCCACAGCGGTAACGGAACACGATCCCCTCGATCACCTGCCGGTGATCACGAAACGGCCGTCCCTTGCCGTACTGCGCGGGCAGCAACGGCTCGATCCGCGCCCACACCTCATCCGAGAGCACCGGTCCACGACCCATCCACGGATCGTGGACCGGCCCAGCTCACGAACTAGGGAGACACGCCCTAGAGCTCCGCTCGGCGTCGCGCCACGGTCTCGGCGATGTCCCGCAGCTTCGTGTTGAGGTGTTGGGATGCGCGGCTCAGCGCGCGGAAGGCCTTGTCCGCGTCGTAACCGTGGCGCTCCATGAGGATGCCCTTGGCCTGCCCGATCACGTCGCGGCTCGACAGCGCCTCCCGGAGGTGGGCGGCCTCGAGCTCGGCGGCCGTGCGCGCCGCGGTGTGGCTCAGCGCCATGCCGGCGAAGGAGGCCAACAGCAGCGCGGTGTCGCGATCCGCGTGGTCGAGGCCGTGGGGCGACGTCGAGTAGCAGGTCAACGCCGCCTGCCGCGGGGGGTCGCTGTCGGGGAAGACGCCGGTGGACAGCACACAGCGCACACCGAGGGCGAGCGCCTGGGGCCCCCACGACGGCCACGCCGCCTCCCCCGCATCCGCGGGCGCGGCCTCGCCGTCGACCGGGTGATCGGGCACGGCCAGGTCGGGGTGGTACGCGAGCCCGAGCCCGGAGGCCGCGGTGGCCGTCAGACTCGGACCCTCGCCCGACTCGTACTGGGCCTGATCGAGACGACGACCCAGGTCGTCGGTGGTGGCGGGCGTGCTGAAGGTGCCGTCGCGGAGGCGCAGGCTGACGCTGACCACCTCAGCCCCCTCGATCATGGTCAGCGCGGCGTGCGCAACGTGGTCGAGCACGTCGACCACGCCGCCCGACGCCCCCACCGGAGCACTGAGGACCCGGGCCACCGCGGAGAACTCCAGCGGCGAGGGACGGGTGGCGGGTGCCGAGGACACGACCTCGTCAGCGGTCTGATCGGGCCGGCCGGTCAGCGGAGAATGTCCTGACTTCACCGGCGGTCCCGCCTCACCACGCCGCCCTCGTCACCCTCACCGTCCATCAGGACCTCCAGCAGTCAGGCCTCACGCGCGTGCTCCTCACGCAGGCGTCGAACCTCTCGCCCCGCGGCTGTGCGGCTCGGGGGAGCTGCCGCCGGGTCGGGTCCACCCGTCGGGGCGAGGCTACCTGCGCCCCTGCTCTCCTCCGATCGCCGACAGCCTCCCGGCACGGGCTGCCCCGAGCGCGAGGACGTCGGGGACGACGACGCCCCGGCACCTCCGGGTGCCGGGGCATCGTCAGGTCCCACCCGTCCCGCCGGGAGGACGGGGCTCAGAGCCGTCCGTTGTCGCGGGTCGGCGCGGCGCTGGGCACACCGGCACCGCCGTAGGGGTCGCCGTACGGGTCGCCCGGCTGGGTGACACGCGTGGTCTGCTCGGTCGGACCGGCGGCGTGGGCACCGCTCGGGCCGTGGGAGGGCGCGTACTGCTGGGTGTACTGCTGGGCCTCGGCCCGGGCGCGCTGCTGACCGGCCTGGACGTCGGCGCGGACCTGGTCGGAGTTCTGCTGGGCCTTGCGGTACCCGGAGTTGATCAAGTCGGCGGCGGCGTCGCGGCCGCCGAGCCCGAAGGCCAGCGCCGCGCCCAGCGCGATCGCACCGATCAGGGCGATGAAGGTGGCGTTCACGATCGTCTCGGCGATCCCGAGCTGGTTGAGGATCATGAACACGGCGATGACCATGACCAGGGTCGGCGCTGCCGAGCGGGCGACCCGTCCGGTGGGGGTGTCGCCCATGGTGCGGTGGACCAGCCCGCCGACGGCGGCCGCCACGGCGGCGGCGACCAGGAAGATCAGCAGCGCGGCGAGCACGTTGGGCAGGTAGGACAGCACCAGCGTCACGAACCCGGTGACCGCCGGGATGTTCAGGGTGCCGACCGCGGAGACGATCACGAAGACCATCAGCACGTACTGCACGACCAGCCCGACGAGCTGGGAGGGCTTGCCCTGCGGGCTGAAGCGCGCGACGTACTCCCCGCCCTTGCCGCGGGTGAGCTTCTCGTCGACGCGGACCTTGCGCAGCAGTCGACTGATGCCTGCACGGATGAGCCGGGCGATGATGTAGCCGATGATCAGCACCAGGAGGGCGCCGATCACGTTGGGCACGTAGTTCAAGAAGGTGGTGAAGGCATTCTGCAACGACTGCAGAATGTTGAAGCCTCCACCACTCTCGGGTGCGGCAGGCATGTGTTCTCCTCGGTCGTGTACGGCCGGAACAGGCGTTGCCCGATGGCTCCCCGCGACGAAACCGGGGCGAACGTGTCAGAAAGGGAAATAGTTCCCGGGCTTGTCTCACGCCGTCGGTCCCCGCGTCGTCGGCCCCGCGCTCCCGCATACTCGACGGCCGTGCCTCCCCGCCCGTGCCCGTGCGGCCTCCCCGAGCCCTTCGAGGCGTGCTGCGGCCGCTACCTCGGCGAGGACGGCAGCCCCGCGCCCACCGCCGAGGCGCTCATGCGGTCGCGCTACACCGCCTTCGCGCGCGGCGACGTCGACCACCTGTTGCGGACCTGGCACCCGTCGACCCGCCCGGCGACGCTGACGCTCGACCCCGCGATCCGCTGGACGCAGCTGGAGGTCCTCGACCGCGTCCGCGGTGGCCTCCTCGACACCGACGGTGTCGTCGAGTTCCGCGCGCACCACCGTGAGGGCCCGCGGACCGGGGTCCTGCACGAACGCAGCCGGTTCGTGCGCGAGGACGGGCGGTGGCTCTACCGGGACGGCACCCCTCGCTGACCTCGACGATCGGCTCTGCGACGGCGTCTTCGGCGCCTCGAGGGTCTCACCGCTCGATATCGGGGTTCGAGGGCAGTCGCAGCGTGGCGGTGGTGGTGGTCCCCGACACCTCGGTGTCCACGGAGCCGAAGTGGCGCAGGAGCCCGAGCAGGGCGGGGTTGTCGGTGAGGACCTCGGCCCTGATCGTGGTGACGTCCTCCTCACGGGCCCGGCGCAGGAGCAGCCGCAGGAGCTGGAAGCCGACGCCGCGTCGTTGCCAGTCGTCGGCGACGACGATGGCGAGCTCGGCGCTCGCCGGCTCGGTGTCGCTGCGGATGAAGCGGGCGATGCCCACTCCCTGTCCCTTCTCGGACTCGACGGCCCCGAGTGCTTCGTGGTCGCGGTGGTCGACCTGGGTGAAGAAGCGCAACTGTTGGGGCGAGAGCTGAGGCATGATCGTGAAGAACCGCTGGTAGGCGCTGGTCTCGCTCAAGGCCTGGTAGGCGGCGGCCAGTTCCTCGGCGTCGCCGGGCTCGACGCTGCGCACCAGCACCGACGTCCCGTCGGAGAGGGCCACGTCCTCCCACACCGACGGGGCCGAACGACCACCGGCACCGGTCCCGGCTTCGCCGTCGGACGCCGATCGATCGGGAGTGGACATCCGCCCATCGTGGTGCTTCCCGGGACGGAGTCACACCCACGGGGACGTCCCGCACCGCTGACGACGGGACGATCGAGGGCTGCGCCGTCCTGCACGACACCGCCGGCGAGGGGCTCAGGACGTGCGGGCTCGGTGTTATCGCGACGGTCGCATCGGCAAGCCTGGGAGTGCGGTGGGTCACACCCGACCGCGACCGACGGAACGACGAGGAGGACCGGTCATGACGACCAAGGCACGAGAGATCATGACGGCCGAGCGCACGTGCGCGAACGAGACCGACACGGTGCAGTCGGCGGCGAGCACGATGCAGCGTCTCGGCGTCGGGGCCCTGCCCATCTGTGGGCAGGACAACAAGCTCAAGGGCATGATCACGGACCGCGACATCGTGATCAAGGTCGTGGCCGACGGGAAGGACAGCTCGTCGGTCACCGTCGGCGAGCTCCAGCAGCCCGAGGCCGTGACCATCGGCGCCGACGACGACGCGGACGAGATCCTGGCGACCATGCGCGAGCACAAGGTGCGCCGGCTGCCGGTCATCGACGGCAACGAGCTGGTCGGCGTCATCGCCCTCGCCGACGTGGCCAAGGCGCTGGACAACCCGACGACCGGCCAGCTCGTGGACGTGCTCTCGACCTCGGGCTGACGGGTCCTCGACGCGTCGGCGGTCAGAGGGGCGGCTCTAGCCCTCGGGGTCGGGGACCCGGAACACGACGCGCGTCCCCGGTGAGCCGAGCGTGATCTCGACGTCGACCGCGAGCTCGCGGATGAGCACCAACCCGCGGCCACGATGCCCCGGATCCTCGGGCGGCGTCCGCCACCGTCCCTCGTCGGCCACGACGACCTGCACGGCGCCGTCGTCCGCCCGGGCGACCTCGCACAGGAGATCGCCCACGGCCTCGGGGTAGGCGTGCTCGATGACGTTCGTCGCCGCCTCGCCGAGGGCGAGGTGGAGGTCGATCGCGTGGGCCTTCGACAGCCCCGCCTGCGCGGCCCACGCGGTCACCTCCCGGCGGAGGACCCGCAGTGACGCCGGCGTGGCCGCGAGCCGGAGCCGCAGCGGCGCGGGGATCCACCGGACCACGACCAGGGCGATGTCGTCGGCGGCGCCGGAGCCGTCGTCACCCTCGACCGCGGCGTCGACCAGGCCGGTCGCGAGCTCCTCGGGGTGGCGGTGACCGACCTGCGCGACGGTGCGCAGCAACCGTTCGAGGCCCTCGTCGAGGGCCTCGCCGCGGCGTTCGACGAGACCGTCGGTGTAGAGCAGCACCGAGGCGCCCGGCGCGAGCACCAGGCTCGCCGACCGGTAGGGCGCCTCGCGCGCACGGACCCCGAGCATGATGCCCTCCCCGCCCGCGGGGAAGCGCACGCCGTCGTCGTCGACGAGCAGCATCGGGAGGTGCCCGGCGAGCGCCCACGTCAGGACGCCGGTCTCCCAGTCGAGGGTGAGGCACGCGCACGTGCTGCCCAGGGCGCCCGGGACGCCGGCCGCGAACCGGTCCAGACGCTCGAGTGCGTCGGCCGGCGGGTGCCCCTCGAGCAGGTAGGCCGACAGGGCACTGCGCAGCTGGCCCATGATCGCGGCCGCGCGCGGGCCGTGACCGACGACGTCGCCGACGGCGAGCGCGACCGTCGTCGGCCCGATCGCCACCAGGTCGTACCAGTCGCCACCCGCCTGGGCCTCGGTGGTGGCGGGCCGGTAGCGGGTGGCGGTGGTGAGCCGGGCCAGCGCGGGCGCGGCGCGCGGGAGCAGGCTGTGCTGCAGGACCTGCGCGAGCTCGTGCTCGACCCGGTAGAGGCGCTCACGCTCGTCCTCGGCCCGCCGGCGGGCGGTGACGTCGCGGCCGATCGCCTGCCACAGGCCGTCGGGGGTGAACCAGATGCTGAGCTCGACGGCGACGGTGCCGCCGTCGCGGTGGCGCATCTCCCAGGTCTCGTGGGCGCTCTCCCCCGCGCGCAACCGCGCGGTGAGCCGCGCCAGCCGGCCCTGGTCCTCGCTGCGCACGAGGTCGTGCACCCGCAGGTCGAGGTGCTGCTCCCGCGACCAGCCCATCATCGCGCAGGCCGCCGGGTTGGCGTCGAGGAACCGGCCGTCCTGGTCGGCGAGCCAGATGCCGTCCGTCGCGCGTTCGAACAACCGCCGGAACCGGTCCTCGCTGCCGCGGGCGCTCTGGATGGCCCGCGCTCGCGCCAACGATTCCCAGCAGCGGTTGGTGACCACCGCGGCGAGATCGACCTCGGTCGGCGTCCAGCGCCGGGGACGGGCCTGGTGCACGGCCATGCCCGCGACGAAGCGGTGCGCCTTCATCACCGGGACGCTGATCACGGCGCGGATGCCGGTGGCGGCGTAGGCCATCCGTTCGCCCTCGTCGAGGCGAGGGTCGGTCTCCGCGTCCTCGACCACCCACGGCTCACCCCGACGCATCGCGGCCAGCGCCGCGGCGCCGAACGCGGACATCGCGAACCGACCGGTCAGGTGCGGCAGGCCCGAGGCCCAGCCACCGCTCATCGTGAAGTGGTCCTCGTCGGCCTCCAGCTGCGCGTAGGCGCAGCGGTCGGCCGCGAGGTGCTCGCCCAGACGCCGGGCCGCCGCGACCATGATCTCGTCGACGTTCTCGAGGGCCTGCAGCTCGTGGTCGAGCGCCGCCAGGAGGTCGACGCCGGCGGTGGTGGGGTCGCGGTCCACTTCCCGCTCCCCTTCCGTCACGTCGCTGGACGACCGTGGCACCCACAGGGGCGTGGCCACCGGTCGTCGGGTCGCGGAGGCCATCGTAGGCCCGGGCGGCCGACCGGCATCCGGGCGGCGGCATGGTGCGCCGACGACGGTCCCCCGATGTCCGTGACCACGCCGGCCGCCGGGGCGCGGCGCGTCGCGGCGTCCACGACCGTCAGCGGCCGGTCACCTCGTGGGCGCCCTGCTGCGCGGCGGCCGTGCCGCGGCTGGCCCCGGCGCCGACGAGCTGCAGCCCGCCGGTCACCAGCAGGTCGACGACGCGACCGGTGAGGCGGACGGGGTTGAGCGTCTGCGCGAGCTGGTCCAGGGGGACGGCGACGGCCTCGGTGACGGCGAGGATCTGCCGGTGGACGCGGTCCGCGGTGGCCTCGGCCTGCTCGCCGGCCTCGGCCCCGAGGCGGGCGGCACGGTCGGCGCCGGCCACCAGGTCCTCCTTCGCCTCCTGCGCGGTGGCGTCGACACGGGCGGCGGCGCGGCGGCCCGCGGCGCGGGTCTCGCCGGCCACCTCGCGCGCGGTGCCCTCGGCCTGGTCGGCGACCTGGCCCGCCGTGGTCTGCGCGATGGTCGCGGTGTCGCGGGCCGCGGCCCCGACGGTCTTCTCGCCGTCCACGACCGCCTCCGCCTGGTCGCCGACGCCGGACGCGGCGGCGCCGGCGGTGGCGCCCGCGCGCCGGGCCGCGGTGCTGGTGTGGCGCGCGACCTTCCTGGCGGTGGTCGACGCCCCGTCGGCGACGTCCTCGGCCGCGTCGGCCGCCTCCGCGGCGAGGTCCCGGGCCTCCTCGCCCGCGTCCTGCGCCGCCTCGCGGGCCTCGTCGGCGAGGTCGGGGCCGGAGTCCGCGCTGCTGTCCGCTTTGCTCCGGTCGGTGTCTCTCTGCTCGGTGTCGCTCTGCTCGATGCCGCCCTGCTCGATGCCGCCCTGCTCGGTGCCGCCCACCGCGTGCACGGCCTCGGGGGTGTGTCCGGTGCGGACCGCGGCCTCGGTGGGGTCGGCGGTGCCGCCGACGCCCGCGGTGCTGGTGGCGGTGCCGGTGCCGGTGCCGCCCACCACGGGCACGGCCTCGGGTGTGTGCCCGGCCTGCACCGCGGCCTCGACGGCGTCGGTGGTGTCGCCGACGCCCGCGGTGCCGCTGCCGGCGCCACCGCCGTCGACGCCGACCTCCTCGCCAGACCCGCCAGACCCGCCAGACCCGCCAGCCCCCACGCCCTGGGCTTCACGGACCTTCTCGACGGTCTCGACCGCGCCCTCGACCCCGGCGTTCTCGGCGATCTCAGCGGCGGTGCGGCTGACGTCATCGGTGTCGGCGTCGACGTGGCGGGTCTCGAGCACCTCCCCGCCCTCGCCGTGCACGACGACCTGGCCGCCCCCGTGCTCGGCGACGATGGTGACGGCGCGCTCCACCGCCTCCACCTCGGTGGTGGTCCGAGCGGTGACCTGGTCATCCCCCGGGACCGTGACGGTCCACTCGCCGTCGGAGGGCTGCACGTGGCGGTCCGGCATCTCTGGCTCCTCGTCCCCGTTGATGAGTGGGGAAGGACTGCCCGTCCCGGGCGTCGCGTCCACGTCCTGCGGAGGCGGATCGCGGTGACGAGGACCTCGGCGTACGAAGTGTTCGTCCGTGTACCCGACGGCGGTGCGCATCCGGCCCTGTGCCCGCCTCCTCACGACGCGCGCCGGCGGGGTGACCCCGGCGCCGGTCTCGTCGTGCAGCCGGCGGTGCGGCCTGCTCGGCGGCGGTGGGAGACGCGACCGGGCCCCGCGCCGATCGGCGCGGGGCCCGGTCCATCGGGGTGAGGGCTCAGGACACGGCGATCTCGACGCGCCGGCTCTCCGCGACGCTCGCACGCGGGGCGCTGTCGGTGGCGCCGCCGCGGGCCTGGATCCGGGCGGGATCGACACCCTCGCTGCTGAGGCGCTCGGCCACCGCCTGCGCACGCTGGTCGGACAGCGCCTGCGCGGCGGGCCCGATGCCCTGGCTGACCGGCGCGGTGTAGCCGGTGACGGTCACCCGGGCGTTCGGGGCGTCCGCCAGCTCCTCGGCCACCTGGTCCACGGTGCGCGCCGCGGCGGGCGTGAGCTCCGGGCTGTCGGGCCGGAAGGTCACGGGCGACGCGGCGACCAGCTCCTGGACGCGCGCGGACACGGCCGCGACGTCACCGCCAGGACCACCGGCGCCACCGGGAGCACCGGCGCCCGGGGCTCCCGCGCCACCCGGCGCAGCGGCCCCCTCGGGTGCCCCGGCACCACCCGGAGCCCCGGCACCCGGAACAGCACCCGGGACCGCACCCGGCGCCGGCGCCGCCTGACCGGGGGCAACCGCGCCCGGCGCCGACGGAGCGGCCTGCCCGGGTGCCCCGGCCTGGCCCGGCGCCGGGCCGGAGCCCTGCGGCCCGCACTGGGAGGTGAGCACCAGGATCAGCCCGACGACGACCAGGGCGAGGAGGGCCAGCAGCAGCCACGCCCACCGCGGCCGCCCGCCGCCGGCACCCGTGGCGCCGCCACCAGCACCACCGGCAGCCCCAGCACCACCGGCCGTCCCGACACCGGCCCCTCGGGCCCCACCGGCACCGGCACCGGCACCGGCACCGGCACCACCGGTACCGGCCGTCCCGGCACCGGCCCCTCGGGTCCCGCCGACGCCGGCGGCACCGGCCCGGGCCCCTCCGCCCGTGGCGTCCCCGGTCGCTCCACCGGCGCCACCGGCCCGGGCGGCACCAGCTTGGTTCTCGCCGCCCGCGAGGTCTCCGGCCGGTTCACCCGCGGTCCCGGCTCCACCCGCGGCTCCGGCTCCACCGGCCCGGCCGTCCGCGACGTCGCCGTCCGCGCCGCCCGCGGCGACGGCTCCGCGCCGCCGATCCTCGGGTTCGCTCATCGTCGTTCTCCTCTCCTCGTCACGACGACGCCCCGGCACCCGCGCCTGGTGCCGGGGCGTCACCGCGATCTCCCCGCTGCGCGCGGGGAGGGACGTCAGGGCCGGCCGTTGTGCCGCGTCGGCGTGCCGACCCGGGCGTCGGACCCGCCGTAGGGGTCACCCGGGCGCGCGACCCGCGCCGTGGGCTCGTCGGCACCCGCCGCGCGGGCGCCACCACCGGCCGGGGGGTACTGCTGCGTGTACTGCTGCGCCTCGGCGCGGGCGCGCTCCTGCCCGACCTGCACGTCGCGACGGACCTGGTCGGACTGCTGCCGGGCGTTGCGGTAGCCCGAGTCGATGAGGTCCTTGGCGGCGTCGCGGCCCCCGAGGCCGAACGCCAGCGCCGAACCCAGCGCGACCGCGCCGATGAGCGCGATGTAGGTGGCGGTGACGATGGTCTCCGCGATGCCGAGCTGGGTCAGGATCATGAACACCGCGATGACCATGACCAGCGTCGGGGCCGCCGAGCGGGCGACGCGGCCGGTCGGGGTGTCGCCCATGGTGCGGTGCACCAGGCCTCCGACCGCGGCGGCGATCGCGGCGGCGACCAGGAAGATCAGCAGCGCCGCGAGGACGTTCGGCAGGTACGACAGGACCAGGTCCACGAACCCGGTGACCGCGGGGATGTTCAGCGTCCCGACCGCCGAGACGACGACGAACACCATCAGCACGTACTGCACGACGAGCCCCACCAGCTGCGAGGGCTTGCCCTGCGGGCTGAACCGCGCGACGTACTCGCCGCCGCGGCCGTGGGTCAGGCGCTCGTCGAGGCGCACACGCCGCAGCAGGCGGCTGATGCCGGCGCGCAGCAGACGCGCGATGACGTAGCCGATGACCAGCACCAGCAGGGCGCCGATCACGTTGGGCACGTGGTCCACCAGCGTCGTGAACGCGTTCTGCAGGCTCTGCAGGGCGTCGAACCCTCCTCCATCGGAGGGTGCGGCTGCCGTCGGCATGGGAAGTCTCCTCTGTCGGTTCGGGTCGGTCGGGGTCGGAGCGGACGGGGTGGGCCCACGCCACCCGCGGCGCCGCCGTCGGCGGACCGCCTCCGCGTGGGTGGCGTGGGTCCCGGGCCCGGCTCAGCGACGGGGCCCGGACTCCGTGCGGTCGGTGCCGCGGGAGGTGCCGCCGGTGCTGTCGTCGGTCTCGATCTGCTCCTTGCGGACCTGGTCGGAGACCTGCTCCTGCTCGCGCTCCACGTCCTTGCTCACGCGGACGCGCTCCTTGGGCACGGTCTCCTTGCCCACCACGGGCCGCTCCTCGTGGAGGACGACCTCGTGCTCCTCCTCGGAGATCGCCGGGCCGTCGGTCGCGGCGTCGCGGTTGGCCTCCGTGATCGGCTCGCGCTCGACCCGCACCTCCTCGCGCGTGACGGGCACGGTGTGGGTCTCGGTCTCGGTGACGACGTACTTGCGCAGGCGCGCCCGGCCTCGTTCGCGGGTCTCGGTCCCGACCCGCAGCTCCTCCTCGGAGCGCGTCATCGCCTCGTCCGTCGTCGGCCCGGACACGTCGTGGCCCTCGCTCCGACCCGTCGTCCGCTCCCCCGACGCGGCGCGGTCCTGCTCGTGCCCCGGGTCGATCCCCGCTCCGCCGGCTGTGGTGCCGGCCTCGGGGCGGGCGGTCGTGGAGCCCTCGTCGGTGAAGGGGATGCCGTAGTGCTGGAACAGCCGCTGCTCGTCGCCCTCGGAGAGCTCCGCGTCGGCCTCGATGTGCGGCGCCTCCTGGGCCTGCTCCTTGCGGATCTCGGCGCGCAGGTCGTCACCCTCGGCCTGCGCGCCGCGCAGCGGCACGAACGTCTGCTTGGTCCCGAGCAGCCCGGTGTGCACGAGGGCCCACTCGGCCTGGCCGCCCTGCTGATCGAGGTAGATCTCGACGATCCGGCCGATCTTGCTGCCGTGGGTGTCGTAGAGCGTGCGGCCCCGGTACTCCACCCAGCCTGGTCGTGTCTGCGTCATCGACGGTCCTCGTCTCACGTGGATGTCGGCGGACCCCCGGCGCGCGGCGTCATCGACCGGCACCGCGACGCGCGGCTCGGTCTCTCACCGGGGCGGGGGTGGTCCCGCGACCGCGGGACCCGTCCGGCGGCGCCGCAGGGCTCGACGCGGCCGGCGCCGCGGGGATGAGCGACGCTCACCCCGACGAAACGGTCACGGTCGAAGAGCGTGCGGCGGCGGGTACGGCGGGCGCCGGCCGGCGCAACGCCGTGCCCGCCCGCGGCCCACCCCGGATGGGGGGTCACGGCGAGGCCGCCGATCGGGTCCGTCCCCGGACCCGTTCCCGACACGGCTGTGATCCATCACATCCCCGTACCGATTGGTAGGACTTCCGAGTAACCGACGACGCCCCTCACCGTGGGGTGTTGGGCCGTCACCGGCCTCGCGTCGATCACCAGGAGCCGTCCGTGCACCGCACTCCGATCCAGGTCCGATGCCCCGAGGGCCACGACGCCCGTCTGCTGGGCCTTGGCGCGTTCCGGCCCCGCCGGTACGCGACCAACGACGAGGTGTGCGCGCGCATCGACGTGGACCCCGAGTGGGTCGTGGCGCGCTCCGGCATCCGCACCCGTGGGGTCGCCGCGGAGGACGAGACCGTGGTCGCCATGGGCGCCGCGGCCGCCCGCGACGCCCTCGACGTCGCCGCGGTCTCCCCCGCCGAGATCGACGTCGTCGTCGTGGCGACGATGTCGCCGGACACCGCCTGCCCGCAGGTCTCGACCCGGCTCGCCGACCGCCTCGGCGTCACCGGCGCCGCGGTCGACCTCGGCGCCGCGTGCTCGGGCTTCTCCTACGGCCTCGAGACGGCCCGCGCCATGATCCGGGCCGGCACGGCGCGCCACGTCCTGCTCGTCGGCGTCGAGCGCATGACCGACCTGCTCGACCTCTCCGACCGCTCGACGGCCTTCCTGTTCGGCGACGGCGCGGGCGCCGTGGTCGTCGGTCCGAGCGACGAGCCCGGCGTCGGGCCCGCCGTGTGGGGCGCCGACGGCAGCCAGGCCGACCTCATCGAGCACCGTCCGAGCTGGCGAGATGGCCTCGCCGACCCGGAGGGACCGGTGCCGGGGCTGCGCATGCAGGGCCCGGCGGTGTTCCGGTGGGCGAGCACCCAGATCGCGCCGGTCGCCGAGAAGGCCCTCGCCGTCGCGGGCATGACCGTCGACGACCTCGACGCCTTCGTGCCCCACCAGGCCAACAACCGCATCACCGACGCCCTCGTCCGCGCGCTGGCGCTGCCCGACCGGGTCGTCGTCGCCCGCGACGTCGTCCGCGCCGGGAACACCTCGGCGGCCTCGGTGCCGCTCGCGATGCACGCCCTGCTCGCCGACGGCGACGCCGAGCCCGGGCAGGTGGCGCTGCTCGCCGGGTTCGGCGCCGGCCTGACCTACGGGTCGCAGGTCGTCGCGCTGCCGCCGATCACCGCGTGACCGGGGCGGGTCACCCCGCGAAGGCCTCCACGGCCAGCCAGATCCCGAAGACGAAGAACAGCACCGCGGCGCCGATCCGGATGACCTTGTCGGGCAGCCTCCGCCCGAGCACCCGGCCCAGGATGATCGCCAGCGCGTCGGCGGCGACCATCCCGATCGTCGAGCCGAGCCACACGCCGGAGACACCGGCCGCGCCCGGGTACTGCGTCGCCAGCGTGATCGTCGCGAGCATCGTCTTGTCGCCCAGCTCGGCGAGGAAGAACGCGACACCGACGGTGAAGAACGCCGAGCGGGTGGTGGCGCTGCTCTTGTTCTTCTCCTCCTCGGTCAGCGAGTCGCCCCGCAGCGTCCAGAGCCCGAAGGCGACGAAGGCGACCGCGGCGACCAGGGAGATCCAGAAGGTGGGGATGGCGGCGCCCAGCAGGTAGCCCACCCCGACCGAGACCGCGTGCGTGAGCGCCGTCGCCGCGCCGATGCCCAGCAGCACGGGCAGGGCCCGGAAGCGGGTCGCGAACGTCATCGCCATGAGCTGGGACTTGTCGCCCAGCTCGGCGACGAAGATGACGGCGAAGCTCAGGGCGGCCGCGGCGAGGAAGCCGGTCACGGCGGGGGCGCTCCTCTCGGTCGGGGCGGACCGAGGCGCACGCTCCGGCCCGACCCGTGGACGACGGGTCGACACCGAAGGTCTCGCCCGCCGCCGGTGCCCGACGGCCCCCGCGGCCGGACGCCGGAGCGTCAGTGTGTCGACCGCGGTGTTGGGAGCTACTCCCCTTCGCTGCGCACGACAATAGCAGCCGGAAAAGGCTCTGCCCCTTCCACCGTGAGCGCACTCACGATTCCCGGAAATGGCCTCTCCACAAATCTGGATTTCGTCACGCCGAAATCGTGGATGTGGTCAGGCGTCGTCCCGCACGACGGAGTACGCGACCTCGCGCTGGGCGTCGTGCTCGGCGAGCCGGGCGACGAGCGAGGCCCGGACGTCGTCGTAGGTGTCCGACCCGAGCGGCAGGCGCAGCGGGGTGGCCCCGCTGTCGACGAGGTCGACCACGGCGTCGGCGATCTTGTCGGCGTCGTTGGGGAGCGTGAAGCCGCCGCCGTTCAGCGCGCGACGCACCTCCCCCGCCGGCGTGTCCTCGTACTCCGGCATGACCGGCGCGGTGGCCAGCGCGCCGCCGAAGCCGGTGGGCGTGGCCCCGGGCTCGACGATGGTCATCGCGAGGCCGAACGGCGCGATCTCGCGGGCCACGGTCTCGGCGAAGCCCTCGATGCCCCACTTCGAGGCGTGGTAGTAGGCGAAGTTCGGGTAGGTCGTCTGCCCGCCGGCCGTCGAGACCTGCAGGATCCGGCCGTGGCCCTGCGCGCGCAGGTGCGGCAGGGCGGCGCGGACGACGTGGATCGAGCCGAGCAGGTTGGTGTCGATGACCTGCCGGATCTGCTCGTCGCCCGCCTCCTCGACCGACGCGAAGACGCCGTGGCCCGCGTTGTTGACGACGACGTCGACGGTGCCGAACGCGGCGAACGCCTCGTCGACGACACGGTGGACGGCCGCGGTGTCGGTGACGTCGAGCCGGCCGACCCAGAGGCGGTCGCCGTGCTCGGCGCGCAGGTCGTCCATCGTCCCGGGACGGCGCACGGTGGCGGCGACGCGGTCGCCGCGGGCCAGGAGGCGCTCGGTCAGCAGGCGCCCGAAGCCGGACGAGGTGCCGGTGATGAACCAGGTGGTAGCCATGGCGGCGACGCTAGGAGTTCAAGTCGACTCGAAGTCAACGTCGTAGGGTGGGGGCTGTGACCACCGAGACAGAGACCCTCCTGAGCATCGGCGAGGTCAGCGAGCGCACCGGGCTGCCCACCCACACGCTGCGCTTCTACGAGCAGGAGGGCCTGTTCGCCGGACCCATCCGACGGAACGCGGCCGGCCGGCGGCTCTACACCGAGGAGCAGGCGCACTGGGCGCGGGTCTGCACGAAGCTGCGCTCGTCGGGGATGCCGCTGCCGGAGATCCACCGCTACGTGGACCTCGTGCGCCAGGGCCCGGGCAACGAGGAGGAGCGGTTCGCGATCCTGCGCGAGCACGAGCAGAAGGTGGCCCGGCAGGTCGCGGACCTGCAGGAGGCGCTGGCCGTCATCCATACCAAGGTGGAGATCTACGAGGAGGCCCTGGCCGCCGGCACGGCGGGCGAGCTCTGGCGCGACGGCCCGATCTGCGACTGATCCCGAGCGGCGGATGCTGACCGGCGACGGCGAATCTTGACCACCCGCCGACGCCCTCAGGACGATGACCGGCGTCGTCGTCGCCGTGGAGGAGCCCCCGGATGATCGTCATCAACATCGTCATGCCGATCCGGCCCGAGAAGACCGACGAGTGGCTGGCCCTCGCGGACTCCTACGAGAAGGACGTGAACGCCGAGGAGGGGTGCCTGTTCTTCCGGTTCGCGCGGACCCTGAGCAACGAGAACGAGTACGTCTGCATCGAGGGGTTCCGGGACGCGGACGCCGGCGCGGCCCACGTGGCGCAGCCGCACGTGAAGCGGTTCTTCGACGCCGCCCCCGACCTGGTGTCCGCGCAGCCGCAGATCCTCTACATCGACACCCCGCACGACGGCTTCGGTCCGATGGGGGAGATCCAGCCCCGCTGACCGCCGGGTCCTCCCGTCGGCGCCTGCCCCGGCCGCCGCGGCCTCGCTACGGTGCGGCGATGGAGGCGGTCGGGGTGCCGGTGCCGCTGACCCCGCTCGTCGGGCGCGAGCGGGAGGTCGCGACGGCGCGGGCGCTGCTGGGCACTCGGCGCCTGGTCACCGTGGTCGGCACCGGCGGGTGCGGGAAGACGCGACTCGCGCTCGAGGTCGCCGGCGGCGTCCCCGACGCGATGCTCGTCGACCTCGCCCCGCTCACCGACCCCGCGCTGGTGCTGCCGACCGTCGCGCGCGCCCTCGGGCTCGGGGAGGCGGGTGCCCAGCCGCTGGTCACGACGCTGCACCGGCACCTCGCCGACCGCGACGTCTTCCTGCTGCTCGACAACGTCGAGCACGTCCTCGACGCCGTGGACGGGATCGCCGACCTGCTCGGTCGCTGCCCGCGGCTGCGGGTGCTCGCGACGAGCCGCTGCCCGCTGCGGATCCCGGGCGAGCACCTCCTCCCCCTGCACCCGCTGCCCGTCCCGGACGGGGAGCCCGATCCCCGCGCGTGCGCCGAGCTCCCGAGCGTCGCGCTGTTCCTCGACCGGGTGCGCGCCGCCGCCCCCGACCGCGAGCTCACCGACGACGACGTGCGCGAGGCCGCCCGGATCTGCCGCGCGCTCGACGGGCTCCCGCTGGCCCTCGAGCTCGCCGCGGCGCGGGTGCGCACGGTCGGGCTGGCGGGCGTCCTCGCCGACGACGGGGTCCGCGTCGAGTCACCGCGGCGGGGCGTCCCGGAGCGCCACCGCACCCTCGACGCCGCCGTCGCGTGGAGCGTCGCCCTGCTCGACGACGCGGCGGCCACCGTCTTCCGTCGCCTGTCGGTGTTCGCGGGGAGCTGGACGGCGCCGGTCGCGCAACGGGTCTGCGGCGACCCGGATCTCGACGTCGCCCCCGCCCTCGGCCGGCTCGTCGAGCACTCGCTGGTCGAGGTCGTCCCCACCGGCACCGGTGTGCGCTACCGGCTGCTGGAGACGCTGCGCCGGTACGCCGCGGACCTGGCCCACGACGTCGGTGACCGCGACCTGGTGCAGCGGCACGCGGCGTGGTGCGCGGCGCTCGCGTCCGCGGTCCTCACCTGCCCGGGCCCGCAGGAGGCCGTCCGGATCGACGCCGCGCAGACCGAGGTCGCGGAGCTGCGGGCCGCGCTCGAGCGCTGCCCGCCGTCGGACACCGCCACGGGCCTGCGCACCGCCGCCGACCTCTACTTCTTCTGGGACATGCGCGGCTACCTCGGCGAGGGGCGTGCCCACCTCGAGCGGCTGCTCGCCCGCCCCGAGGCCGCCGACGACCCGGAGGTGCGCCAGGGGGCGCTGCAGTCGCTGGGCCTGCTGCGGCTCTGGCAGGACGATCTCGCCGGCGCCCGCGCGGCCCTGGAGGACGCGGCGGACCTGGCCGAGCACCGCGGCGACGCGGGCGGCTGGGCCTGGACCGCGGGCAGCCTCGGGATCGTGGCCTTCGCCGGCGGCGACGTCGACGGGTCCGCCGCGCGCGTCGAGTGTGGGCTGGCCGTCGCGCGGGAGGCGGGCGCGTGGATGCCGCTGCTGCGCACGACGTGCGGGCTCGGCCTGGTGCGGTGGCTCCAGGGCCGGCCCGCGGAGGCGCGCGCCCTGCTCGAGGAGAACGCGGAGCTCGCGGCGCCGACGCCGTGGGGGCTCGCGAAGGCCGGGTGGTTCCTCGGCTGGTTCGACTTCCTCGACGGCGACCTCGATGCCGCCGACCGGTGGTTCCGGGACGGCGCGACGGCCTTCGCCCGCATCGGCGACCGCCGCTCGCTGCCCGACTGCCACGACGGCGCCGCCTGCGTCGCCGCCGCGCGCGGGGACGGCGCGACGGCCCTCGAGCTCCTCGCGACGGCCGACGACCTGCGGGAACGCGCCGGTTCGCGGCGCAACGCCTACCTGCGCCTGCGCTGCGACGAGGCCCGCGCCGCGACGCTCGCCACCTCGCCGCGCGGGGTCACGGCGCGGGAGCTCGAGGTGGCGCGACTCGTGGCCGCCGGGCTCACGAACCGCCAGATCGGCCGGCACCTCGGCATCAGCGAGCGCACCGCCGAGCGGCACACCGAGAACCTGCGCGCGAAGCTCGGCGTCGGCACGCGCGCGCAGATCGCGGCGTGGGTGGGGGCGGTACCCACGCCGCGGCGACCGGACGTGGCGGCCGTCCCGGATACCGGGGAGCCCCGGGCCCCGCTGGGGTGAGGGCAGCGGCGCGCACCGGCGCCCGCCCGACCGCCCGGGAGTCCCGATGACCACTCCGCTGCAGAGCTCCGACGTCACCGTCCTCGAGGAGGCCTACCGCGCGTTCGGCCGGGGCGACGTCGCCGCCGTCGTCGCACTGCTCGACCCGCAGGTGGCCTGGACCGAGGCCGCGGGCAGCGCCTACGCCGGCACGCACGTCGCGCCCGAGGCCGTCGTCGGGCAGGTCTTCGCGCGCCTCGGCGAGGACTGGGCGAGCTTCGTGCCCGTCCCGACCGAGTTCCTCGCCGCGGGCTCGACCGTCGTGGTGCTGGGGTCGTTCGAGGGGGTCCACCGCGCGACCGGCCGGTCGATGACCTCGCGCTTCGCCCACGTGTTCAGGATGACCGACGGGCGGGTCACGGCGTTCGAGTCGATCAACGACACCCACGAGGTCCGGCGCGCGATGGCCTGACGGGGAGCGCCGGGGTCGCGGCCGAACTGCGTCGACACGGCGGCCCTTCTGTGACCCAGATCACCCTACCGTGGCACGCGGGCGTGCGTCGGGGCGCGCCCGCGGACCGTCGGAGAGGTGGTCGCAGCGTGGACGCCGTGATCATCGGGGCCGGGTTCTCCGGTCTCTACATGCTGCACAAGCTGCGGAACGAGATGGGGCTCCGGGCCCGCGTCTTCGAGACCGGCGAGGGCGTCGGCGGCACGTGGTACTGGAACCGTTACCCCGGCGCCCGGTCCGACTCCGACTCGTACGTCTACGGCTTCACCTTCGACCGCGACCTCTGGGAGTCGTGGGACTGGAGCGAGCGGTACCCGGAGTCCCACGAGATCCGCGCCTACCTCGAGCACGTCGCCGAGCGCTTCGACCTCTACCGCGACATCACGTTCGGCACCCGGGTCGTGTCCGCGACGTTCGACGAGGACGCCGGCTCGTGGACCGTCACCACCGATCACGGCGAGACGGTGACGGCCACCTACGTGATCTCGGCGGTCGGAGCGCTCTCGGTCGCGAACACGCCCTCGTTCCCGGGCCTCGAGGACTTCGCCGGGCCGACCTTCCACACGGGCCACTGGCCGCACGACGGCGTCGACTTCGCGGGCACGAGCGTCGGGATGATCGGCAGCGGCGCGAGCGCGGTGCAGGCCGTGCCGCTGATCGCCGCGCAGGCCCGTGAGCTCACGGTGTTCCAGCGCACCGCCAACTACGTCGTCCCGGCCAACAACGGGCCGGTCGACCCGGAGGTGCGTGAGGCGCGGCGCCAGGACTGGGCCGGTATCCGCGCGCGCATCCAGCGGTCGAACTTCGGCTTCGAGCTCTACATGCAGGAGAAGGGCGCCGCGGACGTCTCCGACGAGGAGCGCGAGGCGCTGCTCGAGGACTTCTGGGAGCGCGGGGGCTTCCACATCTGGCTCGGCGCCTACGCCGACATCTTCTTCTCGACCGAGGCCAACGACCTCGTCCGTCGGTTCCTCGACCGCAAGATCCGCGAGAAGGTGCACGACCCCGAGACCGCCGAGCTGCTCGTCCCCAAGGACCACCCCTTCGGTGCCAAGCGCAACCCGCTCGACTCCGGCTACTTCGAGACGTTCAACGAGCCGCACGTCCACCTCGTCGACGTCAGGACGAACCCGATCGCGGCGATCACGCCCGGCGGGCTGCGGTTGTCCGACGGCGCCGAGTACGCGTTCGACGCGCTCGTCCTGGCCACCGGCTTCGACGCCATGACCGGGCCGATCGACCGCATCGACCTCCGGGGCCGCGACGGACGGTCGCTGCGCGAGAAGTGGGCCGAGGGCCCCCGCACCTACCTCGGGCTGATGAGCCACGGCTTCCCGAACCTGTTCCTGATCACCGGCCCGCAGAGCCCGTCGGTGCTCTCGAACATGCCGGTCTCGATCGAGCAGCACGTCGACTACATCGGCCGCATCATCGCCGACCTGCGCGCGCGGGGCGCCGCCGTCATCGAGCCCACGAAGGAGGCCGAGGACGCGTGGTGCGCCTACAACCAGGAGATCGCGAACGCGACGCTCTTCCCGACCGCGGCCACCTGGTACATGGGCGCGAACATCCCCGGCAAGCCGCGGGTGTTCCTGCCCAACCTCGACTTCGTCGGCCCGTACCGGGCCAAGTGCGATCAGATCGCCGCGAACGGGTGGGAGGGCTTCGCCATCGACGGCGAGTCCACCCCGGCGGGCGAGCACGTCTACACCTGGGCGGTGGCCGGATGAGTGCGATCCAGAACCCCTTCTACACCCCGGAGTTCCACGGCGAGTACGAGCAGATCTCCATCGGGAGGCTCGACCTCGAGGAGGGCGGCTCGATCCCCGACTGCCACCTCGCGGTCGCGACGTTCGGTGACCCGGGGAACCCGCCGATCCTGGTGACGACCTGGTACTCGGGCACCCACCAGATCTTCCGCGAGCAGTACGTCGGCGAGGACCACGCGCTCGACCCGTCGCGGTACTTCATCGTGGTCGTCGACCAGATCGGCAGCGGCCTGTCGACCTCGCCGCACAACGCCTCGGGCGCCAACGAGGCGATCGCCATGTCGGCGTTCCCGAAGGTGCGGATCGGTGACGACGTCGTGGCCCAGGAGCGGCTGCTGCGCGAGCACTTCGGCATCGAGACCCTCGAGCTGGTCACCGGCGGTTCGATGGGCGCCCAGCAGACCTACGAGTGGGCGGTGCGCTTCCCCGACAAGGTGCGCCGCGCCGCGCCGATCGCGGGCACCGCGCAGAACACCGACCACGACTTCCTCTACACCCGCACGCTCATGGAGGCGATCACCGCCGACCCCGGGTTCGCCGGTGGCGAGTACTCCTCGAACGCGGACGTGCAGGCGGGCCTCGAGCGCCACGCGCGCCTGTGGGGCGTCATGGGCTTCTCCACCGAGTTCTGGAAGCAGAAGGTCTACACCGCGCTCGGGTTCGACGACATGGACGCCTTCCTCGCCGGCTTCCTGCAGCCGTACTTCACGGTGCGGGACCCGAACGACCTGCTCACGATGATGTGGAAGTGGCAGCGCGGCGACGTCGCCCGCCACACCGGCGGTGACCTCGCCGCCGCGCTCGGGCGGATCACCGCGAAGACCGTCGTCATCCCGATCGACGAGGACATGTTCTTCCCGCCGCGCGACTGCGTCGCCGAGCAGACGATGGTCAAGGAGTCCGAGCTGCGGGTGGTCGAGGACGTCCTCGGTCACCTCGGCCTGTTCGCCGTCAACCCGGAGTACATGCCGCAGATCGACCGGCACCTGGGGGAGCTGCTGGACACGCCGGTCTGAGCCGGCTCCGGGGTGGGAGACCACGTCGACCGCCGCACCACGAGCGCTCCGCCGACCGCTGCCACACGGGCGGGGCGGGTGGTGTTCCTCCGGTCATGGCGCCCACGACGACCGACCACCCCGCCCTGCCCGCGCTGGACCGCCTCGACGCGGACGCGATCGGCGAGGCCCTGGACCGCGACGGGATCGCGATGCCCGGGCGGCTGCTCGACCCCGAGCAGTGCGCCGAGGTGGTCGACCTGTTCGACCGCGACGAGGTGTTCCGCTCGACGGTCGACATGGCGCGGCTGTCGTTCGGCGCGGGCCGCTACCGCTACTTCGCCGACCCGCTGCCGCCGCTGGTCCAGGAGCTGCGGACCCGCCTCTACCCCGGTCTCGCCGCCGTGGCCAACCGGTGGGCCGAGGCGCTCGGCGAGGACGGCTTCCCCACCGAGCACGACGAGCTCCTCGCCCGCTGCGCCGCCGTCGGGCAGCACCGGCCGACGCCGCTGGTGCTGCGCTACGGGCCCGGCGACCACAACCGCCTGCACCAGGACGTCTACGGCGACCTGACCTTCCCGCTGCAGGTACTGATCATGCTGAGCACGCCGGACGTCGACTTCACCGGCGGCGAGAGCGTGTTCGTCGAGCAGCGGCCGCGCCAGCAGTCGCGCCCCGTGGTCGCCCGGCCGGGGCTCGGTGAGGCGGTCGTCTTCCCGGTGCGGTACCGCCCGCACCGGGGCGCCCGCGGGGTCCACCGCGTGCAGATGCGCCACGGCGTCTCGGCGGTGCACACCGGCCGCCGCCACGTCCTCGGGATCATCTTCCACGACGCGCGCTAGACGCGTCGTGTACGGCTGGTGCGTGAGGATCACGCGGATCGCGCTGTACGACGTCGAGCTGCCCTACGCGCACGGGGTCTACCGCCTCTCCGGCGGCCGCACCTACCGGTCGTTCCGTGCCGCGATCGTGCGCCTGACCTGTGACGACGGCACCGAGGGGTGGGGCGAGAGCACGCCGTTCGGGTCGACGTACGTCGCCGCGCACCCCGCCGGCACGCGCGCCGGGATCGCCCTGCTGGCTCCGGAGCTCCTCGGCGCCGACCCCCGGCGCGTCGAGCGGGTCGGGGACGTCATGGACCGCACCCTCGCCGGCCACGCCGACGCCCGCACCGCGCTCGACGTCGCCTGCTGGGACGCGTTCGGCCGGTCGGTCGGGCTCCCGGTCGCCGACCTGCTCGGCGGCTCGACCGGCGTGCCCATGGCGCCGACGTCCTCGATCGGCGCGGGCGACCCGGAGGAGATGCGCGCGCAGGTCGCCGAGCACCGCGCCCGTGGCTACCGGGCGCACTCGGTGAAGATCGGCGCGCTCGACGCCGAGGGCGGCCCGGGGCTCGACGCCGAGCGGATCACCGCGAGCCTCGCCGACCGCCGCCCCGGCGAGACCTTCCTCGTCGACGCCAACGGCGGGCTGCTGACCGAGACCGCGCTGCGCCTGATCGCGCTGCTGCCGCCCGGGCTCGACCTCGCGCTCGAGGCCCCGTGCGCGTCGTGGCGCGAGACCGCCTCGCTGCGCCGCCGTTGCCCGTACCCGATCGTCGTCGACGAGCTCGCCGCGTCCGACGCCGACGTCGCGTTCCTCGCCGGTGGCGACGTCGCCGACGGGATCAACCTGAAGATCTCCAAGGCCGGCGGGCTGACGCCCGGGCGGCGGCACCGCGACCTCGCCCGCGCGGCCGGGCTGACCGTGAGCGTGCAGGACACCGTCGGCTCGTCCCTGTCCTACGCCGCGATCCTCCACCTCGGCGCCACGGTGCCCCCGCGCCTGCTGCGCGGGGTCCTGAACAGCGAGGACATGGTGACGACGCGGGTCGCGACGCTCGACACGGTCGTCACCGACGACGGTGTCCTGCCCGGGTCGTCGCCGGGCCTGGGCGCGAACGTCGACGAGGAGGTGCTCGGCGAGCCGGTGGCGGTCTGGAGCGACTGACGCCCTACCGTCCGAGGGCGGGCAGCCCCGTCTCGGTGACGTGGCGCAGGGCGTCGAGGCCCGCCGCGATGGTCGGCTGGTCGCGGCTCCCGGCGCGCACGGCGGCGACGACGCGGCGGGTCGGCACCGGGTCGGTCGTGATCGGGATGCGGCGCGTGTCGTGGTGCGCGGGGAGGTCGGCGAGGCGCGGGACGAGCGCGACGCCGAAGCCCCGGGCCACCAGGGCCGCGCCGGTGTCCCACTCGTCGGCGAGGTGCGCGATGTCGGGCGCGAACCCGGCCGCCGCGCACGCGAGCGTCACGAGCTGGTGGTACGCCCGCCCGGGGTTGCCGCAGATCCACGCGTCGCCGGCGAGGTCGCTCAGCGCGACACGGCGGCGGCCGACCAGCGGGTGCTCGGGGCCGACGAGGATGTCGAGCGGCTCGTCGTAGAGGGCGTGCTGGTCGAAGGCGGTGTCGGACGTCGGCGGGATGCTCGGGGTCGCGACGACCACGGCGACGTCGGCCTCGTCGGCGGCGAGCAGGTCGAACGACCGGGCGGGCTCGCTCTCGCGCAGGTGCACGCGCAGCTGCGGGTGCTCGTCGCGCAGGTGCTCGAGGGCGCGGGGCACCACCACCGCGGCGGCCGAGGAGAACGCCGCGAAGCGCAGCGTCCCGCCGACGGCGCCGGCCCGGTGGGCGGCGAGGTCGGCGCGCGCCTGCTCCCACTGGGCGGTGAGCGTCTCGCCGTGCTCGAGCAACGTGCGGGCGGCCGGCGTCAGGCGCACCCCGCGCCCGACCGGCTCGAGCAGCGCCACGTCGAGCTCGCGCGCGAGGGCCTGCATCTGGTGCGAGACCGCCGACGGCGTCAGCCGGCAGACCTCCGCGGCGGCGGTGACCGTGCCGTGCCGGGCGATGGCCGCGAGCACCCGCAACCGCCGGTCGATCATGTACACAACGTACAAGATCAGAGGTACGACGTTGCGATGGACGCGGACGGAATCCGGCGCCGACACTCCTGACATGACCTACCGCGCGATCGTCGTCGGCCTCGGCGGGCTCGGCTCCGCGGCCCTCCACCGGCTCGCCGCGGAGCTCGGTCCCGGCGTGCTCGGGATCGAGCAGTTCGAGCTCGGACACCACCGCGGCGCGTCCCAGGACCACTCCCGGATCATCCGGCTCGCCCAGCACCAGGAGGCGTACGCCGCGCTGGCGGCGCCGGCCTACAAGGCCTGGTACGAGGTCGAGGCGGAGGCCTGCCAGCAGATCGTCACCCCCACCGGCGGGCTCGTCATCGAGGACCGGGACGAGCGCCGCGGCACCGCGACCGGCACCCGCAACATCGAGGGCTACACCGCGATGTTCGACCGCCACGGCGTCGCCTACGAGCGCCTCGACGCCGACGAGCTGGTCGCCCGCTGGCCGCAGTTCCGCGCCCACGAGGGCGTGGCGGCCCTCTACCAGCCCGACTCGGGCATCGTCGACGCCGCGCGGGCCAACGCCGTGCACATCGCCCTGGCCCGGGCCCACGGCGCGGAGGTCCGCACGAGCACGCCCGTGCGGGCCCTGCGCCCCGACGGCGAGGGCGTCGCGGTCGTCACCGACACCGACACCTTCCGGGCCGACCGCGTGGTCGTCGCGAGCGACGCGTGGACCAACCAGGTCCTGGCCGAGACCGGCACGACGCTGCCGCTGACGGTCCTGCGCGAGCAGGTCACCTACTACGCCACGCCGCACCTCGCGGAGTTCGCGCCGTCGCGCTTCCCGGTCTTCATGTGGCACGGCCGGCACAACTTCTACGGCTTCCCGGTCTACGGCGAGGTCGCGACCAAGCTCGGCCAGCACATGGGCGGCGACGAGACCACCGCCGACACCCGCACCTTCGAGCCCGACCCCGTCCGGCGCGAGCGCTACGCCGACTTCGTCGCGCGCCACGTCCCGCGCTTCGGCGGCCCCGAGCTCTACTCGAAGACCTGCCTGTACACCGTGCCGCCGGACCAGCACTTCATCCTCGACACGCTGCCCGAGCACCCGCAGATCACGGTCGCCAACGGCGCCGGTCACGCGTTCAAGTTCGCCGCGCTCATCGGGCGCCTGCTCGCGGACCTCGCGCTCGGCCACGAGCCCTCGCACCCGATCGACGCCTTCTCGATCACCCGCCCGGCCCTGACCGACCCGAGCTTCCCGCGGAGCTTCCATGTCTGAGACGCGCACCGACCCGTACGCCGCGCTCCCGGCGCGGCCCGTCGACCCGGCCCTGTTCACCGCGGAGAGCACGTACGCCCCCACGCGGCTGCCCGTCGAGCTCGCCTCGACGCTGCTGCCCGACGCGTACACGTCACCGGAGTTCTTCGCCCTCGAGCAGCAGCGCCTGTTCGCGACGTCCTGGGTGGCCGTGGGCATCACCAGCGACGTCACGGAGCCCGGCGCCTGCATCGTCGTCGAGGTCGCCGGCCGGTCGGTCTTCGTGACCCGCAACCGCCACGGCGAGCTGCGCGCCTTCCACAACGTCTGCCGCCACCGCGCGACGAAGCTGCTCGACGGCGACGCCCGCGAGGTCGGCAAGCGCGGGCGCATCCGCTGCCCGTACCACTCGTGGACCTACGACACCGACGGCACGTGCCTCGGGACGCCACTGTTCGAGGGCTCGGACGTCCCCGCCGGTCAGGAGCCGATCTTCGACACGTCGGTGGCCACGGGCTTCGACCGCGCCGACTACGGCCTGCTCGAGGTCGCGGTCGACAGCTGGGGCCTGTTCCTGTTCGTCAACCTCTCGCCGGACCCGGCACCGCTGGTGACCCAGCTCGGGGACCTGCCCGAGCGCTTCGCCGACCACCGCCTCGACGAGTGGGTGACGCAGCGGACGCTCACCTACGACGTCGCCGCCAACTACAAGCTCATCGGCGAGAACTTCATGGAGTACTACCACCTGCCCTGGGTCCACCCGGAGCTCAACCAGGTCTCCAGGTTCTCCGACCACTACCGCTGGCAGGGCCCCGGCATGTACACGGGCATGTGCACGACGCCCGTGTCGCGCAACACCGACGCCGGTGGCTGGGACGGGCTCGCGGCGCTGCCGTTCCTCGGTCCGCAGGACGCCGACAGCGGGCGCTTCGTCTGGCTCTTCCCCGGCACCGCGCTCGTCGTCCTGCCCAACCACGCGTTCGTGCTGTTCAACCGGCCCGTCGCGCCGGACCGCACCGTCGAGACCGCGGTCCTGCTGGCCCACCCCGAGTCGCTGGGCGGGGCGGGCGGGGACGACACCGCGGCCGAGGGCGTGGAGCAGCTCGCGAAGTTCTGGGACCTCGTCAACCGCCAGGACCTCGAGATCGTCGAGCGCGTGCAGGAGGGGCTGGCGAACCCGGCCTACCGCGGCGGGCGGATGTGCTTCCGCTTCGAGGAGCCACTGCACCGCTTCCAGAACATGGTCATCGACCGGATGGTCGGGATCGACCGTGTCCCCGCGGGCGACGACCTGGACCCCGGCGAGTCCATGACGCGGATGTTCCCCGACCCGTGACGGCCACGTCGAGCGAGCCGCGGCCGACCTGACGTCAGGTGCGGGCCGCGGCGAGCAGCGGGACCACGAGCTCGTCGGCGGACAGCGAGCCGTGCTGGCCGGGCAGGCGCGAGAGCAGGGGCTCGGCGGTCGGGCAGACCACGGCCGCGGTGCCCCGCAGGGCGGCGACGACGTCGGGCACGCGGTCGCGCACGGCCTCGTCGACCGGGCCGAACCAGCCGCGCGCGATCGCCTCGTCGCCGTCGACCACCCACGCGTCGTCGCCGAGCACCCCGCGCCAGGAGGCGAGGACGTCGGCGGCCGCACCGGACCGCGCGTAGACGAAGCGGGCGCGGGGGTCGCCGCCGACGAGCGCGACGCCGGCGACCAGGTCGGGGTCGTTCTCCGCGTCGTGGCGGCGGTCGATCGTCACCATCCCGTGGTCGCCGGTGACGGCGAGCAGGCTGCCGGCGGGGAGCTCCTCGACGAGCTGGGCGACGAGCCGGTCGATCTGGCGCAGCTGCCAGCGCCAGGCCGTCGAGCCGGGTCCGCGCAGGTGGCCGAGCTGGTCGAGGTCGGCGTGGTAGGCGTAGACGAGCTGCGGCCCGGGGCGACCGAGGGCGTCGAGGAGCTCGGCGGCGAGGTCGCCGAACGCGCCCACCCCGCGATACTGCGCGCCCCGCAGCGCCGAGCGGGTCAGGCCGGACTCGCGGAAGGCACGGTCGGAGACGACGGTCGCGCCGACGCCGCGCGCGACGGCCTGCTCGAAGACGGTGGGGCGCGGCTGCACGGCCTCGGGGACGAGGAGCTCGCGGGCGTCGCGGCCGTCCCCGGTCCAGGTCAGGGTGTCGAGGAGCGTGCCGTCGACGCGCACCCGGATGCCGAGCGTCCCGTGGGTGCCCGGCGGCAGGCCGGTGCCGAGCGAGGTGACGCTGGTCGACGTGCTGCTCGGGAAGCCGACGGTCAGCGGCCCGTGCTCGGCCATCGCGGCGAGGAACGGCGCGTCGGCCGCGTGCTTGTGCAGCAGCCGGTGACCCAGCCCGTCGACGAGCAGCAGCGCGGCCGCCCGCACCGGGGGCAGGCCGAGGGCCGGCGCCCCGCCCGGCGTCACGGCCGCCAGGAGGGCCGGCACCACATCGTGCAGGCCGGGGCGATCGGGATCGGGCGGGACGAGCTCGGCGGCCTCCACGGACGCATTCTCGCCGAGGGCCGCCGGACGCGGTACGTGGACGTCGCGTGACGGTGCGGGCACGGCGACCGGAATAGGTACGGCCGTTCGAGTGATACGTATGGCCGTGCCGAGCACCCACTGTCACCGTCAATACGCCGGGTGACGAGAGGAGACCGCCATGACCGTCGAGGCCCCGACCCGACCGGTGACGACCGTGCCCCAGCCGCCGCACGTCCACGACCGCACCTGCTTCTGGGACGTCCTCGCGTGCCGCTGGGCCGGGCCGGCCCACCCGGCGCCCCCGGCCCCGCAGGTGCCCGCCCCGCGGCGGTCGCCGGAGGACTGAGCCGCCCGACGGCGGCGATCGGCACCCCGAGGTCCGACCACCGCGCTACGGTCGGTGCATGAGCGCGACGCAGCATGCCGACTCGGGCCACGACCCGCGCTCGCTCGCGCCCGGAGCCCAGCCCGCCGCCATCGCTGCGGCGCTGCTCCCGGCCGACCGCGACCGGTTCCTGGCCTCATACGAGCGCGAGCTGCGCCGAGCCCGGCAGAGCCTCGACCTCACCGCCCTGGACGCGACGCTCGAGCAGTGGCGTGGCGTCGCCGCCATGCAGTCGCGTCCGGAGGAGTACCGCCGCGATCTGCGCCGCGCCGCGGAACTGATCACGGGCGAGCCGAGCCCGGAGGACGAGCCGCTGGAGGTCACGCGGAACAAGGCCGGCGCGTAGGTGCCCTACGAGCTCGAGCCGCTGGCCCGCGACGAGTTCGACCGGGAGCTCGCGGAGTTGCCCGACGGGGTGCGCGCCTCGGTCGAGGGCTTGCTCGAGGGATTGTCGATCGAGCCGTGGACCAGCGCGCCGATGAACGAGGCGAACCCCGGCGGTCAGTACCGCTTCCTGGCATTCGCCTCGTCCGACGGCTACGGGTTCGTGACCTTCGTGGTGCTCGAGGCCGAGCGGCGGGTCTCCTTGGTGAACCTGCTGTGGTTCCCCGAGCGGTGAGCGCTCAGCGTCCCGCCGACAGCAGGCCCCCGGACCCCGAGGACGGGAACAGGTGGCGCTCGGCGACGAGGGCGAGGAACCGGCGCGCGTGGTGGGGTGACTCGGCGACGCCCGGCGGCACCGCGTCCCCCACCCGCGCGTAGGCCCGGCCCGCGAGCTGTTCGAGCAGCTCGGTCACCGGACCCTCGCGCGAGGCGCCCAGGCGCGTCAGACGCACGAGCCCCGTGCCGCCGAAGGTCCGCTCGGCGTACTCGGGGAAGACCCCGGCGAGGAACAGGGCCCCGTCGCCGATGCGTCGCCACACCCCGGGCTGCTCGTCGGCCGGCACCGACTCGAGCAGCACGGCCAGGGCGGGCAGGTCCAGCTCGTCCCACCGCTGGCGGTGCCGCCCGCGCTCGTCGCGCCGCCACACGACACCGGAGGTCAGCCGCGCGTAGGAGGCGAGCAGCTCGGCGAGGTGGAGGCGGTGCGCGGGGTCGGTGGCGAAGGCCGCGAGCTGGGGCCCGTCGAAGATCGGCACACGGGTGCGCGGCGCCGTCCGGTCCGGGGCGTGCAGGCGCCCGACCAGCGCGCGCGACGTCCGGTGCACGGCCGCCGCGAACACGAGGAACGGCGACACGTGGTGGAAGCGCCCGTCGTCGTCCCGGCGGGCGGCGAGCACGGCGTCGGCGACGTCGGGACGGTCGAGCAGCTCCAGCACGAGCTCGGGGCGCCGGCGCAGCGGCGCGACGCGGTCGGGCTCGCCGCCGGCGAGGGCGAGGAGGTCGCGGTCGGTCAGGTGCTCGCCGTAGCGGCGTCCCACGACCTGCGCAGCGTCCTGACCGACGTCCATGCCTCCACTATGCGGAGCGGCGCATGCTCAGGGCCAGGCCGATGTCCATGGCGCCGCGGAACAGGAAGCCCAGGGCGACCATGATCGCGATGAGGCCGACCGCGGTGGCCGGCGAGACCAGCAGGATGAACGCGACGACGATGCTGAGGGCACCGAGGGCGAGGTTCCACACGCGGTGGTCGCGCTGGGAGAAGCCGACGAGCAGGTCGTGCACGCCGGCGATGACGAACCAGAGGATCAGGCCCCAGGCCAGCACGAGGATGCCGCCACCGGGCTGGAAGAGCACGAGGATGCCCGCGACGAGCGCGAGCACGCCGAACGCCGCGAGCCAGCCGCGTCCCGTCGAGCCGGTCTCGGCGCGCCAGGCCACACCGATCTCGAGCGCGCCCTGGACGATCAGGCCCAGCCCGAGCGCGAAGGCCGCGCCGAGGATCGCCAGCCCCGGGAAGAAGAGCGCGATGATCCCGACGAGGATCCCCAGGATCCCGGACGCCAGGATCCAGCCCCACCCGCTCGAAGCCCGGCGCACGCCGGGCCCACTCGTCGCGCTGGTCATCGCACGTCCCCTCCCGACACACCGTTGATCAGGAGCACATCGAATCGCCCGGGCGCGGCTCCTGTCGAGGGGGCGCGCTTGACCCGTCTGGTGCGCTGTTCGTGTGAGCGCCCGCCTGCTCGACCCCTCCGTGCCCGTGGAGGCCCACGCAGGCGAGCGGCTGACGGGCGCGCCGGTCGTCTGGCTGGGCACCGTCGGTCCGGGCGGGCGGCCGCACACGGTCCCGGTGTGGTTCACCTGGGACGACCCGACGATCACCATCTTCAGCCGCCCGGACACGGCCAAGATCGGCCACCTGCGCGCCCACGACGCGGTGAGCGTCGCGCTGGACACCGCCGAGGAGGGCACCGACGTCGTCACCGGCTCCGGGCACGCCGTGCTGACCCAGTTCGGCCGCGTGGAGCGCGCCCTCGACGCCTTCGGGCGCAAGTACGGCCCGGTGCTCGGCGAGCAGCCGCTCGACGCCTGGCTGATGACGTTCTCGCTGCCGATCGTCGTCACTCTCGACCGGCTCGTCGCGTGGCGCAGCACCTCCGCCGGCCTCGAGTACGCCTCACTACCCTCCGGCGGGTGATCATCCGCGCCTCGCGCCGCACGGTGCTGGTCGGGGGGCTCGCGGCGGTGCTGGCGGGGTGCGCGGGCCGCCCGGCCGCGCCGGCCCCTCCCCCGGGACCCGCTCCTCCGGACCCGGCCGCCGCCCTCGCCGAGCTCGAACGCCGCTCCGGACGCCGGATCGCGCTCGTCGCCCGCGACACCGGCACCGGCCGCGAGGTCCGCCACCGCGCCGACGAGCGGGCACTGATGGCCTCGACGGTCAAGGTCCTCGTCGTCGCCGCGGTGCTGCGGCGGCGTCTCACCGAGCCCGGCCTGCTCGAGCGCACGATCCGCTACACCCGTGCCGACCTGCTCGAGTACGCGCCGACCACGTCGCGGAACGTCGAGGGCGGCATGACGGTGGCGGCCCTGTGCGAGGCCGCGATCGTCGTCAGCGACAACACCGCCGCGAACCTCCTCACCGCCCTGGTCGGCGGCCCCGCGGCGACGACGGCGTTCGTGCGCACGCTCGGCGACCCCGTCACGCGCGCCGACCGTCCCGAGCCCGAGCTCAACGAGACCGCGCCGGGCGACGAGCGCGACACCACCACCGCCGCCGCGATGGCCGATGACCTGCAGGCGCTGGTCCTCGGCGACGCGCTCGACCCCGCCCGGCGCGACCTGCTCACCGGCTGGATGGTCGGCGCCGTCACCGGCACCGAGCAGATCCGCGCGGGGCTGCCCCGCGACTGGCGCGTCGGGGACAAGACCGGCTCGGGCGCGCAGGGCGAGAACAACGACGTCGCCGTGGTGTGGCCGCCCGGCCGGGCGCCGTGGGTCGTCACCGTCCTCACCAGCCCCGCCGACCCGGCGAGCACGAACGGCCGCCCGACGATCGCGGAGGCCACCCGGCTCGCCGCCGCCGCCCTCTGACGTCGGGCACTACGGTGCCGACCATGGGGGGTCGGACCGACGAGCCGGTACGCCACGACGCGGTGCGCTGGCTCTCGCCCACCGAGCTGGTGCGCACGGGCCTGACCGTCGCGCTCGGCAGCGTCGCCGCGGCCTACGCCGACAAGCGCGACGTCATGGCCGGCACGACGTTCGCGCAGGACGTGGTCCGGTACGACACCGCCGGCGACGGCGCCGCCGGGGACTTCTGGGTCGACTTCCTGTCCGACACCGGCGACGGCTTCCCCGCCATGGCCACGATCGCGACCCTGCTCGGCGCCACGGGCGTCACCGTCGACGGGCAGCGGCTCCCGCGCGGGCGGGTCCTGCTGCTCGGCGGCGACGAGGTGTACCCCGTGGCGGGCACCAAGGCCTACGAGGAGCGCCTCGAGGGCCCGCTGGACGCGCAGTTCGTCGTCGATCCCGAGCGGGAGCAGCCGGCCGTCCACGCCATCCCCGGCAACCACGACTGGTACGACGGCCTGACCGCGTTCCTGCGGGTGTTCGCCCAGGGCCGCGACCTCGCCGGGTGGCACACCGCCCAGCGCCGCTCCTACTTCGCGCTGGCGCTGCCGCACGACTGGTGGGTGCTGGCGATGGACATCCAGCTCGACACCTACATCGACGCCACGCAGCTCGAGTGGTTCCGCGACGTCGTCGCGCGGATCCCCCACGGCTCGCGGATCGTCCTGCTCACCGCCACCCCGGCCTGGTACGGCGCGCTCGACGGCGACGACGAGGCCATGGACCGCCTCGCCTTCTTCCTGCGCGACGTCCTCGGCGAGCGGCGGGACCTGCGGGTGCGCCTCGTCCTCACCGGCGACACCCACCACTACGCCCGCTACACGCTGGTGCGCCCCGAGGGCTCGGTCGGCCCGGACCAGGTCCTCGTCACCGCGGGCCACGGCGGCGCCTACACCTCGCCCACGCACTTCCTCCCCGACGAGCTGCACGTCACCGCCGACCTCGCCGACCCGGGCCCGGAACGGTCCGACCGCGAGCACACCTACGTCCGCGCCGACGCCACCTTCCCGACCGCCCCGACCTCGCGGACCGAGGCCGCGCGGGTGCTCACGCGGCTGCCGGCGCGCAACGGGTCGCTGTTCGCGGTCCTGGGGGCGCTCCAGGCGCTGGTCGTCGTGCCCGCGGTGCTCGGGCTGTGGGTGCTGGCCGTGCTCGGGGCGATCGTGGTGGGCGCGGTGTCGGCGGCGTTCGTGGCGCCGAACCGGAAGCGGTGGTGGGGCGCGGTCCCGCTGCGGGCCGTGCTCGCGGTCGCCCAGGTCGGGCTCGCCGGGGGGGTCGCGGCGCTGGCGACGTGGGCCCACGAGGCGCTGGCCCCGGGGCGCGCCGGGCTGGGGTCGGTGCTCGTCGGCGGGGCCGAGATCCTGGTGGTCGTCGGTGTCGCCGGGCTCGCGTCGAGCCTCGTCCTGGCGCTGTTCCTGCTGGTCGTCGGCCGGTGGGCCAACCGCAACGAGCTCTTCGCCGCGCAGAGCATCGAGGACCACAAGGGCTTCCTGCGGATGCGCATCGCGCCCGACGGCACCCTGACGATCTTCGTCCTCGGGGTGGACCGGGTCCCGCGCGACTGGACCTGGTCGCCCGGTGACGCGTCGCGGTGGACGCCGACCACGCCGATCTCGGCGCACCTCGTCGAGGAGGTCGAGCTGCGGCCCTGACGTCGGCCGTGCGCGAACACCACTCCCGCCGCCGGCGTCCGCGCGGTAGGACGACCCCGTGGAGTACAACGTCTCTCGCGACGTCGACGCCGGGGCGGACACGGTGTGGGCGGTGATGGCCGATGTGGAACGCATGCCTACGTGGACGTCGACGATGCGCCGGGTCCGCCTCGACGGGGACGCGCTGCGGGTGGGGGCGCGGGTGCGGATCGAGCAGCCGCGGCTGCCGCCGGCGACGTGGGAGGTCACCGAGCTCGAGCCGGGCCGCTCGTACACCTGGGCCTCGCCCGCGCCCGGCCTGGACAGCGCCGCGTGGCACACCGTCGAGCCGCTGGGGCCGGGCCGCAGCCGCATCACGCTGGGCATCCGCCAGACGGGCGCGCTGGGCGTGGTCGCGTCCCTGCTCGGGCCGATGACCCGCCGCTACGTCGACACCGAGATCGCCGGGCTCGCGGCGGAGTCGGAGCGGCGGTCGGCGGCGCGCTGAGGTCCGCGCTCCCTGATCACAGCACCAGCGTGAGGTGCGCGCTGTGGTGGTCCTCGGGGTAGTCGCCGAACGGCGGGCAGGGCACGAACCCGTGGCGGGCGTAGAGCCGCCGGGCGGGCGCGAAGTGCTCCGACGACCCCGTCTCCAGGCTCAGCCGCCGGTACCCGCGCCGGCGCGCCTCGGCGATGATGTGCCGGACCAGCGCCGACCCCACCCCGATCCCCTGGTACGCCGTCGTCGTGCGCATCGACTTGATCTCGCCGTGGGTCGGGTCGAGCTCGCGCAGCGCCCCGCAGCCGAGCAGCACCGTGTCGTTGCTGTCGTCCCACGCGGTCCAGAACGTGACGTCGGGGCGGCGCAGGCCGTCGAGGTCGAGCGCGTGCTTGCTCTCCACGGGCGTCACGGCCCGCATCTCCTCGAGGTGCTCGGCGAGCAGCGCCGCGACCTCGGGGCCGGACAGGTCGTCGACGACGATCGCGATGCCGCTCACCGGGTCACGGGATGACGGGGGCGAGGTCCGGGCGCTTCGGGCGGCGATCGTCGCCGGTGCTGCGGCCCTGCGCGCGGCGCTGCACCCACGGCCACAGGTGGTCGCGGGCCCACCGCGCGTCCTCGGCGCGACGGTGCCCCCAGCCGGTGCGCGCGGCGGGTGGCCAGGGCGCGTGCCAGTCGACGTCGGTCGGCAGCCCGAGCACCTCGCAGGCCCGCGCGGCGACCCGGGCGTGCCCGGCGGGGTCGAGGTGCAGGCGGTCGCCGGTGCGGGCGCGCGGGTCGGCCAGCGGCGGCATCACCCACAGGTCGACGAGGTGCGCGCCCTGCCGGTGCGCGATCTCGCGGATGTGGTCGTTCATCGCGGCGAGCCGCCGGCCGACGAGGTTGAGCAGTGGGCTCTCGCGGGTGTCGAAGCCGGTGAACACGAGCACGTCGGCGCCGGTGGCCCGCAGCGTCGCCACGGCGCCCTCGAACCGCTCGGCCAGCGCGGCCGGATCGGCGGCCGGGCGCAGCAGGTCGTTGCCGGCCGCGCAGAGGCTGACGAGGTCGGGGGCCATCCGCACGGCCTCGGGGACCTGGGTGGCGACGACCCTGTCGAGCAGCAGGCCGCGGACGGCGAGGTTGGCGTAGCGGACGTCCGGGTCCGCGCGGGCCAGCGCGCCAGCGAGGCGGTCGGCCCAGCCGCGTTCCCGTCCGGTCGCCGGGTCGGGGTCGCCGACCCCCTCGGTGAAGCTGTCGCCCAGCGCGACGAAGCGCCGCCACGAGCGGCGTCCGCCCCGGTGGCCCACCGCGTCGAGCGCGATCCCCGGCGTCCCCTCCACGTCCCCGGATTGTGCTCCCCGGGGCCGACGCCGTGATCGAGGACCCTCCCGCCGTGCCGGGGTCAGCGGCCGCCCGCGACATCGACCACGCTCCCGGTGCAGTACGAGGCCTCGTCGGAGAGCAGCCACGCGATGGCGGCGGCCACCTCGTCGGCCGTGCCCGGCCGCCCGACCGGCACGGTGGGGCCGATGCGCGCCACCCGGTCGGGCTGCCCGCCCGAGGCGTGGAGCTCGGTGTCGATGAGCCCGGGCCGCACGACGTTGACGCGCACGCCCTCGTCGGCGACCTCCTTCGCCAGCCCGAGACCGAGCGCGTCGACGGCGGCCTTCGACGCCGCGTAGTCGACGTACTCCCCCGGCGACCCCAGCCGCGACGCGACCGACCCGACCAGCACGATCGACCCGCCCGGGCCGCCGTGCACGGTCGACAGGCGCCGCACCGCCTCGCGGCACGTGACGACGGCGCCGACGACGTTGACCGCGAGCATGTCCGCGACGCGCGCGGCCGACACGGCGTCGACGCGCGACTTCGGCACCACCACCCCGGCGTTGGCGACCACCGCGCCGAGCGGGCCCATCGCGTCCGCCGCGGCGAAGGCGGCCTCGACCTCGGCCTCCACCCCCACGTCCGCACGGACCGCGCGCGCCTCGACGCCCTGCTCGCGGGCGCGGGCGGCGACGTCCTCGGCGGCGCCGGCGTCGCTGCGGTAGGTCAGGCACACGTCCCAGCCGGCGGCCGCGCCGCGGGCGACGACGGCGGCGCCGATGCCGCGGCTGCCGCCGGTGACGAGCAGGACGGGCATCAGGCGGCCGTCACCGGACAGGGCGCCATCGGACAGCGGCCCATCAGACGAGGAACCGCAGCCACGAGTCCTGCCCGGCCGCGCGGGCGGCGCGGTGGTCGGCGAGGTTCGTGTGGTCGGCGAGGCTCCGACCTCCGCGGCCCTCCGCCATGCCGGCGAGCACGGCGGCCTCGGCGCGCTCGACCTCCTCGGCGCCCGCGAGCGCCGCGCGCACCTGGTCGGGGGTGGCGATGGCGAGCCCGTCGTCGTCGCCCAGCACCAGGTCCCCGGGGCGCACGGGCACCCCGCCGAGCGCGACCGGTCCCTCGTCCCGACCGCGCGGGTCGCGCGCGCTGCCCGACGCCGGCGTCGTGCCCCGGGCGAACACGGGCAGCCCGATCCGCCGCAGCCCGGCGACGTCCCGGCAGTACCCGTCGATGACCATGCCGGCCAGGCCCCGACGGCGCGCCTCGGACGCGATCAGCTCGCCGGCCACCGCCCGCGTCCCCCGCGGGTTGACCACCACCAGCACCGAGCCCACCGGGGCCTCGCCGGCCGCGGCCAGCACCGGGAGGTGGTCGTCGGGGGCGACGACGGTGACCGCGGGCCCGGCCATGCGGACGTCGGGCACCATCGCCCGGATCGCGGGGTCGGGCAGGGCGAACGTCTTGTCGGCGTCGCACAGCGACGACGTCGCGAGCGAGCGCACCCGGCCGAGCTCGTCGGGGGTCAGGGGATCCACGGTCGGCATCATGCTCGACGCGGCCGGGTCCGGGCGACGATCCTCTCTCCGGTGACCGCTCCCGTGATCCTCGAGGTCGCCGTCAACGGCGCGACGCCGCGCTCGGTGAACCCGCACGTGCCGCTGACCCCCGCCGAGGTCGCGGACGAGATGCTCGCCTGCGTCGACCGCGGGGCGAGCATCGCGCACGACCACCACGAGGCCATGTTCGTGCCCGACGGCGTGCACCCCGTCGAGCCCTACCTCGAGGCGTGGACGCCGGTGCTCGCGCAGTACCCGGACCTGCTGCTCTACGCGACGATGGCCGCCGGCGCCCGCGGCATCCCCATCGAGACGCGGTGGGCGCACCACGAGGAGCTCGCCCGCCGCGGGCTCGGCGGGCTCTCGCTGGTCGACCCCGGGTCGGTGAACCTGGGTCTGACCAGCGACGGCGCGATCGCCGCGGCCGCCGCCCCGGGCCCGTACCAGAACAGCCTGGCCGACACCGAGCACATGTTCGCCCGCTGTGCCGCGCACGGCACCGGCCCGTCGATCTCGATCTTCGACCCGAGCTTCCTGCGGGTGACGCTGACCCTCTACCGCCACGGCCGCGTGCCGCCGGGCGCCATCGTCAAGCTGTACTTCGGCGGCGAGCTGGAGTTCGGTCTGCCGCCGACGACCACCGCGCTCGAGGCCTACCTCGAGATGCTCGAGCCCAGCGGGCTGCCGTGGTCGGTGGCGGTGCTGGGCGGCGACGTCGTCGCGTGCGGGCTGGCCGAGACGGCGGTGGCGCGCGGGGGGCACGTGCGGGTGGGGCTCGAGGACTACGCCGGCCCGTCCACGCCGACCAACACCGAGCTCGTCGACGAGATCGTGGCGCTGCTCGCCGACCTGGGGCGCCGGCCCGCGACGATCGCGGAGACCCGCGGGATCCTCGGACTGTGAGCTCGCTGGTGGCCCGCCTCCGCGCGGCGGGGTGCGTGTTCGCCGAGGAGGAGGCGGCGCTGTTGGCCGGTGCACCGGAGGACCTCGTCGCCCGGCGCGTGGCCGGCGAGCCGCTGGAGCAGGTGCTGGGCTGGGCGGAGTTCGCGGGGCACCGGGTCGCGGTGGCGCCCGGGGTGTTCGTGCCGCGGCACCGTAGCGAGTTCCTCGTCGAGCGGGCGCTGGCGGTGACCGGGGCGGGCGCGACCGTCGTCGACGTCTGCTGCGGCACCGGCGCCCTCGGGGCCGCGCTGCTCGCCGCGCGCCCGGACCTCGTGCTCCACGCTGCCGACGTCGACCCCGCCGCGGTCGCCTGCGCGCGCACGAACCTCCCCGGCGCCGCGGGCGCGCACGCCGGCGACCTGCTCGCGGCCCTGCCCGCGGAGCTCGCCGGGCGCGTCGACGTCGTCGTCGCGAGCACCCCGTATGTACCGAGCGACGCCGTCGCCGCCATGCCGCCGGAGGCGCGCGAGCACGAGCCGCGGGTGGCCCTCGACGGCGGCGGCGACGGGATCGACGTCGTGCGCCGGCTCGCGGGGCAGGCGCCGGCGTGGCTGCGCGCGGGCGGGCGGCTGCTCGTCGAGTGCGCGGAGCACCAGGGCGAGCTGGCGCGGGCGGCGCTGGCCGGGGCGGGGTTCGTCGCCGTCGACGTGGCGCACGACGAGGAGCGCGACGCGACCGTCGTCGTCGGCACCCGGCCCGAGGGATCTGCTGAGGGATCTGCCGAGTGATCGACGTACGCACGCCGAGAGGGGCACGTCGCTGACTAGTCGCCGTCCTCCTCGGCCTTCGCCGCCGCGCGCTTGCGCCGCTTGCCCTCGTGCATGGCCTGGACGCGGGCGACGGGGATGGTGCGGCCCTCGGCGACGAGGTCCTCGGGCAGCTCCTGGGGCGCCGGGCGGGCGCCGGGGTCGGCCCAGGGGTCGGGGCGGTCGGGCGCGGTCCGCACGGTGATCTCCGACGGCACCACGGTGTCGAGCTCGTCCCACGACACCGGGAACGACACGGGCAGCCCGGGCCGCACGCGCGGGCTGTGGACCGCGACGACGGTGGACCCGCCCGCGCGGGTGGGGTCGACGAACACCTTCCCGCCGCGGTCGGCGCGGATGAACGCCGTGGTGGCGATGGCGGGGTCGAGGCGCTCGGTGCGCGCGGCGAGCGCGCGGGTGGCGCCGGCGACGTCCTCATGGGTCGGGCCGGGCGCGAGCGGGACGAGGATGTGCACGCCCTTCGCGCCGGTCGTCTTCACGACGCCGACGAGGCCCGCGTCGTCGAGCGCCCGCCGCACCAGGTGCGCCGCGGCCACGACGGCGTCGAAGCCCGCGTCCTCGGGCGGGTCGAGGTCGAGCACGAGGTGCTCCGGCGTCGCCATCGACGCCGCGCGGACGAGGGTCGGGTGGTACTCGATCGCGCGCTGGTTGGCGAACCACAGCAGGGTGCGCCGGTCGTCGCAGAGCGCGTAGGCGACCTCGCGGTGCGACGACTCGGCCCAGAACGACACCGTGCGTACCCACTCCGGCGCGTACTTCGGGACGTTCTTCTGCATGAACGGCTTCTGCCCGCGCAGCGCGCGCACCACCGAGAGCGGGCGCCCGGCCAGCGCCGGCAGCAGCCGCGGCGCCACGGCGTCGAGGTAGTCCACGAGCTCCCGCTTGGTCACCCCGGCGCCGGCGAACAGCTCCTGGTCCAGGTTCGTCAGGGCGACGCCGTCGCGCTCCTCACCCTCGTCCCGCCCGCCGGATCCGGTTCGCGCCACCGCGTCACCTTCCTGCGCCCGGGCGGGCCCGGCAAGCCACCCCGGGGGCCCGGCGCGGTGATCGTCGGATGAGAGAGTCCCCGCCCGGCAGCCAACGTTGGGCCACGGAGCGCAGCGGGAGACCACCCGGACAGACCACTCGTCCGTGGCCCCCGGCGTGCCGTTGAAGGGGAGGCGCCGCGGGCAGCGGCGCAGACCGTCGGGAGGAGCACGGTGGGTCGGCACACCTGGATGGACGGGGCGCGTGACGGCGCCCGGCGCGCGCGGCGTCGGGTCGGTCAGCGGGCCGCCGCGATCGGCCTCGGGCTGGTCGCGATCGCGGGCCTGGGTGGTGTCGGCGCGGTGGCGATGGCCGCTCCGGCGACGCCCGCGGCGGTCTCGCCCTGCGAGGCGGCGGTGAAGGCCTGCGCCCGCCTGTCGACGAACGAGGCGTGGCTGACCGACGGCGCCGGCACCGTGCTGCGCGGCCCGGTGCCGATGAACCACGGGGCGCCCGGCAAGGAGACCCCGACCGGCATGTTCGCCGTGCAGCGCAAGGAGGAGGTCCACCTCTCCAAGGAGTACGACGGCGCGCGCATGCCCTGGTCGGTGTTCTTCGACGACAACGGCCGCGCCTTCCACGGCGGCGACCCCTCGCGCCAGTCGGCCGGCTGCGTCCGCATGGCCGACCCCGACGCCCAGGCCTTCTTCAACGGCCTCGAGGTCTACGACAAGGTCCAGATCCTCCCGTAGCCATGTGAGCAGTTGTCACGCCTATAGCCGTGACAACTACTCACATGCGCTTGAGCCGCAGCGAGCGCAGGCGGTTGAGGGCCGCGGCGACCTCGTGGCGTCGGGGACGGGCGATGTCCTCCGACCGGCCGTCGAGCAGGGCGTCCAGGCCCCGCCGGTCGAGCTCGGCATCGAGCAGGTCCAGCCCCTCGGACAGCGTGATCGTGCCGTCGAGGACACCGTCCCCGAGCAGCGCCAGCGCCCGCCCGATGCCCGCCACCTGGGACCGGTCGGTGATCTGCTCCACGGCGGTGAGGTCGATGTCGTCCTCGCCGAAGGTCAGCCGGTCGCGGCCCCGCGCGCTGACCCTCCGCTTGCCCCGCGCCGTCGGGTCGAGCGACGAGGGGTCGACGACGCGCGGGCTCACCGCCGGGAAGCCGGTGTGCTCCACCGCGCGCGACGGGCCGGCCGCGGCGATCTCGTGGGCGCGCGCGGTGACGTCCGAGGCGCGGTAGGCGTCCATCATCACCACGGTGTCGGCGACGCCGAGGTAGTCGCCCGACCCGCCCATCACCAGCACGGTCGACACCCCGTGCTCGGCGTGCAGCGGCCGCACCCGCTCCACGAACGGCACGAGCGGCTCGGTCGCGATCAGCTGCTGCATCCGGGCGTCGCGGATCATCATGTTCGTCGCCGACGTGTCCTCGTCGATGAGCAGGACGTCCGCGCCCGCCTCCACCGCCTCGACCGTCGACGCCGCCTGGCTCGTCGAGCCCGAGGCGTTGGTGGTGGAGAAGTCGTCGGTGGGCTCGCCGGAGGGCAGGTGCGCGACGAACGCGGACACGTCGTCGTGGACCACCGCGCGCCCGTCCTCGGCGCGCAGCTTCACCGCGTCGGGCCGCGTGACGACCTGCTCGCGGCCGTCGCCGGGCACGTGGTCGTAGACGCCCGCCTCGATCGCGCGCAGCAGCGTCGACTTGCCGTGGTAGCCGCCGCCGACGATCAGCGTGACGCCCTCGGGCACCCCGAGCCCGCTCACCTCGCCGGCGTTCGGCGCGGTCAGCGTCACGCGCAGCGCGTCCGGGCCGGCGAACGGGGTCGCGTCCTCCATCGGCCGGTCGTCGACGCCGCTGCGCCGCGGCAGCACCGCGCCGTCGGCCACGAACGCGACGAGCCCGCGGTCGGCGAGCGCGCCCCGCAGGGCCACGGCGTCCTCGACGGTCTCGACGAACCGCCGCGCCGCCGCGTGGTCGGCGCCGTGCACCGCCTCCCGCACCGCGGCCGGGAGCGTGTCGCCGAGCAGCGTCGCGGCCTCGCGCCCGAGGATGCGCCGCTTCGGGCCCGGGAACGGCACCCCGACCTCGAGCACCACGACACCGTCGTCGCGGACGGTGCCGGCGCTGCGGTCGAGCACCTCGGGCCCCCCGGCGTCGACGGTGACCGGGGTGCCGCGCAGCGCCCGGCGCAGCCCGCGCAGCAGGGAGGACGCGAGCGCGCGGCGCCGATCCGGGGTGGCGTACAGGTCGGCGGGCAGCCCGGCGTCGGTGACGGTGAGCCGCACCCGGCTCGGCGGCGCGAACGGGTCGGCCTGGACGCGGAGCACCTCGAGCTCGACGCCGGCCACCCGCCAGGCGCCGGTCAGCGACTTGTAGCGCCCGTAGCTCGCACCGTCGAGGGAACGCAGGGACGCGGCGAGGTCGTCGCGGGGAGCCATGGTCGGCATGGTGCCCACGCGGCCGGCACCTCACGCCCGTCGCCCGATGGGTCGGTGCCCGCGCGGCCTCGGCCCGACCGCGGAACCACCTCGGTGTCCGATTCGTTCTCTGTACGGAAGGCGGATGTTGACTGTCCGGAGACACCCGGGTGCGGCGAGTGGCCGGCACCGCAGGAGAATCCGGACGAACGCGTCGCTCACGAGGCCGTGGCGGCGCGGGACGGGGGGCGAGCGTGAGCGTCGAGAGCACCAGGGAGACCGGCGGCGCATGACCACGATCCGGCCGATGCGTCGCGACGACGTCCCCGCGGCGGCCGCCCTGTTCGAGCGCAGGTCGCGCTCCGGCACCACGGAGGCGCCGGCTGCGCTGGTGTCGTTCCTGGAGCGCCAGTCCTTCGACGCCCCGTGGCGCGACGACGACCTCCCCTCCCTCGTCGCCGAGGACCGCGACGGGCGCCTCATCGGCTTCCAGGCGGTCAACCCGCGTCGGCTGCGCGTCGACTCCCGGCCGGTGCGCCTCGCGTGCGGCGGGCCGATGGTGATCGACCCGGACCACCCCGGCACCGGCATCCTCCTCACGCGCGCCTTCCTCGCCGGGCCGCAGGAGGTGACCCTCACCGACGGGGCCTCCGACTCGATGCACCACCTCTGGACCACCCTGCGCGGGCGGGTGCGGGTGGCGGCGTCGTTCCAGTGGCAGCGGATCCTGCGTCCCGGCGGCGCCGTCGCGGCCCTGCTCCGCGAGCGCGGACGCGCGCTGCCGCGCCCCGCGGGCCGGGCCGTCGCCGCCGGCGACGGGCCGCTGCGGCGGCTGCCCCGCGTCGGGGGACGGCTGCGCGCCACGCCTCCCGAGGACCTGACCGCCGAACCCCTCACGGTCGAGGCCCTGCTCGAGCAGATGAGCACGGCCCCGCGACGCTGGCGACTGTTCCCCGACTACGACGAGCGCTACCTGCGGTGGCTGTTCGACGAGCTGGAGGCGGTCACGCCCGTCCGCGGCCGCCTCGTCGCGCACCTGGTGCGCACCGGCGCCGGCCGCGTCGCGGGCTGGTACGTGTACTTCCTGCCGGTGGGCGGCACCGCCCAGGTCCAGCAGATCGCGTCGACGGGGCCCGACCCCGGGCCCGTGCTCGACCACCTCCTGGCCCACGCCGACGCGCACGGCGCCGCGGCGGTCGCGGGCCGGGTCGAGCCGTCGCTGGTCGCCGCCGTCCGGCGGCGCCGGTGCCTGATCCGTCCGGCGACGTGGTCGCTGGTCAACGCCGACGACGACGGGCTCCTGGGGCTCCTCGAGTCGTCCGACGCACTGCTCACCCGCCTCGACGGGGAGTGGTGGATGGCCCCACACCTGCTGTGGCGAGGAGGGAACCCCGCATGAGCCTGACCGTCTACTCGACGTGCCCGCAGTCCAAGGACGTGCCGGCCGCCGACTACCTCGACGCGGTCGCCGCGACCGCGCGGTGGAGCGAGGAGGCGGGCTGCGCGGGCATGCTCGTCTACACCGACAACGGCATCGCCGACCCGTGGCTGGTGGCCCAGACGGCGATCGCCGCGACCGAGCACCTCGCCCCGCTCGTCGCCGTGCAGCCGGTGTACATGCACCCGTACACCGCGGCGTCCATGGTCTCGTCGCTCGCGTACCTGCACGGGCGCGCGGTGCACCTGAACATGCTGGCCGGGGGGTTCCGCCACGACCTGCTCGCGCTCGGCGACACCACCGAGCACGACGACCGCTACGCCCGCACCGTCGAGTACACGCAGATCCTCACCGCCCTGCTGCGCGGGGAGACCGTGACCCGCCAGGGACGGTGGCACACCGTGGAGAACCTCAAGCTCGCCCCGGCCCTGCCGCCCGAGCTGATGCCCGAGGTGCTGATCTCGGGCTCGTCGCCCGCCGGGCGCGCCGCGGCGGCGGAGATCGGCGCGACGCCGATCCGCTACCCGGAGCCGCTGGGCACCGCGTCCGACGACACCGCCTCGGGGGGCGGCGTCCGCATGGGGATCATCGCCCGCGACGACGCCGACGAGGCCTGGCGCGTCGCCCACGAGCGCTTCCCCGCCGACCGCAAGGGCCAGGTCGCGCACGCGATGGCCATGCGCGTCTCGGACTCGCACTGGCACCACGAGCTCACCGCGGCCGCGGGGAAGACCACGCCCCGGGCGGACCTCGACGCCGAGCCCGAGCCCTACTGGCTCGGCCCGTTCGAGAACTACCAGTCGTTCTGCCCCTACCTCGTCGGCTCGCACGACCGGGTCGCCGCCGAGGTCGCCCGCTACCTCGAGCGCGGTACGGAGGTGTTCGTGCTGGACATCCCGCCCGCACCCGAGGACCTCGGGCACGCCGGCGAGGTGTTCGCCCGGGCCGGGGCGGCGGTGCGGGCGTGAGCCGGCACCTGCAGGACCTCCTCGCCGACTCCGCGCAGCGGTTCGCCGACCGGCCCGCCCTGGTCGGCGCCGACGAGACGATGACCTACGCCGACCTCGACGGGGCGGTGAACCGGGTCGCGCACGTGGTGCTCGGCCACGGCCTGACGCCGGGCGCGCGGGTGGCGGTGCTCGCGGAGAAGGCGCCGTGGACCATCGCCGCGCTGATCGGGACCCTGCGCGCGGGCGGCGCCTACGTCCCCGTCGACCCCGCAGGGCCGGCGTCGCGGGTCGCGCGGATCGTGGGCGCGGCCGAGCCCGAGATCGTGCTCGTCGACGCGGCGTCGCGCGCGCTGCTCGACGAGGTGCTCGCCGAGCTGCCCGGGAGGCCGCCCCTGGTCGGGGCCCTCGATGAGCAGGAGGGCGTCGCGTTCGGCCGGGAGGACCTGTTCCTGGCGCCGACCGCGAGCCCGGGCGTCGCGCCCGTCGACCTCGCGCACCTGCTGTTCACGTCGGGCTCCACGGGCGTGCCCAAGGGCGTGATGATCACCCACGACACCGTCCTCGCCTTCGTCGACTGGGCGCTGCGCCACTTCGGCACCCGCCCCGGCGACCGCGTCTCCGGGCACCCGCCGCTGCACTTCGACCTGTCGACCTTCGACATCTACGCGACGCTCGCCGCGGGCGCCGAGCTGCACCTCGTGCCGGCCGCGCTGGGCATCGACCCACGCGGCACGGCAGCGTTCATCCGTGACCGGGCGCTGACCCAGTGGTTCTCGGTGCCCAGCGTGCTGACCTACCTCGCGCGCTTCGACGCCGTGGCCCAGGACGACTTCCCGGCGCTCGAGCGGCTGCTGTGGTGCGGCGAGGTGCTGCCGACGCCGGTGCTCGCGCACTGGATGCGGCGCCTGCCGCACGTGCGGTTCACCAACCTCTACGGGCCGACCGAGGCGACCATCGCGTCGTCGTGGTTCGACGTGCCCGAGGTGCCGCCCGACGAGACCGTGCCGGTCCCGATCGGCCGCGCCTGCGACGGCGAGGAGCTGCGCGTCCTCGACGAGGACATGGCCCCGGTGCCGGCCGGCGAGGTGGGCGAGCTGTGGATCGGCGGGGCCGGGCTCTCGCCGGGCTACTGGCGGGACCCGGAGAAGACGGTCGCGGCGTTCGTCCCCGACGCCGACGGCGAGCGGCTCTACCGCACCGGCGACCTCGCGCGGGTCGACGACGCCGGCGTCGTCCACTTCCTCGGGCGGGTGGACTCGCAGGTCAAGAGCCGCGGCTACCGCATCGAGCTCGGCGAGATCGAGGCCGCGCTCGCGACCGTGCCCGGCATCCGCGAGTGCGCGGTGGTCGGCATCGACACCGGGGGCTTCGAGGGCACGACGATCTGCGGCGCCTACTCGGTGGCCGAGGGCCACGTGCTGCCCGCCACCGACGTGCGGCGCCGGCTCACCGAGCTGGTGCCGAAGTACATGGTGCCCGCGCGGTGGGCCGAGATGGAGGACCTGCCGCACAACGTCAACGGCAAGATCGACCGGCCGGCGCTGCGGGAGCGCTTCGCGCCCGCTCCCGCGACGACGGCCGCGACAGGAGGACGATGAGCATGACCGAGGAGGCCACCGCCGGGGCCCTCGTCGAGCGCCTGACCGACCTGGTCCGCGACCAGCTCGGCGTCGAGGTGCCCTCGCCCGGGACCGACCTGGTGGCCGAGGGCCTGCTCGACTCCCTGGCGCTGGTGACGCTGATCGTCGGGATGGAGGACGCGTTCGGCACGCGGCTGCCGCTCGACGACTTCGACATCGACCGGTTCCGCAGCGTCGACGCGATGGCCGACTACCTCACCGAGGTGGGGGTGACGGGGTGACGGGCGCGCGCCGCCGCTGCTCGTAGGCTGCCGCCCGTGATCGTCGGCCTGACCCTCGCGGTCCTCGCGCTCGCGCTGGCGTGGGCGCTGTGGTGCGGGGTGTCGGCGGCCCTCGGCCAGGCCCCGACGCGCAACCACCGCCTCGGGCTGGTGGTGCTCGAGGGCGTCGCGCTGGTGCAGGCGGTGGTCGTGGTGGTCGCGCTCGCCGTCGCGGGCGGGCGCACTGCCGGCGCGGTCGTCGAGATCGTCGGGTACCTCGTCGCGTCGCTGATCGTGCTGCCGATCGGGGCGGCCCTCGCCCAGTCGGAACGGACCCGGTACGGCTCGGTGGTGCTCGCGGTCGCGGGCGTGACGCTCGCCGTGCTGTCGCTGCGCACCGGGCAGGTGTGGACGGTGACGGGTGGCTGAGCGTCGCCTGTCGGCGGGGCCCGGGCGGGTGCTGCTGGTCGTGTACGTGGTGTTCGCGATATCGGCGGGCGCGCGGGCCGTCTACCAGATCGCGGTGCAGTTCGAGCGCGCGCCGGAGGCCTACGTCCTCTCGGCGTTCGCGGCGGCGGTCTACCTCGTCGCGGCGGTCGCGCTCGGCCGGGGCGCGCGGCGGGTGGCGCTGGCGGCCGTGGTCGTGGAGCTCGTCGGCGTGCTCGGGATCGGGACGTTGTCGCTGCTGCGGCCGGAGGACTTCCCCGACCCGACGGTCTGGTCGGACTTCGGCGTCGGCTACGGCTTCGTCCCCGTCGTCCTGCCGATCCTGGGGCTGCTCTGGATCCGCCGCGCTTCACGTGCGTGATCTTCTGAGCCATGGCTCAGGAGATCACGCACGGAGGAACGCCTGCAGCGCGCCGGTGACCAGCGCGGGGTGCTCGAGGTTCGGGTAGTGCCCGGCGCCCGGGACCTCGACGACGCGCCCGCCGGCGGCCTGCGCGACCTCGCGGGCCATGCGTCGGTGGTCGGGGCTGTCGAGCAGCCCGACGACGGCGAGGACGGGCAGGCGCAGCGTCGGGACCCGGGCGGTGGCGCCGGGCACCGGGGTCGGCAGCACCGGCGCGCCGTCGGGGACGTGGTGGTCGAGCGTGTCGTCGGTCATCCGCCGGACGTGGGCGAGCACGTCCGGCGCGACGTCGGCGAGCGGGCGCCCGACGCCGAAGCCCAGCTCCAGGAAGATCGCGGTCCAGAGCGCCCGGTCGCGGGCCTGTTCGGCGGCCGCCCACCGGGCGAGCAGGTCGAGGGTCGCGGGGTCGCGGAACTCCGCGCCGCTCGCGCCCGCGCCGCTGACCACCAGCGCCGTCACCAGCTCCGGCGCCTCGAGGGCGAGGTCGACCGCCACGCTCGCACCGAGCGAGACGCCGGCGACGGCCGCGGGTCCGACGTCGAGGTGGCGCAGGAGCGCGGCGACGTCGTCGACGTGGCGGAAGGGCGCGGTCGGGGTCGGCGACGCGCCGTGGCCGCGCAGGTCGGGGGCGATCACGCGGTGGGTGCGGGCGAGCGCGGCGATCTGGGGGTCCCAGAGGCGGTGGTCCAGCGCGCCGCCGTGCAGGAGGACGACGGGCGGGCCGGTGCCCCGGTCGACGTGGCTCAACACGACACCCAGGGTGTCATCTCGCGGCGCCGCATGACAACATGGGTGTCATGCACGAGCCCGGTTCCCGCCTCGCCGCGGTGTTCGACGTCCTCGGTCCGCTCTACCGCCGCGGGGTGCGGGCGGTCGAGCAGGAGGGCGGGATGCCGGTCGGGGTGCGCGCGGTGCTCGACGCCCTCGCCGGGTGCGGGACGGCGACGGTGCCGGCGCTGGGGCGCACGCTCGCGCTCTCGCGCCAGTTCGTGCAGCGCTCGGTCGACGACGCCGGCGAGCGCGGGTGGGTCCGCACGCGGGAGAACCCGGCGCACCGCCGCTCGGTGCTGGTGGCGCTCACGCCCGCCGGGGAGCAGGTGCTCGCCGACGTCCGCGACGCCGAGCGCCGGGAGCTGGGGAACCTGGAAGCCGACCTCGACACCCACCTCGACCCGGGCGACCTCGACGCCTGCCTGCGCGTCCTCCGGGCCCTGAGCACGCGCCTGTTGGACCACCCCTCGTGAGCGATGTTCTGAGCTATAGCTCAGAAGATCACGCACGTACGTCAGCCCAGCCCCGTCCCCTCGACGCCGCGGCGCCAGTAGCCGTCGAGGTCCACGGCGGCGGTGGGCAGCAGCGCGCGCAGGCGCCGGCGCACCGGCCGCAGCGCCCCCGCCTCGGCGCCCATCCACGCGAAGCCCTCCCCCGCCGGCGGGGTGAACGCGGCGACCCCGTCGTCGAGCAGCGTCGTCGTGCCCGGCGCGGCACCCTCGCGGTGGCGCCAGTCGACGGTCACGTGCGCCGGCACCTCGCCGAGGTAGGCCTCCTCCGCGGCGTCGGCGACCTCGACCACCACGTGCACCGGCACCGCCGGCAGCCGCGACACCCACCGCGCGAGCGCCGGCAGCGCCGTCTCGTCGCCGCCGAGCAGGTACCAGTCCCGGGCCTCGACCGACGTGCTCGACCGCGGCCCGTGCAGCCACAGCGCCCCCCGCGGGTCCTCGACCCACGCCCCGGCCAGCCCGGCGCCGTGGCGCACGAGGTCGATGTCGACGACGCCGGTCCCCGGGTCGTGGGCGCGCAGCGTGTACTCGCGGTAGGGCCGCGGCCCGCCCGCGGGCGGCACGACGAGCCCCCGCGCGTTCAGCGTCGGGGCGGGCGGCTCCTCCCCCGGCGCGGCCGGGAAGAAGACCTTGGCGTGGTCGGTCGGCCCGGTCACCGGCAGGTCGTGCACGTCGCCGGCCAGGCGCACCCGGCGCATCCGCGGGGTCAGGTCGACGACGTCGACGACCTCGACCCGCCGCGGGCGCACCACGTCGGGCGGGTGCTCGACGTGCGAGACGATCGGGGCGTCGCGGACCACCATGGGACTCACGCTAACGCCGCGCCCGGCCGGCACTCCGGGGCGCCGCGCGACGGCGTCAGCGGACGCGGTAGCGCAGGTGCACCGCTCCCTTGTCGAACCGGCGCTCGTCGACCAGCTCGAGCCGCAGCCGCAGCCCCGGGGGCAGGAACGGCGTGCCGCCGCCGACGACGACCGGGACGACGATCGGCCCGATCTCGTCGACGAGCCCGGCCTGCAGGGCCGCGGCGGCGAGTCCGGGGCCGTCGACGGTGAGGTCGCCGTCGCCGTCCTTGAGCTCCTGCACGGCGGCGGGATCGAACTCGCGCACGAGGCGGGTGCGCTCGCTCGACACCGATCCGAGGGTGCGCGAGTAGACGATCTTGTCGGCCGCCTGCCACGTCTTCGCGTACTCGACGATGAAGTCGGGCGCGTCCGGGAGGTCGTGCGCGGTCTCCCAGAAGACCATCGTCTCGTACATGCGCCGCCCGTAGAGGTAGGTCCGCACGGGCCGGGTGATCTCCTCGGCGTAGCGGTGCAGCTCCGCGTCGTCGGGCATCTCCCAGCCGAAGTCGCCGTCGGCGTCGGCGACGTAGCCGTCGAGGGTCGTCATCATCGAGTACATCAGCCGGCCCATCGTCGCGCCCTCCACCGATTGCAAACCACAACTGGTCCGTGAGCGTAGCGGTCGTGCTAGGACTCGGGAATGGTGTCCGAGCTCGTCGCGGCCGTCGGCGCCGCGCACGTCGTGGCCGGCGACGACCCGTCCGTCGCGGACCTCTGCGCCGACGAGGCGCTGGGCGTGCCCGCGGGCAAGCCGGCGTGGGTGGTCTGGCCCGCCGACCGCGACGAGGTGGCCGCGGTCGTGCGCGCCGCGCGGGCGGCCGGGATGTCGGTGACGGCGCGCGGCGCGGGCACCGGGCTCTCCGGCGCGGCCACCCCCGACGACGGCGCGGTGCTCGTGTCGTTCGCGCGGATGGACCGGATCCTCGAGGTCGACCCCGTCGAGGCCGTCGCCGTCGTCCAGCCCGGCGTCCCCCTCACCGCCCTCGACGCCGCGGCGCGCGAGCACGGGCTGACCTACCCCGTGCACCCGGGCGAGCAGTCGGCGTCGCTGGGCGGCACGGTCGCGACCAACGCCGGCGGCATGCGCGCGGTGCGCTACGGCGTGACCCGCTCGCACGTCCTCGGGCTGGAGGCGGTGCTCGCCGACGGGTCGGTCGTGCGCACCGGCGGCCGGCTGGCCAAGATCTCCTCGGGCTACGACCTCACCCAGCTGCTCGTGGGTTCGGAGGGCACGCTCGCGCTGGTCACCGAGGTGACCGTCCGCCTGCACCCCCACCTGCCCGCGCGGCGCACCGTGCTCGCGCCCTTCCCGTCCGCCGAGGCCGTCACCGCCGCCGTCGGGCGCGTCCTCGCCACCGGGCTCGCGCCGACGATCTGCGAGTACCTCGACGGCCCGACGATGCGCGCGGTCTGCGCCGCCGCCGACCTCACCCTCGGCCTGCCCGAGGAGCTCCTCGACGCCGACCACCTGCTCGTCGAGCTCGCCGGACGGCGCCCGGACCGGGTCGACGAGGACGCCGAGGAGCTCGCGGGCCTGCTCGCCGAGCTGGGCGCCGCCGACGTGTTCGACCTGCCCGTGGGCTCGGCGCGCCGCCTCGTCGAGGCCCGGGAGGGCGCGTTCTGGGCGGTGAAGGCCGCGGGCGCCGACGAGATCGTCGACCTCGTCGTGCCCCGCTCGGCCATGGCCACCTTCCTCGCGCGGGCCCGGGCGGCCGGCGACGCGCACGGCGCGCGGGTGCTGGGCTGCGGGCACGCCGGCGACGGCAACGTGCACCTCGCCGTGTTCCAGCCCGACCCCGAGCGGCTCGGGGCGACCCTGCACGACGTCTTCGCCGCCGGCGTCGCCCTGGGCGGTGCGGTGTCGGGCGAGCACGGCGTCGGGCGCGCGAAGGCCCACGCGCTCGAGACCTTCGGCGACCCCGCCGCCCTCGACGTGCTCCGGCGCGTCCGGGCGGCGCTCGACCCCGACGGCGTGCTCAACCCCGGCTGCGCGGTGCGGTTGTCCGGCGGGCGGTGACCGCCGACACTGGTGAGGATGGGCAACGATCTCCCGGCCGATCCCCCCGCCGACCCCGAGGTCCTCGTCATCGGTGCGGGCTTCGCCGGCCTCTACGCGATCCACCGCCTGCGCAGCCTCGGGTTCGCGGTGCACGGGCTCGAGGCGGCCGACGGGGTCGGCGGCACCTGGTACTGGAACCGCTACCCGGGCGCCCGGTGCGACTCCGAGAGCTACTACTACTGCTACTCCTTCTCGCGCGAGCTCGAGCAGGAGTGGGACTGGACCGAGCGCTACCCCGGCCAGGCCGAGATCCTCGCCTACCTCGAGCACGTGGCCGACCGCTTCGACCTGCGCCGCGACATCTCCTTCGCGACGCGCGTCCTCGGCGCTCGCCGCGACGAGGCCGCCGGCCGCTGGGTGGTCGAGACCGACCGCGGCACGTGGACCTGCCGCTGGCTCGTCACGGCCGTCGGGTGCCTGTCGTCGGCGAACGTCCCCGACATCCCCGGCCTGGACAGCTTCGCCGGCGAGTGGCACCACACCGGGCAGTGGCCGCACGAGGGCGTCGACGTCACGGGCCGGCGGGTCGGCGTCGTGGGCACCGGGTCCACCGGCATCCAGGCCATCCCGGTGCTCGCCGCGGCGGCCGGGCACCTGACGGTCTTCCAGCGCACGGCGAACTACAGCATCCCGGCCCGCAACGCCCCGCTGTCGGCGGCGGAGGCGGCGGGCTACAAGGACGACTACGCCGCCATCCGCGCGATCCAGCAGGCCTCCACCAACGGGCACCCGTTCGTCGTCAGCGACGTCGACGTGCTCGCCCTGCCCGACGACGAGCGCCGCGCCCTGTTCGAGCGGGCGTGGGAGCGCGGCGGGCTGCGGTTCCGCGCGGCGGTGCGCGACGTGCTCACCGACCCGGCGGTCAACGAGACGGCGTCGGAGTTCATCCGCTCGAAGATCCGCGAGACGGTCGACGACGCGGCCACCGCCGAGGCCCTGAGCCCCCGCGACCACCCGTTCGCCACCAAGCGCCCGCCGATCGACACCGACTACTTCGCGACCTACAACCAGGAGAACGTGTCGCTGGTCGACGTGCGCGCCGACCCGATCGCCGCGATCACGCCGGACGGGGTGCGGCTGGCCTCGGGCGCGGAGCACCCGCTCGACGTGCTGGTGTTCGCGACGGGGTTCGACGCCCTGTCCGGCCCGCTGCTGCGCCTCGGCATCCGCGGCACCGGCGGGGTGGCGCTCGCCGACGCGTGGGCCGAGGGCGCGGCGACCTACCTGGGGCTGGGCGTCGCGGGGTTCCCGGACCTCTTCACGATCACCGGGCCCGGCAGCCCCTCGGTGCTCACCAACATGCCGACCTCGATCGAGCAGCACGTCGACTGGATCGCCGACCTCCTCGTGCACCTGCGCGCCCACGACCTCACCGCCGAGCCGACCCCGGAGGCGCAGGCGCGCTGGGCCGAGCACGTCCGCGAGGCCGCCGACGCGACGCTGCTGCCCCAGGCCGCCAGCTCCTGGTACCTGGGCGCAAACGTGCCGGGCAAGCCGCGCGTGTTCCTGCCCTACGCCGGCGGGTTCGCGCGGTACCGCGCGATGTGCGACGCCGAGGCGCAGGCCGGCTACCCGGGCCTCGCGCTGCGGGCGCGGCAGGAGCGGGCGAGCGCCCGAGGCGCGTGATCGTGGCGGTTTCCCTGACGTCTGACGCCAGCGTGGACGCCAGGCTGACACACCCCGTGCCTCACGCGGTCTGGAGGGCCGGGCGGTCGGGGTGGTCGGCGCGGACGACGAGGTCGGCGACGGCGACCGGGTCGACCTCGTCCTCGTAGCGGGCGTAGGCGGGCAGGGTCCAGGCCTCGTCGGCCGGGGTCCGGCGCTGCAGCACCGTCGCCGAGAGGGCCAGGTGCACCGTGAGGTCAGCGGGCAGGCCGCGGCCGAGCAGCAGCGGGCCGTCGACCACCACCACGCCCGCCGCCGGCAGCGCCACGCGGGACGCGCGGGCCGCCCGCTCCACCTCGACGTCCCACAGCCGCGGCAGCACCTCGCCGCTCCCGCCGGGACCGAGCGGGCCGAGCACCTCGCGGACCAGGGCGCCCGCGTCGAGCCAGTCGTCGTAGAACGCGTCCGGGTCGGTGCGCCCCCGCTCGAGGCGCACCGACGCGGGGCGCAGGAAGTCCCACGCCGACACCCGCACCACCGGCCGCGAGCGCACCCGCAGCGGGTCGACCAGCGCGTCGGCGAGCACCTCCGGGCGCGCCGGCGGCGCACCGTCGACGAGCACCCGCACGTGCCCCGGCCCGACGCGCTCGATCGCGCCGACGAGCTCGTCGGCGAGGGCCTCGGGGGTCAGCGGGCGGATGGGCATCGCGGGCCACGATGCCCTGCCCGCCGCCGCTACGCCTGCGCGCCCCCGCGGACCGCGTCCTGGTCCTCCTCCGACGCCTGGTCGGCCTCGTCGAGCGCGGGATCGCGCGGGTGCATGGTCAGCAGGGCGAGCAGCGACACGACCGCGCACGCCAGGATGTAGATCGAGATCCAGAAGCTCGACCCGGTCGCCGCCAGGATCGCGGCCGCGATGAGCGGCGCGGGCCCGCCCGCGGTGATCGACGCCAGCTGGTAGCCCAGGCCGGCGCCGGTGTAGCGGATGCCGGTGCCGAAGCTCTCCGAGATCAGCGCCGCCTGCGGGCCGTACATCATGTCGTGGAAGACCAGGCCGAGGATCATCCCGAGCAGCACGAGGCCGCCGACCCGGGTGTCCAGCAGGGCGAAGTACGGGAACGCGTAGAGCCCCGTGAGCACCACCCCGATCCCGTACACGAGCCGGCGCCCGATCCGGTCGGACAGCCACCCGAAGAACGGCACGCTGACGATGCCGATGCACGCCGCGATGATGAGGTAGAGCAGCAGGTCGCTGCGCTCGAGCTTGAGCTTCTGGGTGCCGTAGACCAGCACGAACGAGGTGAACAGGTAGAACGGCGCCTGCTCGGCGGTGCGCACCAGCAGGGCCTTGAGGACGTCGCGCCACTGGGTCTGCAGCGTCTCGACCAGCGGCAGCTTGGCGACCTTGCCGGACGTCTTGACCTGCGCGAACGCCGGCGACTCGAGGACCGTCAGGCGCACCCACAGCCCGATGCCGATGAGCACGACGCTGGCGATGAACGGGACGCGCCAGCCCCACTCCAGGAACTCGGGGCCGGAGAAGAAGTAGACGACCGCGGTGCCGAGCGCGAGACCGATCGGCACGCCGGTCTGGGGCCAGGCCGCCATGAGGCCGCGCTGGCGCCGGTGGCCCCACTCCATGGCCATGAGGACCGAGCCGCCCCACTCACCGCCGACGCCGATGCCCTGCAGGATCCGCAGCAGCGTCAGGATGATCGGCGCGGCGACGCCGATCGTCTCGTAGGTCGGCAGGAGGCCGATGATGACGGTGGCCCCGCCCATGAGCAGCAGCGTCGCGACGAGGCTGTACTTGCGGCCGATGCGGTCGCCGTAGTGCCCGAAGATCGCCGCGCCGATCGGCCGGGCGGCGAAGCCGACGAACTGCGTGGAGAACGCCAGCAGGACGCCGCCGGCCTCGGAGTTGTTGAAGAACAGCGGGCCGAAGACGAGTGCGGCCGCGGTGTTGTAGAGGAAGAAGTCGTACCACTCGATCGTGGTGCCGACGGTGCTCGCGACGACGGCCCGGCGCTTGAGCGCCCGACGGTCGACTCCGGCGGGAACGGTGCTCATGCGAGAGTATGTTCGCGATCACGCGGCGTCGCGGCAAGACCTCACACGCACCACACGCCGCTGGTCCGTTCAGATCACGGAGAAGCGATCGGTCAGCTGCTCTCCGTCATCGCTCGAGATGAGGCAGCTGACCTGCCGCCCACCCGACACCGGCCCGGTGGACTGCGGGTCCGCGAACGCGGCGCGGCTCGGCACGATCGCCGTCATGCGCAGGTCGTCGCGGTCGACACCGCCGGCGGCGGGCACCAGGAGGTCGGAGTCGACGTAGAGGGCGCAGAACTCTCGCCCGAACGCCGCGAGCGCGGCCTCTCCGGGGTAGGACACCGGGCGTCCCTCACCGATCGGCGCGACCGTCGCGACCACCTCGACGTCGTGGGGGTTGCCGCACTGCTCGTCGGCGGCCGGGCCGAACCCGTCGCCCGGGGCGACCTGCCCGCGGGCGCACTGGCCCTCGAACAGGGTGAACGCCGCGAGGTCGCCGTCCGGCCCGAACGTGAGGACGTCCGGGTCCGCGGCGAACGGGCGCCATCCGCCCATCAGCGCCCCGGCCAGCAGCACCACGAGGACGGCCGCCACGGCCCCGGCGGCCACCACCACGCGGCGCGACACGGCCGGGCGCGCCGTCCCCCCGGCGCTCAGTTCTCCTGCTCCACGCGCAGCGCCTGCTCCTCCGCCGTGCCCGGCTCGTTGTCGATCGCCGCGACCTCGCCGATCGCGTCGTCGCTCGGCAGGCCCGTCGGCTCCGCGGCGTCCACCGCGGACGAGACGCCGAGCTCGACCTCGTGCCGCTCGTCGGCGAGCACCTCGCCCGCGGTGGCCCCGTCGGCCCCGTCGGCGTCGAGCACGACACCGCCGCCGACACCGTCCACCGCGTTCGCCGGGTCGTCGACGGACTCGTCGAGCTCGTCGATCGGCGTCGCCGCGAGCGGACGGTCCGGCGGCTGCTCGGCCGTCGGCTCCGGCTCCTCCTGCGGCAGGCGGTAGTCGATGCTCGGGGAGGTCTTCTCCCACTCCTGGGTGCCGCCCAGGCGCACGTCACGGCTGTACCCCTCGGGGGCGTCCATGCCGTCCTCGAGGGGGTCCGCGCCCATGCGGTCCTCGTCCATGACGACCGCCGGCTCGGTGTCCAGCGCCGACACGTCGTTGTCCAGGACGGCCTCGCCCCGTTCGACGGACTCCTCGCTCACGCGACCTCGCTCCTCGGGTGTGACGACGGCGGACATCCTCCGCCGTCCCCGTGCCCTTCCCCCCACCGGCCCCCGCCATGCCGTCGGCGCGGCCGGTGACGGCGGCGCGGCGACGAGCGGCGGTGACCGACGTACCGACACGGACACCGGGTGTCCGTGACGGCACGTCGCCGGCACGCCTCAGCCGCGGATGCGCGTCTCGCTGTCGCCCCACTCCTTGGCGCGCAGCTCGAACTTCTGGATCTTGCCGGTCGAGGTCTTGGGCAGCTCGGCGACGACCTCGACGTCCCGCGGCGCCTTGTAGCGGGCGATGACGCCCTTGACGTGCTCGATGATGTCGTCCGGCTCCGCGGACTGGCCCTGGCGCAGGACGACGAAGGCCTTGGGGCGCTCGCCGAAGCGGTCGTCGGGGACCCCGACCACGGCGGCCTCGAGCACCGCGGGGTGCGAGAGCACCGCCTGCTCGACCTCGACGGTGGAGATGTTCTCGCCGCCGGAGATGACGACGTCCTTGGCCCGGTCGCGCAGCTCGACGTAGCCGTCGGGGTGCATGACCCCGAGGTCGCCGGAGTGGTACCAGCCGCCCGCGAAGGCCTTGGCGGTCGCGTCGGGGTCGCGGTAGTAGCCCGACATGACGTTGTTGCCGCGCATGACGATCTCGCCCATGGTCGTCCCGTCGGCCGGGACGTCGACCAGCTCGACCGACGCCCAGTCGGTGACCTCGCCACCCTCTCCCGTCGCCCCGCTCGCCTCGTCGGGCAGGACCTCGACCACCCGCAGCGGCTCGGTCTGCAGCATCCCGACGCCCTGGCGGGCCTGGAGCCTCGCGCGCGCGTGCTCCTCGAGCCCGCGCCACTCCTCCTGCCACTGGCACACCGAGTACGGCCCGTAGGTCTCGGTCAGCCCGTAGACGTGGACGATCCGGAAGCCCATCTTCTCCATCTCGAGGATGGTGGTCGGGCTCGGCGGGGCGCCGGCGGTGGTGACGACCAGCGCGTAGTCCAGCGTCCGCGCCTCCGCCGCGTTCATGATGGTGGTGACGACGGTCGGGGCGCCGTTGAGGTGGGTGACCCGGTGCTCGCCGATGAGGCCCCAGATGGCGTCGCCGCGGACCTCGCGCAGGCAGACGTGCGTGCCGCCGATCGCCGTGATCGCCCACGGCGTGCACCAGCCGTTGCAGTGGAACATCGGCAGCGTCCAGAGGTAGACGCTCGACGGGTCGTGGTAGCTGTGCACGATCTCGCCGAAGGAGTTCAGGTACGCCCCGCGGTGGTGGTACTGCACGCCCTTGGGGCGTCCGGTGGTGCCGCTCGTGTAGTTGATGCTGATCGTCGAGCGCTCGTCGTCGACCGCCCAGGGCAGGTCCTCCCCGGTCTCGCCGCGGGCGAGCAGGTCGTCCCAGGTGGTGCCCTCGACGGCGCTGCCCGCGTCGGGGCCCTGCGGGTCGACGAGCGTGACGACCTCGCGCACCGTCTCCAGCGAGTCCGCGATCGGCTCCACGGTGCGGCGCAGCGCCGAGTCCACCACCAGCACGGTCGCGCCGGAGTGGTCGAGGATGTAGCGCACCTCCTCGCTCGACAGCCGCGTGTTCACGGCGACGAGCACCGCGCCCGCCAGCGGCACCCCGAAGTGGGCGACGAGCATCGCCGGCACGTTCGGCAGCAGGCACGCCACACGGTCGCCGGGCCCGACGCCGCTCGCCCGCAGCCCGCGGGCCAGGCGCTGGGCCTGCTCGGCGAACTGCGCGTAGGTCGTGCGGTCTGTGCCGTGGACGATCGCGACCTTGTCCGGGTAGACGTCGGCGGAGCGGCGCAGGAAGGCCAGCGGCGTGAGCGGGGTGATCCAGGTCTCGGGCGCGGTCACGCCCGGATCATCGCGCCTCGGCGGGGTCCGGCGCGAGGGTCCGGGCCGGACGGTCCGCGACGGCGGCCAGGTCGGTCACGAGCGCGGCGACGAGCGCCGCGCGCTCGGGCATGCGGGTCACGTCGACCCACTCGTGCTCGGCGTGCGGACCCCCGCCGACCGCGCCCAGCCCATCGAGGGTCGGCGTACCCGCGGCCGCGCACAGGTTGCCGTCGGACACCCCGCCGACCGCCGCCGACCCGGGCCACGCGACGTCGAGCCGCGTGCAGCACGCGCGGGCGGTGGCGAGCAGGTCCTGCGCCTGCGCGGCCTCCATCGGTGGCCGGTTCACCCCGCCCGCGACCCGTGCCCCCAGGCCGGCCTCGGTCTCGACCAGCGCCCGCAGGCCGCGATCGACCCGCTCCTGGGCGGCGAGGTCGGCGCAGCGCACGTCGACGGTGACCCGGGCGGCGTCCGGGACGGTGTTGCGGGTGGTCCCCGCCGCGGCGAGCGTCGGGGTCACCGTCGTCGTGTCGTCGGCGAGCTCGTCGAGACGCGTGACGATCCGCGCGAGGTCGCGCAGGGCGTTGTGGCCGGCGTGCGGTTCGAGGCCCGCGTGCGCCGCGCGGCCGGCCACCTCGATCTCGTAGAACGACCAGCCCCGGCGGGCGTGCTTGAGCGCGCCGCCGTCCGCGCTGCCCTCGAGCACGAGCGCCGCGCGCGCCTCCGCCGCGGCCGCGGTGACGGCGGGACCGCCGACCGCGGATCCGACCTCCTCGTCGGCGGTGACCACGAACGCGACGGGCACGCCGGCACCGACCTCCTGCAGGGCGGCGAGCGCGTGCAGTCCCTGGACGAGGCCCGCCTTCATGTCGAAGACCCCCGGCCCGGTCGCCCGGCCGTCGGCGACGGTGAACGGCCGGCGGTCCAGCGTGCCCCGCGGCCAGACGGTGTCGAGGTGCCCGACGAGCAGGACCGGCGCCGCCGCGGCCGGACCGAGACGCCAGAGCAGGCCGCCGGGCTCCCCGTCCGGTCCCCCGTCGAGCTCGGTCGGGTCGACGCCGAGCCGCGCGGTCCCGATCTCCGCGAGCACGTCCCGGCAGGCGCGCAGCGCGGTCGGGTCCGACGACGGCGACTCGGCGACGACCAGCCGTTCCAGGTCCGCGACCATCGCGCCGGCGCGGCCCTCGAGGCGGTCGCGGAGCCCGGCGGTGTCGGCGGTGTCGTCGGTGTCGTCGGTGTCGGCGTCGGCGAGCGGCACGGGTCCAGCGTCTCCCGCCGTCGTGGCTGCCATGCTTGGCCGTCCCACCAAGACCGGGAGCCGAGTGCCGTGGACCCGCACAACCCCGATCCGCTCGCGGCGCCCGCGGTGCTCGCGTCGGTCGTCGAGGCCCTCGCCCCGGACGGGCTCGCGGTCCTGGCCGCACCCGACGGGCTGGACGTGCCCGTGCGGGCGCTCGCGGTCCACGAGGACGGCGTGGCGCCGCCCGCGGGCGCGGACCTGTGGCTCCTGCCGGGACGCCGGGCGGACGCCGAGGGGCTCCCGGCCGTGCTCGCCGTGGTCGAGGCGGCCGCGGAGGCCGGTGCGGTCGCCGTGGTCGCCCGCGGCCGGACGAGGGCGCCGGACAGGGCCGTCGCCCGGGCCCTGACCGGGAGTGCCCGCACGCACGGCGTCGCCGTCCTCGCCCTCGCGCCCGACCGCGAGTGGGCCGACGTCGTCGGACGCCTCCGAGCGGTGCTCGCGACCGCGGCGGGTCCACCTCCGCCGCCCGGCGCGGTGCTGGGGCGCCAGCAGGACCTCGCCGGGCTCGCGGGCGGTCTCGCGGAGCTGACGGGCGGCTCGGTCATGATCTTCACGCCGTCCCAGCGGCTGCTGGCCGCCTCCCGGCTCACCGCCGCCGACGACGAGGTGCGGCGTGGCGCGGTGCTCGACCGGGCGGGGCCCGCGGAGTACCGGCGCCGGCTGGCCGAGACCGGGTTCTACCGGCGGTTGTGGTCCGACGAGGGCGTCGTGGCGGCGGACGCGGTGCCCGAGCTGGGCGCTCGGCGGCGGCTGGCGATCGCGATCCGGGCGGGCGACGAGAACCTCGGCTCGATCTGGGTCGCCGAGGGCGACGGCCCGCTCGCGGAGAACACCGGGGCGTTGCTGCGCGAGGCCGCCGGGGTGGCCGCCGGCCGGCTGCTCGGACGGGACTCGGAGGACCTCGCCCGGCGCCGGCTCGCGGAGGAGCTGCTCGGGCGGCTCCTGCTCGGGGAGGCCGACCCGGCCGCCGTCGCCGGCCATCTGGGCACCACCCCGGACGCGCCGGCCGTCGTCGCCGTGGTCGAGCCGGTGACGCCCGGCGACGACGACGGGACGGCGCTGCACCGCGTCCGGGAGGAGGCCCTGCGCACCCTCGCCGGCTACGGGCGGCGGGCGGTGGCCACCGTGGGGCCGCGGCGGGTGGTCCTCGTCCTGCTCGAGGCACGCTCGGCGGCCGGTGCCCGGCGCGACCTCGCGACGCTCACCGACGCCGTCGCCACGACGGTCGGCGTGCCGCTGCGCGTCGGTGTCGGGGGCCACGCCGCGGACCTCGGGGCGGTCGCGGCGTCCCGTCGCACGGCGGAGCTCGTGGTGCGCGCGCTGGCCCGCCGGAACGAGCACGGGTGCGCGGACCTGGACGAGGTGTGGGCGTCGGCGGGCGTCGTGGCGCTGGCCGACGCCGCGCGTCGCGACCCGCACTGGCACCACGGCCCCGTCACCGCCCTGCGGGCGCACGACGTCCGGCGCGGCACCGACTACACGGCCTCGCTGGCCGCCTACCTCGCGGCGTTCGGGGACGTCGCCGTGGCGGCACGCGCCCTCGACGTGCACGCCAACACCCTGCGCTACCGGCTGGCACGCCTGCCCGAGCTCGCCGGCCTCGACCTCGCCGACCCCGACCAGCGCCTGGCCGCCGCGGTGGCCCTGCTCGTCGAGCCCGCGGAGCTTGGCGCATCCGACGAAGGATGAGCGCGGACCCTGTCCGCGTCGACGAGCACCGGGGTGGTCCGCGCTCGGCACACTCCTGCGCACCGCTCACCAGGGAGGTCGCCGCGTGTCCGCCGAGACGTCAGTTGCCCGTCAGGAACAGCGCGGCCCGTCGCGGCGGATCGCCGTGGTCACGGTGGTGGTGCTGTTCGTGACGTGGCTCGTCGACTACATCGACCGCCTGGTCATCACCCTCGCCCTGCCCGAGATCGGCGCCGAGTTCGGGGCGGGCGAGACCCTGCAGGGCCTCGTCCTCACCTCGTTCTTCGTGACCTACGCGCTGTTCCAGATCCCGGGCGGGATCCTCGCCGACAGCTGGGGCGCGAAGCGGACCATGCTGGTGGCCGCCGCCGGCTGGTCGGTGTTCACCGCGGCGTGCGGGCTCGCCCGCGGCCTCTGGTCGATGATCGTCATCCGGGCGGTGTTCGGCGTCTTCCAGGGCATCTTCCCGGCCGCGTCGATCAAGGCGATCAGCGAGCGGACCACCCGCGCCCAGCGCATGACCGCCAACGGGGCGATGTCGGCGTCGAACCCCCTCGGCTCGGCCATCGCCCCGGTCGTCGCCGCCCCGCTGATCCTCGCGCTGGGCTGGCGTGGCGCGTTCTTCGCGGCGGCCGTGCTCGGCGTGCTCATGGTGCTCGTCCTGTGGCGGGGCCTGCCGCGCCGCCTGACCCCGGCCGAGGCGGGCACCGCCGACGAGCAGGACGCCGGGCTCCCCGAGCAGGTCCCGCCGAGGCAGGCCCTGCGACTGCTGCGGTCGTCGGTGATGTGGCGCTTCACCCTGATGTTCTGTGGCTTCAACATCATCGGCTGGGGCCTGGTGTCGTGGGTCCCGTCGTTCCTGCGCGAGACCAAGGGCGTGTCGCTGACCGGGGCGGGGCTGCTCTCCGGGGTGCCGTGGGTGGGCGCGGCGATCAGCATGGTGCTCGGCGGCGTGATCTTCGACCGGTGGATGCGCGGCAACCACCGCCGCGTCGTCGTGCCCGTCATGCTGGTCACCGCGGTGCTCCTGCTGCTCATGGTGCAGGCCGACAGCGCCGTCGAGTTCGTGGCCTGGGAGACCTGCGGGACGCTCGTCATGTACCTCGCGTACATGCAGATCTTCGGCCTGCCGCTGCGGATGCTGCCGGCGCGCTACGCCGGTGTCGGCGGCGGGATGGTCAACTTCGGCGGCCAGTTCGCGGGCGCGATCTCGCCGTTCGTCATGGGCGCCCTGGCCGAGGCGTTCTCGTACGAGGTCGCCTTCACGTTCCTCGTGGTCGGGGCGGTCATCGCGATCGTCGGGGCGCTCGTGACGCCGCAGACGCCCGAGGCGTTCCGCGCGGCACTCGGACGGCACGTGCAGGAGAGCACGACCTAGTCGGCCAGCCAGCACCCCGCGGCGACGAGCACCGCCTCGACGGCGCGGCGCAGCACCGGGTCGAGCGCGGTCGGCACGAAGTGCGGGCTGTGCACGCCCGGGGCGCGCCCGCTCGCCACGGCGGCCTCGGGCTGCTGCGCGTCGGCGGCGTAGAGGTCCGGGTCGAGCCCACCGAAGTTCCAGAACACCGACGGCACGCCGGCGGCCTCGCCGAAGCACCCGAAGTCCTCGCTGCCCGAGCGGCGCGGGGCCTCGTGGACGGCGTCCTCGCCGAACGCCGCCGCGAACGCCGCCCGCACCCGCTCGGTGGCCTCGACGTCGTTGACCAGCAGCGGGAAGTCGGTCAGCGGGGCGATGACCGGCTCCTCCGGGGCACCGGCCGCCGCGGCCTCGGCGCGCACGATGCGCTCGACCGCCGCGAGCACCCGCGCCCGCACGTCCGGGTCGAACGTCCGGACGTTGATCTTCAGCTCGGCGCGGTCGGGGATGACGTTCTCCTGGTGGCCCGCGTGCAGCGACCCGACGGTGACCACCGCGGTGTCGGCCGGGGCGACCTCGCGGGCCACGATCGTCTGCAGTCGGAGCACGATCGCGGCGGCGATGACGACCGGGTCGACGGTGACGTGGGGTGTCGAGCCGTGGCCGCCGCGCCCGAGCACGGTGACGCGCAGGCTGTCGGCGGCGGCCATGAACACCCCGCCGCGCGCGTAGAGGTGGCCCGCCGGTGCCGAGGTCACGTGCTGACCGAGGGACACGTCGATCGGCCCGAAGCGCTCGAGGAACCCGTCGGCGAGCATCGCGCGGGAGCCGCCGCCGACCTCCTCGGCCGGCTGCATCACCGCGACGACCGTGCCCGACCAGCCCGAGCGGTCGGCCGCGAGGCAGGCCAGCGCGCCGACCAGCGCCGCCATGTGCGTGTCGTGGCCGCACGCGTGCATCACCGGCACGGTCACCCCGTCGGCGCCGACGGCGGTGTCGCGGCTGCGGTGCGCGACGGTGTCGACCTCGGCCACCGGCAGGCCGTCCATGTCCGCACGCAGCAGCACGGTCGGCCCGTCGCCGTTGCGCAGCACCCCGACCACCCCGGTGCCGCCGACCCCCGTCGTCACCTCGAGGCCGAGCGCGCGCAGCCGCTCGGCCAGCCGTGCGGCGGTGCGGTGCTCGGCGAAGGCGAGCTCGGGGTGGGCGTGCAGGTCGCGGTAGAGCGCGACCACGTCGGGGAGCCGGTCGTCGAGCCCGGTGCCGAGCCGTGCCGTCACGAGGTGCCTCCGTGCGTCGGGGAGGCCCCGTGCTCTCGGCGCTGCGCGTACCCCGGGCGCTCGTCGGACCCCGGTGCGGTGGGCAGGCCCGCCGCGGACCAGGCGCGGAAGCCGCCGGCGACGTCGGTGGCGCGGTGCAGCCCGAGGTCCAGCAGCGCCGCCGCGGCCAGCGAGGACGTGTAGCCCTCGGAGCACAGCACGATCCACTGCTGGTCGTGGTCGGTGACCTCGGCGACCCGCGCGTCGGAGGTCGGGTCGAGGCGCCACTCCAGGTGGTTGCGCTCGATGACGAGGGCGCCCGGCACCGTCCCCTCGTCGAGGCGCTGCCAGCCGGGCCGGATGTCGACCAGTCGGGCGCCGTCGGCCACGGCCGCCGCGGCCTCGTCGGGCTCGAGGCGGTGCAGGCGGGCCCGGGCGGCGGCGAGGAGGTCGTCGACGGTGCTCATGCGGTGCTCATGCGGTGCTCACTCGGGCGATTCTCCCGGCGCGACGAGCTCCGAGCGCGTGCGGCGCAGCACGCCGCCCTCGACCGCGTAGTAGGACATCGCCGACAGCGGCGGCGAGTAGGCGTGGACGCTGACGGCGGTCTCGACGGCCCGGTTGCTGACGTCGTGGACGTGGCCGAGGCCGAAGGCGACGCTGCGGCCGGGGTCGACGACGCGGCGGCGCAGCCCGGGCCCGCGGGCGGCGATCTCCTCGGCCGCGCAGGTGCCGTCGTCCTCGCTGCCGGGGCTCCAGCGCCACTCCGTGAGGGCGCCGCGCACGACCGTCAGCGCGCCGAGCGAGCCGCCGTGGTCGTGCAGCTCGGCGGCCTGGTCGGTGGTCCAGGAGATCAGCCAGACGTCGAGGTGCTCGTCGGCGTGCAGGCGCCGTGACCAGCGGTGGACCGGGTCGACGGTGACGTCGTGGCGACCGGCCCGCCCGTCGACGGCGACCTCGGCGGCGACCTCGCGGGTGAGCGCGACGAGGTCGGCGAGGCTCGCCGGGGTGGGGCCGTCCTGCCAGCGACGACGGTCGGGGCGCCGCGAGCGGGGGCGGGTGAAGGGGCCGGCGGGGGTGGTGGCCGGGCCGGCGGGGGTGGTGACGGGGGTGGGGTGGTCGACCAGGGCGGTCACGGGACTCGTCCTCCGGGGGTGCGGGCGTCCGCGCACGCACCCGGCCGTCGGGGCCGGTCCTGGGTGGGGGTGCGGTGCGCGGGCGAGGGACGTCGCGGCCGGTCGGCACGCGACGAGGCTCGTCAGGCCCGGCGACACCACTGGTCGAACAGGTGCGCACGACGGCTCTCCCAGAGGGGGCCGAGGAGGAAGTGCTGCACGGCGACATTGGACCACGCCGCCCGGGGCGCGTCACCTCCGGGTCGTGGCCCGGTGTCGATCATGGTGTGCGCTCGGCGCGGCGCGCTGTCGGTGGGCCGACCTACTGTGGAGGGGCTCGCCCGCACCACCACACCCCGGAGGGCACCACGGAGCGCACCACCGAGCAGGCCCGCCCCACCCAGGGATGGGTCCGCCGCCTCGCCCGCGACTGCTGGCGTCGCCCCACCCTCACCGTCGCGTCCCTCACCGCCTCCGTCCTCGGGGTCAGCCTCGAGGCGATCGGCCCGCTGCTCATCGGCACCGCCGTCGACCGCGCCGTCGCCGGCTCCACCGAGGGCCTCGGGCTGCTCGTCGCGGCCATGGTCGTCATCGCGGTCGTGCGGTTCGGCGCGGCGTTCCTGCGGCGCTACCTGGGCGGACGCCTGTCGCTCGGCGTCCAGCACGACCTGCGGCGCCGCGTGTTCGGGTCGGTCTCGCGGCTCGACGGCCCGAAGCAGGACGCGCTGCGCACCGGCCAGGTGGTCTCGCGCGCGAACTCCGACCTCCAGCAGGTCCAGGGCCTGCTGGGCATGGTCCCGCTGGTCGCGGGCACGCTCGGGCAGCTCGTCGTGTCGGTGGCGATCATGATGTGGCTCTCGCCGCTGCTCACCGTGGTCTCGCTCGTGGTGCTGCCGATCGGCGTGGTGTTCACCGGGCGGATGCGCCGGCGGCTCTTCCCCGCGACGTGGTCGGCGCAGCAGCGCGCGGCCGAGGTCGCCCAGCACGTCGAGGAGACCGTCACGGGGGTGCGCGTCGTCAAGGGCTTCGGCCAGGAGACGCGCGAGGTCGGGCGGCTGCGCGAGGCGGCGCGCAGGCTCTATGCCGAGCGCCTGCGCGCGGCGTGGCTCAACGCGAAGCTCACGCCCACGCTCTCGGCGCTGCCGACCGTCGGGCAGCTCGTCGTCTTCGCGCTCGGCGGCGTGCTCGCGGTGGGCGGGCAGATCTCGCTGGGCGTGTTCATCGCGTTCACCGCCTACGTCGCGGCCCTCGTCGGCCCGGCGCGGCTGGTGGCGGGCCTGGTCGTCATGGGCCAGCTCGCGCGGGCCGGCGTCGAGCGCGTGTACGAGCTCATCGACTCCCAGCCCGAGATCGTCGACGCCCCGGACGCCCGCCCGATCCCCGAGGGCCCGCTCGGCGTGCAGCTCGACGACGTGCGCTTCGGCTACGCGCGCAGCGAGCCGGTGCTCGACGGGCTGTCGCTGGACATCCGGGCGGGCGAGACGGTCGCGCTCGTGGGCACGGCGGGCTCGGGCAAGTCGACGGTCGCCCTGCTCGCGCCGCGGTTCTACGACGTGCAGGGCGGCGCGCTGCGCATCGGCCCGGCCGACGACCTCGTCGACGTGCGCGACGTGCACCTCGAGGAGCTGCGGCGCGCGGTCGGCGTCGTGTTCGAGGAGGCGTTCCTCTTCTCCGACACGGTGCGGGCCAACATCGCCTACGGCTGCCCGGACGCCACCGAGGAGCAGGTCCGCGCCGCCGCGGTCGCGGCCCAGGCCGACGGCTTCATCGCCGCGCTGCCCGAGGGCTACGACACCCGCGTCGGCGAGCGCGGCCTCACGCTCTCCGGCGGCCAGCGCCAGCGCGTCGCGCTCGCCCGCGCCCTGCTCTACGACCCCCGGGTGCTCGTCCTCGACGACGCCACCTCCGCGGTGGACGCCACCACCGAGGCGGCCATCGGCGAGACGCTGCGCCGGGTCACCGCCCAGCGCACGACGCTCGTCATCGCCCACCGGCGCTCCACGCTGGCGCTCGCCGACCGCATCGCCGTGCTCGACGGCGGCCGCGTCGTCGATGTCGGCACCCGCGCCGAGCTCGAGGCCCGCTGCCGGCTGTTCCGCGAGCTGCTCGCCGGGCCGGCGGAGCGCATCGACGAGACCGGCCGGGTCGACGAGGACGCGAACGCCCCAGCCCGCGACGACGCGGTGCCCGCGGTGGAGTCGGTGCCCGCGGTGGACGCGGTGCCCGCCCCCACCATCACCCGCGCCCTCTGGCCCGACGACCCCGCGCCCGACCGACCGGTGCCCGCGCCGGCGCCCGCGGTGGTGTCGGTCGGGGCGGAGGCGCTCGCGGGCGGCATCGACGGCGGCGGGTCGCCCGAGATGCGCACCCAGATCGACCGGCTCCCGCCCGCCACCGAGGAGCCCGACCTGCACGGCGAGGACCCGACGGCGCCCGACCCGGCCTTCCGCCTGGGCCGGCTGCTGCGTCCGGTGCGGTGGGCGCTCGCGGTCGCCGTCGTGCTCATCGGCCTCGACGCCGCCGCCACCGTCGCCTTCCCGTCGCTCGCGCGCCTCGCCGTCGACGGCGGCATCCAGTCGCGCTCGCTCGACGTGCTGTGGCTGGCGGTCGGGCTCGGCGTCGTCGTGGTGGCGGTCGACTGGCTGGTCGTCGCCGCGCAGACCGTGCTCACCGCGCGGATCGGCGAGGGCCGGCTCTACCTGCTGCGCACCCGCAGCTTCGCCCACCTGCAGCGCCTCGGCCTCGACTACTACGAGCGCGAGCTCGGCGGCCGGATCATGACGCGGATGACGACGGACGTCGACGCCCTGTCGTCGTTCCTGCAGACCGGGCTCGCCCAGGCCGTCGTCGCCCTGCTGACGATCATCGGCGTCGCGGTGGCCCTGCTCGTCACCGACGTCGAGCTGGCCCTGGTCGCGCTCGCGGTGATGCCGGTGCTCGTGGTGGCGACGGTGATCTTCCGGCGCCTGGTGTCGGTGGCGTACGCCGAGGCGCGCGAGCGGGTCAGCGTCGTCAACGCCGACCTGCAGGAGAACGTCGCGGGCCTGCGGGTCGCCCAGGCGCACACCCACGAGGCGATCTCGGCGGCCACCTTCGCCGACAACAGCGACGCCTACCGCCGGGCCCGGCTGCGGGCCCAGCGCCTCATCGCCACGTACTTCCCGTTCGCCGCGATGCTCTCGGACCTCGCCCAGGCCGCGGTGCTCGGTGTCGGCGCGGCACGCGTGGCCACCGGTGGCCTGTCCCCCGGCGTGCTCGCCGCGTTCCTGCTCTACCTCGCGATGTTCTTCGGCCCGGTCCAGCAGCTCTCGCAGGTGTTCGACGGCTACCAGCAGGCCCGCATCGGCCTGCTGCGCATCGGCGAGCTGCTGCGCACGCCGACGTCGGTGCCCGCACCCGAGCACCCGGTGGCGCGGGGCGACCTGCGCGGCGAGGTCGAGCTGCGCGACGTCGGCTTCTCCTACGCCGGCGCCGAGACGCCGGCGCTGTCGGGCTTCTCGCTGCACGTGCCGGCCGGGCGCACCGTCGCGCTGGTCGGCGCCACGGGTGCGGGCAAGTCGACCGTGGTGAAGCTCGTCGCGCGGTTCTACGACGCCACGTCGGGCGCGGTGCTCATCGACGGTGTCGACGTCCGCGACCACGACCTGCCGACGCTGCACCGGCACCTGGGCGTCGTCCCGCAGGAGGCGCACCTGTTCGTCGGCGACGTCGCGTCGAACATCGCCTACGGCGACCCCGAGGCCACCCCGGCCCGCATCGAGCAGGCGGCGCGCGACGTCGGCGCGCTCGACATGATCGGCACCCTGCCGGGCGGCTTCCGCCAGCCCGTCGGCGAGCGGGGCGGCGGCCTGTCCGCCGGGCAGCGCCAGCTCGTCGCCCTCGCCCGTGCCGAGCTGGTCGACCCGCGCCTGCTGCTGCTCGACGAGGCCACCGCCGCCCTCGACCCCGCCACCGAGGGCGCGGTGCTCGCGGCCGGCGAGCGGCTCGCGGCCCCGCGGACCACCTTCGTCGTGGCCCACCGGCTCGCGACCGCCGCGCGGGCCGACCACATCGTGGTGATCGACGGCGGCCGCATCCTCGAGGAGGGCACGCACGACGAGCTCCTCGCCCGCGACGGCGCCTACGCGCGCCTGTGGCTGGCCGGGGCCGGGACGGTCGACGACGCGTTCGGCAGCGACGGCGTCGACGGGCTCGCCGACGACGACCTCGCGCGGGTGGGCTGAGGGTGGCGTCCGGCGCGAGCAGCCCCGCTCGCGGTTCACCCTGACGGACAGGAACCGGGGGAACCGCCGCGGTCGACCGCCGAACGCGTGATTTCGGGCACGTACCGTGTGGAGCGGACGGCGCAGCACCACCGGAGCAGCTGTCCGGGCGGGTGTGGACCGGTGCAGTAGGCGACAGGGCACCGGCCCCGCGCGGTGTCAAGCGCTAATCTGGACACGCTTCCGACGCCACCGCGACGATTGATTGAGGCGATCCCTAGTCGTGTCGAGTAGTAGCCCGACCGCCCAGTTCGGACCCAACGAGTGGCTGGTCGACGAGATGTACCAGCGCTACCTGGCCGACCCCGACTCCGTCGACTCCGCGTGGCACGACTTCTTCGCCGACTACAGCCCGGACACCGCCCCCGACGAGGCGGGCGCCCACGCGAGCGCCGGCAACGCCGCGAACGGCTCCCGGCCGCTGTCGGGCGGGTCGGCCGAGGCTGCCGAGGCGGACCAGGACGCCGGCGACGACGCCGCGCCGGCGAGCACCGAGGCCCCGCCGGCGGGCACCGCGTCGGGCTCTTCGTCGACCACCTCGTCGACCACCTCGTCGACCACCTCGTCGACCACCTCGTCGACCACCGCGAGCAGCGGCACGACGAGCACGTCGTCCTCGAGCGGCTCCGCGACGGCGCCCGCGAGGAAGAACAGCCAGGCCGGCAGCCAGGCCACCACCCCGAGCCGCCCGGCCACGCCGACCTCGACCCCGACCGGCGACCGTGACGCGGCGAGCAAGCCCGCGGCCGGCACGACGAGCCCGGCGAAGTCGGCCCAGCCGGGCGCCTCGAACGGCGCGGTCGAGACCACCAAGCCGCTGCGCGGTGCCGCGAACGCGATCGCCAAGAACATGACGGCGTCGCTGCAGCTGCCGACGGCCACCAGCGTGCGCGCGGTGCCGGCGAAGCTGCTCGCCGACAACCGCATCGTCATCAACAACCACCTGCGGCGCACGCGCGGCGGGAAGGTCTCGTTCACCCACCTGCTCGGCTACGCCATGGTGCGCGCCCTGCAGGCGTTCCCCAACATGAACCGGCACTACGGCGAGGACGAGAAGGGCAAGCCCGCCGTCGTCGACCCCGGTCACGTGAACCTCGGCCTGGCGATGGACCTGCCGGGCAAGGACGGCTCGCGCTCGCTCGTGGTGGTGGCCCTCAAGGGCACCGAGAACATGAGCTTCGCCCAGTTCTGGGCCGCCTACGAGGACATGGTGCGCAAGGCCCGCACCGGCTCGCTGACCAGCGAGGACTTCGCCGGCGTCACCATCTCGCTGACCAACCCGGGCACCATCGGCACCAACCACTCGGTGCCGCGCCTGACCGTCGGCCAGGGCACCATCGTCGGCGTCGGCGCGATGGAGTACCCCGCCGAGTTCCAGGGGGCGAGCGAGGAGAAGCTCGCCGACATGGGCATCAGCAAGATCATCACGCTGACGTCCACGTACGACCACCGGATCATCCAGGGCGCCGAGTCCGGCGACTTCCTGCGCCGCATCCACCACCTCGTGCTCGGCGAGGACGGCTTCTACGACGACATCTTCGCGTCGCTGCGGATCCCCTACGAGCCGATCCGCTGGCGCCAGGACCTGCCGTCGTCGCAGATCGACCGCACTGCGCGGATCATCGAGCTGATCGACGCGTACCGCACGCGCGGCCACCTCATGGCCGACACCGACCCGCTGTCGCACCCCCAGCGCAAGCACCCCGACCTCGACATCGCGTCGCACGGCCTGACGCTCTGGGACCTCGACCGCGAGTTCCCCGTCGACGGGTTCGCCGGGCGCGGGTGCATGAAGCTGCGCGACGTCCTCGGCGTCCTGCGCGACTCGTACTGCCGCACCATGGGCGTCGAGTACATGCACATCCTCGACCCCGAGAAGCGCACCTGGCTCCAGGAGCGTATCGAGCGCCCGCACGAGAAGGTGCCGGTCGCCGAGCAGAAGTACATCCTCTCGAAGCTCAACGCGGCCGAGGCGTTCGAGGCGTTCCTGCAGACCAAGTACGTCGGGCAGAAGCGCTTCTCGCTCGAGGGCGCGGAGACCGTGATCCCGCTGCTCGACGCGGTGCTCGACACGGCCGCGGCGCACGAGCTCGACGAGGTCGTCATCGGCATGCCCCACCGCGGGCGCCTCAACGTGCTGGCGAACATCGTCGGCAAGCCGGTGTCGCAGATCTTCCGCGAGTTCGAGGGCAACCTCGACCCGGGCCAGGCGCACGGCTCCGGCGACGTGAAGTACCACCTCGGCGCCGAGGGCAAGTTCTTCCGCATGTTCGGCGACGGCGAGACCACGGTGTCGCTGACGTCGAACCCCTCGCACCTCGAGGCCGTCGACCCCGTGATGCAGGGCATCGTGCGGGCCAAGCAGGACATGCTCGACAAGGGCCCGGAGGGCTTCACCGTCCTGCCCGTCGCCCTGCACGGCGACGCCGCGTTCGCCGGCCAGGGCGTGGTCGCCGAGACGCTGAACCTCGCGCTGCTGCGCGGGTACCGCACCGGCGGCACCGTGCACGTGATCGTCAACAACCAGGTCGGCTTCACCACCGCGCCCGAGCACACCCGCTCGACGCACTACTGCACCGACGTGGCGAAGATGATCGACGCGCCGGTCTTCCACGTGAACGGCGACGACCCCGAGGCCTGCGTCTGGGTGGCGCGCCTCGCCGTCGAGTTCCGCGAGCGCTGGAACTCCGACGTCGTGATCGACATGATCTGCTACCGCCGGCGGGGCCACAACGAGGGCGACGACCCCTCGATGACCCAGCCGGAGATGTACGACGTCATCGACGCCAAGCGCTCGGTGCGCAAGACCTACACCGAGTCGCTGATCGGCCGCGGCGACATCTCCCTCGACGAGGCCGAGCACGCGCTGCGCGACTACGGCAGCCAGCTCGAGCACGTGTTCAACGAGGTCCGCGAGCTGGAGAAGGCCGACCCCGAGCCCAGCCCCTCGGTCGAGTACGAGCAGGCCGTGCCGAACTCGCTGCAGACCGCGGTGCCGCTGGACGTCATCCAGCGGATCGCCCGGGCGCACACCGACCTGCCCGACAACTTCGCGGTGCACCCACGCGTCAAGCCCGTCCTCGACCGCCGGGGCAAGGCCGCGGCGACCGACACCGAGGAGGGCATCGACTGGGCGTACGCCGAGCTGCTGGCGTGGGGCTCGCTGCTCATCGACGGCAAGCTCGTGCGGCTGTCCGGCCAGGACTCGCGGCGGGGCACGTTCGTCCAGCGCCACTCGGTGATCATCGACCGCCACGACGGCTCGGAGTACGTGCCGCTGCGCCACCTGACCGCCGACCAGGGCAAGTTCATGCCCTACGACTCGGCGCTCTCGGAGTTCGCGGCGGTCGGCTTCGAGTACGGCTACTCGGTGGCCAACCACGAGGCGCTCGTGCTCTGGGAAGCCCAGTTCGGCGACTTCGTCAACGGCGCCCAGTCGATCATCGATGAGTTCATCTCGTCCGGCGAGGCCAAGTGGGGCCAGACCTCCGACGTCGTGCTGCTGCTGCCGCACGGCCACGAGGGCCAGGGCCCGGACCACACCTCGGGCCGCATCGAGCGCTTCCTGCAGCTGTGCGCCGAGGGGTCGATGACGGTCGCGCTGCCGTCGAGCCCGGCGAACTACTTCCACCTGCTGCGCCGCCACGCCACCGACGGGGTGCGCCGCCCGCTGGTCGTCTTCACGCCGAAGTCGATGCTGCGGAACAAGGCGGCGGTCAGCCCGGTGGAGGAGTTCACCTCCGGCGGCTACCGGCCGATCCTCGACGACCCGGCGTTCGCCGACGGAGGCACCGACGGCGTCACCCGCCTCCTGCTGTGCGCCGGCAAGATCTACTACGAGCTGGTCGCCGCGCGGGAGAAGGCGGGCCGCACCCACGACACCGCGATCGTGCGGATGGAGCAGCTCTACCCGCTGGCCACCGAGGAGCTCGCGGCCGTCCTCGACCGGTACCCGAACGCGGGCGGCGACGTCCGCTGGGTGCAGGAGGAGCCGGCCAACCAGGGCGCCTGGCCGTTCCTGGGCCTGTGGCTGCCGGAGCGGATGAACGGCCGCCTGCCCCACATCACGCGCATCTCGCGGCGCCGCATGGCCGCCCCGGCCGCCGGCGTGGCGAAGGTGCACGAGGTGGAGCAGAAGGCGCTCATCGCCGAGGCGCTCGCGGACTAGCCGGTCGTGTACTTCACGGACCGCGGGATCGAGGAGCTCGAGGACCGGCGGGGCGAGGAGGAGGTCAGCCTGGCCTGGCTGGCCGACCGCCTCCGCGCCTTCGTCGACGCCCACCCCGAGCACGCCGGGGCGGCCGACCGGTTCGCGACCTTCCTCGCCCGCGACGACAGCGACGACGAGTAGCCGCGTCGCCCCGGCCGACCCGGCAGCCGGAGCGAACGGGGAGTTCGCGCGCCTAGAGGCAGCGAACAGCGCGTTCGCTGCCGTGGTGGGGTGCTCAGACGGCGTCGACCCGCTCGGACTCCTCGTAGCGCAGCACCGGCAGCAGCGAGGGCTCCGGGCGGGCGGGGTCGGCCGCGCAGGCGTCGATCGCCGCCTCCAGACCCGCCCCGTCGAGCCCGGCGCCGAGGAACACCAGCCGGGCGCCGGCGACGTCCACGGAGCGCGGCGCGGGGCGCACCCGGATCGCCGTCCCGACCGTCTGCACGACGAACGGGGCGGCGCCGGGGAAGCGCACCACGCCCTTGGACCGGAACACCCCGGCCGGCCCCGCCTCGAGGAACGTCGCGAACCGCGCCGGGTCGAGCGGGGCGTCCCGCTCCACCGCGACGCTCTCCCAGGCGGCGTGGGCGTGCTCGTCGGCGGGGTGCTCCTCGCGCAGGAGCACGTCGAACGACAGCTGGCCCGACCGCGGCGGGCGGCGGCGGGCCGGCGGGTCGACGAGCAGCGCGGGGTCGAGCGCCCCGCGCACCACGGGGAGCACCGGACCGGGGGCGATCGCCCGCAGGGACGCGAGCAGCGGGGCGGGGTCGGCGACACGGTCGACCTGGTTGAGCACCACGAGGTCGGCGAGGCGGATCACCCCGTCCTGCTCCCCCGCGGCGCCGGGCTCGGCGCCGGCGTCGACGACCACCACCAGCCCGCCGTACGCCGCGTGCCGCGCCTCGCCCGCGACCGCGTCGAGCAGCAGGCGCACCAGCTCGCGGGGCTCGGCGAGGCCGCTGGCCTCCACGACGACCAGGTCCAGGCGGGCCGACGGCGCCGTCAGCTCGGCGAGCAGCCCGGCGAGGCCGTTGGCGTCGGTGGTGCAGCACAGGCACCCGTCGGCCAGCGAGGTCACCGCGCTGGCCTGCCCCGCCACCAGCATCGCGTCGATGCCGATCGCCCCGAAGTCGTTGACGACGACGCCGACCCGGATCCCGTCGGCGCGGCGCAGCAGATGGTTGACCAGCGTCGACTTGCCGACCCCGAGGCGACCGGCGACCAGCACGACGGGGACGCGACGGGGCACGCGTCCACCCTCGCACGCCGACCCTGGGCGGCCCGGCACCCGGAGCGAACGGGGAGTTCGCGCGCGTAGAGGCCGCGAGATACCCGTTCGCTCCGGGGGGACAGGCGCGCTACCGGATGCCCGCCTGGTTCAGCCAGTCGCGGGCGACCTGGGCCGGATCGGGGCGGTCGGGCCCCGCGAGGCGCTGGTTGAGCGCCGTGAGCTGCGTGGTGTCCATGCGCTGGGAGATCTGGTTGAGCGTGTCGGTGACGCGCGGGTCGGCCGCCTTCGCCCGGTTGACCAGCGGCACCACGTTCTGCGCCGCGAAGTTCGACCGCGGGTCCTCGAGGATGACGAAGTCGTTCTCGGGGATCGAGGCGTCGGTGGTGAACAGGTCGGCCGCCTGCACCGTGCCGTCGCGCAGCGCCGCGACCGTCAGCGGGCCGCCGGCGTCGAGGGCGCGGAACTCGCGGAACGTGCAGTTGTAGAGCCGCTGCAGGCCCGGCACGCCGTAGGCGCGCTGCTGGAACTCCGGCGGGCCGCCGAAGGCGATCGTCGGGCACAGCGGGGCGAGGTCCTCGATCGAGCGCAGGTTGTTCTGCGTGGCGAAGGCGCGGGTGACGACGACGGCGTCCTTGTCCTCCGCGGGGCTCTGCTCGAGCAGCTGGAGCTGCTGCGGGAGGCGACCCGTGATCTGCTGGTAGACCTGGTCCGACGCGGTGGCGGTGGTCTGCGGGTCGAGGAACTGCAGCAGGTTGCCGGTGTAGTCGGGCACGAGGTCGATCTCGCCGCGCTCGACGGCCGGGAAGTACGTCTCGCGGCTGCCGATGCCGAAGCGCCGCTCGACGGTGACGCCGCGGGTCTCCAGGGCCGTCGCGTAGATCTCGGCGAGCAGCCGGTTCTCGGTGAAGTTCGCCGAGCCGATGCGGACCGTGCCCTGGGCCGAGGGGCCGGCGGGCGCGGTGGCGAGCGGGTCGGACTCGCCGCCGCAGCCGGCGAGGAGCACGCCGACGGCGGCGAGCGCCGCCACGATCAGCGCGCGCGGGGATCGGATCACGGTCGGGCCTTTCTCACGAGGACGCCTGGGTCGACGCGTCCGGGGTCGGGGCGGGCGAGGTCGGGGCGGTCGGGGTAGGGGCGGCCGGGATCGGGGCGGCCGGGACGGGCGCGCGGCGCAGCCGCAGCCGGTCGGGGCCGGGGGTGACGAGGCGGCCGAGGCCCTGCAGCACGAGCTCGACGACGACCGAGAGCACCGCGACGACCAGGGCGCCGCCGAGCATCTGCGGGAAGTCGCGCACGGCGAAGCCGTCGATGATGTAGCGCCCGAGCCCGCCGAGGCCGACGTACGCGGCGATGGTGGCCGTCGCGACCACCTGCAGCGTCGCGAAGCGCAGCCCGCCGAGGACGAGCGGCACGGCGGCGGGCACCTCGACCTGCAGCAGGATCTGGCGCTCCCGCATCCCCATGCCGCGCGCCGCGTCGACCGCGCCGGGGTCGGCCCCGGCGACCCCGGAGTAGGCGCCGGCGAGCAGCGGCGGGATGGCGAGCAGCACGAGCGCGAGGGTCGGCGGCAGCAGCCCGAGGCCCAGCAGCAGCACGAACAGCACGAGCACGCCGAGCTCGGGCAGCGCGCGCAGGCCGTTGGCGACGCCGACGACGACGAGCCCGCCGCGGCGCGTGTGGCCGATCAGCGCGCCGATCGGCAGCGCGATCACCGCCGCGATGGCGACGGCGAGGACGGTGTACCCGAGGTGCTCGAGCACGCGGGCGGGGATGCCGGCGGGCCCGCTCCACTGCGCGGGGTCGCTGAACCACTCGCCGAGACGACCGAGCACGGCTACACCCCCGCCCGCGACCACGGCGTGAGCGCGCGCCCGAGCGCGAGCCACAGCGCGTCGAACACGAACGCGAGGACGACCGAGCCGACGATGCCGGTGGCCACCATCGCCGTGTAGTCCTGCTGGAAGCCGTCGGTCATCAGCGTGCCCAGCGACTGGATGCCCACCAGCGCACCCACGGTGACCAGCGAGAACGCCGACACCGACGCGACGCGCACGCCCGCGGTGAGCACCGGGACGGCCAGCGGGAGCTGCACCCCGAACAGCAGGCCCGCGGGCCGGTAGCCGACCGCGACCGCTGCCGTGGTGACCGTCGCCGGCACCGCGTCGAGGGCCTCGGCTACGCTGCGCACGAGCAGCGCCACCGTGTAGATCGTCAGGGTCAGCCCGACGTTGACCGGGCTGAGGATGGGCGTGCCCAGCACGACCGGGATGAACACGATCAGTGCGAGGGACGGGACGGTGTAGAGCGCGCCGGACAGCGGCACGAGCACCCGTCGCGCGGCCGGCGAGCGGTGCGCCCACCAGCCCAGCGGCAGGGCGAGGAGCAGCCCGACCAGCACGGGTACCAGCGCCAGCAGGACGTGGGCGACGACGAGGACGTCGAGGTCGTACCCGAAGGCCCTCACCGGGCCGGGTCCCTCTCCAGCAGCGCCAGGACGTCGTCCGCGTCCACCCCGCCCCGGTAGCGGCCCTCGCCGTCGACGGCCACGCCGCGGCCCGCCGGCGAGCTCAGCGTCGCGTCGAGCGCCCCGCGCAGGGTGCCGGCGCCGTCGGACGCGGCCGTACCGTCCGGGCCCCCATCGGTGACGTAGAGCGAGCCGAGGTCGTGGCGCGCGCCGTCGGGACCGAGCCAGGCCGCGGGCCGGTCGCCGTCGAGCAGCACCGTCCACTCCCCCGGCGGGCCCGCGCCGTCCGGGCCCTCGACCCGCGTGGGCAGGTCGGAGAGCCGCAGCGCGGTGGCCGGCACGAAGCCCAGGCGCCGGTAGCCGCGGTCGCGCCCCACGAAGCCGGCGACGAAGTCGTCGGCCGGGGCGGCGAGCAGCTCGTCCGGCGGGGCGAACTGGGCGAGCCGGCCGCCGACGCGCAGCACCGCCACCCGGTCGCCCAGGCGGATCGCCTCGTCGATGTCGTGGGTGACGAACAGGATGGTCTTGCCGAGGTCGGCCTGCAGGCGCAGCAGCTCGTCCTGCAGCTCGACGCGCACCACGGGGTCGACCGCGGAGAACGGCTCGTCCATGAGCAGCACCGGCGCGTCACCGGCGAGGGCCCGCGCGACACCGACGCGCTGCTGCTGGCCGCCGGAGAGCTGCGCGGGCCAGCGCTGCGCGAGCGTGGCGTCGAGCCCGACGCGCTCGAGGACCTCGGCCGCGCGGGCGCGCGCCTCACGCCGCGACAGGCCCTGGAGCACCGGGACGGTGGCGACGTTGTCGATCACCCGCCGGTGCGGGAACAGGCCCGCCTGCTGGATGACGTAGCCGATGCCGCGGCGCAGCTCCGCCGGGTCGCCCTCGGCGACGTCGCGGCCGTCGAGGTGCACCGAGCCCGACGTCGGCTCGACCATCCGGTTGACCGTGCGCAGCGACGTGGTCTTGCCGCAGCCCGACGGCCCGACCAGCACCGTGATCTCGCCCTCGCGCGCCGTCAGCGTCAGGGAGTCGAGGCCCACCGTGCCGTCGGGGAAACGCTTGCCCACACCCCGGAACTCGATCACGTGCCTGGCCCCCGGGTTCGGTGTCCGGCGGCTCACGGGTCGGCCACCGGGTCAGCGCGTGAATCTAACCGGGCCCCCCGACGCCCGCGACCGATCACCGGCACCCGACACCTCCCGGTGTGACCCCGGTCTCAGCGCCGACCTCAGCCGGCCGCGCGGTCCTCCGGGGTCAGCGGCCCGCGGCGCAGGAGCTGCGTGAACGCCTCGCCCGGCATCGCGCGGGCGAAGAGCCAGCCCTGGTAGGCGTGCACGCCGAGGTCGCGCAGCACCGCGAACTGGTCGGCGTCCTCCACGCCCTCGGCGACGCACACCTGGCCGATGGCCGCGGTGAGGTCGACGACGGCCCGGGCCACGGCGCGGTCGGACTCGCCGGTGGCGACGCCCCGGACGAAACCGCGGTCGAGCTTGACGATCTGCGCGGGCAGGCCGGTCAGGCGCGAGAGCGACGAGTAGCCGGTGCCGAAGTCGTCGACCGCGAAGCGCACGCCCGCCGCGATCAGCTCGTTCATCTCGCGCAGCGTGGTGGCGGGCAGGTCGGCGAGGCAGGTCTCGACGAGCTCGAGCACCAGGCGGTCCAACGGCAGGCCCGCGTCGGTGACGGCCTCGTGCACGGTCTCGAGGAAGTCGGGGTCGCCGGGCAGCAGGCCCGCGAGGTTCACCGCCACCGACGGCGGGGTCCCGTCCGGACCGGACGACGGCCACACCGCGGCCTCGCGCACCGCCGTGCGCAGCACCCAGCGGTCGAGCTCGCCGAGCAGGTCGGCGGCCTCGGCCACGGGCAGGAACTTGTCCGGGAAGATCAGGCCCTGCTCGGGGTGCTGCCAGCGCACGAGCGCCTCGGCGGTCTGCACCCGCCCGTCGGCCCCGACGACCGGCTGGAAGTGCAGCACGAGCTCGTCGTTGACCATGGCCTCGCGCAGCTGCGTCTCCATCCGCAGCGCCTCGTCGGCGCCGCGCATGATGGCCTCGTCGGCGAGGGCGAAGCGGCCGTTGCCGCCGCTCTTGGCCTCGAACAGGGCCGCGTCGGCGAAGCGCATGAGATCGCCGGTGCCCGGGTGCACCGGGGCGGGCTCGAGGCCGGCGAGCTCGGTGGCGCGCTCCTGGCGCAGCACCTGCTCCACCGGGTCGCCGGTGGGGTCGATGTCGGGCCGGCCGGGGTCGGTGCGGGCGTCCGGACCGGCGGACGCCCCGAGCCCCACCGTCGCGCCGACCGCGGCGCCGACCGTCGCCGAGATGCGCACGAGCTGGCCGTGCACCGGGATGGCGGTGCGCAGGATGCCGGCGACGGTCGCCGAGAGCGCGTCCAGCCCGCCGTGCAGGTCGACGTCGGCGCACACGACGACGAACTCGTCACCGGCGCTGCGCGAGGCGGCGCACCCGGCGGGCAGCCGGTCGCGCAGGCGCTGGGCCAGCTCGACGAGCAGCTCGTCGCCGGCGTCGTGGCCGAGCGAGTCGTTGACGCGCTTGAAGTTGTCGAGGTCGCAGAACAGCAGCCCCGTGCGCCGCGCCGTCGGGCCCGCGAGCAGCCGCGACACCGTCGTCTGCAGCGCGCGGCGGTTCGGCAGGCCGGTGAGCTCGTCGTGCATCGCCTGGTGGCGCAGGCTCGCCTCGACCTTGCGGGCGTCGGTGACGTCGGTGAACACCACGAGGTGGGTGACGCCGCCGTCGTCGTGCACCGACACCGAGACGTGCAGCTCGCACCACACCGCGTCGGCGTCGGCGCCGCCCGCGCCGCGCTCGCGGCGCCGCAGGGCCCGCGGGGAGCAGGACCAGCTCACCGACCCCGCCGAGCCCGCGGGCCGCGCGAGCAGCGGCGTCGCCGGGCCGGCGCCGGCGGCGGCCTCGGCGCCGAGGTCGAGCAGCTCGTCGGCGCGCCGGCCGCGCAGCGCCTCCGGGCCCTGCCCGAGCAGCCGGCACAGCGCCTGGTTGGCCTTGACCAGGCGCTCGTCGTCGTCGAACAGCGCGATGCCGACGGGGGCGACGGCGAGCAGGTCGGTGAAGCGCTGGGTCAGCGCGCGCAGCCGCTCCTCGGCCTGGCGCCGGCCGGTGACGTCGGCGGCGGTGCCGAGGACCGTGCGGTCGGGGCGCCGCGCGGCGTGCACCTGCAGGATGCGGCCGCTGCCGTCGCCGAGGCGCACCTCGGCCTCCAGCGCCGCACCCTCGCCGACCAGGGCCTCCCAGCGGCGCACGAAGCCGGCGCGGTCCGCGGGGTGCAGCGCGGCGAGCAGCCCCTCGGCACGCCACTCGGGGCGGGTGTCGAGGCCCAGCAGCTCGGTGAGCACCGGCGAGAGCCACGCCGAGCCCGTCGCGAGGTCGACCTGCCAGTGCCCGAGGCCGGCGATGCGCTCGACGTCGGCGGCGCTCGGGCCGGTCAGGGGCTCGGTGGGCGGCTCGAAGGCGAGGGGGCGGTCGGCCGGGGCGGGAGCCGGCTCGCGGGCGGGCTCGGGGGCCTGCTCGGCCTGCGGCACCAGGACGAGCACCGCGCCGCCCGTCCGGTCCGGCCACACGACCACCTGGACCGGCAGCGACGGTGCCAGGAGGCGCCGGACCCGCGCGGACAGGAGGCCCTCGGGGGCGCCGTCGGCGGCGTGGACGTCGGCGAGCAGGTCGGTGACCTTCCGGCCGAGCATCTGGTGGGGCTCGAGGCCGCCGGTCGGGTCGACGAGGCGGGCGACGGCGTCGCGGACGGCGACGAGGCGTCCGCACGCGTCGTGGCGCAGCGCCGCCCCCGGCGGCAGCGCGCCCGCACCGCCCGGGCCCTCCGGGCCGTCGCCACCGGGCAGGACCGCGAGCGCCTCGGACCGCCGACCCCCCGTCGCCCCGTGGACGACGGCGAGGCCGCGCGAGCCCGGCACCGGCACGGCACTGCCCACGTCTGCGCTCCTCGCTCGCGGGGACCCCGCCGTCCCGAGGTGGAACGGTGCGTCCGCGTCTGTCTCAGGCAACGAAGGAAACGCGAGGGGGGTCCGGGTGGATCACCCCGTGGAGGGACGGCACGCGGCGACCGCGAGTCCGCACGCGTTCTGCTGCACGACACGGACGATCGACCTTGAGGACACCGACCGGTCGTCGCGCCGAAGCGGACGGCGTCCACGACGAGCGGCACACGGCCCAGTGCTGCTGCGCCGATCGACCGCCTGGTCACCCACGTGCGGCTCGCCGACCTACCGACGGTGCGTCCCGTGAGCCACGAGCGGTCCGGTTTCTGCCGCGAGCGCTCGGCAACCACCGATCGGTGGATCCTGCGTGCTCCGGGCGAGCGACATCGATACGTCGGACCACTGGGCACCTCCTCGGTACCCGACGTGTCGGCGCGCTACACCATCGTGGGCGACCGACTTCTCCCGAGAGCGGCTCAGTGGTGCTCGGCCGCGACCTCGGCGACGTGGCGGCGCACCACGCCCTCGTCGGCGGCGGCCTGCGCGACGGCGGCCGCCACGGCGGGCGCGACCCGGGGGTCGAGCGCGCTGGGGACGATGTGGTCGGCGCCGAACTCCTCGTCGCCCGCGGCGATGTCGGCGATCGCGTCGGCCGCGGCGAGCTTCATCGCCTCGGTGATGCGCCGGGCCGCCGCGTCGAGGGCCCCGGCGAACACCCCGGGGAACGCGAGCACGTTGTTGATCTGGTTCGGGTAGTCGCTGCGCCCGGTGGCGACGACCGCGGCGTGCTTGCGCGCGACGGCCGGGTCGATCTCGGGGTCCGGGTTGGACAGCGCGAACACCACGCCGCCGTCGGCCATCGAGGCGATCACCGACTCGGGCACCGTCGACCCGGACAGGCCCAGGAAGACGTCGGATCCCGCGACGGCGTCGGCGAGGTCGCCGCGCACCCCGCGCGGGTTCGTCTGCTCGGCCAGCGCGATCTTCTCCACGTTCATGCGCTCGCGGCTCTCGTGGATGACCCCGCGGGAGTCGAGCACGACGACGTCGCTCGCCCCCGCCGAGAGCAGGATCTTCGCGCAGGCCACGCCGGACGCGCCCGCGCCGCTGACCACCACCTTGAGCGAGGCGAGGTCGCGGTCGAGGACGCGGGCGGCGTTGCGCAGGGCCGCGAGCACGACGATCGCGGTGCCGTGCTGGTCGTCGTGCATGACGGGGCAGTCGAGCGCCTCGACGAGCCGGCGCTCGATCTCGAAGCAGCGCGGTGCCGCGATGTCCTCGAGGTTGACCGCGCCGAAGCTCGGGCGCAGGTGCACGAGCGTCTCGACGATCTCGTCGACGTCGGTGGTCTCGAGGACCAGCGGGATGGAGTCGAGGTCGGCGAACGCCTTGAACAGCGCCGACTTGCCCTCCATGACCGGCAGCGAGGCGCGCGGGCCGATGTCGCCGAGCCCGAGCACGGCGGTGCCGTCGCTGACCACGGCGACCAGCCGGTGGGTCCACGTGTAGCGGGCGGTGAGCGCCTTGTCGTCGGCGATCGCGCGGCACACCTTCGCGACCCCGGGCGTGTAGGCGATGGCGAGGTCGCGCCGGCCGGCGAGCCCGACCGTCGGGGCGATCGAGAGCTTGCCGCCCTCGTGCGCCGTGAAGACCTCCTCCTCGGTGATGTCGCGGCCGTCGAGGGAGGGCTGGTTGCTGGTCGTGTCGGCGTTCGCGTCGCTCACGGGGGCTCCAAGCGAGATCGAGGGGTCGCGGCACTGCGACGGACATCGCGGCACCGGGGTACCCGGACGGGAGGACGTGGAGGCGGCGCCCGCGGTCGGCGAGCGCCGGGCGGGCCGTCGGCGCGGGTGGGCGCGCGGCCCGGGTGCGGATTGCTGCGCTCCTGCGCCCGGTGCGGGCGATCCTCGCGCGTCCGCGGGGGTCGTGTCTGCGTCCCTCGTCACCCGGCGCGCCGCGGGTCGTCCCGGCTCCTCTCGCTCCGGCGCCTCCTCAGCGCGCCCGCAGCCGCCCCGGACGGGGCCACAGCCGCCACCGCACGGGCCCGAGGACCTCGGCCGGGCCGAGGGTGCGCGAGTCGGTGGACGCCGTCGGGGCGTCGCCCACGACGAACCAGCCGTCGTCGAACGCCAGCGCGGCCCGCTTGACCGAGAGCTGCCGCGGCCGCGACGCCCACCGCACGAGCGCGAGCTCCCCCGGCCGCACCACCGCGCCCGGCCGCGCGAGCACGACGTCCCCGTCACGCAGCGTCGGCGCCATCGAGCCGCCACGGACGAGGACGCGGCGAGGGAGGCGTCGCACGACCGTGACCAGCAGCTCGCGGGGGGTCCTCACCGGCGGCGCTCCACGTGTCGGTCCCCGGTCACAGGGGTACGTTCTCTGACGTCGGAACGATCACCATTCCCCACGAGGAACAGGGAGGCGAGATGGGACTGCTCTCCAGGGTCCTGCGTCCGCGTCTGGAGGCCACCGCGCACTGCGACCTCCCCTGCGGCGTCTACGACCCGGCTCAGGCCCGGATCGAGGCCGAGTCGGTCAAGGCGATCCAGGAGAAGTACCAGGCCAACGAGGACCCGGCGTTCCGGGCCCGCGCCATCCAGATCAAGGAGGAGCGCGCGGACCTCGTCAAGCACCACCTGTGGGTGCTGTGGACCGACTACTTCAAGCCGCCGCACTTCGAGAAGTACCCGCAGCTCCACGAGCTGTTCAACAAGGCCACGAAGGCCGCCGGCGGCGGTGAGGGCGGCGCCAAGTCGTCGATGGACCCGCAGAGCGGGCAGCAGGTGCTGGACTACATCGCCGAGATCTCGGACATCTTCTGGGAGACCAAGAAGGGCTGAGCCCCTCCGCGGCCCCGCCGCGACCCTGCGCACCACCCGACGCGCCCGTCCCCGCACCGCGGGAGCGGGCGCGTCGTCGTGGGGGGACCCCCAACGGCCGCCGCGTCGTCACCGATCGCCCGGGGTACCCGGCCCGCCGTGAGCGACAGCCCCGTCGGACGCCTCTACCTCCTGCGCCACGGCGAGACCGAGTGGTCGCGCGACGGCCGGCACACCAGCCGCACCGACCTCCCCCTCACCGAGGCGGGCGAGGCGGCGGCGCGGACCGCCGGGCGCCTGCTGGTCACCCTGCGCGGCGCCGACCTGCCCGCACCCGAGGTGTGGACGAGCCCGCGCCGGCGCGCCGTCGACACCGCCCGCCTGGCCGGGCTGGAGCCCTCCACCACCCGCGAGGACCTCGTCGAGTGGGACTACGGCGCCTACGAGGGCCGCACGACCCCAGAGATCCGCGAGGACGACCCCGGCTGGACGGTGTGGACCCACCCCAGCCCGGGCGGCGAGACCGCGCCCGAGGTGGCCGAGCGCCTCGACCACGTCATCGCCGACGCCGAGCGGGTGCTCGCCGAGCGCGACCTCGTCATCGTCGGCCACGGCCACGCCGGCCGGGTGCTCATCGCCCGCTACCTGGGCCTCGACGCCCCCGCCGGGGTCGGGTTCGCGTTCGACGCGGCGTCGGTGACGGTGCTGGGGCACGAGCGCGGCGTGCCGCGCATCGACCTGCTCAACGCCCCCGGCGGGCTCGTCGCGGCCCCGCCCCCGCCCGCGGACCGCTACTGAGCGGTCGCTACCGCTGCGCCCGGAACCGGAACGACCGCTCCCCCGCGTCCGCGGTGGCCACGTGGAAGCCCGCCCCCCGCAGGCGGTCGGGGAGGGTGGCCGGGTCGACGACCACCATCGTGTCGCCGACGTGGAGCAGCCGGAAGCGCAGGCTGCGCCGGCTGTCCGAGCCCGCGAACACCCCGCCGGGACGCAGGACGCGCGCCGCCTCGGCGAAGACGCGGTCCTGCGCGGCGGGCGAGGACACGTGGTGGAGCACGGTGAAGCAGACGACGGCGTCGAAGCTGGCGTCGGCGAACGGCAGGCGCGTCCCGTCGGCGGTGCGCACGTCGACGCGCTCGCCCATCGCCCGGCCCAGGTCCTTCGCCAGGCGCGGGTCGACCTCGGCGGCGGTCAGCGCGCCGGCCCGCTCGGCGAGCCAGTGGGTCGTCACGCCGTAGCCCGGCCCGATCTCCAGGACGTCGCCGCCGAGGTCGACGCCCTCGAGCGCCCACGGCAGGACCTCGCCGTGCATCCGCGCGGCCCAGCGTTCGGAGCGGCACAACCGGCGGTGCAGCGCGTTCATCGGCACGTCCACCGACGCTAGGTCGCCGCCGCCGGCTCCGACAGGCCGCCGGGAGACTCCCTACTCCTCCGCCCACGCGCGCGCGGGCGCGCACAGGAGGCCGTAGAGCACCACGGCAGCGGCGAGGAGCACCGGCACACCCCACTCCGGGCGCCCGGAGGGCACGGCGGCGTAGAAGGCGCAGCCGATGGTCAGCAGCTGCGCGACGAGCGCCGGGCCCCGGGCACTGCGCTGACCGCGCAGCAACGCCACCGCCACGACCACCAGCGCGAGGCCGAGCAGCGCGACGAAGCCCCACACCGAGAACACCACGCCGGCGGCCACCAGGAGCGCCGCGACGACGACGCCCACCACCCCCTCGGCGAGCACGCCGAGTGCCGCGAGACGCACGGGGCGCGGTGGTGTCACGCCGAACAGGGTAGGCCGCGAGCACCCGCATCCCTCGGTCGGCCGAGAGATCGGCGACATCGAGGGACCGCACCCCCCGACCGGAGGGGGAAGGCCGTCTACGGTGAGCGCCGTGCGTGCGCTGCTCGTGGCCAATCCCTCGGCCACCACGACGACGGCGGCCGGTCAGGACGTCATCGCGCACGCGCTCGCGAGCGAGATCAAGCTGGACGTCGTCGCCACCCGCTACCGGGGCCACGCCGCCGAGCTCGCGGCCCGCGCCCGCGCCGAGGCCGTCGACCTCGTCATCGTGCTCGGCGGCGACGGCACGGTGAACGAGGCGCTCAACGGCCTGCTCGCCGACGGGCCCGGCGAGCACGTGCCCGCGCTGGGCGTCGTGCCCGGCGGCTCGGCCAACGTCTTCGCCCGCGCGCTGGGCGTGCCCCGCGAGCCGCTGGAGGCCACCCACACGCTGCTGGGGGCCATCGCCGAGAGCCGCTCGCGCACCGTCGGCCTGGGGCGTGCCGACGAGCGGTGGTTCAGCTTCAACGCCGGGCTCGGCTGGGACGCCGACGTCATCGCGTCGATGGAGCGCGCCCGCGGCCGGGGCCGGGAGGCGACCCCGACCCGCTACGTCGCCACCTCGATCCGCCGCTGGACGCGCACCCGCCTCGACCCGCCCGACCTCACCGTCGAGATCGCCGGCGAGGAGCCGGTCCACGGCGTGCGCCTCGCGCTCGTGTCCAACACCGACCCCTGGACCTACCTGGGCGCCCGCCCGGTGCGCACCAACCCCGGCTGCTCGTTCGGCGGCGGCCTCGGGCTCTTCGCGCTGCGCTCGGTCGGCCTGCCGACGGTGCTGCGCCTCGTGTCGCAGGTCCTCAGCGCCGAGGGCGCGAGCGGTCTGACGTCGGTCGTGCGGCACGACGACGTGCCCGCGCTGCGGATCACCAGCGAGGAGCCGGTCAACCTCCAGGTGGACGGCGACCACCTCGGCCGGCGCAGCGACGTCGAGTTCGTGGCCGTCCCGGACGCCCTGCGCGTGGTCGTCTGAGCGCCCGAAACCGGCCGGGAGTGAATTCGGTGTGAGCCGTGACCGGCCGTCGGCGGGCTTCTGAATCGAGCCCAGCTGCTGACCGCTCGTCGTGGAACCCCGGACGGGTGGACGGTTCGTCGTGCTGTGGTCGTCGCTCGTCGCAGCCGGACGGTCATGACGGTCCGCGCTATTCCACTCACCGACCGAGTTCGCCCGTCGAGCCGCTTGGCACTCGATCTCCTCGGTCACGTCCTGCAGATTGTTTCGCATCCCCCGCGAATACCGGGAAGGACGCGCCGCCCGTGAGGGTCGCGAGTTCGGACCGGGTGGGTCCGCCGTCGTGGAAGTGCGATCGGCGGGCGGGAGACAGGGCGACAGCGAAGGTCCCCGGTCTCCACCGGCAGGTCGCGGGCCCCCCACGGGCCCGCGGCGACGTCGAGAACACGACGACCACGACGGGTGCGCACCCCGAAGCGCCCCACCGAGGAGCACATCAACGATGGACTGGCGGAACGACGCTGCTTGCCGCGACGAGGACCCGGAACTGTTCTTCCCCGTCGGTACGAGCGGCCCCGCGCTCTCCCAGATCGCTCGCGCGAAAAGTGTCTGCCGGCGTTGCCCGGCGATGACCGAGTGCCTGAAGTGGGCGCTCGAGTCGGGTCAGGACGCGGGTGTCTGGGGCGGCGCGAGCGAGGACGAGCGCCGCGCGCTCAAGCGCCACGGCATCCGGCCCGAGGTGCACACCGGGTTCTGATCGCGCCGCCACGCTCCCCGGCGTCGCGATCACGGGTCGTGCCGGACGCTCGCTCCCCACGCGTCCGGCACCCAGCTCGACACAGACCCGCTGACAGCACGAACCCCAGCAGGAACCCAGCAGGACCCCGAGGCCCCGGTTCCGTCCCCACGGACGGACCGGGGCCTCGGTGCGTCCGGACCTGTTCAGCGACCTGCTCGGCGACCTGCTCGGCGACCTGCTCGGCGACCTGCTCGGCGACCTGCTCAGCGGCCCCGGTGCTCCAGCGGCACCCGCAGCACCGCCCGCGTGCCGGCCTCGTCGCCCGGGCGCAGGCGCAGGGTGCCGGCCAGCTCGGAGTCGACGAGCGTGCGCACGATCTGCAGGCCCAGGCCGGTGGCCCGCTCCAGCGAGAACGTCTCGGGCAGGCCGCGCCCGTCGTCGCGGACCTCCACCTCCAGCTGGGCGGCGGTCCGGGACGCCGCGATGACGACCGACCCCGAGGCCCGCTCGGCGAAGCCGTGCTCGAGGGCGTTGGACACCAGCTCGGTCACCACCATCACCAGCGGGGTGGCCATCACCGCCGGCAGCACGCCCACCCGGCCCTCCCGGCGCATGTCGACGCGGGCGCCGGGGCGGGCGAGGTCGTTCATCATCGGCAGGACGCGGTCGAGCACCTCGTCGATGTCGACCTTCTCGTCCACCGACGCCGCGAGCGCCTCGTGCACCAGCGCGATCGACGCGACCCGGCGCACCGACTCCGTGAGCGCCTCCTGGGCCTCGGTGTGCGGCGTGCGGCGGGCCTGCAGGCGCAGGAGGGCCGCGACGGTCTGCAGGTTGTTCTTCACGCGGTGGTGGATCTCGCGGATCGTCGCGTCCTTGCTGAGCAGGGCCCGGTCGCGGCGGCGGACGTCGGTGACGTCGCGGACCAGGACGAGCGCGCCGCTGGGCACGCCGCGCGGGTGCAGCGGGAGGGCCCGCAGGACGGCGGTGGCGCCGTGACCGGTCAGTTCGGCGCGCTGGGAGGGGGTGCCGGCCAGCGCGCCGCGCACGTGCTCGCTCGCCTCGCTGCCCTCGAAGGCGTCGTCGGCGACCTCGCGGACGACGGCGGCGAGGTCCGCGCCGACGAGCTCCTCGCTCCAGCCGAGGCGGTGGAACGCCGAGGACGCGTTGGGGCTGGCGTAGAGCACGCGACCGCTGGTGCTGATGCGCACCAGCCCGTCGCCCACCCGCGGCGACGAGCGGCCCTCGTCGTGCCCCTCGGCGGTCGGGAAGGTGCCGTCGGCGATCATCTGGCACAGGTCGGTGGCGACGGCCAGGTAGGAGATCTCCAGCGTGCTCGGGACGCGGGGCGCGGCGAGGTTGGTGTCGCGGCCCAGGACGGCGACGACGCCACCGCCGGGCTCGCGCACCGGCACCACCTCGCGGCGCACCGACCGGCCCCGGTGCCAGCGCGGCTGGTCCTCGCGGCGCAGCACGGCGTCCTGCAGCGCCCGCTCGAGCTGGGGGCGCTGGCTGGCCGAGGCGACCGCGCCGACCATGTCCTCGGGGTGGGCGGTCGCCGTCGTCGTCGGGCGGCTCTGCGCGACGCACAGGAACCCGCCGTCCGCGGTCTGCACCCAGAGCAGGAAGTCGGCGAAGGACAGGTCGGCGAGCAGCTGCCATTCGGCGACCACGCGCTGCAGGTGGGCGGCCGCGGTCCCGGAGAGCGCCGTGTGGGCCGCGAGCAGGTTCTGCAGCGTCGACACCGGTCGCGCGCGGTTCACCACCGGATCATGCCACCGCACCGCCACCGCCGACCGACGTGGGACGATGGGCACATGTCGAAGCGCGCGCGCCAGAAGCGGGACCGCAAGAAGAAGGCCAGCAACCACGGCAAGCGCCCCAACAGCTGAGCGCCTGCCCCCAGCACGAACGACGTACGGAGGGCCCGTCCGCGACGATCGCGGACGGGCCCTCCGGCGTTCCGGGTCGTGTCAGCTGCGCCAGGACTCCACGCGGGTCTGGTTGACCTCGACGACGGTGCCGGCGGCGCTGCGCTCGACGGTCACCTCGGCCTGCTCGAGCACCGTGGCGCGGATCTGCTCGCGCAGCCGCTGGTGCAGGCCCTCGGGGGCGTGCTCGCTGCCGCAGCTGCGACTGAGCAGGGTCTTCACCTTCTCCTCGAGGCCGTAGCGCGCGAGGCAGGGGCCGCACTCGTCGAGGTGGCGGCGCAGCTGGGCGTCGCGGTCCTCGTCGCACTCGTGGTCGAGCAGCAGCCACACCTCGGCGAGGACCTCGGAGCAGTCGGTCTCGTGGGGCTCCCCGCAGCTCATCGTCCGGCCCCCTCTCGGGTGGTCACCCGGTCCGCACCGTCGCGGACCGCGTCGTCACGGGACGCGCCGTCGCGCGCCGCACCGTCACCACCGCCCACACCACCGCCCACGCCGTCACGGATGAAGCCGCGGTCGCGGGCGGTGTCGGTCAGCGCCTCGCGCAGCTGCCGGCGTCCCCGATGCAGCCGCGACATCACCGTGCCGATGGGCGTGCCCATGATCTCGGCGATCTCCTTGTAGGCGAAGCCCTCGACGTCGGCGAGGTACACCGCCATCCGGAAGTCGTCGGGGAGGTTCTGCAGCGCGTCGCGGATGTCGGTGTCGGGCAGGTTCTCCAGCGCCTCGGCCTCGGCCGACGGCAGGCCCGCCGAGCTGTGCTCGCCGGCCTGGGCGAGCTGCCAGTCGGTGATCTCCTCGGTGGGCGACTGCTGGGGCTGGCGCTGCCGCTTGCGGTAGGTGTTGATGTAGGAGTTGGTGAGGATGCGGTACAGCCACGCCTTGAGGTTGGTCCCGGGCGTGAACGAGGCGAACGAGGAGTACGCCTTGAGCACCGTCTCCTGCACCAGGTCCTCGGCGTCGGCGGGGTTGCGGGTCATCCGCAGCGCCGCCGCGTAGAGCTGGTCGACCATGGGCATCGCGTCGCGCTCGAAGCGCTCGGCACGCTGGGCGGGCGTCTCGGACGCCACGTCGACCTGGTCGCTCTCGTCAGGGGTCTCGTCGCGAGAACGGGCCCTCGCCGCGTCGGCCACGGGGCTCCCTTCGGGCCGCGCCCTCGGCGCGGTCGGGACGTCGTTGAATCCCGGGGAGACTACCCGCGCCGGGCGCAGGACATCCCGCCCCGCGGACGACGTCACGCCGTGGTACGGCGTCGCGGCAGCAGGCACGGCCGTCTCGGCCGTGTCGAGCGCCGCCATCGTCAACACTGCTGGCATGTCCGGCTCAACGCCGTGACCAGGTCCGCGATTCCCCTGCCCGGGTCCGCCCCCACCGACACCGTCCCACCCCGGACTACCCTCGGCCGCCGTGGCGCGACGAGCGGCGGCGGCGACCCCGGCCCTGGCCGCGCTCGACGACGCCGGCGTCGCGTACACGACGCACCCCTACACGGCGCCCGGCACCAGGGCCTACGGCACCGGGGCCGCCGAGGCCCTCGGCCTCGACCCCCGCCGGGTGTTCAAGACGCTGGTCGCCGAGGTGGACGGGACGCCGGTGCTGGCGATGGTGCCGGTGGCCGGGACCCTCGACCTCAAGGCCCTCGCCGCCGCGCGGGGCGGGAAGCGGGCGGTGATGGCCGACCCCGCCGTGGCCCAGCGGCTCACCGGCTCCGTCGTCGGAGGCATCGCCCCGCTCGGCAGCCGGCAGCCGCTGGACGTCGTGGTCGACCTCTCGGTGGCCGACCACGCGACCGTCTTCTGCTCGGCCGGTCGCCGGGGCCTGCAGGTGGAGCTGGCCCCCGACGACCTGGTCGCCGCGACCGGCGGCGACCTGGCGGAGATCAGCTCTGGCTGAAGAACACCCGCAGGTCGGCGACGATCGCCTCGGGCACCTCCAGCGCCGCGAAGTGCCCGCCGCGGGAGTGGCGGCTCCAGTGCACGATACCCGTGTTGTCGCGCTCGGCGAACACCTTGATCGTCTGGAAGTCGTCGGCGAACACCTGCACCCCGGTGCGCGCGGCGCTGACCCGCGGCGCTGAACCCTCCGCGCCGGCCTGCGCGTCCTCGCGGTAGAAGCGCACGGCCGTGGACGCGGTGTTGGTGAGCCAGTAGAGCGAGGCCTGGGTGAGGATCTGGTCCTCGGTGACCAGGCTCGTCCCGTTGCCGAAGGCGTTGAAGAGCTCGTCGTAGGCGAGCTGCGCGACCGGCGAGTCGGCGAGCCCGACGGCGACCGTCTGGGGGCGTGAGGCGTTCATCGTGTTGTAGCCGCCGACCCGCTGGAACCACTCCATGTGCTCGAGCCCGGCGTAGTCCGACGGCTCGAGGCGCTCGAACTCCGACGGGTCGCCCGAGGGGAAGCTGAACAGCTGCAGCACGTGCAGGCCGAGGAAGCCGGGCGGGTCGAGCAGGCCGATCTCGCGGGCGAGCAGCGCGCCGGCGTCGCTGCCGTGGGCGCCGTAGGCGTCGTACCCGAGGCGGCGCATCAGCGCGTCGTAGGTGCGGGCGATGCGCGCCGTGGTCCACCCGCGCTCGTCCAGCGGCATCGAGAACGCGAAGCCCGGCATCGACGGCACGACCACCGAGAACGCGTCCTGCGCACGCCCGCCGTGGGCGACGGGGTCGGTGAGCGGGCCGACGAGGTCGAGGAACTCGGCGAACGACCCGGGGTAGGTGTGCAGCAGGAGCAGCGGGGTCGCGTCCGCCTCCGCCGAGGGCACGTGCACGAAGTGGATCGTCTGGCCGTCGATCTCGGTGCGGTACTGCGGCACGGCGTTCATGCGCGCCTCCTGCGCGCGCCAGTCGAAGGTGGTGCGCCAGCGCTCGACCATGCCGGCGAGGTAGTGGTTCGGGGTGCCGTAGTCCCAGTCGTCGCCGGGCGCGGGCCGCGGGAGGCGGGTGCGGGCGAGGCGGTCGGCGAGGTCGTCGAGGTCGGCCTGGGGGACGTCGACGGTGAAGGGGGTGATGTCCGCGCTGCTCATGGGGAGAACGGTAGGGAGCAACCAGGTACCGATCGTTCCTCGTTCTCCGGCGTTCTCCGGCATCCTCGCCATCGTGCGCGACACCGCGGCCCGGATGCTGGCCCTCCTCTCGCTGCTGCAGTCCCGGCCCGACTGGCCCGGTCCGGAGCTCGCCGAGCGCCTCGGCGTCGGCGTCCGGACGGTGCGCAACGACGTCGCGCGGCTGCGCGAGCTCGGCTACCCCGTCGACGCCGCGACCGGGCGGGCCGGCCACTACCGGCTCGGCGTCGGGGCGTCGCTGCCGCCGCTGCTCCTCGACGACGACGAGGCCGTCGCCGTCGCCCTCGGGCTGCGCGCCGGCACCGGGCCCGCCGGGACCCGCGAGGCGGCGGGACGCGCGCTCACCAAGCTCGAGCGCGTCCTGCCCCACCGTCTGCGCCGCACCGTCGCCGCGCTGACCGCGGCCACGACCGCGGGCCCGGCGAACACCACCTCCGACGCCCCCGACCCCGAGGTCGACCCCGCCCTCCTGCGCACCGTCGCCGAGGCGATCCGGGACCGCACGGCGCTGCGGGTCGCGGACCCGGAGGGCCCCGCCCGGGTCCTCGAGCCCTACCGCCTCGTGAGCTGGCAGCGCCGCTGGTACGTCGTGGTGCGCTCGCCGGAGCGCGGGACGTGGACCGTGCTGCGCGCCGACGGCCTGGAGCTGCGCGTCCCGGGCGGCCCGCCCTTCACCCCCGTCGAGCCGCCCGAGGACCTCACCGACCTGGTGCTGCGCGAGGTCGCCGTCCGCGGCTGGACGGTGCACGCGCGGGTCCTCGTCCACGCGCCGGCGTCGGCGGTGCTGGCGCGGATCAACCCCGCGGTCGGGGTGGTCGAGACCCGCGACGCGCGGACCTGCGTGCTCGTCACAGGCGCGGACAGCGTCGCCACCCTCGCGGCCTACGTCGGCATGCTCGACCTCGACTTCCGCGTCGAGGGTCCGCCCGCGCTCGTCGCCCAGCTGCGGACGACGGGCGAGCGGTACCTCCGGGCGGTCAGCTAGGCATCTCCACCACGAACCGGAAGCGCACGTCCCCGCGCCCCAGCCGGTCCAGGGCCTCGCCGAGACGGTCGGGCGTCACGACCTCGACGTCGGCGACGATCCCGTGCTCGGCCGCGACGTCGAGCATCTCGCGGGTGGCGGGCACGCCGCCGCTGCCGGTGCCGGCGATCCTCTTCTCGCCGACGACGAGGCTCATCGGGTCGATCTGCAGCGGCTGCGGCGGGATGCCGGCGAGGACGTAGGTGCCGTCCACCGCGAGCGCATTGAGGTACGGCGCGGGGTCGAGCGGGTGCCCCGTGGTGTCGACGAGCAGGTCGAAGCGGCGGGTCTGGCGGGCGAGCGCGTCGGGGTCACGGGTGAGGACGACGTCGTCGGCGCCCAGCACCTTCGCGGCGTCGGCCTTCGCCTCGCTGGTGGTCAGGGCGACCGTCTCGGCGCCCAGGGCGTGGGCGAACCTGATCGCGAGGTGCCCGAGCCCGCCGACCCCGACGACGCCGACCGTCGTCCCCGGGCCCGCGCCGAACCGGCGCAGCGGCGACCAGGTGGTGATCCCGGCGCAGAGCAGCGGGGCCGCGCCCGCCGGGTCGAGGGCGTCGGGCAGGGCGTAGACGAAGTGGCGGTCGACGACGATCTCGGTCGAGAACCCGCCCTGGGTGACGCCGCCGGAGACGCGGTCCTCGCCGCCGTAGGTCAGGGTCGGGAAGGCCTCGCAGTCGTTCTCGCGCCCGGCGCGGCACGGCGGGCAGGTCCGGCAGGAGTCGATGATGTTGCCGACGGCGACGCGGTCGCCGGGGCGCAGGTCGGTGACCTCGTCGCCGACCCCCTCGACCACCCCGGTCATCTCGTGGCCCGCGACCAGCGGGAACGCGGCCGGGTCGCCGGACGCGAGGGCGTGCCGGTCGGTCGCGCAGACGCCGCAGTGGGTGATGCGGACGACGACGTCGGCCGGGCGCGGGTCGCGCCGGGCGAACGCCCAGGAGCGCGGGGCGTCGCCCGGGGTGTGGGCGGCCCATCCCGTGACCTGGCGCATGGTGGATCCTCCTCATGACTAACCGGTTGGTTGCTTTCACCGTAGGGCGGCGGGCGGTGGATCGCAACTGAACGGTTGGTTATGGTCGGGTCATGCCGAGGGACGGGACCGCCACGCGCCGCCGACTCCTCGACGCCGCCACCGCGGAGTTCTCGCGCTACGGCATCGCCGGCGCGCGCGTCGACCGGATCGCCGACGCGGCCGAGGCCAACAAGGCGCAGATCTACGCCTGGTTCTCGTCGAAGGACGGCCTGTTCGACGCCGTGTTCGCCGAGCACCTCGCGCTCATCGTGGACCTCGTCCCGTTCGACGCGACCGACCTGGCGGGCTACGCGGTGCGCCTCTACGACGCCTACCTCGAGAAGCCGTCGGTCATCCTGCTCGCGACATGGGCGCGCCTGGAGCGGGTGCCGACCGGCGACCTGCTGACCTCCGTCGGCGACGTCACGGCCGCGAAGCTCGACGCGATCCGGTCCGCCCAGGCCGACGGGCTGGTCGACCCGGACCTGGCACCCGCGGACGTCTACTCGCTGGTGATCGCGCTGTCGATGTCCTGGTCGCCGGCGGCGACCGTGGTCACCGCCGCGCCGGACGACCCGGCCGCCGACCACGAGCGCCGCCGCACCGCCCTGCACGCCGTGGCGCGGCGGGCGTTCCGGCCCGGCTGACGCGTCGGTAGCGTCGCGTAGCGTTGAATTTCGGGGATCTTGCGGTGAGGTCGGTGGGTTCGCCTCGCGG
>NZ_JAQZAN010000014.1 GCF_028737255.1 Actinomycetospora straminea | reverse complement strand
AGGCCGACGAGGACCTGGACGACGAGGCCGACGAGGACCTGGACGACGAGGCCGAGGACGACCTGGAGGACCTCGACGACGAGGCCGACGAGGACCTCGAGGACGACGACGAGCCGGAGGACCTCGAGGACGAGGCCGACGACGAGGCGGAGGACGAGATCGACGAGCCGGAACCGGAGCCCGAGCCGCAGCCCAAGAAGATCCCTGCTCGCAAGATCGCTCGCTGGGCCGCGGAGCAGGTCCAGGAGATGAGCGGCAAGGAGAGCGAGGCGATCACCTCGGTGCGCAAGACCGAGGACGGGTACGTCGTCGGTCTGGAGGTGGTCGAGAGTCGCAAGATCCCCGAGACCAGTGACATCCTCGCCACCTACGAAGCGGAGATGGACTCCGACGGCGAGCTGATCAGCTACCACCGGGTGAAGCGCTACACCCGAGGTCGCGGCGACGACGACTGACCGTCGGCCACCGGGGGACACGAGAAGGAGCGATCATGAGTGACCCGGTGCGCTGGACCGGGCAGATGCCGTCCACCCCGAACCAGGGCGGTGGCCGGCAGCCGGCTCGCCAGGGTGGCGGGGACGGCACGAACCTCGCCGACATCCTCGAGCGCGTCCTCGACAAGGGCATCGTCATCGCGGGCGACGTCCAGATCAACCTGCTGGACATCGAGCTGCTGACGATCAAGCTGCGGCTGATCGTGGCGTCGGTGGACCGGGCGAAGGAGATGGGCATCGACTGGTGGGAGCGCGACCCCACCCTCTCCTCGGGCCACCAGCAGCTCGAGGAGGAGAACCGCCGCCTGCGCGAGCGGCTGGAGGCGCTCGAGGGCCGCAACGGTCAGGCGCCGTCGCTCGATCGCGGCGACGACGTCGACGACGTCGAGGACGTCGAGGACGTCGAGGACGCCGAGGACGTCGAGGACGCCGACCTGGTGGACGACGACCTCGAGGACGACGTCGAGGAGGACGCGCCCGACGACGTCGAGGACGCCGAGGTCGTCGACGAGCCCGAACCGGAGCCCGAGCCCGCCCCCGCGCGCCGCCGGAAGAGCGAGCCGGGCGCGAGCCAGGAGCGATCGGGTCGCCGGCGCACCCCGCGCCGCCGGGAGGACGACCGGTGAGCGACACGCTGACCTACGTCTACGCGATCGCCCGCGACGTGGGCACCGTGTCCGGGCTCCGGGGTGTCGGCGGCGGTCCCGTCCGCACGCTCGAGATCGACGGCGTCACCGCGGTGGTGAGCGACGTCGATCGCGGGGAGTTCGAGGAGCGGGCGCTGGAGGAGCGGCTCGAGGACCTCGAGTGGCTCGCCGCGACGGCGCGGGCGCACCACCACGTCGTCGACACCGTCGGACGCGACCACCTCGTCGCCCCGCTCGCGCTCGCGACCGTGTACTTCGACGACGACCGGGTGCGGTCCGTCCTGGCCGAGGGCCGGGAGACGTTCGCGGCGGTGCTCGACCGTCTCGCCGGACGGGCCGAGTGGGGCATCAAGGTCTACGCCCGCGGCAGGCGGAGCGCGCCGGCCGAGGAGGACAGGCCGCGCTCGGGCGCCGAGTACCTGCGCGCCCGGCGCAAGGCGCTGCGCGACACCGACTCCGCGCTCGACGACGCGCGCGAGGCCGCGGGGCAGGTCGACGACGCCGTCACCGCCCTCGCCGCCGCGACCCGCGCGCACCGGCTGCAGGACGCGCAGCTCTCCGGCGAGACCGACCCGATGGTCCTCAACCAGGCCTACCTGCTGCCCGTCGAGCGGGTCGACGAGCTCCGCGCGCTCGTCGCGTCCTACGCCGACCACCCGCGGATCCGGGTCGAGCTCACCGGGCCGTGGGTGCCCTACTCCTTCGCGCAGGCGGCGCAGGGCGCGTCGTGACGGGGCCCGGCTCGGGCGAGCTCGAGCCCCGGGCGACGACGCTGTTCGGGGACGAGGAGGTCGCGCTCGTCGACCTGCTGGACCGTCTCCTCGCCGGCGGCGTGGTCCTCGCGGGCGACCTGACGATCTCGCTCGCGGGCGTCGACCTCGTCCGCATCTCGCTGCGCGCGCTCATCACGTCGATCAGCCCGGTGGAGCGGCCGGGGACGCTCGCGGCGCGGGCGGAGAGGGCCGACCGGGAGCTGGAGGCCGGAGATGGCTGACGAGCCGGAGGGGCCCGGCCACACCCGGACCAACCGCGTCGAGATCGACAAGGACGCGGTGCGCCGCGATCTCATGAAGCTGGTGCTGACGATCGTCGAGCTGCTGCGTCAGCTGATGGAGCGGCAGGCGATCCGGCGGGTGGAGCAGGGCGACCTCACCGAGCAGGAGGAGGAGGACCTCGGCACGTCGCTGATGCACCTCGCGGACGCGATGGACGAGCTCACCGAGCAGTTCGGGCTCACCCCGGCTGACCTCAACCTGGATCTCGGGCCGCTCGGCCCGCTGCTGCCCCGCGATCGCTGAGGATCGCCGATCCGGGGCGACTCCCCCCGTCCGGTGCGGGGTATCTGGACCGCATGACCAGCGCTCAGCGTCCGAGCAGCACCCCGTCCAGCCCGACCCCCACGGCGACCTCCGTGCCCGGTGCCGCCGGCGACCCGACCACGGTCGAGGGCACCACCGAGGTGCTCCCGTCGGTGGTGCAGAAGGTGACGGCGTTCTCGGCGCGCGAGATCCCCGGGGTCGTCGCGCTGGGCGGCAGCACCTCGCGCGCGGTCGGCGCGGTGCGCCAGACGCTGACCGGCAACACCGAGAACACCGCCGGGGTGCGCGTCGAGCTGGCCGAGCAGAAGGCGCACATCGGGCTCGACGTCGAGATCGAGTACGGCGTGGGCGCCCGCGAGCTGGTCCGCGCGCTGCGCCGTCACGTGCCGAAGGCCGTCGAGGAGATCGCCGGCGTGACGGTCGTCGAGCTCAACATCGTCATCACCGACGTCCACCTGCCCGGGGCGGACGTCGACGCCGACGCCGACCCGGTGGCGCCGCCGGGCGCGACGATCTGAGTCAGGCCCGCAGCTCGGCCACCCGCGCGTCGCAGGCCTCGATCGTCGGGAGCGCCCCGGCGTCGCGCGCGGTGGCGAGCGTCGGGGCGGCGCGGTCCTTGGCCGACAGCACGAGGTCCGCGGCGGCGACGTGGTCGATCCACGGCAGCCCGAGGGCAGGGTCGAGCGGGTCGACGCCGTGCTCGGCGGACGGGTCGTAGGGCGTCGAGCAGAGGTAGCTCGTCACCGTGCCGTCCTCGAGCGCGAGGAACGCATGGCCGAGGCCCTCGGAGAGATAGACCGCGGCCATCGACCCCGGGTCCAGGCGGGCGGCGTCCCACCGCCCGAAGGTCGGCGAGCCGACGCGGATGTCGACGACGACGTCGAGCACCGCGCCCGCGACGCAGTGCACGTACTTGGCCTGCCCCGGCGGCACGTCGGCGTAGTGGATCCCGCGCAGCACCCCGCGGCGGGACACGCTGGTGTTCGCCTGCGCCACGGTGAGCGGGTGCCCCACCGCCGCCGCGAACGGCCCGCCCTGGAACGGCGCGGCGAACGTGCCCCGGGCGTCCGGGAAGACCGGCGGGGTGAACCGCCACGCCCCGGGCACCGCCAGCTCCTCGGCCTCCACGTCGGGGGAGCCTAGGAGCGCGCGTGGGAGCATCGTCGGCACGCCCCGTCGAGGGAGACCGGCCGAGGGAGACGATGAGTACCGTTCTGGTGACGGGTGCCGCGGGGTTCATCGGGTCGAACTTCGTGCGGTACTGGCGCGCGGAGCACCCGGGGGACCGGGTGGTGGCGCTGGACGCGCTGACCTACGCCGGGGTGCGGGGCAACGTCGAGGGCCTGGCCGGGGTGGAGTTCGTGCACGGCTCGATCGGCAACACCGAGCTGGTGGAGCACCTGCTGCGCTCCCGGTCGGTGGACGTGGTGGTGAACTTCGCGGCGGAGTCGCACAACAGCCTGGCGATCCTGCGCCCGGGCGACTTCTTCGCGACCAACGTGATGGGCACGCAGGGGCTGCTGGAGGCGGTGCGTCGGGTGGGGGTGTCCCGGTTCCACCACATCTCGACCTGCGAGGTCTACGGCGACCTGCCCCTCGACGTCGACGAGGCGTTCACCGAGGAGTCCCCGTACCGGCCGCGCACGCCCTACAACGCGGCCAAGGCGGGCGGTGACCACGTGGTGCGCGCCTACGGGCTGACCTACGGCGTGCCGGTGACGATCACCAACTGCGCCAACAACTACGGGCCCTTCCAGTTCCCGGAGAAGGTGATCCCGCTGTTCACCACCCGCGCGCTGGCCGGGGAGCCGTTGCCGCTGTACGCGTCGACGAAGAACCGCCGCGAGTGGCTGCACGTCGACGACCACGCCCGCGCCGTCGACGCGGTGCTGCACCACGGCACCGTGGGCGAGACCTACAACGTCGGCTCCGGGCACGAGGTCGACGTCGAGGGCGTCGCCGACACCATCCTGGGCGCGCTGGGCCTGGGCCCGGAGTACAAGACGATCGTCCCGGACCGGCCCAGCCACGACCGTCGCTACCTGCTCGACTCGACCAAGCTGCGCACCGAGCTGGGGTGGGCGCCACGGATCGGGTGGGACGAGGGGATCGCCGCCACCGTCGCCTGGTACCGCGCCCACGCGGCGTGGTGGCGCCCGCTGGTCGGGCGCAGCCCGGTCGTCGAGGGGGACTGGTGAAGGGCATCGTCCTGGCCGGCGGGTCGGGCAGCCGGCTGCACCCGGTGACCCGGGCGGTGTCCAAGCAGCTGCTGCCGGTCTACGACAAGCCGATGATCTACTACCCGATCTCGGTGCTGATGCTGGCCGGGATCCGCGACATCCTGATCATCTCCACCCCGGTGGACCTGCCCGCGTTCCGGCGGCTGTTCGGTGACGGCAGCGAGCTCGGGCTGCGGTTCTCCTACGCCGAGCAGGAGGCCCCGAACGGGCTGGCCGAGGCGTTCCTCATCGGCGCCGACCACGTCGGCGACGACACCGCCGCGCTGGTGCTGGGCGACAACATCTTCCACGGCCAGCACTTCTCGGCCCTGCTCGCCGAGCAGCGCGCCGTGGTCGAGGCCGACAAGGGCTGCGTGCTGTTCGGCTACCCGGTGCGCGACCCGGGCCGCTACGGCGTCGGCGAGGCCGACGCGACCGGGCGGCTGCTCTCCATCGAGGAGAAACCGGCGAACCCTCGGAGCAACCGGGCCATCACCGGGCTGTACTTCTACGACAACGACGTCCTCGACATCGCCCGCACCCTGACCCCGTCGGCGCGCGGCGAGCTCGAGATCACCGACGTCAACCGCGCCTACCTCGAGCGCGGCGACGCCCGCCTGTTCGACCTGGGGCGCGGGTTCGCCTGGCTCGACACCGGCACCCACGAATCCCTGATCGAGGCGTCCCAGTACGTCCAGGTCCTCGAGCACCGGCAAGGCGTGCGCTTCGCCTGCCTCGAGGAGATCGCCCTGGCCAAGCGTTGGATCACCCCCGAGCAGGCCCTCGCGCTCGGCGAGCGCCAGGCCAGCTCCGGCTACGGCGACTACGTCGTCGACGTCGCCCGCCGCGCGGGTGCGGCTCCTCCGCCGAGCTGACCCGTGGCGCGCCGGAGATCGCACGGCAGCGCGACGGGTAGCGCTGACGTGCGTATCTCCTCGGCGCGACGGACTAGTGCTTCTGGACGGGCTCGGTGCCGAGGAAGTCCTGGTAGTCCGTCGGGAGCTGGCTGGTGAAGTTCTGCCACTCACCGTCGGACAGCGCCGTCTCGAGGCCCTTGGCGATCGCCCGGGCGTGCTGGCGGGCCTGGGCGACGGTCACGCCGGCGCCCTCCTGCTCGGCGATGCGCTGGTAGAAGGTGTCGACGTCGAACCGCTCGCCGGCACCCTCGGAGGGCAGCGCGTCGGACAGGCCGCCCGGGAGCTGCGAGGCCAGGTCCTTGGCCTCGCCGCCCTCGAGGCGCTGACCGAGGACGGTGAGCGTCGCGCGGACGGCGCGCTCGGCGGTCGCGTTGTCCGGCAGCTCGAGGCTCTCCTTGACCGCGCTGACGAACTCGTGCTCCTGCATCGTTCTCCTCTCGCGCTCGATGACCCATCGGGTCGGGACGATGCGCGCGGGTGCCCGGGAGGACGCGGGTGTCACACGTCGCCGCGGGCGAGGAGCCTCAGACGAGGGCGCGGAAGAACTCGACGATCTGCTCGGCGAAGCCGACGAGGATAGCCAGGATCGCGGTGACCGTCGCTGCTGCGCTCTCGGGAGAGCTGATGATCCAGAACAGCACGAGGGCCAGGACGAGGAGCCCTACCACACGTTGCATGAGCCGCAGCGTAACGGCCGTGATCGTGTCCGTCACCTTCGGGAGATCGAATTGCTCCTGTGGGAGCATCTTCGACCCCCGGTCGGGCTCAGCTGTCGGTGAGACGGGCGCTGAGCCCCCGGTTGAGCTCGGACACCTCCAGCGTGCGCGGACCCTCCGAGAACGTCGCCGAGGCGATCACCCCGTAGTTGACGAGCACGGCCTGGTGGTCGGTGAACGTGTACCGGTGGACCTCGCCGTCGGTGATGAGCTGCTGGAACCGGGTGACGACGTCGTCGAGGTGCTCCTCGAACTTGAGCGTCAGCGGGATCTGGGGCAGCGACACGTAGACCGTCACGATTCTCCTCCGACTCGCCTGCGTCCGGCCGCCGCACATTCGGCCGGTCGCCACACGAAATGCTCCGAGTGCCGCGCGTAGGGAGAACGGCGGCCACCGATCCTAGATCGCGACGCGCACCGGCGGGTCGGGCTCGGGTCGGGGAGGGGTGCCATGGAGATCGACGGTGTCGAGGTCTTCGAGCAGGCGGAGGAATACGGCTACTCCTGGCACTGGGACGACCCGCGCGGATTCCAGTCGGAGATCCTGTGGCACCGCGAGGTCGGCCACCTCAGCCTCGGCACGCGCCAGCTCCCGGGCGGCTGGACCCACAACCGTCTCGACCCCAACGCGTGGGGGAGCGCGCGGACGATCTACGAGGCCCGGCAGGTCGTCGAGACCTACGTGACCCAGGCGGCCGCCAAGCCGGGCTGAGACGGGTGCAACATCAGCTGCCGGACGGGGTACCCGTGGCGTCACCGCCGCACGACCTCTCCGGGAGGCCTCCATGCCGCACGGCGTCGCCCACCAGCTGATCGCGTCCCACCTGGTCGACGGGGAGATGACGCCGGGCGAGGAGATCGCCCTGCGCATCGACCAGACCCTGACCCAGGATGCGACGGGCACGCTCGTCATGCAGGAGCTCGAGTCGCTCGGGCTCGACCGGGCGCAGACCGAGGTCTCGGTGCAGTACGTCGACCACAACCTGCTGCAGGCCGACGAGAAGAACGCCGAGGACCACGCCTACCTGCGCTCGGCGTCCCGTCGCTTCGGCCTCTGGTACTCCCAGCCGGGCAACGGCGTCTCGCACCCGACCCACATGCAGCGCTTCGGCAAGCCCGGCAAGACGATGATCGGCTCCGACTCGCACACCCCGGCGTGCGGGTCGCTGGGCATGCTCGCCATCGGCGTCGGCGGCCTCGAGGTGGCGCTGGCGATCACCGGCCAGCCGCTGAGCATCCGCATGCCCGAGATCTGGGGGGTCGAGCTCACCGGCGAGCTCCCTCCGTGGTGCTCGGCGAAGGACGTCATCCTCGAGATGCTGCGCCGCCACGGCACCAAGGGCGGCACCAACCGGATCATCGAGTACCACGGGCCCGGCCTCGCCGGGCTCACGGCGATGGACCGGCACGTCATCACCAACATGGGCGCCGAGCTCGGGGCGACGACGAGCGTGTTCCCCGCCGACGACGAGGTCCGCCGCTTCCTCGCCGGCGAGGGCCGCGAGGACGACTTCACCGAGCTGCTCGCCGAGGAGGGCACGGAGTACGACGTCACCGAGCACATCGAGCTCTCGGAGCTCGAGCCGCTCATCGCGCAGCCGTCGTCGCCGGGCAACGTGGTCCCGGTCCGCGAGGTCGCGGGCACCCCGGTGGGCCAGGTGGTCATCGGATCGTCGGCCAACCCCGGCCTGCGCGACTTCGCCATCGCGGCCCGCATGGTCGAGGGCCGCCAGACCCACCCCGGCGTCAGCTTCGACATCAACCCGACCTCGCGCCCGATCCTCGCCGACCTGACGCGCTGGGGCGGCACGACCTCGCTGATCCAGGCCGGCGCGCGCCTGCACCAGTCGGGCTGCCTGGGCTGCATCGGCATGGGCCAGGCGCCCGCACCCGGGACGAACTCGCTGCGGACGTTCCCCCGCAACTTCCCCGGCCGCTCCGGCGGCGGCGCCGACGACCAGGTCTGGCTGTGCTCGCCCGAGACCGCGGCGGCGAGCGCGCTGCGCGGCGAGATCACCGACCCCCGGGAGCTCGCCGAGGAGCTGGGCCTGACGTGGGGCGACCTCGACCTCCCCGAGCCCACCGTCATCCCCGGCATGCTCGAGGAGCCGCCACCGGCCGAGGAGGCCCGGGACGAGGAGCTGGTCAAGGGCCCGAACATCTCCGGGCTGCCGGAGTTCGAGCCGTTCCCCGACGCCTTCGAGGTGCCGGTGCTGCTCGCCGTCGGCGACGACATCTCCACCGACGACATCTCGCCGGCGGGCGCCGAGGCGCTGCCGTTCCGGTCGAACATCCCGGCGCTGGCGCGCTTCGCCTTCACGCGGATCGACCCCGACTACCCGGCGAACGCCGAGGAGATCAAGGACTCGACGGGCCACGCGATCGTCGGCGGCGCGAACTACGGCCAGGGCTCGTCGCGTGAGCACGCGGCGATCTGCCCGCGCTGGCTCGGCCTGCGCGTGGTGATCGCGGAGTCGTTCGCCCGCATCCACTGGCAGAACCTGGCGAACTTCGGGATCCTCGCGCTCGAGTTCACCGGCGAGGGCGACCGGGACAAGGTGCCGCAGGGCAGCACCCTGTCGTTCTCCGACCTGCACGAGCAGCTGCAGAAGGGGAGCGAGGTCGTCGGTCAGGTGGACGGCACCGAGCTGACCTTCCGCCACCAGCTCTCCGACCGGCAGGTCCGGATGGTCCTCGCCGGCGGGCTCATCCGGCAGCTGGCGGAGGGGGAGTCCTGAGGTCCGCGGCGTCGACGCCCGGCGCCGACAGGCCCGATTCGACCCGCCGGTCGCGGGTCAGGACGTAGCCGTCGGACGGATAGGGCTGACGCAGGTCGACGAGGTACACGTCGTCGACGGCGTCCCCCACGTCGCGGACCCGCGTGGTCAGCAGGGTGCCCGGGCCCTCGCGCTCGGCGTGGCCGAGCAGGCCGCCCCGCGCCGGGTTGAACATCCAGTCGGCGCGGGCGGCCTCGACGGTGTCGCCGTATCCGATCGCCGCGACGGCCGGCTCGGTGATCCCCGCCTGTTGCCGCGGCTGGCGCAGGCACGGGAAGTAGGTCCGGATCTGCCAGGCGATCCCGACCGCGCCGCCGGCCGGCAGGTAGTCGGGCAGGGGCACCCACCGGTGCGCGACGGGGGCGGAGAACGCCGACCAGCCCCCGGTGGAGGTGCTGGCGTCGTCGGCGAGGAGCCGGACGGCGTTCGCCCCGGGCGGCGGGGCGGCCTCGTCGACCAGTGCCACGGTCCGCCAGGTGACCGACTCGGGGTCGTCCTCGGCGAGCCGGTGGGTGTCGAGGGGCACGACGCCGTCGGGGGTCTCGCGTCCGTACTCCACGCGCAGGGAGACATCGCGGGCGGTGCGGCCGGCGACGGCGACGGTCATCCCCGCCTCGGCGGGCGGCGGCGTGCGGTACCACCCGGTCGCGAACCCACCGGTGCGGGCGTCGGCCGTGGCGCCGTCCTCCGGCACGAGGAAGCTGCCCCACACCGGCGTTCCCCCGGGCAGCCCGCGCGGGGGTGGGCTCGGCGGGAAGAAGGCGCCGGGCAGGAACGGCTCGGTGCGGGTCTCCGGTGCCGGGGCGTCGGGGGCGTCGAGCGGCACCAGGGGTTCCGACGGCGCACCGCCCGGTAGCGGCACCGGGGCGAGGGCCTGGCCGCCGGCCGGATCGAGGACGTCCATCTGCCCGCCCAGCCCACAGCGGTCGCCGACGGGGTCGGTCCACCCGTCGATCTGTGGCGACCAGCCGTCGGCGGTGCGGATCGCGGCCCGGGTGACGTCGCCGACCGTCCACACCGTCACCGCGGCGAGGAGGGCGACGACGAGCACGGGCACCGACACCGCGAGCGCGAGCCGTCGCCAGGGCGCCCGGCCGACCAGCACGACCACCACGGTGATCAGCACGAGCGCGAGCGCCCACCACAGCGGCTGGTCGAACTCGATCCCGCGGACCGAGGGGTAGTCGCCGTACGACGGCATGCCGAGGCCCCAGCCGTACGGCCACATGGCACGTCCGTGGCCGACCAGGGCAGCCGTCGCGACCGCGGACAGGGCGACCGCGACCAGCGCGGGCTGGGGCACCCGGTGCTCCCGGTCGAGGGCGGCGACGAGCCGGGGGCCGACCACCAGGAGCAGCGCGAGGAACACCGCACCCAGTCCGGCGAAGGCGCCGAGGTGGTGGGTCGGCTTGCTCGGCGTCGGCAGCAGCAGGACGAAGGCGAGCAGCGTGCTCCAGCCGACGAGGGGGAGGCGCGCGGGCACCGCGAGCCCTCGGGCCCGCGTCGCGACGACGAGCACCAGGAACCACACGAGCGCCAGCAGGCAGGCGAGGATCAGGGCGCGTCGCGCGTAGGACCCGTGGTGCGAGGCGGTGTCGAGCAGCGCGTTGTAGCGCAGGAGCTCCTGGTACCACGTCTGCGCCCGCTGGATCGGCGCGAAGATCTCCTGCGAGCGGACGAAGTCGCGGTAGGCGCCGTCGGCGAAGCCCAGGAGGCTCCCCACCGCGAGCGGTGCGAGCACGACGATCCAGCAGCCGGCCACCGCCCACCAGCTCGCCGACCGTGCCCGCACCAGCCGCCAGGTCGCGGGTGCGGCGGCGACCAGCGGGGCCAGCGCGATGAACCCCGTCGGGGCGGCCATGAGCCCGGCCGAGGCGGCCCCGACGGCGAGGCCGAGCAGGGCGAGCCGGCGCCGTTCGAGCCCCTCGGCGACGGCGACGAGCGCGGCCAGGGCGAAGAACATGACGACCGGCTCCGGCCGCGAGCCCATGTCGTAGGCCAGGAACCCGGCGAGGAAGGCCGCGGCCAGGCCCGTCCGGGCCGCGGCGGACGTCCACCGCCCGGTGCCGCCCAGCGGTGTCCGGGCTACGTACGCCCGCGCCAGCCACCAGGTGCCCAGACCCAGGACCAGGGCCGGGATCCGCACGAGCACCGGCGCGGTGCCGACGGTCGTCTGCCACCAGGAGAGCGCGTAGTAGGGCCACGAGAAGGGCGTGTAGCCCTGGTCGTAGAGCTGGTAGTAGTTCGGCAGGTACCCGGAGAACGGGACGTTGGCCGCCATCGCGCCGTAGTAGCCGTCGTCGTCGGTGATCGGCGCGAGGAACAGCCAGGCGAGCAGGACCGCCGGGACGAGGACGTCGACGACCCGGGGCCGCAGGGTCCGGGCACGGGCCACGGTGCGCGTGGCCCGGCGCCGGAGCCACCGCACGAGGCGCCCGAGCCCCCGGGCGCCCCACTCCGGGGGCGCGCGCCCGGCCGGGAGGGCCACCGCGCCGGCGACGAGGGCCATCACGATCACCACGACGAGGACGGACTTGGCCGCTGACGGCGTGTGGTCGAACGCGGTGTCCAGCACCAGGCGCACGGACAGGTCGTCGACGCCGGCGTCGGGCAGCGGCGGGACCGAGGTCCGCAGGGCGTCGACCTCGGGCAGCGGGGAGATCGGCTTCGCGATCGGCTCGCGGTCGGGGAGCGGCTCCTCCTCGTCCGGCGCGTCCTCCTCGGGGTCGGGGACGGGCAGGCGCGACCCCGTGGTCGACACGACGACGCCGTCGAGCACCACCCGGACCGCGGCGGCGTCGCCCGCGACCACGAACCGGCAGTCGCCCGGCGGCAGGGGTCCCGCGAAGAGCACGGACCCACCGCTGCGCACGGTGACGGCGTCACCCCGTGCCACCACCGTGAGCGCCTCGTCCGCGGCGTCCGGCGACCGCGGTCCCATCGTGGACAGCACGAAGCCGTCGGGGGTCGCCGCGGCCGACCGGGCGGCCCGGCAGCTGAAGCGCACGTCGAGCTCCGCCGGCTCGTAGGCCGTGAGCATGAGCATCGTCGGCGTGGTGTCGCGCGGGTCGACGGGCCAGCGCACCTCGGAGGTGTTGACGGCGACGGGCGCGAACGGCAGGACCAACGCCCCGACCAGCGCGATGGCGCCCGCCACGACGGTGACGGCCCACGCGAACGAGCTGGTCCGCTCGGGCGGGCCGGCGGACGGGTCGGCAGGCACGGCCGGCGGAGCGTTCGTGCCCACCAGCCGCCGCTCCCGTCGTCGTCCCGTCGGTCACCACGCTAACCGCCGGGCGTACGCGCGCCCTCGACCGGGGACGGGCCGGTCGGGTCCTGCGCGGTTTCCGGCCCGGTCCCCGTTATCCTCGTCGGCATCGCAGCACCGAGTGAGGAGACGCTCGCCCTGAGCGATCGCGCGCCGGGCGCCGTCGGCGCGAGGAGACTGGTCGGTGCGGCCGGTCTGGGCGTGCTGCTCTCCGGCATCGTCGTCAACGTCTACCTGGCCGTCGTGGCCCGCGCGCTCTCGCCCGTCGAGTACGCGACCTTCGGGTCGTTCTGGGCCCTGGCGCTCGTCCTGGGCTTCGGCGCCTTCCTGCCGCTGGAGCAGGAGCTGGCCCGGCGCCTCCCCATCCCGGGCGATCGCCGGGCCCTGCTGCGGGCCGCCTCCGGCGCCGCCGGCGTGCTGACCGCCATCGCCCTGGTCGTGCTGGGCGGGGCGCTGCCGATCCTCTACCGCGCCCTCGACGACCACGTCTCGGTCCTGCTCGCGCTGGTGGCGCTGAGCGTCGTCTCGGCCGCCCAGTTCCTCGTGCGCGGCACCCTCATCGGCACCGACCGCCTCGTGCGGCACGCGGCGGTGATGGTGCTCGACTCCCTGATCCGTCTCGCCCTCGCCGTCGGGCTCTTCTTCGTGCAGGGCGCGGACGCGGCGGCGTTCTGCTGGGCGCTCGTGCTGGCCATCGCGCTCGCGCACGTGCCGCAGCTGCCCGGTGCCTGGCGGCGCGCGGTGGCGTGGAGCTCGCCGCCCTCGGCGTGGCGCGTCCCCGGCGCGACCGTGCGCGGGCTCGTGCGCGACGCGCTGCCGCTGCTGGTGGGTTCCGCGTGCGCGCAGCTGCTGCTCAACGGGCTGCCGGTACTGGTGGTGGCGCAGGCCGCCGACGGGGGCGAGACCGCCGCCGCGGGTGTCTTCGTCGCCGCCTTCACCCTGGCCCGGGCGCCGCTGTCGATGGTCGTGCCGCTGCAGTCGGCCGTCGTGCCGACGCTGACCCGCCTCATCGCCGCCGGCCGGCGCCGCGAGGTGCTGGTGCTCCTCGTGAAGGGCACGGCCGTGCTGGGTGCCCTGGCCGCGATCGGCGCCCCGCTCGCCTGGTGGATCGGCCCGCGGCTCGTCTCGCTGATCTTCGGTGACGCCTACGCCATCGGCGGCCTGGACCTCGCGATCATCGTGCTCGGGGTGCTCGCGCACGTCGGCCTCGTCGTCGTCACCCAGGTGCACGTGGCCCGCGGGCGCCACCGCGACGTCGCGCTGAGCTGGATCGCGGCGCTGCTGGCCGCCGGCGTCGCGTTCTGGCTGGTGCCCGGCGCGATCCTCGGCGGCGAGGTGGCGTTCGCGGTGGGCAGCGCGGTGGGCGCCGGCGTGAGCGCCCTGATCCTGGCGGCCTCGCGCCGCCGTCCCGAGACCCGGAGCGAGACGTGAGCAGCGAGAGCACCGAGTACGACGAGCAGTACTACCTCGCGAACGGCCAGGCGGACGACCGTCCGGCGCTGCGCTGGTACACGCGCCTCGTGCAGCGCTACGCCGACGGCGGTCCGTACCTCGACTTCGGCTGCGGGACGGGGCACCTGGTGCGGCGCCTGTCGGCACTCGGCACCGCCGCCGGGTTCGAGATCTCCGAGTACTCGGCGACGACCGCCCGCGCCACGGCGCCGGGATGCCTGGTCACCACCGACGTGCGCGAGCTCGGCGACGGCGAGTTCGGCGCGCTGACCGCCATCCACGTGCTGGAGCACCTCGACGACGGGACCGCCGACGAGGTGCTCGCGACCTGGCGCCGGATCCTGCGCCCCGGCGGCCACGCGCTCGTCGTCATGCCCGACCCCGCGGGCCGCGGGCGACGCCTGGCGGGCGACGGCTGGATGGGCTTCGAGGACCCGACCCACATCAACCTCAAGACCCACGACGAGTGGCGCGCCTTCCTCACCGCGCGGGGCTTCGTCGTCGAGCGCGAGGGCACCGACGGGCTCTGGGACGTGCCCTACTCCCGCCTGCCGAAGCTGGTCGACGCCGCCCTGCGCGCCGGCCCGTGCCTCGCGCAGTTCCTCAGCGGGCGGCTGTTCCTGCGCCCGGGCACGGGGGAGTCCTCGGTGTTCGTGCTGCGCCGCCCCTGAGGCGCCGCTACTGCTCGCCGGCCCGCTCCTCGAGCGGCACCGACATCGTCGTGTTCGGTCCGGGCTCCCAGCCCCCCACCACGATCCGGCGGGGCTCGAGGCGGTAGGCCGCGTCGACCGGCACGAGCGGGTCGAGCCGGTAGACCTGTCCGGAGACCGCGTCCGGGGCCACCCGCAGCTGCGTGGCGAGCTGGGTGACCTGCGCGTCGCGCAGGCTCTGGGCGAACAGACCACCCCGCCCGGTCTGCCAGATCCCGTCGAGGCGGTACGCCAACGGCTGATCGCCCCACACCACGCCGAGGGTCGCCGGCTCGTTGATCCCGAACGCCTGCACCGGCTTGCGCAGGCAGGGGAAGAGGAACGCGTACTGCCAGCTCACCGCCGTCGCCTCGCCCGGCCGCGCGTACTGCTGCAGGGTCTGCCACCGCTGGACGGTCGGGGCGGTGACGGCGAGCCAGCCGCCCCGTGCGATCGAGGTGTCGTCGGCGACGAGGCGCATGACCGTGGCGCCCGGAGGGGGTCCGTTCGGTCCCTCGAGCAGCAGGGAGCGCCAGACCACCGAGTCGACCGGCTCGCCGTCCTCGCCGAGCCCGAGCGCCTGCACCCCGACCGGGACGACGCCGCCGCCCGCCGGGAACCCGTACTCGACGCGCAGCCCGTTGCCACCGCCGGTGCGCCCCGAGACCGAGGCGGTCATCGCGGCACCCGCTCGCTCGGGGATCGCGTACCAGGGCGACGCGAAGGCCCCCACCGTCCCGTCGGCACCCGCCGCGACCCCGGGACCCGTCGCCGGCGGCACGAAGCTCCCCCAGGCCGCGATCCCGGGAGTGGGGGGCGGGCTGGACGGGAACCAGCCGCCGGGGACGAACACGGGCGGGTCGTCCGGGCTCGCCCCGGGCACCGGGGACGGCAGGTCCGGGCGGGCCGCGAGGGGCCGGGCGGTGACCGGGTCGAGGACCTCGATCTGGGCCGACGCGCCGCAGTCGCGCGCGAGCGGGTCGCGCACGGCGTCCACCCACGGCGAGTAGCCGTCGGCGGTCCGCACCGTGGCGAGCACGAAGCCGCCGACGAGGTACACCGTCGACACGAGCAGCGCTCCCGTGGCCATCAGGGCCACCGCGACGGCCGGGACCGCCGGCCGCCACGCCCGCCACCGCCCCCGCGTCGCGACCACGGCGACGCCGGCGAGCACGAGCCCGCCGAGCAGCCACCAGGCGGGCTGGTCGAAGGAGAAGACCGCGACCCGCGGCACCTCGAAAGGGTCGGGCAGCCCGAGCATCCAGGAGTACGGCCACGCGTTCTCGCCGTGCCCGGAGAGGCCGGCGAGCACGGCCACGAGCAGCCCGACCCCGACGGCCACGGGCAGTGCGGGGAGCCACCGCGGCGGGTCGGCGGCGTCCGTCGCGGCCTCGCGCAGCAGGACGGGGACACCGACGACGGCCAGAGCGAAGACCAGGGCGCCGACCGTCGCGAGGGTCCCGAAGTGGTGGGTCCACTTGCTGGGGGTGGGCCAGAGCAGCGCGAACCCCAGGAGGAACGTCCACGCCGCAGCGGTGAGCCGGGGTGGCAGGCGCAGGCCCCGGCCACGCGCGACGGCGAGGAGCGCGAGGAGGCAGGCCAGCGCGAGGAGCCCGAGCAGGACGGGGAAGCGCTTGGCGTACGTGCCCATCGGTCCGCCGTCGACGAGCAGGTAGCTCCAGCGGACGATCTCGGTGTACCAGGACTCCTGGTCCTGCAGCCCGAGGAAGATCTGCTGGCCGCGGGCGAAGTCGCGCAGCGAGCCGTCGACGAAGGCGGCGAACCCGACCAGCGCGCCGGGGCCCACGAGGGCGACGAAGACGCCGAGCCGGCGGTACCAGGGTCCCGCCGGGGCGATCAGTGTGCGCCAGACCCGCGGGAGACACGCGAGCAGCGGGGCCAGCGCGACGAACCCGGTCGGTGCCGCGGTCGCGCCGAAGGACGCCACGGCCACGGCGAGCCCGGCGAGCGCCCAGCGGTCGCGTTCCACCGCCACCGCCAGGCACAGCATGCTCGCGATGACGCTCGTGGCGACGACGGCCTCGGCGCGCACGCCCATGTCGAAAGGCAGCCACCAGGCGACGAACGCGAGCGCGAGCACGGCGTGCAGGGCGACCGCCCGCCCCCGCCCGGTGCCCGCGGGCAGGGCGCGGGCGGCGTAGGCCCGCAGGAGGAACCAGCTGGCGAGGCCGAGCAGCAGCGCCGGCACCCGCTGGACCACCGGGCTCACACCGGCCACGCCCTGCCACCACGACAGGACGTAGTAGATCCAGGTGAACGGCGTGAACCCCTGGTTGTAGAGCTGGTAGTAGTTCGCGACGTAGCCCGAGTACGGGACGTTCGCCGCCATCGCGGCGTAGTAGCCGTCGTCGTCGGTCATCGGGCCGATGACGGTCCAGAGGGCCAGCAGCAGGGGCACGACGCCGTCGACGACGCGGGGTCGGGGCCGGGGAGGCCGGTCTCGGGCGGTCTCCCACCGCGCGGCGCGTGCGGCCCGGTCCCGCTCGTGGAGCCCGACGAGCCCGACGGTGACCGCCCCGAGCAGGAGCAGCGTCACCGCGGTCTTGACCGCGGTCGGCGAGGTGGCGAACTGGTCGTCGACCGTGAGGCGGACGGCCAGGCCGGCGCCGCGCTCGCCGGCCCCCGGCGGCGAGGGCGGTACCGAGGACACCAGCGCGTCGACGTCGGGCACGGCCTCGGGCCCGGCCCGGCCGACGAGGCGCCCGTCGACGATCACGCTCATCCCGGTGAGGTCGCCCGCGATCCCGATCGTGCAGGGCCCGGCGGGCAGCGGGCCGTCCACCAAGGGGATGCCGCGCGACAGGACGGTGAGCCGGTCGCCGACCACCACCGCCCGCAGGCCGACACCGGCGTCGCCCGACACGGGCGGCAGGGTCGCGAGCAGGACCCCGTCGCCCGGCGCCCCCAGCGTCCGGCCCGTCCCGGCCGACGCCGCGGCGCGGGCGGCGTCGCAGTCGGTCCGGACGTCGAGGGCGAGCGGGCGCTGGGTGGTCAACTGCAGCGCGGTGGGCCGCGGGTCCGCCGGGTCGAGCGGCCAGGCGACCTCGGGCTGCGACACGCTGACCGGGAGCAGCGGCAGCAGGGCCGCGCACACGAGCGCCACGATCCCGGCGACGGTGGCGACCGTCGACCAGGCGACCCGGGCGCGCCCGAACCAGCCGCGCGCGAACGGGCCGGTCCCGTCGGCGCGCCCGTCGGAGGCCGTGTCCCCGGCGGGCGCGGCGCCGTCGCCGGTGTCCTCCGGGTCGTCGGCGGCCGACGAGGGACGGGACGTCGCGGTCACCAGGTGAACTCCGGGGTCGGGCGGCGGGCACGCCACGCTAGCAACTACAGCCTGTGAGAAGTCGGAGCGGTCGGGCCTTTACAGTGGCCGGGCGGGACCGGCCCGCAGCTCGTGGCGCACCTGTGACGAGCCGACGTCGAGGAAGGGTGGAGGACGGCGTTGCCGGAGCCCCCGCACCACGACCTCTGCATCGTCCTGACCTACTACAGCCCGTACGTCTCCGGGCTGACCAACGTGGCCCGGGACCTCGCCGAGGGCCTCGCGGCGCGCGGGTGGCGGGTCTGCGTCGTGGCCTCGAAGCACGACCCGTCGCTGCCGACCGAAGAGGTCGTCAACAGGGTTCAGGTCGTCCGCGCCCCGGTCCTCGCGAAGGTCGGCAAGGGCACCATCGGGATCAACCTGACCCGCCTCGCGCTGCGGGAGATGGCGCGCTCGGCCCTGGTCAACCTGCACCTGCCGCTGGTCGAGGCGGGTCTGCTCGCCCGCCTGTCGCCGGTCCCGGTCGTCTCCACGTACCACTGCGACGTCTCGCTGCCCACCGGCGACGGGCCCGTCGTGCGCCGCGTGGTCAACCACGCCCAGCACCGGGCCATCGACTTCTCCAGCAGCGTCGCCCTGCGCCGCTCGACGGCCGCGGTGGTCAGCAGCGAGGACTACGCGCGGCACAGCCGGTTGTGGCCCGCGATCGACGGCCGGCTGGTGGCGGTGCCCCCGCCGTGCCCGCCGCGCGGGCCCGGGCGCCCGACGTTCCGTCGCGGCGACGGCTTCCACGTCGGTTTCCTCGGTCGCATCGTCGAGGAGAAGGGCGTCGAGCACCTGGTCGACGCCTTCCTGGCCCTCGACGACCCGGACGCCCGCCTGCTCGTCGGCGGCGACTACGAGGCCGTGGCCGGGGGGAGCGTCGTCGACCGCGTGCGCCGCCACATCCGGGACGACCCGCGCATCGAGATGCTGGGCTTCGTCCCCGAGGGCGAGCTCGACGACTTCTACGCCTCCCTCGACGTCTTCGCGCTGCCGTCGGTCAACGCCTTCGAGGCCTTCGGCATCGTGCAGGTCGTCGCCATGATGGCGGGCGTGCCGGCGGTGGTCAGCGACCTGCCCGGCGTGCGGACCGTCGTCGAGGAGACCGGCTTCGGCGCCGTGGTCGCCCCGCGTGACGTCGACGGCCTGGCCGCAGCGCTCTCCCGGCTGCGGGACTCGCCGCCCGACACGGAGGCGGGCAGCACCGCGGCGGCGACCCGTTACAGCGTGGAGTCCGTGCTCGACGCCTACGAGGCGGTGTTCCACAAGGCCGCGGGTCGTTGACGGTGCGCTGATCGTCAGGGGGCCAGGGCCTCGAGGCGCATCCTCTTGACACGGTCGCCGGGGAACGTCACGGGCCACTGGCCGGGGCCGTCGGGCGGCGCGGCCTCGTAGACCAGTCGGTAGGCCGCCGGGACCGGTGCCTGCGGTCGCCGGTGGAGATAGTTGAGCCGCCAGATCGGGCCGTCGTGGTCGGCACGGAAGCGGTCGATGGCGGGCGCCATGCGCCCGGGGTCGGAGAAGTAGTCGACCACCCGGCAGCGGCAGTGGAATGCGAGGTAGCCGATTTCGCCGGGGGACTCGACCGTTGAGCCCGGCGGCAGGGCGGCCGCGATCGCTTCGTACTGCGCCGGGGTGGCCCAGTTGACGCGGACGGGCGCGAACCCGGACCAGGGGACGCCGCGCTCCGCGTCCTGGACGAGCGTGGCGCCGGCGATACCGACCACGGCGAGGCCCGCGAGGGCTCCGGCGGCGATGCGCACCGGCGTGTGGGAGCGCAGCGGCCGGACCGGCCGGAGCGCGGCGTCGGCGACGACCACCGTGGCCAGCGCGGCCCCCACCACCGCGGGCGTGTAGTACCAGAAGAACGGCGCGCCACCGAGGGCCGACATCGCGGCGTAGTGCGCGCCGCCGGCCACGCCGAACGCGAGGCCGGACCACCCGCGCGGCCCGAGGTGACGGTGCCGGACCAGCTGGACCAGGCAGGCGAGCCAGGCCACGAGCCCCACGGCCAGACCGGCGACGACGAGCCGGGTCGGCTCCGGCCAGTACCCGAGGTAGTGGCCGATCCCGTTCCCGTAGGTGTAGCCGCCCCAGGAGTCACCGGCGTCCGCCTTCACCGCCAGGGTGTCGGGGACCGCGGACCCGAACCGGAGCCAGGACCAGACGTGCCACGGCGCGGCGACGATACCGGCGAGCGCCAGCGCGAGGAGCGCGCCCCCGACCCGTCGGTGCCGTGCGGCGGCGAGGACGACTACCGCGAGCACCACGATGGCGAGGTCGGGACGGGTGAGCACCGCGAGGCCGCCCACGATCCCGAGCACGAGGAAGTGCCCGGCGCTCGCGGCCCACACCAGGGCCACGATCGCCAGGGCCGTCAGGTACACCTCGAGACCGGTGGCGCTGGCGAGGAAGGGGTTCGCGACCAGCAGCAGGACCCCGGCCCCGCACACCGGTGCACCGTGCTGGCGGTGCAGGCAGAGGGCGAGCAGGCCGACCGTGAGCGCGAGCAGGATCCCGACCGACAGCTCCGGCCTGCCGGTCACGACCACGAGCCCGGCCTCGAGCCAGACGTTCAGCGGGCTCGTCGCCGTGTTCGCCGCCACGCCCGGGGTGAGGGCCCACTCGCCGCGCTCGGCGAGGTTGCGGGCGTAGGACAACGTGATCATCGCGTCGTCGGGCAGCGCCCGGCCCGCGACGACGGACAGCAGGGCGCCCATCGCCGCGCCGTACGCGGCGGCGAGGACGTCGGAGGGTCGGGGCCCGCGTCGGCGGGGTGGCGGGTCCGAGGCCGCGAGGCCCGCCTCGGGCGTCGGAGCCGTGCTCCCCACGGCCGCCGCGCTCAGCCGGTGCCGAAGAGTCGGCGCCAGTTGTCCGGCGCCGTCAACGTGGGAGCCGCCTCGCGCCAGCGCTGCGCGGCCGCGCCGCCCTCGCGGGCGAACCGCCAGAGCACGCGGGCCCCGTCGCGGCCCAGCGCGCGCAGTGCCGCGGGGTCGCGGCGGCGCAGGCGGACACCGCCCTGGCCGGCGTCGGTGACGGCGACCCGGTCGAACAACGAGACGTGCCACCAGTGGGCCTCGCCGGCGCCCACGAGCCCCGCGTGGAACGGGGTGCGCCCGAGGACCTGCTGCGCGGCGCGCTTGGCCATCACCAGCCCGGTGCGCGTCGGTTCCGGACCGCTGCGCACGATCTCCATGTCCGTGGGCGCGAAACCGGGGGCGTCGGTGGCCGGGTGCGCGATCGTCTCGCCGTGCGCGGCGCGCAGGCCCCGCACGGCCGCGACCGCGGCGACGCCGCCGTCGTCGACCACCGCGGGGCCGGCCAGGAAGTCCTCGACGGCCCGGGTGAGCGTCGCGGCCAGCCCGTAGTTCATGGAGACGAGGTAGCGCCCGAGCAGGTCGGTGAGCACGCCCGTGATGTGACGGACGGGGAACGGCGAGTGCAGCGCCGCGGTGATCATGGCGTTGCGCAGGTTGAAGTACCGGTGCCAGTCGTCCCAGTCCTTCCACGGGAAGTCGGCGTGCCACACGCCGGCGCCGGGCAGGGTCACCGTGGGGACCCCGTGGGCGCGGGCGCGGTAGCAGTACTCGACGTCGTCCCATTGGAAGAACAGCGGGAGCGGGTAGCCCGCCCGTCGCACCAGCTCCGCGGGGATCAGGCAGGACCACCATCCCGTGTAACCGGCGTCGACCCGGCGGTCCTGCACGTTCTTCGTGCCGTCGGGGAAGAACGCCGTCACGTCCGACTCGCCGACCGCCCCGGGGCTCACGTGGCCGTTGGTGAGGTCGGGGAGCACCGCGTACTCGGCGCCAGCGAGGACCTGGGTTGGGTGCAGCAGGTTGAGCATCTGCGCACCGACGATCGTCGGGTCGGCGACGCACCGCCCGAACGCGGCGAGGCGCACGACCACCTCGGGCTCGCAGCGGATGTCGTCGTCCATGAACAGGACGTCGACGTCGGCGCGCCCGCCGTGCTCCACGACCTCGTAGAGGCCGCGGGTGAAGCCGCCGGAGCCGCCGAGGTTGGGCTGGGGGAGGTACCGGAAGCGCGCGCCGAGCCGGTCGGCCACGGCGGCGAACCCGTCGCGCGTGTCGATCCGGTCGGTGCCCTGGTCGACGACGACCACGGCGTCGAGCAGCGCGACGACGTCCGGCTCGGCGGTGAGCGCCCGCAGGGTGGCGATGCAGTCGTCGGCGCGGTTGTGGGTGCACACGACCACCGAGGCGCCGCGGTCGGTGGCGGGCGCGGCCACCGTCCAGCGGGCGTCGTGCAGCAGCAGCTCGTCGTCGTCGGTGACGACCTCGACCCACAACCCGCCGCCGTCGAGGAAGCGGTCGAGCGGCGCGGCCAGCGCGAGGTCCCCGCCGTCCGCCTCGTGCACCGCGAGGGTGCGCGGGACGCCGTTGGTGTCCGACGCCCGCAGCAGCACCCGGCCGGCGCCGTGGGTGCGCGCCTCGAAACGGACCTCGCGGGCCGTGGTCCAGCGCTGCCAGTAGCTCGCGGGGAGGCGGCCGAAGTAGGTGTTGGTGCTGACGTGGGTGTCCGCGCCGAGGCGCACGTGGTCCCGCCGGCGGTCGGCCCGTCCCCGCAGCACCTCCACGTAGAGCTCGGCGGGCACCTCCGGGACGGGGCCGGCGAAGAGCCCACGGGCGACGACGAGGCGCCCCGATCCCCGAGCATCCGTGGTGTCACGGACGGTGGTGCGGGCGGCGACGTCGGTCATGCTGGCGTGCTCCCAGTGCTCGGGACGGCGGCGGGGGTCCGGGCGGACCGGTCTCCAGGGTAGGAGGCGCGGGTCACGGCCCGACGAGGGCGGCGATGCGCGGGCCGACCACCGGGGCCAGCGACGCCGTGAAGGTGGCGGTGAGGTGGTTGTCGTCGAGGTAGACCATGACGCGACCGATCTCCGGCGGGCACACGGTGGGCTCGCAGATGCTGTCGGAGAGGTCGAGCACCGTCATCGTCGAGGGGGCGCCGCCCGGTGGGGCCGGGTCCGCGGGGTAGAGGTCGCTGCGCGGGACGTCGCACTCCGGCGCGCCGCGTCCGTAGGTGTCCACGCAGCTCGGCGGGGCGTAGCCGAACCGGGGGTTGTCCCGCACCCCCAGCACCGGCACGCCCGCGGACGCCAACCGGTTCCACGCCTCCACCATGCCCGGCGGGGTGCGCTCGGTGCGGCCCTGGCGGACGTCGTGGGTCGCCTGGGCGACGACGAGGGCCGGGCGCAGGGAGGCGAGCGCGCCGAGTGCCTCCTGGTTCCAGGTGATGCAGTCGGCCTCGCCGGGGTTCGACTCGGCGGTCGTCGACAGCGGGCACCCCGGCCGGATCAGGGTCTGCACGCGCCAGCCGCGCTCGTGGGCGACCGGGGCGACCGCGGGGAGGAACTGCTGCATGTGCGAGTCCCCGACGACGACGATCGTGCGTGCGGCCGGGTCGGGTGCGGGGACGTAGGTGCACAGCTCGAGGGCGGCAAGCCCGGGGACCCCGGCACACCCGGTGCCCGCGTCCCGGTAGCGCACCCAGTCCTCGTAGGCCGACACGGCGGGCGGGATCGGCTCGGCATCGGGCGAACCCCGGTCGACGAAGCCGGGAGCCCGGGCCAGCGCCCCGGGGTGGTCGGCGTCGCCGACGGCGCCCGAGGGCTCCGCGCGCACGGTGGTCACCGCGTGCCACGCCAGCACCAGCACCAGCACCGGGACGAGGGCGACCGCCGCCGCCCGGTGGTCGCGCAGAACGCCGGGACGTCGCCGGCCGCGGCGCAGCACCGGGTCCTCGACGAGGTGGCGCGTCGCCGCGGCGAGCATCAGGGAGGTCCCGATGATCGCGAGGCCGAGCACGGGGCCGGGCTGCTCGACGTGGAACGCGGCGGAGGCCAGGAGCAGCACCGGCCAGTGCCACAGGTAGAGGGGGAAGCTGATGCTGCCCAGGTACTGCATCGGTCGCGACGCGAGCAGCCGCGTCGTACCCAGGCGGTGGTCGGTGTCCCCGGCGACGATGACGGCCGCGGCGCACGCGACGGGCCACAGCGCGAGGTAGCCGGGGAAGCCGCCCTCCACGTCGAGCACCACCCCGCAGGCGGCGAGGCCGACGATCCCCAGCCAGCCGGCCGCGACGCCGGCCCACACCGGCAGACGCAGCCGGTGCAGGCCGAGGGCCAGCAGGCCGCCGAGGGTGAACTCCCAGACGCGGGCGAGCGCGTCGAAGTAGGCGTAGGTCTGGTCAGCAGCGGTACTGGTGATCGACCAGACCAGGGAGACCGCGGTGACCACCGCGAGCAGGCCCGCGACGGCTGGACGCGCGGCGATCCCGCGTCGCCGGGCCGCGAGCGTCGCCACGACGACCACCAGCGGGAACGCGATCGCGAACTGGCCCTGGATCGAGAGCGACCAGAAGTGCTGCACCACGCTCGCGGTGTCGTGGGAGGCGTAGTAGTCGACCGCGTCGGCGGCCAGCCGCCAGTTCTCGACGAAGAACGCGGACGCCACCGCCTCGCGGACCGCCTGGGGCCACCGCGACTCGGGCAGGAGGAGGATGCTCGCGACGACGGTGCCGACCAGCACCACCGCGGCCGGCGGCACGAGCCGTCGCAGCGTCCGTCCCCACTGGGCGAGCAGGTCGATCCCGCCGCGCTCGCTCGCGCGCACGAGCTGCCCGGCCGCGAGGAAGCCGGTGAGCGCGAAGAAGACGTCGACGCCGCCGGACACGCGGCCGATCCACACGTGGTAGACGACGACCAGCACCGACGCGACGGCGCGCAGGCCCTCGATCTCGGGCCGGAACCGCGACCCGTCGCTGGGCTGGCGTCCCGGGCCCGGCGCCGCGGGGCTGCCCGCGGCAGGGCGGTCCGGGACGGCGGCCGGGGTGTCGACACGACTCCCGAGCCGACGATCGGCCGTGGAGGTCATCGCGTCGACTGTGCCCTTCCCGCTCGCGGTCCCGCACACCGGGGTCCACCGGGAGCAACCAAGCGGTGACACGCGGTGTCCGTTCCGCCCGCTGTGTGGCGGTTCGCGCGCCGCCGATCGGCTCAGCCGAGGCCGGTCGACACTCCAGTACCCCGTGGCACCTGCGACGGCACCTGCGTGGGCAGCCCTGTGACCACCACGACGACCTGCTCGTTGTCGTGCGTGAACGCCTCGTAGGTGAAGCCCAGCCCGCTGCGGGCCACGAACTCGGTCCAGGCGCGGTGCTCGCCGTCCTCCCAGCCCGCGTGGTTGAGGTACTCGTCGAACACGACCACCGAGCCGGGCCGCAGCCGCGGGCCGATCTGCTCGAGCACCGTGGCGGTCGAGGAGTAGAGGTCGGCGTCGAGGTGCAGGAGGTCGACCGGCTCGGGGTGCTCCGCCAGGAAGGTCGGCAGCGTGTCGGCGAACCACCCGACGACGAGCTCGGCGCCGGGGACGTCCGGCGGCTCCGCGTCGCCGAAGGTGCCGGCGCCGAAGCCCGCCCGCCAGTCCTCGGGCAGGCCCTGGAACGAGTCGAACCCGTAGACCAGCCCGTCGCCCCGGGCCGCGGCGATCGCGGCGAGCGTGGTGCCGGTGTAGACCCCGAACTCCAGGGCCAGGCCACCGCGCGGGGCGAGCCCGAGGGCGTGGGCGAGGGTGGCGCTCGGGTCCGGGAAGGTCCGGGCCCCGGGCATGGCGTCGCGGACGAACCGGGCGCTCGTGGCGACCGCGTCGCGCTCGCCGGCGGCGAGCATGTCGCGGCGGTCGCGGACCTCGCGCGCGTGCAGCTCGGCGCGCAGCTCGTCGACCTCCGTCCGCACGACGGCGAGCGCCTCGGCGTGCTCCCGGGCCCGCGCCTCCAGCGCGTCGAGTCGCGGCGCCACCCCGGCGTCCAGCGCCTCGGCCGTCCCGCGCCGCACCGCGTCGATGAGGCGGACGTGCAGGGCGTGGCGCAGGCGGGAGAGGCGGGGCACGCCTCCATGGAATCGGACACGCCCGCGCCCGTCGAGCACCGGTCGCGGACCGGTCGGCGGCGACGGGCGGGCGGGGGCAGGCTCAGGCGGCGGCGACCGCGCGGTGGCCGGTGGGCGCGCGGCGCGGGCCGGCTGGGCGGGTGGCCGCGACGACGAGCAGCGTGTGGCCGATCGCGAGCATGACCATGGTCGCGACGCCGAACGGCCAGTAGATGTGGCTGGTGAGGAACGACCAGGCGCCCACCACCGCGAACACCGCCCCGACCCCGGCCAGCAGGCGCCAGGTCCCCGGCGCGCGGACCAGCGCGAGCACCGCCGCGAGCACGCTCGCCGCGAGGTAGGCGTAGGCGCCCTGGATGCCGAGGGCGTCGGCGATCTCGAACAGCGCCGCGACCCACGGACCGGGGCCGAGGCGCATGGTCTCGTGGCCGCCGCCGATGCCGGCGAGCGCGTCGAGCGCGCCGTAGAAGGCGGCGTAGACGAGCCCGAGCACGATCGCGAGCCCCTCCAGCACCCAGCCGAGCGGGCCGGCCGGGCGCGCGGCGCGCACGACGGCCCAGGGACCGAGCGCGAGGAGGGGGAAGAGCACGAGCCCGATGACGTGCAGGTCGCGCCACCACGCCGCCGACTCCGGCGTGAGCACCGCGGGGTGGGAGCTGCCGAGCACCGCCAGGGCCAGGGCGGGCAGCGCGGCCGCGGCGACGAGGGCGGCCACGCCCGGTGTCCGGACGGTCGGGGTGCTCACCCGACCCATCCTGGCAAACAGGGCATCGTGCCGGAGATCCCGTGCGGACTGGCACGCTTTGTCACCTCTCGGACGCGACGATCGGCCCCTACTCGCCCGATCGGGTGGCTCCATCGAGATCCTGTCGCGTTGCGTGGTTGCTCGGTGCTCCACTGACCGGGTGACTGCGGTCGGCCGGGCGGCGAGGTGACGCTCCTCGCGGGCGCGCTCGCGGTGCTGGCCGCCCTCCTCTTCGCGATCGCGTCCGTGGCCCAGCGCGGCGCCGCGGCCGCGGTGCCCGACGACCAGGCGCGCGGCGGCCGGCTGATCGCCCGGCTCGTCCGCTCGCCGCGCTGGTGGGCCGGCACGGTCGGCGACACCGGCGGCTTCGCCGTGCAGGCCGCGGCCCTCGGCGTCGGCTCGCTGCTGCTGGTCCAGCCGCTGCTCGTCACCACCGTGCTGTTCGCCCTCCCGCTCGAGGCGCGCCTGACCGGGCGGCGCATCGGACGGTCCGAGGTGCGGTGGGCGCTCGTGCTCGTCGCCGCGCTCGCCCTGTTCGTCGTGGTCGGCGAGCCGACCGCCGGCGTCGACCGGGCCCCGTTCCGCCACTGGATGCCCGTGCACGTGGTCCTGCTCGTGGTCCTGGTCCTCTGCGTGGTGCTGGCCGGCCGGCGGCGCGGACCGCGGCGCGCGGCGATGCTCGCGGTGGCCACCGGGCTCGCGTACGGCCTGGTCGCCGCCCTGACGAAGTCCGTCGTCGACCTGCTGGGCGAGGGCCCGCTCGCGCTGCTCACCGCGTGGGAGACGTGGGCGCTGGTCGCCGCGGCGGTCGGCGGCACGCTGCTGCAGCAGGCGGCCTTCGGGGCCGGCCCGCTCGCGGCGTCGCTCCCTGCGGTGACCGTCGGCGAGCCCGTCGTCGCGGCGGTGCTCGGCATCGTCGTGCTGGGCGAGCAGGTCCGCGCCGACGGCCTCGAATGGGTCCTCATCGGCGCCTGCGTCGTCCTCATGGTCGCGGCCACCGCCGCGCTGTCGCGGTCGTCGGCCGCGACCTCCACCCGAGAGCCCGAGCCCGTGGGGGCGCCGTGAACCTGACCATCGACCTCGAAGCACGCGCGGCGGCGGCCTGGATGTTCGGGTCGTTCGTCGTCGTCTTCCTCGCCACGCGCGTCGTCGTGCGGCTGATCCGGGCGGGGAAGGGCCCGTTCCGCAACCAGTCGGTGGGCGGGGTGCACCTCCACCACCTGGTGTGGGGCATCTTCCTCATGCTCGTGGCGGGCGTCGCCGAGTTCACGTACTCACCCGAGCCGCCCTGGCGCTACGTGCTCGCCGTGGCGTTCGGCGCCGGTGCGGCGCTCGCCCTCGACGAGTTCGCGCTCTGGCTGCACCTCTCCGACGTCTACTGGGAGCGCGAGGGGCGGGTGTCGGTCGACGCGGTGTTCGTCGTCGGCGCGCTGATGGCCCTCCTCGTCCTCGGCTTCAACCCGTTCGACCCGGACACCGCCGACGGCATCACGGTGGTCATCGGGACGATCGTGCTCAACGGCGTGCTCTGCGTGATCGCGCTGGCCAAGGGCCGCCCGCTGCTCGGGCTGCTCGGCTTCCTCGTCCCCGTGCTCGCGCTCGTCGGCGCCGTGCGCCTGGCGCGCCCGACCTCGCCCTGGGCGCGCTGGCGCTACCCGGAGGGCTCGAGCAAGCGGCTGCGCAGCCTGCGCCGCTTCCCCGAGCGCGAGCGGCGGCGGTGGAACGCGTTCGTCGACGCCGTGGCCGGGGCGCCGAACGCGCCCGCCGAGACGACCGTGCCCGCCGAGCCGGCGGCCCCCGCCGAGTCGACGGCCCCCGCCGAGCCGGCGGTGCCCGCTGCGCCGACGGCGCCCGCTGCGCCGACAGACGCCGTCCCGGCCGAGTCGCGGGAGCAGGAGGGAGCACGCTGAGCATGGACGCCCCCACGGACGCCCACCCCGACGCCGACGGGCCCGGCCCGGAGAAGGACGCGGAGCACCCCGACGACCACCCCGACGACCACGGCGTCCACCTCGGCCAGCAGGACATCCGCACCGCCAAGCTCGCGGCCCGCCGCGCGGCAGGGGAGACCGAGCCGTACCGCTGGCCGGTCGATCACGCCCTCGCCGACATCCGCACCGCCCACGCCGACCTCGCCCCCGACACCGTCACCGACGAGGAGGTCTGCGTCGCCGGGCGCCTCACCGGGATGCGCCGGCAGGGCGGGCTGAGCTTCGGGACGCTGCGCGACCGCACGGGCGCGATGCAGCTCTTCGTCGACACCGCGGTGGTCGGCCACGACGCCCACGTCGCGATCGACGACCTCGACCGCGGCGACTGGGTCGGCGTCCGGGGCCGGGTGATGACGACCCGGCGCGGCGAGCTCTCGATCCGCGTCGAGGAGTGCGCGCTGCTGGCCAAGGCCCTGCGCCCGCCGGCCGGGGGGCACCACGGCCTCGCCGACGTCGAGACCCGCTACCGCCAGCGCTACGCCGACCTGCAGGTCAACGAGCGCACCCGCGACATCTTCCGCATCCGCCACGCCGCCGTCCGCGCGATCCGCGACCACCTCGCCGAGCAGGGCTTCACCGAGGTCGAGGGCCCGGTGCTGCAGAGCATCCAGGGCGGGGCGTCGGCGCGGCCGTTCGTCACCCACCACAACGCGCTCGACCTCGACATGTACCTGCGCATCGCCCTCGAGCTGCACCTCAAGCGGCTCATCGTCGGCGGCATGGAGCGGGTGTTCGAGCTCGGCCGGGTGTTCCGCAACGAGGGCGTCGACACCCGGCACAACCCCGAGTTCACGATGCTCGAGGCCTACCAGGCCTTCGCCGACTACCACGACATGATGGACCTGACCGAGGGCATGGTCGTGGCCGCCGCCCGCGCCGCCCTCGGGGACGACCTCACCGTCCACTACCAGGGCCAGGCCATCGACCTGCGTCCTCCGTGGCCGCGCCGGCGCTTCGCCGACATGATCACCGATAAGACCGGCGCGGTCATGCACCCGGACATGCCGCTCGACGAGGCCCGGCGGATCCTCGACGGGCTGGGCATCGCCTGGGAGCAGGGCTGGGGCGCGGGCCGGCTGATGAAGGAGGTCTACGACGAGCGCGTCCAGCACGACGTCGTCGGCCCCGTCTTCTGCATCGACTACCCGCGCGAGGTCTCGCCGCTGGCGCGGGCGCACCGCGAGGACCCCGCCTACAGCGAGCGCTTCGAGCTGATCGTCGCCGGCTTCGAGCTGTGCAACGCCTACTCCGAGCAGAACGACCCCGCCGAACAGATGGCCGCGTTCGAGGAGGAGGCGCAGGCCAAGCGCAACGGCGACCCCGAGGCCGGCGACATCGACCTCGACTACGTCCGCGCCCTCGAGTACGGGATGCCGCCCACCGGCGGGCTCGGCATCGGCATCGACCGGCTCGTCATGCTCCTGGCCAGCGTCGACTCGATCCGCGAGGTCATCCTCTTCCCGACCCTGCGCCCGGAGTTCGCCCCGCCGCCCGGCGGCGGCCCCGGCGGCGCCCACCGTCCGGTGCTGCCGCCGACGCCGATGCCGGCGGCCGCGCTGACGGCCGCGGTGCCGCAGACCCCGATCGCGGTGGCGAGTGCGGCGGGCGCGGTGGGTGCGGTGGGTGCGACACCACCGCCCGGGACGTCGCGGCGGCCGTGGACGGTCACCCTCGTCGCCGGGCTGACCGCGCTCGCCGGCCTGCTGCACCTGCTCGTGCACATGCCGGTCGTCCACGAGCGCCTCGGCGAGCGGGTCAACCTCGACCTCGTGCCGCCGTGGTTCGCCGTCACCGGCCACGTGCTCTCGGCCGCGATCGGCCTGCTCCTGCTGCTGCTCGCCGACCAGCTCGCCAAGCGCAAGCAGACGGCCTGGCGGGTGGCGGTGGTGCTGTCCGCGGTGGCCGTCGTCGCGCACGTGCTCAAGGGCCCGCACCAGGTGGGTCTGGGGATCAGCGTCGCGCTGCTGGTGCTGCTGGTCGTCGCCCGCGGGCAGTTCCGGGCGCCCGCCGACCCGCCGTCGCTGCTGCGGCTCCTGCGCTTCGTCCCGATCTACCTGGCCGCGGTGCTCGCGTTCGGGTTCGTCTCGCTCGGCCTGCAGAGCGGGCGGATGACGCCGTCGCTCACCGTCTGGGGCGGCCTCGAGACGATCTTTGGCGGCCTCGTCGGGCTCGACGGGCCGTACGTCTTCTCCCGGCGCGTGTTCGCCGAGACGTTCCCGTACGCGCTGCTCGCGCTCGGGATCGTCGGGCTCGTCGTGTTCCTCCTGCTGCTCTTCCGGCCGCTCACCGCGCGCGACCCGCACACCCGCGACGACTGGACCCGCGCCGAGACGCTCGTGCACACCTACGGCTGGGACACGCTCGCGGCCTTCGCCCTGCGCGACGACAAGAGCTTCTTCTTCGGCTCCGACGGCCGGGCGATGATCGCCTACACCTACCTCGGCGGGTACGCGCTCGCCGCCGGCGACCCGATCGGCGACGAGGCCTCGCTGCCCGCGGTCGTCGACGAGTTCCTCGCGATGTGCGAGCGGCGCGCCTGGACCCCGGCGTTCCTCGCCGCCCGCGAGGAGGACACCCGCGAGGGCGGGCTGCTCGCCTCGCGCGGCTTCCGGTCGTTCTACCTGGGCGACGAGGCGATCATCGACTGCCCGTCGTTCACGCTCGAGGGCCGTGAGCGCAAGAGCGTGCGGGCAGCGGTGCGGCGCGTCGAGCGCACGCACCGGTTCCAGCTGATCGCCGAGTCGGCGGCGTCGCCGAAGCTCGTCGAGGCGCTGAACGCGATCTCGGAGAAGTGGCGCGGGAAGAACCCGGAGCGCGGCTTCACGATGTCGCTCTCGCAGGACATCACCGGCGCGGCGGCCAACAGCGACTTCCTGCTCTGCGTCGCGCTCGACACCGACGGGGTGCCCGGCGGCTTCCTGCGCCTGGTGCCGGCGTACGGCGGCCCGGCCACCGGCACCACGTTCGGCTACACCCTCGACCTCATGCGCCACGACCCCGGCGCGCCCAACGGGATGACCGAGTTCCTCATCGCGAAGAGCGCCCTGGCGCTGGCCGAGCGGGGCGTGGTCCGGCTGTCGATGAACTTCGCGATGTGGGGGCGCCTGTTCGCCGAGGACGTGCCGTTCACGGCGACGCAGAAGCTCGCCCGGCGCGCGGTGGGCGTGCTCAACCCGTTCTTCCAGGTCCGCTCGCTGCACGACTTCAACGCGAAGTTCGGGCCGCAGTGGCTGCCGCGGGTGCTCGCCTACCGCAGCCCCGCCGACCTGCCGCGCGTCGGCCTGCTCTACGCCGGCGCCGAGGGCTTCCTCGCCGTGCCGGGGCTCGGGCCGATGTTCGTGCCCGCCGCCGTCGGGGGCGCGCCCTCGCCGTCGGGCACCGCGCCCGACACGACGACCCCGGCCGCGGCATGAGCGTCATCGAGCGCCACCCCCGCCGCACCCGGGGCAACGGCTTCGGCGACGTCGTGCTCGTGGTGGTGCTCGGCGCCATGGCGCTCGCGGTCGTGGTCACCGTCGTCGTCATCGCGGGCGGCCGCGACCGGGCCCCGCAGGGCCCCCGCGGCGCGGGCGCGCTCGACGCGCTGCAGGCCGACATCACCGCGGCGGGGCTGGTCGTCTGCGAGCGCACCGACGTCGCCGACCCGCGGGCCACCGACGCCGTCGCCGCCCGCACGCTCGTCGTCGCCGTCACGTGCGGGGAGGGGCAGACCGCCACCGTGCAGGCGGACGCCTTCGTCGACGACGCCGACCGCGACGCCGCCGCCCGCAGCATCCAGGGCTCGGTGCGGCCGCGGGCGTCGGCGACCGTGCGCACGTACGGCGACCTCGTCGTGGTGGTGCAGGGGAGTGCGGAGGACGTGGTGGCCGACCGGATCGACGCCCTGCTGCTCGCGAAGGGCGCCGCGTGAACGCCAAGCTCGGCGTGCTGGCCCTGGCGATGATCAACATCGCGGCGATCGTCAGCGTCCGCAACCTGCCGGTGATGGCCGAGTACGGCTGGTCGATGCTGGCGCTGTTCGCGCTGTCGATCGTCGTGTTCCTCGTGCCGATCGCGATGGTCGCCGCCGAGCTCGGCACCGGCTGGCCGCGCGACGGCGGGGTCTACGCGTGGGTCAAGGAGGCGTTCGGCGAGCGCGCGGGATTCCTCGCGGTCTGGTGCGACTACGCCGAGAACGTCGCCTGGTTCCCCACCGTGCTCTCGTTCATGGCCGCGAGCCTCGCCTACGCGCTGGACCCGTCACTCGCCACCGACAAGGTCTTCCTCGTCGTCGTCATGCTCGCGTTCTTCTGGGCGACGACGATCGTGAGCCTGCGCGGGGTCGGCACGTCGTCGTGGATCGGCTCGGTCGGCACGGTCGCCGGGTCGATCGTCCCCGCGATCGGTGTCGTCGTGCTCGCGGCGGCCTACCTGGCGCAGGGCAACCCGACGCAGATCCCGTTCTCGGCCGGCGCCCTGGTGCCCGACGTCGCGCTGAACAACCTCGCCTTCCTCGGCGGGATCATCCTGCTGTTCACCGGCATGGAGATGGCGGGCTTCCACGCGCGGGACACGAAGGACCCGGGGCGCACGGTCCCCCGCGCCATCGCCCTGTGCGTCGGGGTCGTCGTGGTGTTCTCGGTGGTCGGCTCGCTCTTCCTCGCGATGGTCGTGCCGGCGGGCGAGATCAGCCTGGTCAGCGGCACGATGGAGCTCTTCTCCCGGGTGCTCGAGCGCCTCGGTCTCGGGTGGGTCGTCGCCCCGCTGGCGCTGGTCGTCGCGTTCGGTGGCATCGCCCACCTCGCGCCGTGGATCCTCGGCCCCGCGAACGGCGTGGCGGCGGTGGCGGCGCAGGGGTCGGTGCCCCCGCGGCTGGGGCGGCGCAACGCCCACGGGGTGCCGGTGACCCTGCTGCTGCTCCAGGGCGCCGCGGGCACCGTGTTCACGCTGCTGTTCCTGCTGGTCCCGAGCGTGAGCACGTCGTACTGGATGCTCTCCGCGGTCACCGCGCAGATCGTCATCGTCATGTACGGGCTGATGTTCGCGGCGGTCGTGCGGCTGCGGCACACGCGCCCCGACGTGCCGCGCCCGTACCGGATCCCGGGCGGCCTGCCCGGCGTGTACCTCGTCGGCGGGGTCGGGCTGGTGGGGCTCGCGGTCGCGTTCGTGCTCGGCTTCGTGCCGCCCGGCCAGCTCGCGACGGGCAGCACGGTCACCTACGTGAGCCTGCTGGCGGTCGCCGTCGTCGTGCTCTCCTCGCCGCCGTTCGTCTTCGCCGCGCTCGCCCGGCGGCGGGCGCGGCGCGACGCCGGCTCCGACGACGGGGTCCCGGTGCCGGCGTGACCGTCCGTGGCGTCGCCGAGATCGACATCACGACCACCTCGTTCCTCGGCGCGCTGGCCCTGCTGACGCTCGGCGTCGTGCTCCTGCTCGTGCTCGTCCTGCGCACGCGGCTCGGGCGGTTCACCCGGCTCGGCCGGACGATCACGCTGCTCGTGACCTCGGTGCTCGTGCTGGTCGCGGCGGGCGCGGGGGTCAACGCGCACTTCGACTACTTCCGCACGCTCGGCGACGTCGTGGGCCTGCCGCCGTCGGACGAAGTGGAGCTCGCCGCGCTGCTCGCGCGCACCGACCGGCCCGACCGCGGCGTGGTGACGACGACGGCCCTGCCCGGCAGGACCTCGGGGTTCGTCGGGCGGCCCGGGACGATCTACGTGCCGCCGGCGTGGTTCGCCCGCCCGCGCCCGGAGCTGCCCGTGGTGGTGCTGCTGCACGGCACGCCCGGCACCCCGCAGGACTGGCTGGACGGCGGGCAGGCCGCGGCCACCGCCGACGCCTACGCCGCGGCGCACGGCGGCGCGGCCCCGATCCTCGTCATGCCCGACGTCAACGGCGCGATCGACGCCGACACCGAGTGCGTCGACGGACCGGCCGGGAAGGCCGAGACCTACCTGACCGTCGACGTGCCCGCGTTCGTCCAGCAGGTGTTCCACACGGCCGCGCCTGGCCGGGGGTGGGCGGTGGCGGGGCTGTCCGAGGGCGGCTCGTGCGCGCTGGTGCTCGCCCTGCGCCACCCCGAGCTGTTCAGCACCTTCGGCGACTACGCCGGGCTCGCCGGGCCCCGCGCCGGCGACACGAACGACGACACGGCCTCCGCGGTCGCCCAGCTCTTCGGCGGCTCCCAGCAGGCGTTCGCGGCGCACGAACCGGCCGACATCCTCGCCACGCGCCGCTTCCCGGAGCTCGGCGGCTGGTTCGAGGTGGGCGACGCCGACACCGAGCCCTACGCCGCCCTCGACACCGTGGTCCCGGCGGCCCGGCGGGCGGGGATCGCGACGTGCGAGGTCGTCGTGCCCGGCGGCGGCCACACGTTCGACGTGTTCTCGCAGGCGTTCTCCGACTCGCTGCCCTGGATCGCCGGCCGCATCGGCGCCGGCCCGCCGGTGACCAGCTGCCCCCAGGGCTCCTAGCCGACGAGCAGGCCCCAGCGCGCGGCGCTGCGGGCGGCCGCCACCCGGTTGCGGGCCCCGGTCTTGGCCAGCACGTGCTCGACGTGGGTGGCGACGGTGCGCGGGCTGATTCCCAGCCGCGCCCCGATCTCGGGGTTGGACAGGCCGTGGGCGACGCCGTCGAGCACGTGCAGCTCGCGCACCGTGAGCCCGGCCGGCGGGGGCACCGCCCGGTGCAGCACGAGCACGCCCGACGCGGTGGCGTGCAGGTCGACGCCGACGACGCCGCCCGCCGCCGTCACCAGCAGCAGCGGCCCGGGCACGGGCGCCCCCGCCAGGACGTCCGTGACCACCCCGGCGAGCGGCGACGGCGGCGCGACGAGCTCGGGCCGTCCGCCCGCCGAGAGCACCACGACCCGGTCGGCGCGCTCGACCAGCAGGCCGTCCGTGCCGTCGGCCCCGAGCCCGGCGGTCCGCGGCGCCGGCACCGGGACCGGGTCCAGCGCCGCCGCCAGGTCGGGCGCGAGCAGCTCGAGCAGGGCGACGGTGTCGTCGTCGGGGTGCCGGGCGTCGAGCACGCTGGCGTTGACCATGCCGACGTAGCGGTCGTCGGCGGCGAACAGGCAGAGGGTGACGCCGTCGCGGAAGCCCTGCGGGACGATGATCCGTTCGAAGATCTCGCCGCGGCGCCGGGCCGGGGCGAGGTCCCGCACCCGCACCGCCTGCCGGCCCGCGCGGACCAGGGTGAACAGGCGGTCGGTGTGCATCCGCCGGTCGATCAGCGTGGTGACCGCCGCGGGGTAGGACGAGGCGAGCGTGCGGTGCTCGCCGGCCGCCGGGTCCCACCGCGAGAGGGCCACGCAGTCCGCCGGCACCACGTCGGCGAGCCCGTCGAGGACGGCGCCGGCCGAGCCGGACGACCGGGCGCCGTGACGCCGGAGGAACGACCGCAGCTCACGGGCCGCGACCACCGCCGTCATGCCTCGCGAAGCTACGCGCGTCGAGCACGCCGGACCAGGGACGACGGGCGCATCCGTCGACTGACCGATGCGCGCGGGCGCCCCCGGCTGCCACCGTCGTCGGACCACGTCACCCGGAGGTCCCGTGAAGTTCGAGGAGTACGCCGAGCTCGACGCCACCGCCCTCGCCGCCCTGGTGCGCGACGGCGAGCTGTCCGCGCAGGAGGTGCGCGAGGCCGCCACGTCCGCGCTCGACGAGGTCGCGCCCCGGCTCAACGCCGTGGTCGGCGAGCGCTTCGACGCGCCGCTCGAGCACGCCGACGACGGCCCGTTCGCGCACGTCCCCTTCGCCATCAAGGACCTCATCGTCCACGCGGCCGGCGTCCCCCAGCGGGCCGGCACGCGCCTGCTGGGCGAGGGCGTGCCGATGCCGGCCGACACCCACCTCATGACGCGCTTCCGCCGCGCCGGGCTCGCGACCCTCGCCCTGACCGCCACCCCGGAGCTGGGCTTCAACGCCACGACCGAGTCGGTGGCGACCGGCCCGGTGCACAACCCCTGGGACACCTCCCGCAGCCCCGGCGGGTCCTCCGGCGGGTCGGCGGCGCTCGTCGCGGCGCGGGCCCTGCCGGTCGCGCACGCCAACGACGGCGGCGGCTCCATCCGCATCCCCGCCGCGGCCTGCGGCCTGGTGGGTCTCAAGCCCAGCCAGGGACGGACCTCGCCGGGCCCCGACTACGCCGACCCCCTGCTCGGCATGGGCGTCGAGTTCGCGGTGACCCGCACGGTCCGCGACGCCGCGGGCCTGCTCGACGCCGTGCACGGCTACGAGCCCGGCGACCGCTACCTGCTGCCCGACCCGCCGCGGCCCTACGCCGACGAGGTGGCCGGGGGGAGCCGCCGGCTGCGGGTGGCGCTGTGGACCACCCCGTTCTCCGGCCACGGCGCGGTCGACCCGCGCTGCACGGAGGCCACCGAGGCGGCAGCGCGGACCCTCGAGGGCCTGGGCCACGCGGTGGAGGTCGCCGGCCCGGAGCTGGACGCGGAGGCGTTCGACGCCGCCAACCTCGTCGCCTGGACGAGCTTCCTCGCCGACGGCGTCGACGTGCTCGCCGCCGCGCTCGGGGTGACGCCCGGTCCGGAGCACCTCGAGGCGGCGACGCTGGCGTGCGCCGAGCACGGCCGGACCCTGCGGGCGGGGGACCTGTACGCCGCGGACCGCGTCTTCAACGCCACCCGCCGGGCGGTCGCGGCGTTCCACCAGCAGTACGACGTCGTCCTGACGCCGACGATGAACGTCCCCAACACGCCGCTCGGGTACCTGGACCAGAACGATGCCTCGCGCGACGCCCGCGGCTGGTACGACCACATCTTCTCGACCGCCGGCTTCACGGCGCTGTCGAACGTCACGGGCAACCCGGCGATCTCCCTGCCGCTGGGGCGCACCGAGGAGGGCTGGCCGGTCGGCGTGCAGGTCGTGGCGCCCTACGGCGACGAGTCGACGCTGATCGCGCTGGCCGCCGACCTCGAGCGCGCCACGCCGTGGATCGCCCACCGCCCGCCCGGTGGCTCCGCCATGTGAGCACTTTCGCGTGCTGGAGCACTCCGAAGTGCTCACGAGGCGGAGCCACCTGAGGGCGCGGCGGCGGGCACCCGGGCCGGGCGCGGGGCGCCGCCCCGGCTACCGTCGGTGGCATGGGTGCGGATCCGGACCTCGTCGTCGTCGGCTCGGGCTTCTTCGGGCTGACCGTGGCCGAGCGGGCGGCGACGGAGCTCGACAAGCGCGTCCTCGTGGTCGAGCGACGCTCCCACCTCGGCGGCAACGCCTACTCCGAGCCGGACCCCGAGACGGGGATCGAGGTGCACCGCTACGGGGCGCACCTGTTCCACACCTCGAACAAGCGCGTCTGGGAGTACGTCAACCGGTTCACCGACTTCACCGGTTACCAGCACCGCGTCTTCACGATCTACCAGGGCCGCGTCTACCCGCTGCCGGTCAACCTCGCGACGATCTGCGAGTTCGCCGGGAAGGCGATGACGCCCGACGAGGCCCGCGCGTGGGTCGCCGAGCACGCCGCCGAGATCGACGTGGACGACGCGCAGAACTTCGAGGAGAAGGGCGTCGCGCTGGTCGGCCGCCCGCTCTACGAGGCGTTCTTCGAGGGCTACACCGCCAAGCAGTGGCAGACCGACCCGAAGAACCTGCCGGCGTCGATCGTCAGCCGGCTGCCGGTGCGCTACACGTTCGACAACCGGTACTTCAACGACACCTACGAGGGCCTGCCCGTCGACGGCTACACGGCCTGGCTCGAGCGGATGGCCGACCACCCGAACATCGAGGTCCTCCTCGACACGGACTGGTTCGACCTGCGCGACCGGCTCGGGTGGGCGGGCGAGGGCCCTGTCGTGCCGACCGTCTACACCGGCCCGCTGGACCGCTACTTCGACTACTGCGAGGGCGAGCTCGGCTGGCGGACGCTGGACTTCGAGCCCGAGGTCGTCACCACCACCGGCGACTTCCAGGGCACGCCGGTCATGAACTACGCCGACCGGGACGTCCCGTTCACGCGCATCCACGAGTTCCGGCACTTCCACCCCGAGCGGACCACCTACCCGAAGGACCGGACGGTCATCGTCCGCGAGTACTCGCGCTTCGCCGAGCACGGGGACGAGCCGTACTACCCGATCAACACGCCCGAGGACCGCGCCAAGCTCGAGCGCTACCGCGAGCTCGCGCGCAAGGAGGCGGCGAACCGCCGGGTGCTCTTCGGCGGCCGCCTCGGGACGTACAAGTACCTGGACATGCACATGGCGATCGGCTCGGCGCTGACCCTCTTCGACAACCGCATCGCCCCGTGGTTCACCGAGGGTGCATCGTTCGAGGGTGCCGACCTCGCCGAGGCGTGATCGGATCACTCGTTCGGTCGCTTCGGAGCCGGTCCCGGATGCGTAGCGTCACCGCGTCAGCGTGACGATCGTCCGGAGGCTCCCCGTGTCCGCTCCCCCCGTCCCGACCCGCCGGCGCGCCGCCGCGGGTCTCCTCGCCGCGGTGTCCTGCGCCGCGGTGCTCGCGCTGTCGGCCTGCGACACGAGCAGCGAGCCGGCGTCGTCGGGTGGCTCGGGCGAGACCCGGCACGAGGGCGGGCACACCGCGCCGCACAGCGGCGCCCACCCGACCACGCACCACACCTCGGCGCCGTCGGGCCCGACCGGCGAGTTCGACCCGCGGAACTGCCCCACGGGCCTCGTCTGCTGACGCACACCGCGCACGGGGAGCTCCCGGAGCGGGTACGACCAGCCGGTGACCTCCTCCGCGCCCGGCGCCGTCGCCGTGACCGTCTCCGGCGAGCGGCCGGGCTACCTCGCCGAGGTCCTCGGCTCGTGGCGGCGGGTGCGCGGCGTCGAGGCGTGGCCGGTCACGTTCCTGGTGGAGCCCGGCACCCGCGTGCCGGAGTGCCAGGCGGTGATCGCCGACGCGTTCCCCGACGCCGACGTGGTCGTGCACCCCGAGCGCCGGGGGGTCCGGGCCAACCCGTACGACGCCCTCGCGAGGGTGTTCGACGGCGGCGCGGCGTTCGCCGTGCTCGCCGAGGAGGACATCGTCGTGTCCGACGACGTGCTCGAGTACCTCGGCCACGGCGCGGCGGCCCACCGCGACGACCCGTCGGTCCTCGCCCTGTGCGCCTTCTCGCCGCTCCCGGCGCCCCAGCCCGCGGACGCCGTCGGCACGAGCGGGTTCACCGCGTGGGTGTGGGGCACCTGGGTCGACCGCTGGCGCGAGCTCCTCGAGCCGCATTGGTTCGACATCGCCGTCGGCCCGGAGCCCGGCGTCGAGGAGGGCTTCGACTTCGGCATCGACCGGGTGCGCCAGGCGACGGGCCGGCGGATCCTCGCGCCCCTCGCCAGCCGCTCGGACAACATCGGCCAGTACGGCGGGGTGCACGCCCTCCCCGAGGAGTTCGAGGAGAGCCGCGCGGCGACGTTCGCCCCGCACCGGCCCCCGCAGCGCTTCCGCGAGCTCCCCGTCGGGGTGGCCGGCGACCTCGCCCGGCGGGGTGCTCCCGGGAACGCGGGCGTCCCGCCGTTACCGTCGTGGACGTGACGAGCACGGTCGGCAGGAGCGGCGGCGCCGCCGGGACGGTGGAGATGACGGCACGCCCCGCAGGAGCTGGGAACACAGCGCTGCTGCAGCGCGTCATCCTGCCCCGGCCCGCGGACCCGACGTCGGTGCGCGCGCTCTACCTCGACGAGGGCACGGCCACGTCGGTGCAGAGCGCGGCGCCGACCGCCTATCGGCCGGGCACCTACGACGACTCCGTCGAGGAGTTCGTGCTGCACGTGCGGCGCTCCGGCGAGCGCGTCGCCGACGTCACCTCGCGCACGAGCGTGCGCCTGCCCGAGCGCAGCGAGGTCTCCTTCGCCGCCTACTTCAACGCGTTCCCCGCCGCGTACTGGCGGCGCTGGTCGGTGCTCGACGCCGTGGCACTGCGCCTGCGGGTCCGGGGACGCGGCCGCGTCGACGTGTACCGCTCGACCGCGCGGGGCGTGGCGGTGCACCTCGCGGGCGAGGTCGTCGACACCACGGCGGAGGGCGCGGAGGCCGAGCGCGAGGTCGTGGTCCCCGTGTCCCTGACGCCCTTCGCCGACGGCGGCTGGACCTGGTTCGACCTGGCCAGCGAGCACGGCAGCCTCGAGCTGGTGGCCGGCGGCTGGTTCGCCGACCGCGCGGCGCCCGGACGCGCCGCGGTCACCGTCGGCATGCCGACGTTCAACCGCCCCTCGGACTGCGTGGCCACGCTGCGCGCGCTCGGCGACGATCCGCTGGTCCGCGACACGCTGACCGCGGTGATCATCCCGGACCAGGGGTCGTCGAAGGTGCGCGACCAGCCCGGGTTCGAGGAGGCCGCGGCCGCCCTCGGCGACCGGCTGCGGATCATCGACCAGCCCAACCTCGGCGGCTCCGGCGGCTACGCGCGGATCATGTACGAGGCGCTCGAGAGCACCGACTGCGAGCAGATCCTGTTCATGGACGACGACGTCGTCCTCGAGCCGGACTCGGTGCTGCGCGCGCTGGCGTTCTCGCGGTTCGCCCGCGACGAGATGCTGGTCGGGGGGCAGATGCTCTCGCTGCAGGCGCGCTCGCACCTGCACGCGATGGGCGAGGTCGTCGACCGGGGGCGCTTCTTCTGGCAGATCGCCCCGCACACCGAGGACGACCACGACTTCGCCGTCCACCCGCTGCGCGAGACGTCGTGGATGCACCGGCGCACCGACGTCGACTACAACGCCTGGTGGATGTGCCTGATCCCGCGCTCGGTGGCCGAGCGGATCGGGCTGCCGCTGCCGCTGTTCATCAAGTGGGACGACTGCGAGTACGGCCTGCGCGCCGGCAGCCACGGCATCCCGACCGCGACCGTGCCCGGCGTCGCGATCTGGCACATGTCGTTCGTCGAGAAGGACGACACCTCGGACTGGCAGGCGTACTTCCACGTCCGCAACCGCCTGGTCGTCGCGGCGCTGCACGGGCCGGACAACCCGCGCGCGATGCTCGCCGACTCGCTCAAGCGGACGCTGCGCCACCTGTTCCTGCTCGAGTACTCGACGATCGCGCTGCACCACATGGCGATGCGCGACTTCCTGTCCGGGCCGCGCGCGCTGTTCGGGGCGCTGCCGACCGCGCTCGGGGCGGTGCGGGCCACCCGCGCGGAGTTCCCCGACGGCACCGTCCACCGCGGCGCCGACGACCTGCCGCGCCCGGCGATCGGGGCCCGCGAGGCGCAGTTGTGGCCGAAGCCGCCGGTGGGCAAGGTGGCGCAGGTCGCGGCCCTGGCCCGGGGCCTGCGCCACCAGCTGCGCCCCGTCGACCCGGCCGCCCACGAGCGCCCGCAGCGCGACGTGCCCGCCGAGCACAGCCAGTGGTTCATGCTCGCGATGCTCGACGGCGCGGCGGTGACGACGTCGGACGGCTCGGGCGTGACCTTCCGCAAGCGCGACCGGGAGATGTTCTGGTCGATGCTGCGCGAGTCGGTGCGCCTGCACGCCGAGGTCGGCAAGGCGTGGCCGGCGCTGCGGCGGCGCTACCGGGAGGCGATGGGCGAGCTCGTCAGCCGTGAGGCCTGGCGCGAGCAGGTCTTCGATCGCTTCCGCTGAGGATTTCTCCTGCGCAGGGCGGGAGGAGGACCGGACCTGTCCGCCTCCCTCCGTAGCTTTCCTCTCACCAGGGACGACGAGGAAGGTAGGCCCCGGATGACCGCCCTCACCGCGCAGGAGGCCCCCATGACATCGGTCAACACCGCCACCGACGCCGACGAGCGTGCCGACCTCCTCGCCGAGCTGGCCCAGGCCCGCCACTGGCTCGTCCACACCACCCGCGACCTCACCGACGAGCAGGCCGCGTCGCGCCCGACGGTCTCGCAGCTCAGCCTCGGCGGGCTGATCAAGCACGTGGCGGCCACCGAGGCGAGCTGGATGGACTTCGCGGTCAGCGGCGCGTCGCCGGAGGACGACTTCGAGCTGCCCGAGGGCATGACGCTCGACGACTTCGAGGCCTACATCGCGGGCCTCGACGAGAAGCCCGCGTGGCTGGTCGAGCGCGAGAACGCCTTCCGGCTCCTGCCGGGCGAGACGCTCGCCGGCGTGGTCGCGGACTACCACGAGGTCGCCGCACGGACCGAGGCGACGCTGGCCACCCTGCCGGACCTCAACGTCAAGCACCCGCTGCCGAAGGCCCCGTGGCAGGAGCCGGGCACGTCGTGGTCGGTGCGCCGGGTCCTGCTGCACATCATCGCCGAGACGACCCAGCACGCCGGCCACGCCGACATCCTGCGCGAGAGCATCGACGGCGCCACCTCCATGTGAGTGTCCCGCTTCGCTCCGTCACGACACCGGTGCCAAGATGCCGGGCGTGACGGAGCAGGCGGGCGCGCAGCGCACCGAGGGCGGGACCGACACCGACACCGACGACACGTCCGCGGAGGCCTCCGCGGACCGGTCGTCGGAGGAGTCGGGCGGGTCGTCCTCCGGCGAGGGCCGGCAGTCGGCGGAGGGCTCGAGCGGCTCGTCGGGGGGCTCGGGGCGCAGCGGCTCCGGGAGCGGCCCGGACAGCGGCTCGGACAGCAGCCCGAACAGCGGCGCGGGCGGGTCGTCGGGTGGGTCGTCGGACGACCCGCCGCCCTCGGATGCCCCGACGACGCAGACGCGGACGCCGGTCCGGGAGGACCACGACGAGCCCCGCGGCCGGTCGGAGCGCGCTCCGGTGAACGTGGGCGAGCTGGTGTGGAAGGTCGCCGCCGTCCTCGCGTCGGTGGTGCGGGTGATCGGCTACGTCATCGCGGTCGTGCTCGCCGCGTACGTCCTGCTGACGCTCGTCGGGGTGAACCCGCAGAACGCCGTCGCGCAGGTGATCGGGGCGATCGCCGACGCCACGGTGCTGTCGTTCCGTGACCTGTTCCTGCTCGCCGACCCGACGTTCGCGATCGTGGTGAACTACGGGATGGCCGCGGTCTTCTGGGTGCTCGTGGCGGAGTTCGGGTCACGCCTGATCCGCTGGCTCGGCGCCCGGCTGTCCTGACCGCTCACACGCGGACCGCGGCCTGCCCGGCCGCGGCCGTGCCGGGCACGGCGCGCACCGGCAGGAAGGTCACGAGGCCGAGCAGCAGCACGACCCCGATCCCGAGGATCCCCCAGCGCTGGGTGCCGAAGAGCGCGATGCACAGCGCGAACATCGCCGGGGCGAGGAAGCTGACCGCCCGGCCCGTGGTGGCGTACAGCCCGAAGAGCTCGCCCTCCCGTCCGGGCGGCACCACGCGCGCGAGGTAGCTGCGCGAGCACGCCTGGGCCGGACCGACGAACAGGGCGAGGAAGACGCCGCCGATCCAGAACGCGGTGGTCCCGGTCGCGAACAGCATCCCGGCCGCCACGAGCACCAGCGCGGCGAGGCACACGATGATCACCAGCTTCGGCCCGAGGAGGTCGTCCAGCCACCCGCCGAGCAGGGCGCCGAGCGCGGACACGACGTTGGCGACGATCGCGAAGATGATCACCTCGCCGGGGGAGAGTCCGAAGGTGCCCGACGCGAGCACGCCGCCGAAGGTGAACACCGCGGTGAGGCCGTCGCGGTAGATGGCGCTCGAGACGAGGAAGCCGAGCAGGTGGCGGTCGTCGCGCCAGAGCCCGGCCAGACGCCGGAACAGCAGACGGTAGGACCCGAGCACGCTGACCTGCGCGGCGTCCGCGTCGCCGGGGGGTGGCGGATAGGGAAAACGCGTGACCAGGACGGGCAGGCCGAAGACCACGAGCCAGACGGCGCAGACCAGTGCGATCACCCGGACCGACGCGCCGGGCTCGGCGAACGAGAACACCGGGCTGTCGGAGAGGAAGAGCACGAAGCACGCGAGCAGGAGCACGATGCCGCCGACGTAGCCCGCGGCCCAGCCGAACCCGGAGACCCAGCCGGTCCGTCCGGACGGCGCCAGGCGGTAGATCAGCGCGTTGTACTCGACCTGTGCCAGCTCGTAGGTGATGGTGCCGACCGCCAGCAGCACCAGGCCGAGCAGCAGCGAGGACGGCTCGGGGGTCACGAGGGCCATCAGGGCCGTCGCGACGACGGTGACCGCCGTCAGCGCCCCGAGGCGGCGCTGACGTCCCTGCTCGCGGCCGGCGGCGTCGCTGCGCTGCCCCCAGACCGGGGCCACGAGCGCGACGAGCAGGCCCGCGATCGCGATCGTGGACGCGAGCGCGGACGAGCCGGACGCCTCGTCGGCGGCCACGGTGCCGGTCAGGTACACGGTGAAGACGAAGGTCGTGATGACGGCCTGGAACGACGCCACGCCCCAGTCCCAGGAGGCCCAGGCGATGAGGGGGCCGCGGGGGGTGCTCGTCGGGGGCGTGGACGGTGTGGTCGAGGACGACACGCGCGAACGGTAGCGAGCCCGGCGTCGAGGTGCGCGCCCCCGGACGGGCGGGTGGCCTGTCTCGGTGGGTGGCGCGCGTGCCGCGACACACCATCCGGCGCCGCGATCGGACCGTTCGGCGTTCGCCCACTTGGAGCAGTGGGCCGGTGAGGGTGACGTTCCGTCACGGAGCGGACCACTCGGTCGTGGGGGACCGCGCGGTCGGTTCCCACGGGGCGTCGACATCTCATGCCGAGCCTGGCTAATGATCACCTCCTTGGGCGGATCGAGGATCTCCACGAGGGGGTGATCATGGCTCTGACGTGCGGCTTCCCGATCGTCCGGACGCTGTGCAACCGATCGCTACTGTCCGTCGCGCGGCACCCCGGTGCCGATGGGAAAGGCTCCCCGCTGCGCCCGGCACGGGGAGAACCGTGCGAAAGGACAGCACAGTGGGATTCCTCCGTCAGTCCGTCCTCGCCGCGACGCTGATCAGCGCCGGCCTCGCCAGCACGACCGGTGCGGCGTTCGCGCAGGAGGGCGACAGCCAGGTCGGGCTCGGCAACGTGGACGACACCCAGACGATCGTGCCGGTGAACGTCTGCAACAACGACGTCCCGGTGAACGCCCTCGGCGTGCAGGTCCCGGTGCAGGACGTCGCCGGCACCATCCCGGTGCTCAGCCCGGCCGAGCACGGCAGCGAGCAGGCCGCGGGCATCTCCAAGAACTGCGGCAACGAGGTCGCCGCCGACAACGACTGATCTCCCCGGTCCGGTGACGGGTGGGCAGCCCGCCTGCTGCTCGCCGCGACCGGTCCGCTCCCCACGATCGCGTCGAGCCGTCGGGTCGACCATCTCTCACACGAGGAGAACTACCGTGAACCTACTGCGACGGTCCCTGACCGCGACCGCTCTGATCGGCACCGGCCTGGCCTGCACCACGGGTGCGGCCTTCGCCGGTGACGGCCACCACGGTGACCGCACCGAGCAGACCGGCCTGGTCAACGTCAGCGACACCCAGACGATCGTCCCCGTCAACGCCTGCGGAAACAACGTGCCGGTCAACGCGCTCGGCGTGCAGGTGCCGGTGCAGGACGTCGCCGGCAACGTGCCGATCCTCAGCTCGGTCGAGAAGGGCAGCGAGCAGGGCGCGGGCATCAGCGAGAGCTGCGCCAACGCTGTCGAGGCCGACAACTAGACCCCGGCCGGGCTCGTCGGCCCCGAACCGACGACGGTCCGACCTGTCCCACGAGCACACCTCCCCGGGGGCGTGACGCCGAGCCTTGGTCACCGGGACGAGGTGTTCCCACGCGCGACGGGTGGACGCCAGACCCCGGTGCGAGCCCCCGCCGTCGGGGAGGGGACCCGCACCGGGCCCGGCCGCCCGCGGCGACGCCGGCTGACGTCTCGGCCGGCGTCGCCGCACGGGCCCCGGTCCTCCCCGAGGGGGCCGGGGCCCGCGTGTGTGCCCGGGGCGTGCCCGCCGGTGGCCCTATCCTCGGCGCCGCACCGAGACGGCGAGCCGGAGGAACGAGGACGTGCTCAAGGGCTTCAAGGACTTCCTGCTGCGCGGGAACGTCGTCGACCTCGCGGTCGCGGTCGTCATCGGGGCCGCGTTCACCGCGGTCGTCACGGCGTTCACGAACGCGTTCCTCAAGCCGTTGATCCAGGTGTTCTCCGGCGGCGGCGAGCTCGCCGGCTCCTTCGTCGTGAGCGGCGTGGTCTTCGACTACGCGAGCTTCGTCAACGCGGTCATCACGTTCCTCATCACCGCCGCCGTCATCTACTTCCTCGTCGTCACACCGCTCAAGATCGTCGAGGAGCGCCGGCGCCGCGGCGAGGAGGTGGGCCCGGCCGAGCCCACCGACGTCGAGCTCCTCACCGAGATCCGCGACCTCCTGCGCGAGCAGTCCACCCGCTCCGGCCCCGGCGGCCCGACCGGCCGCATCCCCCAGCAGGACCGCTGACGCACGGGGTGGTGTCAGCCTGGCGTCCACGCTGACGTCCAAGGTCAGGAAAGCCACCGGCTCGCGAGCGGGTGGTCGTCGGGCAGGACCGACCGACCTCAGCCGCCCAGGCCCGCGGGGTCGAGCTCGAAGTGCACGGTCGACCAGGGGTCGGGGCGCGCGTCGTGCACGAGCACCGCGCCGGGGAAGCTCGTCCAGAACGCGAGCGCGCCGGGCACCGAGGCGTTGGTGTGCAGGCAGACCGTCTCGTACCCCGCGCCGAACGCCCAGCGCGCGGCCTCGACCGCGAGCCGGCGCCCCACCCCGAGGCGCCGCTGCGCCGGGTCGACCCACACCCGGCAGACCTGGCCGACGCGCCGGCCGTCGTACCGGTCGGTGAGCCAGGCCGGCACGAAGCGCGGCGTCGGCCCGCCGGCGCGCACCGAGGCGGTGCCGGCGAGCACCGGGCCGTCGGGCCCCTCGACCGTGCCCACGAACAGCCGCGTGCCCACCGGGCCGAGGTAGGTGCCGGCGAGGTCGTCGATGTCGGCGTGCAGCCGCGGGTCGTAGCCGCCGAGCTCGCGCTCGAGCATCCCGCGCATGTGCACCGCGACCGCGGGCAGGTCCTCGCGGCGCGCGGCACGGACGACGGGCGGCGCGATCGCGAGCGTCATGGACGGCACTGTTGCACAATATTGGCAACGGCGAACATGCGGTACGGCCGGACTCTCCGATCGGGCAGGTCATGGCGACAGCCCTCCCGGGCCCGCCACGGCGAGCGGGCGCCCGCGCCCCCGAGGCGCCGAGCCTCGACCCGGTGTCACCGCCACTCGCCGGTGACTGCTCCGTTCGGGCAGTCGTGACGCAGAGCGATCGCACAGCGCGTGGCCACTCCCGGATCGAAGTGCTCGCCACCCCAATCCACCGATCGGAGTATCAGGAACCGGCCACTCGGCGCCGTTGACCGGATCGAGGGTTGGCACGAGCCATCCCGGGTCGGGGACGTCGGGGAGGCGCGGTGCGGACGGTGGTGGGGCAGGGCCACGACGGGCCGGGCGAGCACGACGACCGCGGCGAGGCCGCCACGTCGGACACCCGCATCCCGGCCCCGCGCTTCACCGTCCTCACGCCCCGCCCGGTCGCCCCGGTCTCCGGCCCCCTGGCGTACGCGGTCCCGACCCCGCTGGCGAACCCGTTCTCCGGCCCGACGCCGCGGCAGGCCCCGGCGGGGCCGCCGTCGGCCCCGGCCCCGGACCCGCTGCCCACCCCCACGGAGACCGGGCCGACGACGCCGGCCCGCCCCGCCCCGCGCCCGGCGACCGTGGAGATCCCCGCCCTGACCGGCCTGCGAGCCGTGGCGGCGGTGTGGGTGCTGCTGCACCACCTGAGCTTCCTGCCGGTCACCGGCTACGCCGGGTGGTTCGAGCCGATCGACCCGCTGATCGCGGCGGGCCCCCTGGGCGTGGACCTGTTCTTCGCCCTGTCCGGTTTCCTGCTCGCCCGTTCCTACCTCGACCGCTGGCGGGGAGCGCCCCGCCGGCGCCAGGCCTTGGGCTTCGTCTGGGCCCGGCTGGCGCGGGTGTGGCCGCTGTACGCGGTCGTGGTGGTCCTGGCCGGGCTGTGGTGCGCCGCGCGCGCCGTCCTGGGGAGCGACGGCGTGATCACGTGGCAGGGCGCCCAGCCCGGCCTGGACCCCGTGAGCTGGCTGCGGCAGCTCACGATGACGCAGATGTGGGACACGGGCGGCATCGACGGCGTCTCGTTCGTCCTGCCGGCGTGGTCGATCAGCGCGGAGTGGGCGGCGTACCTCGCGTTCCCGCTGCTGGCCGGCGGTGCCTGGTTCCTGCGGGGCCGGCCGCGCCCGGTGCTGGCGGTCCTCGCGGTGCTGGCGGCCAGCCCGACCGCCGGGATCGCGGTGCTCAACGCCCTCGAGGGTTCCTGGGACGGCTTCTGGGCCGTGCGCCTGGCCGCCGGCTTCAGCGCCGGTGTGCTGACGTGGCTGGTCGTGCGCCGGGTCCCGCGGACCCGCACCGTCTCGCGCTGGGCCCACCACCTGCTGCTGCTCGCGCTCGCCGAGGTCGGCGTCGTCGTCTACTGGGCCGCCACGGCGCCCGCCACCGCCACGCTGAGCGCCGACGCGCGGGTGTTCCTGGCCGCGCCGCTGATGCCGGTGGTGATCGGGGCGCTGGCGCTGACCGACGGCCCCGTGGCCCGCGCCCTGGGGACGCGCCCCCTGCGCCACGGCGGGCGCATCTCGTACGCGCTCTACCTCGTGCACTTCCTGCTCATCGAGGTGGCGCTCGTCGCCATGACCCGCATCCCCGCCCTCGCCCCGGACACGGCGGCGGCCGCGCTCCTGGTGCCGCAGCTGGTCGTCCTCGCGGTGGCGCTGGCGCACCTGGCGTACCGCTTCGTCGAGGAGCCCGCGCAGGCCTGGATGCGGGACAAGGACCCGTCGCGGCGCCGGGGTAGCGCGCGCCGCGACGTCGTGGTGACCCGGCGAGCGGAGGCCACCCCGCCCTCCGCTCGCCGGGCGGGGGGGGGGGGGGGGGGGGGCCCCCCCCCCCCCCCCGACCGGCAGCCGCCGCGGCCTGAGCGCCGCCGGTCAGGGGGCGAGCTCCGCCTGCCGGCGCGCCAGGTACCGCCGCTCGACGGGGTTCGTCGTCAGCGCCAGCGCCGTCCCGTAGGCCGCGGCCGCCTCGTCCGTTCGGCCGAGCCGGGCGAGGACGTCGGCCCGCGCGGCCGGGAGGTACGGGTAGCCGGGCAGGTCGGGGGCGAGCGCGTCGATCTCCCGCAGGACCGCGGCGAGGTCCGCGCCGGCCACCTGGCTGCGTGCTGCCGCCCGGTTGAGGGCGACGACGGGCGACGGCCAGCTCGCGAGCAGGGCGTCGTAGGCCGTGACGAGCTGCGCCCAGTCGGTCTCCGCCCAGCTCGGGGCCACCGCGTGCAGCCCGGCGACGGCCGCCTGCCACGCGAAGCGCCCGCGCCGCGGGTGGCGCACGGCGGTGGTGGCCCGCGCCAGGCCCTCCCGGACGAGCGCCCGGTCCCACCGCGACCGGTCCTGCTCGGCGAGGAGGACGAGGTCGCCCTCGGGATCGGTGCGCGCCGGTCCCCGCGCCTCGGTGAGCAGCACGAGCGCGAGCAGCGCCTGCGGTTCCGGCTCGTCGGGCAGCAGCCGGACGAGCAGCCGGGCGAGGTCCTGCGCCCGGCCCGTGAGCCCCGCGTCGCGGAGCGGCCCCCGGACGGCCACGTGCCCGGCGGTGTAGGCGAGGTGCACGACGGTGAGCACGGCGTCCAGCCGCGCGGGCAGCTCGTCGTCGGGCGGCACCCGGAACGGGATGCGCGCCGTCGCGATCTTCTGCTTCGCGCGGGTGATCCGGCGCGCGACGGCGGCCTCGCCGGTCAGGAGGACCGCGGCGATCGCGGGGACGTCCACCCCGCACACCAGCCGCAGCGTCAGCGCGACCTGCGACGCGCGGGCCAGCGCCGGGTGCGCGCAGGTGAAGACCAGGCGCAGCGGGTCGGTCGGCGCCGGGTCGTCGTCGTCACCCGGCGGCTCCACCAGCAGCGGGAGCCGCCGCCGCAGGACCGCGTCGCGGCGCAGGCGGTCGAGCGCGATCCGGCGGGCGGTCGTGGTCAGCCACCCCGTGCCGTTCTCCGGCGGGGTGGCCGGCCACGTCCGGAGCGCCCGCTCGACCGCCTCCTGCGCGCAGTCCTCCGCGAGGTCGAGGTCCCGGGTCAGCCGGGCCGTGGCCGCGACGACCACGGGCCACGCGCCGCGGAAGACCTCGTCGACCGCGGTCATCAGCCGTCCCCGGGCGTCTCCATCACCGGCCGCACCTCGACGTTCCCGGCCGGGCACACCCGGGCGAGGCGCAGCGCGACGTCGAGGTCGGGCGCCTCGATGACGTAGAAGCCGCCGAGGGCCTCCTTGGTGTCGGCGAAGGGGCCGTCGGTCAGCAGGGGCTCGTCGCCGCCGCGGCGCACGGTCGTCGCCGACGAGGAGCGCTCGAGCGCCTCGCCGCCGAGCACCTCGGCGCCGGCCGCCCGCACGGCGGCGACGAACTCCCCGTGGAGGGCGAACTCGTCGGCGACGCCCTGCTCGTCGGCGGTGTCGTACCAGTCCTCGTCGTCGTACAGCAGGAACACGTAGCGGGCCACGGCCGCGCTCCTCCCTGTCGTCGGGGTGTCGTCACCACCCTGACGAACGGGACCGGGCGGATCGGACACCCGACCCGGGCGACGTCAGAGCGGCAGGCGCCGGAAGATCGGGCGCGGCACGTGGCGCAGCGCCGACATCACGAAGCGCAGTGGCGCCGGCGCCCAGGCCTGCTCCCGGCCGCTCGCCACCGACGAGACGATGACGTCGGCGACGGCCTCGGGCGTCGTCGACAGCGGCGCAGGGGACAGGCCCTCGGTCATCTTCGTGTGCACGAAGCCGGGGCGGACGACGGTGACGCCGATGCCCTCGCCGCGCAGGGCCTCGGTGAGCCCGGTGTAGAACGCGTCGAGCCCGGCCTTCGTGGAGCCGTAGACGAAGTTGGAGCGCCGGGCCCGCTCGGCCGCGACCGACGAGAGCGCGACGAGGTGCCCGTGGCCCTGGCGGCGGAACTCCGTGGCCAGCGCGACGCCGACCGAGACGGCCGCGACGTAGTTGACCTCGGCGAGCTCGACGGCGGCGTCGATGTCCTGCCAGGCCTTCTCCTGGTCGCCGAGCACGCCGAACGCCACGACCGCGACGTCGATGTCCCCGCCGGCGAACGCCTTGCGGACCGCCTCGGTGTGCACGGCGGCGTCGCGGGCGTCGAACTCGACGGTCTCGACGGTCGCGCCCGCGCGGGTGAGGCGGGCGGCGGCGTCGGCGAGGCGCGGCGACTGGCGCCCGGCGAGCACGACCCGCACGGGGCCGCCCTCGAGGTAGCGCTCGGCGGTCGCGAGGCCGATCTCGGACGTCCCGCCGAGCAGCAGCAGCGACGTCGGGTGGCCGACGGCGTCGATCATGGTTCTCCTCAGGGGGTGAGGCGGAGGCGGCGCGACATGTCCGACGCGAACACCCCGTCGGGGTCGGCGGCGTCGCGGACCTTGCGCCACTCGTCGAGCCGCGGGTACATGGCGGCGAACGTCGCGGGGTCGGTGCGCGAGTCCTTGGCGGTGTAGAGGCGCCCGCCCATGGCCAGCACGCGCTCGTCGAGCGAGCGGCAGAAGGCCCCGAGACCGTCGACGATCGGGAAGTCGACGCAGATGTTCCAGCCCGGCATCGGGAAGGACAGCGGGGCGCGGTTGCCCTCGCCGAACTTCTTGAAGACGTTGAGGAACGAGACGTGCCCGGACTCCGCGATGTCGCGGATGATCGCCCGGAACTCGGCCTCGGCGTCGAGCGGGACGATGAACTGGTACTGCAGGAAACCCTTCGAGCCGTAGGCCCGGTTCCAGTCCCCGAACAGGTCCAGCGGGTGGTAGAAGGCGGTCAGGTTCTGGATCTGGCCGCGCTCGTTCTTCGTCTTGCGGTAGTACAGCTCGCCGATCGCCGAGAACGTCAGCTTGTTCGCCAGCCCGTTCGGGAAGACGTCGGGCAGGTCGAGCAGGGTCGGCGCGTCGAACTTCAGCGGGTCGCGACGGAGCTTCGCGGGCAGCTCGTCGAGCCGCGCGAGCGACCCGCGCCCGAGCGCGGCCCGGCCGAGCTTCGACCCCGTCGAGATCGAGTCGAACCAGGCCGACGAGTAGTCGTAGGCCTCGTCGGAGCCGTCGGAGAACCGCTCGATCGTCTCGTCGAGGTTCGCCGTGCGCTCGGTGTCGGCGACGAAGTAGGCGGTCTCGGTGTGCGTCATCCGGATCGTCGCGCGCAGGATGATGCCGGTCAGGCCGATGCCGCCGACCGTCGCCCAGAACAGCTCCGCCTCCGGGCCGTCGGGCTCGAGGCGCCGGACCTCGCCCGAGGCGAGCAGCAGGTCCATCGACACCACGTGGTCGCCGAAGCTGCCGTGGGAGTGGTGGTTCTTGCCGTGGATGTCGTTGGCGATCGCCCCGCCGATGGTGACCTGGCGGGTGCCCGGCAGCACCGGCACCCACAGGCCGAACGGCAGGGCGATGCGCATGAGGCGGTCGAGCGAGACGCCGGCGTCGAGGTCGACGAGGCCCGTCGACGCGTCGACGGCGTGGACGCGGTCGCGCGCGGTCATGTCGACGACCAGCCCGCCCGCGTTCTGCGCCGTGTCGCCGTAGGAGCGTCCGAGGCCGCGGGCGATGACGCCGCGCTCGCCGGCGGTCGCGATCGCCTCGCTCAGCGCCTCGTCGGAGGCGACGTCGTCGCCGGTGAGCACGGTGGCCCGACTCGGGGCGGTACGGGCCCACCCGGCGAGCGTCATCTGGGAGCGCGGCATCCCGGGCGAGTCTAGGGGGTGTCCAGGACGGGGACGCCCGCGCGTCCCGCCCGCGCCCAGCCGGCCACCGTCTCCTCGCGGACCTGCGGCGACAGCGTGGCGAGCGGCAGGCGCGGCACCCAGCGGGCGAGCCCGACGGCGTCGCGGGTCGGGTCGCCGTCGAGGTAGACGGGCAGGCGGACCTCGTCGACGAGCAGGCGCGGGGTGAGGAACGGGCCGCCGGTGGTCGGCGACACCGCGATCTCGCCGGCGTCGGCGAGCCCGGGCGGGGTGACGCGCCAGGGCGGGATGCCGGCCGTGCCCCCGGTCAGCGGGGGCGGGCGGAGGCACGGGAAGACGAACGCGACCGGCCAGTCGACCAGGGCGGTGCTGCCGGGCGGGACGAGGTCGTCGAACGGGACGGTGCGCGGGACCCGGGGCACGCTGACGGCGAGCGGGAGGTCGGGCGCCTGCCCGGCCGGGGTGGCCGTGCGGGCGTCGTCGGCGTCGCGGGCGGCGCTCGTGGCGCGGACACGTACGAGGGTGGCGCCCTCGGGGGCGAGGCCGCGCAGGTCCCGTGGCGCGGTGCCGGCGCGGGGCCCGGCCGGGGTCCGGCTGACCGGCGCCTCGACCGGGGAGGCGGCGAACTCGAGGGTGACGTCGCCCCGGGCGAGCGACCCGCTCGCGGCCACCACCACCGGCGCCCGCTGCTCGCGCGCCTCCGCCGGCAGCGCGTACCAGCCCGACACCAGCTGCGCGGGCCCGCGGTCCACCCCGGCCGGCGCGGCCCACCCCGGCAGCTCGACCCCGCCCACCGTCAACGGCACCGCCGGAGGCGCGCCGGGCACGAACCGCGGTGCCAGCGTGGCGTCCACGCTGTCACTGGACGCCAGGAAAGCCCCCACCTCGCTCGGGGAGCCGGGCGCCAGCAGCCCCGCCCGCGGATCGGTCTCCACCGCCAGGTCCGAGGCCAGCCCGCACGGGTCCCCGCGCAGCGCCGCGAGCGCGTCGGAGCCGTAGCTGAAGGTCCCGAGACGGTCGGCGGTGACCTTGAGGAACGACCCGCCCTGCAGCGCCACCACCACGACGACCAGCACCAGCGCGAGCGCCCCCGGCGCCACCACCCGGGCGAGCCGGCGCGGCGCCGCCCCGCGCACGGCCACCAGCACCGCCAGCACCAGCGTGCCCACGATCGTCACCGGCAGCGCCACGTTCCCGAGCGGCACCCGGAGGATCTGCGGCGGGATGTCGTTCCAGAACACGCCCCACGCCGAGGCGTAGGCCCACTGGTTGTAGCCGATCAGCACGAGCGTCGTGACCAGCCCGAACCCGCCGAGGACGACGACGAGCGCCGGCCCCCGCAGCCGCCGGGACGCGGCCACCACCCGCGGCGACCACAGCAGCACGAACAGCGTCAGCGCGGCCGTCCCGACGCCCGCGAGCTCGCCGAAGTGCAGCGTCCACTTCGTCGGGCTCACGATCAGCAGCACGGGCGCGAAGGCCACCACGGCGAGCAGCCGCCGCGCCGGCGCCGGGGCCACCCCGCGCCGGCCGGCCCGCACCAGCGCCCACGCCGCGGCGGGCACCGCCAGCAGCGTCAGCAGCACCGCCAGCCGCGCCCCGAGCCCGCCCTGCACGTCGCCGGGCGTGAGCAGCACCGTGTAGCGCGCGAGCTCCTGCCACCACGGCTGCCCGCCGCCGATCAGCTGGCGCACCCGCGTGGCCTCGAGCAGGCCCGCGAGCGACTGGTCGGCAGCCATCGGCAGCACCGCCACCGCGAGCCCCGCGACGACGACCAGCGCCCGCGTCCAGCCCTCGCGGACCCCGGACCCCGCCCGCGCCAGCGCCGGCAGCGCCACCAGCAGCGGCGCCAGCCCGAGCAGCGCGCCGGGCGTCAGCGCGACCGTGAACCCGGCGATCACCCCGCCCGCGAGCAGCGGGAGCAGCGCGCGGGTCGCGATCGCCCGCTCCGCGCACACCCACACCGCGAGCACGCCCAGCGCCAGCCACGGCTCCGGGCGCAGCGAGAGCCCGAACGGTGCCCACCAGGCGAGGAAGGCCGCCGCCGCCACCCAGGTCGCCCCGCGCCCGCGCAGCGCCGACCCGAGGCGGGGCAGGGCGTGGCGGCGCAGGAGCACCCAGAGCAGGACGCCCAGCACGGTCGCGGGCACGCGCAGCCACAGCACCGACGCCGCCGGCCCCGGCGCCAGCGACGCCCACGCGCGCGTGGCCTCGTAGAACCAGCTGAACGGTGCCTCGGGGGCGTTGAGCCAGCGGTAGACGTTGCCGGTGAAGCCGCTCTCGCCGCGCGAGCGCAGGATCCCGGCGATGTAGCCGTCGTCGACGGTCGCGGGCCCGACCACCGCCCAGCCGGCGAGCGCGAGCGTCACCACCGCGTCGACCGGCCGGGGCCGCACCCGGCCCGGCCGCCGGAACGCACGCCCGTCGCGGCGCCACACCGCGACGACCATCCCCGCGAGCCCCAGCAGCACCCCGACCCCGAGCAGCGTCTTCACCGCGCTCGGCGTCGTCTGGAACCGGGTGTCGGTCTGGAGGCGCAGCGACAGGCCGTCGGTGCCGGGCGCCTGCGTGGTCACCGCGGCGACCACCGGCCGCACGTCGCCCTCCCGGACCGCGACGACCCGCCCGTCGAGGGCCACCGTGGTGCGCTCGGGGATCGACGCGACGGTCAGCGTGCACGGTCCTGCGGGCAGGGGGACCAGCGCCAACACCGAGCCGTCACTCGTCACCACCGCGCCGCCGGGCACCGGCCGCACCGTCAGCCCCCCGACCGGTGCGGGCGGCGTCCCCGGCGGGGTCGTCGCCAGCGTCGCCTGCCCGGACGGCGTGGCGGCGAGCACCGCGCAGCTCACCGACGCGTCCAGGGCCACCGGCTCGTAGGGCATGAGCGGCAGCGCCGCCGCGCTCGACGGGGCGCCCTGCGGCCAGGTGAAGGTGACGACGGGCGCGACCACCGGCGCGAGCGGGAACGCGATCGCGCACAGCAGCGTCAGGACCGCGGAGGCCAGCAGCAGGGTCGGGCGCGGCGGTCGGTCCGGCTCAGCCGAGGTACTCACGCCCGGAGTACGCCTCCGACGCCAGCGTCGCGAACCGGTCCAGCCCGCCCCGGCTGACCTGGTCGACGCGCAGGTCGTAGCCGTCGGTGGGGTGGTCGTAGACGATGCGGTCGACCGTCCCCCACTGCAGCGCGGGCACCCCGCCGTCGGGCAGGGTCGAGTACGGCCGCACGGTGGCCCAGGTCCGCTCCGACTGCACCATCGTGCCGCCCCACGACTCGAAGGTCGGGTTGGTCAGGATGAACTCCGGGGTGTTCTCGGCCGCGTTGAGCCGCAGCGTCGGGGTGGGCGCGATGCCCTGCTTGACGGCCACCTGGTCGACGCACGGCCACAGCACCGCCGAGAGCTGGTCGGCGAACGCCCCGCCCGCCACCTGCTCGGGCGGGCGGTCCTCGGCTGTCGCGAGGGTCATCACCGGCTGCATCCGCGCGAGGTGGGGCGCGGCGACGGCGAGCGAGCTGTCCGGCCCCGCGACGCGGTCCTCGACGAGCAGGCGCACCGCGGTCGGCCGGCTGCCCGGCAGCTGCACCGGGATCTCCTGCCACTGGCGCGCGGTGAAGCCGCCCGCCGGCGTCACGGCCACCGACTCGGCCTCGACCGGCGCGGCCGCGTCGCCCGACCCGAACTGCACCACGATCCGCTGGCGGTCCGGTTCGTTGCCGGCGACGGGCACGGTGAGGTGGGTCGGCGCGTCGGGGTCGGCCGGGTCGACGGCGGGCAGCGGGTACCAGCCGGTGGTCAGCGAGCCGAGGCCGGTGATGCCCCGCGGGGAGGTCGTCGGGTCGGCGCCCGGCGGGAGCTCGACCTCGTCGTGCCACACCGCGCCCGGGCCCGGCGGCGGCACGGGGGCCGGGTCCTCGGCGGCGAGGGCGAAGTCGCCGGTCGCGGCGTCGGGGGTCGTCGGGTCCCCGACGTCCTGCGGCGTGCGGGCCATGACCGTCGCCGCCTCGCCGAGGCCGCAGCCGCGCCCGGTGAGGGCCTGGGCCTGGCTGCCGGCGACGGTCCAGCCGCTGCCCTGGTACAGCGGCGCCGCGACCATCACGCCGACCATCAGCACGACGAGGGTCGTCGTCGCCGTCACGAGGACCGCGCGCTCGGGGGTGACGCCGAACGTGCGCCGTCCCGCGCGCCGCCGCCACGCCACCCACACCGCGGCGAGCGCGGCGAGGATCAGCCACCACCACACGTCGCGCAGGTAGTAGTCGTACCAGTGCGGGGCGAACGACTCGAGGTCCAGCATGGAGATCTCGGTGTCGAGGTGGTCCCCGAACGGCATCCCGCGGTCGCTGTAGGGCTTCCAGGTGTTGGGCCCGGCGAACCCGAGCACGGCCGCGCCGCTGATCAGTGCCACGGACGCGCCGGTGACGAGCGCGCCGGAGCGTCGCGGCAGCGGCGAGTGCAGCAGGGTCAGCGCGAGCAGCACGGTCGCCGGAGCCGCGATCGCGCCGAAGTGGTTGACCCACTTCGTCGGGCCCAGCGCGAGCAGCCCGAGCGCGACGGCGGTGGTGACGGCCACGCCGAGCGTCGCGTCGCGCAGCCGCCCGCCGACCGGGCCGCGCCGGCCGCTGCCGATCGACACCACGACCAGCACGACCACCGTGAGCAGCACGGGCAGACGCCGTCCCCACGTCCCGGTCTCGATGAGCGTCCGGTAGTGCGCCCACTCCTCGTACCAGGGGAAGGTCAGGTAGTACCAGCTGTGGACGTCGGTGGCCTCGATGACGTCGCCGAGGGTGGCGTCGCCGAACCCGACGGGGATGGCGATCGTGCCGGCCGCGATGACCGCCCCGGCCGCGCCGAGCCGCGAGCGCCAGCCGCGGGCGACGAGCCAGCGCCACAGCCACGGCAGGGCGACGACGACCGGTGCGGCGGCGACGAGCCCGGACGGCGAGACGCTGACCGCCAGCGCGGCGAGCGCGGTCGCCGGCACCAGCGGGCCCACCGCCTCCCGGCGCCGCGCGACCTCCGCCAGCACGAGGACCCCGGCCGCCAGCGGGACGATGACGACCTCGGGTCGCAGCGCCATCCCGTACGGCAGCCACCACGCGAGGTGGCCGAGCAGGAGGGCCCACGCCACCCCGGGCAGCCGCCCGCCCCGCCCGAGGATCGTGGAGAGCAGGACCCGCAGCAGCACCCACGTCACGAGTCCCAGCAGCAGCGGGAGCAGGCGCATCCAGAGCAGACCCCAGCCGGGCAGGCCGACCGCCTCGCCCAGGTGCCCCCACACAGCCATGAGGTACTGCGACAGCACGAACGGGTTCTCCGTCGTGTTGAACATGTAGATCTGGTTGCCGATGTAGCCCGTCGGGCCGGCGTTGCGGGCCATCAGGAGGTACCACGAGTCGTCGTTCTGCAGCGGCCCGAGCACCACCCAGGCCGCCGACACGACCAGGACCACGGCGTCGGCGGGGTGGAACCGCGGCCACTCCAGTCCCGGCCCGCGGCCCCGCCACCGCCGCATCGCCATCCAGATCGTCGCGGCCAGGGCGAGGGCGTGGAGCACGAGCAGCGTCGTCTTCAGCCCGCTCGGCGCCGACGAGTAGCGGTCGTCGGTGTGCACGGTCGCGCCGAGCCCCGGCGTGCCCGGCGCGTCGGTGGCGAGCTCGGCGACCTGCGGGACCAGCGCCCCCGGCCGGTCGACGAGCACCTGCCCGTCGCGCTCCACCCGCGTGCCCCGCTGGTCGGCGACGACGCGGTAGGTGCAGTCGCCGAGCGGGAGCAGCTCGTCGACCAGGGTGTCGCCCGAGCTCGTGACGACGACCCGCCCGCCGCTCGTGGTCAGCGTCAGGCCGCGGCCGGGCGTGCCCGCCGACGGCGGCTGGGTGCGCAGGGCGTCGCCGCCGGGACGCAGGGCCGCGCAGGGCACGTCGGCGGTGAGCGCGAGCGGGCGGTACGGGGTCAGCGGCAGGCTCGTCGACGTCGCCGGCTGGCCCGCCTTCGGCCAGGTGACGACGGGGTCGTCGGCGAGGACCGGGGCCAGCGGGATCGCGAGCCCGAGCAGCACGGTGATCGCCGCGAGGGCGGCGAGCCACCACCCCGCGGCCCGGCTGCCGCCGCGCCACGGCGGCCCGGCGGACTCGTCGCGGGGGTCCGCACCGGGAGCCGGGTCGGCCCGGCCCTCCTGTGCTGCCACCACGGCCATGGGTGTCGACGATATCGACGCGCCCGCGCGACACCCCGACGAGGTCGGGGTGCGGGGGCTCGTACCCTCGACGCATGACCGTGACCGGCCCCGACACCGGCGAGCGACCCGCGCCGCTCGGCCTCAAGGCCCAGATCGTGCGCTTCGTCGCGATCGGCGCCGTCGCCGCGGCCGTCGACCTCGGCGTCTACGCCGGGCTCCTCGCGCTGAGCACCTGGGCGCCGCTGGCCAAGGCGGTGTCGTTCATCCTCGGCACCACGACGGCCTACCTGCTCAACCGGCGCTTCACCTTCGCCTCCTCCTCGGGCGGCGCGGGGCGGTTCCTGGGCTTCGTGGTGCTCTACGGCTCGACCTTCGCGGTCAACGTCGGCGTCGCCGCGCTCGTGCTGCACGTCATGGACGCGCCGTCGATCGACCCCGGCCCCCTCGCCGGCTTCCTGTCCTGGTTCATCGCCCAGGCCTGCGCCACGACGATCAACTTCGTCGTCATGCGGACGGTCATCTTCCGCGACTGACGCCCCCGGCCCGGCCCCGGAGCGTTCTCCCGGGCGTTGTCCCCGGACCGCAGCGAACGGGCGGTTCGCTGCTTCTACGCGCCGGAACTCCCCGTTCGCTCGGCGCCTGGGGAGGCTCCGTCGCTCGCGAGCGGGGAGTTCGCGCGCCTAGAGGCAGCGAACAGCGCGTTCGCTGCCAAACCCCCCGCCGCCAACCCCCCGCTCCAACCCCCCGCGCGTCGCTCAGCGCGAGGGCGAGGGCGTCCCGGGCGGCGGGTCGCCGATGGGCCCGGGGGTGTAGGTCCCCGAGATCTCGCGCTGGCCGCGGATGACGGTCGGCGCCACGGCGTCCGGGGTGTACGGGTCGAGGCGCTCGACGATGCCCCAGTCGCGCTGGGGCTGGCCCTCGAGGTAGGTCGGCAGCTCGGTGCGCCGCTCCAGGACCTCGATCCACCCGAGCGGCCCGCCGGCGTTGGCCGACGACCAGTTCACGCCGCCGGGACGCAGCTGGCTCGCGTCGGCGATGAGGCGGTAGCGCGCGACCTCGGCGATGCCGTCGCGCACGTCGAACGGCCGCAGGCACGGGCTCGCGAACTGCACCGGCCACTCGAGGTAGCCCGGGTTCTCCGGCCCGAGGATCTCGGTCAGCGGCACGAGCTGGGGTCCGCGCATCGGGGCGATCGCGAGCCAGCCGTCGGGACCCAGCGCGCGGTCCTGGGCGATGAGCCGCACCTCGTCGGCCTGCGCGCCCCGGCCGGCGGCCAGGTTGAGCCGGATCTCGCGCCAGCCCGGCTCGCCGAACCGGCCGTCGTCGATCGGGTCCTGCCCGAGGATGCGGACGCGGCCGTCGGGCAGGCGGTCGGCGTACTGCAGCGTGAGGAAGTTGCCGCCGTTGAGCCGCCCGGCGACGGTGAGGACGAGCGGCGTGGTGCCCGCGCGCAGCTCGTCGTCGAGCGAGTACCAGTCGGTGCGCAGGACGCCGGTGCCCGTGCCCGCGTCGTCGTAGGACCCGAGCGCCTCGTCGGCGAGCCCGTTGCGCAGCGAGTACTCGTAGCCCGACACCCCGGTGCCGCCGCCGACCGGCGGGCTCGCGCCGGCGAGAGAGAAGCCGGAGTTCGCGGGCCCGGGCTCGACGAGCTGGGCCTCGGGCGCCGACGCCGGCACGGTGTTGGCCGGCAGCGGCGCCGGGGTGGGCGTGGCGGAGGTGGTGGCCCCGGGCGTCGTGGACGTCGAGGGCGGGGTGGTGGTCGTCGTGCCGCCGCCGTCGGTGCCGCTGGTCGCGTCGCTGCCCGCCGAGCCGTCCGAGCCGTCCGAGCCGTCCGTGCCCGCGGCGGGGGCCGTCGTGGGGGTGGGCGGGGCGACGGTCGGCAGCACGCCGGGGTCCGACGGCGCGAGCCCGGTGGGCGCGGGCGCGGCGGGCAGGACGCCGGCGAGGGTCGAGCCCTCGACGCGCACCCGGTCGGCCAGGCCACAGCTGCCGCCGAAGGGGTGGTCGAGGACGTCGCCGCCGAGGGAGAAGCTGCCGGCCTGGGCCTCGATGCCGTCGGTCATCGACACCATCTCGAACGCGAGCAGCGCCGCGCAGACCAGCGCGATCGGCGCCGAGCCCACCCGAAGCGCCCGGGCCCGGCGTTCGACGGTCGAGCCGCCGCGGGTGCGGCGCAGCTTGCCGAGCGCCTCGCGGGGCGGGGCGAGCACCGCGCCCATCGCGGACGCCGCCGCCGACGGCTTGCCCGGCTCCTCGGGCTGCGCCGGCGGGTCGGGCCGCGGCACGCCGCGGATGTGCTCGATCCCCGCGACGATCAGCAGGATCACCGAGACGCCGAGGCACAGCGTGTACACCGGCCACGGCTCGGTGAGGCCGTAGCCGAAGGGCCAGCCGTCCCAGATCGGCGGCCCGCCGGCGAACGGGACGCCCCAGTTGTTCGTGTACCACCAGGTGTTCGGGCCGGTGAACGCCAGCGCGAGCACCGCGAACAGGGCGGCGAGGAACAGCATGCGGTTGCGCCGCGAGCGCAGGACGTCCGACGAGGTGGCCAGCGCCGTCAGCGCGGCCATGCCGGCGCCGAGGGCGGCGAACGCGCCGAAGTGGTGGGTCCACTTCGTCGGTGTCAGGGCGAGGACGACGAACGCGATGACCGACGACCCGATGAGGCGCTGCGACGGCCCGAGCGCCGCCCCGGCGATCTTGTCGCGGCGCAGCAGCACGACCATGCACACGGCGATGCCGAGCATCAGCAACAGCACGGGGAAGCGGCGCGCGAGCGAGCCGTCGGCCGCCGTGCCGAACAGCGACTGGTAGCGCACGACCTCCTGGAACCAGCTCCAGTTCGGCCCCAGCAGCGTGCGCAGGCGGGTGGCCTCCCACACCGCGGACCAGGTCTGGTCGGAGTAGATCGCGACGAGCACGAGGAGACCGGACGCCGTCACCGGCGCGAGGACGGGCAGCCAGCCGCCGAAGCGCACCCGCTCCATGACGAGCTTCCACAGCGGCCGGGCCGCGGCGAGGAACGGGGCGACGGCGATGAAGCCCGTGGGCGTCGCGGCGACCGCGAACGCCGCCGCGAGCAGGCCGAGCGCGACGGGGGCGAGGCGGCGCGTCGCGACCCCGCGCTCCACCGCGCAGAACGCGAGCAGGGCGGAGATGACGACGACCGGCTCGGGACGCAGGCCGTTGTTGTAGGGCAGCCAGAACGCGAGGAAGACCATCGCCGCGGCCCAGGCCGCGGCCTTCGACCGGCGGACCTGCTGGCCCAGCCGCGGCAGCATCTCGCGGCTGATGAGGAGCCAGGACACGATCCCCATGGCCACCGACGGCACGCGCAGCCACAGCACCGAGTCGTCGATGCGTATCCACTGCGCGTAGAGCTCGTAGAACCAGCCGAACGGCGCCTCGGGAACGTTGAACCAGCGGTAGTAGTTGCCGATGTAGCCCGCCGACTCGCGCCCGCGCGCGATCCCGAGGATGTAGCCGTCGTCGGAGGTCTGGCTACCGATGACGGCCCAGACGCCGAGCACGGCGGTGACCACGAGGTCGCGTCCGGTCGGCCACCACCAGCCCTTCGGCGCCAGGCGCGGCGCCCGCCGGCCGGCGCGCACGTCGAGGGCGTGCAGCGCCCACACCCCGCCCGCGACGGCGAGCACGGCGAGGACGCCGGCGAGCACCTTGAGCGTCGTCGGCGATGTCTCGAACCGCGTGTCCGGCGTGATCGACACCGAGACGCCGGCGACGTCGTCCTGCCCGTCGTCGAGGTCGGAGTAGATCCCCACGACCTGCGGGCGGGCGTCGAACGGCAGCCGGATCTCCTGGCCGATGCCGAGGTCGATGAGGGTGGAGCCGGCGTCGGAGACGATCCGCACCGTGCAGTCGCCGGGCGGCACCGCGGCGTTGGCCATCTGCTGGCCGCGGTCGTTGAGGACGAGCTGGCCGTTCTCCACGGTCAGGCGCATGCCGACCTGCGCGCCCGGGTCGGACAGCACCGGGTACGTGGAGACGACCGTCGCCGTGCCGGTCGAGCGCGCGTCGAGCTCCTGGACCGCCCGGCACGGCACGGTGATGCTCATCGTCTCGGGCCGGTAGGCCACCAGCGGGGCGTCGACCGGACGGGTGCCGGTGGTCGCGCTGGGCCACGTGATCGTCGCGGTGTCCTGGACCACCGGCAGGAACGGGAACAGCAGCGCCAGGCCGGTGCCGAGCAGGCCCAGCCCGACCGCGAGCAGCCGCAACCAGCGCGGGCCCCGGGTCGGACGCCCCCCGTCCGGGGTCTCGGACACATCCGCGCCCGGGCGCCCCGGGCTGACGGTCTGTTCCGAGGTCAGCACGCTGCGAGGCTAGTCGGGGGGTCGGTGGCCCCCGTGAGGCGGACCTCCCCGTGGGGCACCTGTGGGTGATGCGTGAGGTGGATGGGACCTCAGCGGCGCAGGAAACGCTCGCGGCGGCCGAGGCGGACCAGCGCGAGCCACTCCCGCAGCGCGGCCGGGTCGCGCCGCGAGACGAGGAAGTACCAGGCGAAGCGCAGGTGCTCGATCGCGCCGAACTTCCGCAGCCCGGGCTGGGCGAGCAGGTAGCCGCGGTTGCGGTAGGTGTAGTACCGCTTCGTCGCGTCTCCCGGGTCCTGGGCGTGCACGCGTCCGCCGAGCATCGGCTTGAACTCCGCCGACCCGTCGGGGTGCACGTACGCGGTGGTCAGGCACGTCCCGTACGGCAGGCCCGACCGCGACAGCCGGCGGTGCACCTCGACCTCGTCGCCCCGGACGAACAGCCGCAGGTCGGGGACGCCGACGACGTCGAGGGTCGACGCGCGGAACAGGGCGCCGTTGAACAGGTGCGCGATCCCCGGCAGGAGCTCCTCGTCGCCGTACGCGGCGAGCTCGCTGCGCCGGCGCATCCAGCGCAGGCCCTGGCGCAGGGGGAACGCGAGCCGGTCGGGGTCGGCGATGTCGGCGATCACCGGTGAGACCTCCGCGAGCCCCCGCCGCCGCGCGACGTCGAGCAGGGTCGCGAGCACGTGCTCGTCGACCGGCCGGCCGTCGTCGTCGGCGAGCCAGAGCCAGTCGGTGCCGCGCGCGAGCGCGGTGAGCATGCCCAGCGCGTAGCCGCCGGCGCCGCCGAGGTTGTGGTGCGACGGCAGGTAGGTGACGGGCAGCCCGCAGCTCTCGACGACCGCGCGGGTCTCCTCGTCGGGGCCGTTGTCGACGACGACGAGGTGGTCGGGCCGGCGGGTCTGCTTCGCGATCACCGCGAGGCCGTCGACCAACAGGTCCGCCCGCTGCCGGGTGACGACGACGGCGGTGACGGTCTCGGTATCGGCGGCGGTGTCGGCGGTGTCGGGGCTCACCCGGAGCTGCCCGCCCGATCGAGGCGCTCGAGGGTCTCCGCGCTGAGGTTCTCGAAGACGTCGCGGCCCTTGTAGTGGCTGACGACGTCGCGCAGCGGGCCCTGCTCGCGGATGACGCCGCCGTCCATCCAGATCGCGGTGTCGCAGAGCTCGACGAGGAACTCGTCGGAGTGCGAGGCGAACACGAGCATCCCGGAGCGTCCGACGAGGTCGCGCAGCCGGTCGCGGGCCTTCTCCAGGAACGCGGCGTCGACCGCACCGATGCCCTCGTCGAGGATGAGGATCTCGGGGTCGATCGAGGTGACCACGCCGAGCGCGAGCCGCACCCGCATGCCGGTGGAGTAGGTGCGCAGCGGCATGTTCAGGTAGTCGCCGAGCTCGGTGAAGTCGGCGATCTCGTCGACGCGGCGCTCCATCTCGCGGCGGGTCATGCCGAGGAACAGGCCGCGGATGAGGATGTTCTCGTAGCCGGAGATCTCGGGGTCCATGCCGACGGCGAGGTCGAAGACGGGCGCCACGCGGCCGCGGATGCTCGCCCGCCCGCGCGTCGGCTCGTAGATGCCGGCGAGCAGGCGCAGCAGCGTCGACTTGCCCGCGCCGTTGTGCCCGACGAGCCCGACGCGGTCGCCCTGCCCGAGGGTCAGGTCGACGTCGCGCAGCGCCTCGACCACCGGCACCTTCTGCGCGCTGATCCGCCCGCCCGCGCGGCCCAGTACGGACTTCTTGAGCGACCGGTTCTTGGCGTCGAAGATCGGGAACTCGACGCTGGCCCCGCGGACCTCGATGCTGACCATGGCGCTCACACCCAGTACGCGACGCGGGAGCGGTAGTTGCGCAGCGCGATGAGCGCCAGCGCCCAGCCGACGACGGTGATCCCGCCGGCGACCGCCCAGTGGGTCCAGCTCTGCATCTGGCCCACGAGCGGCGCCCGGAAGATCTCGATGAAGTGGTAGAAGGGGTTCAGCTTCGCGAGCTGCTCGATGATCGCCTTGATGCTGCCCGGCTCGCCGCCGCGCAGCAGGTCCGTGGTCCAGATGATCGGCGTCATCGTGAAGAACAGCTGCATGAAGCTGCCGACCACCGGCGGGATGTCGCGGAAGCGGGCCGAGATGATGCCGAACAGCAGCGTCACCCACATGCCGTTGATCACGATCAGCACGAACGCCGGGATCGCGAGCAGCGCCCACCAGCTCAGACCCGGGTGCAGGACGCCGGGCAGGTCCGCGGTGCCCGGCACGATGTTGACCATGCGGTAGGGCTCGTCGAGCTGCCGGAAGAAGATCGCGAGCACCACGACGTAGACGACGACGTTGTGCGCGAAGAAGAGGATCTGGCGCCACACCGTGCGGAACACGTAGATCATCAGCGGCGCCGGGAGGAACCGGATGAGGCCCTCGTTGGCGATGAAGGTCTCGGTGCCCTCCAGCACGCACGCACTGATGAAGTACCAGATCATGAACCCGACGGTCACGTACGGCATGAACGTGCCGATGGGCTGGCCGAACAGCTGCGAGTAGAGCCCGCCGAGCGCGGCGGCGGTGACCGCCATGCTGATCGTGATCCACAGCGGGCCGATCACCGAGCGGCGGTAGCGCTGCTTGATGTCCTGCCAGCCGAGGTGGCCCCAGAGCTCGCGCTGGGCGATCGCGGCCCGGATGTCCGCGAACGCGCGTCCCCAGCTGCGCGGGGACGGCGCGTGCTCCACGGGCGCCGAGTCGTCGGCGTCCTGGCGCGCGAGTGCGGGGACGGCCACGAGGCGTGAGCGTACCTGCGCGGGGGCACGGTCCCGGTGGACCGGCTCGCGCAGTGGCCCGCCTCTCGTGCCGCCTCTCGCCCCGGCGCCCGTCAGAGGTACTGGCCGGTGGCCTGACCGCCGCCCGCGGACGCCCCGGACCCGGCGGGCAGCCCGCGGCGCATCTGCTCGAGCTGCACCTTCGCCGCCATCTGCTGGGCGACGAGCGCGGTCTGGATGCCGTGGAACAGGCCCTCGAGCCACCCGACGAGCTGGGCCTGGGCGATGCGCAGCTCGCCCGCCGTCGGCGCCTCCTCGGCGGAGAACGGCTCGATGAGGCGGCCGAGCTCCTCGCGCAGCTCCGGCGCGAGCGCGGACTCGAGCTCGCGCAGCGACGAGGTCTGGATCTCGCGCAGGCGCCCGCGGCTGGCGTCGTCGAGGTCGGTCTCGCGGACCTCCTCGAGCAGCTGCTTGATCATCATGCCGATGCGCATGACCTTCGCGGGCTCCTCGACGGCCTCGGAGAGGTCCTCGCGGCGCTCCGCCGGCGCCGGGGTGCCGTCGACGGCCTGCGCCTCGGGCTCCTGGCCGTCGTCGGGGACCCGCACGGTGCCGACCGGCTGCCCGTCCGGGCCGACGATCATGACCTGGTCGCCGGGGGTGGGCGCGGAGGGACGGTTCCCGGGTGCCTCGCTCATGCCTCCATCCTCCACGCGACGGCGCCGTGCGCTCGTCCGGCGCCCGCCCACCGCCCGCTGATGTCACCTGAGCTGACCGCCGTCGTCGGCCCGCGTGTCGCTCCGTACCCTCCGAAGGCATGACGTTCGACGTCGCTCGGGTCCGCGGGCTGGTGCCTGCGCTGGGTGACGGATGGGTGCACCTGGACGGTCCGACGGGCATGCAGGTCCCCGAACAGGTGGCGACGGCCGTGTCCTCGGCACTCCGTGCACCCGTCTCCCGGCCCGGTGGCGTGTTCCCCGCCTCGCAGCGCGGCGGCGCCATCATCGAGGCCGCCCGGCGCGCGGTCGCGGACCTCGTCGGCGCCGACCCCAAGGGCGTCGTCCTCGGTCCCGGGCCGGCCCCGCTGCTCGAGCGGCTTGCCGACGCCCTGGGCGCCGACTGGGACCTCGGCGACGAGGTCGTCGTGTCCCGCCTCGACGACACCGCGAACGTGGCCCCCTGGGAGCGGGCGGCGCAGCGCGCGGGCGGGCGGCTGCGCACCGCCGAGATCGACGTCGAGACCTGCGAGCTGCCGAGCTGGCAGTTCGACGAGCTCCTGGGCGAGCGCACCCGGGTCGTCGCCATCACCGCGGCCGACCCCGCGATCGGCACGCGCACCGAGGTCGCCGCGATCGCGCGCAAGGTCCACGCCCTGCCGCACCGGGGCGCCGGGGTCGAGCCGCTGATGGTCGTCGACGCGAGCGCGGCCGCGCCGTTCCTGCCGCTGGACCTCGACACGATGGGCGCCGACGTCATGGTGCTCTCGGCGGCGGCGTGGGGCGGGCCGCCGGTGGGCGCGCTGGTGTTCCGCAACCCCGACCTGCTCGACCGCCTGCCCGCGGCCTCCCTCGACGCGTCGGCGAAGGGGCCCGAGCGCCTCGAGGTCGGCGACGCCCCGTACGCCCTGCTCGCCGGGCTCGTCGCGTCGATCGACTACCTCGCCGACCTCGACGACCACGCCGCCGGCCCCCGCCGCGACCGCGTGCTGACCTCCATGAGCTCGGTGCGCAGCCACCAGGACGAGCTGACCGCCTACCTCGTCTCCGAGCTGCGCTTCCTGCCCGGCGTCATGGTCATCGGCGAGCCCCCGCGCCGCATCCCGGTCGTCGCCTTCACCGTCGCCGGGCGCACGGCCCGCGAGGTCGCCGAGCGCGTCGCGGAGCACGGCGTCTGCGTGCTCACCGACACCGGCGACGCCGGCGCGCTCGAGGTGCTGGGCGGGGCCGAGGTCGGCGGCGTCGTCCGCGTCGGCCTCGCGCACTACACCACCCGCGCCGAGATCGACACGCTCGTCAGCGCCCTCGCCCGCCTCTGAGCCCCCGACGCCGCGGTGCGCCCGGGCGCCTCGGGGTGCCTGGGGTGTCGCGGCGGGGTGCCAGGGGTGTCGCAGCGGGGTGCCCGGGGTGTCGCAGCGAAGGTCACGTCCGCTGCGTCCCACGCAGCGAACGCGACCCTCGCTCCTCGCAGGCCCGGTGACGCGCCCGGAGCGAGGGTGACCCTCGCTGCGTCCTGCGCCGCCGAGGAGTCCTTCGCTCCACCGGCGCGTCCAGCCTCAGCCGCCCAGCACCCCGTCCTCGTCCTGCACGACGAGCACGAGCTTGCCGACGACCCCGCCCGCGTCGAGCGCCTCGTGCGCCCGGGACGCCTCGGCGGCGGGGAGGTACTCGTGGATCACCGGGCGGACGCGGCCCTGGCCCACGAGCGGCCAGAGGTCGTCCCGCGTGGCGGCGACGATGACGCCCTTGCCGTCGGGGCCCTCGACGGGCCGACCGCGCAGGGTGGTGGTGCTGATCGAGAGCCGCCGACCGAGCATGGAGCCGAGGTTGATCTCGGTCTTCGCGCCGCCCATGAGCCCGATGATCACGAGGCGCCCGCCGGTCGCGAGCGACGCGAGGTTCGCCGTCAGCATCGAGGCGCCCATGTTGTCGAGGATGACGTCGACGCCGCGGTCGTCGGTGGCCTTCGCGACCTCGTCGGGCAGCTCGTCGTGGTAGTCGATCGCGAGGTCGGCGCCGAGGTCCAGGCAGGCCTGCAGCCGCTCCGGCGAGCCCGCGGTGGCGATCACCCGCGCGCCCAGGGCCTTGCCCACCTGGATCGCGTGGGTGCCGATGCCGCCCGACCCGCCGTGCACGAGGAGCGTCTCACCCTCGCGCAGGTGCCCGGTCATGGCGAGGTTCGACCACACCGTGCACGCGACCTCGGGGAGCCCGCCGGCGTCGGTCAGCGACACGCCGTCGGGCACCGGGAGCAGCTGGACCGCCGGGACCGCGACCTTCTCGGCGTAGCCCCCGCCGGCCAGCAGCGCGCAGACCTCGTCGCCGACCGACCACCCCGTCACCCCGGCGCCCAGGGCCGAGATCCGTCCCGAGCACTCCAGCCCCGGGATCTCCGACGCGCCGGGCGGCGGCGGGTAGTTGCCCTGGCGCTGCATGACGTCGGCGCGGTTGACGGCCGAGGCGACGACGTCGACGACGACCTCGCCCTCGCCGGGCTCCGGGTCGGGGTGCTCGACCCACTCGAGGACCTCGGGACCGCCGGGCTCGCGGATGCTGATCGCGTACACGGGGCGCGACGCTAGCGGCGACGCGCGGGTGGCGCCGGTCCGCCGCGTCCCGTACCACGGGTACGTGTTCCGCACTATCCTGCGGGGATGGCCGAGCATGAGCCGCGCTGGCTCGACCCCGTCGAGTGGCACGCGTGGCGGAACTACATCGTGGGCCAGGCCCTCCTCGCGGGCCGGCTCAACCGCGAGCTGTCGGACGCGCACGGGCTCTCGCTGGCCGACTACGAGATCCTGGTGCGCCTCTCCGAGCAGCAGGACCACCGGATGCGGATGAGCCTGCTCGCCGAGGAGGTCGTCGCGTCCAAGTCGCGGCTCTCCCACCAGGTCTCGCGGCTCGAGGCCGACGACCTCGTGCGCCGCGAGCTGTGTCCCTCCGACGGCCGCGGGGTCTTCGCCGTCCTCACCGACCACGGCTTCGACGTGCTGCGCCGCGCGGCGCCCGACCACCTCGAGGGCGTGCGCGCGCACTTCGTCGACCTGCTCGACGACCACGAGCGCAAGGTCATCGGCGACGTGTTCGAGCGCGTCGTGACCAAGCTGCGCGCCGACTCCTGACCGGCCCTTACCCTGGCCCGCGGAAGCGTGGCAGAGCGGCCGATTGCATCCGCCTTGAAAGCGGACGTCACGAGAGTGACCGGGGGTTCGAATCCCCCCGCTTCCGCAGGTCAGGCGCCGGGCGGCTGACCGAGGAGCGCGCGTCCCCGGGCGACGATCTCGTCGGTCGACAGGTCCTCCTGGTGGGCGAGGAACACCCACACGTGGCCGAACGGGTCGCGCAGCATGACCGACCGGTCGCCGTAGAACATGTCGGTCGGCTCCTGGAGCACCTCGGCCCCGGCCCGCGCCGCACGGGCGGCGAGGTCGTCGACGTCCTGGACGTAGACGTGCAGGCCGACGGTGCTCCCACCCGGACCGGGCGGGGCGAAGGGTGCCTCGGCGTCGCCCAGCATGAACACCGACGACCCGATCGCCATCTCGGCGTGGATCACCGTGCCGTCGGGGGCGTCGATCGTGAACAGCTCCTCCGCGCCGAAGGCCTCGCGGTAGAAGGCCATGGCCCTCCTCGCGCCGTCGACCATGACGTGCGGGATGACCACCGCCCGGTAGCGCTCTGGTGTGCTCGTCGCCATGCCGCGACGCTAGGAGCTCGACCGAGGTCGAGGTCAACGACGCCGCCCGAGCGACCGAGGAGGAGAGCCGTGCCGTTCGCGATCGCCCTGCCCACCGCCGACCGGCGGGTCGCGCACGACTTCTACCGCGCGGCGTTCGACCTGGAGGCCGTCGGCGAGCCCGCCGAGGACGGCGTGCCCGAGCCGCTCCGGTTCCGCCTCGGCGCGGACGTCGAGCTCGTCCTCATCCCCACCGGCGGCTTCGGCTGGGTGACGGCCGACCACGAGGTCGCGCCGCGGGGGACGAGCGAGTGCCTGCTGAACCGGATCGTGGGCTCGCCGGCCGAGGTCGACGCCCTCACCGAGCAGGCCCGCGCGGCCGGGGCCACCGTCGTCGTGGCGCCGGGTGACCCCGGCTGGGGCCACCAGAGCACCGTCGCCGACCCGGACGGCCACCTGTGGCTGATCCAGGTCGGCTGGTGACGTGACCTAGGGACGCTCCTCGCCCGGGTCCTCGTCGCGCAGCCTGTCGAGGATCTCCTGGACCTCGTCGCGGTGGCGCGGCGGCCGGACGCGCCGGTTCTCGAAGGCGTTGCGCTGGAACTGCGGGGCGAGGGCGCGCCAGACCTCCTTCTTCATGGCGTCGTCCACGGCGTGCGCCAGCTCGCCGTCGGGCTCGGCCGGAGGGGTCGGGTCCTCGTCGCCGCTCATCGATCACCTCGGCACGTCGTGGGTGAGGAGAGGGTGCCCCGCCGGGCCGGTCGCACACCACCGACTTCGGGTCAGGTCCCGGCCTCGACCCGGTCAGCCCGTCGGCGCCACCACGACGTCGCCGGGCCCGATCCGGCGGGGCTCCGGACGCGGCGCGCCCGCGTGGACCTCGGCCACGAGCCGGGCGAGGCGGTTGCTCGCGGCGCGGTAGAACCGGGTCTGCGTCCAGCGCCCGAACACCCCGAAGCCCAGGGCGACGACCGGGTTGGGGATGGCGGCGCGGCTGGAGACCCCGGTGATGACGAACTCGACCCGGCCGGTGTCCAGGTTCTTGATCACCTCGTACACCAGCCGGCCCCGTTCCAGGTGGTGCTCGAGGGTCCGGTAGCTCCAGCCCCAGGAGCGCTCGCGGGTGCCGTCGGCCCGGTCGCGGACCTCGTCCACCTCGGCGTCGACCCGCACCCCCATGGGGAAGCGCAGCACCGTGAACCGGCCCTCGAGCAGCATGTCCCGCCCCACGAGCGGGGCGTCGGCGTGGAAGTACGCCCGCATGATCTTCGGGTGGGCGAACTCGTAGTCGTGCACGAGGCGGCAGGCCAGCCGGAACGGTCCGTCGGCCACCGGCTCGCCGGGCACCTCGTCGCCGAGCAGGTGCCGGACGCGGTCGTGGTGCCAGCCGCGCCCCTCGGTGTCGGACGGGTCGTAGTTCAGCCTGTACTCGGCGATCTCGCGCAGCCCGCGCGCCGGATCGGGGTGGGCCGTGAACCTCACGCGGTGGTCTCCCTCGCTGGGCAGGTACCTGACGGGTCGGAGCCGGACGGCCCGGGGCATGCTGTCATCGCCGGTCGGCTACCCACGGAGGATGGTCATGCGACGCCTCTTCTCGAGCCGCCCCCCGCTCGGTCGTCTCCGGCGCGGCTGGGGTGCCCTGATCATGGCCAACCGGCACCTGCGGGCCCTGCGGATCATCGAGCGCGAACGGACCGGCGGCGGCGCCACCGACCTGCCGGCGCCCTGGCCCCTCGCGCTGGTCGACGAGCGGACCAAGACCTACGCGCACGGGCACGGGCCGCTGTTCCACCGGACGTTCTCGGTCCGGGCGGTGGACGCCCGCCACGACGCCGCCGAGCTGATCGAGACCCTCTCCCGCGACCTCGACGCGGGCGCGCCGCCGCACGTCGTGACGTTCGCGCGCGAGCGGGGCGAGCCCGGGCGGATGCTCCTCGGTGACGAGTACCGCGTCTACATGCCCGCGCCGTGGGACGGGCCGGTGCGCGTGATCCTGCGCACCGAGCGGTCGTTCCGCTTCGGCACGCTCGCGGGCCACCTCGAGGCCGGCCAGATCGAGTTCCGCGCGTCCGACGTCGAGCCGGGCGTCGTCGACTTCGAGATCGAGGTCTGGTCCCGGGCCGGCGACCGCGCCGCCGAGCTCTTCTACCGCCGGCTGGTCGTCGGCCGCGAGGTGCAGGCGGGCCTGTGGGTGCAGTTCTGCCTGGGCGCGGTGCGCCTGCTCGAGGGGCGCCGGGAGGGCAAGGTGCGGGAGATCACCCGTCGTGTGCCGGCGCGTGAGCTGGACACCTGCTGACCTCAGCCGCACCGTGGCGTCGTCACAGCACCCTCTCAGGATCCACTCCCAGCATCGCGCCCCGTGGGTCGGACACGGCAGCTGAGCTGGGACGTCGTGCGCGTCGCCGCCGTCACGAGCGTCGTCGTCCAGCACGCCACCCACTCGGTCATCGGCGTCATGCCGTGGCTGCCGCCCATGCCGTTCGACTGGGCCGTCGAGGCCGGCGCGAACACGCTCATGGTCGTCTCGGCGTTCTTCGTGTGTCGGACGCTGGCGACGCGGCCGCCGGGGCGCTGGTGGGTCGACCGGCTGGCGCGCCTCCTGCCCGCCTACGTCGTCGCCGTGACCGTCACCTACCTCGCGACCCTGTGGGCCGCGGACTTCGGCTACCCGCGGCCCACCGGCGACGTCCTCATCGGGAACCTCCTGCTGCTGCAGACCTGGGACCCGGCGATCCCGTACCTCGACCACTCGTACTGGACGCTGCCCGCGCAGCTGGGCGTGTTCACGCTCGCCGCGGTGGCCGCCGCGGGCCTCGGGCGCGGGTTCTGGCGCCGACGCTGGACGCTCCCGCTCGTGGCCTGGGGCGGCGTCGTCGTCCCGGTCCTGGTCATGGAGCTCGCGGCACCCGACGGGCTCGCGACGCGGGTGCTGCACGGCCTGGTGATGTTCCGGTGGCAGTGCTTCGGGATCGGGCTCGCGGTGTGGCTGTGGTCGCGCGGACGCCTGGGACTGCCGCACCTCGTCCTGCTCGTGGTCGCCGGCCTCGTCGCCGAGGACCTGCACGAGCCCGACCTGCCCTCGGTGCTCGCCCTCGGGTTCGCCGTGGTCGGGATCGCCGCGGCGGCCGCCGGGCGCGACTGGGGCGTGCTGCGCGTGGGCCCGCTGCCACGCGTCGTCACCTGGCTCGCCGGCATCTCCTACGGCGTCTACCTCGTCAACCAGCAGCTCGGCTACTTCGCCGCCTGGGCGTTCGAGGCGACCGCCGGCCACCACCCGTGGTGGCGCCTCGCGCTCGTCGTCGCCTGCGCGGTCCTGCTGGGCTGGGCGCTGACCGCCCTCGTCGAGCGACCGGCGCACGGGTGGCTGGTCCGGCGCCCGCAGCCCACTCAGCCCACTCAGCCCGTTCAGCCGCCGAACGAGCCCGCCGCGGCGAGGAACAGGTCGACCTCCTCGGCCGTCCCCGCGCTGACCCGCACCCCGAAGCCGTCGAACGCCCGCACGACGACCTTGTTCTCCAGCGCGTGCTCGGCGAACGCCAGCGCGCGGTCGCGCAGCGGCAGCCAGACGAAGTTGGCCTGCGAGGGCGGCACCTCGTACCCCTGCGAGCGCAGCACCTCGGTCATCCGCGCCACCTCGGCGACCGCCCCGGCGCAGTCGGCGAGCAGCTCGTCGAGGTGGTCGAGCGCGGCGAGTGCCGCGGCCTGCGCGGGCGCGGACACGGCGAAGGGCACCGAGACCCCGCGCAGCGCGGCCGCGAGCTCGGCCGGGCCGACCGCGTAGCCGACGCGCAGGCCGGCGAGGCGGTGGGCCTTCGAGAAGGTCCGCAGCACGCAGATGTTGTCGTGCTCGGCGGCGAGCGCGAGGCCGTCGGGGACGGCGGGGTCGGCGACGAACTCGCGGTAGGCCTCGTCGAGCACCACGAGCACGTCGGACGGGACGCGGGCGAGGAAGGCCCGCAGCGCGGTCTCGTCGACGGCCGTGCCGGTCGGGTTGTTCGGGTTGCAGACGAAGACGATGCGCGTGCGCGGGGTGATCGCGTCGGCCATGGCGTCGAGGTCGTGGACGTGGCCCGGGGTCAGCGGCACCGTCACGGCCTGCGCGTGCCCGGTGAGCGAGACGATCGGGTAGGCCTCGAACGACCGCCACGCGAACACGACCTCGTCCCCGGGCGCGCACATCGCCTGGACGAGCTGGCCGCACAGCGCCACCGACCCGCAGCCGACCGCGATCCGCGCCGGGTCGACGCCGTGGTGCTCGGCCAGGCGCGCGGTCAGTGTCGTGACGGCGATGTCGGGATAGCGGTTGCCGGCCTCGGCCGCGCGCTCGATCGCCGCGCGCACCGCGGGCAGCGGCGGCAGCGGCATCTCGTTGCTCGCGAGCTTGACCGCCCCCGGCACGGTGCGACCGGCGACGTAGGTGGGCAGGGCGGCGAGGTCGTCTCGGAGGCGCACGGGCACGGTCACCACGGTAAACGCCGGTCGACGTCGTCCGTCCGGCCCGCGGTGATCGACCGGGCGCCCGGGCCGACGGGCCGCCGACGTGGAAGGCTGAACGCATGACGGGCTTGCACACCGAGACCATCCCGCTGGTCGACGAGACGCAGCTGCGGGTGACGATCGGGGAGCCGGACGGTGCGGTGCGCGGCGGTGTCGTCGTGCTGCACGAGTCGCGGGGCGTCACGTCGCGCACGCAGGCCATCGTCGAGGCGCTCGCGGGGGAGGGCTGGCTCGCCGTCGCCCCGCACCTCTACCACCGCGACGACCCCGGCATCGACGAGCAGACCGGCGACGCCGAGGCCGTCGACCGCGCCGCCGCCGCGATCACCGGCGAGTCGGTCCTCGCGGACTCCGACGCCGCCTTCGGCGTGCTCGCCGGCCGCGGCGTCCCCTCCGACCGCATGGCCGTCCTCGGGTTCGACCTCGGCGCCACCGCCGCGCTCGTCGTCGCCGCGCAGCGCTCGCTGGGTGCGGTCATCACGGTGTCCGCGGCCGGTGTCGCGAAGCCCCTGTCGGCGGGGCTGCCGGCGCTGCTCGACGTCGTCGGCGAGCTGACCTGCCCGTGGCTCGGGCTCTACGGCGAGCGCGGCGACCCGGTCGACCCCACCGAGGTCGACCGGCTGCGCGAGGCCGCCCACGCCTCGGGCCGCGTCGTCGACGTCGTCGTCTACCCGTCGCGGGAGCACCGCTTCGACGCCGACGAGCAGGCCGCCGTGCAGCCGGATCCCCTGGACGAGGGGAACTCGGAGGAGGCGACCAAGATGGAGGCGCGCAGCCGCGTCCTGAACTGGTTGGATGCGCACCTGCGCTAGTGCGCGCTGGTGGGCGGGTCACCGCTCACCCCGACCGGAGGGCACATGACGTCGGGTGTGCGGGCCGATCGCCCCACGACGGCCGCCGTCGAGGGCCGCTTCGCCCGGTTCCGCGGGCGTCGCGTCGCGCGGGTGGTCACCTGGGCCGCCCGCGTCGCCGGCCTGCTCACGGTCCTGTCGATCCTGACGCCCCTGCTGCGCAAGCGCCTGCAGCCGGCCACCTGGTTCGGGCTGCCCCCGGAGGCCACGCTCGTCGGCACCGTCGTCGTCGCGACCCTCGGCATCGGGCTGATGATGCTGGCCACGGGCCTGCGGCGGCGCAAGCGCCGGGCGTGGCAGCTCGCCGTCGCGGCGTGCGTGCTGCTCATCGCGTCGCACGTCGTCGGGCGGCACGCCCTGGTGCCGACGGTCGTGGTCGCGGTGCTGCTCGTCGGCCTGCTGCTGACCCGCCGCGAGTTCACCGCCCTGCCCGACCCGGTCGGCCCGCTCGCCGCGGTGCGGGTCGTGGTGCAGATGCTCGTCGGCGGCTTCGCCACCGTCCTGCTGCTGCTCCTGGTCCGCCCGTCCCTGCTGGTCGGGCCGCCGACCCTGGAGGACCGGCTCGCGCACGCGGGGCTGTCGCTGGTCGGGGTCAGCGGGCCCGTGCGGTTCGCGGCGGGGTGGTTCGACGACCTCACCGCCGTGCTCGGGCTGACGTTCGGCGTCGCCGCGGTGGTGCTCGGCGGCTACTTCCTGCTGCGCTCCGTCGAGCCGCGCCCGGCGCTGAGCGAGGAGGACGGGGCACGCATCCGCGAGCTGCTCGCCCGCCACGGCCGCGCCGACTCGCTGGGCTACTTCGCGCTGCGCCGGGACAAGTCGGTGGTGTTCTCGCCGACGGGCAAGGCGGCCGTCGCGTACCGGGTGGTGGCCGGGGTGGCGCTGGCGTCGGGCGACCCGCTCGGCGACCTCGAGGCCTGGCCCGGCGCGATCACCGAGTTCCTCGCGACGTGCCGGCGCTACGGCTGGGTGCCCGCGGTGCTCGGCTGCTCGGAGGCCGGCGCGCGGGTGTGGCTGCGCGAGGGCGGGCTCGACGCGCTGGAGCTCGGGGACGAGGCCGTCGTCGACGTCGCCACGTTCTCGCTGCAGGGACGGTCGATGCGCACCGTCCGCCAGGCCGTGTCCCGGATCAGGCGCGCGGGCTACGAGACCACCGTGCGCCGCCTGCGCGACGTGCCCGCCGACGAGCTGGCGGCGCTGCGCGACCTCGTCGCCCGCTGGCGGGGCGGGCCGGCCGAGCGCGGCTTCTCGATGGCGCTCTCGCGGGTGGCCGACGGCGACGCCGACCCCGAGGCCGTGCTCGTCGTCGCGACCGCCGAGGGCGAGGTGCGCGGCGTGCTGCAGTTCGTGCCCTGGGGGACCGAGGGGCTCTCGCTCGACATCATGATCCGCGACCCGACGGTGCCCGAGAACGGGCTCAACGAGCTGCTCATCGCCGAGCTCCTCGGCGCCTGCCGGGGCCTCGGCGTCGACCGGGTGTCGCTGAACTTCGCCGTCTTCCGCTCGGCGCTCGAACGCGGGGAGAAGATCGGCGCCGGGCCGGTGGCGCGGCTGTGGGCGCGGCTCCTGCGCACCGCGTCGCGGTGGTGGCAGATCGAGACGCTCTACCGGTTCAACGCCCGCTTCGGGCCCGCCTGGGTGCCGCGGTTCCTGGTCTTCGACGCGGTGCGCGACCTGCCCCGCATCGCCGTCGCCGCCTTCGAGGCCGAGGGCTACGGCGGGCGCCCGCCGGCCCTGCTGCGGCTGCTGCGCCGTACCTGACACCGCGTGGCAGGTGGTCCCGTGAGCAGCGAACGCGCTGCTCGCGGCCTCTACGCGCGCGAACTCCCCGCTCGCGCCGTGGCCCGGACCAACAGCGGGTCGAGGATCTGGTCGAGGACGGCCTCGAGCGGGCGGCCGGACCGCTCGGGCTGGCTGAGCACGATGCCGCCCTGGAGCGCGGCGACCATCCCGGTGGCGAGGAGGTCCGCGTCGGCGTCCGGGTCGACCTCCCCGGCCTCCTGCATCCGCCGCACCCCGGCCGCCAGCGCGTCCTTCCACGCCGTCATCGACGTCGTGATCAGCGAGGCGGTGTCGGGGTCGGCGGCCGCGGCCTCGGTGGCGAGCGACCCGATGGGACAGGCCCAGCGCCCCTGCCCCAGGTAGTAGTCGACGAGCCCGTCGCGCCACCGCCGCCACGATCCCCAGGAGCCGAGATCGTGGATCTCCGGCTCCTGCGCGGCCAGCAGCTGCTCGCCCTCCCACACGGCGACCTCGCGCACGAGCTCGGTCTTGCCGCCGGGGAAGTAGTGGAACAGCTGGCTCTTGCTGGTCAGCGTGGCCGCGCGGACGGTCTCGAGCGTCGTGCCGCCGATGCCCGCCGCGAGGATCTGCTCGCCGGTCGCCTCGATGATCCGCTGGCGGGTCCGCCGCCCCTTCTCCGTCGTGGCCACGGGGTCGATCCTACGCCGAGATGGACCACGCGGTCCAAAGCGTGCTACGAATGGACCGTGCAGTCCAACGATGACGTGCTCCGTTCCCTCCCCACCGACCACCGGCTCGCCGGCCGCACCGCCCTCGTCACGGGGGCCACCAGCGGCATCGGCGAAGCCGTCGCCCGCGTGCTCGCCGCCTCGGGCGCCGAGGTCCTCGTCACCGGGCGCGACGCCGCCCGCGCGGCGCGGGTCGTCGACGCGATCGCCGCCCACGGCGGCCGGGCGCACGCGCTCACCGTCGACCTCGCGGGTCCCGCCGACGGCGTCCGCGCGTTCGCCGCCGAGGCGACGTCGCTGCTCGGCGGCCGGGTCGACGTGCTGGTCAACAACGCCGGCGTCTACCCGGTCGGCCCGACCGACGCGCTCGGCGACACCGACCTCGACGCGGTCCTCGCCACCAACGTCCGCGCGCCCCACCTGCTCGTCGCCGCGATCGCCCCGTCCATGGCGGCGCGTGGCGAGGGCGCGATCGTCAACATCGGGTCGTGGATGTCCCGCGTTGGTATCCCGATGGGCGCCGCGTACACCGCCAGCAAGGCCGCCGTCGAGCAGATGACGCGCACGTGGTCCGCCGAGTACGGGCCGCGCGGGGTGCGGGTCAACACCGTCGCCCCGGGTGCGACCGCGACGCCCGGCAACGCCGACTCCGCCGACGTGCTCGAGGCCATGACGAAGGCGACGGTCGCCGGGCGCCCTGTTCGTCCCGTCGACGTCGCCTACGCGGTGCGCTTCGCGGTCACCGACGAGGGCGCGTTCCTGCACGGCGGCTCGATCGACGTCGACGGCGGGATCACCTACACCCGCGTGGCCTGAGCCCGGGCGAGGGACGCCGTCGCTGCGTGGGAGGCAGCGAGGGCGTCCCTCGCTCCAGGGGGGGTCAGGGCCGGACGAGCACCTTGAGCGCCCCGCGGTCGTTCATCGCCCGGTAGCCGTCCGGGGTCTCGTCGAGCGGGATGGTGCGGTCGAAGACCTTGCCCGGCTCGATCTGCCCGTCGAGGACGTCGGGCAGCAGCTCGGCCATGTTCGCCTGGGTCGGGGCGATGCCGCCGGCGACGGTCACGTTCTTCATGAACTTCTGCGCCAGGTTCGGCAGCTCGCCGCTCTGCGGCACGCCGACGATGCCGACATGGCCCCCGGGCTTGGTGAGGTTGATCGCCGAGGTCAGCGACTGCTCGTAGCCCACGGCCTCGATCGCCGAGTGCACGCCGTCGGTGCCGAGGACGTCCCGGACCTTCTGCTCGCCCTCCTCGCCGCGCTCGGCGACGACGTCGGTGGCGCCGAACTCGCGTCCGAGGTCGGTGCGGTCCTTGTGCCGGCCCATGAGGACGATCCGCTCGGCGCCGAGGCGCTTCGCGGCCAGCACGGCGAGCAGCCCGACGGCACCGTCGCCGATCACCGCGACGTCCTTCCCGGGCTCGACCCTCGCCGACACCGCGGCGTGGTGGCCCGTGCCGAAGACGTCGGAGAGCGTCAGCAGGCTCGGCATCAGCGCCGAGTCGTGCGGGACGTCCACCGTCATCAGCGACGCGTCGGCGTACGGCACGCGGGCCGCCTCGCCCTGGCCGCCGTCGGTCTCGGCGCCCCAGGCGTTGCCGTTCGGGCAGGCGCTGGTCAGACCGGCCCGGCAGTACTCGCAGGTGCCGTCGGCGTAGTAGAACGGCGCGACGACCAGGTCGCCCTTCCGGACGCGGCCCACGTCCGAGCCGGTCTCCTCGACCACACCGATGAACTCGTGGCCGATGCGGTCGCCCTGCTCGGTCTGCTCGCGGCTCTTGTAGGGCCACAGGTCGCTGCCGCAGATGCACGAGTGCGTGATGCGCACGATCGCGTCGGTCGGGTTCTGCAGCGTCGGGTCCGGCACCTCCTCGACACGGATGTCGCCGGCTCCGTAGATCAGGGTCGCCTTCACGGCGGGTCCTCCTCACAGCGGGTCCGCTGGGCTACCCGCGGCCCGTAGCCGCACGCGCGGACACGACCACGTCACGTCGACGTGTCGAGCGAGCGGGGGGTGGCGGGCAACCCGGTGGAGGGCGGTGTGTACTGTTTCCGCACGGAGGCCCCAGGGGGACCTCGGGAGGCTTCGCCTAGTCTGGTCTATGGCGCCGCACTGCTAATGCGGTTGGGAGTTCGGCTCCCTCCCGGGTTCAAATCCCGGAGCCTCCGCGGCTGCGGTCCGGACAGGATCGAGGCGTCACAACCACAGACATGCGCCCGTAGCTCAACGGATAGAGCATCTGACTACGGATCAGAAGGTTAGGGGTTCGAATCCCTTCGGGCGCGCGCCGGTCGAGGCAGCTCAGAGGGGTCGCAGCAACGCTGCGGCCCCTCTGTTCATGATCGTCTTCTATTCAGCGGTAGACCGCGGGTGATCGGGGGGTCGAGCCCCACCGCCCGCTCCTCGGGGTCCTTCGAAGCCGCCACAGTCGCAGAGACGCCCTCGGGCCAGAGGCCATGATCATCGGCCTCCGACGGACGACGGCACGCGGTCCTCGCGAAGGTCGACGATCGTTGCGGAAGGCGAACTCCTACCGCTGGTCACCAGGTCGGGATGCTCTGGGGGTAGAGCAACCTGGCCACCTCGCCCCACAGCGCCTGCGCCGGCACCGCCTCGCCGTCGCCGGCGTTGACCATGAAGACGACGGTGGCGCGCTGCGACGGCAGGTGGAACATCGCATCGCTGTAGCCGAAGATCGAGCCGTTGTGGCCGACCCAGTCCCCGAGCTGCAGGATGCCCAGCCCGTACTGCGCGCGCGGCCCGGAGGTGGTCAGCGGGCCCCACGTCTGGCGCTGGGCCGCGACCGACGGGGACAGCCCCTGACCGCCGGCCAGCATCGGGGCGTAGCGGGTGAGGTCGGGCACGGTGGAGATCAGGGCGCCCGCGGTGAACGGCACCTGCGGGTTGGACGTCGTGCCGTCCCGGTAGGGCGGCGGGGTCTGCGGGTCCCCGGTCGCGATGTACCCGCGGCTGGACGGGGAGGGCAACGCGTCCGTCGTCGGATAGCTGGTCTGCGACAGCCCGAAGCGCCCGATGAGCCCGGTCAGGTACTGCTGGGCGCTCTGACCGGTGACCCGTTCGAGCACCAGCCCGAGCAGGACGAACTCCGAGTTCGAGTACACCGTGGCCGTGTTCGGCGGCTTGGCCTGGGCGGCGTTCGCGCGGACGATGCCCACGACGTCCTGGGGTGTCCAGCCCGGCAGCGTCGGGTCGGCGGTGTAGCGGGCGAGGAACCCGGGGTCGGCGGTGAAGTCGAAGACGCCGCCGCGCATGGCCAGCAGGTCGCGGATGCGGATGGTGCTCGCGTTGGGCACGTCGGGCACGAAGTCCGACAGCGGCGCGTCCAGGTCGAGCCGCCCCTGCCCAGCGAGTTCCAGGACGGCGTCGGCGGTGAAGGTCTTGCTGACGCTGGCGATGCGGTAGTGCAGGTCGGGGGTCATCGGCGTGCCCGCCGTGTCGGCGGTGCCGTACGCCTTGATCAGCGTCCCGCGCGCCGGGTCGACGACGCTGACGATGGCGCCGGTGACGCCGTCGCGCAGCGAGGCCCCGGCGGCGCGGTCGATCTGCGCCACCACGTCGGCGGGCAGGGTGGACGTGCCGATCGAGGGCACCGGGGAGGTGGCAGCGGCCGCCGGCGACGGTGCGGATGCCGAGCCCCCCGAGCAGGCGATCAGCGCCACGGCGAGCACGAGCGCGACGGGCAGCAACAGCGCACGACCCACGATTCCCCCTCGACACCGGAGCGCAGCCGCGATCGTCCCGGCCGCCGCTTCGTCCACGGCAGCAGCGTGACGATCACGGGCCGGTGGCCCAAGGGACCCAGGTCCCCTCTCGACGCCCGCACGACGCCGCGACCCACGGTCCGCCAGCTGCTCGAGAGGGACGGCTCAGCGGCGGAGGTAGCGGAGCACGGCGAGGACGCGGCGGTGGTCGTCGCCGTCGGGCGCGAGGCCGAGCTGGTCGTAGATGTGCGAGGCGTGCCCGACGACGGCCTTCTCCGTGATGGTCAGTGCGCGGGCGATCGCGGCGTTCGTCCGGCCCTCGGCCATCAGGGTCAGCACCTCGAGCTGGCGCGCGGTGAGCCGGCCGAGAGCCCGGTCGTCGCGCCGGGCCCGGTTGAGCATCAGCTCGACGATCTCGGGGTCGAGCACGGTGCCGCCGGCGCGCACGCGCTCGAGGTCGTCGCAGAACGTCTCGATGTCGGCGATGCGCTGCTTGAGCAGGTAGCCGATCCGGGTCGGCCGCACGTCCAGGAGCTCGACGGCGGCACGTCGCTGCACGTGCTGGGAGAGCACCACGATCGCGACCTCCGGGTGGTCGCGGTGGATGGACAGGGCGGCGACCAGGCCCTCGTCGGTGTGCGTGGGAGGCATACGGATGTCGGTGATGACGAGGTCGGGCCCGCGTTCCTCGGTGTGGCGCAGCAGTTCGGTGCCGTCCGCGGCGGTGCCCACCACGTCGTGCCCCGCGTGCTCGAGCACGTGGGCCAGGCCGCGCCGGAGGAGCGCCTCGTCCTCGCCGATCACGATGCGCACGGCAGCACCGCCCGGATCCGCGTGCCCCCGCCGGGCGGGCTCTCGACGTGCAGGGCGCCCCCCGCGGCGTCGACCCGGTCGGCGAGCCCCCGCAGCCCCGTCCCCGCCCCCAGCACGACCCCACCCACCCCGTCGTCGCGGACCTCCACGGTCAGCTCGTCGACGTCGGCGACCAGCCGCACGCAGAGACGGGTCGCATCGGCGTGCTTGAGGGCGTTGGCGAGCGCCTCGGCCACGACGAAGTACGCGGTGCTCTCGACCACGGCGGGCAGCACGCCGTCGACGACCGACGACTCCAGGTGCACCGGCAACGCCACCCGGTCCACGAGGTCCTCGGTGGCCGCGGCGAGCCCGCGCTGCACGAGCGCGGCCGGCATGACCGCGTGCACGAGGGCGCGGAGCTCCGCGGCGGCTTCATCGATCCCGCGGCGCAGGCCCGAGGCGGCCTCGGCGACGGCGGGACACGCCCCGGCCTCGCCGGCCACCATCTGGGCCTCCATCGCGAGCACCACCAGCCGCACCTGCAGGCCGTCGTGGAGATCCTGCGCGATCCGGCGCCGCTCGCGGTCCCCGGCGGCGACGATGCGTGCGCGGGACTCGTCGAGCGCCGTGCGGCTGGCCCGCAGCTCGGCGGTCAGGCGCTCGTGGTCGACGGCGATGGCCACCACCTGCGCGGCGCTGCGGACGTCGTCGGGGTCGGCGACGAGCGCGTTGTAGAGCACCGCGCCGACCGGCCGGCCCGCGAGCTCGACCTCCGCCGCGGCCCGCCCGTGGCCGACGGGCGGCACCACGACCGGTCGTCCCTCGGCGTCGACGTGGTCCGCGTGGTCGCCGGACCCGTGCACGCGGAACACCAGCTGCACGGTGTCGTCGCCGAGGGTGCGGGCCAGAGCGGCCGTGAGCTCCGGGCGGCCGACCTCGTCGGCGGCGAGCCAGGCGCCCAGCTCCTCCAGCTCGGCGGTCCGGGCGAACCCACCACGCAGCACGGCCAGGGTGAACGCGACCGGGACCCCGGCGACCACGATCAGCTGCAGCAGGCCCACCACCTCCAGGGACATCCCGGTCAGGGGTCCCACCACCACCGCGAGCACGGGCAGCAGCGGCACCGCGAGGACCCCGTAGGCGTAGAGCGGGACGAGCACGCGCCGCTGAGCCGGTGTCGCCCGCCGCAGCCGGCCCGCGAGGAGGACCGCCGTGGCGAGCAGTACCGACGCGCCCGCGGCCGACTGGACCGCGGCACCGAGCGCGGCGAGATCCGGGCGATCGGCGACGAGGAGCAGGTCCCCGGGCGGAGGTGCTGCGGAGAACGCCCACAGCGGCACCTGCAGCACGAGGGACACCAGATAACAGGCCACGACGAGCACCCGGGACGGGACGCTCCGGAGCCGGCCCGAGGGGAACGCGTGCACCAGGTGCACCACGGAGGCGAAGGGCAGGGTGGCCACGACCGTGCCCAGCGCGACCAGCACCGGGTCCGCCGTCGAGGCGAGGGCCGCAGCCATGATCGCCACCCCGCCGAGCACGATGAGCAGGCCCATCCGGTTGCTCGGGCGGCGGGACCAGGCCACCAGCCCGCACCCCGCGTAGAGGACGCCGACCACGACGAAGGCCGCCGCCGACCACGCCGTGTCCGGCGCGTCGAGCGCCAGGGCCACCTCGAGGAAGCCCAGCACCACCACCAGCACGCCGACCAGGGCGAGGGCGGCGCGCAGCGGAGCTCGCCCCCGTGCCGGACCGTCCACGACGGCAGCCTCGCAGCACCGGCGCGCTGGTCCAAGAGACCTCGGTCGCCTCCCGACGGCCGCACCCGTCCAGACGTTCCGTCAGCGCCGACCCGGCCCAGCGGGCCGTCGACCAGGTCAGGACACGACCTGGGTCGCTTGTCCGGTCCCGGGGCCGGGCGGAGCCTCGACGGGGCCGGCGCCGCTCGGGCCCGAGCCGCGGAGCGTCTGGAGCCCCGTCCGATGACCCTCACGACGCTGCGGGCGACGGCCGCCCTGGGACTGTGCACCGCCCTGCTCGCCGCCGGCTGCGCGGCCGCCCCGTCGACACCCGCTCCCGCGCAGGCCACGCCGACGGGCGCGTTCGCGAGCGGCATCGACAGGGGAGCGAAGGTCACCCAACTGTCGGCCTCGTTCGTCACGACGCCGGAGCCCGTCGCGATGACCGACGGCAAGGTGCACCTGACCTACGAACTCGTCCTGACCAACGTGGCCCCCGCCCCCGTGCGCGTGGACGGGGTCGAACTGCACGACGCCGCCACCTCGGCGCTGGTGCCGGGCACCACGGGAAGGGTCGACCTCACGCCGCTCCAGGTCGGCGCCGAGGCCGAAGGGGCCGAAGGGGTCAGCCAACCGGGTCCCGGCAACACCTCGGTGACCATCGCGCCGACCACGACGTACGTCGCCTGGGTCGATGTCGTCTTCCCGCAGCGCAACGCGGTGCCGGCGACGATCGAGCACGTCGTGAGCGGCGCCGTCCTGGCCCCCGGCGCACCACCCGCCCCGATCCGGATGCGGCTCGGCCGCACGAATCCGGCCACCGCGGGGCCGATCGTCGTGGGTGCACCGGTGCCGGCGGGGACCTGGTACATGAGTGAGGGCTGCTGCGCCGACGACACGCACCACCGCCGCGGCATGGAACCGGTCAACGGGGTGCTGGAGGTCCCGAACCGGTACGCCATCGACTTCTACAAGCTCGACGACCAGCAACGGACATGGGTCGGCGACCCGTCGCGACTCGACAGCTACCTGTCCTACCGCCAGCCCATCCTCTCGGCCACGGCGGGCACCGTGGTCGCCGCCCAGGACGGGCTCGCCAACAGCGCGGAGGTCCCCAACCCGACGAACCTGGCCACCGTCGGGGAGACCGTCGGCAACCACGTCATCGTGCAGGTCTCCGACGGGGTCCATGTGCTGTACGCGCACATGGATCCGGGATCGGTGGCGGTCCGGGTCGGTGACCGGGTGACGCGTGGCCAACAGCTGGGGCTGATCGGCAGCAGCGGGATCTCCACCACCCCGCACCTGCACTTCCAGATCCTGACGACGCCGACCTACTTCCCGGCCGACAGCAGGCCGTACGCGTTCGACTCCTTCACCCTGCTCGGGCACGTCCCGGTGCGGCTGTGGGACGACAACCTGGGGCTGCAGCCCACCGGTGCGCTGCCGTTCCGGCCGGCGAACCCGGCGTCGGCGCGCACGAACGAGCTGCCGCTGGACCGGGACGTCGTCCGTTTCGGGCCGTGACCACCCTCGCCCCACCCGCCCCGGACCGGCCGCACCCGTCCAGCCGTCGACCGAGGACCGCCCGGGACAGGCGCGGGCTGTCGCCTCGCGCGGGGAGAGGCGACCTGGGTCGCTTGTCCCGGTCCGGCGCCCGAGCGGAGCCTCGACGGGCCGGTGCCGCTCGCGCACCCCGAGCCCCTGGAGCCTCGACGATGACCCTCACCACCCTGCGCGCGACGGCTGCTCTGGGGGTGTGCACCGCTCTGCTGGCTGCCGGTTGCGGGGCCTCCGCAGCGCCGGCGGGCCCCGCCCCGGCCGCGGGCGCCGCCCCGGCGGCCGTGGCCGCCCCTCCGTCCGGTGCACCCGCCGGCCCCGAGCCCGCGTACGCCACGGCACTGCGTCCGCAGCTGGAGGCGCTGGCGCGCGAGATGCTGGTGACCGGTTCCGTGATCACGGTGCGGACCCCGCAGGGCGACTGGACGATGACCTACGGCAGCCGCACGTACGGCGCCGCCGACCCCGTCTCCCCGACCGACCACGTGCGCGTCGGCAGCAACACCAAGCCGATGACGGGGACGGTGATCCTCCAGCTCGTGGCCGAGGGCCGCCTCGGGCTCGACGACCCGATCGCGCGCTACCGGCCGGAGGTGCCCAACGGTGGCGCGATCACGATCCGGCAGCTGCTGGAGATGCGCAGCGGGTTGTACAACTACACGGAGGCGCTCGAGCTCAACCAGGCCCAGGACGCGGACCCGGGCCGGGTGTACCGCCCGGAAGAACTGCTGGCGATGGGCTTCGCGCGGCCGCCGCTCTATCCGCCCGGCCAGGGCTTCAACTACTCGAACACCAACATCGTGCTGCTCGGGCTGGTCATCGAGCAGCTGAGCGGACGGTCCGCGTCGGAGGAGTTCCGCGACCGGCTGTTCACGCCGCTCGGCATGAGCGGGACCTCGTTGCCCCTCCCGGCCGACGCCACGATCCCCGCGCCGTTCGCCCACGGGTACACCTACGGCACGAACGTCGAGACCATCGAGTCCTCGGTCCTGCCGGACGACGTCCAGGCGAGGGCTCGCTCCGGACAGCTCGCACCCACCGACGTCACCGCGGCCAACCCCTCGTGGGGGTGGACAGCGGGTTCCGCGATCTCCACCGTCGACGACCTCGTGCGCTTCGTCCGCGCCCTGGCCGGCGGCGGCCTGCTGCCCCCGGAGCTCCAGGCCCAGCGCCTGGAGAGCGTCCGCCCGGTCGACCCCGCGGACACGGCCGCGACCTCGGGCTACGGCATGGGCCTGGCTCGTTACGGCCCGCTCTACGGGCACACCGGCGAGCTGCCCGGCTACAACTCGTTCATGGGCCACGACCCCGGCCGCGACATCACCGTCGTCGTGTGGGCCACCGATGCGCCGACCGTCGACGGACGCGCCCCCGCGACCGAACTGGCCAAGGTCGTCATCGGGGAGCTCTACGCCGCGTGACCGGAACGCCGGGACGAGCGAGGCCCGGCGTTCCGGTCTCCGAGCGACCTGCACCTCCGCCCGGCGTGCACCGCGTGCACCCGGGACGCGCGGGATCGGCATCCGGCGCCCGCCGATCGTCGAGGCGATCGCGACGCGTTCGCCCCGACGATCAGTCCTCGTGGTTGGCGATGACGAGCTCGGCGATGAAGTCGTCCCGCAACGTGAACCGGTAGTCGAGCTCGGCGACGCCGCCCGGGAAGGTGCCCTCGAGCCGCAGGGTGGCCACCGCGTGGGCGTCGTCGATGCGGCGGGCGCCGATCTGCTCGGTCGTGTACTCGAACTCGGACCCGGCGTCGCGCAGGAAGGCGTGGGCCTGCTCCCGGCCGCGGACGGTCTCGCCCTGGTCGACGACCACCGCGTCCTCGGTGAGGAACGACGAGGCGGTGTCGGCGTCGCGGACGACGTGGGCGGCGAGGAAGTCGCGCACGGTGGCCGGGAGGGTGTCGGACGGGAGGTCGGTGTGCTGTGTCATGCGTCCACCGTGCGGGCTCGCGACGCGGGAGGGTCAAGTCGTGGACCCTCCCCCGGGGAGAGGGTCGAGGATGCTGACGTGTTGACCATCGGGGAGTTCTCGCGGCTGACCCAGCTCAGTGTCCGCACCCTGCGCCGGTACCACGATGCGGCCCTGCTGGAGCCCGCCGTGGTGGACCAGAGCACCGGGTACCGCTACTACCGCGTCGACCAGATCCCGACCGCGCAGGTCATCCACCGGCTCCGCGAGCTCGACGTCCCCCTGAACGACGTGCAGCGGATCGTGCGCACCTCCGACCCCGAGGTCCGGGCGACCCTGGTCGCCGATCACCTGCAACGCCTCGAGGACGAGCTCGACCGCACCCGGACCGCGGTCGTCTCGCTGCGCCGCCTGCTCCGGCCCGACCCCGCGCCGATCGACGTCGAGCTGCGGGCGGAGCCCGCCCGCACGGTCGCGGCGGTCGAGGCCGTGATCGGGCACGGTGACATGCCGACCTGGTTCACCGGCGCGATGGCCGAGCTGGAGGCGGCCGTCGGCGACGCCGTGACCGGGCCCGCGGGCGGCAGCTACGACAACGCCCTGTTCGAGCAGGAGCGTGGTCACGCGCTCGTCTACCTGCCGACCGCCGCGCCACCGCGCACCGGCCGGGTGCACCCGGTGACCCTGCCGGCCGCCGAACTGGCCGTCGCCACGCACGTCGGCGAGCACGACGGCGCCGAGGTCACCTACGGCGAGCTCGGGACGTGGGTGGTGGAGAACGCGATGGCGGTGGCCGGGCCGGTGCGGGAGCGCTACCTCGTCGGCCCGCGCGAGGCCAGCGACCCCGCGGCGTGGCGCACCGAGATCGGCTGGCCGGTCTTCCGCGTCACCTGATCCGCCGCCGACCCGGCCTCGCTCCCTGGACACGGCGCCGCCGCCTTGCGATCCTGGAACAGGACCGATGAGTAGGACGGAGCAACCGATGGCGGACCTCGTCCTCGACCGCGACGCCGGCCCCGGGAGCGCGCCGTGACCGGCCCCGACCTCTTCGCGGGCCTCTTCGCCCGCGACTACGGGTCCTCGCGGTCCTGGTACGAGCGCCTGCTCGGCCGCGAGCCGTCGTTCCTCCCGTCGGACACCGAGGCGGTGTGGGAGCTCGGCGAGCACCGCTGGCTCTACCTCAAGCAGCACGGGGACCACGCCGGGCACGGCGAGGTGACGATCTTCCCCGAGGACCTCGACGCCACCGTCGCCGGCGCCGCCGAGCGGGGCCTGGCGCCGGACCGGCAGGAGGACTACCCGGGCGGCGTGCGCAAGGTCGTGTTCCGCGACCCCGACGGCAACGAGATCGGGTTCGGGGGCGGCGCCGCAGGGTGAGGTCAGCCCGCCCGGCGCACCGGCACCATGCGCGAGCGGCGCAGGCGGGCGGCGGCGTTCTCGGCGAGCAGGGAGTTGCGGCGCCGGACGATGACCGTGGCGAGCTCGCGGGCGGCGTCGACGACACCGTCGGGATCGTCGCGGTCGACGAGCGAGCGGGCGGTGACGCGGTCGGCGATCTCGCCGATGGTCAGGACGGCGCGGGCGAGCTCGTCGAGGGCGTCGCTGGACCAGTCGAAGCGGTCGGCGTCGGCGGGGTGGGCGCGCGTGTGCTCCAGCATCTCGGCGAGCGCATCCGACGCCTGTCGCGCGAGCCTGGCCGCCGCCTCGTCCTTGTGCACGCGTCGCTCTCATCGTCGCTCGGGATCCCGAAGAGGGTGTCCGCTGCGGCGCCGCCCCAATCCCCGGACGGCCCGCGGCGGGCGTGACACCGGGCTCGCCCGACGGGGTGGAGGGGGGACCCGGCCGGCGGGGGGACACCGACCGGGTCCGTGCCGATCACGGGGGGCATGACCGGCGGCGATCATCCTTGCATGTGCAAGTACAGCTGCAAAGGGCGGGCCCGGACGATCCGGTCCCGTCGGGAGCGGCGTGCCACCATGTCGCGGGTCAGCCGATCACGACGAGGGGAGGGTCGGTGCGCATCCGACTCGCCGACGGTCCCTGCCGGGGCGACCACGACCTGACGATCGCCGAGGGCGCCTCGCTGCCCGAGGAGTTCCTGGTGCTCGTCGAGGAGGGCCCGCGCCAGAAGGTCAGCGACATCTTCGGGGGCTCGATCCCCGGCATCAACGTCTTCGCGGTGCACCGCCTCGCGCAGCGGGACGACGACGGGACGCCGGTCTACGCCTTCGCCGGCCGCCGCGAGTCGCGCGGCTACTGAACGCGGCTCCTGACGCACGACGGCCCCGGGGACCGCGGTCCCCGGGGCCGTCAGCGCGACGCGGACGCTACTTCTTGAAGGCGTCCTTGATCTTCTCGCCGGCCTGCTTGATGTCGCCCTTGGTCTGGTCGGCCTTGCCCTCGTGGCGCAGCTCCTCGTCGCCCTGGGCGGTGCCGGCAGCCTCCTTGACCTTGCCCTTGAGCTTGTCGGACTTGTTGTCGATCTTGTCGTCGGCAGCCATGCCGCGGGTGTACCCGATCCGCCCCCGCCGTCAACCGCTCGGCACGAGCAGGACCCAGACCGGTCCCGGGGCGAACGCGACCGGCTGGCGGTCGGGGCCGACGACGACGGTGGGGTCGGTGGGCGCGGGCCGGGACCAGCGGGCGGGGAACACGCGGCCGTCGCGCAGCACCTCGGCGTCGCCCTCGCCGGTGGTCACCGCGTAGGGGGAGACGGCGCCCGCCGCGTCGCGGATCGCCGACGGGCGCGTCGTCACCCGCTGGACGAGGACGGTGGCCGCGCCGATCGGCTCGCCGCCGGTCGCGGGGACGGCGGGGTCACCGCCACCGGGCTCGACGAGCCAGCGCCCGCGGACCGCGTCCCACGTCAGGCCGAGCACGGCGGAGCCGAAGGTGACCTCGCGCTGCCGCACCACCTCGCCGCCGGAGGGCAGCGCGCCGAAGCGGAAGCCGATGTCGCGCGGGGGCGAGGCGTCGCCGGCGGCGGAGAGCAGGGCGGCCGGGTCGGCGTAGAGGTTGACCGGCGCACGCCGCCCGGCGTCGCGGCGGAAGGCGTCGCCCGCCGTGGCGGGGGTCAGCGGCAGGAGCGAGGCGCCGGCGAGCGTGCCGGCGAGCTCGGGCGCCGACCCGGAGAAGGCGAGCGCCGGGCGTCCGTAGGCGGCGAGCACGGTCACGTCGGACTCCCGCGCGCTGCGCACCGGTCCCACCGACGCCGGCATCCGCGACGAGAAGACCGCGAGCAGGCGCGTGGTGCCGCCCTCGACCGGCTCGACGTAGACGACGTCCGCGTCCTCGACGCCGGTCCAGGGCCGCCCGGCCGGCGAGTTGTCGACCTTCACCGCCAGCACCGGCGCGCCCGCGGGCGCGGACACGCCGGTCAGCGGGGACGGCCGTCCCCCGGCGCCCGCGCACCCCGCGACCAGCCCGGCGAGCACGACCACGACGAGCACGACCCGGACCACCACCCGCCGGCCCCGCGGCACCCGCCCACCCCCTACCCGCTCGCGACCCCGGGGATCCGGCCCGGCGGCGCCCTATCATCACGCTGTGACGTCCGCGAACCCGGAGCCGGGGGATCCGGCCGCGCTGCGCGTCTCGGACGTGGAGCGCGAGCAGGTGCAGCAGTTCCTCGCGCGGGCGATGGTGGCCGGGCAGATCACGCCGGGCGAGTACAGCGACCGGGCCGCCGCCGCCCTCGCCGCGCGCGTGCGGGGCGACCTCGAGGGCCTGCTCGACGACCTGCCCGGCGCGGAGCTGCGCGCCTCCCGCTCGGTCGACGTCCTGGACCTGCGCGCCGGCGTCGGCGGCGCGATCTCCCGTCGCGGCTACTGGCGGGTGCCGCCGCTCGTGCGGGTCCACAGCTGGGTCGGGGGCGTGACGCTGGACTTCACGGGCGCCGAGTTCACCACGCCCGTGGTCGCGGTCGAGCTCGCGACGGGCATGTGCTCGCCGCTGCTCGTGCTGCCCGACCACGCGACCGCGGACGTCGACGACCTGCGGATCTCGGCCGGGAAGGTCCGCGACGACATCCACCACAAGCGCGAGCAGGGCGTCCCGCACGTCGTCGTGCGCGGGCGGCACAGCCTCGGCGACGTCGTGCTGCGGCACCCGCGGAAGCCACGGTGGCGCCCGGGACGAAGGAGAACCACCGTGACGCGTGAGGGTGAAGGCGCGCCGGGACGACGCACCCGGGACTGACGGGGCACCCCGGTACGGTCACCAGGAGGGGCGCCGGAACGCGACGGCGCCGACGGGACGAGGAGGGCGACAGGTGGGGCTGGCGGAGCTGGGCCCGGGGCTGCCCGTCCTCGTCGTGGTCGTCGCCGGCGTGCTGACGGCCCTGGCGATGGCGCCGCTGCACCGGCGGGCCGCCCGCCAGCGGCGCACCGCGATGCTCGTCGACCGCGTCGTCACCGACCGCGTCGCGCGCCTGTCCGGCGCCGAGCGACGCCGCGCCCGCCGCCACCTGCACCGCGCCGCCGACCTGCCCCTGCCCCGCGCGCTCGGGCTGACGGTCCTGACCGCCGCCGCGACGGCGGTGGTGGGCGCGCTCGTGGTCTCCCTCGTCGCCGACCAGCTCGCCGCCGGCCGCCGCACCGTGGTCCGCGGTCTCATCGCGCGCCTCGAGGACGCCGGGCTGCCGGCCCCGACGAGCGCCGGCCCGACGATCACGGTCACCGGGATCGTCGTGCTCGCGCTGCTGAGCCTCGCCACGGCCGGGCTGTACGTGGGCGGGCTGGACGTCGAGCGCCGCCGAGCGATGCCGGTGACGCGCCCGTGGCCGACCAGCCGGGGCACGGCCACGCTGCTGCTCGGCCTGCTCCTGGGCCTCGCGCTCGTGCTCACCGGCGGGTCCCTCGCGGTCCCGGGGGTCGCGCTCGGCGCGGCGCTCTTCCTGCTCAGCCACCAGATCGTGACGCGGATCGGGCGTCCGTCGGCCTGCCGCGAGGCGCCGGTCGTCCCGGAGGCGCTGCGGGCCGCGCGCCTGCCCGCGGTCAAGGAGCGCCGCCTGCTGCGCGCTCGCCGCCCGCGCGGCGAGGACGCCCCGGCGCTGCCCTCGCCGTCGCCCGCGCCCGCCCCGTCGGGCCCGCCGCGCTCGATGCCGCCGCGCGTGCCGGTGCCGCCCCCGCCGGTGGTCGGGCCGTCGACGCGCCTGGTCGACCTCGCGGCGCCCGAACAGCCGCTGACGCCGCACGACCCGCGCTCGGTCGGCGAGTACGCGCTGACCGGCCGCCTCGGCTCCGGCGGCATGGGCACGGTCTACCTCGGGCACCGCGCCGGCACGCACGGCAGCGTCGCGATCAAGGTGCTGGCGCCCCACCTGCTCGACGACGTCGACGCCCGCACCCGCTTCCTGCGCGAGGGCCAGACGCTGCAGAAGGTCACCGGCGACTACACGGCGCGCGTCTACAGCGTCGGCTTCGACGGCTCGATGCCCTACATCGTCATGGAGCGCCTCGACGGCCCGTCGCTGCACGCGTTCGTGGCGGCCTCGGGCGCGGTCACCGACGGCGAGATGCTCACGCGCACCGCGATCGCGCTCGCCCGCGCGCTCGCCGCCCTGCACGCCGACGGCATCACCCACCGCGACCTCAAGCCGGGCAACGTCCTGCTGACCTCGGCCGGCCCCAAGGTGGTCGACTTCGGCATCGCCCGCGTCGTCGGGCAGACCCACCACACGCCGGCCGGGAACATGGTCGGCACGCCCGGATACATGGCGCCCGAGCAGGTCACGGGCAACGGCGCGGTGCCCGCCACCGACGTCTGGGCATGGGCGTGCTGCGTGGTCTTCGCCGCCCGCGGCGACCACCTCTTCGACGGCGACAACATCCTCGACATCGCGCGCCGGATCCTCGACGGGCCGGGCCCCGAGGCGTTCGCCGCGGTGCACCGTCTCTCGCCCCGTCTGGTGCCGGTGCTGCGCCGCGCCACGGCCCAGGAGGTCGGCGACCGTCCCCGCGACGGCGCCGCCCTGCTGCGCCTGCTCGACCGCAGCGGGGCCACCGCGGCGGTCGGCGCGGCGGGCTGGGACCGGCTGGTCGGCGGAGGGGTCCGATGAGCGAGCGCGGCGAGCCGGAGCGCTCCCGACGCGCTGCTACGGTGCGGTCGCTCCGCCCGGTGCGCCGCCCGGGCCGACCCGACAACGGGCCGTCGGGCCCGCGTGAGGACGGTGAGTGGTCGGTGGCCTCCTGGGACGACCTGGTGCTGTGGGTCCGGGTGCGCTACGAGGTGATGGCGCAGGACAAGCACAGCCTGACGTTCCGGCTCCCCACGTCCGAGGACCGCACGCAGCTCGTCTACGTGCACCACAAGGGCGTGGTCGACGGGCACGACTGGCTGCAGATCGAGTCGCCGATCGGGCGCCTCGACGAGATCGACGCCCGGCGCCTGCTGGAGCTCGCCGAGGACGCCGTGGTCGGCGGCGCGGCCGCGGTGGGCGGGGTCGCGGTGTTCCGCCACGCCACGCCGCTCGAGGACCTGTCGTTCGCCGAGTTCGACGCGCCGTTCCGGCTGGTGACCCGGATCGCCGACCAGCTCGAGCACGCCCTCACCGGCACCGACCGCTACTAGGCTCCCGGCCGTGGACGTGATCGAGTTCCGGCCGGAGCCGTCGCAGTACGCCTGGACCTTCGGCGGGGCCGCACCGGTCCGCGAGGTCGAGCCCGGCTCGGTGATGCGGCTGTGGTGCGACGACGCCTTCGGCGGGCGCATCCGGTCGGTCGACGACCTCGCCAGCGCCTCGCTCGACCCCCGCTTCCTCAACCCGCAGACCGGCCCCTTCGCGGTCCGCGGCGCCGAGCCGGGCGACACGCTCGTGCTGCACCTCGTCGACCTCACCCCGGCCCGCGACTGGGGTGCCTCGACGCTCGTGCCGTTCTTCGGCGGCCTCACCGCCACCGACCGCACGGCGCTGCTCCACGAGCCGCTCGAGGAGCGCACCTGGATCTACGAGCTCGACCGGGCGCGGCGCACCGTCACGTTCTCGGCGCGCCGCAGCGACCTCGCGATCGACCTCCCGCTCGCGCCGATGCTCGGCACGGTCGGCGTGGCGCCGGCCAACCGCGAGGTCCGGTCGTCGCTGACGCCCGACGCCTTCGGCGGGAACATGGACACCCCGGAGATGCGCGCGGGCGCAACCTGCTACCTCCCGGTGAACGAGCCCGGCGCGATCTTCTCGGTCGGCGACGGGCACTACCGCCAGGGCGAGGGCGAGTCCTGCGGCACCGCCGTCGAGGGCGCCATGGACGTCACGCTGATCGTCGACCTGATCAAGGCGACGGCCGGACCGGCGCCGGCGTGGCCGCGGCTGGAGAACGACGACGAGATCCTCGTCGTCGGGTCGTCGCGGCCGCTCGAGGACGCGTGGCGGATCAGCCAGGTCGAGATGATCTCGTGGCTGAGCGAGCTGCTCGGCCTCGACCGGCTCGACGCCTACCAGCTGCTCACCCAGACGTCGCTGGCGCCGCTGGCCAACGTCGTCGACACGAACTACAGCGCGGTGACGAAGGTGTCCAAGGCGCTCGTGCCCGGACTGCGCCCGTACGACGGGCTGCACGCCGAGCTGCGCTCGCGCGCCACCTCCGCGACCTGACAGTCCACGACCCCGACAGTCCTCGACCGACACTCCTCCACCGACAGTCCTTGATCCGACAGGGAGTTCGCCATGGACCTGCAGCTGACCGGCCGCACCGCGCTCGTCACCGGCGGCAGCCGCGGCATCGGGCGGGCGATCGTCGAGGGTCTGGCCGCCGAGGGCGCCACGGTGGCCTTCTGCGCCCGCGACGCCGACGGCGTCCGCAAGGCCGAGGAGGAGATGCGCGGCGCCGGGCACGACGTGCACGGCACGCCGGTCGACATCACCGACGGCGACGCCCTCGCCACCTGGGTGCGCTCCGCGGCCACCGAGCACGGCGGCATCGACGTCGTGGTCGCGAACGTCTCGGCGCTCGCCATCCCGTCCACCGAGGAGAACTGGGCGGCGACCTTCGCCACCGACATGCTCGGCACCGTCCGGCTCGTCGACGCGGCGTTGCCCGCCCTCGAGGAGAGCGACGCCGGCGCGATCGTGACCATCTCGAGCGTCTCCGGTCGCGAGATCGACTTCGCGGCGGGGCCGTACGGGACGTTCAAGGGTGCGCTCGTGCACTACACGCAGGGGCTCGCCCACCAGCTCGCCGGCCGCGTGCGCGCCAACACCGTCTCGCCCGGCAACGTCTACTTCGCCGGCGGGGTCTGGGAGTCGATCGAGGAGAACGACCCGGACCTGTTCGCGCAGGCGCTCGGCCTCAACCCCACCGGGCGGATGGCGCGTCCGGAGGAGGTCGCGCGGGCGGTGGTGTTCCTCGCGAGCCCGGCGGCGACGTTCATCAGCGGGACCAACCTCGTCGTCGACGGGGCGCTGACGCGCGGGGTGCAGCTGTAGGGCGCCCGGGCGTCAGCGGTGGGCCGGCGCGGCGGCGATCGCCGCGATCGCGGCGCGGACGCCGTCGACGGCCACGTGCCAGGCGCGGGCGGCGGCCCGGGCGATCGAGCGCAGGGCGCCCGGCGCGACCTCGTCGCGCACGACGAGGGCGGTCGAGGGCGCGGGCACGGGCTCGGCCACGGCGGCCGGACGCTCGACGGAGGCCGCGAACGGGTCGGACAGCTGCTCGACCGGCGGGGCCAGGCGCGGGAACGGGACCGTGGGCACCGACCACCAGTCCTCCTCGCGGTCGCCGTCGCGCGGCGCGGGGACCCACGGGTCCTGAGCGGGGTCCATGCGTCGGGTGTCCTCTCGCCGGTGCGGTGTTCGGTCCCGTCATCGGTCGTGAGAGCCGAGTCGTTAGCGTCGGTGAGGGGCCTCTCGGATGCGCTGGGTGACGAGACTCGCCACTGAGCGCGGTGATCCGAGGCCAGCGGACCGTCTCCACGACGGAGTGACACCGGGCCACCACTCACCGCATCGAGCTGGCCGGTCATGGACGCTGCCCCGGTAGAGCCGCGACGTCGGCGCCGAAGGCGCGTTGCCTGCGTGCGGGTCCGGACGTGATGCGCCGGATCCGACGGCCGCGTCGACGCTCCGGCGCGACCGTGACCACGGGCTGTGACTACGGGCGACACGGGAGGTGGTTGCTCGGTGGCGGGCACTCACGCTCGCTCGTCGGGACGGCGCCGCGCAGCCGACGTCGACACCCCCGACGAGGATGACCGGGGCACCCCGGCCCCGGCCGAGAGCCGGGGCGCGCATGCCGGCGCCCACAGCGGCCGGCTCGACCGGCGGCACCTCGACAGCGACTACGGCGACTACGTCAGCGCGCGCATCGCGGCCTCGCCCGCGCCCGTGTCGCCGCCGGTCGGCTTCCCCTCCGCGTTCTCCACCGGGTCCTTCCGCTCGCACTCCGCGACGGGCTCGACGAGCCTGCGAGCCGCCGGCAGTGCCGGCACGGCGACCGCCACCGCCACCGCCGCCCCGCCGCGCCCCGACGCCTCCGCGGCCGACCGTCCGGCGCCCACTCGTCCCGACGCCGGGCGGGCCGAGTCGGCGCGGCCCGACGCCGCCCGTGGCGAGGGCCGGTCGCCCGCCGGCCCGGCCCTCGCCGGCGCCGGCCGTCGTGGTGGTCCCGGTGCGCCGGCGGCGTCCGGGTCCGCGGGTCCCGCCCCCGCCGCGCCGCCCGCGGGTCGGCCCGGCTCCGCGGCGCCGTCGGCCGGCGCCGGGGTGCGGGAGCGCGGGGGGAGCGCGACCCCGCCGCCCGCCCGCCCGGCCCAGGGCCCGGGCGGCCCGCTCGCGTCGCCCACCGCACCGCCGCCGCCCGCGCCCGCCGGGCGCACCGCGTCGGTGACCGGGATGCCGGCGACCGGGGCGCCGGCGACGACCGGTGTGCCGGGTGGTCCCGGACCCGGGACGTCGGGTGCTCCCGGCGGGCCCATACGCACGGGCGCCCCGCGCCCACCGGCCGGGCACCCGACGCCGCCGCCCGCGGCACGCCCGACCCCGCCGCCCGCGGCGCGCCCGACGCCGCCGCCCGGGCCTGCGGCACGCCCCGGCGCTCCCGGCCGGCCCGGAGCGCAGGGCGCGCCGGGACAGCCCGGCCCCGCCGCGCGCCCCGGCGGTGCGCCCGGCCCCGCGGCACCCGCCGGTGCGCCCGCGGCGCCCGGCGGTCCGTCGTCGGGCACGGCGCCGGCCCCCGGCCGTCCGGGTCCCGCGGCGCCCGGCTCGCACCCCGGCGGGCCCTCGCACGGCGCTCCCGCGCCCACCGGTGCCGCCACCCCGGGCCCCGGCCGTCCGCCCGGCCCCGCCGCCGGCCCCGCGGCGAGCGCCACGGGCACCGCCACCCGCACCGCCACCCACACAGCGGCCCCCACCGGCACCCCGCCCCCACGGCACCCCGCCGAGCCCGAGCCGGCGACCCTCACCCCCGCGCCCGCCGCCGAGCGCGACGCCGCGGCCGCCCCGGCGCGCCGCTCGCCGAAGGCCACCGCGACGATGCCCGCCGTCGACGCGCCCGCGCCCCGCGGTCCGGGCTCCGGCCCGCTGCCGCCGGACCGGCGCCGCGGCGAGCCGCGGGAGCCCGACGAGCTCGACGACGTCGAGGACACCGACGGCGAGGACGGCGACGACGCCGACGACGCCGGCACCACCCGCGCCGCCCGCCCCCCGCGGACCGCCACCGCCACCGGCACCGCCACCGGCACCGCCCGCGCCGCCGCCCGTCGCGGCGCCGCCGCGCGCACCGCCACCCGCTCGCGCGGCGGGACCGGCCGGCCCGGCACCCGCAGCACCACCGCCCACCGCTCGCCCGGCCGCACGACCGCCGCGTCCGAGACCCCGCGGGTGCCGCGCGGGCGGGTCGCCGTGGCCGTCGCCGCCGTGCTCGGCGTCCTGGCCGCGCGGATCGTCGGCCTGCCCGGCGGGGAGCGGCTGGTGGCGTTCGGGCGGCAGGTCCGCGCCCGGGTGGTGCTCTACCTGGACGGTCCGCACCCCGACACCCTCGCCCCGGCCGCGCTGCGCTGGCGACGGATGCGCCGCACCGCCTACGCGGGCATCGCGGCGATGGTCGCGGCGCCGGTGCTCTCGCTGGTGGTCGGCTGGCTGTTCATCCCGGTCCCGAACGCCGACGACGCGGTCGAGAGCCAGCTCAACACGGTCTCGTTCGCCGATGGCACGGTGCTCGCGCGCATCGCGCCGGGGGAGCAGGGCAACCGGCAGAAGGTCGGTCTCGAGCAGGTGCCCCCGCCCGTGCGCTCGGCGGTGCTGTCGGCCGAGGACCGCTCGTTCTACTCGAACAGCGGCTTCGACGTCACCGGCTTCGGCCGCGCCGTGTGGAAGAACCTCACCGGCGGGTCGGGCGGCGGCTCGACGATCACGCAGCAGTACGTCAAGAACGCGATGGTGGGCGACGAGTACTCGCTGGTGCGCAAGTACAAGGAGCTCATCATCTCCTTGAAGATCTCGCAGGAGCGCTCCAAGGACGAGATCCTCGCCGACTACCTCAACAGCATCTACTTCGGCCGCGGCTCCTACGGCATCCAGGCCGCGTCGCAGGCGTACTTCGGCCGGCCGGTCGAGACGCTCTCGCCCGCCGAGGGAGCGCTGCTCGCGGGCGTCATCCAGGCCCCGTCGAAGTGGGACCCCGCCCAGAACCCCGACGACGCCCTGCGCCGCTGGAACTACGTCATGGACGGCATGGTCGCCCAGGGCTGGCTGGCCCCTCCGGACCGCGCCACCGCGCAGTTCCCGCCGACCATCCCGCCGCGCCGCGTCACCGGCGGCGTCCCCGACGACGACCGCGGCCACATCTACAGCGCCGTGCGCGACGAGCTGCGGACGCTGGGGATCGACCAGGACGCGCTGGTCACCCAGGGCCTGCACATCCGGACGACGATCCAGCCGGAGGCCCAGCGCGAGGCCGTCGAGGCCAACCGTCGCCAGATGCAGGGCCAGCCGGAGAACCTGCGGACCGCGACCGTGTCGATCGACCCGCGGACCGGCGGCATCCTCGCCTACTACGGCGGGCCGAACGGATCGGGCCTGGACTACGCGAAGGTCGAGAAGCAGGCGGGCTCGACGTTCAAGCCGTTCGTGCTGCTCGCGGCGCTGCAGCAGGACCCGCCGATCGGCATCTCCACCGAGTTCGACGGGCGGGCGATCCCCGGCCGGACCGTGCGCAACGTCGACGGCGCCGACTGCGCGAACTGCAGCCTCAAGCGCGCCATGACGCTGTCGAACAACGTCATCTTCACCGCCCTGGGCAACCGGGTCGGGCCGCAGGCCGTGGCGGCGGCCGCCCGGCAGGCCGGTATCACGCAGCCGATGGACGACCCGAACAGCGGGATCGCGCTCGGCAACCAGGAGACCACCGCGGTCGACCTGGCCTCGGCCTACGCGACGTTCTCCAACGAGGGCATCTACCACCGTCCGCACCTCGTCCAGCGCGTGACGACGGCCAGCGGCGAGGTCCTCTACGACGACGCCACCACCCAGGGCGAGCAGCGCATCGACCCGCGCGTGGCGCGCAACGTCACCGAGGCCATGCGCGACGTCCCGGAGTACGACGGGGTGTCCCTGCAGGGCGGGCGGCAGTCGGCGGGCAAGACCGGCACGGTCCAGTCGCACGTCGAGAGCCAGAACAACGACGCCTGGTTCGCCGGCTACACGCCGTCGGCGTCGACCGTCGTCTGGGTCGGCACCGACGACAACACCCCGATCAAGACCAGCGACGGCCGCCCGGTCTACGGCCACGGGCTGCCCAGCGAGATCTGGAAGACGTTCATGGACGACGCCCTCGAGGACACGCCGAAGCAGTCGTTCGGCGCGTTCACCCCGGTCGCGGGCACCGACCCCGGCGACACCGCGGGCCAGGGGGACACGGCGTCGCCGTCGCCGTCGAGCTCGTCGGCGCCGAGCTCGTCCGCCGCGCCCACCTCGACGACGGCGCCGCCCGCGGAGCCCGCCGAGGAGCAGCCGGCCGAGGTCCCGCCCGCCGAGGGCCAGCAGCCCGGCGAGGACCCGGCGGCCGCCGAGGCCCCCGCGGGCGGCGACGGCGCGGCGCCGGCCGAGGGCGCCGATCCCGGGGGCGGCTAGCGCAGCAGGGTGAAGTCGGCGTCGTCGAAACCCGGGCTGACGACGCAGGTCACGAGCACCTCGAAGGCGGCGCCGGCGGCCGGGGCGGCGCGCTGCCACACCCCGCCGGGCACGAGCGCCTGCGGCGTCTGACCGTCCTCGACGCGGTCGCCGAGGAGGATCGGCGTGGCCTCGACGGGGTGCTCGCCGTCGCCCCCGAGCCACAGCGAGAGCGCGGGCCCGCGGTGCCAGCACCACAGCTCGTCGGAGCGCACGCGGTGCCAGCGCGACTCCTCGCCGGGCGCGAGGACGTAGTGGATGGCCGTGGCGCTCGCGCGGGGCCCGGGGTAGCCGTCGGGCCGCAGGGTGGGCGCGGCGGTCCAGGTGCGGCGGAACCAGCCGCCCTCGGGGTGGGGCGCGAGGTCGAGGGCCCGGGCGAGGGGCGGCGGTGTCTCCCCGGTCCCCCCTGCCTCCCCGCTCACGCCGTCATGTCCATCGTGGCCACGACCTTCGACGGATGCAGGCGCACGACGAGCTCGCCGGGCACGCCGTTGCGGGCGCCGAACTCCTCGGCGCGGTCGGCGCCCATGTAGCGCCCGCCGAGCGCCGTGGCGGTGCGGCGCAGCTCGTCGGGATCCTCCGAGAGCGTCACCGAACCCTGGACCTGCACGAACCCGAACGGCGGCTCCTCGAGGTCGACGCAGAGCACGATGCGCGGGTCGCGGGCGAACGCCCGGCCCTTGGCCGTGTCGGCGCCGGTGGTGAAGACGATCGTGTCGTCCTCGACGAGGAACCAGACCGGCGCCACGAGCGGGCGGCCGTCCCGCGCGACGTACCCGACCTTGCCGGTGCGGGTGCCCTCGGTGAGGAAGGCGCGGACGGCGGGGTCACGGAGGTCGGCCACCCGCGCGAGCGTAGGGCGGTCAGGGCTCCTCGTGGCGCGAGCGCGCCCACTCCTCGGGGGTGTTGACGCCGCGGGCACCGCGCAGGTCGGGGTCGCGGGCGGCGAGGCGCGGGTCGGTGAGCAGCGTCGCGGCGTCGAGCTCGCGGACCCGGCTCGCGGCGACGAGCGCGCCGACGCTGCGCTCGCCGCGGGCGAGGAGGTCGTCGGCGCGGTCGGCGAGGTCGGTGGCGTAGGCGGCGAGCAGGTGCTGCGGGTGCCCGTCGAGGACGGGGAGCGCCACCTCGACCGTCGGCACCCGGTGTGTCACCACGGCGCGCACGAGGTCGGCGTGCAGGTGCGGGAGGTCGACGGCGGCGACGAACGCGGTGGGGTCGGCGCGGACGGCGCGCAGGCCGGTCGCGAGGCCCTGCAGGGGGCCGCGGTCGGGCACCGGGTCGTACACGACGATGGCGCGCGCGGCCTCCTCGGGCACCGTCCGCGGCGTGTCCGCGGCCCCGACCACGACGAGCGGCCCGTCGACGGCCTCGGCGAGCACCGCGAGGACGTGGGCGAGCAGGGTCCTCCCGCCGCTGGTCAGCGCGGCCTTGTCGGTGCCCATCCGCCGCGAGCGGCCGCCCGCGAGCACGACGCCGGCCGTCACCGCGTTGCTCCGAGTGAGCTACGTGACCGGTTCAGTGCTTCGGGGCCCGGGAACGCCAGGACCGTCACGACGACGTGCGATCGGAGGGCAGCACCATGATCCGCAGTGATGAGCAGCGTGGGCGCGCCGAGCCCGAGGACGCCCACCGCGGCTGGGTCGCGCCGACCCCGCGCGACGCCGACGAGGCGGCGACCGACCGTGCGATGGCCGCCGCCGAGCGGGCGGTGGCCGAGGGCACGGCCAGCGGCGACCAGCGCTCGCGGGTGCAGCGCATGGCGCTGGCGCGCACCCACGAGCAGCGCCGGGCCGCGTTCCGCCAGGGCGACTGAGCCCGTCACGGCAGCACCAGCACGACCAGCGGCAGCGTGAGCAGCGAGAGCACCGTGGTGAGCACGACCACCGCGGTGCTCTCGCGGTACCACGTGCCGTACTGCGCGGTGAGCACGAACACCGTCGCCGCGTCCGGCAGCGCGCACAGGAGCACCAGCACCGCCGCCCACGGCGCGGGGATGTCCAGCACCGCCACGGCCCCGAGGGCGAGGGCCGGCATGACGACGAGCTTGACCACCACCGCCGCGCCGATCGGCACCCACGGCGCGCCCGGGTCCCGCAGGGCCCCGACCGCGCCGCGCAGCAGGATGCCGAGCGCGAACAGGCCACCCGGTGCCGCGAGGTCGCCGAGCAGGCCGAGCGTCGACGCCACGGGTGCGGGCAGTCGCAGCCCGACCAGCGCGACGGCGGTGCCGACCCCGATCGCGAGCACGACGGGGTTGCCGAGCACCCGGCACGCGAGCAGCGCCGGGAGCGCGACCGCGCCCTCCTCGCCGCGGCCCCGCCCGTCCAGCGTCACCGCGACGAGGAACGCGGAGATCGCCAGCGCGGTGTGGACGGTCGAGGTCAGCGAGGCGGCGAAGGCCGTCGCGGGACCGAGGACGGCGACGGTCAACGGGATCCCGAGGTAGCCGACGTTGCCCCAGCTCGCGACCAGCCCGGCGGCGTGCGCCTCGCGCGTCGGCCGGCGGACCAGGCGGGCGACGGCCCAGCCGAGGACGAAGGCCAGGACCACGACGGCCACCGACGCGATCAGCGCGGTCCCGGGGACGCCGGCGGACAGGTCGGCCTCGGCCACCGAGGTGAAGATGAGGGCCGGCAGCGCGATCCAGTAGACGAGGTCGTTGAGCACGGCCGCGGTGCGCTCGCCGAAGCGCTCGGAGCGCCCCGCCACGGCACCGACCGCGATCACCCCGAAGACCGGCAGGATCCGGCTCAGCAGCTCACCCACGGTCCCGAGGCCCACGCACCGATGCTCAGCCCTGGGCGACCGCGACGGCGACCGGGGAGCGCGTGGCGCGTGCCACCACGGTGTCGACGGCCCGCTCGAGCACGGGGAACAGCGCGACGCCGGCCGGGCCGACCGGGACCGTCGGGTAGGAGCGGTGCGCGCCGGACGCCCAGCCCTCGCGGAAGGTGCGGATGTCGAGGTCCTCGGTGGCGCAGATCGGGTCGCCGGGCGCGCACACCTCGTAGACCCGGCCGTCGTAGACGGCGAGCTCGCGGGTCGGGCGGGGCCCGAGCACGCCGCGGCCGGGGGTGTCGAGGAGGTTCGGCGCGGCGGGGTCGCGCCGCGGACTGCCGAGCATGATCGCGCCGGCGATGCGATCGGCGGCCAACCCGACGGTGCCGTTGGCGGCGCGGTGGACGACGTCGGACACCACGTCGCCGCCCTGGCTGAACCCGACGAGCATGATCGTGGTCTCCGGGCAGCGGGCGGCGACGTCTCCGGCGTCCCGGGCGAGGCGCTCGGCGCCGCGGGCCGCGCTGACCAGGTAGAACGGCCGATCGAGCGAGGCGGGGTAGGGCACGTAGCGCACCGAGAGCCCGTCGCCCCAGCGCGCGGCGAGCGGGTCGGTGAGGCGGGCGAGCAGGCCGACCGACCGGGCGGGGTCGGCGGCCTCGGACGTCTCGTTGGTGCCGGGCACGGCGTAGAGCACGACCGGCGGGCAGTCGGTCGGGGCGGCCGCGGCGGCGTCGGCGGCATCGGCGCCGGGGGCCGCGGCCAGCAGGGTGCCGAGGAGGAGCGCGACGGCGAGCAGCACGCGTCTCCCCACCCGCCCCGCCCGCCCCACCACGGGTCCATCCTCGCCGATCTCGCCCCCGCGCGGGGAGATCCCGTCGCGGCGAGCGGGTGGCTTTCCTGACCCTATCGGCGTGCTGTGTCGGATCGTCAGCACGTGGAACGCCGGTCTGGCACCCCGACCGTGACAGCTCGGGCTGACAGATCGCCGCCGTTCTGCCAGCGTGCCTCCCTGCGGAGCCCCCGGCGGCGGTGCCGGAGCCGGGGTGGCTGGAGTAGTCGGCGACACCTGGAGGACTCGCGTGAGCATCCCGTCGGACCTCGAGATCGCGCAGGCCGCGACGCTGCAGCCCATGGACGACGTGGCCCGGCAGATGGACCTGCCGCCCGAGTTCCTGGAGCGCCACGGCACCGACGTCGCGAAGATCGAGCTCGACGCGATCGAGGCGATGGCCGACCGGCCGCGCGCGAAGTACGTCGTCGTGACCGCGATCACCCCGACCCCGCTGGGCGAGGGCAAGACGACCACCACGGTCGGGCTCGGCCAGGCGTTCTCGCACATCGGCAAGCGCGGCGTCGTCGCGATCCGCCAGCCGAGCATGGGGCCGACGTTCGGCATCAAGGGCGGGGCCGCGGGCGGCGGCTACTCGCAGGTGGTGCCGATGGAGAAGTTCAACCTTCACCTCACCGGCGACTTCCACGCCGTCACCAGTGCGCACAACATGCTCTCCGCGGTGCTGGACAACCACCTCTACCAGGGCAACGCCGCCGGCCTGGACCCGTACCGCGTCACCTGGCGCCGCGTGCTCGACGTCAACGACCGGGCGCTGCGCAACATCGTCACCGGGCTCGGTGGGCGCATGGACGGCGTGCCGCGGGAGTCGGGCTTCGACATCACCTCGGCGTCCGAGGTGATGGCCGTCCTCGCGCTGTCGAACGACCTCGCCGAGCTGCGCGAGCGCCTCGGGCGCATCGTCGTCGGCTACACCCCCGACGGCGACGCGGTGACCGCCGAGGACATCAACGGCGCCGGGGCGATGGCCGCGCTCATGCGCGACGCGCTCAAGCCCAACCTCATGCAGACGCTGGAGAACACGCCGGTCCTGGTGCACGCGGGCCCGTTCGGCAACATCGCCACCGGCAACTCCTCGATCGTCGCCGACCGCATCGGCATCCACTGCGGCGACTTCCTCGTCACCGAGGCCGGCTTCGGCGCCGACATGGGCGCCGAGCGCTTCTTCAACATCAAGTGCCGGACCTCGGGCATGTCGCCCGACGCCGCGGTCGTCGTCGCCACCGTGCGGGCCCTCAAGGTGCACAGCGGCAACCACAGGATCGTGGCGGGCAAGGACCTGCCGCCGGCGCTGCTCGAGGAGAACCCCGAGGAGGTGCACGCCGGCGCGGCGAACCTGCGCAAGCAGATCGAGAACATGCGCCTGCACGGCGTCTCGCCGGTGGTCTGCATCAACGCCTTCCCGACCGACCACCCCTCCGAGCACGCCGCGATCCGCGAGATCGCCGAGTCGATGGGCGCGCGGGCCGCGGTCTCGACCCACTTCGCCGACGGCGGGCGGGGCGCCGCCGAGCTCGCCGAGGCCGTCGCCGAGGCCGCCCAGGAGGAGAGCCACTTCCAGCTGCTCTACCCCGACGACGCCACGCTGCGGGAGAAGATCGAGACGATCGCGACCAAGGTCTACGGCGCCGACGGCGTCGACTACGCCCCGGCCGCCAACACCTCGATCGACCTCTACGAGCGCAACGGGTTCGGCGGGCTGCCGATCTGCGTCGCCAAGACCCACCTGTCGATCTCGTCGGACCCCAAGCTCCTCGGCGCCCCGACGGGCTGGCGGATGCCGGTGCGCGAGGTCCGCGCGTCGGTCGGGGCCGGGTTCATCTACCCGATCTGCGGCGACATGCGGACGATGCCGGGCCTGGGCAAGAACCCGGCCGCCCACCACATCGACGTCAAGCCCGACGGCACCATCGTGGGGCTGTTCTAGGTGGGCTCCGCCCAGGTGAGCAGAAAGAAGGGCGGTAGCCCTTCTTTCTGCTCACGAGCGCCGGAGGCGCACCCGTGAGCCGGCCGCTGGGGGAGCTGCCGGTCGCGCGGCTGGGGGAGGTGCTCGCGGGCGCCGGGCCGGGGCCGGCGGCCGGGTCGACGGCCGCGATCACGGCCGCGCTGGCTGCTGGCCTCGCCACCAAGGTCGCCAAGGGCGCCGCCGACCGCGAGGCCGTCGAGGAACTGGACGCCCTGCGCGCGCGGGCCCTGCGCCTCGCCGACGACGACGTCGAGGCCTTCGCCGGCTTCCTCGAGGAACGCCGCAAGCCCGGCGGCGGGCCGGCCGCGGCGGAGGCCATCGTGCAGGTGCCCGCCGACGTCGTCGGGCTCGCCGTGCGGGTCGCGGAGCTGGCGGCCCTGCTCGCCGAGACCGGACCCGACGCGCTGACCGGCGACGCGGTCACCGCCGCCTTCCTCGCCGCCGCGGCCGCCGAGTCCGCCGCGGCCCTGGTCGGCGCGAACATCGCCGATGCGGGCGAGCTCGGCGACCCGCGCGTCGAGCACGTCGAGGAGCGCGCCGGGCACGCCCGCACGTTGGCCGAGCGGTTGGTCTGAGATCCCGCCCGAGACCCCGCCCTGGACCGTCGAGGTCACCCGCGGCCCGGTGGTCGAGTCCGAGCACCGGGTCGCGCTGGTCGTGCTCGAGCCCGACGGCACGGTCGGGACGTCCGCCGGGGACGTTCATGCCCCGGTGCTCGCGCGCTCGGCGCACAAGCCAGCGCAGGCGGTGGCCTGCCTGGAGGCCGGCGCGGAGCGCGACGACCTGCTCGACGACACCGAGCTCGCGCTGGCCGCCGGCTCGCACTCCGGCGAGCCCGAGCACCTCGCGGTCGCCGCCGGCCTGCTCGCGCGCTTCGGGCTCGCCGCCGACGACCTGGGCTGCCCGCCCGCGCGTCCCCTGGGCCTCGCCGCCGACCACGCCTGGGGCACCCGCGACCCCGAGCGCCTCGCCATGAACTGCTCGGGCAAGCACGCGGCGATGCTCGCGGCCTGCGTCGCGCGCGGCTGGGACCGCGCCGGCTACCTCGCTCCCGACCACCCCGTCCAGCGCCACGTCCGCGACGCCCTCGAGCGGCTGGCGGGCCCGGTCCGGGCCGTCACCGTCGACGGCTGCGGCGCGCCGGCCTTCGCCACCGACCTCGTCGCCGTGGCGCGCCTGGGCCGCGCGCTGCACCGGGCCGCGCCCGGGACCGCCGAGCACCGGGTCGCCGCGGCGATGCGCCGCCACCCCGACCTCGTCGCCGGCACCGACCGTCTCGACACCGTCCTCATGACCCTGCTGCCCGGGTCGCTGTCGAAGGTCGGCGCCGAGGGCGTGCTGCTCGCGGTGCTGCCCGACGGCGCGGCGCTCGCCCTCAAGGTCCTCGACGGCGGGGCGCGGGCGGTCGGTCCGGTGCTGCTGGAGGTGCTCGGACGCCGCGGACTCGACCACCCGGAGGAGCTGCGGACGCTGGCCGCGCCACACGTGCGAGGAGGGGGTCACCCGATCGGTGCTCACCGTGTGCGATTGTGAGCGCACTCATCGGGGTGAGGAGCGCGTCAATGGGATCGTGTCTGGTCTTCGCCGGAGCGACGCCCGCCCGGGAACGCCTGGTGGGCCATCTCTCCTCCGTCTTCGACGACCTCCCGTGCGTCGACAACGTCCCCGACCTGGTCGTCCGCCTCACACGGACCCCGGTCGCCGCCGCTGACGACCGCGCACCCGACGTCGTGCTCGTCGGCGCCGACGACGGCAGCGCCTGGATGGAGGCCGTGCGCCAGGTCCGCCGGCACACGCCCGAGACGCCGGTGCTGGTCGTGGGCGAGCCGCCCGTGGGCGCCATGGACCCGCTCGGCGACCGCCCCGCGCCCGACCCGGCCGGCGTCGCCGAGGACGAGCGGGCGGCCTGGGCCCTGCGCCTCGGCGCCCGCGGCTTCCTGCGCGCCGGCGAGCTCGCCGACCCCTCGGTCCTGCCCGGCGCGCGGCCGCGGACCACCGAGCTCTCCGAGCGCGAGATGGACGTCCTGCTCGGGATGACCGAGGGCCTGTCCAACGCCGAGATCGCCGCGGAGCTCGTCCTCGCCGAGGACACGGTGAAGACCCACGCCCGGCGGTTGTTCCGCAAGCTCGGGGCGGGCGACCGCGCGGACGCCGTCGCGCGCGGCTTCCGCCAGGGCCTGCTGCGCTGAACGGCTGAGCCCGGGCGGGTCCACGGCGCGGGGTGTCCGGCACGCCACTCTCCCGCGGCGCCCAGGAGCGTTGACGCGCCGAACCCGCGCGTGGTCCCGTTGCCGATCGACGGACGCGGAGGAAGCCGGTGTGAATCCGGCGCGGTCCCGCCACTGTCACCGGGGAGCAGACCCCACGCGAGGCCACGGCCGGGCACACCGGCGGGAAGGCCGGGGCGAGCGTCGATCCGGGAGCCAGGAGACTCCGGCCGTCGCAGGGCACTCCAGGAAGACATCGGGCGAGGAACCCGAGGAAGGCCGGCGACTCTCGATGCACGCTCCCGTGACCCCGCACGCGCGGACGCACCCCCCGGTGACCCGCACCCGACGCCGCGAGGACCGGGTCCTCGGCGAGCTGCGCCGGGTCCTCGCCGGCGCCGCCGGCGTCCCGCTCGACCTGCTGGGCGACGGTCCGGTCCGTGACCGCGTCGAGGCGGCCGCGCGCGTCGACGCCCTGGCCCGCGAGCTCGTCGAGCGCATGCGCGGCGCGGGCTGGGACGAGGGCGCCGCGCCGTCGGCGGTGACCTCGGTGCTCGCCGCGTCCGTCCCCGAGGCCGAGACGGTGCTCCTCCGGGCCGCACGCGCCCGACGGTGACGGCGACCGAGCAGGGCGGTCGGACCGACGCCCACGACCTCCACCACCACGGCGACGCGGAGGTCGGCCCCGGTCTCGTCGACCTCGCCGTCAACGTCCGCGCGGGCACCCCGCCGGCGTGGCTGCACGAGCAGCTCGTCGCGAGCCTCGCGGACCTCGCCGCCTACCCGGACCCCCGCGCGGCGGCCGCGGCCGTGGCCGCCCGCCACGACCGGCCCGCCGCCGAGGTGGTGCCGACCGCGGGCGGCGCCGAGGCGTTCGTGCTGCTCGCCCGGGCCCTGCGCCCGCGTCACGCCGTCGTCGTGCACCCCCAGTTCACCGAGCCCGAGGCGGCCCTGCGCGCCGCCGGGCACGCCGTGGACCGGGTGGTGCTGCGCGACGACTTCGTCCTCGACCCGGTCGCGGTCCCCGACGACGCCGACCTCGTGGTCGTCGGCAACCCCACCAACCCCACGTCGGTGCGCCACCCCGCCGACGTCCTCGCCACGCTCGCCCGGCCGGGGCGCACGCTCGTGGTCGACGAGGCGTTCATCGACACCGCGCCCGGCGAGCCCGACTCGCTGGCCGCGCGCCGCGATCTGCCCGGCCTGGTCGTGCTGCGCAGCCTGACCAAGACCTGGGGCCTCGCCGGTCTGCGCGTCGGCTACGCGCTCGCGCCCGCCGGGCTCGCCGCCGGGCTGCGCGCGGTGGCCCCGCCGTGGTCGGTGTCGACGCCCGCGCTCGTCGCCCTCGCGGCCTGCAGCACGCCCGCCGCCCGGGCCGAGGCCGACGACGCCGCGCGCGACCTGGCCGCGGACCGGGAGCACCTGGTGACGGCGCTGGGCCGCCTGCCCGGCCTGCAGGTCCGCGCGACGCCGGCGGCCAGCTTCGTGCTCGTCCGCACCCCGGGGCGCACCGACGTCCGCGCGCTCCTGCGCGGGCGCGGGCTGGCGGTCCGGCGCGGCGACACGTTCCCGGGCCTCGACGCCGAGCACGTCCGCATCGCGGTGCGGGACCGCGCGACCACCGACCGCCTCGTGGCCGAGCTCGGGGACGTCCTGTGAGCGCCCTGCAGCCCGGCGACCGCGACGCCCTGCACCGCGTCCTGCGGGCCCGCCGCGACGTCCGCACCGGCTTCGTCGACACGCCCGTCGACGAGGAGCGCCTGCACCGCGTGCTCACCGCCGCCCACGCCGCGCCGAGCGTCGGGTTCTCCCAGCCCTGGGACTTCCTCGTGCTGCGCTCGCCGGAGCTGCGCGCCGAGCTCGCCGACCTCGCCCGCCACCAGCGCGAGGCGTTCGCGGCGAGCCTCCCCGCCGCGCGGGCGCGGAGGTTCGCCGGCCTGCGGGTGGAGGCGATCCGCGAGGCGCCGCTGGGCGTCGTCGTCACCTGTGACCCGACCCGCGGCGGGCGGCACGTGCTGGGCCGGCACACGCAGCCGCGGATGGCCGCGCACTCGGTGGCCGGCGCGGTGCAGAACCTGTGGCTCGCCGCCCGCGCCGAGGAGCTCGGTGTCGGCTGGGTGAGCTTCTTCGACGAGCGCGAGATGGCGGCGCTGCTGGGGCGCCGGGCCGGGATGCCGCAGCACCTCGAGGTCGTCGCCTACCTGTGCGTCGGGCACGTCGAGGCCTTCGCCGACCAACCCGAGCTCGCCACCGCCGGCTGGGCCCACCGCCGGCCGCTGGCGTGGGCCGTGCACCACGACCACTGGGGGCACCACGTGACCGACCCGCTGGACGAGACGCTCGCCGCCCTCGCCGACCTGGACGTCGCGCCCGGCGAGACCGCCGCGCGCGAGCACCTGACCCGCATGACCGTGCCGCCCGGCGCGCTCGGCGGGGTCGCGGAGATCGGGGTTCGCCTCGCCGGGCTCGCCGGGTCCTGCCCGCCACCGTTGCCGGAGCCGGCCGTGGTCGCGGTGTTCGCCGGCGACCACGGCGTGCACGCCCGCGGGGTGACGCCGTGGCCGCAGGAGGTCACCGCGCAGATGGTCGCGAACTTCCTCGCCGGCGGGGCCGCGGTGAACGCGTTCGCGGCGACGGTGGGCGCCGAGGTCCAGGTCGTCGACGTCGGCGTCGCCGCGGACCTCGAGCCCGCGCCGGGCCTGCTGCCGCGCAAGGTCCGCCACGGCACCCGGGACATGACCGCCGAGCCGGCGATGACGCCCGACGAGGTCCGCGCCGCGGTGCGCGCGGGGATCGAGGCCGCGCGGGACCTCGTCACCGCCGGCAACCGCCTGCTCGTGACCGGCGACATGGGCATCGCCAACACCACCGCCTCGGCGGCGCTCGTGGCCGCGTTCACCGGGGCCACGGCGGAGCAGGTGACCGGCCGCGGCACCGGCATCGACGACGCCACCCACGCCCGCAAGACCGCCGTCGTCGCCGAGGCCCTGGCGCGCCACGATCCCGACCCGGCCGACCCCCTGACCGCCCTCGCCGCCGTGGGCGGGCTGGAGCACGCGGGGCTGGTCGGGTTCCTGCTGGGCGCGGCGGCCCTGCGCACGCCCGTGGTGCTCGACGGCGTGGTGTCGGGCGCGGCGGCGCTCGTGGCGGCCGCGCTGGCCGCGACCGCGTCACACGCCTGGATCGCGGGGCACCGCTCGGTGGAACCGGCCCATACCCTGGCCCTCGAGCACCTGGGCCTCGCGCCCGCGCTGGACCTCGGCCTCCGGGTCGGCGAGGGCACCGGGGCCCTGCTGGCGGTGCCGGTGGTCACGGCGGCCGCGCGGGCGCTCGCCGACGTGGCGACGTTCGACGCGGCGGGGGTGACCGAGAAGGACACCGGGAAGGACATGGAGGGAGAGACACCGTGAGCGAGGCGACCGCCCGCGTGTACCCGGTGGGCCTGCACCTGCAGGGCCGGCGGGTCGTCGTCGTCGGCGGCGGGTCGGTGGCGCAGCGCCGGGTGGCCGGGCTGCACGAGGTCGGCGCGGACACGGTCGTCGTGAGCCCGACGCTGACCACCGCGCTCTCGGCCCTCGCCGACTCCCGCGAGATCACCTGGCACGCCCGCCCCTACGCCGAGGGCGACCTCGCCGAGGCCTGGTACGCCGTGGCGGCCACCGACGACACCGAGGTCAACGCCGCGGTCGCCGCGGAGGCCGAGCGCCTGCGGGTGTTCTGCGTGCGGGCCGACATCGCCGAGGCCGGCACGGCGGTGACCCCGGCGGTCGGGCGCTACGACGACATCACCGTCGCCGTCCACGGCGGCGGCGACCCCCGCCGGGCCACCGGCGTCCGCGACGGCGCCGTCGAGGCCCTGCGCAGCGGCACCCTGCTCGACCGCCGCCACCGCGCCGTGCGCCCCGGCGTCACGCTCGTCGGCGGCGGGCCGGGCGACCCGGGGCTCATCACGGTGCGCGGCCGGCAGGCGCTGGCCCAGGCCGACGTCGTCGTCACCGACCGGCTCGCCCCGCAGCCGCTGCTCGACGAGCTGCCCCCGGACGTCACCGTCATCGACGCCTCGAAGCTGCCCCGCGGGCGGTACATGAGCCAGGACACGATCAACCAGGTGCTCGTCGAAGAGGCCCTCGCGGGCCGGCGGGTCGTGCGGCTCAAGGGCGGCGACCCGTTCGTCTTCGGTCGCGGCCTGGAGGAGATCCAGGCGTGCACCGCGGCGGGCGTCGAGGTCGAGGTCGTCCCCGGCATCACCAGCGCGATCGCCGTGCCGGCGCTGGCCGGGGTGCCCGTCACCCACCGCGGCGTGACCCACGAGTTCACCGTCGTCTCCGGGCACCTGCCGCCCGGCCACGCCCAGTCGCTCGTCGACTGGGACGCGCTCGGGCGCCTGCGCGGCACGATCGTGCTGCTCATGGCCGTGGAGAACATCGGCGCGATCACCGAGGCGCTGGTGACCGCGGGCCGCGACCCCGAGACCCCGGCCCTCGCCGTGCAGGAGGGCGGGCTGCCGGGCGAGGTCACCACGCGGGCGACGCTGGGCAAGCTCCCCGACGCCATCGCCGACGCCGGCCTGCGCCCGCCGGCCGTCATCGTCATCGGGCCGGTCGCGGACCTGGGATAGCGAGCTCGACCACCAGCGCGCGGTGGTCGGACACCGGCGTCTCGACCGCCTGCGCGTCCACCACCGCCGGCGGGGTGCCCGCGCGGGCCAGGACGTGGTCGAACTGGATGACCGGCCGCTCGGACGGGAACGTCGGCGTCCGGGCCAGGGAGTGCCAGCCCCGCAGCACCGCGCCGGGCACGGGACCGGGCATGTTGAGGTCGCCGAGGAGCACGACCGGGCCGGGCAGGTCCCGCACCGCCCGCGCCAGCCGCGTGAGCTGGGCGATGTTGAAGCCCGGCGCGAAGGACAGGTGGGTGGCGACGACCGTGCCCACCGGGGCGGGCGGGGCGAGCACCGCGGCCAGCGCGAGGCGCGGCTCGTCGGGGATGAACGCCAGGCGCCGCGCGTCGACGAGCAGCGGCAGCGTCGCGGGCGTGGTCCCGAGCGGGATGCGGCGCCAGTGCGCGACGGGGTAACGGCTGACCAGCCCGACGCCGTACGTGGGCGCGACGCCGAGGACCTCGTCCGCGGCCGCGGCCCGCCACGACTCGCCCGGCGTCCCGACCACCGCCGGGACGAAGCGCGCGTCGCGGGCCCCGAGGGCCTCGGCGGCGAGTGCGGTCTGGTCGACCAGCCCGGAGCGGGGCTGCGCGTGGTCGACCTCCTGCAGGGCGAGCACGTCGGCGTCGAGGCCCTTGACGGCGTCGTGGAGCCGCTCGGGGCTGACGACGCCGTCGGCCGGCGAGCGCCCGTGCAGGAGGTTGAAGGTGGCCAGCCGGGTCACGGGCCCGTCAGTCCTCCGGGGTGAGCAGCACGATCGGGATCTCGCGGTCGGTCCTCGCCGCGTAGTCCTCGTACGTCGGGTAGATGGCGACCATCCGCTCCCACAGCGGCCCGCGCTCGTCGGCGGACGCGGTGCGGGCGCGCGCGGTCAGCCGGCGGGTGCCGACGAGCACGCCGGCCTGCGGGTCGGCCTGCAGGTTGCGGTACCACTGCGGGTCCTCCGGTGCGCCGCCCTGCGAGGCGACGACGACCAGGTCCTCACCGCTCGTGCCGTAGATCAGCGCGGTGCGCCGTGGCTCGCCGGTGCTGCGGCCGGTCGTGGCGAGCACGAGCGTCGGCAGCCCGCGCCACTCGTGGCCCTCGGCCCCGCCCGAGCCGACGTACCGCTGCACGTGCTCGCGGACCCAGTCGGTGCGCGAGTCGGTGGCGCGCTCGATGTCGGCGGCGACGGCCATGGTGCTCCCTGGGGCTTCTCGGTGGTCGGGAGTGCTCGGGGTGATCGCTCAGGTGTGTGCCCCGGCCGGCGCCGGCTGACACGACGGGCACCACCACACCTCGCGGGTGTACGGCGCCCCCGACCCGGCGGCGGGGCGGAAACGCACGAGCGTGCCGCAGCGCCGGCAGGGCCGGTTGGACCGGCCGGTGACCCAGTGGTTCTCGCCGCGCCGCGTCACGCCGGTGGTCGTCATGCCGGTGCCGTGGTCGAGGCTGCGCCGGATCATCCGCCGGGCCAGCGCGAGCAGGGGCTCCAGGTCGACGTCGCGCACCGGCGTCCACGGCCACAGCCCGCGCAGGAAGCACACCTCGACGGCCCAGAGGTTGCCCAGCCCGGACACCCCGCGCTGGTCGAGCAGGGCCTCGACGATCGGCCGGTCGGGGTCGCGGGCCAGGCGCGCGAGCGCGGTCTCCTCGTCGAAGGCGGCCTGCGTCGCGGTCGGGGCGCCGGCGAGGACGTCCGGGCCGAGGTGCCCGACGACGCGGTGCTCGTCGCGGGTGCGCAGCAGCTCGAGCACCGGCACGTCGACCCCGACGAGCGAGACGCCGGTGTCGAGGGTCAGGACCGCGCGCACGGCGAGGCGCCGGGGCAGCAGCGGGCGGCCGTGCGTGCCGTGCTTGCGCACCACCGTCCACGAGCCGCTCATCCGCAGGTGGCTGTGCAGGGTCAGGTCGCCCGCGAAGCGGGTGAGCAGGTGCTTGCCGTGGGCGCGGGTCGCGGCGAGCACGCGCCCGGCGAGGTCGACGGTGGCGAGCGACGGCGTCCGGAAGTCGCTGCGGACGACCGTGGCGCCGGACAGGGCGTCGAGGCGGGCGGCGCACCGGTGGACGGCGTCACCCTCCACGGTCCCTCCCTCCGGCGCTCCCCTCTAGGGGCGTCCCAGCCCGAGGCGCTCCGCGGCCCAGGCGGCCGCCCCCGACGCCGGGCCGAACGCCGACACCGCGCCCGGGTCCCCGCCGTGGGCCAGCCCGAACCCGGTGCGCTCGGCGAGCCACTCCCGCACCCGCGGCATCTCGGTGAGCCCGCCCCGCACCAGCATGGCCGGTCGCGGCCCGGTCAGCGTGCCGACGAGCCCGGTGATGCCCTGGGCGATCTCCTCCAGGCCGGGCGCGAGCATGGCGCCGAGGTCGGCGTGGGTGAGCCCGACGGCGCCCGGCACCGGGCTCTCGGGTGGCAGCACCGGCAGCGCCACGCTCACCGACCCCTGCGCGGCGAGCGTCTCCTTGCCCTCGCGGACGCCGGCGCGCAGCCGGTACCAGGCGCGGTGGGCCTCGAGGTCGCCGCCGAACCGGACGCGCGCGGCGAGCGCCGGCGAGGCGCGGTCGAGCACGAGCTGGGCCAGGGCGTCGTCGAGCACCTCGGCGCCGACGTTGACCGTGCGGACCGCGGCCACCGAGGCGGTCCCGTCGCCCGCGCGGTCGACGACGGCGAGCTCGGTCGCCGCGCCGCCGACGTCGACGACGAGCAGCCGGCCCTGCCCGCCGAGCCGGTGGGCGGCGGCGCGCGGGGAGTCGAGCAGCTCGAGCTGGTCGGGGGACGTGTACGGGATCGCCCCGAGCGCGGCGAGGCCCGCGGCGCGCAGGGCCTCGCGCGCAGCCGCCGTCCACGACGCCGGGTGCAGCAGCACGACCGCCGAGGGCAGCGTCCCGCGGCGCGCGGCCTCGGCCCGCACCACCTTCGCGATCAGCGCGGTCGCGACGTCCACCGCCGTGGTGGGCCGCGGCCAGCGGGTCAGCAGCTCCGGCGGGCCCCCGGTGCTCGCGGCCAGGTGCGGGCGGGTGCGCAGCAGCGCCGCCGACGGGTCGACCGCGCCCGCCTCGAGGGCGGGGCGCCCGGCGAGCACGGCGCCGTCGGGGCGCGAGAGGACCGCCGAGGGCATGCTCGGGAAGCCGTCGACGCTCACCGGGCCGACGCGCACCCAGCCGTCGCGCGGGTCGACGTCGGCCCAGGCGCCCACCGTCGAGGACGTCCCGTGATCGACCGCGAGGGTCCATCGGGCGTCCGGCGTCGTCACGCTCCGCAGGGTGTCACAGACCGGCCCCGGGTCAGCCGTCGTCCCCCGGCGCCAGCAGCACGGGCAGCCGGGCCCAGGCGTTGACGAGCACGCTGCGCCGGCGCTCCACCGGCAGCTCCGTGCCCGCGACGAACCCGGGGAACCGGTCGAGCAGCGACCGCAGCGCCACCTCGGCCTCGAGCCGCGCGAGCGAGGCGCCGAGGCAGAAGTGCAGGCCGTGGCCGAAGGCGAGGTGCCCGGTGGTGTCGCGCAGCTCGTCGTAGTCGTCGGGGTGCTCGAACCGCGCCGGGTCGTGGTTGGCCGCGGCCAGCGACACCGTCACCAGCGCGCCGCGCGGGATGACGACGCCGTCGAGGTCGACGTCCTCGGCGGCGAAGCGCAGGGGCGCGTGGGCGATCGGCGAGCCCCAGCGCAGGAACTCCTCGATCGCCGCGCGCAGCGCCTCGGGCTCGGCGGCCGCGAGGCGGTCGCGCAGCGCGGGGTCGCGCAGCATCGCCTCGACCGCGGTGGTGATCAGCGTCGCCGTCGTCTCGTGGCCGGCGATCAGCAGGATCATGCCCATGGCGACGATCTCGTCGGTGGTCAGGGCGTCGCCCTCCTCCGAGACCTCGATCAGCGCGGAGATCAGCGCGTCGTCGGGCTCGGCGCGCTTGCGCTCGATGAGCTCGCCCAGGTAGGCGGCGAGGCTCGCGCTCGCCTGTTGCTTCCCCTCGTCGGGACCCTCGTCGATCATCGTGTTCGACCAGGCCCCGAACGCGTCGCGGTCGTCCACCGGCACGCCGAGCAGCTCGCAGATGACCGCCATGGGCAGCGGCACCGCGTAGTCGGCGACGAGGTCGACCGGCGCGTCGCCGGGCATGCCCTCGAGCAGCGCCGCCGCGGTCGTCTCGATCCGCGGGCGCAGCGCGGCCACCCGGCGCACCGTGAACGCCTTGACGACGAGCTTGCGCAGCCGGGTGTGCACCGGCGGGTCGTTGAGCAGCATCATCAGCCCGCCCGGGGCCGGGATCCCGGGCACGTTCGCCCGCTGCTCCTCCGGCAACGAGTTGCGGAAGTCCTTGACGAAGCGCGGGTCGGCCATCACCGAGCGGGCGTCCGCGTAGCGCGTGACCAGCCACGTGCTCCCGCCCTCGGGCAGCTCGACCTCCCGGACCGGCGCGTGCTCGCGGACCTCGGCGAGGACGGCGAACGGCTCGCGCCAGTAGTCGTCGGTGAAGACCGGGCCGGTGGCGAGGTCGGTCACGAGCGGGACCCTCTTTCGCTGAGTGGTGGTTCAGCGGCGACGCTACGCGCGCCGCGGGGGTCCCGCCGTGCCGGTCACCGTCGCGGCTTGCCCATCCCGGCGCTCGTCGCACCGAAGGTGCATCCGGTCTTCCGGAACTGCTCCTCCAGACGGGGCACCATCGTCTTGGCCTGCGCGAGGACGGGCAGGTCGCCGAGAGACGAGAACGTCAGCGGACGCATCGCGGCGACGAGCGCGACGGCCTTCGGCACGAAGATGCGGCGCTTGCGCTTGGCGATGCCCTCGAGGAACGCGTCCGCGCAGTCCTCGACCGACGTCAGGGCGCCCAGCGGGTAGGGCAGCTTCTTCAGGGTGTCCTCGAACGTCGACGAGTCGGCCTTGACGTCGCGGACGAGGTCGGTGTCGATCCAGCCCATGTGCGCGGTGCCGACGCCGATGCCGCGGTGGGCGAGCTCGAAGCGCAGCGCGTTGCCGTAGTTCTCGACGCCGGCCTTCGCGCCGCAGTAGGCGGCCATGCCGGGCAGCGCGGTGAAGGCGGCGAGCGACGACACGAGCAGGACGTAGCCGCGGCGCTTCTCGACCTCGGCGACGGTGGCCGACACGGTCCGCGAGACGCCGATGAGGTTGACCTCCATGACGCGCGCGATGACGTCGGCGGGGCTCGTCGCGACGGTGCCGTGGTTGGCGATGCCGGCGTTGGCCACGACGACGTCGATGCCGCCGAGCTCGGCGACGGTCTGCGCGACCGCCGCGTCGAGCGACTCCTGGTCGGTGACGTCGCACTCGGCCCACGTGTGACCGGGACCGAGCTCGGTGACCAGCTTCTCCAGGCGCTCGGGCTCCATGCCCACCGCGGCGACGTGCGCGCCGAGCGCGGCGGCGCGCCGCGCGGTCTCCTCGCCGATGCCGCGGGCGGCGCCCGTGATGAACAGGACCTTGTCCCGCAGGGCGGCGCCGGTCGGGTTGTGGGGGGCCACGGGTGTCTCCTCGGGTGGTCGGGGCTCAGTGACGGGTGGCGGCGAGCGGGGTGATCGTGTGCTCCTCGGGCCGGAAGCGCCGCACCCGCCGCCGGAAGGGCATCGTGAAGGTCGGCCAGAGGGCGGAGTTCTTGCCGTTCTTGTCGAGGTACCAGCTCGAGCAGCCGCCATCGACCCAGACGGTGCCCTCGGTCTTGCGCTGCATCTCGGCGACGAACGCCTCCTGCGCGGCGGGCGTCGGCTCGACGGCGCCGACGCCGTGGGTGCGCATGTGGCGCAGCGTGTCCATGACCAGCGCGATCTGGGACTCGATCATGAACACGACCGAGTTGTGCCCCAGCCCGGTGTTCGGGCCGAGCAGGGTGAACGCGTTCGGGAAGCCCGCGATCATCGTGCCGTTGTGGGCGAACGGCGAGCCGTTCCAGTGGTCGGCCATCGTGCGGCCGTCCCGGCCGTGGACGCGGTGGCTGATCGGCAGGTCGCCGATGGCGAAGCCGGTGCCGGCGATGATCGTGTCGACCTCGTGCTCGGTGCCGTCCGCGGTGACGACGGCGTGGGGCTGGATCTCCACGATCTTCTCGGTGACGACCTCGACGTTGTCCCGGTCCAGCGCGGGCAGGTAGTCGTTGGACATCAGGATGCGCTTGCAGCCCATCGAGTAGCTCGGCGTGATCTTCTCGCGCAGCTCCGGGTCGCGGACCTGGCGGCGCATGTGCGCCTCGGCGATCTTCGCGGCCTTCGCCATGCGCTTCGGGTCCTTGAACCCGAACACGAACGTCTCGCGCGCCCAGTAGATGGCCTCGCGGACCACCCGCTGGGTGGCCGGCACGTAACGGAAGAGCAGCTTCTCGAGCCTCGTGATCGCCCGGTCGCCGCGCGGCATGATCCACGGCGGCGTGCGCTGGAAGACCGTGAGGTTGCCGACCGTCGGCGCGATCTCCGGCACGAACTGGATCGCCGAGGCGCCGGTGCCGATGACGGCGACGCGGCGTCCGGTCAGGTCGAGGTCGTGGCGCCAGGTGGCCGAGTGGAAGACCGGCCCCTCGAAGCTGTCGAGCCCCGGGACGTCGGGGAACGAGGGGTCGGACAGCGCGCCCGAGCCGAGCACGAGCACGTCGGCGGTCCAGACGCCCTGGCTGGTGGTGACGACCCAGTGCTGCGCGCCCTCGTCCCACGACGCGTCGAGCACCTCGTGCCGGTTGCGGGTGAAGCGGTCGATCCCGTACTCCGCCGACACGCGCTGCAGGTAGGCATGGATCTCCGGTTGGGCGGAGAACGAGCGACTCCAGTCGGGGTTCGGCGCGAACGAGAACGAGTAGAGGTGGCTCGGGACGTCGCAGGCGCAGCCGGGGTAGGAGTTGTCGCGCCAGGTGCCGCCGACGTCGTCGTGGCGCTCGAAGATCAGGAAGTTGTCCTCGCCCGCCTGGCGCAGCCGGATCGCCGTGCCCAGGCCCGAGAAGCCGTTCCCGACGATGGCCACCGCGAGGTGCGCGACGGGCTCGCCGCCGTGCCCCGGGTCGGCCGGACGCTCGGTCTGCGTCACCGTGCTCATGGGTCCTCCTCGTGGCGTGGGCCGGTCGCCCGCGCGACAGTTGGTACGCGACCGTACCAGGACGGCGGCCAGTGTGGTACGCGGTGGTACCGTTGTCCAGTGTCCGTTCCTGCCGCTGATCACACCGCGAGCCCGCCGGGGTCCGCCCACCGTGATCGTCTCGTGCAGGCGATGATCGCGCTGGTCGCCGACCGGGGGTACGCCGCGGTCACCGTCGCCGACGTCGTCGCGGCCGCCCGCGTGTCGAAGCGGACCTTCTACCAGCACTTCGCCGACCGCGAGGACTGCTTCCTCGCCGCCTACGTCGCCGCCGCCGAGGGCCCGCTGACCCGCATCGCCGAGGCCGTCGCACCCGCGGTGGAGGCCGACCCGGGCACGCCGCCGCCCTCGCTCGCCGACGAGGTGACGGCGGGCACGCGCGCCTACCTCACCGCGCTCGCCGAGCAGCCGGCGCTGACCCGCACGCTGCTCACGGAGATCAGCGGCCTGGGCCCGCGCGGCTGGCGGGTGCGGCGCGAGGTGCTCAACCGCTTCGCCGACCAGCTCTCCGCCCTCGTCGCCCTCGGCGCCGCGCGCTGGGCGTCGACGGGACCGGGGCGACCGGGGCCGGACGTCCCGGAGCTCGCCGGCGTCGACGGCCTGCCGCGCCCCACCGCCGTGGCGCTCGTCGGCGGCATCAACGAGCTCGTGCTCGACGCCGTCGAGGACGGCCGCGGCGACCGCCTCGGCGAGCTCGCCCCGACCGTCACCGACCTCGTCCTCGCCGTCATCGACCGCGCTGCCCGCCGCGAGGGCTGAGCGGATCTCTGGGCCGTCCGGGTGACGGCCGGCGGCGATCTCCCACCGCTCTCCCGGGGCTCCTCCCACCGCTCCTCCCGCCGTGCCGCGCCGACCGCCCGACCGTCGCGGGACGCGCGCCCGTCGAGCGGGGGTCGGTCCGCGGTGCCGTGGCCTGCGTATCCTCGGGCGATCACGGCGACGGCGGCCCCCGTGGCCGGGACCCGAGAGCCGGCCGGGCGCCCCACCGGCGCCGGGCCGACGCGAGGCGCGAGGTGAGACGGCGATGAACCGACCCGGCGGACCCCCCGGCCGGGGACGACCCCCCTCAGGACCCGGCGGCGGCGCGGGAGGTGGCGTGGGCGGAGGCCCTGGCGGCCCTGCTGGCGGCCCCGGCGGCCCGCCGCCCGGACCCCGCGGACGCCCGGCCGGCCGTCCCGCCGGACCGCCCCCGGGCCAGCCGCCCCAGGGTCCGCCCCCGCGGCCCGGCGGCTTCTCGATGCCCGGGCGCAACCGCGGAGGACGCCGCGGCGGCGCCACACCCGCGGCCCCGCCCGGCGGCCCGCGCCAGCAGGCCACCCGTGTCGGCACCCCGGACTGGAGCCGTGACCCGCAGGTCGGCTTCGATCCGGACGTCGCCCGCGCCGCCCGCGAGCGCGAGCCGCGGCCGTCCTGGCGCGAGCGCATGCCGGAGCGGCCGGCGTGGTCCCGCTCGGGCGGGGGCGGCGGCGGTCGGGGTGGCGGGCGGTTCTCGCGGCTGAGCTGGCCGAAGCGCATCGGCGCGGTCCTCGCCGTGCTGCTGCTGCTCGTCGTCGGGTTCGCGATCTACCTCGACGCGCGCATGACCCGGATCGAGGCCCTGCCGGAGTACGAGGGCTCGCCGAGCTCGGGCACCAACTGGCTCATCATCGGCTCGGACAGCCGCGCCGGCCTCGACGACACCGCCGCGCAGCAGCTCTCCACTGGCGAGGTCGACGGCAGCCGGACCGACACGATGATGCTCGTGCACGTCGGCGGCTTCGGCGGCCAGACGTCGCTGACGAGCCTGCCGCGGGACTCGATCCTCTCCATCCCGGGCCACGGCCGCGGCCGGCTGAACTCCGCGTACGGGATCGGCGGGCCGGAGCTGCTCGTGCAGACCGTCGAGGCGAACGCCGACATCGAGATCGACCACTACGCGGAGATCGGGTTCGAGGGCTTCGCCGGCATGGTCGACGCGATCGGGGGCGTCGAGATGTGCCTCGACGACGCCATCGACGACCCCAAGGCGGGCATCGACCTCCCCGCCGGCTGCCAGGAGCTGGACGGCCCGAACGCCCTCGGCTTCGTGCGCACCCGCGCGTTCCCCAACGCCGACCTGCAGCGCATCCAGAACCAGCGCAAGTTCCTCTCCGCGCTGATCTCGGAGGCGTCGAGCCCGACGGTGCTGCTCAACCCGTTCCGGATCATCCCGTTCGCGAACTCGGCGATCGGGACGCTGACGGTCGACGACAGCACGCACGTCTGGAACCTCGCGAGCCTCGGCTTCGCGATGCGCTCGCTCTCCGGCGGCAGCGGGGTGACGACGACCGTGCCCGTGGACCTGTCCAGCAGCGTCTCCGGCGGCGTCGTGTGGAACCGGCAGAAGTCCGCGCAGTTCTTCGACGCCATCCGGGAGGACGAGGACATCCCGCAGGACCTCATCAGCGGGGGCTGAGTGCACGAGCCCGAAAGCGACGACGCCGACCGGCTTCGGGGGCCGGTCGGCGTCGGGGTCGTGGTCTGACGTGCTCTGACGTGCGGTGTCGTCCTCGCTCAGGCCTGGTCGGCCGAGAGCGCGTGGGCCGGGGTCGGGGCGTTGGCGAACTCCTCGACCAGCGTGCGGCAGAACGCCGGCAGATCGTCGGGATTGCGGCTCGTGACGAGGCCGTCGTCGACGACGACCTCCTCGTCGACCCACTCCGCGCCGGCGTTGCGCAGGTCGGTGGCGATGCTCGGGAACGAGGTCATGCGCCGCCCGCTGACGACGTCGGCCTCGATGAGCGTCCAGGGCGCGTGGCAGATCGCGGCCACGGGCTTGCGGTTCGCGAAGAACTGCCCGACGACCTGGACGACGTCCGGGATGGTGCGCAGCAGGTCGGGGTTCGCGACCCCGCCCGGCAGCACCAGGGCGTCGTAGTTCTCGATCTTGACCTGGGTGATCACCGCGTCGACGTCGAAGCGGTCTCCCTTGTCGAGGTGGTTGAAGGCCTGGATGGACCCCGGCGTCTCCGACACCAGCAGGGGCGTGCCGCCGGCCTCCTCGACCGCCTTCCACGGCTCGGTCAGCTCGACCTGCTCGGTGCCCTCCTTGGCGCAGAGGAACATGACGGTCTTCCCCTGCAGCGGCTTCGACTCATCGGCCATCGCGCGCGGCGCCTCCTCGCGTCGTCGGTACCCTCGGGGGGTATGCACCCGCTCCCCGTACGGGACGGTGCGCTGGACGCGAGGGGCTCCCCCGGCCCCGCCGCGACGAAACGGAGGCCCGCCGATGACCAGCACCACCCTGTCCGTGCCCGAGATCCACTGCGGGCACTGCAAGCAGGCGATCGAGGGCGCGGTCGGCCCGCTCGAGGGCGTGCAGGCCGTCGAGGTCGACGTCGACGCCCGCAGCGTGCGCGTCGATCACGACGAGGCCGTCACCGTCCGCGCGCTCGTCGACGCCATCGAGGACCAGGGCTACGACGTGCCCGACCAGGACGCGCTCACGAACTGACGCACCAGGCCGACGAACGCCGGCGTGGCGATCGACCGTCGGTGCGGCCGGTGCTGGCGCTGTCGTCAGGCGCTCTTGGTGCGACGGCCCTTCGCCGGCGCGGTCTCCTCGTCGCCGTCCTCGGACTTCTTCTTCGAGGGCGAGCGCCGGGTCGACTTCTTCGGCGCCTCCGCGGTGGCCTCCTCGGCCTTCTCCTCCGTCTTCTCCTCGGTCTTCTTGGTCCGCGAGCGGGAGCGCTTCGGCTTCTCCTCGGCCGCGGCCTCCTCGGACCCGGAGTCGGCGCTCGCCGCCGCGGGCTCCTCGGCCGGGGCCTTGCCGCCGGCCGCCTCGACGCTGCGCCGCAGGGCGGTGAGCAGGTCGGTCATGTCGTCGCCCTCGTCGGCCACCGCCGGCTCGGGCGCCGGACGCCCGCCGCCGTGCTCGCGCTTGTACTCGATGAGGTCGACCATCGCCTGGCGGTAGTCGTCCTCGAACTGGTCGGAGTCGAAGTCGCCGGAGAGGCTCTCGACCAGCGAGGACGCCATCTGCATCTCCTGCGGGCGCAGGTCGACCTCGGTGCGCAGCGTCTCGAACTCCGGCTCGCGGACCTCGTCGGACCATAGCATCGTCTGCAGCACGATCGCCTCGTCGCGCACGCGCAGGAGCGCCAGCGTCTCCCGCTGGCGCAGCGCCACCTTGACCACGGCCATGCGATCGGTCTCGCGCAGCGCCTCGCGCAGCAGCGCGTAGGGCTTGACGGCCTTGTTCTCCGGCTCGAGGTAGTAGCTCTTGTCGAGCAGCAGCGCGTCGATCTGGTCGGACGGCACGAACTGCACGACGTCGATCTCGTGGCCGCTGGCGACGGGCAGCGTCGCGAGGTCGTCGTCGTCGAGCATGATCAGCTGGCCGTCGTCGGTCTCGTAGCCCTTGGCGATCTCGGAGTACTGCACCTCCTCGCCGCAGACCGAGCACGTGCGCTTCTGGCGGATGCGGCCGCCGTCGCGCTCGTGCACCTGGTGGAAACGGATGTCGTGGTTCGTGGTCGCGGCGTACAGCCGCACCGGCACGTTCACGAGCCCGAACGACACCGCGCCGTTCCAGATCGCGCGCATCATCGGCCCCTCTCGGCGGACAGGCGGGTCGTCGCGGGTCGTCGACCGTCACCGTGCGTCGGCCCCAGCATGCCGCAGGAGCACCATCTGTCCCAGTCAACGCTGCCGACGACGCGCCGACCCCGGTCCGCGGCGTTGTCGGAGGGCGGGGGCACGATGGTCCGGTGCGTCCGATGCTCCCCGTCCCCGGCGACCTGCCGGTCGACGGTGCGTGGAGCTACGAGGTCGACTGGGCGGGTGTCCGCCTGCTCGCCGACGTCGACCAGGGCGAGCTGACGCTCCGCACCGCCGACGGCGAGGACGTCACCGACCGCTTCCCCGAGTTCGGCGGCCTCGTCGACGCCGTCGCCGACGGCCTGCTCGACGGCGAGGCCGTGATGCTCGACGGCGGCAGCCCGTCCGCCGACGCGCTGGGCGAGCGCCTGCGGGTCGCCGACGCCGGCCGCGCCCGGGCGCTGGCGCGCGAGCGGCCGGCCGTGTTCATGGTCTACGACGTCATGCGCCTCTACGGGGTGCCGCTCGACCCGCGCCCGCTCGAGGAGCGCCGGGCCGTGCTGACGCGCCTGGACCTCTCGCGCACCACCCGCATCCAGATCAGCCCGGCGTACGACGACGGCCCCGCCCTGCTGTCCGGCGTGGTCGCGCAGCACCTGTCCGGCGTGATCGCCAAGCGCCGCGGCACGCCCTACCGCTCCGGCGAGTCGGGTGGCGACTGGATCCGCGTGGACCCGACCCTCGCGACCAGTCCCACCCCGATGCCCGCCGCGCCCCCGGTCCCGGCCGGTTCGCCCGCGACCCAGCCCGCCGCTCCGCCCGCGACCCAGCCCGCTGCTCCACCCGCGTCCCGCCGGCCACGGCACGCGCGCCGGGAGCGCACGCCGCAGCACGACACGCTGTTCTGACGAGTGCGCCGCGGGCGTGGCCTCACGTCGGCGGATCATCGTGGTGGCCTCCGATCGGCTCGCGGCGCGCGTGTCCGAGGGGATCGTCCGGCGGGCCCGGGGTGACCGACGCGTGCACGTCCGCCGTCGCCGGCAGGAGCACCGGGCGCACGGTGCGGTAGCGGCGGCCCGTCGGCGTGGTCCAGAGGACCGAGCCGTCCGGACCCCGCGCCACGGCCCACCCGGGCAGGTGCTTGATGCGGTGGTGGTGCCGGCACTCGGGACCGAGGTTGTCGGCAGCGGTGCGCCCGTCGCCCTCGTCGGGTCCGTAGGGGACGAGGTGGTCGAGGTCGCACGCCTGCGCCGGCACGCGGCAGCCGGGGAAGGTGCAGGTCAGGTCGCGGTTGCGCACGTGCTCGGCCATCGCCGCCGGTGGTCGATAGCGCTGGTGGCCGACGTCGAGGACCGCGCCGGTCGCCGGGTCGGTGAGGACCCGCCGCCACGTCGCGTCGCCCTCGGCCGCGAGGGCTCGCGCCGTGTCCGCGGTGATCGGGCCGTAGCCGACCAGCTCGCCGGGACGGTCGTCGAGACCGAGGAGCGTGTCGGCCGGGACGACGACCCGAATCTGGACGTCGCGCGGCCGACGGGTCGGCGCGCGGGTCGGTGTCGCCGACGAGCGAGCGGTCGGCGCATCGGCCGCGGCTCGTGGTCGACCGCCGGCGTCTGTCGGCTCTGTCGGCTCTGGCGAGCCGGCACCGGAGCCGTGAGCGGCGGGGTCCCCGGAGGCGTCGGCGGCGTCGCGGGCCCGGACCTCGTCGTCGAGACCGTCACGACGCTCGCCCTCCGGGCCGTCGGGACCCGCCGGCACGGCGCCGGCGGCCGCGAGGGCGCCCAGGGCCACGAGGTCGCAGAGGGCGTCGGCGCGCCGGGCGTCGGGGGTGCGGTCGCCGTCCTCGACGCTCGCGGGCTCGGGGTCCACCGGGTCGGCGCGGCGCGCGTGGGCGTCGAGGGTGCGGTAGAGCAGCAGCGCCTCGGCGGCCGGGAGGTAGGCGGTGACCGTCGCCATGCCGTGGTCCTCCGCGCCGAGGTGGACCCCGCGCTCCCGCACCGCCGCGCGCTCGCGCCGGCGGGCGCTCGAGGGGTCGAGGCGCACCGCGGCCCGCCGGGCGGACCCCGCGAGCTGGGCGGGGGTGCGGGCGAGCGGCCGGCCGGCCGACGTGCCCTCGAGCAGGTCGCGGCAGAGGCGCTCGCGCAGCCCGGGGTCGAGGTCGAGCAGGACCCCGCCGACCGCGCGGACGTGGGCGAGCCCCAGGCGCCCGTCGAGCATCGCCTCGACGAACAGCGGCAGGCCGCTGACAAGGCTGACCGCCTCGTCGACCCGCCGAGCGGCGGTGCGTTGGGCGACCTGCCAGACCAGCGCCAGCTCGGCGACCACCGAGTCGACCTCGGCGCTCACGCCGCCCACCACGTCATCGAGCAGTGTGCCCGGTGGGCGCTGCTCCGCCCGGTCGACCGCGCGGGAGACCAGCGCCTCGATCGAGATCATCTCCTGCGCCTGGACCCACGCGGTCATCCGCGCCCAGCCCTCGAGCCGTGCCAGACCCTCCGCGGACGCGACCTGCCAGGCCAGCTCGCCGGCCGGCGAGTGGTCGCCCGCCTCGGCGCACGGCGCCAGGAGCTCGGCGGCCAGGAGCTGATCGGCCAGCTCGGCCCCCGGGGCGACGTCGTCCAGACCCACCACACGGGGGCCGACCGTCTCGTCGACGAATCCTTCGAACACGTGTTCGAGTCTAGCCGCCGACCCCGACAGCGCGGGCCCATTTCGCTGAGACGACCTCAGACATCCCATGGGTTGGGAGGTCAAGCGGCGGCGGCCTGCCGGTGGGCCCAGGCGTTGGTCTCGTCGTAGCGGGTGTGGGTCTTGAGGCAGCCGTGCAGGATGCCCACGAGGCGGTTGCCGAGTTGGCGCAGGGCGGCGTGGTGGTTCGCGCCGCGGGCGCGGAGCTGGTCGTAGTAGGCCCGGGCGCCGGGTGAAGCGCCCAGGGCGCAGAACGCCCACTGGTGGACCGCGTCGCCGAGGCGGCGGTTGCGGGCGTAACGGGCCAGGACGACGGTTCTGCGGCCCGAGGCGCGGGTGATCGGGGAGGTGCCGGCGTAGTTCCGGCGGGCTTTGTGATCTTGGTAGCGGTGCGGGTCGTCGCCGAACTCGGCTAGCACCCGGGCGCCCAGCACGGTCCCGAGACCCGGCTGACTGAGGTAGATCTCAGCGTCCGGGTGCTGGCCAAAACCCTGCGCCACCACCTCCTGCAGCGCCGGGATCTGGGCGTTGAGCCCGACGATGAGCCGAATCTGGGAGGCGGCGATGGTGGCGTAGGCCGCCTCGATCGCCGCGGGCTGGCGCAGCGCTGGGGCCCGCAGTGTGGCCTGGATGGCCTCGGTCTTGACCTCGACCTCGCGGCGGCGGGCCCGCTTGAGAATGGCGGCGATCTTCGCTCGGGACAGCCGCGCGGCGCGGTCCGGGTCGCCGGCGCGTTCGAGCAGCTCCAACGCGTCGGGGTCGGCGAGCTCGAGGCCTCCCGCGGCCAGCGCGACGAGCGCGGCGGGGAAGTGTTCCCGCAGCGCTTGGCGCAACCGCTGCAGGTGCCGGGTGCGTTCCCAGATCAGCGACTGGTGGCTGCGCGCGACCAGCTTCAGAGCGTCCACGGCGTCGCTGTCGCCGGCGATCGGGCGGTGGTGGGCCCGGTCCAGGCGCACGATCTCGGCCAGCACGTGGGCATCGCCAGGGTCGGACTTCGCCCCGGAGGTCGAGTGCCGCTCCTGATAGCGTGCCGCCGAGAGCGGGTTGATCGCGAACGCCTGGTAGCCGGCCGCGATCAGCGCGGCCACCCACGGGCCGCGGTCGGTCTCGATCCCGACGATCACCTCCCCCTCGGCCAGGGTTCCGGTCTCAGCATCGATCGCGTCCTCGCCGAGGTGCTCGGCGAGCAGCTCGTGCAGCCGCGACATGCCCGTCATGCCCTCGGGCAGCCGGGCCTTCGCCAACCGGCGACCGGTGTCGTCGAGGACCTCCACGTCGTGGTGGTCTTCGGCCCAGTCATCGCCCACGAACAGCACCACGCGTCGGCCTCCTGATCGCGCTCACGACCTTCTCGTTCGGCAGCGCGGAGCAGACCAGCCGCGACCTGATGGTCAAGTGCTCACCGCACACCGAAGCCAGCGGCGGGGCACGTCATCCCATCAGCGATCCACGTCTGCTCACGACCGGCGGGCGCACGATCTGAGGCTAGAGCTGACTATCGCCCTGGAGAGGTGAGTGCTGACCCGCCGGCCGCTACCGCAGCCGAGCCTGGCAGAACCAGGACCGACAGGTCCCATCAGGAGGGGGAGCTACGCCTCGATCCCCATCGCCTCGTCGGCGGCGTCGAGGGCCTCGGAGGTCCAGCCGATGACGCGCCCGCCGGTGCGGCCGAGCTCGCGCATGTCCTCGAGGAACTCCGCCGGCGTGCCCTCGAGGTCGATGCGGACCTCGCGGCGGGCGCTGCGCGCGCCGTCGAGCGCGGTCCGCCCGTCGTGGCCCGCCGTGAGGGTCGCCAGCAGCCCCCCGGTGGAGGCCAGCGAGCCCCGCGCCGCCCCGAGCCGTCCCAGCGCGTCGTCCAGCGACGAGAGCAGGGCCGAGCGGTTGCCCTCGGTCATCGCCGCGGTGAGCTCGGGGCGGGTGGCCGCGACCCGGGTGCCGTCGGTGAACGAGCCGGCGGCCAGGGCCAGGGCGAGCTCGCCGCCGTCGGCGCCGACCGCGGCGAGCACGGCGGCGAACAGGTGCGGGAGGTGGGAGATGCGGGCGACGGCGAGGTCGTGCTCGTCGGCGGCCGCGGGCACGACGACGGCTCCGCACGCCAGCGCGAGCGCGGCGACGTCGACCCACACCTCGAGGTCGGCGTCGTCCTCGGTCGCGACGACCCAGACCTTCTCGTGGAACAGCTGCAGCGAGCCGGCGTCCCAGCCGGAGAACTCGGTGCCGGTCATCGGGTGGCCCCCGACGAAGCGGGTCGCGGGCGCGCGGCGGGCGACGGCCTCGGCGACGGGCACCTTGACGCTGGTGACGTCGGTCAGCCGGCACTCCGGCGCCTCGCGGGCGACGGTCGCGAGCACGTCGTCGAGCGCCGTGAGCGGCACCGCGAGCACGACCAGGGCGTCCTCGACGGCGGCGCGGGCCAGCGCCTCGTCGACCGAGGCGGCGATGTCGTAGCCGTCGGCGGCGGCCTTCTCCGCGGTGGTCGTCGAGGCGGAGGCGCCCCAGGTGCGCCGCCCGGCGTCGGTGGCGGCGCGCAGCAGCGACCCCCCGATCAGGCCGAGCCCGATGACGCACACCGGACGCTGCTGGGCGGCGGCCAGGGTGGCCCCGGCCGAGGCCAGCCCGTCCACCCCGGCGGACTCCACGGTCTCCGTGTCGGCATCCACGCGAGCGAGGGTAGGGCGACCCGGGAGAGTGAGGGCGGTGCGCCCGAACGGGTCGCTGGACGCAGGTCAGCGGGCTCGCAGGGCGTCCAGGACGTACCCCGAGTACAGGGCGACCCCGGCGACCATGGCGTCCTCGTCGAACACGACACGGTTGGAGTGGTTGGGCGGCGCCTCGGCCGGGTCGACGTCGGTCGGGCAGGCGCCGAGGAACGCGAGCGCGCCGGGCACGCGGCCGAGCACGTAGGAGAAGTCCTCCGAGCCCATGATCGGGTCGGGCATCGGCTCGACGAAGCGCGACCCGAGCACCGAGCGCCCGACGTCGGCGACGCGCTCGGCGACGTCCGGGTCGTTGACGGTGACGGGGTAGCCGACCTCGATGTGCACGTCGCACTCGCACCCGTAGGCCGCGGCGACGCCCGTGCAGACCTGCCGGATCTCGTCGAGCACCCGGGCGCGGGTCTCCTCGGAGAGGGTGCGCACCGTGCCCTCGAGCACGGCGGTCTCCGGGATGACGTTGGTCGTGGTGCCGGCGCTGATGTGGGCGACGGTGAGCACCGCGGGGTCGAAGGCGCTGACCCGCCGCGTGATCATGGTGTGCAGCGCGCCGACCATCGCGGCGGCGGCGGGCACCGGGTCGAGCGCGTCCTGTGGCGCCGAGGCGTGGCCGCCGCGGCCGGTGACGCGCACGTGCAGGTCGTCGGACGACGCCATGATCGAGTCGGGGCGGGTCTGCAGCGTGCCGGCCGCGAGGCGCGAGGTGACGTGCAGGGCCATCGCCGACTCCGGGACGCCGCCCGGCCCGTCCGCCGAGAGCAGGCCCTCGTCGATCATCGTGCGCGCGCCGTGGGCGCTCTCCTCGCCCGGCTGGAACATGAACACCGCGGTGCCGGCCAGCCGCTCGCGCCGCCCGCAGAGCAGCCGGGCGGCGGAGGCGAGCATCGCGGTGTGCAGGTCGTGCCCGCAGGCGTGCATGGCGCCGTCGGTCTCCGAGGCGAACGGCACGCCGGAGTCCTCGGTCATCGGCAGCGCGTCCATGTCGGCGCGCACGAGCACCGTCGGACCGGGGCGGGCGCCCCGCAGGACGGCCGTGACGGAGGTGCAGTCGCGGCCGGTGTCGATCTCCAGGGGCAGCTCGCGCAGCGCGGAGAGCACCGCCGCCTGGGTGACGGGCAGCGTCAGCCCGACCTCGGGGTGGCGGTGCAGGACCCGGCGCAGGGCGAGGGTGCGGGGCTGCAGCGCGCGGGCCTCGGCGAGGAGCGCCCGCTCGGGGGCGCGGTGTGCCGCCCGGCGACCGCCCGCTCGCCGCTCCGGAGCCGTCACCCGTCCGATCCTGGCACCCCCGTCGTGTGCTCGCGGCGTGCGCGCACCGCCCGTTCACCCGCCGGCGACCCCCCGGATGCCCGGAGGCAGTGCGCCGACGACCGCCCGGCGCCCGTGACCTCGCTGGACTTCCACGCAGGCACACCCGCACCTACCGTAGTGGCATGGCAGGTCAGGGCCCCGGAGGCTCCGCCGCGACACGCGGGGGCGCCGGCACCGTCGCGCCCCTCGACGGGTGGGCCGTGGCGGTGACGCGCGAGGAGGGCCGCTGGCGCGCCGTCGCGATGGACCGCGACAGCCTGGCCGACCTCGACGCGGCCATCAGCGCCCTGCGCGGCCTGCGGTCGACCGGCGCGGTGCTCGGCCTGCTCGACGTCGACGACGAGTTCTTCGTCCTCGTGCGCCCGACGCCGGGCGGGGTGGCGCTGCTGCTCTCCGACGCCGTCGCGGCGCTCGACTACGACGTCGCCGCCGACGTGCTCGACCTCCTGCGCCTCGAGGTGCCCGACGAGGACGAGGCCGACGACGACCCGTGGCCCGAGGGCGACCTCGGCATGCTCGCCGACCTCGGCGTGCCCGCGGACGAGCTCGCGGTGCTGGTCGAGGAGATCGACCTCTACCCGGACGAGCAGCTGACGGCGATCGCCCGCCGGTGCGGCTTCGCCGACGAGCTGGCCAAGGTCGTGGAGACCGCTGGGACCTGAGGCGTGGATGGACCGGGCCCTCGAGGTGGCCCGGTCCTCGGGTGACGACGTGCCCGTCGGGGCCGTGGTCGTCGACGCCGACGGCCGCGAGCTCGCCGCCGCCGCCAACGCCCGCGAGGCCCTCGGCGACCCGACCGCGCACGCCGAGATCCTCGCCCTGCGGGAGGCGGCCACGCACCACGGCGACGGGTGGCGGCTGAGCGGCTGCACACTCGTGGTGACCCTGGAGCCCTGCACGATGTGCGCCGGCGCGGCCGTCCTCGCGCGGGTCGACCGGATCGTGTTCGGGGCCTGGGAGCCGCGGACCGGGGCCGTCGGGTCGCTGTGGGACGTCGTGCGCGACCGGCGGCTCAACCACCGGCCCGAGGTCGTCGCCGGCGTGCGGGAGGCCGAGTGCGCGGCACTGATGGTCGGCTTCTGGCCCGGTCGTCAGCGCGGAGGAGCGGTCCCGTAGCCTTGTCGGCGGTAGCGTGTCCGAGCGGCCAAAGGAGCGCGCCTCGAAAGCGCGTGTGGGTTCTGCCCACCGTGGGTTCGAATCCCACCGCTACCGCGCTGTGCAGCAGGACGACGAAGGGCCCCTCCCGTGATCGGGAGGGGCCCTCGTCGTCTGCCGGGGCCGCTAGTGCACGGCCTGGCGGGTGAAGTTCGGCGGGATGATGAGGTCCTCGGGCACGAGGTCGTGCACCGACGACTTGCCGAGCCCCATGAGGCCCGAGCCGATGCCCCCGCGCAGGATCTCGAAGACGTTCTCCACGCCCGGCTGGCCGGCCGCGGCGAGGCCCCAGAGGTACGCGCGGCCGATGGCGACGGCGCGCGCGCCGAGCGCCAGGGCCTTGACGACGTCGCTGCCGCGGCGGATGCCGCCGTCGAGGATGACCTCCACGTCGCGCCCGACCGCGTCGACGATGCCGGGCAGCACGCGGATCGGCGCCGGGGTGGAGTCGAGGTTGTTGCCGCCGTGGTTGGACACCTGGATCGCCGTGGCGCCGGCGTCGACCGCGCGCTTGGCGTCGTCGATGCGGGTGATGCCCTTGACGCAGAACGGGAGGTCCGAGCCCCACTGCTCGCGCAGCCACGCGACGTCGGCCCAGGTGGGCGGCGGGGTGAACATCCACTGGCCGTAGGCGCCGAAGAACGTCGGGGCCTGCTCGCCCTGGGTGGGGATGTTCGGGACCGTCAGGTCGGGGATCTTGCCCGAGCGCAGGAACGCGAGGCCCCACTTCGGCCGTGTCGCGCCCTCGGGGATGTACTTGAGGATCGTCTTCCAGTCCATCTTCTCCGGGATGGCCGGGCTGCCCCAGTCGCGCCCGTGGGAGAACGACCAGTCGAGCGTGACGATGAGGCCCTTGGCGCCGGCCTTCTTCGCCCGCTCGGCGCGGGCGGCGAGGGTGTCGCGGTCGCCCACCCAGTACATCTGGAAGAAGGTCGTCGGGTTGGCCTCGACGACGTCCTCGATCGCGCGGCTGGCGAACGACGACAGGCCCATGGCCGTGCCCGCGTTCTTCGCCGCGCGCGCGACCGCGACCTCGCCCTCCGGGTTGACCGCCTGCACCCCGGTGGGGGAGATGATCACCGGCATCGAGATGTCCTGGCCCATGACGGTGGTCGTCAGGTCCTTCTCGAACGGCAGGTCGCACACGTGCGGCAGGAACTGCAGCTCGCGGAAGGCGTTGACGTTGTCCTCGAGCGTCGCGCCGGCCTCGCTGCCGGCGACCAGCGCGCCGTACACCGACTTCGGGAGGCTCTTGCGGGCGCGCCGCTGCGCCTCGGCCACGGACTCGAACCACTGACCAGCCATGACGACCCTTCTCCGCGTGACTCGCTCCACAGCACCGTACCGGCGCGTGGCGCGGCGCACGGTGTCTGCGCGGACGGTCCGGGGGCCCTCCGTTCGGAGGGGGCCGGACCTGCTCCGGACCTGCCCCGGACCTGCCCCGGACCTGCCCCGGACCTGCGCCGGACCTGTTCAGTGCCGGGGCGGCGGGCCGGTGGAGGCGCGCACGATGAGCTCGACGGGCAGGCGGTGCTCGTCGTCGACGGTGCTCGGGCGCAGCAGCAGGGCCGCCGCGCGCCGGCCCTTCTCGCGGTGCGGCTGGCGCACCGTCGTCAGGGCGGGGTGGGCGTCGGCGGCGGCCGGGACGTCGTCGAACCCGACGATCGACACGTCGCCCGGCACCGACAGCCCCACGTCCTGCGCGGCGGCCATCGCCCCGAGGGCGAGCTCGTCGCTCATCGCGAGCAGCGCCGTCGGCCGCGGCCGGCGGGCGAGCAGCGCGGCGGCGGCCCGGCGGCCCGCGTCGCGCCCGTACGGCGAGCGCTCCTCGACGGGCACGTCGGCCCAGGTCAGGCCGGCCTGCTCCGCGGCCTCGCGGTAGCCGACGAGACGCTCGCGCGCGGCGCGGTAGTGGGCGCGGGCCTGGCGGTCGAGGTCGGCGGTGCCCTCCCACTCGTCGTCGACGATCGGCATGGCGATGACGCCGAGGTGGGTGTGGCCGAGGTGGAGCAGGTGGCGGGCGGCGGACGCGGCGCCCCGGCGGTCGTCGATGCCGACGTGCCCGGCGCCCGGCAGCCGCGGCCCGTCGACGACCACGAAGGGCAGGCCGCGGTCGACGATCGCGGCGAGCTTGCCCTCGATCGGCACGTCGCAGTAGCAGATGACGGCGTCGACCAGCGCCACGCGGGCGACGGCCCCGGCGGGCCCGCCGCTGATGAGCACGAGGGCGAGGTCCTCGTCCTCGCAGACCTCGCTGACCCCCTGCAGGAAGAGCACCGCGGCGGGGTCGCTGAACGCGAACGACATCGGGTCGTCGTAGACGAGGCCCAGGGCGTTGACCCGCCCCCGCGACAGCGTCGCGGCCAGCGGGTGCGGTCCCGCGTAGCCCAGCTCGCGGGCGGTGTCGAGGACCCGATCGCGCAGGCGGGGACTCAGCCGCTCGGGGTGGTTGTAGGCGTTGGACACCGTCGCCCGCGAGACGCCCAGCGCGTCGGCCACCGTCGCGAGGGTGACCCGCCCGCCCCGGCGCCCGTCGGTCTGCACCCCCCGATTCTCCCGCGCCCGGCGTGGTGGCCGGGAGCCGACGAGCAGATGAACCGGTTCAACCGCAGGTCGATCGACTTCTCGCCACCTCTTGCGCGCTCCTGCTTTGAACCGGTTTAGTAAGGATGCGACGACAGGAGGAGGGGACATGCGACTCCCACGGAGCTGGCGGGACCTGGTCGACCGCGACACCTGGCGCAGCGCCGCCGCGCGGGAGGTGGCGCGCGAGGCCGAGCGGGTCGTCGCCCGGGCCGCGGCCCGCGACCGGCTCCGCGCCGTCGAGGCCGAGATCGCCGCGCTGCTCGCCGACGAGTACGTGCCCGCGCGGGGGCGCCGGCTGCGCGCCCTCGAGCACGCGCGCGAGGACCTGCAGGCCGCGCTCGTCGCCTGAGCTGAGCGCGCCTCCATGACGTTGCGCGTGTGCAGGGCCGAGAGCTCGGCGGCCTCGTCGGGCGGGAAGCCCAGCCGCGCCAGCCGCCCGCGGCGGCCCTCGTCCATCGCGCGGTGCAGCTCCTGGACGCGGTCGTACCCGCGCGCGATCGCCTCCGGCGCCCACGACCCGGCGGCGAGCAGGACCAGGGCGTCGAGCACGTCCGCGTTGAGCCCGGCGGTGTCGACCAGCGCGTCGTGACGCCGCGCGATCGCCGTGCGCAGCGACCCGCGCAGCGACGGGTCGAGCGTGCTCTGGTGCTCGAGGTGCGCGACGCCGAACGCCACGTGCCGCGCCTCGTCGACGCGGGCGAGGTGGGTGATCCGGGCCGTGACCGGGTCCGGGGCGTGCTGCTCGAGGAAGCCGAGCAGGGCGAGGAAGCTGCCCTCCCCGAGGACCGAGAGCAGGAACGACGCGAGCGAGAAGTCCGGCTCGGCGAGGAGGGTCGCGAGCGACGAGCGACCGCCGGCCGAGGAGGTGCCCATCGGCCCGCCGTGGAGCATCGCGCGCCGGGTGAAGACCTCCATGTGCCGGGCCTCGTCGGCCGCCTGCACGGCGAGGAGCTGCTGGACCTCGCGGAAGTGCGGGTGCACGCGCGCGAGCAGGCCCGCCGGCACGACGAGGGCGGCCTGCTCGTTCTCGACGAGGTAGGTCATCACCTGCACCACGGCGGCCTCGACGTCGGGCACCGGGTCGGCGGGGGCGGCGTCCCAGTCGACCGCGGTCGCCGGGTCCCACTGGGCGGCGGCCGCGTGGGCGTCGAGGCGCGGGGCGAGGTCGGCCCAGACCACCTCGCGGCGGTCGATGTCGAACCCCGTGGTCGGCCCGCCCGGTTCGACGAGCGCGCCCCGGGCGGCGAGGCCCCAGCGGGCCGGCGGCCGGTCGACGATGCCGTCGACCCCGGGCCCGCCGGCGCGCTCGGCGCCCTGCCAGCGCTGCAGCTCGGCCGGGCCGCGCACGAGCTGGAAGGTCGCGGTCCGGTCGGTGAGCGTCGTGAAGCCGTGGCCCTGCCGGCGCGCCCACGCCCGAGCAGTTCCTCCCATCGGCCGAACCGCCGACGACCCGTGGGCGAACGATGCCCGGGAACCGACGAGGAGGTGGCCGCGTGGCCCTGCCCGTGATGCCGGCGGACACCGCACCAGCCGCGGAGGAGGCCGAGCCCGACACCGACGGCCCGGCGAGCCTCGACGCCGCCGTGGTCGCCCGCCTGGCCGGGCGGGAGCAGGCGGCGCTCGACGAGCTCTACCAGCGCTACGGGCGCCCGGCGTACTCGCTCGCGCGGCGGATCTGCGGCGACGACGGGCTGGCGGAGGATGTCGTCCAGGAGGTGTTCCTCGCGCTGTGGCGCGACCCCGCCCGCTTCGACCCGTCGCGCGGCACGGTCGCGGGCTGGCTCATGACGCTCGTGCACCACAAGGCCGTCGACGCCGTGCGCCGCGAGGCCACCCGGCGCCGCCACCACCCGACCACCGGCGAGCCGGACGAGGGCGTCCCCGCGGGCGGTCCGTCGGCGGCGCGGCAGGCGCTGGGCGCGGTGATCGGCGAGCAGGTGCGCGCCGCGCTGCACCGGCTGCCGACCGAGCAGCGCACCGCCCTGGGCCTCGCCTACTACGGCGGCTACTCGCAGCGCGAGGTCGCGAGCCTCACCGGCGTCCCGATCGGCACGGTCAAGTCGCGCATGTTCGCCGGGGTCGCGCGGCTGCGCGTGCTGCTCGGGCCGGTGCTGGGCGCGTCGGCGGCCGACGCGCTCGGGGATCTGGCGTGAGCACCTGCGACCTGCACGCCGACGCCGTCGGTGCCGCGTTCTCCGCGCTCGAGCCCGAGGAGGATCTGGCGTTCCGGGCCCACCTCGCGCACTGCGCGGCCTGCCGCCGGACCCTCGCCGCGGCGGCGGAGATCGTCGCCGCCCTCGGGGCCGCGGTGCCGCAGACCGACCCGCCGCCCGCGCTGCGCGGCCGGCTCCTCGAGACCGTCCGGGCCGAGCGCGGGCGCGAGCCCTCGCCCCCCACCGTGCCTCCCAGCGCGCCCCCGTCCACCCCGGCGCCGGCCCGCCGCCCGGTCCTCGCCACGGCCGGCGCGCTCGTCGCCGCCGTCGTGCTGGGGCTCGTCCTCGTCGTCGCGGGTGGCGTGCTGCCCACGCGCTCGCCGGTGCCCGACACGCCGGTCACCGCGACGGAGGAGCGCGCCGACCGCGTGGTCGCCGACGCCCGCGCCGCCGACCCGGGGGTGCGCGCGACCGTCCTGCGCGGGGAGACCGGCGCCCCGGTCGCCGTCCTGCTCGACCCCGGAGACCCCACCGCCGGCGTCCGCCTCGTCGCGCTCGACCTCCCGTCGACCGGGACCGCGCGCGACTACGTCGTGTGGGCCACCGGCCTGCCCGGCAACGCGCCGGAGGCGGTGGCGGTCATGGATCCGGACGACGGCGTGACACGCCCGCTCGGCGATGCGCCGGCACCGGGTCCGGGGACACCGGCGCCCCGTGGCTGGGCGGTGTCCGTCGAGGCCAGCGGGCCCGTGCCGCCCCGGCCGTCGACGGTCGTCGCCGTCGGTCTGGTGGCGGGCTGACGCTCTCCCCGGCCGGGGTGTGACCCGCGCGCCACGCGCCGTTCCACCGTTCGTCGCTGCTCGGTGGTCCCCGGTCGCAGTTCGCGCGCGCCGCGTCCGCGACGACGGTGTCAGCGTCGCGGTGCGCGTCTACCGTGGACCGAGCCGGCGATCACCTCGCCGGCACGGCAGCGCGACGGGTCGGGGAGGGGCGCCGATGACGGACGTGGCGACCCTCGCCACCGGACTGCCGGGTGCCACCGAGGCCTCGCCCGGGCGCCCCATGCTCGCGAGCGCCGGCGACGTGCCGCGCGGCGCCGGCTGGGCGTTCGAGTTCGCGTGGGACGGGCTGCGCTGCCTCGCGCGCACGGGCCCCGACGGCCTGCGCCTCGTCACCGACGCGGGCCGCGACGTCACCTCGCACTTCCCGGAGCTCGGCGTCACCGCGCCGTGGACCAACACCGATGGCCTCGTGCTCGACGGCGTCGTGGTCGCGCTCGACGGGGTCGGGCGGCCGAGCGCGGGCAAGCTGCGCCGCCGCCACCGCGTCGCGCACCCCTCCGAGGTGCTCCAGGCCCAGGTGCCGGTGTCCTTCTACGTCTTCGACGTCCTCGAGGTGGCCGGCGCCTCGACACGCCGACTGCCCTACCGCCAGCGCCGCGAGCTGCTCGCCGAGCTCGATCTCTCCGGGAGCAGGGTCGTGATCCCGCCGTTCTTCACCGGCGTCGCCGCCGACGCCGTCGTCGACACCGCCCGGCGCTACGGGCTCGACGGCGTCGTCGCCAAGCGCCTGGAGTCGACCTACCAGGTCGGTCGCCGCTCCCGGAGCTGGATCGAGACGCCGGTGCGGCGCACCCAGGACGTCGTCGTCGGCGGCTGGGTCCCCGCGCGCGGGCGACCGGACGCGGTGGGCGCGCTGCTCGTCGGTGTGCCGGGCGAGGCGGGGCTGAGCTACTCGGGCCGCGTCGTCACCGGGGTCACCGCGGCCGCGCGCCGCGAGCTCGACGGGCTGCTCGGCGGCCTGGAGCGTTCGGTGAGCCCGTTCGCCACCCCGCTGCCCGAGGACGCGGGCGGCACGGTGCACTGGCTGGCGCCGCGGCTGGTCGGGCAGGTCGAGCACCGCCGCTGGACCGCGACCGGCCTGCTCGAGCGCCCGATCTGGCAGGGCCTGCGCTCGGCGCACCCCGCCACCGTCGCCGCGCCGGTGCTCTCCGCGCCCGTGGTCGACACCGACCTGGAGCTCGACGACCTCGAGGTCGCCGATGCGCGGACCCATGCCCGCACCCCGGCCCGGGTCGCCGACGTCGTCGCGGCCCCGTCGAGCGAGGACGTGGAGTCGGCGCTGCGGTCGCGGTTCTCGGCGCACTTCGTGCACAACACGCTCACCGCGATCGCGGCCTACGTCCGCACCGACCCGGGACGGGCCCGCGAGCTGCTCACCGAGTTCGCCGACTTCACCCGCTACTCGTTCCGGTCGGGCGGCGAGCTCACCACGGTCGGCGACGAGCTCCTCAACGCCGAGCGCTACCTCACCCTCGAGCAGGCGCGCTTCGGGCAGCGGCTGCGCGCCGAGGTCGCGGTGGCCCCGGAGGTCCGCGGCGTCCTGGTGCCGCCGTTCGTCGTGGCCCCGCTGGTGGAGAACGCGGTGCGCCACGGCATCGAGCCCGTGCCGGGCGGGGGCTCGGTGAGCGTCTTCGCGTCGGGCTCGGGCGCCGACTGCGTCATCACCGTGTCCGACGACGGCGCCGGCATGGGGCCGGAGGCCACGCGCGCGGCGTCGCAGGTCGACCGGCGCCACGGCGGCATCGCCGAGGTCTCGCGCCGGCTGCACGCGACGTTCGGCTCGCAGTGCGACGTGCACGTCGACACCCGGCCCGGGGTGGGCACGGCGGTGCGGCTGCGGATGCCCGCCGTGACCGCGGCGGAGGCGCCGAGCCGGGTCCTCGTCGGCTGACCGACGCCGAATCCCGACGCGAGACCCGACGCGAGACCCGGGCGCCGGACGGCTCGGGGCCGCCCGGAGCCCGGGGTCCCGGGGTGTCGCGGCGGTCAGTCGTCCTCGGCGTCGTCCACGATCGCGCAGGACGCGTCGGGTGCGGCGTCGCCGGGCTCGAGCAGGTCGGAGAGGATCGGGATGCTCGCGTCCAGCCCGCAGGTCTGGACGGGCAGCACGGTCAGGTCGTCGAGCAGGCTGATCCCCGTGATGTCGTCGTCGGTGGTGACGGGGTCGGCCGCGGCCAGCGGGGCGGCCGCGAACAGCCCGGCAGCGGTGAGGGCGACCGCCGCCGAGGCGGTGGCGGCAGTGCGTCGGAACATGAGGTCTCCTCGCGAACGCGTGAACGAAGGAGACCGTTCGTCGCATCTGCAGCTGCGGTGAACGGCCAGATCGGACTCAACCCGTCCGGGGGAGGCCCGGCAATCGGTGCGACGAAGGGCCACCGGAAAGCGTGGTGGCGGGTACGGCGGGACCAGCGGTGGGTGCGGCGCGACGAGCGGCAGGTCGGCCGAGGTGAGCGGCGCGGTCGGGGAAGCGTGGGAGGAGGGCCGTGGAGGCCATCGCGGTCGACTGGTCGGGCGACGCACGTGCGGCCCACCGGCGCATCCGCGTCGCGACCGCGGAGCCCGGGCGCCTCGTCGCGGTGCGCGGCGGCCTCGACCGGGACGGCGTGGCGGCCCTCCTGCGCAAGCGCGCCGCGGCGGGCCCGCTGGTGGCGGGCCTCGACTTCTCGTTCGCCCTGCCCGCCTGGTTCGCGCGCGAGCACGGGTGCGCCGACGTCGCCGCGCTCTGGGACCTCGTCGCGCGCGAGGGCGAGCGGTGGCTGCGGGAGTGCCGCCCGCCGTTCTGGGGCCGCGGCGCGACGCCGCGGCCGCCGCTCGACCCGGCGCGGCCGGGGTTCCGCGTCACCGAGGAGGCGGCGCGCGCCGACGGCCTGGACCCGCGCTCGACCTTCCAGATCGGCGGCGCCGGCGCGGTCGGCACGGGCTCTCTGCGCGGGATGCCGCACCTCGCGCGGCTGCGCGCGGCGGGGTTCGCGGTGTGGCCGTTCGACGACGCCGGCCCCGCGACGCTCGTGGAGATCTACCCGCGCGTGCACACGGGGCCGGTGGTGAAGCGCTCGGCGACCGCCCGGCGGGCGGTGGCGGGCGCCGACCCCCGCATCCCCGCGGCCCTCCTCGACGACGTCGTCGCCACCGAGGACGCGTTCGACGCCGCCCTCTCGGCGCTCGCGCTGGCCGAGCACCGCGACGAGCTGGGCGACCTGCGGGCGGCGCCGGCGGGGAGCCCCGAGGCGCTCGAGGGCGCGCTGTGGCGCCCCCGGGCGTGACCCTCAGGCGCGCGTGCGGGGACCCGGGGGTGCTGCGTCCCGCAACGCCTCCCGCACCGCCCGGCGGGGGTCCGCGGAGCGGATCTCGGCCAGCGGCTCCCGCAGCTCGTCGAGCTGGCGGCGCACCTCGGCGAGGTCCGCGGCCGTGTCGACCTGCTCCCGGACCGACGCCGCGTACCCCTTGGCCTGCGTGGCGACGCGGGCGAGCGAGCGGATGGCGCCGGGCAGGCGCTCCGGGCCGATGACGAAGAACCCGATGAGGGCGAGCAGCACGAGCTCCCCCATGCCGAGACCGAGCACGGTCACCTCCCGTCCGCGAGCGGGGAGGCGTCGGGGCGCGGCGAGGCCTCGTCGTCGGCAAGGTCCGCCCAGCCGAGGTCGCGCCGCGCGCGGCGGCGGTCGTGCAGGCGGCAGACCTGGACGGCCAGCTCGAGCAGCACGCAGAGCGCGAGGCCGAGCACCGCCATGGAGATCGGGTCGCCGCCCGGGGTCGCGATCCCGGCGAACAGGAAGGCACCGAAGATCATCCCGCGCCGCCAGCTCGCCAACCGCCGGTAGGAGACGACGCCGACGCGGTTGAGCATGACGACGACCAGCGGGGTCAGGAAGCCGACGCCGAAGACGACCATCAGCGAGAGCACCAGCGAGTAGTACTCGTCGCCGCGCAGCGCCGTCGTCTGCACCGAGTTGCCGATGCCGAGCAGGAAGCGGAGCGCCTGGGCCACGACGAGGTAGGCCACGACCGCCCCGCCGGCGAACAGCAGCGAGGCCGTGCCGGTGAAGACCACGGCGCCGCGGCGCTCGTGCCGGCGCAGCCCGGGCGTCACGAACGCCCAGAGCTGCCCGAGCCAGCCCGGCGCGGACAGGACCACGCCGGCCGTCGCCGCGACCTTGACCCGCAGCAGGAACTGGTCGAACGGGCCGGTCGCGAGCAGGCGGCAGTCGGTGCCGTTCAGCCCGGCCCGCGCCGACGGGGGCAGCGAGCAGTAGGGCTCGATGAGCAGCGCGCCGAGGCTCGGGACACCGAGCACCCCGTGCTCGTACCAGACGAAGCCGGCCACGGTCCCGACCGCGAGCGCGACCAGCGCCCACGCCAGCCGGCGGCGCAGCTCGAGGAGGTGGTCGAGGACCGACATCGTCGCCTCGGGGTCGCGCCGTCGCCGGCCGGGCCACCACCGCAGCCGCTGCGCCCAGGGGCGCGTCAGGGTGGTCACGCGCTCAGACCGTGGTGCCGTTCGTGGTGCGGGTCGGCGGCGCGGTCACCGTCGCGCCCTCCACGGCCGCGGGCGCGGCGTCCTCGACCTTCGTGGCGCCGGTCCTGTCGTCCTCCGCCAGCGCCGAGGTCTCGGCCTTGAAGATGCGCAGCGACCGGCCGATCCCGCGGGCGGCGTCGGGCAGGCGCTTCGCGCCGAACAGCAGCAGCAGGACGACGAGGATGATCAGCCAGTGGGACGGGCTCAGTGCTCCGGTCATGACGGGTCCTTCCGGTGGGGAGACGGCGTGGGGAGAGGGCGTGGGGAGGAGCCGGGCTCACATGTTCTCGGCGCCCTGCTTGATGGCCTCGCGGATGCGGGCGTAGGTGCCGCAGGCGCACATGTTGCGGATCTCGTCGATGTCGTCGTCGGTGACCGACCCGCCCTCGGCCTTGACCTTCCTGACCAGGTCGACGGCGGCCATGATCTGGCCGGGCTGGCAGTAGCCGCACTGGGGCACGTCCCGGTCGATCCACGCCTCCTGCATCGGGTGCAGGTCGGCGCCGACGGTGTCGGGCAGGCCCTCGATCGTCGTGATCTCGTCCGTGGGCCGGATCCGGCCCACCGGCACGGAGCAGGGGTTGAAGGCGCGGCCGTTGATGTGGCTCGTGCAGGCCTTGCAGACGTTGATGCCGCAGCCGTACTTCGGGCCGTTGATCTTCAACAGATCACGCAGCACCCAGAGCAGGCGGACGTCGTCCTCGACGTCCACCGTCACCTGACGGCCGTTGACGGACAGGGTGCGGGGAGGCATGGGGGGCTCCTCAGCTCGCGGGGTTGAACGCCGGGCCGGCCGCGGACGGCGCGGGGTACGCCTCCAGGCCGTCCGTGGGCGAGGGGGGCAGCGGCGGGACGAAGTCCTTGACCTCGAACGGGACGTCCTTGGTGTGGCCGATGGGGAAGCTGGTCGGCATCTCCCCGACGGCGCGGGCGTAGGCGCAGGCCACGGCGGCCGTCGCCGCGCCCACGGCCAGCTCGCCGGCGCCGCCGGGGCGGTCGCCGCTCGGCGGCATGACGATCACGTCGATCTCCGGCGGCGCGTTCCAGTGCCGGGTGTAGCGGTAGTCGTCCCAGCTGCCCTCGAGGAAGTTCCCGTCGCGCAGGTGCAGGCTGCCGGTGAAGACGTGGGCGATGCCGGTCATCACCCCGCCCTCCATCTGCGCCTTGAGACCCAGCGGGTTGATGGGCAGGCCGACGTCGACCGCGACGGTCACCTTGCGCACCCGCGGTCCCGTCGTCGCGCCGGGGATCTCCCGCTCGGCGGTGGCGGGCCGGGTGTCGACCTCGGCGAGCACGGCGACCGAGCCCTTGTACTCGTTGTGGACGACGACGCCCTGCGCGACGCCCTCGGGCAGGTCCTCGCCCCAGCCGCCCTGGTCGCGGACGGCCTCCAGCACGGCCTTCGCGCGCTCGTCCTCGACGCGGTCGCGCCGGAACTCGAGGCGGTCCTCGCCGAGCCGCTCGGCGAGCTGGTCGACGACGAGCTCCTGGGCGGGCCGGAAGTCCTGGTTGTTGAGGTTGCGGACGCTGCCCGTGGCGAAGCGGTCGAAGTCGAAGATCTCGTTGTAGCCCAGCGCGATGGCGCCGAGGTCGTACGGGACGCTCGCGGTCAGCAGGAAGACCGTCTGCGAGAGCGTGAGCTCGTTGGCGAACGGGAGCTTCGCGGCCTGGGACGTGATCATGTCGCCGAACGACTCGGTGTAGTCGGTGGCGACGCTGGTGTGGCGCTGCTCGAAGCTGACGACCTCGCCGGCGGTCGGGCTGTAGGTGGCCCGCACCCGGGAGATGCACATCGGGTGGACGCGCCCGGCCCGGCACTCGTCGGCCCGGTGCCACATGAGCCGCACCGGCTTGCCGACCTTCTTCGACACCCGCGCGGCGTCCAGGGCGGCGTCGCTGAACAGCCGGCGGCCGAAGGCCCCGCCGCCCCGCGGGACGTGCACGGTGACCTGGCTCTGGGGCAGGTCCAGCACCTGGGCGAGCTGGGTCTGGGTGACGATCGGGATCTGGCTGGGCGTCCAGACCTCCGCCTCGCCGTCGCGGACGTCGGCGATGGCGACGTTGGGCTCCATGGCGGCGTTGCTGCGCCAGTAGAAGACGAACTCCTGGTCGATCGTCTCCACCGCCCCGACGCCGTCGAGGACGTCGCCCACGGGCTCGGTGACGAGCGGGAGCCGCCCGCCCACCTCGTCCACCGGCCCCGGCGAGGGCAGGTTGGCGGGGGCGTCGGCCGCCCGCAGCTGCTCGAGGATCGAGGCGTCGGACTCGCCGTCGACGTTGCCGCGGCCCCAGGTGATGTCCAGGGCGTTCACGGCGTCGATGCACTGCCCGAACGTGCGCGCCCGCACCGCCACCGCGGACGACGTGGTGCCGCGACCGGGCTCGGCGTCGGTGGAGATCTCCACGACGTCGGTGACCCCGGGCATGCCCCTGACCTGCGCGAGGTTGTTGACCGACTCGACCGTGCCCTTGATCGTCGGCGGCCGGGCGATCATGGTCGGCAGCGCGTCGGGGACGTCGAGGTCCATCGTGTACTTCTTGCGCCCGGTGACCGCGGCGACGACGTCGTCGCGGCGCTGCCCCTTGCCGATGATCTCGAACTCGTCGACGGCCTTGAGCTCGGTGACCGCCTCGCGGGTCACCTCGTTCGCCGCGGCCGCGGCCAGCTCCGCGAACGGGATGCTCGAGCCGCCGGTGGACAGCACCCGGCCCGCGGTGGTGCGGAGGTTCTCGGCCTCGTCGCCGAGGATCGTCGCCGCCGCCTCGACCAGCCGCCCGCGGGCGAGCGCCGCGGCGACCCGGACCGGCGTGTAGATCGAGATGACGGAGGCCGAGCCCTGGGTCTGCTGGTTGAACAGCAGCTCCGGTCGCGCGTCGGCGAGGTCGACGGTGACGTCGGAGACGTCGATGCCCATCTCCTCGGCGATGAGCATCGCCGCCGTCGTGGTGATGCCCTGCCCGCTCTCGGCCCGCGGGATGGTGAACGAGACCGTCCCGTCGGAGTTCACGACGACCGTGATGAGGTTCGCGGTCGGGCGGGTGGAGTCCAGCAGGAGGTCGGACAGGTCGTAGACCTCCGACACCTCCGGCGCGGGCGAGGGCAGCGCCTCGGCGGAGAGGAGCGAGTCGCCGGTCAGCTTCGCGCCGACCGCGAGCGTCGGGGCGGCGATGAGGTAGCCGAGGAACCGGCGCCGGTGCATGCCGGTCGGGGGGCCCGTCGTCGCGGATCTCTTGTTCGCGATCGGACGACGTGGTGGCCGGGGCGCGGTGTGGTGCTTGCCGGGCATGAAGGAGGTCCCTTCGGGCGAGCCGGGAGAGACCGTCCGCCGGAGTGGTGGGGAGCTGACAGGACCAATGTTCAGGTCACGGGAACGTAACGAACGCCGATCGGACGTTCGAAACGTGGTGTTGCTCGCACCGCCGAGCGGGGGCATGGCTGCGGTCACCGGCTGTCTCGGGTCGCCCGTCCGGGGGCAAGATGAGGGGCCGGGGGGAGCACAGGACGGTTCCGGCGGGAGGAGCGAGGGTGAGCCTCGGGGCAGGTCCGGTCCGCGTCGGCATCGTCGGGGCCGGCAGCCGGGGCCGCCTGCACGCCCGGCACGTCCACCGCGCCGGCGGGCGGGTCGCGGCGATCGCGGAGCCGCACGCGGGGCGGCGCGACCGGATCGCCGACGCGCACGACGTCCCCGCCGCGGCGCGGTACGCGGACTGGGCCGACCTCGCGGAGCGCGGGGCCGACCGGCTCGACGTCGTCGTGATCGCCACGCAGGACCACGACCACGTCGAGCCCGCCGTCGCCTTCGCGCAGCGCGGGGTGCACCTGCTCTGCGAGAAGCCGGTCGCCACCGACGAGCCCGGCGCGCGGCGCGTCGCCGACGCGGTCCGCCGGGCGGGCGTGCAGTTCACGGTCTGCCACCCGCTGCGCTACGCCCCCTCCACGCGCGCGCTCGTGGCCGCGCTGCGGGCCGGGCGCGTCGGCGACGTCGTGTCCGTCCAGCACCTCGAGCCGGTCGGCGCCTGGCACTTCGCCCACTCCTACGTCCGCGGGCCGTGGCGGCGCGAGGAGACGGCGTCGTCGCTGCTGCTCGCCAAGTGCTCGCACGACATCGACCTGCTGACCCACCTCGTCGGCGACCGCCCCGCGCGCCTGTCCTCCTTCGGGCGGCTGAGCCACTTCCGCCCCGAGCACCGGCCGGCGGACGCCGCCGCACGCTGCCTGGACTGCCCGGTCGAGCCGACCTGCCCGTTCTCCGCGCCGCGGCTCTACCGCTCGTGCCTCGGCGACCCCGACTGGGAGGAGCAGCTGCTCAGCGCCGTCACCGAGGCCCCGACGCCCGCGGCCCTCGACGCCGCGCTGCGCGACGGGCCCTACGGTCGCTGCGTCTACGGCGGCGACAACGACGTCGTCGACCACCAGGTCGTCGCGTTCGAGTTCGCGAACGGGGTCAGCGCGACGCACACCGTCACCGCGTTCACCGAGCCCGCCTCCCGCCAGACGCGCGTCTTCGGGACGCACGGCTCGGTCGAGGTCGACGGCGCCGTGCTGCGCTTCCACGACTTCCGCGCCCACCCCCGGACCACGGTGGAGACGCTGACCACCGGCGACGGGCGGGCCCCGCACCAGCAGGGCGACGAGGAGCTCGTCCGGGCGTTCCTGCACGCCGTCGCGCACGACGACCCGGACGCCAACCTCACCGGCCTGGACGAGGCGCTCGCGAGCCACCGCATCGTCTGGGCCGCCGAGCGGTCGCGGCGCTCGGGCCAGACCGTGCGGATGACGTGGGACGGGGAGGGCGCGGACGGCGCCGTGTCGGCGTCCCCGGTGCGGGCCTGCGGATGAGGATCGGGATCACCGTCCCCAACTTCGGGCCGGCCGCGACGGCGGACTCGCTGCGGGCGTGGGCGGCGGTCGTCGAGGACGCGGGGTTCGACTTCCTCATGGTCGGCGACCACGTCGCCGCGACCCCGGACGTCACCGCCGCCTATCCCGGCCCGTTCTGGGAGCCGCTGACGCTGCTCGGCTACCTCGCGGGCGTCACGCGTCGTGTCGAGCTGGGCACCACGGTGCTCGTCGTCCCCTACCGCGAGCCCCTGCTCACCGCGCGCAGCCTGGCGGGCCTCGACCAGCTCAGCGACGGGCGGCTGATCGTCGGCGTCGGGGTCGGCTGGGCCGCCGACGAGTTCGCCGCGCTCGGCCTCGACCCGCACCGGCGCGGCGAGGTCACCGACGAGTACCTGCGCGCACTGCTCGCACTGTGGTCCGACGACGTCGTCAGCTTCCACGGCCGCCACGTCGCCTTCACCGACGTCGACAGCCGCCCGCGGCCCCGGCGGCGCCCGCACCCGCCGGTCTGGGTCGGGGGCAACGGCACGGCCGCGCGTCGCCGGGCGGTGGAGCTCGGGCAGGCCTGGCACCCGCTGCGGGTGCCGGTCGGCTGGCTGCGCACCACCGGGGCGCCGGGGCTGCGGAGCGCCGCCGAGGACGCCGGGCGCCCGCTGCCCGCGCTCGCCCCGCGCATCGTCCTGCACCCCACCGCGGAGCGGCGCCCCGACGAGGACCGCCTGCTCGGGGAGGGCCGCCCCGACCAGATCCGCGCGGACCTCGACGAGCTGCGCGCGCTCGGCGCCACCCACGTCCTGCTCGACACCCACCGCGACGCCGACACGGCCGCGCGCGACGACCACGCCGCCCAGCGAGCGCTGGTCGAGGACGCGGCGGGGTGGCTCGCCTGATCACCTACCGCCGTCCGGACAGCAGGCCCTCCCACGCGCGGTGCCGGGCCTCGGCCAGCGCGCCCCACAGCGGCGCGGTCTCCCCGAGCGCGCCGGCGACCACCGGCACCGGGCGCGGGGCCAGCTCCGCGACCGTGGCCTCGACGTGCGGCCGCAGCCCCGGGGTGAGGCCGACCGGGCCGCCGAGCACGAGCAGGGCCGGGTCCACCGTCGCGCACACCGCCACCGCGGCCTCGCCGAGCGTGCGGCCGGCGGCGGCGAGGGCCGGGTCGTCGCCCGCCGCCTCGGGCGCATCGTCGGGGGCGTCGGCCGGCGGCGTGAGCCCGTGGGCCGCCATCGCCTCGCCGAACCGGAAGCGCCCGGTGCCCTCGCCGAGCGGGAGGTAGCCGATCTCGCCGGCGAGCCCGCGGGCGCCGCGGATCAGCACCCCGTCGAGCACGAGGCCCAGGCCGACGCTGTGCCGCTCGCCGACGTAGAGGTAGGCGAACGTCGCCGCGCCGACGGCGGCGCCGTGGTCGCGCTCGGCGAGCGCCGCGAAGTTCACGTCGTTGTCGAGCACCACCATCGATCGGTCGACCCCGCGCACGTCGTCGACGCCGACGACGCCGGCGGGGAACGCCGACTCGCGCAGCTCGACCACCCGGCCGGTGGCGGGGTCGACGGGGTTCGCGATCGACACGGCCACCGACCGCACCGGGCGGCCCTCGGCGCTCCAGCGTCCGCCGACCGTGGCGAGCACGTCGTCGAGGCGCGGCGCGACGATGCCGTCGTCGGGCGGGTCGTGGTCGAGGTGCTCGAGGCGCCGGCCGGCGAGGTCGGCGACCGCGGTGCGCACGACGCGACGGTTGATCTCGACGGCGATGACCACGCCGGCGCCGGGCGCGAGGTCGTAGAGCGTGGCGACCGCCCCCGGCACCCCGGAGCGCGGGCCGACGGGCACGAGCACCGCGTCGACCTCGAGACGCCGCACGGCCTCGCTGATCGCGGGCGGCGAGATGCCGGTGCGCCGCGACAGCTCGGCGCGGGTCAGCGGGCCGAACTCGGCGGCGAGCTCGTCGAGGATCGCGCGTTCGGTGGTCGCGCGGCGCAGCCCGCTGTGCGGCGACGTGCTCCGCGCGCTCGCCGCCGTCCCGCGCTCACGGTCCGTCATGCCACCTCCCACCATCCGGGAGGGAAAGGGTAGAGGGGGAGCGCCTCACACGGCGGTGTCGTCCTCGCGGAAGACGATGCCGATCTGGTCGGCGGCCTCCGCGAGCACGCCCTGGACGGCGAGGGTGTCGTCGAGGGGCATGACGGTGCTCTCGGTGGCCCCGGAGCGCAGACACTCCGTGACCTCGAGCAGCTCGTGGTAGTAGCCGGCCCCGGTCGCGGGCAGCTCGATCCGCTCGCCCGGGTCGTTCGTGTCGTGGTGGAGCACGATCGTGCTCGGGTGGTGGAAGCGCGGGAGGACGTCGATCCAGCCCGTCGTGCCGAACACCCGCGCCTGGCCCGGCGAGGGGCTGTGGAACGACGTGTGCAGCGTGGCGTAGCGGCCGTCCTGGAACCCCAGCAGCATCGCCCCGTCGGCGTCGACGCCCGTGGTCTCCCGCGACGCGACGGCGGTGACGCGGTCCGGCGTGCCCAGCACCATCTGCGCGAACGACACCGGGTACACGCCGAGGTCCAGCAGCGCACCTCCGCCGAGCTCGGGGGCGAAGAGCCGGTCGGTGGGGTCGACGTCGCGGACGGTGCCGAGGTCGGCCTGCACCGAGCGGGGCTCGCCGATGGCGCCCTCGGCGATCAGCTCGCGCAGGCGCACGACGGCGGGCTGGAAGCGCGTCCACATCGCCTCCATCGCGAACACACCGCTCGTGCGTGCGGTGTCGACCACCCGCCACGCCCCGGCGAGCGTCGCGGTGAACGCCTTCTCGACGAGCACCGCCTTGCCGGCCTCGAGGCAGGCGACCGCGAAGGCGGCGTGCTGCGGGTGCGGGGTCGCGACGTACACGACGTCGACGTCCGGGTCGTCCACCAGCGCGCGGTAGCTGCCGTGGGCGCGCACCTGGGCGCCGCCGTTCGCGTCCGCGAAGGCCCGGGCCCGCTCCTCCGAGCGCGACCCGACGGCCGCGAGCGTGGCCCCCTCGACCAGGGCGAGGTCCTCGGCGACCTTCGCGGCGATGCGGCCGGGGCCGGCGATGCCCCATCGGATGGCGGCCCCGTTGTCTGGCATGGCGCTCACTGTGTCAGCGTGCGGTGTCACGACCCCGGGCGGGCCAGCAGGTCGACGTCCCGCGCGGTCCCCGACACGACGAGCTCGCCGCCCTCGGCGCGCAGCTCGGTCGCGGTGATCGCGAACGGGAGCTGGCCGGGGTCGACGCTCGTCGAGAACCCGGAGAGCTGACGGCGCAGCGCGGCCGCCGCCACCTGCCCCGCAGGATCGTTGCTGCCCTCGCCGCCCTCGGCGCGGATGTCGCGGGCCTGCAGGGTGATCCGCCCGCCCGAGAGGCGGAAGGTCGCCACGACCGAGACCTGGACCTGCTGGCCGCCGATCGTCCGCGTCGAGTTCAGGCGCACCGCCTGGGCGGGATCGACGTCGGCCAGTGCGCTGCTGCTGCCCGACGCGCCGGAGTCGTCGGCCGCGGCGTCGGCGCGCAGGGCCTCGAGGTCGGCCTCGGTGAGCGGCTCGATCGTCAGGTCCCCGACGTCGAGCAGACGGGCGAGGTCGGTCGGGTTCACCCGCGCCGACGCCACGACCTGCTCGGCCGGGATCTCGGGGACCTGCCCGTTCAGCAGGCTCTCCACCGGCACCGAGACGCCCGTGAGGTCCGCGGTCAGCGTGATGTCGCGCAGCTCGCCGTACGGGATGTGTGGCGCCGAGAGCCCGACGTCCTCGAACTGGCCGGACAGCGCCTGGGTGAGGAACGGGAAGCCGCGCACGTCGACGTCCGGCTCGGCGGGCAGCGACAGGGAGTCCTGCAGCGCCACGGCGACCCGGTCCTCGGCGATCCAGCGGGCGCCGAAGTCGACGCCCACGACCACCGCGACGAGCACGAGCAGGGTGACCAGGCATCCACGCACGGGGGACACCGTGTCATCAGCCGCCGCACCGCTCGCCGCCGGGCGCACCCTCCCCGGGCGGGCGGCGCACCCGCCTGGACCGGTCGGCGTGACTCCCTGGCGCGTCGCGCGCATCCCGCGTGTCGCCGCGACGCGCCGGGCACCACCCGGCGATCCGGCCGCCCCCGACACCGCGGAGCGGCCCCAGGACAAGGAGCGAACGGGAGTGCGGATGACCTCCGAGGACTACGGGCGGACGCCACCGATGGTGTCCGATGCCGTCGCGAGCTGGTTCGACGACGTGTTCCGCATCTATGGCGAGATGATCGACTCGCAGCGCCGCCTCGCGGTCGCGCTGGTGAAGGCATCGGCGCCGGTGCTGGACGTGGGGGAGAAGGCCGGGGAGAAGGTCGCCGACGGGGCCGAGCGACTGTCGGCGACGGTGCAGGCGCGCAGGTCGGGAGGTGCCACGGCCGCGGCGCCGGTCGCCGGGACGCCCGAGCCCGTCGATCCCGCCGAGGCCGTCGTGCCGGTCGTGGTGCCGGAGCTCGGCGACCGGGCCGGGGACGAGGACGCCGAGACCGATCGTGCGTGGGTGGACGCGCCCGTCGACGTGGCCGGGCTCGGGGACGCCGGGGCCGGTGACGTCGGTGATGCCGAGGACCTCGTGCTCGACGACGTCGAGGGGCTCGAGGACGCCGGGGTCGAGGGCGGGCCCGGCGAGACCGTCCTCGGCGACGCGGACCTCGCGCGCGAGGGCGGCGTCGAGGACGGCGTGGTCGAGATGGACCTCGACGAGGCCGACGTCGTCGACACCGAGCGGGACGAGATCGAGGCCGGCGCGAGCGACGACGTCGAGGGTGCCGACAGCGAGGGTGCCGACAGCGAGGGTGCCGACAGCGAGGGTGCCGACAGCGAGGGCGCCGCCGTCGAGGGTGGCGTGCTCGAGGTCGATGCCGGGGTCGATGCCGGGGTCGATGCCGGGGTCGAGGTCGGCGGGACCGTCGACGCCGAGGACGACGAGACGGGCGGCGCCGCGGCGGAGACGGGCGCGGACACGGGCGCGGACCCGGGCGCGGACCCGGGCGCGGAGACCGGCGAGGTGATCGCGGCCCTCGACATCGGCCCGGATGCCTCGGCCGACGCCGAGGACTCCGGGGACTCCGGGGACTCCGGGGACTCCGGGGACTCCGGGACCGAGGCCGTCGCGACCGTCGACGCCGCCAGCGCCGAGGCCACCGATCGCCGGGAGCGCCGCCGCGCGAGCGGGACGCGCAAGAGCTCGGGGTCGTCGGGGGCCTCACGGCCCGCGCGCCGCACGTCCGGCACCAAGGGCACGAGCAGCCGGTCCGGCTCGTCGACCACCGGGACCGCGCGCTGACACCGCGGCCCCGACACACCGATGCCGGCCGGCCCTCGAGGGGTCGGCCGGCATCGGTGCTGGTCAGCGTGGCGGAGGATACGGGATTCGAACCCGTGAGGGGTGTTGCCCCAACACGATTTCCAATCGTGCGCCTTAGGCCGCTCGGCCAATCCTCCGCGGGAGACGATACAGCTCCCCCCGGTGTGTCCCGGGGGTCGGGGCGGGGGGCACGGAGGGGCTGGCCGTCTTCGATACACTGGCGCACGGACCCCGCGCGGCGTCCATCCTGTGAACTCCCCCAGGGCCGGAAGGCAGCAAGGGTCAGCGGGCTCTGGCGGGTGCGCGGGGTCCCCTTCCCTCTCGGCGTGCTCCCCTGTCTCTGTGGGACCGGCGTCCGGTCGTCGGACCCTCCGCGTAGCCTCGCCGTGTGGCTCTGGCGCTCTACCGCAGGTACCGGCCGGCGACGTTCGCCGATCTCGTCGGGCAGGACCACGTCACCGAGCCGTTGCGCACGGCGCTGGCGGCGGGACGCATCAACCACGCGTACCTCTTCTCCGGGCCTCGGGGCTGCGGCAAGACGTCGAGCGCGCGCATCCTCGCCCGCTCGCTGAACTGCGAGCGCGGCCCGACGCCCGAGCCGTGCGGGGTGTGCGAGTCGTGCATCGCGCTCGCCCCCAACGGGCCGGGCTCGCTCGACGTCACCGAGATGGACGCGGCCAGCCACAACGGCGTCGACGACGCCCGCGAGCTGCGCGACCGCGCCCACTTCGCGCCGGTGAGCTCCCGCTACCGCGTCTTCATCATCGACGAGGCGCACATGGTGACGACGGCGGCGTTCAACGCGCTGCTCAAGGTCGTCGAGGAGCCTCCCGACCACCTCATCTTCATCTTCGCCACCACCGAGCCGGACAAGGTGCTCACCACCATCCGCTCGCGCACCCACCACTACCCCTTCCGCCTGCTGCCGCCGAGCACGCTGCGCGGGCTGCTCGAGCGCATCTGCACCGAGGAGGGCGTCACCGTCGAGCCGGCGGTCTACCCGCTCGTCGTCCGCGCGGGCGGGGGCTCGGCGCGCGACTCGCTCTCGGTGCTCGACCAGCTGCTCGCGGGCGCGGACGACGCCGGCGTCACCTACGCGCACGCCGTCGGGCTGCTCGGGGTCACCGACGTCGCGATCCTCGACGACGTCGTCGACGCGCTCGGTGCCCAGGACGGGCCCGCAGTGTTCGGGGCGGTCGACCGGCTCGTCGAGGCCGGGCACGACCCCCGACGCTTCGCCGCCGACCTCCTGCAGCGCCTGCGCGACCTCATCCTCGTCCAGGCCGTCCCCGACGCCGGGGAGCGCGGGCTGGTCGACGTGCCCGCCGACGAGATGGAGCGGATGGTCGACCAGGCCCAGCGCCTCGGTCCCGCCGCGCTCGCCCGGTACGCCGAGCTCGTGCACACCGCGCTCACCGAGATGCGGGGCGCGACGGCCCCGCGCCTGCTGCTCGAGCTGGTCTGCGCGCGGATGCTGCTGCCCGCGGCGTCGTCCGAGGACGCGGCGATGGTCCAGCGCCTCGAGGGCGTCGAGCGGCGCCTGGCGCTGGGCGCGTCGGGAGCGCCTGCCGCCGGAGCGCCGGGTGACGACGCCCCCGCCCGCTTCAGCCGCCCCTCGCAGCGCAGCGAGGGATCGGACGACGGCGAGGGCGCGCCCCGGCCCGAGCGTGCCCCCGACCGTGCCGGCGACCTCGACGCCACCGTCGCCCCGCCCACCGACCGCCCGACGGCCACCGTCGCCAGCACCGACGACCCCCCGCGCGACGTGCCCCGCCGCGAGCCGCAGCGTCCCGGACCGCAGCGTCCCGAGCCGCCGCGCCGGGAGCAGCCTGCGCCGCAGCGCAGCGAGCCCGCTCGTCCGGAGCCGTCGCGGCCGGAGCCCGCGCCGACACCCGCCGCGTCGGCCGGGCCCGGCGCCGTCGACGCCGCGGCGCTGCGCCGGGTCTGGCCGGAGGTCATGAACCAGGTCCGCGAGCGCAACAAGCCCACCCACGCGCTGCTGCAGAACGCCACGGTCACGGCGGTCGAGGGCACCACGGTCACGCTCGGTATGCCGACGCCGCCGCTCGCGCGCCAGCTCTCCCAGCCCAACCGCGCCGACCACGTGGCGGCGGCGCTCGGGGTCGTGCTGTCCGGGCAGTGGACGGTGCACGCCGTGCACGGCACGGGGGACGGCGGCGGGGGTGGCGGGGGAGGCGCGCGTCCCGAGCCCGCGCGCCGGCGCCCCGACCCGCCCCAGCGCCCGGAGCGCCCCCGCCGCGAGGACGCCCCGCCCGAGCCCGCGCGCGAGCAGGGCCGGGACCAGGGCCGCGAGCAGGGCCGCGAGCAGGGCCGCGAGCAGGGCCGCGAGCAGGGCCGGGACGGCGGGCCCCGCGAGATCCGTCGACCGAGCCGCCCCGCGCCCGGACCGTCGGACGTCCCCCCGCCGCCGGAGCCGCCGCCCGAGGACGGCGAGGTCACCGAGGAGGACATGTACAACGAGGCCGCCGCCGACCCGGGCGGCGCCGCCGGCGGCACACGGGTCGACCCGGAGGAGGCGGCGATGGAGCTGCTGACCTCGCAGCTCGGCGCCCGCCGGGTGGACGGCCGCTAGGAGGGTCCGACCGTGGTCCGGTCCCGCGCCCGCGCCGGGTCCAGCAACCGGACGCCGAGCACGGCGAGGCCCGCGGCCAGCACGATCCCGGCGGCGGTCGGGGCGTCGAGGGCCACGCGCTCGCCGAACCACACCGTCCCGATGCCCGTCGCGGTCAGGGGGTCGGCGAGCAGGATCACGGTCACCACCGGCCCCGCCCGCCGCGCCCGGGCGAGCGCTCGCTGGCTCGCGACGAAGGCCGCCGGGCCGGCCAGCACCAGCAGGAGCCCGGCGAGGACCAGCTGCGGGTCGGTGAGCGCGGCGCCGGGGTCGCGGGCCAGGTCGCGGGCGAGGACCGCCAGCAGCGAGGCGCCGAGGCCGTAGCCCACCCCGCAGGCCAGCGCGAGCCCGAGCGCTCCGGGCCGTCCGGGCCGCCGCCGCGCCCACCACAGGCCACCGGCCGCGACGGCCCCGACGCCGAGCACGCTCAGCGCGACCGGGAGTCCGGCGAGGTCGACCGGCGTGCTCGCCGCCGCCTCGACCGGCCCGAGCAGCACGACGACGAGCAGCGGGCCGAGCATCGCGAGCAGGACCCCGAGCACCGGCCCGCGCCCCGGCAGCCGCCGGGCCAGCAGTGACTCGCCGACCGTCGTCCACGCCACCGCCGTCGCCAGCAGGGCCTGGACCACGACCACCGCGCCCGACGCCAGCGCGACGGCCTGCAGCAGGCTCGCGACCACCGAGGCACCGGTCCCCGCGAGCCACCACGGCCGGCGCAGGAGCCGCGCGTCCGCCGCGCCGAGCTCGTGGGTGGCCCGCTGCTGGGCGACCACCGCCGACCCGGCCGCGGCGGCCGACCCGACGGCGAGCACCTCGGCGAGCACGAGCCTACCCCGCCGCGACCAGGTCCGGGGCACCGAGCACGTGGCGGGCCACGGCCGCCGAGGCGTCGCGCTCCTCGGTCCACCAGGGCCGCGGCGGTCGGCGGCGCCGGGGCCGCGCGCCGACCCGGTCGACGGCCTCGACGAGCTCGTCGGGACCCCGCAGCCACGGCGCGATCCCGGCGTCGTCGAGCACCGCGGCGTTCGCGCGGCCGTGCCCGGGGATCGGGCGGTAGGTGATCGCCGGCAGCCCCGCGACCAGCGCCTCGGTGCACGACAGCCCGCCCGCGTTGTGCACCAGGACGTCCGCGGCGGCCATGAGCTCGGGGACGTCGTCGCGCCACCCGAGCGTCACCACGCGCTCGCGGCCGGCGAGCCGCGCCCGCAGCTTCCCGTTGCGCCCGCAGGCGACGAGCGTCCACGCCCGCGGGTCCCGTCCGAGCGCGTCGACGGCGTGCTCGACGTCGCCCATCCCGAGCGACCCGCCGACCAGCAGGGCCACCGGCACGTCGTCGGGCACCCCCAGCTCGGCGCGCACCCGCCCGCGCGTCGCGACCGGCATGGGCCGCGAGAAGCGCGGCGCGCACAGCGGCCCGACGCTGGTCAGCGCGACGCCGTAGCGCGCGCCGTCGAGGGCGGTGGCGTCGCTGACCGTGAGGTGGTCGTCGAGGCCCGGGTGGCACCACAGGCGGTGGGCGGCGGGGTCGGTGAGGAAGGTCAGCGCCGGCACGTCGAGGAGGCCGTCGAGCCGCAGCCGGCCGAGCGTCTGGCCGGCGAGCGGGTAGGTCGCGACGACGGCGTCGACGTCGGCGGCCGCGGCCAGGACCGGCTCCTCGGCGAGCGTGATCAGCCGCCGGGTGACGACGCTCGCCGGACGCCGCGGGTGCTCGAGGTCGGTGAAGATGCGGTCGAACAGCGCGGGCGCGTGGTGCACCGAGGGGGCGTAGAGGTCGCGCAGCAGCCGGCGGCCCCACGCGGGGAGCAGGTCGGTCCAGTCGACGACGTGGGCGTCGAGGCCGCGACGGTCGAGCCTCCGGACGAGCTCGCGGGCCGCGCCGTCGTGGCCCTGGCCGATCGCCGCACTGAGCACCAGCACTCGGGGTCGCTGCAACACGCCGCCACCCCAACCCACCCACGGGGGCACCGGATGAACGCGCGGTGAGCGCCGGTGATGGATCGCGTGGCGGCTCGTGCCGCGTCACCCGAGCAGGGTGCGCCCCAGGAACGCGACGGCCCGCGGGTAGGCGTCGAGCCGGTTGACCCGCTTCGCCAGTCCGTGACCCTCGTCGTCGTAGACGACCATCTCGACCTCGACGCCGTTCGCCCGCACGGCCGCGGCCACCTGCTCGGCCTCCGACAGCGGCACCCGCGGGTCGTTGGCGCCGTGGATGACGAACAGCGGCGCGCGGACGTCGCCGATGCGGTTCAGCGGCGAGGCGCGCTCGAGGAACTCCCGGTCGCGCTCGAGCGAGCCGTACTCCCGCTCGCGGTGGGCGCGGCGGTAGGCCGAGGTGTTCTCGAGGAACGTCACGAGCGACGAGATGCCGACGATGTCGACGCCCGCCGCCCACAGCTCGGGCTGGAACGCGAGCCCTGCGAGCACCATGTAGCCGCCGTACGAGCCGCCCCACAGCGCCGCGCGGGCGGGGTCGAGACCGAGGCGGGGCAGGTAGGCGTGCAGGGCGGCGAGGTCGGCGACCGAGTCGAGGCGGCGCTCGACGTCGTCGAGGGAATACCAGCGCTTCCCGTAGCCCACCGAGCCCCGGACGTTGGGCACGAGGACGGTGTGCCCGTCGCCGACCAGGGCCTGCACGATCGCCGAGAACGAGCGCACCGACTGCCCCTCGGGCCCGCCGTGCACGATCACCACGCTCGACCCGGCCGGCTGCGCGGGGGCGTAGACGAAGCACGGCACGGTCTCGCCGTCGGGGGTCGGGACGCCGTGGCTGGTGGGGTCGACGAAGGACAGGTCGGAGAGCTGCTCCCGCGACGAGGCGAGCACGCCCGCGCGGCCGCGGCCGGCGTCGACGAGCAAGACGTCGGCGGGCGTGGCGGGGTCGGTCCAGGTGATCGCGAGGCCGGTGGAGTCCGGGGACCAGCGCGGCACGGCGAGGAAGTCGGCGACGCCGCCGCGCAGCTCGGGCGGCAGGGCGATCGCGCGCAGGAAGGTGCCGTCGACGTCGTGCACGGCGAGGCGGCTCGCGCCGTCGTCGTCGGTGACGGCGAGCAGCAGCCGGCCGTCGGGAGACAGCCGCCCGGTGACGTCGTGGGCGTCGTCGGTGATCAGGTAGGTGACCGCGCCGGTCGCGACGTCGAGCCGGGCGACGCCGAGGTGGTCGCGCCCCACGTCGGTGGTGATGACCGCCGCGGTGCCGTCGGGCAGCCACTCGGGGGCGAGGTGGCGGGCGTGCTCGTCGGCGTCGGTGAGCTCGGTGACGGTGTCGCCGGCGAGCAGCAGGACCTGCGAGCTCAGCGCCGGGCGCGCGGGCCGGGTCATCAGCGCGCGCGTGCGGTCCGGAGCGATCGCGGCGTTGCCGACCATCCCGCCGCCGTCGTAGAGCACGGTCTCGGTCCCGGCGTCGACGTCGCGGACGACGAGGTCGAAGTCGACGCCGTTGCGGCGGTTGGTGGCGTAGACGACGGTGCCGCCCGGCAGGACCTCGACCAGGCCGTGGAGGTGGTCGGGGTCGTGCACGAGCGGGGTCAGGCCGTCCTCGCCGACCGGTTCGCCCTCCTTCGCGACGGCGTCCGGGTCGAGCAGCGAGAGCTGCGCGCGCTCGTTGCCGCCGACGTCGTGGGACACGACGACCTGCCGGCGCCCCGGGAGGTAGCGCCCGCTGACCGCCCCGGGCAGCGCCGTCAGCGGCACCCGCGTGCCGTCGGGGTGCAGCTCCACGAGCTGGACGGAGCCCGACGCGTCGTGGCCCGCGAGGATGCGGCCCTCGGCGTCGACGTCGAAGGAGCGCCAGGTGGTGGCGTCGAGGAGGCGGTGCAGCAGGGTGCCGGCGTCGGTGGAGTCCATCGAGCCCAGCGTGCCCGGTCGAGCACGCGACGGCGCGGTTAGTGTGGGCACATGCAACCCGGCCAGAACCCCGAAGGCATGGACATGGGCGCCCTGCTGCAGCAGGCGCAGGCCATGCAGGAGCAGCTGATGAGCGCCCAGGCGGAGCTGGCCGAGGCCGAGGTCACCGGCCAGGCGGGCAACGGGCTGGTCACGGTCACGCAGACCGCCACCGGCGAGATCCGCTCGGTCACGATCGACCCGAAGGTCGTCGACCCGGAGGACGTCGAGACGCTGCAGGACCTGATCGTCGGCGCGATCTCCGACGCGGCCCAGGCCGCGGCGGACCTGCAGGCGGAGAAGATGGGCCCGCTCGCCGGCGGGCTCGGGGACATGGGCGGCGGGCTGGGCCTGCCCGGCCAGTAGGCCCGTGTTCGAGGGGCCGGTCCAGGACCTCATCGACGAGCTGGGCCGTCTGCCCGGCATCGGGCCGAAGAGTGCCCAGCGCATCGCGTTCCACCTCCTCGCCACCGAGGAGGCGGACGTGACGCGCCTGCAGGAGGCCCTGCAGAAGGTCAAGATCGGGGTCGTGTTCTGCGAGGTCTGCGGCAACGTCTCCGAGCAGCCCCGCTGCCGCATCTGCAGTGACGCGCGGCGCGACGCCACGCTCGTCTGCGTGGTCGAGGAGCCCAAGGACGTCGTGGCGGTGGAGCGCACCCGCGAGTTCCGCGGTCGCTACCACGTGCTGGGCGGGGCGCTGGACCCGCTCTCGGGCATCGGTCCCGACCAGCTGCGGGTCCGCGAGCTCCTCCAGCGCATCGGCGGGGCGGGTGACGAGCCCGAGATCGCCGAGGTCATCCTGGCGATGGACCCGAACACCGAGGGCGAGGCCACGGCCACCTACCTCGTGCGGCTGCTGCGCGACTTCCCGGGCCTGACCGTCACCAAGCTGGCCTCGGGCCTGCCCATGGGCGGCGACCTCGAGTTCGCCGACGAGCTCACGCTCGGCCGCGCCCTCGCCGGTCGCCGCGCCTTCTAGCCGGGCAGGCGTCTCGCCGGTCGGACGTCGATCTGCTCAGACGTCGTGCAGGTCAGATGCGGAAGTCCCGGCCGCGCACGGGCGTGCGGCCGGCGATGATTGTGTCGTGGTCGAACGCCATCTCGGCGCGGTGCAGGCGGGCGCTGCGACGTCGCGTCGCCTCGCGGTGCACCGAGATGCCCACGAGCACGCCCACCACGAACAGGGCCCAGAAGATCACCACCGCGATGATGATCGTCATGGCGGTCATCGTCGGCCGCCCTTCGTCGCCTTCATGATCAGTGCCTCCCGTCGAGTCGTGCAGTCCGTTGTGCGGTCCACGGCTCCGGCGAAACAGCTCCGGTCTTCATGAGAGTGCTGTGTGCGAGTTCACCGCACAAGCGAATTCTGCAATTGCACGCAACGATTGCGTGACGACATGGCCCTGCGCGGTCTACCGTGTACGGACAGCCGCCGGTCGAGGGGGAGCCGGCCTCTCCGCCATCGTTCGCCCGACGCAGGAGGCGTACGGATGTCCCAGTCACCCGGCCCCGTGGTGACCCGTCGCCGGCTCGGCGGCGAGCTCAAGCGACTCCGTGAAGGCCTGGGCCTCAAGCTCGAGGACGTCGCACGCAGCCTCGAGTGCTCGCCCTCGAAGATCAGTCGGCTCGAGAACGGCAAGGGCGTGCCCCGCTGGCGCGACGTGCGGGACATGCTCGAGGTCTACCGCGTGCCCGAGGGCGACGAGCGGGCGCGGCTGCTCGACTGGGCGCAGAGCGGCCGTGCGCCGATGTGGTGGTCGAAGTACGCCGACGTGATGCCGCCCGTGATGGCGACCTACGTCGAGCTCGAGTGGGACGCGGCGCGCATCCAGGCCTACGAGCCGTTCGTCGTCCACGGGCTCCTGCAGACGCCGGACTACGCGCGCGTCGTGCTCCGCAGCGCGCTCGGACCGGACGCTCCCGAGCGCGCCATCGAGAAGCTCGTCGAGGTCCGGATGCGGCGTCAGGACGCCCTGAAGCAGGAGCACGGGCTCTCGTTCTCTTGCGTGCTCGACGAGTCGATCCTCAACCGCGTCGTCGGATCACCGGACATCCTTCGCGCGCAGCTGGAGCACCTGCTGGCCACGGCCGAGGAGGAGCACGTCGACGTGCGCGTCCTCCCCTTCTCGGCGGGCCTCGTGCCCGGGAGCCGTGGCGCCTTCGCCAAGCTCGACTACAGCGAGGGCATCGAGCACGGCCTGGTGTACGTCGAGCGGCCGCCGATCGCGGGGGAGTTCCTCGCGGACCCGGCGGAGATCGCCGACCACGAGGTCTGGTTGGGGAGCCTGTACGCGGCGGCGTTGAGTGAGCCGGAGTCCATCCCCCTGCTGAAACGAGCCGTTCGCCGCATGGCCGCCTCCGACGGGTGAGTCCGCCTTCCGCGGCGAGCAGCTGCCGTCGAAGATGCCTCGGTGCAACCGCATCGTGACGCGAACGTGCTGGTGACGAGCAGTTTCTGCAGTGACGGGAGTTGCGTCGGCGTCGCGATCGGGGACGGCGAGGTGCGCGTCGTCGACACCAAGTCGTCCGAGGCCCTGCGCTTCACCCCGGGCGAGTGGGCCGCGTTCGTCGCCGGCGTCAAGGCGGGGGAGTTCGACCTCCCCGAGGCATGATCAACGTCTCGGTGACGAACCCCCGCAGATCTGCGGCGCTCCGTCACCGAGACCGCGATCAAGGGCTTCGGTGGCGGAACCCGCGCCCGGCGCGGGTTCCGCCACCCAGGACACCTACGACACGAGCTCCTAGCGCATCGCCCGGTTCACGGCCGACACGACGGCCTTGAGCGACGCGGTGAGGATCGAGCCGTCGATCCCGATGCCCCAGACCTCGACGTCGCCGACCGCGGCCTCGACGTAGGCGGCGGCGCGGGCGTCGTCGCCGGCGGACATGGCGTGCTCGGCGTAGTCGAGGACCCGCACGTCGTAGCCCACCGTCGCCAGGGCGTCGACGAAGGCGGCGATCGGGCCGTTGCCGACGCCGGTGACCTCGTGCAGGTCGCCCTCGACCTTCAGCGTCGCCGACAGCTCGGCCTTGCCGTCGTCGTGGGTCTGCACCCGCGAGCTGACGAGCTCCAGCGGGACGCGGCGCAGGAGGTACTCCTCGGTGAAGATGTCGTACATCTCCTTGGCCGAGACCTCGCCGCCCTCGGTGTCCGTGACCTCCTGGACGCGCCGCGAGAACTCGATCTGCAGGCGCCGCGGCAGCTCGAGCTGGTGCTCGACCTTCATCAGGTACGCCACGCCCCCCTTGCCCGACTGCGAGTTCACGCGGATGACGGCCTCGTAGGTCCGGCCGACGTCCTTCGGGTCGATGGGCAGGTACGGGACCTCCCACGGGTGGTCGTCGACGTCGTGGCCGGCGTCCGCGGCCTCGGCGTTCATCGCCTGCAGGCCCTTGTTGATCGCGTCCTGGTGCGAGCCGGAGAACGCGGTGAAGACGAGATCGCCGCCCCAGGGGTGGCGCTCGCCGACGGGCAGCTGGTTGCAGAACTCGACGGTGCGGCGGACCTCGTCGATGTCGGAGAAGTCGATCTGCGGGTCGATGCCCTGGCTGAACAGGTTCATGCCGAGGGTCACCAGGCAGACGTTGCCGGTGCGCTCGCCGTTGCCGAACAGGCAGCCCTCGACGCGGTCGGCGCCGGCCTGGACGCCCAGCTCGGCGGCGGCGACGCCGGTGCCGCGGTCGTTGTGCGGGTGCAGCGACAGGATGATCGAGTCGCGCCGGGCGAGGTTCCGGTGCATCCACTCGATGGAGTCGGCGTAGACGTTCGGCGTCGCCATCTCCACCGTGGCCGGCAGGTTGACGATCATCGGGCGCTCGGGCGTCGGCTCCCAGACGTCGCCGACGGCGTCGACGATCTCCTTGGCGTACGACAGCTCGGTCCCGGTGTACGACTCCGGCGAGTACTGAAAGCGCCAGTCGGTGTCCGGGCGCTTCTCGGCCTCCTCGCGGACCAGCTTCGCCCCGTCCGTCGCGATCTTCGTGATGCCGTCGCGGTCGGACCGGAAGACCACGCGGCGCTGCAGGATCGAGGTCGAGTTGTAGAGGTGTACCACCGCGGAGTGGACGCCCTCGAGCGACTCGAACGTGCGCGTGATCAGCTCGGGGCGCGCCTGCGTCAGCACCTGGATCCGCACGTCGGCGGGGATCGCGTCCTGCTCGATGATCTCGCGGACGAAGTCGAAGTCGGTCTGCGACGCGGCGGGGAAGCCGACCTCGATCTCCTTGTAGCCCATGCGCACGAGCAGGTCGAACATGCGCCGCTTGCGGGCCGGCGACATCGGGTCGATCAGCGCCTGGTTGCCGTCGCGCAGGTCCACCGCACCCCACAGCGGGGCCCTGGTGATGACCTTCTCGGGCCACGTGCGGTCCGGCAGCGAGATCTTCTCGACGAGGTCGGCGAAGGGCCGGTAGCGGTGGACCGGCATGCTGCTCGGCCGCTGCGTGTTCCACGCCGGCTGGTCGGCCGGGATGTCGCCGTCGGGATGGACGACGGTCGAGCGGATGTCGGCGATCGGCGTGTCGTTGCCGGATACGCCGGGGGTGATGCTCATGGGGTGTCGCGCTCCTGCCTGCAGCACTGCGGGGGATGGCGACCGGCAGCGCACATCACCCGCGACAGGGGGCCGGTCGGTTCAGACCCCGCCGCGGCGGCGAAGGAGCAGCCCGAGGGCTGCGAGCGCGAGGGACATCACCTTCCACGGTAGCCCCGCGACGCGCCGACCCGGTACCCCGGGCCCCTGACGGAGGGTGTCTCGAGGGCCGGACAGTGCCGCTGAACTGCGACGATCGACCGCTGGTGACACAGGTCGCAGCCCTGGCTACCGACGAGTCAAGTCGCGTGCCATGATGTCGCGCATGGCGCAGGATGCGAGCACGGAGACGTCCGAACAGCGGCGTTCGCACACCGGAGAGGACCTCCGTGCGCTCACCCGGAAGGTCCTGACGGTTGCCGCCTCGGTGATCCGCGTCCTCACGGTCGTCTTCGCGGCGATCCTCGTGATCCACGTGATCCTGTCGGTCGCGGGCGCCAACCCCGCGAACGGCATCACGGTCTTCTTCCGCGACCTCGCGTCCAACCTCACGCTCGGCATCGGCGACCTGTTCCTGCCCGCGAGCGAGTCGCTGCGGATCATCCTCAACTTCGGCCTCGCGGCCGTGGTGTGGATCGTGATCGGGATCGTCGTCTCGAAGCTGCTCAACGCCCTCGCGCCGTAGGCGGCCCAGGGGTGTCACCGGACACCTCGTGACGTCCCCCGCCTCGGATAGGGTCGAGCGCGTTCGCCGACCAGCAGGTGGAGGTCAGTCGCGGTGGCACTCGTCGTCCAGAAGTACGGCGGCTCGTCCGTCCAGGACGCGGAGCGGATCCGTCGTGTGGCCGAGCGCATCGTGCGCACGGGCAAGGACGGCAACGACGTCGTCGTCGTCGCGTCGGCCATGGGCGACACGACCGACGAGCTGACCGACCTGGCGATGCAGGTCCACCCCAGCCCGCCCCCGCGCGAGCTGGACATGCTGCTGACGTCGGGCGAGCGCATCTCCAACGCGCTGCTCGCGATGGCCATCAACGCCCAGGGCGGGCGGGCGCGCTCGTTCACCGGCTCGCAGGCCGGCATGATCACCACGGGCAAGCACGGCGACGCGCGCATCGTCGACGTCACCCCGGGCCGCATCCACGCCGCCCTGTCCGAGGACCACATCGCGCTCGTCGCGGGTTTCCAGGGCGTCAGCGTCGACTCGAAGGAGATCACGACGCTCGGCCGTGGCGGCTCGGACACGACGGCGGTCGCGATGGCGGCCGCCATGAAGGCCGACGTCTGCGAGATCTACACCGACGTCGACGGCGTCTACTCGGCCGATCCGCGCATCGTGCCGAACGCGAAGCTGCTCGAGACCATCACCTACGAGGAGATGCTCGAGATGGCCGCGTGCGGGGCGAAGGTGCTGCACCTGCGCGCCGTCGAGTACGCCCGCCGCGAGAACGTGCCCCTGCGGGTGCGCTCGTCGTACAACGACAAGCCCGGCACGACGATCGTCGGGTCCATCGAGGAGCTCAGCGTGGAACAGGCGGTCCTCACCGGCGTCGCGCACGACCGGTCCGAGGCGAAGGTGACGGTGGTCGGCGTGCCCGACCAGCCCGGGTTCGCGGCGCGCATCTTCCGCGCCGTCGCGGACGTCGAGGTCAACATCGACATGGTGCTGCAGAACATCTCGCACCTGCAGACGGGCAAGACGGACGTGACCTTCACGCTGCCACGCAAGGACGGCCCGCGGGCGGTCGAGGCGCTCGCCGCGGTGCAGCCCGAGGTGGGCCACGAGGACGTCATCTACGACGAGCACGTCGGCAAGGTGACGCTGGTCGGCGCGGGGATGCGCAGCCACCCGGGTGTCACCGCCACGTTCTGCGAGTCGCTGGCCGAGGCCGGCGTGAACATCGAGATGATGAACACCTCGGAGATCCGCATCTCCGCGCTCCTGCGCGACACCCAGCTCGACGACGCCGTCCGCGCCCTGCACGACGCCTTCGACCTCGGTGGCGACGAGGAGGCCGTGGTGCACGCCGGGACCGGTCGGTAGGGACGGGAGAGAGCCATGACGACGCTCGCCATCGTCGGGGCCACCGGTGCGGTCGGCTCCGTCATGATCGACATCATCGACAAGCGCGAGAGCGTGCCGTGGAGCGAGATCCGGCTCATCGCCTCGCCCCGCTCGGCCGGCAAGCGCCTGACCGTCCGCGGCCGGGAGATCGAGGTCGTCGCCCTGTCGCCGGCGGCCTTCGACGGTGTCGACATCGCGATGTTCGACGTCCCCGACGCCGTGAGCGCCGAGTGGGCGCCGGTCGCGGTGTCGCGCGGGGCGATCGCGGTCGACAACTCCGGCGCCTTCCGCATGGACCCCGAGGTGCCGCTGGTGGTGCCCGAGGTCAACGCCGAGCAGGCCCACGAGCGCCCCAAGGGCATCGTCTCGAACCCGAACTGCACGACGCTGTCGATGATGGCCGCGCTCGGGGCCCTGCACCGTGCCTTCGGGCTGCGCGAGCTCGTGGTCGCGAGCTACCAGGCCGCGTCCGGCGCGGGCCAGGAGGGCATCGACCGGCTGCAGGACGAGATCGCCGCGGTCGCCGGCAAGGGCGTGGGCCACCGGCGCGGGGACGTCGCCGAGGCCATCGCGTCGGCGGGCCTGTCGGCGGAGTCGCCCTTCAACGCGCCGCTGGCGCTCAACGTGGTGCCGTTCGCCGGCTCGCTCAAGGACGGCGGCTGGACCTCCGAGGAGCTCAAGGTCCGCAACGAGTCGCGGAAGATCCTGGGGCTGCCCGAGCTCAAGGTGTCGGCGACGTGCGTGCGCGTCCCGGTCGTCACGACGCACTCGATCGCGGTGCACGCGACCTTCGACGGGCCGGTCGACGTGGCCACCGCGCACCAGGTCTTCGCGTCGCAGCCGTCGATCGTGCTGGTCGACGAGCCGGAGGCCAAGCGCTTCCCGACGCCCGCCGACGTCGTCGGCGAGGACCCGACGTACGTGGGCCGCGTGCGCCAGGCGCTCGACTTCCCCAACACCCTCGACTTCTTCGTGTGCGGCGACAACCTGCGCAAGGGCGCGGCGCTGAACACCTACGAGATCGCCGAGGAGCTCGTCCGGCGCTGACCCGGCCGCGCCCCGCTTTTCTTGACTCGTTCCAATCTCGCTGGCACCGTGGGGCCATCATGACCCCACCGACCGGTCCTCGGGACGAGGCTGCGCCCATCGCCGCGGCCGAGTCGGTGCCCGGTCCGGCCCCGGATCCGCGCCACCACATCGCCGACCCGCGGGCCCGCCTCCGTCAGGCGGGCCTGCGGGTCACCGCGCCGCGGCAGGCCGTCCTCGGGGTCCTGGGCGAGCACCCGCACTCCACGGCCGAGGCCGTGGCGTCGAACGTGCGTGCGCGGCTGGGGTCCGTCAGCACCCAGGCCGTGTACGACGTCCTCGCCGCGTGCGTGGACGCCGGTCTCGTCCGCCGCATCGAGCCCGCGGGCTCGGCGGCCCGCTACGAGACCCGCACCGGGGACAACCACCACCACGTGGTCTGCCGCTCGTGCGGGGCCACCGCCGACGTCGACTGCGTCGTCGGCGAGCCCCCGTGCCTGGTCCCCTCCGATGCCGGCGGCTTCGTCATCGACGAGGCCGAGGTCGTCTTCTGGGGGACGTGTCCGACCTGCGCCGGAGCAGGAGCGGGTACCCGGGACTCGCGGCGTGCCGTGCGCGGCGCCGTCGCGGTCCTGCACGAGAGCCACCACCACCCTGAGAGGCGAACGTGACCAATTCGCATCGCTCCTACGCCACCGACGACGCCGGCATCCCGGCGCCCAGCCACGAGTTCTCGGCCACGGTCGGGACCGACGGCCCCCTGGTGCTGCAGGACCACTACCTCATCGAGCAGATGGCGAACTTCAACCGGGAGCGCATCCCGGAGCGCCAGCCGCACGCGAAGGGCAGTGGCGCGTTCGCGACGTTCGAGGTCACCCAGGACGTGACCGCGTACACGAAGGCCGCGGTGTTCCAGCCCGGCGAGACCACCGAGGGCATCATCCGCTTCTCGACGGTCGCCGGTGAGCGGGGTAGCCCCGACACCTGGCGCGACCCGCGCGGCTTCGCCCTCAAGCTGTGGACCCGCGAGGGCAACTGGGACATGGTCGGCAACAACACGCCGGTCTTCTTCATCCGCGACCCCATGAAGTTCCAGAACTTCATCCGCTCGCAGAAGCGCCTCGCCCGCAACGGCCTGCGCGACCACGACATGCAGTGGGACTTCTGGACGCTCTCGCCGGAGTCGAAGCACCAGGTCACGTGGCTCATGGGCGACCGGGGCATCCCCAAGGACTGGCGCCACATGAACGGCTACGGCAGCCACACGTACATGTGGATCAACGCCGCCGGCGAGGAGTTCTGGGTCAAGTACCACTTCATCTCGGACCAGGGCGTCGAGACCCTGACCGAGGAGGAGGCCGGCCGGCTCGCCGGTGAGGACGCCGACTACCACCAGCGCGACCTCTACGAGGCCATCGAGCGCGGGGAGTTCCCGAGCTGGACCCTCAAGGTGCAGATCATGCCCTTCGAGGACGCCAAGACCTACCGGTTCAACCCGTTCGACCTGACCAAGGTGTGGCCGCACGGCGACTACCCGCTGCAGGAGGTCGGGAAGCTGACCCTGAACCGCAACCCGGAGGACTACCACACGGAGATCGAGCAGGTCGCGTTCGAGCCGAACAACCAGCCCCCGGGGCTCGGCCTGTCGCCGGACAAGATGCTGCTGGCCCGCGGGTTCTCCTACGCGGACGCCCACCGCGCCCGGCTCGGCGTCAACTACAAGCAGATCCCGGTGAACTCGCCGCAGGGCACCGAGGCGCACCCGTACACGGTCGCCGGGGCGATGCGCGTCGTGAACGCGCCCGACCCCGTCTACGCGCCCAACACCAAGGGCGGCCCGCAGACGACCGAGACGATCCAGCCGCCGACGTGGTACTCCGACGGACAGATCCAGCGCGCTGCCTACGTGCCGCACGCCGAGGACACCGACGAGGTCCAGGCCCGCACGATGATGCTCGAGGTCTGGGACGACGCCGCGCGCGACCGCTTCGTCGAGAACGTCTCCGGCCACCTCGCCAAGGGCGTCGGCGACGACGTACTGGCCCGCGCGTTCGACTACTGGAAGTCGATCGACCAGGGCATGGGCGAGCGCGTCGAGGCCCGCGTGCGCGAGCTCACGGGCAAGGAGCAGAAGGTCCTCAGCCAGAGCTGACCCGCTCCTGACCTGCCCTTTCGTGAACAACAGCGGGAACAACCGCGGCCCGTCCCACGCTGTACGTGGGGCGGGTCGCGGTGTGTCCGGCGTTATCGCCACCGCCGCGACGGCTAACCCCGGTCTGACCCGTCGTGCACCGTGCGATCCACGGTCGTGAAGGAGTGAACACCACCATGGCAGGAGCCCCGATCACCAGCCCGCTGTCCGACGACGCCAAGCAGGTCGTCGGGACGGTCCTCCAGGACAGCCTGGCCGACTACGTCGACCTGTCCCTGACCGCGAAGCAGTGGCACTGGAACGTGGTCGGCAGGAACTTCCGTGAGGCGCACCTGCACCTCGACGAGCTCGTCGACCTCGCCCGTACCTACACCGACGAGGTCGCGGAGCGCGCGGCCACACTCGGCGTCTCGCCCGACGGGCGCGCCGAGACCGTCGCCAAGAGCAGCGGCCTGCCCACCACCGAGGAGGGGTGGCGCCAGGTCGAGGACGTCAACCAGGCGGTCGTGCAGACCCTCGAGACGCTCATCGAGCGCATGCGGGAGCGCATCGCCGCCACCGACGAGCCCGACCCGGTGACCCAGGACCTGCTCATCGCGCAAACCGCGAAGCTCGAGGAGGCCCACTGGATGTGGCAGGCCAAGACGGCCTGAGCCGCGTCCACCCGGGCCAGCGCGGGCGGCTGGATGCCTCCCGACCTGCGAGAACGAACGGCGCTTTCGCTGCTTGCGATGCAGCGAGAGCGCCGTTCCTTCGTTCGGGGGCGGCTCAGGCCGGGACCGGGAGCCCCAGGGCCGCGCGGGCGTAGGCGATCTCGGCGACGGTGTGCGCGAGCGTCTCGGCGACGACCAGCGAGCCGTGGCCGGCGTCGTAGCGCACCATCGCGTACTCGCGACCCCGCTCGGCGAGGGCGTCCAGGTAGTTGTCGATCTGGCGGATGGGGCAGCGAGGGTCGTTCTCGCCGGCGAGCACCAGCACCGGCGCGCGCACCGCGTCCACCCACGTCAGGGGCGAGGCCTCCCGGTAGCGCTCGGGCACCTCGTCCGGCGAGCCACCGAACAGCGAGCGGTCGAACGCCCGCAGGGGCTCCATCTCGTCCTCGTACGCCGCGAGGTAGTCGGCGACGGGCACACCGGCGCAGCCGACCGCCCAGCGCTCGGGCTGGCGACCCAGACCCAGGAGGGTCAGGTACCCGCCCCACGACCAGCCCTCGAGGACGCAGGCGGCCGGGTCGGCGAGGCCCGTCGACACCGCCCAGTCGTGCACGGCGGCGACGTCCTCGAGCTCCGTGGTGCCCGGGCGCCCCTCGATGGCGTCGCGCCACGCCGAGCCGTAGCCCGACGAGCCGCGGTAGTTCACGTGCACCACCGCGAAGCCGGCGTCGACCCACACCGCGCGCACCGGCGACCAGCGGTCCTCGTCGGCGGCCTGGGGCCCGCCGTGGATCATGAAGACGGTCGGGACCGGTCCGGTGGTGCCCGCCGGGCGGGTCCACAGCGCGTGCACCGGCCCGCCCGGCCCGTCGACCCACGCGTCGTCGAGCGCCACCGACGGCGCCGGGCGCTCGCCGGGCGGGGCGAGCAGCTCGGTGTCGGTGCCGTCGGGGCGCAGCGCCCGCACCGACGACGGGTACGCCGCCGACGACCAGCCGTACTCGACGGTGCCGTCGGGACGCACGTCCGCGCCGCCGACCGAGCCGGGCGCGGTGGGCAGGTCGGTGAGCTCACCGGTGGCGAGGTCGTAGCGGTGCAGGGTCGTGCGCCCGGCGCGGGTGTGCGCGACGAGCAGCGCCGACGCGTCGGGGTAGAAGCCCGCGGAGAGGTCGCCGGGCAGGTCGATGGCCACCTCGGTCTCGGTGTCGGTCGCGAGGTCCCAGACCAGCAGCTCGTCGCGGCCCCGGCGCTCGTGGCCGACGAGCAGCCGCTGGTCGCCCTCGACCGGCGCGAACTCGATCGGGTCGAGGCCCTTCCCCTCGCCGTCGTGGCGCTCGCCGACGGGCTCGCCGTCGGACACCCGGATGACCCGGATCGCGGGGTGGCGCGAGTCCCCGTGCTCGGCGTGCGAGATCGCGAGCAGCGTCTCGTCGCGGGACAGCGCGCCGATGCCGGCGTCCTCGGTGTGGGTGTAGACGACGCGCGCGTCCCCGCCGTCCTCGCTGACCGCCAGCGTCGACCCGTCGTCGGTCGACCAGCCCACCGCCACCGTCCGCCGACCGAGCTCGAGGCCGGCCGGGTAGCCCGGTGCCGCACCGGACACCGCGGGGGAGGCCTCCCCGCCGGTGAAGGGCTCGCGCACCCAGACGCCGAACTCGTCGCCGTCGGTGTCGTCGAACCACCAGATGCTCTCGCCGTCGGTGCTGGCCGCGCCGCCGCGGGTGCCCTGGGGACGGTCGGTGACGCGGCGGTGGGTGTCCGCGGCCCGGTCCCAGGCGTAGATCTCCCAGGTGCCCGTCGCGTTCGACGAGTAGACGCTGCGGTCGGGGGCGTCGCGGGCCCAGTCGGGCACCGAGACGCGCGCCGCGGTGAACCGGCCGCGCCAGCGGGCCTCGACCTCGGGGTCGGCGAACAGGGCCTCGGGGACGGCGGGGACCGGGTCGGAGCGGCGGGTGGGCGACGACGTCATGCCCCCGATCCTGCCCGTCGCGGTGCCGCGTGCGCCGCACGGACCCGGGCGTGGGAGAGGATGGTCTCGACCAGCACACATGGGGGGACACCAGGTGCGCGAGGAGCCACCGGAACTGGCGGGCCCGACTCCGAATCGGGCGCGCATCTACGACCACTTCCTCGGGGGGACGGAGAACTTCGCGATCGATCGCGAGTTCGCCGAGGAGGCCGACCGGGTCTTCCCGGCGATGCGGCAGCTGTGCCGGGACCACCGCCGCTTCTCCCGCGCGGTGGTGCGCCACCTCGCGGACAGCGGGTACGACCAGTTCCTCGAGCTGGGCTCGGGGCTGCCGACGGTCGACCACGTCCACACCGTGGCCGCCCGGTCCGTCGCGGACCGGCGCGTGGTCTACGTGGACCGGGTGCCGGAGACGGTCGAGCACGCCGCGCGGCTCGTGGCCGACGAGCCCGGCGTCGCGGTCGAGTGCGCCGACGCGACCGACGTGCGGGCCGTCCTCGGCTCGCCGGGCGTCAGACGCCTGCTCGACCTCGATCGTCCCGTCGCGGTGCTGGCGGTGGCGGTGCTCCACAGCTCCACCGACGACGTCGCCCGCCGGACCGTGCAGGGCTACCGCGAGGCGCTGGCCCCGGGCAGCGTCATCGCCCTCAGCCACCCGACGGGCCTCGCGCACCCCGACCTGCGGGCCTGGTGCGACATCCGCCATTCCGGCTACTCCTACGCGCCCTGGTTGCGTGACCCCGAGGACATGGCGCCCTGGTTCGAGGGCATGGAGCTGATCGGCCCGGGCTGGGTGTCCGCGCCGGACTGGACGCCCACCGGGCCCGCGCCCGGCGCCGAGGTCACGGGCAGCGGGCTGTGGGGTGTGGTCGCGCGGGTGCCGTGACGGCCGGGATGATCGCTGCCGTGATGACCCCGTGATCGGCACCCAGCGCCACGACGCCGGCGTCCACGAGATCCGTCTCGACCGCACCGAGCGGCGCAACGCCCTCGACACCGCGCACTGCCGCGACCTGCACGCGGCGGTCGACGCCGCGGTCGCCGACGGGGCCCGCGCGCTCGTGCTCAGCGGCGCGGGGACGGCGTTCTGCTCGGGCGCCGACCTCGACACCGTCGGCGACACCGACTTCCTCGCCGCGCTCTACGGCATGTTGCACCGGCTCGCGGAGGTCCCGGTGCCGGTCGTCGCGGCGGTGCACGGGCCCGCGATCGGCGCCGGCACCCAGCTCGCCCTGGCCGCCGACCTGCGCGTCGGCGCCGAGGCCGCCGTGTTCGGCCTGCCGACCGCCGCGCTCGGGCTCGCGGTCGACCCGTGGACCGTCCGCCGCCTCGCCCTCGTCGCGGGCGGGGGAGCGGCGCGGCGGCTGCTGCTCGCGTGCGAGCGCCTCGACCACGACGCGGCGCGCGCGGCCGGGCTCGTCGACCGCGTCGGCGACCGGGACACCGCGCTGGCCTGGGCGACCGAGATCGCGGCGCTCGCACCCCTGACGCTCGCCTACAACAAGCTCGCCGTCGCCCGCCTGCTCGAGGACGCGCCCGTGCCCGACGAGGTCGCCGCGGCGTTCGACGCCTGCTGGGCGAGCGAGGACCTCGCCGAGGGCCGCCGGGCGCGCGAGGAGAAGCGGGCGCCGGTCTTCCGCGGGCGCTGACCAGCGCCGCGGAGACCACGCGGTCGACGCCGGGTGACGGCAGCGGTGCCCTGCGCGCTCGATCTTCGGCTGCCCGGGTGGTCGGTGTTGTCCGTTCCTGCCGGACGCTCGCACACTGCGTGACCCACACACGTCCACGTCGATCGGGGTCGACGATGCCGGATCAGGGCAAGTTCTTCGCACAGTTCGGTGAGGTCTGGGAGACCGGTCGCGTCGAGGAGGTGGACGACCTCCTCCCCGCCGACATCCGTTACCACCTCGCCGGCTTCCCGGACATGGACCGGGAAGCGCTGAAGGGGTTCATGGCCGGGTTCTGCCGGTCGTTCCCGGACTTCTCGCTCCGCATCGAGGAGACCCTCGTCGACGGCGACCGCAGCGCCCACCGGTGGACCTGCACGGCGACGTTCACCGGCGAGGGCGGCCTCCTGCCCGGCGCTCCGACGGGCAACGCCACCGAGGCGTCCGGCAGTCACGTCGTCCACTGGGAGGGCGAGCGCCCGGTCGAGATCTGGCACTTCGGCGACTGGCTCGGCTGGCTCCAGCGCGCCGGCGTCATGCCGCGATCGGCTGAGGGCGTCGGTCCGGCTACTCGCCGGGCCAGTGCGCGAGGGTGTGCAGGTACTGCTGGCGCACGCCCTCGATGCGCTCGTCGAGGTCCTCGCGCGTCCAGTCGGACACGTCGACCGGCGGCAGCACCGCGACCTGGACGACGCCCGGGTGGATGATCATCGCGTTGCGGCTCATGAGCGCGCCGGTGTTGCGGAAGACGAGCGGGACGATCGGCACCCCGGCCTGCATCGCCAGGTGGAACGCGCCCTTCTTGAACCGGCCCGGCGTCGGGGTGGGCGAGCGGGTGCCCTCGGGGGCGATGACGATCGAGGTGCCCTCGCGCAGGCGCTCGACGGCCGGCTCCAGGGCCTTGCGGGCCTGGGCGTTGTCGGCGCGGTCGATGAACGCCGTCTCGAGCAGGCGCATGAGCCCGCCGAAGAGCACGTCGTTGGCGAGCTCCTTCTTCGCCACCGGCGCGAAGTTGCCGCGCAGCAGCCCGCCGAGCACGAGGACGTCGAGCTGGCTCTGGTGGTTGAACAGGAAGACCGCCGGCTGGGACTCCCAGATGTGGCGCGCCCCGTACACGTCGAGCGAGACCCCGGAGGCCATGAGCGAGAGGTCGCCGCCCAGGCCGATGCCGAGGTTGAGCCCGGCGCGCCGTGACCCGCCGAGCAGCCCGAGCCCCAGGCCGGTGGCGAAGCCGCCCATCATCCCGGCGAACGTGGCCGCGGTGCGGGCGACCTCGACCGGCGTCGTCCAGGGCCGCCCGGTGAAGTCGACGACCGGCCAGGCGCGCTCGGCCGCGGCGCCTCGCAGGCCCGCGCTCGGGTTGACCGCGGCCGGGTGGGCGACGGTCGCGAGGAACGGCACGTCCTCGCCGCCGTTGGAGTAGGCGAAGCTCGCGTCGAGGTCGACGTCGTGCGCGGCGGCGAACTCCTTGACCGCGGCGGCCTTGCCCTCGCCGTAGGGGGAGCGGCCGTCGGGGCGCCCGGTGAGCGTCCCGTCCTCGCCGATCTCGACGGCCGTGTAGATCGTGTGGTCGACGCCGAGCGCCTTGGCGGCCGGCTCGACCTGGAAGCGCGTCGCCGAGCTGGCGAGCACGACCGTGTGGCCCTTCTCCAGGTGCGCCCGGATCAGCCGCCACGACTCGGGGTAGACGCTCGGGCCGATCTCGTCGCGGAAGAGCTTGTTGCCGATCTTCTCGAGCTCCTCGGGCGTGCGGCCCGCCCACGTGCGCAGGGTGATGCCGAGGAACTTGCGGAAGTCCTCCTCGTCGTTCAGCCCCTGCCAGCCGTTGGCGAGCGTGCCGAGGGTGGTGCGCGGGTGCAGGTCGAGGTGCCGGATGTGGTGGCGGATGAACGCCGTCACCGAGTAGCCGGCGATCACCGTGCCGTCGAAGTCGAAGAACGCGCCTACCTCGGGCCCGTCGGGCGCGGCGTCGACCGCGTCCATCAGGTCCTGGAAGCGGTGGTCAGGGTCGGACACCCGCGGACTCCTGTCGGTTCGTCGCGTCGGTCTCGTCGATGGCCACGACCCGCTCCACCACCCCGCGGACCTCGGCGGCGAACGCGCGACGCCGGGTCGCGAGGTCGGGCCCGCCGTCGCCCGGCGAGGAGTTCGGGGCGAGCAGGCCACGGTTGGCGGCCAGCCGGATCGCCGACGCGAAGAGCTCCCGCGACAGCGACTCGGGCCCGTGCAGCTTGCCCTGCAACAGCAGCTGCTGCCCGACGGCGGCGCAGCGGCCGAGCAGCGCGTCCTGGTCGACGGGGGTGTCCGGGTCGTGCTCGGCGAGACGCTCGGCCACCACCCACTGCGCGTCGACGAACGAGCGCAGCACGCGGTGCGCGCACAGGAACCGGCTCTGGCGCAGCATCTTGCGGGTGCGGGCGATGTCGCCGTCGTCGGAGCGCCAGTCGGGGTCGATGAGCGTGAGCTCGTCGGCCAGCTCGCGGCGGAAGGTCTCCTTGTCGGGGAAGAAGAACTCGTACTTGAGCAGGTCGCGCAGGTCGAGCGCGGCCTGGAAGCCCTTGGCCAGCGCCTCGCGTCCCGTGAGGTCACCGACCTCGAGGATCGCGAGCTCGACGATCGCGCGGTTGACGAAGTGGTGGATCGCCGAGTTGCGGTAGAACGCCGCGACGATGTGGTGCCCGCTCTCCACCGAGAACACCGGCTCGGAGCCCTCGGTGTAGGCGCTGACGACCTTCTCGCGCCGCAGCGAGAGCAGGGCCTCGGCGACGCCGCCGTTGGTGCGCAGCGACGCGATGCCGGTGTGGGGCAGCCGGCGGGCGTCGACGTAGTCGAGCACCGGCTCCACGACGCGGCGGACCTGCGAGAGCGTCAGCGCGCGGTCGCGCACCCCGAGCAGCGCCAGCGCGGCGAGGGCGATCGGCGTCACCGGCGTGACCCGGTTGATGCGCACGAACACCTCGAACGCCGTCTTCTGCAGCGCGAGCCGGCGGGCCGCCGAGTCCTCGGCGTCCTCGGCGCACTCGCCCCCCTCCTCGGTGGCGCGCCGGGCGTCGAGCGCGGGGTCGTTGGCGGCGGTCAGCGCGGACCGCAGCGACAGCGGCTCGCCGAAGCTCACGTGCACCCCGCCGACCGGCCGGCGCTGCGCGCGGGCGTAGCCGGCGAGCCACCGCAGGCCCTCGGGCGTCTTGTCGGCGCCGGTCTGCTCGGCCGCCATCTGGTGCACTTCCTGCAGCTGGTCGTGGATGATCGACACCGGGACGAGGTAGACGTCCTCGGTGCGACGCGTCTCCACGGCACTGGCCACGTCGGAGAGCAGCCCGTACTTCGGCGGGCGCAGCTTGCCGGTGCGGGTGCGCCCGCCCTCCATGTACCACTCGAGGTTGAAGCGCTTGGCGCACAGCCACGAGAAGTACTCGCGCACGACGGCCTTGTAGACCGGGTCGCCCCCGAAGCTGCGGCGGATGAAGATGATGCCGCTGCGGCGGGCGAGCTGCTCGAGCCCGAAGATCCGCAGGTTGTCGCCGCCCAGCACGTGGTTGCGCGGGAAGTCGTTGCTGCGCAGCACGTCGGCCAGCACGAACGGGTCGGTGTACGAGCGGTGCGAGGGCAGGAACACCAGCGCGTGCTCGGCGTTCAGCTCGCGCAGCGGCTCCAGCCCCGCGGTGTCGGCGTGCACCGTCCACGCCTTCTGGTGCATGGGCCGCAGGACGCCCGAGAAGAGGTCGACGGCCGCGGGGTCGAGCGAGGCGACGATGCTCTCGAGATCGGCGGCCGCCTCGGTGGCCACCTCGTCCTCGGGCCGTCCCGTCGACGCCGCCAGCCGCCGGATCTCCTGGCTGAAGTGCGCCGACCCGACGATCTGCCCGGCGACCTCGCGCGGCACCTTGAACCGGTTGCCCGTGAGCGCGCGCTCGGCACGGTCGAGCGCGAGCGTCGCCTGGCGGGCCACGAAGCGCACGAAGTCCGCGGTGTCGGTGGCGGGACGCTCGCGGTGGTGGCGGCGCATGAGCTCGCGGACGGTGGCCGGACGGCCGACGACCACGCGGTGCTGGGGCGGTGTCCGGCGCGCGGCGCGGGCGCGCGAGCGCAGGGCCCAGCCGCGGGTGAGGACGTCGACGAGCCGCAGCACGGTGCGGTCGGGCTCCGGGTCGTTCGACCACACGACGCGCACGGGGACGAGCAGCGGGTTGTCGCCGCGGGTCAGCCGGCCGGCGAGCTGCTGGCCCTCGGCCGGCAGCACCTCGATGCCCCGGTTGCGCGCGACGTCGTGGCGGATCGCGGCGAGCCAGCGGTCGACCAGGCGGCGCTCGGTGCTCGACGGGGCGTCGACGAGGACGACCAGCGGCCGGTCACCCGAGTCCGGGAGCCTCGCCAGATCGTTCTGCGTGCTCAACGCCCACCCCTCGCGACCCCGTGCCGCGGTGACGTCGCGGCTCCGTGCTGCCCCGGACCCTACCCGGTGGCACGGCCCGCGGACCCCCGGTGAGCGGCGCCCCCGGGTCCGGTCACGGATGCCCGGTGCGCCGGCCGACCACGGCCCGGGAGGTCAGCGCGGGGCGGTGAAGCCCTGGGCGATCCGCGTGAACGCCCAGGGCTCCTGCTCGATACCGCTGCAGTCGTCGGCCTCGTCCTCGGTGCCGGGGCACGAGCCGTTGTCCCGGGCGAGCGACCAGAAGCCGACGCCGCCGTAGCCGTTGCCCCGGGCGTCGTCGACGACCGCGCGGGCGTCGTCGGGCGTCGTGGTCATGTCCATGTCGTTGCGGCCGATCATGACGGTGACGCCGACGCGGCGGCGGACGTCCGCGGGCTCGCTCCCCGGCCACATCGCCTCGAGCTGGCCCACCGCGGTGCGCGTCGCGCCGATCATCGCGTCGGCCCAGCCACCGTCGTACGAGAAGTTCATGACCATGAGGTTCACGCGCGCCGCCACGCCGGCCGCGGTGGCGTCCTCCACGAGCCGGCGGGCGTCCGCGGACAGGCCCTCGGCGACGCCGTCGACCTGCACGGTCAGCGTGACCCGCGTGCCGCGCTCGTGCTGGAGCAGCGCGAGCGCCTCGGCGATCCGGCGCGTCGACACCTCGCGCCCGGTGTCGGTCTCGACGTCGACGTCGAGGTGGTCGGCGCCGACCGCGTCGAGCGCGCCCGCGTAGGCGTTCGCCAGCGAGCGGGCGTCGGGGCAGGCGGTCTCGAGGTAGTCGCCGAGCGCGCCGCCCGACGACACGGTCATCCGCCCGCCGTGCGCCCGGAGCCCGGCCACGCGCGCCGCGATCGCGGGGTCGGTGAGCGGTGTGGTGCCGCCCCAGGTCGGCGTGCAGGAGTCCTCGGCGCCGGCCAGGACGAAGGCGAGCACCACGTCGGCGTGGCCGGTGGCGTCGGCCATGTCGGTCATCGCCGGCAGGGGCGGGGTCGTCAGGTCGACGTAGGGCGCGAACGCCACGTCGGGCAGCGGTCCGGCAGGGGCTGCGACGCCGGGGCGCGCGGGTGCGGCCGGGGCGCGCGTGCCCGCGACGTCGGTGAGCGCCGACTCGTGGACGGGCGTCTCCCCGGTGACCACGGGTGCGGTGACGAGCACCGCGACCAGCGCGGCGACCAGGACGGCGCCCGGCGACGGTCGTGCCGCGCGGCGCCGCCGGCGGCTCAGGTGTCCGCGGCGTCGTCGTCGGCGCCGCCGTCGGTCTGGTTCTGCGGGCCCTGGAGCTCGTCCTGCGGGGCCTGCTGGGCCGGCGGGACGGCCTGGGCGCGGGGGGCCGGGGCCACCGGCTCGGCGGGCTCGACGACCTGGCGAGGGACCGCACGCGGCGCCCGGGCGGTGGTCGAGCGCGGCGTGCTGCGGGTGGTGGCCCGCGCGGAGCGCTTCGTCGTGGTGGTCGGCGCGACCTCGGCGACGTTGCGCGCGTCGACCGTCGGCGGGACCGCGACGGGCGGCGGGAGTGCGGCCGTCGGGGCGGGCAGCAGGGTCGGCGCGGCGGTCGGCCCGACCGGGCCCGCGACCGCGCCCACCGCGACCACGCCGACGTAGGACGCGCAGACCGCCGTCGCCGCGATCGCCACGGTCCGGAAGCGCCGCGCCCGGCGACCCGTGCCGTCGGCGAAGACGGGGGTGGCGGGGGCTTCCGGGGCGACCGCCGTGGCGCTGGTGCGGGACGACTCGCGCCGCAGCGTGGTCGACGAGCGGGCGGCGATCTCGGCGGGGTCCGAGCGCCGGGCGGCCGGGCGGCGGGCGGGCGCCGCCGGGGACGCGGTGGTGCCGGTCGGGGTGACGCTCGTGGCGCCGGCGGGGGTGATGCTCGTGGCGACCGTCCCGGTGGCGCTCGTGGTGACGCTCGGCGTGACGACACCTGTCGGGGCGGCGGCGCTCCTCACCGGCGGGCGCATCGGCGTCACCGACGTCGCGGTCATCGGGGGCGCGGACGTGGTCGGGGCCGCGGACTGGGCGGGCTGGACCGGGGCGGGTCGCGGCGTCTCGCGGGGCACCGGGGCCGCGTGGCGGGTGGTCGCGGGTGCGGGGCCCTGCGGCGGCACGGGGCCGGCGGGCCGGACGGGGGCGAGGTCCGGGAACGAGGGGTGCTCGCCGCCGCGCGGGGCCGGACGCGGCGCGGGGGGCGCCGACGGCCCCGACGCCGAGCGGGGCGCGGGCACGATCTCCGGGGTGTCGGCGTGCCAGGACCGGGCGGGCGGGGCCGGCGTCGCGGACAGGATGTCGGCGAGCCGCGGCGTCCGGCGCCCGTCCTCGGGGCGCACACCGGGGCCCGGCACCGCCCGCAGGTGCGGAAAGGACTCCTCGCCGGCACCGCCGAGCCCAGCCGGCGCCGGGCGCGTGTGCCGTCCGCCGGGCAGCGGAGCCACGGGCGCGTGGACCTCGTCGCCCGGTCCGGCGTCGCGGTGCAGCGGCGTCACCGGCGCGGCGTGCCGGCCGGCGGGCGGTCCCGGTGCCCGTCCGTGTCGCATGGTGTCCCCGATCCGTGTGAGAGCCCCCCGACAGGGTGATCCGTGAGGGGCATCGTCGGTCGACATCGTGTCGTTACCGGACGGAGACCGCCAAGTGTTGGAGCGGATGAGGGACGCCACGTCACTGCTCCGGAACGACGAAAGCCCCCATCCGCTCGGCGGATGAGGGCTGTCGTGCTGCGTGTCGGGGTGGCGGGATTCGAACCCACGGCCTCCTCGTCCCGAACGAGGCGCGCTACCAAGCTGCGCCACACCCCGGAGGCGATCGCGCAGGGACGACTCTACCCGTCCGCCCTCGAGCGAGCTGACGGGGGCCGCCCCTCCCGGTCGTGGACGGCGGCGCCGACCGCACCGCGCGCGGCGGGCCGCGGCACGAGCTCGAGCAGCGTCGCCTCGGGCCGGCACGAGAAGCGGGCGGGCGCGTACGGCGAGGTGCCCAGACCGGCCGAGACGTGCAGCCTCATGTGCGACCCCCACCGCGACGCCCCGCGGGCCCGCGAGCGGTCGATGCCGCAGTTGGTGACGAGCGCTCCGTACCCGGGCAGGCGCAGCTGGCCGCCGTGGGTGTGGCCGGCGAGCACGAGGTCGTAGCCGTCGGCGGCGAACGCGTCGAGCACCCGCGGCTCGGGGGAGTGGGTGAGCCCGAGGCGCAGGTCGCAGGGCTCGTCGACGGGCCCGGCGATGCGGTCGTGGTCGTCGCGGCCGATGTGGGGGTCGTCGACGCCGGCGACGGCGATGCGCACCCCGGCGACGGTCAGCGTGTGCCGGGTGTGGGTCGCGTCGAGCCACCCACGCTCGAGCATCGCGGCGCGCAGGTCACGCCACGGCAGCTCCGGGCCGAGGATCCGGTGCTGCGGGCGGAACAGGTAGTCGGCCGGGTTCTTCGGCTTCGGCCCGTGGTAGTCGTTGCTGCCCCACACGACGACGCCGGGCCGGTCGAGCAGGGTGCCCAGCGCTCGCAGCACCTCCGGCACGGCGCGCGGGTGCGACAGGTTGTCGCCGGTGTCGACCACCAGGTCCGGCTCGAGCGCCGCCAGGCCCTCGACGAACCGTCGCTCGAGGCGCTGCCCCGGGCGCAGGTGCAGGTCGGAGAGGTGGAGCACGCGCAGGCTGCGGCCGGCGGCGGTCCCGGGGTCGAGGACCTCGAGCCGGGCCCGGCGCAGCGCGAACCACTGCCGCTCGACGCCGACGGCGTAGCCGAGCCCGAGGGCGCCGGCCGCGGTCAGGCCGGCACCGGCGCGCAGGAGCGTCCCGCCGAGGCCGCTCATCCGCCGGCCCCCGGTGCGGCGCCGGCCAGCGGCGGCGGGCCGCTCGGCGGCGACGGCGCCGCCGGCACTCGGCCGTCGGAGACCTGCAGCGTCACGACCTGGTCGGGCAGCACCGAGCCCCGCGGGTTCTGGCCGACGACCGTGCCGACGGGCGCGCGGTTGCCCACGGGCACCTGCTGCACCTGGAAGCCCGCGTCCCGCAGCTCCTCGGTGGCCTCGTCGGCCTGGTCGCCGATGACCTCGGGGACCTGCTCGTTCGACCCGCCCTGCAGGTAGCGGGGCGTCGTCGGCGGCAGCGGCGCGACCGGCAGCGGCGCGAAGATCGGGTTCATCGCCTTGAACCACGTCCGGGCCGGCGTGGTGCCGCCGAAGAGGTTCCCGTCGCTGCACGGGAACGGCGGGTTCTCACCGCCGCCGTCGCACAGCGTCCGGGGCGAGGACGAGTCGTCGAACGTGATGACCGCGCCCGAGTACTGCGGGTTGAAGCCGAGGAAGGCCGCCGACCGGTTGTTCTGGGTCGTGCCGGTCTTGCCCGACAGGGGCCGGTTCCAGCCGTTGGCCGCGGCGGCGGCCGCCGCGGTCCCGCCCGGCTGGTCGTCCTTGCTCAGCCCGGTCATCAGCGTGTCGGCCAGGGCCGGGTCGACGACCTGCTCGCACGGCTGCTCGGCGACGGGCACCGGCGCGCCGGACGCCTCGGTGATCGACTCGATGGGGCTCGGCGGGCACCACGTGCCGTGGGAGGCCAGCGTGGCCCCGACGTTGGCGAGCTCCAGCGGGCTGGTCGGCGTGACACCGAGGGTGAACGAGCCCTGGTTCTGCTCGCGGGCGGTGTCGGCGATGGACTCGCCGCTCGGCCCCGGGTCGGCGAGCGAGCGCAGGCCGAGCTTGACCGCCATGTCGACGACCGGGGGCACGCCCGTGGTCTCCATGAGCTTGACGAAGCCGGTGTTCGGCGACTGCGCCAGCGCGTCGGTCATGGACAGGAAGGGCGCGAGCCCCTCCTCCGCGTTGCGCACCGGGAACGGGCGACCGGAGCCGTCGCGGTAGATCGGCGACGCGTAGCCGTCCGGCGGGATCGGCATGTTGTAGTTGATGCCGAGTCCCTCCTCGAGGGCCGCGGCCGCCGTGAAGATCTTGTAGGTCGAGCCGGCGCCGAGGTTCACCGGCTCCCACGGCAGCCCGTAGCTCGTCTGCAACGCGTCACCGTTCACGCCGAAGACGCGGCTGGCGCCCATGGCGACCACGCGGTGTCGGTCCTGCCCGGGTGCCACGGTCGCCATGACGTCGGCGACGTTGCGCTGCTGGGCGGGCACCTCGTCGTTCAGCGCCTGCTGCATCGCGTTCATGGCGTTGCGGTCGAGCGTGGTGCGGATCGTGTAGCTGCCGCGGTCGAGCTGCTCGGCCGAGATGCCGGACTCACCGAGGTAGTCGACGACGTACTTGCAGAAGAACGCGGCGTTGCCGGCGCCGATGCAGCCGTTCGACGGCGTGGCCAGCGGCTCGACGATGCCGAGGGGCGACGCGACGGCCTCCTGCGCCTGCTGCTGGGTGATCATGCCCTGGCCCAGCATCTGGTTGATGACCTCGTTGCGCCGGCCGGTGGCGGCCTGCGGGTGGCGGGTCGGGTCGAACTGGGTGGTCGACTGCACCATCCCGGCGAGCATCGCGGCCTGCGGGATCGTCAGGCGGTCGGGCGTGGTGTTGAAGTAGGTGCGCGCGGCGGCGGCGACGCCGTACGAGTTGTTGCCCAGGAAGACGATGTTGAGGTAGCGCTCGAGCACCTCGTCCTTGGCCTCGCGCTTGCTGCGCCCGGAGGCGAGCTCGCGCTCGAGCTGCAGGGCCACCCGGACCTCGCGCAGCTTGCGGGCGTAGGTCGGCTCGGTGGCCTCCAGCCGCTCCGACTCGGTCTGCGCCGTGACGTAGAGCTGGTAGTTCTTGATGTACTGCTGGGTCAGCGTCGAGGCGCCCTGCTGGGTGGAGCCGGCGGTCTGGTTGGTCACCAGCGCGCGCAGCGTGCCGGTCCAGTCGACGCCGTCGTGCTCGTAGAACCGGCGGTCCTCGATGGCGACGATCGCGCCGCGCATCGCCGGCGACATCTGCTCCAGCGGGACCGGCGTGCGGTTCTGCTCGTACAGGTAGGCGATCGGGGCGCCCTGGTTGTCCTGGACGGTGGTGACGCCGGGCAGCTGGCCCGCCGCGAGGTCCGACGACGTCGCGTTCACGGTGTCGCTGGCGTCGTTCGAGAGCAGGCCGACGCCGCCCACGAACGGGAACGCCATCCCCGCCACGATCACCCCGGCGACCAGGCAGATCGCCAGGAGCTTGGTGATCGGTCGCACCTTCGTCCCGATGTCCCGTCCACCCCGCGCCACGGCGACGAGGGTACGCGGCCGGGCGTGAGCGGCCCGTCGGCGCGTGCCGGGTCGAGCACAGATCGTCAGAGATCCTTCCGATCCCGTTGTGGGTGGAACCGTCCGCTCCTACGCTGCGTCAGACCCCAGTGACGGGCAGGACGCGCCCGGGGACCGATCCGGCGCGCGCACGTGGACCCACCTGCGGGGAGGTGTGTCCACGGACGAGGGGCCCGCACGGGGAACAGAGGGTGGGGACACGACGTGACAGGTGAGTCGATGCCGGCGAGCGCGGCGACCTCGATCGACTGGCGGCACTCCGCACGCTGCCGCGACGAGGATCCCGAGACGCTCTTCGTCCAGGGCGCCCAGCAGCGCGACGCCCGCGAGGTGTGCACGGCCTGCCCGGTGCGCACGGAGTGCCTGGCCCACGCGCTCGACAACCGCATCCGCTTCGGCGTCTGGGGCGGCATGACCGAGCGCGAGCGGCGCGCGCTGCTCAAGCGCCGCCCGGACGTCATCTCCTGGGCGGCGCTGCTCGAGTCGGCGCGCCGCGCGGCGGCCGCGAGCCCGCCGGCCAACCCGCAGGCCCCCGCCCGCCCGCGTCGCACGGCCCGCCCGGCCGCGGTGGAGGCGCCGCGCACGGCCGGGGCTGCCGAGGGCGGCGACCAGCGGGACGTGGGCTGACGGACCGAGCGTGGGCCCGGTCGCCGCGGGGGCGACCGGGCCGTCGCCCAGGAGGCTCAGGAGGCCAGTCGGCGACCGATCTCGCGCAGGCCCGCGAGGTCGTGCACGTCGGTGGCCATGGCGGGCACGTCGACGATCGGCACCGTCGGGTGCGCGCGGGTGAAGCGGCCCAGCACGCGACGCTCCCGCTCGGCGGTCTCGACGCGGTCGGCGTGCAGGCGCAGCACCGCGGCGGCGAGCGCGTCCCCGCGCGAGGCCTCGAGGGTCTCGGCGCCCTCGCGCGCCCGCGCCCCGGAGAGGGTCGCGTGCACGGGGTGGGTGCGGTTGAGCACCAGGCCCGCCAGCGGCATCTTCTCCGCCGAGAGGCGCTCGACGAAGTAGCTCGCCTCGCGCAGGGCGTCGGGCTCGGGGGCCGCGACGACGACGAACGCGGTGCCCGGGGCGCGCAGCAGCTGGTAGGTCGTGTTCGCGCGCTCCTGGAACCCGCCGAAGAGCGTGTCGAAGGCCTGCACGAACGCCGAGGCGTCGGCGAGCATCTGCCCGCCGAGGATCGTCGACACGGCCTTGGCGAACAGGTTGAACGTCGAGCCCACGAGCTTGCGGAAGGCGTTGCCGCCGGCGCGGGCGGGCGCCGAGAGCAGCCGGATCATGCGCCCGTCGAGGAACGACGAGAGCCGCTGCGGGGCGTCGAGGAAGTCCAGCGCCGAGCGCGACGGCGGGGTGTCGACGACGACGAGGTCCCAGGTGCCGGTGGCCGTCAGCTGGCCCAGCTTCTCCATCGCCATGTACTCCTGCGTCCCGGAGAACGAGGTGGAGATGGTCTGGTAGAAGGGGTTGTCGAAGATCACCTGCGCGCGCTCGGGCGTCGTGTGGCCCGCGACCATCTCGTCGAAGGTCCGGCGCATGTCGAGCATCATCGCCTGGAGCTCGCCGTCCCCCGAGCCCGGCGGCAGCGCGCCCGGCACGGTGCGCGGCTCGTTGTCGAGCTCCTCGAGCCCCAGCGACTGGGCGAGGCGCCGCGCCGGGTCGATGGTCAGCACGACGACGCGCCGGCCCTGCTCGGCGGCGCGCAGCGCGAGCGACGCGGCGGTGGTGGTCTTGCCGACCCCGCCCGAGCCGCAGCACACGAGCACCCGCGTGGAGCGGTCGGTGAGCAGCTCGTCGAGGTCGAGGTGGCGGGGACGTCCCGGACGCTGGTCGGCCATCACCGCACCCCCTGCTCGCGCAGCAGCTCGGCGAGCTCGTAGATCCCGCCCAGGTCCACGCCCTCGGTGAGCTCGGGCAGCTCCAGCTGCGGGAGCCCGGCGGCGTCGAGCCGCGAGCGCACCGCGGCCTCGACCTGCACCCGCTCGGCGTGCTCGACCGTCTCCGACACCAGCCCGTCCACCTCCTCGTCCTTGAGGAACAGCCCCGCGGCCTCGAGCCCGGAGCGCAGGCCGGCGCCGAGCCCCGCGCCGGTGGCCGCCCCGGTGAGCGCCGTGGCCGGCAGGCGCGAGGGGCGGACGCGGTTGACCAGCACGCCGCCCATCGGCAGCCCGGCCTCCCGGATCTCGTCGACGGTGTCGAGGGTCTCCTGCACGGGCAGGTCCTCGAGCTGGGTGACGAGGTGCACCACCGTCTGCGACGAGTGCAGCAGCTCCACGACGCCCTCGCTCTGCGAGTGGATCGGGCCGGTGCGCGCCAGCGAGCCCATCGCCTTGGTGACGTCGAGGAACTTCACGACACGGCCGGTGGGCGGCGCGTCCAGCACGACGGCGTCGTAGAGCGGCACCCGGCGGCCGCCGCGGCGGTCCTCGCCGACGGTGCGGCCCACGCACTCCTTGACCTTGCCGGTGAGCAGGACGTCGCGCAGACCCGGCGCGAGCGTGGTCGCGAACTCGATCGCGCCCATCCGCCGCAGGGTCCGACCGGCGAGGCCGAGGTTGTAGAACATCTCGAGGTACTCGAGCAGGGCCGCCTCGGCGTCCACGGACAGCCCGCGGACCTCGCCGCCGTCGGGGGCGACGGCGATCCGCTGCTCGGCGTAGGGCAGGGGCGGGGTGTCGAAGACCTGGGCGATGCCCTGCCGGCCCTCGACCTCCACGAGCAGGGTCCGTCGCCCGCCCGCGGCGAGGGCCAGGGCCAGGGCCGCGGCCAGCGTCGTCTTGCCCGTGCCGCCCTTGCCGCTCACCACGTGCAGCCGGGCCTCGGCGAGGGCGGCGGGCCAGCGCTGATCGGTCACGGCGTCCAGCGTAGGCCGGGCGGTCGGGGGCCGCGGCCGGTGCGCACGGGGTCCGGGTCACAGCGGTGCCGGGGCCCTTCTCTACCCTCGCGGCCATGAGTGCCGAGGCCGTGAAGTGGGAGTACGCGACGGTGCCGTTGCTGACCCACGCCACCAAGCAGATCCTCGACCAGTGGGGTGAGGACGGCTGGGAGCTGGTCACCGTGCTGCCCGGCCCCACCGGTGAGCAGCACGTGGCCTACCTGAAGAAGCCGCGGGGATGAGCGACGGACCGCGGGAGCGGCTGGCGGCGCTGGGGCTCGAGCTCCCGCCCGTCGCCGCGCCCAAGGGCGTCTACGTCCCGGCGCGCCGCACCGGCGACCAGGTCTGGACGTCCGGCCAGCTGCCGTTCGTCGGCGGCGAGCTGCCGGCGACCGGGCTGGTCGGGGCCGAGGTCGACCCCGACGACGCGGCCGCCTACGCGCGGATCGCGGCGCTCAACGCGCTCGCCGCGGTGGACGCGCTGGTGGGGCTCGAGGCGGTGGCGTCGGTGGTCAAGGTCGTGGGCTTCGTCGCGTCGGCCCCCGGGTTCGGCGGTCAGCCCCAGGTGGTCAACGGCGCCTCGGAGCTGCTGGGGGCCGTGTTCGGCTCGGCGGGCGAGCACGCCCGCTCGGCGATCGGAGTGGCGGCGCTGCCGCTGAACGCCCCCGTCGAGGTTGAGGTCGTCGTCGACCTCACGTGAGCTGGGAGAAGACCCACCCGGCACCCCGGGCGGGCGAGCGGTGACGCCGCGGGCGGATCGGAGCACTGAGCGTGGAATCGAGGACCGGGACCGGATCCTGGACCCCCTCGTCCGGCGATGCCGAGCAGGCGTGTCACGACGTGCTGCTCGCCATGGCCGGGCGACTGCCGGACCGCCTGCTCTGGCGCCTGCGCGATTGGCTGTCCTGCGGCGCGCACGTGGCGCTGCGCACCGCGCTGCCCCGGGCCCTGCTGCGCCACCGCGTCGGCGTCACCGAGGACGAGCGCGCCCGCCTGCGCGCCGCGGTGCTCGCGTGGGGCGGGCCCGCCCGCCTCGTGGACGCGGTGCTGCACGTCGACGCGGTCGGCGAGCCGGGCGCGCCGTTCCTCGACCCCGGCGCCGGCCCGGGTTGGGACGACACCGACCTCGTGCTGCGGGCCCTCGCCCCGGTCACCGAGGGGGTCACCGCGATCCGCCGCGCCTGGCGCGCCGGTTCGGGCGCGCCGGTGCGCGTGGTGCTCGTCGCCGCCGACGGCGGTGCCGACCGGCCGACGCTCGCCGGCGCCGTGCAGCGCGCGCTGCGCGCCCGCGGCGAGGCCGACCCGTGCGTGGAGGTCCTCGGGCCGTCCGCCGGCCCGTCGCCGTACCACCGGGCCGCGCTGGCGGCCTCCGAGGTGCTCTGGCGCTCGGCCGAGGGGCGCGTGCCGTCGCCCACGCGCGCCGGGCAGGGCGCCCAGGCCGGGGAGCTGGTGGGCCATGGCTGAGCGGGACATGACCGGCGAGGACCGGCCGGACGTCGACCCCGCGCCCGGCCTTGCCCGCCGTCGCGCCGAGGACTCGCCGCGCATCGGCCGGCTCGGCTTCGGCGACCTGGGCGAGCTCCCCGACCTCGGCGGCCTCGCCGGCGGCGGCGGGGACCTCGCCAACCTCCCGCCCTGGTCGGTGCGCGACGAGCGCGCGGCGGGCGCCGACCGTCCCGACCGCGACCCCGTCGCCCTCGCCGCCTGGCGCCGCGTCGCCGAGCGCCGGCGGCTGCGCGCCTCGGGGGTCACCGCGGTGGGCGAGGCGACACCGGCGGACGGGACGCACGCGACCGACGTGCCGGGGCAGCCCGTGCCGGGCGAGCCCCGCGGGTCCGAGGAGACGGTGGTCGCGGACGCCGGGCCGGCCGAGACCGGGCGGGTGGAACCGGTCGAGCCGGAGGCCGGGCGGGTGGAACCGGTCGAGCCGGAGGCCGGGCGGGTGGCGTCGGTCGAGCCGGAGGAGCCCGAGAGGGTGCCCGACGCGGGCGACGCCGTGGACGCCGGGGACGAGGTGGAGGACGTCGTCCAGGTCGAGGGTGTGCTCGTGGTGGACGAGCCCGCGCCGGAGCCGGCGGTGTCGCACGACCCCGAGCCGACGCCCGAGCCGGAGCCGACGCCGGAGCCGGCCCCCGCGCCGGTCGACGCGCCGGCGGCCGGGCGCGACCCGGGCTCGGCCGACGAGGACGACCTCGCGCCGTGGTTCGGCTCCCGCGTCGTCGAGCCGGAGGCCCGGGACGCCGGCGGCGCTCCGGGGCGAGGGCCGCAGGGCGCTCCGAGCGCCCGCAGCGGGCTCGAATCGCGCCCCGGCACACCGAGCGAGGGCGGCAGCCGTCACGAGGTCCTGCTCTCGCTCGCCGGTCGCATCGACGACGACGCGCTGACCTCGGTACGCGAGCTCGTGGCCGTCGAGGACGAGGCCGCGGCGGCGGAGCTGCTCGGCGGCTGCCTGCTGGCCGCCGCCGCGGGCGTCACGGCGCGCGAGCACGCCGTGCTCGGCCGGTGGTTCGCCGCGTCGCGGGTCGACCCCGAGCTGGTCGACGCCCTGCCCCGCGACCCCGACGCCGACCGCCGCGAGGAGCACCGCTTCACCGCCGACCCGCCGCCCGGCGCCGGCGCGGGCGGGGCCGGCGAGGCCGTCGCCCGTGCCGCCGCCCGCCTGCCGGGGGTGCAGCGCGTGCGCCAGTGCTGGCGGACGACGCCGGCGGGCACCGCGCCCGGTCCGGTGCCGCACCGGGTGGTGCTGGTCGAGACCCACTCGCCCGACGACTGCGAGCACGTCGCCCACCACGTGGCCTACGCGGCGCGGGAGCACGGGGCCGTCTCGGTCGAGGTGTTCGCGGCCGGCGCCGAGCTGCCCGCGTACCACCGCGCCGCCGTGCGCGCGGCCCGTCCGCTCGGCACCCCCGAGGCCGGGACCGGCGGTTCCTCCGCCGTCGTCCGCCCGGCGGCTCCGGCGGCGGTGCGTCCCCGCCCGGTCGTGGACCACCGCCCCGAGGCCGCGCCGTGGCGTCGCCCCGCGGACGAGGTGCCGCCGTTCGGTGTGCCGCGCGACGGCGCCGACGAGCGCGTCGGCACCGTCACCGCGGGCGAGCCGGTCGAGGAGGAGTACCGGACGGTCGCGGCCGCGGGCACCGACCCGCTCGAGCGGGCCGACCGCACCGACCCGGCACCCGGGACCCGGCTGCCCCGCCACGAGGTCGACGCCCGCGAGCCGGTCCGGGACACGCCCGCCGAGCCGTCGGTGGACGCGGCCCGGGACGCCCTGCGCGAGCTGGCCCGGTCGATGCCGGCCGAGCCCGAGCCCGCTCCGCCGGCGGCGGGCGAGCCCCCCGGCGCGCCCGACCGGCCCGCCGCCGGTCCGCGCCCCGAGCAGCCCCGGCGGCCCGAGGCGCTCCGGCAGGTCCCGCGGGAGTCGGAGCGCGCGCCCGGGCCCGAGCTCGAGAC
>NZ_JAQZAN010000013.1 GCF_028737255.1 Actinomycetospora straminea | reverse complement strand
GACACCATCCCCGGGGTCGGGAAACGGGCCGCCGAGACGATCATCGCCGAGATCGGGGTCGACATGACCCGGTTCCCCACCGCCGCGCACCTGGCCTCCTGGGCCGGGGTCGCGCCCGGTAACAACATCACCGGCGGCAAACGCGGCTCGGGCACGACCACCCACGGCGACATCTGGCTGATCGACATCCTCACCCAGAGCGCCTGGTGCGCCGCGCGCACCCGCAACACCTACCTGGCCGCCCAGTTCTGGCGCCTGGCCCGACGCATCGGCAAGAAGAAGGCCGCGATCGCGGTCGCCCACTCCATCCTGGTGATCAGCTGGCACCTGCTGCACGACGACGCCGACTACGACGACCTCGGCGGCGACTACTTCACCCGCCGCAACACCGACCGCCAACGAGACCGCCTGATCAACCAACTCCACAACCTCGGCTACCGCGTCACCCTCGACAAGGCCGCGTAGCCCAAATGCGGTCGATTCTCTTCACAGCAGGGCGGTGGCGAAAGCGGAACGTTCTTCCGTATAGTTCCGGAGGAACGTTCCGTTTCGCTCACCCCGGAGGACGGCATGCAGTACCGCACCCTCGGCCGGACCGGCATCAAGGTCAGCCCCTACGCGCTCGGCGTCCTGCTCCTCGGCTCCGCGCGCGGGAACCCCGACCAGGAGGACTCGATCCGCCTCGTCCACCGCGCCCTCGACGCCGGGATCAACCTCGTCGACACCGCCGACGTCTACGGCGCCGGGGCGTCCGAGGAGGTCCTCGGCAAGGCGCTGATCGGGCGCCGCGACGACGTCGTCGTCTCCACCAAGATGGGCCGCCCGATGGGCGACGACCCGAACCGCCAGGGCGCGTCCCGGCGCTGGATCACCACCGCCGTCGAGGAGTCGCTGCGCCGCCTGCAGACCGACCACATCGACCTCTACCAGGTGCACCGGCCCGACCCCGACACCGACGTCGAGGAGACGCTGTCCGCGCTCACCGATCTCGTGCGCGCCGGCAAGATCCGCGCCTTCGGGTCGTCGACCATGCCCGCGTCGGACATCGTCGAGGCGCAGTGGGTCGCCGAGCGGCGCGGCCTCGAGCGGTTCCGCACCGACCAGCCGCCCTACTCGATCCTCAACCGCGGCATCGAGCGCGAAGTGCTGCCGGTCGCCGCGCGGTACGGCATGGGCACGCTGGTCTGGGGCCCGCTCGCGCAGGGGATGCTCACCGGCCGCGCCCGGCGCGGGCAGCCCACCGACCTGGTCCGCGCCGACCTCTTCCGCGTGTTCCACGACGAGCGCCGCCTCGAGACGATCGAGCAGCTCATCACCCTGGCCGGCGAGGCGGGCCTGCGCCTCACGCACCTCGCCATGGCGTTCGCGATCACGCACCCCGGGGTCAGCACCGCGCTGCTCGGGCCGCGCACCCAGGAGCAGCTCGACGACCTGCTCGCCGGCCTGGACGTCGTGCTGCCCGACGACGTCCTCGACCGGATCGACGAGATCGTCCCGCCGGGCACCGAGGTCGGCCGGCTCGACCAGGACTACCTCCCGCCGGCCCTGACGACGACGTCGCAGCGCCGCCGCCCGGGTGCGCTCCGCGCAGGTGAGCAGAAAGAAGGGCTGTAGCCCTTCTTTCTGCTCACCTGGCCGGAGGCCACACCCCGCCGAGCGCCCGCAGGACGGTCCCGACCAGCAGGCCCGCCCGGGCCGCGAGGTCGTCCCCGTCGAGCATCGGCGAGTCGGCCGGCAGGTCGTTGACCTCGTGGAGCAGCGCCAGGTAGACGCGGCGCCCCCAGGTCGGGTCCGGCGCGGTGATCGCGCCGGCCTCGCGCAGCCGGGCGAAGAGCCGGTCGAGGCCGCCCTGCACCTCCGGGGTCATCGAGGCCGTGAGCTGCACCGCGAACCGGTGGGCGAGCTTCAGCGCGAAGGCGGTCTCGGTCATCCGCAGCATCGCGTCGACCGGCGGCGCCGTGTCCACCCGCGCCTCGGCGAGGCCCTGGACGTAGCGCTGCGCGAGCTGCGCGGCCAGGGCGTCGAGCAGCGCGGCGCGCGAGGAGAACCGGCGGTGGACCGTGGCGCGCGCCAGCCCCGCGGCGTCGGCGATGCGCTCGAGCGGGGCCGTCGGGTCCTCGGCGAGCACGGCCTCGGCCGCCTCCAGGATGCGCGCCGTGCTGCGCTCGGCGTCGGCCCGCACCCGCCGGGGCGCCGCGTCCGCGTCCATCTCACCTCCGCTGTCCGCGACACCGTATCAACTGCGACACCGGTGGCGCATTTCGTGCTCGATGTGCGACGCTGGTGTCGCAGTTCGAGCAGACACACCTCCACGGACAGGGAGTACGACATGGACCTGCAGCTGCGCGGCAAGCGTGTCCTGGTCACCGGCGCGAGCCGCGGGCTGGGCCTCGAGATCGTGCGGGCGTTCCTCGCCGAGGGGAGCTCCGTCGTGGCGACCGCGCGACGCAGCACGCCCGAGATCGAGGCGACCGGGGCGACGTTCCTCCCCGCCGACCTCACGGCCCCCGACGGCCCGCGCCGCGTCGTGGAGGCCGCGCTCGCGGCGGACCCGCGGCTGGACGTGCTGGTCAACAACGCCGGCGGCGGCGAGATGCCGACGGAGCCGGCGGTCGACGTCTTCGACGGCGAGGACGACGTGTGGGCCGCCGCCTTCGCGCTCAACCTCGACGCCGCCCGGCGGACCACCCGCGCCGCCCTGCCCGCCCTCACCGAGGCGCGGGGCGCGGTGGTGACCATCAGCTCGGACAGCGCGCGCCGCGTCGGGCCCGAGCCGCTGCCCTACCGCGTCGCGAAGGCCGCGCTCAACGCGTTCTCCCGCAGCCTCGCCGAGCGGGTCGCGCCGTCCGGGGTCCGCGTCAACACGGTGTCCCCGGCCGGCATCCGCACCCCGCTGCTGACCGGGCCCGACACGTTCGTCGCGCGCATGGCGGCGGACATGGGCCTCGAGCACGAGACGCTGCTCGCGGCCATGCCGCAGCAGAACGGCATGCTCACGGGCGAGCTCATCGAGCCCGCCGAGGTCGCCCGCGTGGTCCTGCTGCTGGCCTCCCCGACCGTGCCGAGCGTCATCGGCGCCGACTGGGCGGTCGACGCCGGCTCGGTCAAGGTCGGCTAGGTGCCTGCGGCAGGTGAGCAGAAAGGAGTGCTCCAGCACTCTTTTCTGCTCACCTGGCCGGAGGCCACCTCACGTCCAGTAGAGGACGCGGGCCGCGGGGAGGCGCTCGGCGAGCTCGTCGGTGACGTGCCGGCGCAGGTCGTCCATGACGTCGTCGGGGTAGACGTGCTTGACCGCCCCGAACTTGCCGCGCTTGGTCCTCCGCTGCTCCGGGTCCATCTCGAGCCGCGTGCGCGGGTACCAGGTCTCGAGCGTCTCCTTGCTGCCCGGCGTGAAGCGGTGGGTGATGCACTCGGCGGTGAGGTCGAGGTCGTGGACGTCCTCGAGCGCCGTCGCCACGCGGCCGAGCAGGTCGCTGTAGGCCGTGCGCCAGTCGCCGACGGGCATGATCGGCGCGATCGTCAGGCCGACCGGCCAGCCCGCGCGGGCCATCGTCGCCAGGGCCTCGATGCGCCGGCCGACCGGGTCGGTGCCGCCCTCGAACCGGCCGACCACCGACTCCGGCCCGAGCGAGAACCGCAGCCGGGTGCGCCCGTGGTGGGGCAGGTCGAGGAGGCCGGCGACGTCGGCGAACTTCGTCGTCGCCCGCAGCTGCACCGGGCCGCCGAAGTCGTGGGTGCCGACGTGGCGGATCGCGGCCGACAGGCTGCCGGTGACGTGCTCGATGCCGAGCGGATCGGTGTAGCAGGACGCCTCGAACGTCGTGCCCTCGTCGGCGCGGGCGGCGTTCGTCGAGGTGATCGTGCCGTGGCCGACGTAGGCGTCGAGGCCGGCGAGGATCTCCTCGAGGTCGCCGAAGACGCGCGTCATCGGCGGCCCGGACAGCGAGCCGGCGAGGTAGCAGTACTGGCAGTGCGCGGGGCAGCCGCGCGCCAGGTCGACGCGCCAGTCGGCGCTCGGCGGGATGGGGTCGAGCTTCCGGGCCGACGCCGGGCTCGTGACCACGGCGAGGGTGGCCTTGGCGCGGGCGTAGGTCTCGCGCTCGGTCTCGCCGCGCACGCCGGTGATGCGGTCGCCGCGCAGCAGCTCGACGTCGTCGACGCCGGCCGCCTCGCAGCGGCGCAGGATCTCGGCGGTGTGCGGGTGCTCCTGGGCGGAGCGGGTGACGAGGACGTGCGCAGGGGTCCAGAGACGGGTCCGGGGCGTGGCCGGCGGCGCTGCCGGGAGAGGTGTCGTCATCGCACCCACGTCAACGCCTCGCACGTTCGGCGGCTTCCGGCGGAGGGGGTGATTCGGCCGATCGCGGGCGGGATACTCGCCGCACACCGGCGTGTCGCCGGTCACACCACGCACCGCCTGCATCTCCGGAGAGCCCCGTGTCCGCACCCTCCACCGGCCCCGACCTGCGCCCCGCGGCGCTCGACGACGCCGCCCTCGACGAGCTCCACCGCCTCGAGCAGCGCCTCGGCACGCCCGTCGTCGCCTACGAGGCCACCAGCCCCTACGCCGACCTCAGCGACGAGCAGCTCGCCGAGATCCAGCGCGCCGAGGCCGCGCTCGGCGTGCGACTGCTCGCCTTCCGCCAGGTCTAGCTCCCCGGAGCCGCGGCGCGGACGTGCAGCAGCCGCACCCCGCGCCGCGTCGGGGTCGTCACCTCCGCGACGAAGCCGGCGGCCTCCACGTGGGCGGTCAGCCGGTCGGCGACGTCCCCGCGCGGCGCCACCCCGCCGTCCGAGCCGTACACGAGGTGCAGCACGCCGCCCGGGCGCAGGGCCGTCGCGAGCACCGCGAGCTCCGGGCGCGCCGGGCCCGTCCAGAAGACGTTGACGTTGACCGCCAGCGCGAGGTCGACCGTCCCGGGCGCGGGCCGGAACGCGGCGAGCGCCGTGGTGTGCACCTCGCCGCGGCCGTCGAGCCGCGCCGCGGTGGCCGCGGTGGCCGTCGCGGAGCGGTCGACGCCGGTGTAGTGCCCGCGCGGCAGCCGGTCGACGAGCAGCGCCGCCGCCACCCCGCGCCCGCAGCCCACCTCGAGCACCCGGGCGTCCGGGGCGGGGTCGACGAGGTCGACCGCGGCCGCGAGGCGCGGCGGGACCCTCACGCGGTCGGGCTCGGGGCGCCGTGGTCCGTCGCGGCGTAGCGCGGCGCGAGCGACTCCCAGGCGGCCAGGAACGCGTCGCCGCAGCAGCCCTCGGCGCGCACGTCCCCGCCGGCGAGGTGCACGTCGAGGTTGTCGAGGTGCACGTGCCAGCCGGCGCCGTACTGCACGACGTCGACGGCGAGGCGCGCGTGCTCGAGCCGCAGGAGGGTGCCCTCGCCGTCGCCGACCAGGGTCAGCGCGACCTCCGACGCCGGCTCGCCGGTGTAGTCCCAGGTCAGGCGCAGGACGTGCGGCGGGTCCCAGGCGACGACGGTGCACGTGGCGGTCTCGTCGCCGTTCATGCGCAGGACGAACCGGCCGCCCGGGCCGGGGGCGCCGGACTCGACGGGCGCGAGCCAGTCGCCCAGGCGGGCGGGGTCGGTGAGCGCTGCCCACACCCGCTCGACGGGGGCGCGCAGGCGGCGCTCGAGGGTGACGGTGCCGGCGGCGCGGTCGACGGTACCCAGCAGGTCGGTGGTCACGGGGTGTCTCCTTCGCTGTCGAGGTGGCGCTCGAGGGCGTCGAGGCGCCCGGTCCAGAAGCGGGTCTGGCGCGCGGCCCACCCGGCGAGGTCGTCGAGCGGGCCGGGCTCGAGGCGGTACACGCGGCGCTGGGCGTCGACCGAGCTGGTGACCACCCCGGCCTCGCGCAGCACCTTGAGGTGCTTGGACGCGGTCGGCTGGCGGATCCCGAAGCGTTCGGCGGCGAGCTCCGAGAGCTCGCCCGCCGTCGCCTCGCCGCGGTCGGCGAGGCGCTCGACCATCGAGCGCCGCACCGGGTCGGCCACCGCCTGGAACACGTCCACGCGCCATACTTTGCCACACAGCTATATAGCTGTCGAGCGAATCAAGGAGCGGTGACTAGAGTGCTTCGGGTCACAACGGCGCGATGAGGCGGGGGTGCGGCATGCCCACGGTGGAGACGGTGCGGGGGCCGGTGGAGGTCGGCGACCTGGGCACGACGTTGATGCACGAGCACGTGTTCGTGCTGACGCCGGACATGATGCAGAACTACGGCGACCAGTACTGGGACGAGGAGGTCCGGGTCGCCGACGCGGTCGAGAAGCTCCGCCGCCTGCGCGAGCTCGGCGTCACGACGATCGTCGACCCCACCGTGGTCGGGCTCGGCCGCTACATCCCGCGCATCGCCCGGATCAACGCCGAGGTCGACCTCAACATCGTCGTCGCCACCGGGCTCTACACCTTCGACGAGGTCCCGCACTTCCTGCACTACCGCGGCCCGGGCACCGTGCTGGGCGGCGACGAGCTCATGACCGACCTCTTCCTGCGCGACATCCGCGAGGGCATCGGCGGCACGGGCATCAAGGCCGCGTTCCTCAAGGGCGTGGTCGAGGAGCGCGGCCTGACGCCCGACCAGACCCGCATCCAGCACGCGATCGCGGCCACGCACGTCGAGACCGGCGTGCCGATCACCGTGCACACCAACGCCGCGCACCAGACCGGGCGGCTCGCGCTCGACCTCTACGAGAAGGCGGGCGTCGACCTCACCAAGGTCGTCATCGGGCACGCGGGCGACAGCAACGACCTCGACTACCTGCGCGAGATCGCCGACCGCGGGGCGATCATCGGCGCCGACCGCTTCGGCATCGACGTCTTCAACCCCACCGACCAGCGGGTCGCCACCATCGCCGCACTGTGCGCGCAGGGCTACGCCGAGAAGATCGTGCTCGCCCACGACGCGTCCTGCTACATCGACTTCTTCTCCGGGGAGAGCCAGGCGGTCAAGGAGCAGATGCTGCCCAACTGGCACTACGAGCACATCCACCGCGACGTCCTGCCGGCGCTGCGCGAGCAGGGCGTCACCGACGAGCAGATCACCACGATGCTCGTCGACAACCCGCGGCGGTACTTCTCGTGAGCCCGACCCCCCTCGACCGCGGGCCCGACCCGTTCGACACCTCCGGGATCACCCGCGGCCGGGACGGCATCGCCCGCTACGACCACCTCGCGCCGTCGGTCGTGGCCATGGTGCGGGCGTCGGTGGAGCGCCACCCGGACGTCGAGGCGGTCGTCGAGGTCGGCGGCGAGCGGGTCACGTACGCCGAGGTGTGGGAGCGGGCAGCGCGGGTCGCGGGCGGCCTGGTCGGCGAGGGGGTCGGGCGCGGGGACCGGGTCGCCTCGCTGCTGCCCGCCGGGCTGGACTGGGTGGTCGGGTTCCTCGGGACCCTGCTCGCCGGGGCCGTCGCGGTGCCGGTGAACACGCGGTTCGCGGAGCCGGAGGTCCGGTACGTCCTCGAGGACAGCGGGGCGGCCGTCGTGCTGCGCCCGGGCGAGGCCCTGCCGTCGGGACACCCGGAGGCCCTCGACGACCTCGTCCCCGGCGACCTCGCCGCGATCTTCTACACGAGCGGCACCACCGGTCGCCCCAAGGGCGCGCGGACCACCCACGGCAACTTCCTGTCCAACGTCGAGACCGCGATCCGCGTGATCGGCATCGACCGCGCCGAGGGGCCGGGGCTGCGCAACCTCGTCTCGGTGCCGCTGTTCCACGTCACCGGCTGCAACTCCCAGCTGCTCGTCCAGCTCGGGCTGGGCGGGACGACGGTCGTGCTGCCGGTGTTCGAGGGCGGCGCGTTCGTGCGGACGATCACCGAGGAGCGCATCGACACGCTCGTCAGCGTCCCGGCGATCTACGGCCTGACGCTGGCGCGCGGCGACCTCGACGCCGACCTGTCGCACGTCCGGCGCCTGACCTACGGTGGCGCGCCGATGGCGCCGGCGCTGGTCCGCCGGCTGATGGAGCGGCTCCCGCAGGCGCGCCTGGGCAACGGGTTCGGGCTCACCGAGACGGCGTCGATCTCGACGTTCCTGCCCCACGAGTACACGGCGGACAACGTGGACGCGGTGGGGTTCGCGGCGCCGGTCGTCGACCTCGCGCTCGCCGACGTCGACGACGCCGGGGTGGGCGAGCTGCTGATCCGCGGGCCGAACGTCGTCGACGGCTACTGGCAGGCGCTCGAGGCGACGGCGCGCACGTTCGTCGACGGCTGGCTGCACAGCGGCGACCTCGCGCGCGTCGACGACGGGATCGTGCGGATCGTCGACCGCGCCAAGGACGTCATCAACCGTGGCGGGGAGAACGTGTACTCGGTGGAGGTCGAGAACGCGCTGGCCGGCGCGCCGGGGGTCGCCGACGCGGCCGTGGTCGGGGTGCCGGACGAGATCATGGGCGAGAAGGTCGGCGCGGTGCTGGTCGGGGGCGACATCGACGTCGGCGCCGTCCTGGACTACCTCGACACCCAGATCGCCGACTACAAGGTGCCGCAGTACGTCGTCGTCTCGTCCGACCCGCTGCCGCGCAACCCGGGCGGCAAGCTGCTCAAGCGGACCCTGCGCGACGCCACCGTCTGGGGCTCGCCGGTCCGGGGCCGCTGATCCCCTCGTGAGCACTTTCCCCGGCTATAGCCGCAGAAAGTGCTCACCTACGGGGTCGCTCACGCGCGGGGGTGGGGCACCTCGGCGGCGGCGACGCCGTGCGAGCCGGGGAGCAGGTCGTCGGGGTGCTGCCCGTCGGGGCCGAACCAGGGGTGGCCGGCCGCGGCGGTCGCGAGGGGGCGGGTCGCGGGAGCCTGCGCGGAGGGCTCCTGCTGGTCCGGCTCGTGCCGTCCCGGCTCGGGCAGGACGCGGCCGGCACGGGTGGAGACGACCGCGATCCGCTCGCCGGCCACCGTCCGGCCCGCGTCGACCGCGCCCGTCGCGTCCGCGGGCAGGGGGGTCAGGGCGACGCGGAGGTCCTCGACGGGCAGCGGGCGCGCGTGCGTGACGATCGTGGCGACGGTCGCGGTCAGCGGGATGTGCGGGTAGCCGTCGGAGGCGAGCTCGAGCTGCTCGGCGACCTCGTCGCCCAGCCCCGCGAGGTGGCGCGGCGAGGCGCCGGGGACGACGACGAGGAACTCCCGGCGCGAGAGGCGGACCGCCGCGTCGACCGGCCCGAGCGGCTGGCCCAGCGCGGCCGCGACCTTGCGCGCGGCGTGGTACTCGGCGCGCGGGTCCTCGAACGCCTCGTCCAGCCCCGCGACGTCGACCAGCGCCAGCCCGACGGGCAGCTCCGTCGACCCGCCGGGCGCCGACCAGCGCTCGAGGAAGTCCGGCGTCGGCAGCCCGCTCGAGGAGTCGACGTCCGCGGAGCGGTGCGCGTCGGCCGCGCGGTGGGCGTCGGCGAGCTGCTCGCGCAGGGCGCGGCTCCCGGCCTGCGCGGTCTGCATCCGCGTGATCATGTGCGCGAGCGACGCCGTCGCCCACGCCTCGCCCGGCGTGCCGCCGCTGCCGGCGACCTCCCCGCCGCTGGCCATGACCTCGCCGAGCAGGGTGTCGATGCTGCGCAGCAGCGGGTCGGGCAGCCGGGTGCCCAGCGCCAGGCGCAGCCGCGCGAGCTCCGCGCCGGCCTGGGCGTGGGCGTAGCCCCAACGCCCGCTGAAGCGACGCCCGGCCTCGGTGCCGTGCTCGTGGGCGTCGTAGGCGTGCTGGTCGGTGGCGACGAGGAACGCGCCGGCCCGCGGTCCGACGGCGACGACCGTCCACTCGTCGGCGAGCTTCTCTCCCGCGTCGAGGAGCACGGTGTGCACCCCGCGCGGTGGGCGGTGCTCCTCGCCGCGCACGAACCCGACGACGACCTCGGCGCCGGCCTCGGCGAGGCGCTCGTAGACGACCCGCTCGCGCTCGAAGAACTCGAGGCGCTGGAAGAGGGCGAGCACCACCGTCGGCGGCGTCCCGTCCGCCGTGCTCGGGATCGGGCAGGACACCACGGCCTTCTCGATCGCGTGCGAGACCGCGACGAGCAGGCGCTTGGGCACCGGCGTCGGGCGTCCGCCCGCGGCGTGCTCCCACGTGCGGCGGGGCTCGCCGTCGAGGCGGGAGCGGGTGGCGCGGGCGGTGGCCTCGGCGACGGCCTGGGACAGCGGGCCCGCGACCCCGGCGGTCCCGCCGGCGGGGACCGGGGGGACGGGCGGGACGGTGGGCACGACAGCGAGGGGTGCACTGCCGTTCGGGTGAGAGGTCACCGGGGACTCCTGGCGTCCGGGATCGGAGCGGGTGGCCCCGCTCGTTCCCCGTCCCCGCGCCGCTCACCCCGTCCGGCGGATCCGAGCGACGACCGGCCGCCCCCGCGCGACGACGAGATCCCCGTCACCCGATCGGCCCGCCACTGTCCGTGTCAGGGCCGGTCACCTCTCGTGAGCAGCCTCGGTCAGCTTCTCACCGAGGGCCGACCAGCACCACGTCGAGGCGGCGGGGGCCGTGGACGCCCTCGACGCGGTCGAGCTCGATGTCGCTGGTGGCCGAGGGCCCGGAGACGAAGGTCAGCGGCCCGTCCGGGTCCAGCCGCGCCAGGGCCTCGGGCACCGACGACACCACGGCGTCGGCGCGCAGCACGCACACGTGGTGGTCGGGGACGAGGGTGATCGCCCGCCGGCCCTGGTCCGGCGCCCGCGCGTCGAGCACGAACGTCCCCGTGTCGGCGATCGCCACGGCCGCGCCGGTGACCACGGCGTCCACGCGGTCGAGCTCGGCGACCGGGAGCGGCGGGGCGTCGGGCCGCACGCGGGCGGTGACCTCGGCGAGCCAGCGCGCCGGGAGCCCGGGCGGGGCGACGAACGTCGTCGCGCCGGCGTCCTCGAGCACCCGCGCGATCACCGCCGAGACGCCGTCCTCGTCGGCGACGCGGTGCACCGTCGCGCGGTAGTCGGTCAGCGTCTCGTCGAGCCGCGCGACCGCCGCCGCGCTGCCCGGCGGGTGCGAGCCGGTCCGCCGGTACTCCCGGGGCACGTCGGGCGACGTCGCGCCGCCCGCGTCCCGCGCGGCCCGCAGCCGGGCCAGGACCTCCTCGCGGGCGCTCACGAGCCGCCCCGGGTGCGCGCCCACCACTCCCGGAACGTCTCCGCCGGTGGCGGGGGCATGTCCCGCGCCCCGAACCACGCCGCCGCGCCCGGCCCCGGCACCGAGCGGATCCGCCCCGAGCGCCCGAGCAGCCGCCCCAGCTTCACCACCCGCTCGGCCAGCGAGAACCGCCCCGGCGTGGCCATCGCCGCCGCGGCGGCGCGCATCGCCACGTCCTGCGCCGTCGGGCGGGTGTGGGCGTCGATCGCCGCCGCGCGCTGCTGCACCAGCAGGTGCGGGATGTCGATGCGCACCGGGCACGCGTCGAAGCACGCCCCGCACAGCGACGACGCGTAGGGCAGCGAGGCGTTGACGTCGTCGGGACCCGAGATGCCCGTGAGCTGCGGCGACAGCACCGCCCCGATCGGCCCCGGGTAGATCGACCCGTAGGCGTGCCCGCCCGCGCGCTCGTAGACCGGGCACACGTTGAGGCACGCCGAGCACCGGATGCAGTGCAGCGCCTGCCGCCCGTCCGGCGAGGCCAGGACATTCGAGCGGCCGTTGTCGAGCAGCACCAGGTGGAACGTCTGCGGACCGTCGCCGGGCGTCACCCCGCTCCACGTCGACGTGTACGGGTTCATCCGCTCGCCGGTCGAGCTGCGCGGCAGCAGCTGCAGGAACACCTCGAGGTCCGACCACGTCGGCACGATCTTCTCGACGCCCATGACCGTGATCAGGGTGTCGGGCAGCGTCAGGCACATCCGCCCGTTGCCCTCGGACTCGACCACCGAGATCGTCCCGCTGTCGGCCACGGCGAAGTTGACCCCGGAGATCCCGACCGTCGCCGACAGGAACTTCCGGCGCAGGTGCGCGCGGGCCGCCATCGCGAGCTTGCGCGGCTCGTCGGTGAGGTCCGGGTCCACGTCGGGCATCTCGCGCAGGAAGATGTCGCGGATCTCCGAGCGGTTGCGGTGGATCGCGGGGACGAGGAAGTGCGACGGCCGGTCGTCCGAGAGCTGGACGATGAGCTCGGCGAGGTCGGTCTCCAGCGCCGCGATCCCGGCCTCGCCCAGGGCCTCGTTGAGCCCGGTCTCCTGGGTCGCCATCGACTTGACCTTGACGACCTCGTCGGCGCCGGTCTGCCGCACCAGGTCGACGACGATCCGGTTGGCCTCCTGCGCGTCGCGCGCCCAGTGCACCACCCCGCCGCGCGCGGTCACCGACGCCTCGAGCTGCTCGAGCAGCTCGGGCAGCCGGGCCATGACGTCGGCCTTGAGGCACTCGCCGGCGCGGCGCAGCTCCTCCCAGTCGTCGACCTCCCCGACGACCGCGGCCCGCTTCGCGCGGATGGTGCGCGTGGCGTGCCCGAGGTTCTGGCGCAGCTGGGTGTCGGCGAGCGCGCGGTGCGCGGCGACGGGGAAGGTCTCGGTGCCGCGCAGGTGGCCGTGCGGGTCCGACGCGACGGTCGGCATGCCCAGGTCGGTGGTGGTCATCGCGCCTCGCTCATGATCGCGTCGGGCACCCGGGGCGCGTCCTCGGTCGAGGCCAGGATCTCCGCGAGGTGCACCGTGCGCACCCCCGAGCGCAGCCGCGAGAGCCCGCCCCCGATGTGCATGAGGCACGACGTGTCCCCCGCCGTGCAGACCTCGGCGTGCGTGGAGAGCACGTTCGCCATCTTGTCCGCGAGCATCGCCGTCGAGGTCTCGGCGTTCTTCACCGCGAACGTGCCGCCGAAGCCGCAGCAGACCTCGGCGTCGGGCAGCTCGGTCAGCGTCAGCCCCCGGACCGCGCGCAGCAGCCGCAGCGGCTTGTCGCCGACGCGCAGCATCCGCAGGGAGTGACACGTCGGGTGGTAGGTGACGCGGTGCGGGTAGTAGGCGCCGACGTCGGTGACGCCCAGGACGTCGACGAGCAGCTCGGAGAGCTCGTAGGTCCGGCCGGCCAGGTCCTCGGCCGCGCGGGCCAGCCCCTCGTCGCCGCCGCGCCGGGCGACCATCGCGTGCTGGTGGCGCACGCAGCCGACGCACGACCCGGACGGCGCGACGACGACGTCGGCGGCGCCGGTGAAGACGTCGACGTGGTGGCGCACGAGCGGCAGCGCCATGTCGAGGTAGCCGGTGTTGACGTGCGCCTGCCCGCAGCACGTCTGCTCGGCGGGGAAGACGACCTCGTGCCCGAGGCGCTCGAGCAGCTCGACGGTCGCCCGCGGCGCCTGCGGGAACATCGCGTCGCCGAGGCAGGTGGCGACGAGGGCGATCCGCAACGGACTCCTCGCGATCGTGGTGGTGGTGTGCCCCGAGTGTCTCCCGGGTCGAGCCGTCGCCGCAGGATCAGCGGGCGGGGAAGTCGAGCTGCCAGAACTCCGCGCGGCTGGTGACGTAGGCGCGGGTGCCGTCACGGGAGGCGGCGACGCCGAAGGGCAGCTGGCCGACGGGGACCGTGCCGATGACGTCGTCCCGGCTGTTGATCACGGTCACGGTCGAGCCGGGGGCGGCGTCGCCCCCGTAGTTGGTGACCAGCACGTTGCGGCCGTCGCCCGTGACCGCGACGCCGATGGGTCCGCCGACGCCCTCGGTGATCGTGGCGGTCACGGTGTCGGTGGACGTGTCGACGACGCTGACCGAGCCCTGCGGCGCCTGCTGCGTGCCCTGGCTGGCGACGTAGGCGTAGCGCCCGTCGGGGCGGACGGCGATGCTGCGCGGGGTGTCGCCGACCGGGATCGTGGCGGTCACGGCGTTGGTCGCGGTGTCGACGACCGAGACGGTGTTGCCGACGCCGGTGAGCACCCCCTCGTTGGCGACGTAGAGCTTGCGCCCGTCCGGAGTGATCGCGAGGCCGCTGGGGCCCTGGCCGACCGGCACGCTCGCGATCACCGACGAGGTCGCGAGGTCGACCACCGACACGGTGCTGCCGGGCGCGGCGTTCGTCCCCTCGTTCGCGACGTAGACGCGCCGCCCGTCGGGGCTCAGCGCCAGGCCCGAGGGCGCCGCCGTGCCGAGCTCGATCTGCGCCGACACGCTGCCCGCCGCCGTGTCGATGATCGCCAGCGCGCTCCCGGGTGCGGCGTCCGAGCCCCGCTCGGTGACGAAGAGCCGCGTGCCGTCGCCGCTGACGGCGAGGTCGCCGGGGAAGGTGCTGACCGGGACCGTGCCGGTGAGCCGGTTGGTCGCGGTGTCGACGACCGCGACCGAGGGCGAGGGCGTCGGGTCGCCGGCCTGGCCGCTGACGAACGCCCGGCGCCCGTCGGCGCTCAGCTCGACCCAGCGCGGGCTCTGCAGCGGCGGGGCCACGGCCTGCGCCGTGGGGACCGAGCCCGGGGACAGGACGTCGTAGACCTGGTCCGCGACGACCACGCTCCCGGCGATGATCACCAGCGCCGCGAGCCCGACGGCGAGCCACCGCCACGGGCGGCGCTTCGCCGGCGCCCCCAGTGCGGGCGGGGGCGGGCGCCCGCCGGGGGTCGTGGCCCCGACGCCCGTGGGGTCGGGCGCCCGTGACGGGGCCGGGGCGGGCGCCGCCGACGCCGCCGCCGCGCCCGACCCCGACACCGACGCCGACCCCGACGCCGACGAGGGCGCCGTCACCGGACCCGTGACGGTGCCCGTGCGCGCCCCGTCCACGGCGGGCCACCCGGAGCTCGGGGGTCCGTGACGCGTCGGTGCGGCCGGCCGTGCGGGCGGCGGGCTCGGCGGCGGGCCGGTGCGCCCCGCGCCGAGCGCCGACGTGGCCCCGACCGGCGCGGAACCCGGGCCGGGCCGCCCCGCCGCGACCGCGGCGTCGGCGAGCGCGCCGGGCGTCGGGTAGCGGTGGGCGGGGTCCTTCGCCATGCCGGTGGCGACGACGCGGTCGAAGACCGCGAGGTCCGCCCGGGACCACGACGGCGCGGGCACCGGCTGGTGCACGTGCTGGCCCATGTGCGCCACCGGGTCGGGCCCGGCGTAGGGACGGTGCCCGGTGAGCAGCTCGAAGAACAGGCAGGCCAGCGCGTAGACGTCGCTGCGGAACGTCGCCGTCTCGCCGCTGAACAGCTCCGGCGCCATGTAGGCGGTGGTGCCCAGCACGGTGCCACTGGTCGTCAGGTGCGACGAGCCCGCCCCGGCGATGCGCGCGATGCCGAAGTCGACGAGGAAGCAGAAGTCGCCGGCGCGTTGCCCGGTGAGAAGCACGTTCGACGGCTTGACGTCGCGGTGCACGAGGCCGGCGTCGTGCGCCGCGTCCAGGGCCTCCGCGATCTGCCCGACGATGTCGACGGCGCGCGCGGGCGGCAGCCCCGTCGGGTGGGCGCGCACCACGGCCGCGAGGTCGCCGCCGTCGACCAGCCGCATGTCGACGAAGAGGCGGCCGTCGATCTCGCCGAAGTCGTGGATCGGGATGACGTGCAGCGAGGACAGCCGCGCGGTCACCCGGGCCTCCTGCTGGAAGCGCGCCCGGAACTGCGGGTCGGTCGCGACCGCACCGCCGAGGAGCTTCAGCGCGACCGGGCGCTCACGCCGCGTGTCGAACGCCTCCCACACCTCACCCATCGCGCCGCGTCCGACCAGACGCCTCAGCTCGTACGGGCCGAACACCTCGCCCTCGGCGGCCACCTGATCACACCCCTGTCCCGGCCGGCGCCCCCCGGGCGACCCGCGCCGTAGGTTAACGCCGTCCCCCGCGGCACGGAGCCGTTCCGTACCGACCGTCGCCGAGCGGGCCGAGGGCGGACGATGCCGCCGTCCGGGTGGCACCGGGGCACCCGGCTGCCCGAGCGCCGCGCGACCACCCCACCGCCGGCACCGGCCCCGTCGCCGGACGATCCCGCTGGTCACGGGCCCGGACGGGGGGACACGACCGGGTGCCCCGGTCGATCCCACTCCTTGTCCTCCGCGTACGGTCCGTGAACCATACGGGGAGCACACGAGCGCGGGTGGGAGCGCGGAGCCGAGGGGGTTCGGACGCATGCCGGAGGTCTGGCCGCTGGTCGGGCGCTCCGAGACGCTGTCCTCGATCGTCCACCTCGCCCGGACCCGGCAGTGCGCCGGCGTCCTGCTCGTGGGCCCGCCCGGGGTCGGACGCACCCGACTGGCCCGGGCGACCCTGGCCGCGATCGTGACCACGGAGGGTTCCAGCGTCTCGCCCGTCTGGGTGATGGCGAGCCGGTCGACCCAGGACATCCCGCTCGGCGCGATGAGCCACCTGCTGCCACGGACGGGGACCGTGCCGGACGGCGAGGCGCTGACCGGCCACCTGCTGCACGAGGCGCGGCGGGCCCTGCGCCCCGAGCCGGGCACCCAGCTCGTCCTCGCCGTCGACGACGCGCACGTCCTCGACACGACCTCGGCGGTGCTGCTCCAGCAGCTCGCCGTGTCCGGTGACGCCTTCCTCGTCGTCACTGCGCCGACCGGGCTCAGCGTCCCGGACCCGATCTTCGCGCTGTGGAAGGAAGGGCTGGTCGAGCGCCTCGACATCGGTGAGTTCGACCGCGCCCAGAGCGACCAGCTGGTGGCCCGGGCGCTCGGCGGGCACGTGGACGGCGCGGCCCTGCAGCGGCTGTGGCGCTACGCGCTGGGCAACGCGCTCTTCCTGCGCGAGCTCGTCGACGGCGCGCGCGAGAACGGGACCCTGCGCCAGCACGGGGCGGTGTGGCGCTGGGAAGGACCGTTCGCGCCGTCGTCGCGGCTGGTCGAGATGGTCGAGGCGCGCATGGGCTCGCTCGCCGCCCCGGAGCGCGACCTCCTGCGGCTGCTGGCGTTCGGGCAGCCGCTGGGCAGCGAGGTCGCGGCCGAGCTCGTCTCGCCGTCGGTGCTCGCGACGCTGGAGCGCCGGGGGCTGGTGGAGTCGGTGCGCGAGGGGCGGCGGGTCAACGTCCGCCTCAAGCACCCGCTCTACGCCGAGATCCTCCGCCAGCAGGCCACCCCGCTGCAGGAGCGGCAGGCCTACCATCGCCTCGCGCAGGCGATGGAGGCGCACGGCACCCGCCGCGGCGAGGACCGCAGCCGGCTGCTGGGGTTCCGGGTCGGCCAGGGCGAGGAGGCCGACGCGCACGAGCTGCTCGCCGCCGCCCGCGACGCGGCGGCCGCCGACGCCGCGCTCGCCGACCAGCTGCTGCGCGCCGCCGCGGACTCCGGCGGCACCGTCGAGGTGCGCCTCCAGCTCGCCCGCGCCCTCGTCGCCGCCGACCGCTTCAGCGAGGCCGAGGCGGTGCTCGCCGAGGTGGCGTCGCGCCCGGAGGCGGCGTCGGCCCCGGCGTCCGAGCTCGTCGCGTCCGCCCTCGTGCGGGTGCCGAACGCCGCCTGGGGCCTGCACGACGTCGTCGGGGCACGCGACGTCCTGCGGGCGCTGGAGCAGACGATCCCCGCGGGCGAGGCGCCGGCCGGCGTGACGTGGCTGCGGGCGGTCTCGTCGCTGCTCGAGGGCCGGCCCCGCGCCGCGCTCGACCGCCTCGAGCCGCTGCTCGCCCCCGACGCCGCCGATCCCGAACCCCCCGAGGTCCGCGTCGCCGCGCTCTCGGTCGCCGCCTTCGCCGCCGCCCGCGCGGGCCTGCTGGGCCGCGCCCGGGAGCTCGTCGCGCGCGGCCTGCCGAGGATCGAGCGCGACGGCGACCCGAACGGCGGCTGGCTGCGGTTCCAGCTCCTCGCCGCCTCCTGGTACGCCCACCTGCAGGCCGGCGACCTGGACCGCGCCGACGAGCTCGCCCGCGACGGGTACGCCGAGGCGCTGGCCCAGGGCCTGCGCACGCCGGTGGCCCTCTACGCCACGTGGCAGGGGATCGTCGCGGGTCGCCGCGGCCGGGTCGCGACCGCGGTGCGCTGGCTGCGGGAGGCGTCGGCCGCGGTGTCCGCGTCGCGCTTCTGCTTCGCGGTCCCGCTGGCCGCCGAGCTGTCGATCGCCCTCGCCGCGTCCGGCGAGCTCGCCGAGGCCCGCACCGTGCTCGACGCCGCCGACGACGTCCCCGGGGGCGGCCTGCTCGCGGGCTGGCAGAACGCCGCCCGCGTGTGGCTCCTGGGCGTCGAGGGCCGGGTGTCGGCCGCGACCGAGGCCGCGATCGCCGCCGTCACCGCGCCCGACGACCCCGGGCACCGGCTGCAGACCCTGCACGCCGTCATCCGCCTGCGGGCCACCGGCGTGGTGGCCGACGAGCTGGAGGTCCTCGCCGCCGACCTCGACGGCGAGCTGCCGGCGGTGATGGTCGCCCACTCCCGGGCCCTGAGCGCGCGCGACGGCGCCACCCTCGACGAGGTCGCCGCCCGCTTCGAGGCGCTCGGGGCGCTCCTGCTCGCCGCCGAGGTGGCCGCCCAGGCGTCCGCGGTGCACCGCGCGGACGGCAGCACCGTGCCCGCGCGGGCGTCGGCAGCCCGCTCCCGCGCGTGGGCCCAGGAGTGCGAGGACGCGCGGACCCCGGCCCTCGGGCTCCTCGAGGCCTCGACGGAGCTGACGCGCCGCGAGCTGGAGATCGCCTCGCTGGCCGCCACCGGCCTGACCAGCAAGGCGATCGCCGAGCAGCTCGTCGTCTCGGTGCGCACCGTGGACAACGTGCTCCGGGCGGTCTACGCGAAGCTGGGCGTGTCCGGGCGCGGGGAGCTCTCGCAGGTCGCCGGCCTGCACGTCGCCCGCTGACCCCGGGCGTCAAGAGCCGTCAGGACCCGCTGCTGCCCGAGCCGGTCCCCCCGCCGTCGGTGCCGGACCCGCCGTTGCCGTCGGTCGGGTCGCAGCACACGGGCTCGGGCGGGTTCGGGCGGTGCGGTTCGGAGGTGTGCTCGCTCGTGCGGCCGGACCCGCCGCCACCGCCGCTGCTGGGGGCGCGCCGCGTCCGGGTCTCCCCGCCCTGACGGCCCGTGCCGGACGCCGGGGCGTCGGCGGTCGGCGCGGACGGCGAGGCGGGCGCGACCGACACCGGCGCGGGCACCACCGCCGCGGGCGGCGGCGCGACGATCGAGGCGTCGGTGGGCGCCGGGGACTCGGCGGACGCGACGCGGTAGACGTAGGTGCCGCCGCCGGCGAGCAGCGCCAGCAGCAGCGCGGCGGCGATGGCCATCGGCACGCGCCGCCGCCGCTTCGGCTCGGGCTCGGGGCCGCCCTGCAGCGCGGGGGCCGGCACGCCGGCCGCGGGCGTCCCGGCCGGAGCCGGTCCGCGCGCCGGGATCGGCCGCCCGACCCCGGGCATCACCGAGGTGATCGGCACCCCGCCGACCACCGGCATCGCCCCGGACGGCGGGCCGGTGCGCCGCGGCGGCGGCAGCGCCCCGGGACGGCGGAAGGTACCCGACGACGGGCCGCCCGTCATCGGACCGACCGCGGTGGTGGCCGCCGCCGCGGTGCGCCACACCTGCGGGCCCGTGGCGCCGCCGGGCGCGGTGCCGCCGTGGACGTACTCGGTGTGCGCCATCCCGGCGGCGCCCAGCACGATGGCGTGCTTGGGGTGCGCGTCGACCGCGGTCGGGCGCCCCAGCTCCGCGGACACCATCTGGGCCACCAGCGGGATCCGCGACGACCCGCCGACGAGCAGGACGGTGGTCAGCTGCTCGGGGCGCACGTTCGCCGACTCGAGGGCCCGGCGCAGCGACGCGATCGTCGCCGTGATCGACGGGCGGATCATGTCCTCGAACTCGCCGCGGGTCAGCCGCACCTCGGTCTGCAGCGACGGCAGCATCACCGGGATCGTCGTCTCGGTGTCCGCCGAGAGCGCCTCCTTGGCGAGCACGCAGTCCTGGCGCAGCCGGATCACCGCGCTCGTCGCGTGCGGGTCCGACGGGTCGAGCGCGGAGACCGGGCCGCCGAGCACGCGGTCGACGTGCGCGAACACCGCCTCGTCGAAGTCGATGCCGCCCAGGCCCTCGATGCCCTCCGGCGTCCCGAGCAGCTCGAAGCCCTTGCCCGCCGTGCGCAGCACCGTCGCGTCGAAGGTGCCGCCGCCGAGGTCGTAGACCGCGACGGTGGCGCCGTCCTCGAGGCGCTCGTTGGTGGCGTAGTGGGCGGCGGCCGCCTCCGGCTCGGTGATCATCTGGACGTTGCGCAGGCCGGCCTGGCGCGGGATCTGGTCGAACAGTTCCCGCTTGTACGGGCCCCAGTTGGCCGGGTGGGTCAGGGTCACGACGTCGGGCATCCCGCCCTCGCGCTCGCTCACCGCGCGCACCACGTCGCGCAGCTGGCGGGCCATGAGGTCGCCGGCCGCGTAGGGCGAGCCGCCGAGGATCAGCGGCATCGGGTCGCCGAAGCGCCGCTTCACCTCCCGCGCGACGCGGTCGGGCTCCGAGGCCGCGCGGCGCTCCGCGGCGTCGCCGGTGAGGACGGCACCGTCCTCCCGGATGAGGATCACCGAGGGCACGGCGGCCGCCCGGTCGCCGAGGGTGGCCATCTCCACGCGGCCGTCCCGGTCGACCGCCGCGGCGGTGAAGGTGGTTCCGAGATCCACTCCGAGTCCGTAGCCCACCGGAATCTCCTCTCTCGCTCGTGCGGTCGTGGGGGTGTCGTGTCGGGTGCGGGGTCGCGTGCGGGTCGGCGCCGGTCAGACGGCGAGTTCGCTCGCGTCGGGCGGGTCGTTACCGGGGCCGTCGTCGTCGGGGGAGGCCGCGGCGCTCGTCTCCGGTTCGTCCGGGGCGCCGCCCGGGTCGCCGGCACCGGGGGTCGGGTCGGGGGCGTCGAGGTCGTCGAGGGGGTCCGGGACGACGGCGGGTGCCTCGTCCCGGGCGTGGTCCTCGGGCGACACCGCGGGCGCCGGGATCGGCGCCAGCCCGGTCGGCGGGGTCCAGTCGGGGAGGTCGGGCGGGTCGTCGTCGGGGACCGTGACGTCGGCGGGCTCGTCGTCCAGCCCGCCCGCGGGCGCCGGCTCGCTGACGCCGTTGACGCTGCGGTCGTAGCTCACGGTGTCCACCGAGAAGCTGCCGTCGGGGTTCTCGACGACGTGCACCTGGCCCCGCTCGTGGATGAGCAGGTCGGTCTCGCGGGCCGGGGGCTCGGACACCGCGGCGTGGTGGTGCTCCTTGAAGACGTAGCGCTGCCCGGCGTCGTCGGAGATGACCATGTACTGGAAGGCGTCGACGTTGTACGCCGCGTCGGCGCCCTCGTTGACCACGACGTCCTGGTACATCTCGACCGAGAGCCAGCCGTCCCCGACGCCCTGCGGGTCGAGCACGCGGAACGACTCCGCCAGCGCCGGCCCCTCGCCCGGCACAGCCGGGACCTCGGGTGTCGTGTGCGCGACCGTGGTCACCGCGGCGCCGTCGGTCTCCGACGCGGCGGCGTCGACCTGGGTGCCGACGGCGATCGCCATGCCCAGCCCCGCGCCGGCCTTCGCCGCCCGGCGGGCGACCTCGCGGATGTGCGCGGGCGCGTCCGCCCCGTTCTCCTTCGCGCTGCGCAGCCAGTCGGGGATCACCCCGCGCACGTCGCGCTTCGCGGCCTCCCAGAGGTGCGCCGGCATCCCGGGGGGCACGGCGCTGGGGGTGGTCCGGACGGTCACGGCACGAGTCTCGGGCGGGGCGGACCGGGGGTCATGAGCAACGGCTACTCGGTTTCCGGTCCGGCCCGGTGGCGTGTTGCTCATCGGCCCTCACCACGACCCGAGCGAGCCGACGACCAGCCCCTCGCAGGTGCGCACCAGGATGCGCGCGGCCTGCCGGACGTCGCGGGCCGACGCCGGGTGCTCGGCGCGGCGCTGCCACTGGGCGAGCGCGGCGCGCGCCGCCCGCTGGACCTCCGCCGGCGGGGTGTCGGGCTCGAGCCCCAGCCGCTGCCGGATCTCGACGCCCCCGCCGCCGAGCAGCCGCTCCGCGGACTCCCGCTCGGCCTCGGTGAGCATGAGGGACCCGACGCGCAGGCCGTCGAGCAGGCGGACCTCGGCGAACTCGTGCGCCCCGGAGTTGACGATCTCGAGCTCGTGCAGCAGCTGCTGGGCCGCCGGCACCGGATAGCGTCGGATCACCGACTCGACGGCGAGCAGCGCCGACCGGGCCTTGAGCACCTCGGCGCGCCCGGCGAACCGGCTGAGCAGCGCCTCGCGCAGGGGCTGCAGGCCGCTGCGGGTGAGCAGCTCGCGCGACAGCGCGCCCGCCGTGCCGGCGACGCCGGTGTAGCGCAGGCGCACCGAGAGCCGGACGCCGAACAGGCCGAACCGGTCGAGGAGCGCGGCGCGGCGCGCGGGCGAGAGGTCGAGGTCGGGCATCTCCCGGTTCGCGAAGCGGTCGGCGGTCAGCAGCAGCGCCTCGACGTCGTCCTCGGGCGCCTCGGCGAGCTTCTCGATGGCGCGGAACTCGTCCTCGCGCAGGGTCGCGGCGGTGGACGCGAGGAGCCCCGCGACCGGGACGACGGTCTGGCACAGCGCCTGCACGCGCGGGTCGACGCGGTAGCGGTCGGCGACGCGCGCGGCGCTCTCCAGGGCATCGGGACGGCCGTGGCCCACCTCGTCGGCCCGGGCCAGCACGCCGAGGGTGTTGATCGGTCGGCGCTCGCTCGGGTCGTCGCGGAACGTCTCGAGGAACCGGATGTCGGACGTGTGGATGTGGCGCATGAGGTAGACGACCGCGTCGGCCGTGCTGGGGCCGCCGCCGTGCTCGTCCAGCGCCGTCTCCGTGCGCCGGGCGAGCTCGGTGGTCAGCGAGTCCATGCCCGGGGTGTCGATGAGGGTCATCGTCTTGAGCGACGGCGAGGGCCAGTCGACGACGAGACGGTCGACGTCCTGGGCGCGCATGCCGCCGAGGTCGCTGTCGAGCAGGCCCCCGGCGGGCCCGGGCGGCAGCTGCCGGGGCGGGCCCTGGTGCGGGTAGGCCATGACCCGGTAGGTGAGGCCGTCGCGGTACCAGGTGACGACCCGCGTGCACTCCCCCGCGTCGGTGGCCGCGAGCTCCTGCCCGACCAGGGCGTTGAGCAGCGTCGACTTGCCCGACTTGATCCGGCCGGCGATCGCCACCCGCAGCGGTTCCTCGAGCCGGGCGGCCGCCGCCTGCAGGCCGGGCAGCGCGGGGCCGCCCGCGTAGATCTGCTGGGCCTGCTGCACGAGACCCCGCACGCGGGTCAGCAGCGACGACGGCGGGGGCGGCGCCGGGCGCGGCGGTCCGGGTGGGCCGGGTGGTCCGGGTGGCCCGGGTGGTCCGGGTGGCCCGGGTGGGGGTCCGGGCGGCGGGAACCCGCGGGGCGGGCCGCCCGGCCCGGGTGGGCCGAAGCCACCCGGCGGACCACCGGGACCCCCGGGACCACCGGGCCGACCGGGGCCCGGGAAGCCGCGGGGCGGGGTGCCGGACGGGCGTGGGCGCCCCCGGTCGTCACGGTTCACCGGGCGGCCTTGGCGGGTGCGGCCTTCGCGGGTGCGGCGGCGACGGCCGGGGCCGGGGTGCCGGCGGCGAGCCCCGACGCGCGGGTGCGCTCCAGGTGGGCGGAGAGGTCCTCGACCCGCGCCTTGAGGGCGGCGAGCGACTGGAGGTCGGTCTCGGCGCGGCTCCGGGCGCCGGTGTCCGACTCGGTGGCCTTCGCCGCCTCCGTCGCCGCGGCGAGCGCCTCGGTCGCCGAGCGCTGGAGCTCGGCCACGCGCTGGGACCAGGCGTTGCGCAGCTCGCGCTGCACGTGGCGCACGGCGTCGCGCGAGTCCTTGCCGAAGTGCAGGTTGAACTCGTCGACGAACCGGCGGACCGCCGCCTTGGCCTCGCTGCGGCGCTTCTCCAGGGCGCGCTTCTGCTCCTCCTTCCAGCCCATCCGCCCGAGCAGCAGGCCCGGGATGAGCCCGAGCCCCATCGGGACCGGCAGGCCGGTCATGGTCGTGAGCATCGTGAACATGAGGAAGCCGCCGTAGGACTTCTGGAACGCGGCCATCCCCGCGCCCTTGGCCTTCTTCTCGGCGAACGAGGCGTCGGTGCTCAGGTCGTCGAGCAGCGCCACCGGGGCGGCGACCTCGCGGGCACGCACCACCTGCGACTCCGCCATGTCGAAGTGCTGCCCGACGGAGATCGCGACCTCCTTCGCCCGCGTGACGAACAGGGCGTAGTTCTCCAGCGCCTCGCCGGCGAGGCGTTGGCGCAGCCACGCCTCGAACTCCTCCCAGTTCTTCGCCGGGTCGCCCTCGTCGATCGACTTCTCGGCCTCGTGGACGACCTTGCGGGTGCGCTGGCGCAGGTCGAACTCGGTGTCGGAGGAGATGTCGGCGAACCCGTCCTGCAGCACCGTCTGCCACTTCGACGAGCGCTCGCGCAGAGCGTCGGCCCGCTCCTTGGCCCGCGTCAGCTCGGCGACGAGCTCCGCCGACCGTCGTGGGTCCGCCAGGGCGGCGAGGCGGGCGCGCGCCACGACCTCCATCTGCTCCACCGCGGAGTGCACGTGGGTGATCGCCGCGTCGAGGGCGAGGCGCTCCCCGCCGGTGACGATCTCGTTGAGGCGCGCGATCAGCGTCGGGAAGCCGGACTCGTTGTTGAGGTCCTTGCTCATCGTGCTGGCCGCGAGCGAGCGCACCTCCGACGACACCGCCAGCGACTCGATCTCGATCCCGGCCCGCCGCAGGTGCTCGCGGTCGCGCTCGAGCATGCGGTCGGAGTGCGGGTAGAGGTCGGTCTTGGTCAGCACGAACAGGACCGTCGGGCACAGCTCCCGCACGGTGCGCAGGAACGCGACCTCGCTCTCGGTGAGCTCCTGGCTGCAGTCGCTGACGAAGAGCACGGCGTGCGAGCGGGGCAGCGAGCTGATGGTCGACGCGTTGGACACCGACCCGATCCCGCCCACGCCGGGCGTGTCCACGAGGACCAGGCCGTTGGACAGGATCGGCCGGTCGAGGCCGACGGTCACGCGCCGCAGGCCGCGGGTGTTGCCGGGGTTGCCGGCCTCGGAGGCGTACTGCGCGACGTCCGACGGCGCGATCGTCTCGTTCCAGCCGGCGCCCGCCGCCCCGGAGGTCGGCTCGAAGACCGCGCTCGCGGTGAGGGCCTTGGCGTAGCGCACCTCGGTCAGCACGGCGGTGGCGACGTCGTCGTCGACGGGGCAGATCGGGGCGCTCAGCAGCGCGTTGATCAGCGAGCTCTTGCCCTGCTTGAACTCGCCGACGACGTGCACCGTGATCGACGAGTCGCCGAGGATCTGCTTGGCGCCCCTGAGCCGCGCGACCAGGTCCTCGCGCTCGTAGGCCTGCGCGCCCTTGATCGCCATGTCGATGCTCTCGACGGCGTGGCGCGCAGCGGCGCTCTGCTTCTGCTGCTGGACCGCCATGCCTCTCCTCTCACCCGCCCGGGGACGAGCCTCCGCCACCCGGGCGTGATCGTCATGAGTAGCGACTACTCATGTCCGGCGTGCCGGCCGTGACCGCGCGCGACGGCCCGGCACGGTCACGAGACCGTGCCGGACCGTCGGTGCCGGGCTCCGGCAGGATCAGCCGTCGACGGTCTCCGAGCCGCCGCCGTCCGAGCCGCCGTCGGAGTCGCCGCCGCCCGAGCCGCTCGAGCCGCCGCTGGACTCGAAGCCTCCGCCGCCGGACTCGAAGCCGCCGCCCGACTCGAAGTCGTCGCCGCCGCCGCTGCTGCTGCTCGCGCCGACCGACTCGAGGACGGGCTCCTCCTGTTGCTGCTGCTCCTCGAAGCCGCCGCCCGCGCTCGAGGAGCCACCGGCCGGCTCCTCGGTGGACGAGCCGCTGCCGCCGCCGTTGCCGGGGCCGTGGAAGACCAGGTCGCCGCCGGCCGGCTCGATCTCGATCTCCTCCGGCGCGGGCTCCTCGTCGATGTCGGGGAAGGGCGAGGTCTGCACCGGCTGGTCACCGTCCTGACCGACGGGCGTGGTCGCCGGCGGCTCCTCCACCGGCGCCTCCTCCTCGGCCACCGGCTCCTCACCCACCGGCTCCTCACCCACCGGCGGCTCCGGCGTCTCTTCACCCACCGGCGGCTCGGGCGTCTCCTCACCCACCGGCGGCTCGGGCGTCTCCTCACCCACCGGCGGCTCCGGCGTCTCCTCACCCACCGGCGGCTCCGGCGTCTCCTCACCCACCGGCGGCTCCGGCGTCTCCTCACCCACCGGCGGCTCCGGCGTCTCCTCGCCGACCGGCTCCTCGGGCGCCGGCTCCTCGGGCGCCTCCTCACCCACCGGCTCCTCGGTCGTCTCCTCGCCGGCCGGCGGCTCGGGCCAGGTCTCCGGCCAGGTCTCCTCGCCCGGCGTGTGGGTGGGCAGGCCCTCCTCGTCGATGGGCGGCATCGGCGTCACCGGCGGAACGGGCTGGTGGTGCGGGTGGGTCTGGTACCACTCCTCCGGGTCCGGGCAGTACGGCGGCCGCGGGGCGTCGGGGCAGTAGTCCGGGTTGTAGCCCTCGGGGCGGTGCACCGGGTGGTAGCAGTCCGGGTTGTAGTGCGGGTGCCAGCAGTAGGGGTTCTCGATCGGGTGGAAGCCCCACGGGTTGTGGACCTCGTGGTAGCAGTGCGGGTTCCACACCGGGTCGTACTCGTACGGGTCGCAGTAGTGACCCGAGGGCTCGAGGTTGTCGTAGAGATAGCTGCAGTCGGGACCGCAGTACGTGGCGTGGGCGGGGCAGTTGTAGTCCCGCGGCAGGCAGCCCTGCTCGATGTAGGTGCTGCAGCTGTCGTAGGGCGGGCACTCGTCCTTGATGTACTCGTCGCCGGGCGGCTGGTGGCCCCACTCGCCCTCGCCGTGCTCCTCCTCGGACGTCGGCTCCTCGGGGGTCGGCTCCTCAGGGGTCGGCTCCTCGGAGGTGGGCTCCTCGGGCGTCGGCTCCTCGGTCTCGCCCGGCGGCGTCTCGGTCCCGGGCACGGTCGGCGCGGTGCCGGCGGGGGGCGTCAGGTCGTCGACCTCGCTCGCCGGGTCGGCCAGGGGCTGCATGGCGGGCTGGGCGGGGATGTTCGCGGGGTTCGCGGGGATGGTCATGTCGGTCTCGTTCCGTTCCGGGGGGACCGGTGTGCCGGGCCCGCTCTCTCGGTCGGGACAAGACTGCGGGCGCCGGTACCCCCCGGTCATGAGCAGCGAACTACTCGATGGCGACCGCGGTCGCGCGGGGACTACTCGGTCGGGACGGTGCGGCGCGGTCGATGCGCCCCACGGACATGAGTAGCGCGCGTCACCCCGCGCCGGCGCTACTCACCGGCGGAGGGATCGGCGGGTCAGCGCGAGCCGGGCGGACGCCCGGCCGCGGTGTCGTGCTCGGCGGTCGGGCGGTCGGCGTCGAACCGGGAGTCGGCCCGCGCGCCGTCCGGCGTCCCGTGGGCCGTGTCGACACCCTCGGCGTCGTCGCCGGCCACGGCGGCCGGGGTCTCCTTGGCGTGGACGACGAACCACGCGACCCACCCGGCGGCGGCGACCCCGACGAAGCTGACGAGGCGGTAGAGCAGGACCGCCGCGAGGGCGGGGTGCGACGGCACGCCCCCCGCGACCAGCGCCGCGAGCAGCGCGCCGTCGACGAGACCGAGCCCGCCGGGCAGGAACGCCGCGCTCGAGGCGGCGGTGGCGGCGGCGTAGGCGACGAGCACCAGCGCGAGCGTCATGCCCTCCGCGCCGACGGCGACGCAGCACGCCGCGAGGCAGGCGATGTCGAGCAGCCAGTTGGCGAGCGCCGCGCCCCCGACGACGACCCGTCCGCGTCCGCGGAGCTCGATGAGCTGCAGCGCGGCGATCTGGTCGGCGAGCTCGGCGACGCCCGTCTCGCGCGGACGGTGGCGCACACGGTTGACCAGGCGCAGGCCCCACGAGCCGGCGGCGACGAGGAGCCCGGGGCGGCGCGCGACGACCACGACGCCCGCCCCGAGGGCCGCGACGCCGAGGATCTGCAGCACCATCCAGGTCAGCGAGGTCGGACGCCCGCCGACCACGAGCGCCGAGCTGAACGCGATCGCGGCGAGCGCGAGGCTCGCCGCGACGCCGCCGGCGACCATCGTCCAGGTCGTCGCGGGCACCGTGGCGCCCCACGCGCGGCGGCGCTTGTAGGTGTAGGCCGTCGACAGCGCGGCACCGCCCGGGACGGTCAGGTGCAGGGCGTTCGCGGCGAGCGTCGCCATCGTCACCGCTCCGAGCGACACCCGCACCGACGCGGCCACCAGCAGCCGGTGGTGGAGCACGGAGAAGGCGACGAGCGCCCCGGCCTCGCAGGCGACGGCGACGACGACCCACCACGGGTCGGCCTCGAGGAGCGCGGCGCCGGCGGCCTGGACCGTGGGCCACACGATGACCACGCCGGTGGTGACCACGGCCGCCACGAGGATGCCGGTGGTGATGCGCAGCACCCGGCGGGTCCGCGGGGTGGCGCTGGTCAGGCCCGTCGACGCGGTGGTCACGGTCGCGCTCACCCCTCCACTGTCCTCCTGCCGGCTCGATCACCGATGGGTGACCGATCACGCCCGCGGGCACGCGTGGCGCCGACGGAGACCACACGACCGGTCCGGGCCCGGCGACGAGCGGTCCACCGCGAGACGGGGTGAGCCCGCACCGCAGCGGTGACATGCTGCCCGACGACGTCGGCGCCCCGACGTGCCCCCGGGTCGAACGAGGAGGACACCCGCCATGAGCCGCCGCGTGGACGCCGACCTGCTGCTCGTCGGGAGCCTCCCGGTCGACTCGCCCGACGAGGGCTTCCGGGCCGGCGCGGAGCTGTTCGCCGACCGCGTCGCGGCCCTGCCCGACGGGGAGTCCGGGGCCCGCGGCGCCTGGGTCGGCTACGACCGCACGACCCTGCTCGAACGGCACCCCGACATCGCGGTCATCGCCCCGTCGCCGTCGCCGACCGGACGCGCCCGGCACGCCTACGACACCGCACGCCTCACCGTCGCCGACGGCGTCGAGACCCTGCGCTTCGACGCGTGGCCGCGGATCGCCGAGACCCTCGCCTCCTACGAGCGGTTCGTGGCGCTGCGCGCCGACGGGGTGATCCCGCCGGCCCTGCGCTTCCAGGTGGGCCTGCCCGGCCCGTCGAGCGTGTTCACCGCCGCGTTCAAGGACGACTACGCCCGCAACTGGGCGATCGTCGGACCGGCGCTCGAGGACCTCTGGTCGCGCGCGATCGACGAGCTGCTGGCGACGATCCCGGCCGGCGACCTCGCCCTGCAGTGGGACCTCGCCTACGAGGTGATCGACCTCGAGGGCGTGCTGGCCTGGACCGAGGGTGACGCGTGGGACCGCTTCGCCGGGCCGTGGTCGCGGCTGGCCCCGCGGGTGCCCGAGGACGTCCTCATGGGCCTGCACCTCTGCTACGGCACGTTCCCCGAGTGGCCGATGTTCGAGGCCCGCGACATGGGCCTCATCGTGCGGATGGCGAACCACGCCGTGGCGCACGCCGGGCGCCCGCTGGACTGGGTCCACCTCGCCGGACCCCGCTACCTGCGCAGCGAGGACGACGCGTTCTTCGCCCCGCTCGCCGACCTCGACGTCCCCGACACCCGGGTCTTCCTCGGCATCGTGCTGCCGATCGACGGCGCGGACGGCCTGCGGCGCCGGCAGGCCACCGCGGCCCGCCACCTCGCCGACTTCGGCGTCGCCCAGTACTGCGGCATGGGCCGCCAGCGTGGCGAGGATCCCGCGGCGACGCTGCGCGAGCACGCCGCGACGGTGGCCGCCGTCCGCGGATAGGGGGCAGGATCGGGCGCGTGGTCGGGATCGTGGAGGTCAGCCCGCGCGACGGGCTGCAGAACGAGCGGGCGCTGCTGGAGACGGGCGCGAAGATCGAGCTGATCGAGCAGGCCACCGCGGCCGGCGCGCGGCGCATCGAGGCGGTGTCGTTCGTCCACCCGAAGCTGGTGCCGGCGATGGCCGACGCCGAGGCCGTCATGGAGGGCCTGACCCGCGCGGACGGCGTGTCGTACATCGGGCTGGTGCTCAACCGCCGCGGCTACGACCGGGCGGTCGCGGCCGGGGTCGACGAGGTCAACGTCGTCGTGCCCGCCTCCGACGGGTTCGCCAAGGCCAACCAGAACTCGACGACCGCGGCGCTCACCGAGGTCGCCGAGGAGGTCCTCGCCGAGGCCGCGTCGCGGGACCTGTTCGCGTCGCTGACGATCGCGACGTCGTTCGGCTGCCCGTTCGACGGCGAGGTGGACCCGGACCGCGTGGTCGAGGTGGCCCGCCGCGGCGCCGCGGCGGGCGCGAAGGAGATCGCGATTGCCGACACCATCGGCGTCGGGGTACCGACCCAGGTCCGCACGCTGCTCGACGGGGTGCGGGCCGTGGCCCCGGACGCCCTGATGCGGGCGCACTTCCACAACACCCGCAACACCGGCTTCGCCAACGCCGTCGCCGCCCTCGACTGGGGCGTGGACTGGCTGGACTCGTCGAACGGCGGGATCGGCGGCTGCCCGTTCGCCCCGGCGGCCACCGGCAACATCGCCACCGAGGACCTCGTCTACCTGCTGCACCGCATGGGCCACCCGACCGGGCTCGACCTCGACGCGCTGCTCCCGATCGCGGGGTTCCTGTCCGACCAGCTCGGCTACCGCGTCCCCGCCCTGCTGCCGCGCGCCGGCGGCTTCCCCGGCTGAGACGCGTCCCGGCCGACCCTCCACGCCGAAGGAGCACGAACCCGTGAGCGAGCTCGAGCAGCTGTCCATGCTGATCGGCGGCAAGCCGACCGGCGCGGTCTCCGGCCGGACCTTCTCCTCGGAGAACCCCTACACCGGGCAGGCGTGGGCGGAGATCCCCGACGGGGGGACCGAGGACGTCGACGCCGCCGTGGCCGCGGCGCGCGCCGCGCTCGACGGCGAGTGGGGGCAGATGACGGGCTTCGCCCGCGCCGCGCGCCTGCGCCGCCTCGCCGACCTCATCACCGAGAACGCCGAGCGCCTCGCCCGCCTCGAGGTCAACGACTCCGGCAAGCTCTACCGCGAGATGCTCGGGCAGCTGCAGGGCCTGGGCGGCTGGTACCACTACTTCGCCGGGCTCGCGGACAAGATCGAGGGCGCGCAGATCCCCTCGCCGAACCCCAACTACCTCGTCTACACCCGCCGCGAGCCGGTCGGGGTCGTCGCGGCGATCACGCCCTGGAACTCGCCGCTGTTGCTGATGAGCTGGAAGGTCGCCCCGGCGCTCGCGGCCGGCTGCACCGTGGTCGTCAAGCCCTCGGAGCACGCGCCGGGCTCGACGCTCGGGTTCGCCGAGCTGATCGCGCAGGCCGGCATCCCCGACGGCGTGGTCAACGTCGTCACGGCGAACTCCGGCGAGGTCGGCGCGCACCTGGCCGCGCACCCGGGCGTGGACAAGGTGGCGTTCACCGGCTCGACCGCGACCGGGCGCAAGGTCGCCGCCGCGGCCGCCGAGAAGCTCCACCCCGCGACGCTGGAGCTGGGCGGGAAGTCGCCGCAAGTCGTGTTCCCCGACGCCGACCTGCAGGCCGCCGCGAACGGGCTGGTCGCGGGCGTGTTCGCCGCGACCGGGCAGACGTGCATGGCGGGCTCGCGGCTGATCGTGCACGCCGACGTCCACGACGAGCTGGTGCGGCTGGTGGCCGAGCGCGCGTCGCAGATCAAGCTCGGCGACCCGTTCGGCGCGGACACCGAGATGGGCCCGGTCGCCAACCGGATGCAGTACGAGAAGGTCGTCGGCTACCTGTCCACGGCGCGCGAGGAGGGCGCGACGATCGCCTACGGCGGGTCGAGCGAGGAGTCGCTGGGCGGCTACTTCGTCCAGCCCACGGTGCTCTCGGTGAAGCCCACCGACACCGTGTTCCGCGAGGAGGTCTTCGGTCCGGTGCTCGCCGCGACCACGTTCACCGACGAGGACGAGGCGATCGAGCTCGCCAACGACACCCCGTACGGCCTGGCCGGCGCGGTGTGGACCAAGGACGTGCACCGCGCCCACCGCGTCGCCGCGCGGATCAAGGCCGGCACGGTGTGGATCAACGCCTACCGCGTCGTCGCCCCCAGCGTGCCCTTCGGCGGGTTCAAGGACTCCGGCGTCGGCCGCGAGAACGGCACCCACGCCATCGACGCCTACCTCGAGACCAAGGCGGTCTGGGTCGAGCTCACCGGCGGCACCCGCGACCCGTTCACCCTCGGCTGACCGGCCTACGTGAGCGAAATTCCCGGCTATGGCCGGGAATTTCGCTCACGTACCGGCGCGGCGCTCCAGGAGGGGGTCGAGGCGGAAGGGGACGAGCTGGCGCATGACGAGCGCGGTGGAGGTCCGCTCGACGCCCGGGACGGCGAGCAGGCTGCCGGCGATCGTGTAGAGCGCGTCGGCGTCGCGGGCGACCACCTGGACGAGCAGGTCGTCGTCGCCCGCGAGGCCCACGACCTCGACGACCTCGGGGATCCGCGCGAGCGCCGTCGTCACCTCGGAGAGCCGGCGCTGGTCGACGCGCGTGGTGACGTAGGCGCGCAGCGGGTGGCCGAGGGCGGCGGGCTCGATGCGACGGCCGAAGTCGCCGAGCACCCCGCGGTCCTCGAGGCGCGCGAGCCGGGCCTGCACGGTGTTGCGGGCGAGCCCGAGGCGCTCGGCGAGCGCGACGACCGTGGCCCGCGGCTCGGCCGCGAGCGCCTGCAGCAGCCGCGCGTCGAGGGCGTCGACGGGTTCCATCCTGCTCACTCCCGCGGGGTCGCGACGGCGTCGCGCTGAACATAGCGCTCAGCCGCGCCGGGACCGCTTGCGCACTTCGACGCGATGACGAACGCTCCGTGCACCGATGTGGATCCCGGAGGCCCTCGATGACGTCCACGCGTCCCGCTCCCGCACCGACCACCCCCGCGCCCGAGCACGAGGCGCTGCAGGCCGTCGAGGACCGGGTGCTGTGGCTGTCCACCGCGATCGTCGATCACGCCAACCGCGTGCGGCCCAACCCGAGCGGGCTCAAGGTGGGCGGGCACCAGGCGTCGTCGGCGTCGATCGTCTCGATCATGACCGCGCTGTGGTTCCACACGCTGCGCCCCGAGGACCGGGTGTCGGTCAAGCCCCACGCCTCGCCGGTGCTGCACGCGATCAACCACCTGCTCGGTGAGCTCGACGCCCGGTACCTCACGACGCTGCGCGAGGCCGGCGGCCTGCAGTCCTACCCCTCGCGCTCGAAGGACCCCGACCCCGTCGACTACTCGACCGGCTCGGTCGGCATCGGCGCGACCGCCCCGATCTGGGGGACGATCGCGCGCCGCTACGTCGAGGGCATCTCGCACACCGCGGGCACGGGCCGGCAGTTCTCGCTGGTCGGGGACGCGGAGCTCGACGAGGGCGCGGTGTGGGAGGCCGTGCTCGACCCGATGGTCCGCGAGCTCGGCGAGGTCTGCTGGATCGTCGACTTCAACCGCCAGTCGCTCGACCGCGTCGTCCCCGACATCTCCGCGACCCGGCTGCACGGCCTGTTCTCCGCGGCCGGCTGGCAGGTCATCACCGTCAAGTACGGGCGGCTGCTCGCCGAGCTCTACGCCAAACCCGGCGGCGACGCCCTGCGCCGGCGCATCGACGAGATGACCAACCCCGAGTACCAGCGCCTCCTGCGCTGCACCCCGCTGCAGCTGCGCGAGCGCCTGCCCGGCGACGGGCCGGACGCGGATGCGATCTCGGGCCTGCTCCGCGAGGTCGACGACGGCGCGGTGCACGCGGCGATCCGCAACCTCGGCGGCCACGACCTCGGCGCGCTCGCCGACGCCTACGACGCCATCGACGACGCCCGCCCCACCGTGATCTTCGCGTACACGGTGAAGGGCTACGGCCTCGCGACGCAGGGCCACCCGCAGAACCACTCCAGCCTGCTCACCGAGACCCAGATGCGCGCGCTCGCGACGGGGCTGGGCACCGACCTCGACGACCCCTGGGCGCCGCTGCCCGACGGTCCCGCCGCCGACCTGTGCCGCACCGTCGCCGAACGCCTGCGCCGCCGCCCGGCCGCCCCGGCCCCGCCGCCGGAGGTCCCCACCGACCTCGACCGCACGCCCACCGGCACCGGGCACACCCAGCAGGCGCTCGGCCGGGCACTGCTCGACCTCACGCGCTCGGCGCCCGAGGCCGCCCGACGGGTGGTGACGGTCAGCCCCGACGTCACGTCGTCGACGAACCTCGGCGGCTGGCTGAACAAGGTCGGCTCGTGGTCGCCGCACGAGCGGCGCGACTGGTTCGCCGACGACGCCGAGACGATCCTGCACTGGCACGAGCTGCCCAGCGGCCAGCACATCGAGCTCGGGATCGCCGAGACCAACCTCGTCGGGCTGCTCGGCGAGCTCGGCGCGACGTGGTCGCGGTGGGGCGAGCCGCTGCTGCCGATCGGGGTGCTCTACGACCCGTTCGTCTCGCGCGCCCTCGAGCCGTGGGCGTTCGGGATGTACGCGGGCGGGCAGTCGATCCTCGTCGGCACGCCGTCCGGGGTGTCGCTGGCGCCCGAGGGCGGCGCGCACCAGTCGATCACCACGCCGTCGATCGGCCTCGAGCAGCCCGGCTGCGTGGCGTTCGAGCCGGCGTTCGGGGTCGAGGTGGGCTGGTGCCTGCTCGACGGGCTGGCGCGCCTCGGCCGGCCCGGCGGGTCGTCGACCTACCTGCGCCTGTCGACCGTGCCCGTCGACCAGAGCCTCGCCGCCGTCCCGAGCGACCCGGCCGCCCGCGCGCAGCGGCGCCGCGAGGTCACCGCCGGCGCCTACCTGCTGCGCCGGGCGCCGGGCACCCCGCAGGTGACGATCGCGGTGATGGGCCCGCTGGTCGGCCAGGCGCTCGCGGCCGCCGACCGCCTCGGTGACCGGGGCGTCGGCGCCGACGTCGTCGTCGTGACCAGCCCGGACCGGGTCTTCCGCGCCCTGCGCGCCCGCACCGCGGCGACCGGGCCGACCGAGGACGCGCCGAGCTGGGTCCTCGACGCCGCCTTCCCCGCCGACCGGGCGGCGAAGCTGGTGACGGTGCTCGACGGCCACCCGCACACGCTGGCGTTCCTGGCCGGCATCCACCGCGTGCGCGCGGCGCACCTCGGCGTCACGGACTTCGGCCGCTCGTCGGACCTCGCCTCGTCCTGGGCCCACCACCACCTCGACACCGACGCGATCGTCGCCGCCGCCCTGACCTGACCCCCAGCGGCGCACGGGGTGTGCCAGCGTGGCGTCCACGCTGGCACTCAACGCCAGGAAAGCCACCTCGATCACCGGGCACGCATCGTCCGAGCGGCCCAGCGGGTACACGGCGCCTTCACCTGCGGAGGGAGGCGCCGTGCTCGACTGGCTCGCCGCGCCCGACCACGCCACCGCCCGCTGGGTGCTCCAGCACCTCGTCGCGCTGGTCTACGTCATCGCCTTCACCGTCGCGCTGGCGCAGTTCCGGCCCCTGATCGGCGAGCGCGGCCTGACCCCGATCCCCCGCTTCCTCGCGCGCACGACCTTCCGCCGCCACCCCAGCGTCTTCCACCTGCGCTACTCCGACACCCTCTTCCGCGTCGTCGCCGGCACCGGCCTCGTGCTCGCCGTCGCCGCCCTCGCCGGCGCCACCGACGTCCTGCCCCTCGGCGCCGGGCTCGCGCTGTGGGGCCTGCTCTGGGTGCTCTACCTGTCGATCGTCACCGTCGGGCAGGTCTGGTACGGCTTCGGCTGGGAGTCGCTGCTGCTCGAGGCCGGGTTCCTCGTGACGTTCCTCGGCCCGGCCGACGTCGCCCCGCCCGCGCCGATCCTCTGGCTGCTGGTGTGGCTCCTCTTCCGCGTCGAGCTCGGCGCCGGCCTGATCAAGATGCGCGGCGATCCCTGCTGGCGCGACCTCACCTGCCTCGACTTCCACCACGAGACCCAGCCGCTCCCGAGCCCGACGAGCTGGTGGTTCCACCACCTGCCGCGCCCGCTGCACCGCGTCGAGGTGCTCGCCAACCACGTCACCCAGCTCGCCGTCCCGTTCCTGCTCTTCCTCCCCCAGCCGGTCGCGTCGATCGCGGCCGCGGTCGTCGTCGTCACCCAGGGCTGGCTCGTGAGCAGCGGCAACTTCGCGTGGCTCAACTTCCTGACGATCTCGCTGGCCTTCGCGGCGATCGACGACGCGCGCCTGCGCTGGCTGCTGCCGGTCCCGCTGCCCGAGCCCGCGCCGCTGCCGACGTGGTTCGCCGGCGTCGTGCTGGCGGTGACGGGGCTGATGCTGGCGCTGTCGGTGTGGCCGGCGATGAACATGCTCAGCCCGCGGCAGAAGATGAACGCCGGCATCACGCCGGTGCACCTCGGCAACAGCTACGGGGCGTTCGGTTCGGTGACCCGCGAGCGCGACGAGGTCGTCCTCGAGGGCACCGACGACCCCGACGGCGCCGACACCGCGACGTGGCTCGAGTACGAGTTCCGCTCCAAGCCCGGCGACCCGTACCGGCGCCCGCCCCAGACCGCGCCCTACCACCGGCGGCTGGACTGGCTGATGTGGTTCGCGCCGCTCGCCCCGCGGATGGCGCGCACCTGGCTGCCGACGCTGCTCGACCGCCTGCTCGAGGCCGACCGCCCGACGCTGCGGCTGCTGCGCCACGACCCGTTCGACGGCGAGCGCCCGGCCTGGGTGCGGGCGCGCCTCTACCGCTACCGCTTCACCACCCGCGCCGAGCGCCGCGCGACCGGGGCCTGGTGGCACCGCGAGCTGATCGGCGACTACCTGCCCGCGAGGACCCTGCGCCGCTCGTCGGCGGCGCCGTAGACCAGCCGGTGCCCGGCGCGGATGCCCGCGGCGTAGATGCGGCCCAGACGCCCCGCCCGCGCCAGCGCCGCTCGTGCCGCGTTCGCGCCCGGCGCGCCGTGGACCGCGCCCGCCGGGTGGGCCGTCGCCCCGGCGAGGAACAGGCCGTCGACGACGGTGTCGGGCCGGCCGAGGCCGGGGGTCGGGCGGAACACGAGCATCTGGTGGATCTGCGCGGTGCCGGCCATGAGCGCGCCGGAGACCAGCGACGGGTTGCGGGCCTGCAGGTCCGCCGGGCGGGAGACGGTGCGCCGGAGGACGAGGTCGGAGAAGCCGGGTGCGTGGTGCTCGATCCAGGCCGTCATCCGCCGGACCTGCTCGTCGAGCTCGGCGTCCGAGTGCTCGCGCGAGTGCGGCAGGTGCGTGTACGCCCAGACCGACTCGGTGCCCGCCGGCGAGCGCGTCGGGTCGGCGAGGGTCATCTGCCCGAGCAGCATGAACGGGTTCGCGGGCATGCGGCCGGCGTCGAGGTCGGCGCCGAAGTCGACGAGCCCGGTGACGTCGCCGCCGAGGTGCACGGTGCCCGCGGCGCGGGCCTCGGGCGCGGTCCACGGGATCGGGCCGGACAGGGCCCAGTCGACCTTGAGGATCGCGTCGTCCCACTGGAAGCGCTCGAGGTCGGCGACGAGGCGGGCCGGCAGGTGCTCGTCGCCGACGAGGTCACGCAGCAGGAGGGGCGCCGGGACGTCGGCGAGCACGGCCCGCCGCGCCCGCACCACGCCGCCCTCCGCGTCCACCACCCCGACGGCCCGGCCGCCCTCGACGAGCACGCGGGTCACGGGCCGGCGGCTGTGCACCGCGCCGCCCCGGGACGCGAGGCGCGCGACGAGGGCCCGCGCGATCGACCGCGACCCGCCCACCGGCACCGGGAACCCGACGTCCTGGGCGAGCATCGACAGCAGCCAGCCGAAGGCCGTGCTCGCGGTCTGGGTGACGCCGAGGTCGGTGTGCAGGGCGTTGCCGGCGATGAGCGCCCGCGCCCCCTCGCCGCGGAACTCCTCCTGCCCGAAGCGCGTCGCCGGCAGCAGCATCCGCCGGGCCAGGCGCAGCGCGTCGGGGCCGCCGAGGGTCCGGAGCACCGTCGCCGCGTCCTTGACCGGCGGGAACGGGCCGAGGAACGCGGCGATCAGCGGGTCGCGCAGCTGCTGCCACTCGTCGGCGAGCCGCCGCCAGGCGTCGCCGTCACCGGGCGCGAAGCGGTCGACCGACGCCGCGGTGACGTCGAGGTCGCGCGAGAGCAGCACGCCCCGGTCGTCGGGCAGGACGTGGGCCAGCGGCTCGTGCGGGTGGCTCCACACCAGGCCGTGCTCGCCGAGGTCGAGCCCGCGCAGCACCGGCGAGACGTAGCCCATGGGGTGGAACGCGCTGCCGAGGTCGTTGAGGAAGCCGGGCTCGGTGATCTCCTCGGTGCGCGTGGCCCCGCCCGGCGCATCGGAGGCCTCGAGGACCGTGACGCTCCAGCCGGCGTCGGCGAGCAGGTTGGCCGCCACCAGCCCGTTGTGCCCGGCGCCGACGACCACCGCGTCGGCGGTCTCCGTGCCGGTGGTCAGGGCGGTGGCACCCGGGGCCGATGTCATGGGCGCAGTGTTCCCGGTCGCCGGGCCCGCGCCCCGGCCAGGCGCCGGAGCCGATCGATTCGTCCACTCGGCCGCACCGGGGATTCCGCCGGAGGACGTAGGCTTCCGCGGAGCGATCACGTGACGTGACGTCCGGGGGGATGATGGCGTCGATCGGGATCCGGCTGTTCGGCGAGGTGGCCGTCGTGCGCGACGGGCTCCCGGAGCCGCGCCGCAGCCGCACCCACACCGCGCTGCTCGGGCTCCTCGCCCTGCACACGGGCGTGGCCGTCGACGGCGACGCGCTCATCGACGCGGCGTGGGGCGAGGACCTGCCGCAGAACCCGCGGGGCGCCCTCCAGGTCGCGCTCACCCGGCTGCGCGCGTGGCTCGGCGCGCGTCCCGAGCCGTGGATCACCGCGAGCAACGGCCTGTACACGCTGCACCTCCCGCGGGACGCCGTCGACCTCCTGCGCTTCGACCGTCTCGCCGACCTCGCCCGGCGCGGCGGGGACCTCGCCGCCCACGAGGCGGCCCGGGCCGCCTGGCACGGGACGCCCTTCCTCGGGCTGGACACCGACCGGCTCGCGGCGGCCCGGAGCAGCGCGCAGCACCGTCGACGGGCCCTCGTCGTCCGCCACGCCGGGCTGCTCCTCGACGCCGGTCGCCCCGGCGACGCCGTCGACCTCCTGGCCGGGGAGGACCGCCTGGACGAGGAGCTCTCGACGCTGCTCGTCCGGGCGCTGCGCGACGCCGGGCGGCGCCGCGACGCCGTCGAGACCTACCTCGACGTCCGCCGGCGGCTCCGCGAGGAGCTCGACGTGGAGCCGGGCCCGGAGCTGCGGTCGCTCTACGGCTCGCTCGCCGCGGCGCGCCCGCGTCCCGAGCCGGCCCCGCCACCCGAGCTCGTCGGGCGCGACGCCCTCGCGGGCACCGTCCTCGACGCCCTGCACGGTGACGGCCGGCTGATCGTCCTGCACGGGCGCGCGGGCGCCGGGAAGACCGCCGTGCTGCGCGCCGTCGTCCACACCGCGCGGACCCGGGGCGCCTCGACCGCGGCGTCGGCGTGGGGCGAGCACGACACCCCCGCCGCGCCCTGGCACGAGGTGCAGGGCGACCTCGGCATCCGGGGCCCCGCGCCGGACCGCGACCTCGGGCCCTGGCTCCACGCCCGGCTCGGCCACCGTGCCCGGGACGCGCCGGTGCTGGTGGCCCTCGACGACGCGCACCGCGCCGACTCCGCCTCGCTCGACGTGCTGCGCACCCTGGCGCGCCGCGGCCTGCCCGCCGGGGTCGTCCTGGTCGTCGCGGCCCGCCGCCCCGACGCCGTGCCGCACCCGCGCTGGGAGCGGGCCCTCGCCGAGCTGCGGGGACACGACGCCGTCGACACCGCCGAGGTCGGGCCCCTGGCGCCGGAGGCCGTCGCCGTCCTCGTCCGGCGCCGCCTCGCCCACCTCCACCCGGACGACGACCTCGTCGCCGCCGTCGTCCACCGCTCGGGCGGCCTCGCCCTGCACGTCACCGCGCTGCTCGACCTGCTCGCGCGCACCACCACCCTCGACGAGGCCCGGCACGCGGTCACCGCGGTGCCCGACCAGGTGCGCGCCGTGGTCGGTCACCAGGCCGCCCAGCTCCCCGACGCGGCGCGCCGGGCCCTCGAGGCGCTCGCGGTGCTGCACCCGGTCGAGCTCGCCGACCTGGCCGACGTGTTGGGACGGCGCCCGCTCGACGTCGCCGACGACCTCGAGGTCGCCGCGCGCGCCGGGCTCGTCGCCGGCGAGGGCGACCGCTACGTGCTGCGCCACGACCTCGACGCCGACGTCCTGCGGGCGGGCGTGCCCCCGGTCCGCGCCGCCCACCTGCACCTCGCCCGCCTCGAGGCGCTCGGCGACGACGCGGACGCGTTCACGGTGCTGCGCCACACCGAGGGCGCCGCGTCGCTGCTGGCGCCGGCCCGGCGCGCCGCGGCGCAGGTCGACGCGGGCGTCGCGTCCTACCGTCGGCGCGCGCTCCCCGAGGCGCTGGCCCTGTTCGACGAGGCGCTCCCGGGCGCCGAGGGCGGGGCCCGCGTCCGGCTGCTCGGGCACCGCGCGCTCTGCCGGTCCGCGGTGCGGGGGACCGACGACGACCTGGGCGCCGCGCCGGTCGAGGACCTCGACGACGCCCTCGACGGCGCGCTCGACGCGGCCCTGGCCGCCGGGGACGACGAGCTCGCGGCGCTCGTCGCGATCGGCGACGAGCCGCTCGGGCTCTCGGTGCAGGGCGACCCGCGTCGCCACGCCCGGCTGCACCGTCTGCTCGACCGGCCGCTGGCGCCCCGCCTCCGGCTCGACCTGCTCGTCGCCACCGTGCGCGAGGCCTCGGCGACCGCGCAGGACGACGCCCCGGCCCTCGTCGCCGAGGCGCGGGCGCTGGCCGACGCCCTGGCCAGCGACGACCCCGAGGTGCAGGCCCGTGTCCGGGCGCTCGAGGTCCGCCACCTCGCCGACGCGACGTGCACCGGGCTCGAACGGCTGGCCCTCGCCGCGGACGCCCACCGGCTCGCGCTCGCGACCGACGACCCGTCCCTGCACCTCGACGGCACCGAGCTGCTCATGACCGCCGAGCTCACCGTCGGCCACACGGAGAAGGCCCACAAGCTGCGCGTCGAGCTCGAGACCGCCGCCGAGCGGTGGTTCCGCCCGCGGTCGATCTGGGCCGCCCAGACCACCGAGGCCGCGATGCTGCTGGCCGAGGGCGATCCGGGCGCCGACGCCGCGGCGGCCCGCGCGGCGCAGCGGGGGCAGGCGCTCGAGCTCCCGGCCGCGCCCTACGCCGCGGGCGCCCACCTGCTCGTCCAGCACCTGCTGCTCGGCACCGTGGCCGACCTCGCGCCCCTCGCCGCGCACGCCGCGACCCAGGCGCTCAACACCGGGGCGTGGTCCGCCGCGGCGGCCTACGCCGCGTCGTGCGCCGGGGACGACGAGCGGGCGCGCGGGCACCTCGCGGAGTACGCGCGGCGGGCGGTCAACCCGGCGATGTGGTTCGCGCGCGCGGCGGCGGCGATGGCGTCGGCGGCCGCCTTCCGTCTCGGGGACCGCGCCACCGCGGCCCACGTCCGCGCCGTGCTGCCCGCGGACCCGGACGCGGCCGTCCTCGTCGGCTTCGGCGGCGCGGTCCTCGGCCCGGTGACGCTGTGGACGGGACTCGCGGCCCGGACCCTCGACGACCCCGACACGGCCGAGCGGGACTGGACCGCCGCCGTCGCCCTCGCCGACCGCGCCGGCTGGACCCCCTGGGCGGCGGCCGCCCGGCGGTGCCTCGCGTCGCTGACCGACCCGGCCGCGCCGCTGCCGCTGGGGCTGGGCGGTGCGGTGGCACGAGACCGTCCGCCGCGTAGCCGGTGATCGTGAGCGACGCACTCGGCGACCTCGGCGTGCTCGAGGCGTCCGACATCGCCGACGCGGTCGTGTCCGTGGTCGCCCGCGCCGGGTCGCGGCCAACGAGGACCTCGCGCGGCCGGTGGAGCTGGCGTGATCACGGTCCGGGTGACGAAGGGCCGCACATCTGCGGGCCTGCGCCACCGAGAACGCGATCACCGTCCGTGAGAGGGCGGGAGCAGATCGCGAGCACGTCAGGGGTGCCGCCGCACGCGCCGAGCGCGGAGAATCCGCCCCATGAGCACCCGCCTGTGGCATCCGTTCTCCGACATGGCGGCCGTGGACGGCCACGAGTTCGTCGTCGACCGGGGCGAGGGGCCCTGGGTCTTCGACGAGGCCGGGCAGCGCTACCTCGACGGCTGCGCGAGCCTCTGGTACGCCAACATCGGCCACGGTCGGCAGGAGCTCGCCGAGGTCGCGATGGCCCAGATGGGCAAGCTCGAGGCGTACTCGTGCTTCGCCGACATCGCCAACCGCCCGGCGCTCGAGCTCGCCGACCGTCTCGCCGGGCTCGCCCCCGTCGACGACGCCCGGGTCTTCTTCGGGTCGGGCGGCGCGGACGCGATCGACACCGCGGTCAAGCTCGCCCGCGGCTACTGGCAGGCGCGCGGCGAGCACCGGCGGGTGCACGTCGTGTCCCGCGAGACCGGCTACCACGGCACCCACGGCTACGGGACCTCGATCACCGGCATCCCGCCGAACCGCGAGGGCTGGGGCGTGCTGGCCGGCGAGAACACGGTGGCGCCGCTGCACGACCTCGACGGCGTCGAGAAGGTCTTCGCCGACGTCGGGCCGGAGCGGATCGCCGCGTTCGTCATCGAGCCGGTCACGGGCGCGGGCGGGGTGCACCTGCCCGTCGACGGCTACGTCGAGGGCGTCGCCGAGCTCTGCCGGCGCCACGGCGTGCTCCTGATCATCGACGCCGTCATCTGCGCCTTCGGGCGCCTCGGCACCTGGTTCGGCATCGAGCGCTTCGGCGTCCGGCCGGACATGATCACCTTCGCGAAGGGCGTCACCAGCGGCTACCTGCCGCTCGGCGGCGTGATCGCGTCGGGCGACGTCGCGGCCCCGTGGTGGACGACGCCGGGCGAGCGCACCCTGCGCCACGGCCCGACCTACTCCGGGCACCCGACGGCCTGCGCGGTCGGCCTCGCGACGCTCGACATCTACGAGCGCGAGGGGCTCATCGAGCGCGGCCAGGAGCTCGAGAACCCGCTGTTCGAGGCCCTCGCGCCGCTGACCTCGCACCCCTACGTCCATGAGGTCCGCGCCGGGTTCGGCTTCCTCGCGGCGATCGAGCTCGAGCAGGAGATCCTCGACGGCGTCCCGGACGCCCCGAACGTCCTGCTGCGCGCCGTGCGCAAGGCGGGGGTGCTGGTGCGCGGGCTCGGCAAGGGCATCGCGGTCTCGCCGCCACTGGTCGTCGGGCAGGAGGAGATCGACCTGCTCGCCCACGCGATCCGGGCCGGGCTGGAGGACCTCCCGGTCGAGAGCCCGGTGCCGTCCGCCCCCGGCGCGTGAGCACGCCCGCGCCCGACGTCCTCCTCGCCGACTGCCCGGCGCGGTCGGCGCTCGAGCTGATCGCCGACACGTGGTCGGTGGTCGTGCTCGTCGGGCTGGCGCACGGGTCGCAGCGGTACTCGACGCTGCTGGAACGGGCCGGCGGGATCAGCAAGAAGATGCTGACACAGACGCTGCGCCGTCTCGGCGACGCCGGTCTGGTCGCCAGGCCGGCGACCCGCGGCGGCGACTACCGGCTCACCGAGCTCGGCGTCTCCCTGCTCGGCCCGATCACCGCGCTCACGGCGTGGGCCGAGGAGCACGCGCACGAGCTCGCCTGAGGGCACCTCGGGGTTCCCTCGCCGTCCCTAGCGTCGGTCCCACCGGCGAGGACGAGGAGGGACCGATGGCCGACACCGTGCTGGTCGCGGGCGCGACCGGCAACGTGGGCACCGAGGTGGTGCGCGCGCTCTCCGGGACGCGCGAGGTCCGGGCGCTGTCGCGGCGGGGGACGGCGGTCGGGGGCGCCGTGCCGGTGGCCGGCGACCTCGGGGACCGCGGCTCCCTCAGCGGAGCATGGGACGGCGTCGACGCCGTGTTCCTGCCGGCCGGGCACCCGGTCGGGCTGCTCGACGACATGCGCGCCGCCGGCGTGCGCCGGGTGGTGCTGCTCTCGACCGGCGCGGTGGTGGGCGGCGACCTCGACAACGCCGTCACCCGCTTCAACGTCGTCTCCGAGGCCGCCGTGCGGGACGCGGGCCTGGAGTGGGTCGTGCTGCGGCCCAGCGGCTTCATGTCCAACGCCCTGCAGTGGGCGCCGCTGCCCGTCGACGGCGTCGTCCGCGAGCCGTTCGCCGACGTCCCGGTCGCCGTGATCGACCCCGCCGACATCGGCGCCGTCGCCGCCCGCGCGCTCGCCGACCCGGACCTCGCCGGCCGCAGCCTGCGCCTCACCGGCCCCGAGGCCACGCGGCCCGCCGACCGCCTCGCCGTGCTCGCCGAGCTCCTCGGCCGCGACCTGCGCCTCGACCCCGAGCCCGACGACGAGGCCCGCGCACGGATGACCGCCGCGATGCCCGAGCGCTACGTCGACGCCTTCTTCCGCTTCTTCCGCGGCGGCGAGTACGACGACGGCCACGTGACCACCGCCGTCCCCGACCTCCTCGGGCGCCCGGCCCGGACCTTCCGGCAGTGGGCGCAGGCTCACCGCGCCGCGTTCTGACGCCCGCCCAGCGCGGCGGCGAGCCGCCGGCGCGCCCCGGGGTCCCCGGTGACCGCGAGCCGGCCCTCGGCGACCAGCTCCCGGGCGCGCCCGGCGTCGCGCACCGCCGCCACCAGGGCCGGCGGGTCACCGGCGACGACCACGTCCGACGCCCCGTCCGGCGACCCGTCGGGGCCGACGTGCGCCACCCCGCCCGGCCCGAGCCGCAGCCACACCGGCGGCGTGTCGGGCGCGCGGACGTCGAACCGGACGACGAGGTCGGCGTCGAGCGCCTCGGGGACCAGCAGCACCTCGAGGGCGAGCACCAGCCACTGCGGCCGGAACGCCAGCCCGTCGGCGTCGTCGGGGAGGCGCGCGAGCCCGAACCGGGCGAGCGCCTCGACGACGGGGCGCAGCTCCTCGCCGGCGGCGGTGAGCCGGTAGGTGCGGGTGCGCCCGTCGCCCGCCCCCGCGACGGGCGCCACCAGGCCCGCCGCCTCGAGGTCGCGCAGGCGCCCGGCGAGGAGGTTGGTGGCGATGCCGGGCAGGTCCCGGGTCAGCTCGCCGTAGCGGCGCGGGCCGGCCAGCAGCTCGCGGACCAGCAGCAACGTCCACCGGTCGCCGACGACGTCGAGCGCGGACGCGACGGCGCAGAACTGTCCGTACGTCGCCGCCACGCCCCCGAGCCTAGGTCGTCACCGGCGGGCGCCAGCCCGGGTCGCGGCCGGTGAGGGCGAGCAGCCGGTCCCCCGCCGACGCGCCCGGGCCGGCGTCGAGCCGGGCGGCGAACGCGGCGCCGGGGCCCCAGGCGAGGTCGGGGAACGCGGACACCACGCGCTCGGCGGCCGTCGCCAGGTCCTCGTCGAGGCGGTAGGGCAGGCCGGCGGCGCGGGCGAGGTCCCAGCCGTGGACGAGCACGTCGGCGAAGTGCACGGCCAGGGATGCGCGGGCGGAGCGCTGCTGCCCGCCGAGGTCGAAGCGCGCGTCGGTGGCGGCCGGGCGCGCGTGGGCGGCGAGCACGGCCTCGCCGGAGCGGCGCAGATCCCGACCGGCGTCGGGCCCGCCCAGCACGGCGAGCTGGGCACGGTCGTTCTCGACGAGGTGGTCGACGACGTCGCGCACGCTCCACCCGGCGCACGGGGTCGGCGCCGTCCACCGGCGGCGCGGGATCGCCTCGGCGACGGCGGCGGTCGCGGCGAGGGCGCGGCGGTCGAGGTCGAGCAGGTCGGGAGCGGACGGCATCGTCAGCACGCGCTCGGCGACCGCGGCCGGGGCGTCGACCTGCACGTAGTGCCCGGCGTGCGGGACGAGGGTCAGCTCGGCGTCGGCGAACCACCCGGCGAGGGCGCGCGCCACCCGCGGGTTCAGGTACGGGTCGTCGGCGCCGAACACCACGCGCACCGGCACCCCCAGCCGCGCGAGATCCCGCGCGCGTCGCCGCCGGTCGAGCAGGGTGCGGGGCAGGTCGGCGTTGAGGCGCCAGAACGCCTCGCGCGCCGGGACGAAGTCGGCGTAGAGCCGCGGGACCAGCTCGGCGCGGGCCGTGTCGTCGGTGATGAACCGCCCGACCTGCCAGTGGAAGAGCCACCGGTCGAGGCGCGGCGCTCGACGGGCGACGGCGCGCGCCAGGGCCCGCAGGCCGGGCGTCGAGAACAGGGTGATCGCTTCGGGGGCCCGCATCGTCGGCGTCCACCCGTAGTAGGTGTTGAGCAGGACGAGGCCGGCGACGCGGTGCGGCGCGAGCAGCGCGAAGTCGATCGCCGGCGGCCCGGACGCGTCGTGGGCGACGAGCACGACCGGCCCGTCGGCGACGGCGTCGACGACCGCGGCGAGCTCGGCGGTCTGGTCGTGGGCGCTGCGCGGGTGTCCGGGCGGCTTGTCGGAGGCGCCCCAGCCGAGGAAGTCGAAGCGCACGACGTGGCGCCCCGCCAGGTACGGCAGGAGGCGGTCGTGGAGCAGGCGGTCGTCGGGGAAGCCGTGGAGCAGCACGATCGTCGGGCCGCTGCCGGGCTCCTGCTCGACGTGGAGGGCGTGGCCGCGGTGGGTGACGGTCGCGGTGTCCGGGTTGGTCGTCGACATGCGCGCATCGCACCGCGACTCACTTGAAAAAGTCAAGCTATCTCGTCCGTTCCCGTCGCCGATGCCTTCTGGTGCGATGGGCCCATGCAGACACGCGTCGATCTCAACGCCGACGCCGGCGAGAGCCTCGGGCGCTGGAAGCTCGGGCACGACAGCGAGCTGATGGTCCACATGACCTCGGTGAACGTCGCCTGCGGCTACCACGCGAGCGACCCGGTGACGATGCGCGACTCGGTGCGCACCGCGGTCGCCACCGGCACGGCGATCGGCTCCCACCCGGGGCTGCCCGACCTCGTCGGCTTCGGCCGCCGGCGGATGGCGCTGCGCCCCGACGAGACCGCCCAGCTCGTGCTCTACCAGACCGGTGCGCTGCAGGCGACGGCCCGCGCGGAGGGCGCCGAGGTCGTGCACGTCAAGCCGCACGGCGCGCTCTACGGCATGGCGTTGACCGACCCCGACATCACGTCGGCGATCACCGAGGCCGTCCTGCGCCTCGATCCCGGTCTCATGATCTTCTGGCTCGCCGGGCCGACCGCGGAGCTCGCCCGCTCGCTGGGCGCGACCGTGGCCCGCGAGGGCTTCGCCGACCTCGAGTACACCGACGAGGGGCACATCATCGTCGAGCCCGAACCGAAGGCGAAGGACCCCGACGCCGTCGCCCAGCAGGCCGTCGACCTCCTCGAGGGGCACGTGACGTCGACGACGGGCAAGCACCTCGACGTCGAGGTCGACACCATCTGCCTGCACGGCGACCGGCCCAACTCCGTCGAGATCGCCGAGGCGCTCGTGCGGCGCCTCGACGACCTCGGGGTCGAGCGCGTGCCGGCGGGTCAGCTGCTGCGCGGCTGAGGGGCGAGCGCCTCGAGGGCGTGGTCGAGCTCCTCGACCGGCCGCCCCGGCGGCAGCACGATCGCCGGCTCCTCGGCGCCGGCGGCCCGCCAGCGCTCGAGGGCGGCACGCCCCGCCTCGGCGTCGCCGCAGATCGTGAGCTCCTCGAGGAGCACGTCCGCGCTCTCCGGGACCTCCGTGGTGCGCGCGGTCGGGTTGGCGGCCACGACCTCGTCGACGGCGGCGCCGAAGCCGTGCGCGCGCAGCGTGTGCGGGTACAGCGGACCCATCGAGGTCAGGTAGAAGGCCACCCACCAGGACGCCGTCGCGCGGGCGACGCCCGGGTCGGCGGCGACCGCGGCGGGCACGGCCGGGCACACGACGGGGACGGTGTCCCGGCCGGCCTGCGCCGCGCCCGCGCGCAGCTCCTCCCGCAGGCGCCCGAGCGCGGACACCGGCACGAAGAACGGGTCCCACCCGTCGGCCAGCGCGCCGGCCCGGCGGATCGAGCGCGGTCCGAGGGCGGCGAGGTGCAGGGCCACGTGCGGGCACGGGGGAACGGCCAACCGCAGGCCCCGCGCTCCCGTGGTCGGCTCGAGCCGCTCGCCGTTCAGCAGGCGGCGGACCTGCACGGTGACGGCGGCGAGGTGCTCGACGGGCCGGTCGAAGGCGACGTCGTGGAGGCCCTCGGCGAGCGCCGGGCTCCCGGCGCCGAGACCGAGCCGGAACCGCCCGCCCGACACGGCGTCCACGCTCGCCGCGAGCATCGCGATCGTCGCGGCGCTGCGGCCCCAGGTGTTCATGACGCCGATGCCGAGGCCGATCCGGTCCGTCGCCCCGGCCACCTCGGCGAGCAGGACGCCGGCGTCCCACCCCCACGCCTCGGCCACCGAGAACGTGGCGTAGCCGAGCTCCTCGGCGCGCCGGGCGACGTGCAGCACGACGTCCCGGCGGGTCTCCATCGGCGTCAGGCCGACCCCGAGCCCGGTCACGACGCCGCCAGGAACGCCGTGACCAGCGGGTTCACCAGGTCCGGGCGCACGAGCGGGGCCATGTGCCCGCCCCCGTCGACCGTCGCGGACCGCCAGGCGGGACGGGCCGCGGCCAGGACCTCGACCACCTCGCGGATCGGGCGGCGGGTGGCGGGGTCGTGGACGACGAGGGTCGGGACGTCGTGCGGGGCGACGTCGTCGATGGTCATCGCCGGGTCGGTGACCGCGTCCCACTCGTGACGGTTCGGCGGCAGCGCGGCGACGAACGCGGCGCGCCGGGACGCGGACATCGCGTCCCAGGAGCCGTCGCCGAGCCAGTAGTCGGCGAAGCGCGGGGCGGCCTCGGTCCAGGTGCCGGCGGTGCCGTGGCGCTGGACGTGGTCGCGCAGGGCGCACGCCTCGGCGAAGGCGTCGTCGCGGCCGTCCCGGGCGAGCAGCGCGACGGGGTTCGGCTCGAGCAGGACGAGGGCCCGCACGCGGTCGCCGAGCTCGACCGCCGCGCGCATCGCGACCGCGCCGCCGAAGGAGTGCCCGACGAGCGCGACCGGCTCGTCGACCCCCTCCAGCACGGCGTGGACCAGGGCGGCCTGGTCGGTGAGGCGCTGCGGGCCGGCCCCGTCGAAGGGCGGGGTGGCGCCGTAGCCGAGGAGGTTCGGCGCCAGCACGCGGTGGCGGTCCCGCAGGTCGGCGACGAGCGCCTTCCACTGCCGGTTGCCGCTGACCGAGCTGTGCAGCAGGACGACCGGCGGCCCCGCGCCGGCCTCGAGGACGTCGACCCCCGTTCCCATCCGGTCGACGCTAGCGTGATCCGCGTCACCGAGGAACGCCCGGAGGAGCCGTGACCGCGCAGGACCCGCCCGAGCCCGCCGCCCCCGCGATCTCGCTGCACGACTTCACCGACATCGACCACTCCGCCGAGTCGACCTACGTCGCGGCGCTCGAGGCGTTCGACCGGCTGCCGCTGCTGCGCGAGCTCAAGGCCCTCGCCGTCGAGCGCACGCACACCGGCCCGGGCCGGCGGGTCCTCGACGTCGGCTGCGGGTTCGGCCTCGAGACCCTCCGACTGGCGCGGCTCGTGCAGCCCGGCGGCGCGGTGACCGGCATCGACCTGTCCGCCGACTTCGTCGCCGAGGCGCGCCGCCGCGCCGCCGCGGCGGGGCTCGACGTCGACCTCGTGCCCGGCGACGCCCAGCGGCTGCCCTTCGCTGACGACGCCGTCGACGTCGCCCGCGCCGAGCGTGTCCTGATCTACCTCGACGACCCGGGCCGCGCCCTCGCCGAGCTCGTCCGGGTCACCCGCCCCGGCGGACGGATCGCGATCATCGAGCCCGACTTCGACACCAACACCGTCAACGTCGACGACGCGCGGCTCGTCCGCGCCGTCCTCGCGCACGAGGCCGACACCGCCGTCGTCAACCCGCGCCTGGTGCGCGACCTGCGCGGCGACCTCGGCGCGCTCGGCCTCACCGACGTCGAGGTCGACAGCCGCATGGTGATCTTCTCGCAGGACCTCGCCGCCCAGTACTTCGCCGGCATCGGCGAGGCGGCGGCCAGCGCGGGCGCGATCGACGCCGAGGACGGCCGGCGCTGGACGTCGACCATCGCGGCGCTGCACCGCGACGGGCGGCTGTTCGGGGCGGTCGGCTACTACCTGTTCACGGCGACCGTCCCGCCAGCCACGTCTCCAGCGTCGTGATGTCGTAGCCGCCGTCGACGACGGCCGGCTCGTCGAGCAGGCGGCGGTGCAGGCCGATCGTCGTCGGGAGCCCGTCGACGCGGTACTCCGCGAGCGCCCGCCGGCCGCGGGCCAGGGCCTGCTCGCGCGTCGGCGCCCACACCGAGAGCTTGGCGACGAGCGAGTCGTAGAACGGCGGCACGGCGTCGCCGGCCATCAGCGCGGTGTCGACGCGCACGCCCGGCCCGCCCGGCAGCTCGAGGGCCTCGACGGTGCCCGGCGAGGGCAGGAAGTCCTGGTCGGGGTCCTCGGCGTTGACCCGGAACTCGATCGACGCCCCGCGGCACGCGATGTCGTCCTGGGCCACCGACAGCGGGTCGCCCGACGCGATGCGCAGCTGCTCGGCGACGAGGTCGAGCCCGGTGACCCACTCGGTGACGGGGTGCTCGACCTGGATGCGGGTGTTCATCTCGATGAAGAAGAACTCGGCCGCGTCACCGGAGCCCTCGACGAGGAACTCCACCGTGCCCGCGCCGACGTAGCCGACCTCTCTCGCCAGCCGCGCGGCCGCGTCGCAGAGCGCCGACCGGACCGACGGGTCGAGCCCCGGCGCCGGCGCCTCCTCCAGGATCTTCTGCCGCCGCCGTTGCAGCGAGCACTCCCGCTCCCAGCAGTGCACCACGGTGCCGTGGGTGTCGGCGAGGACCTGCACCTCGACGTGCTTCGGGCCCTGCAGCGCGCGCTCGAGGTAGACCTTGTCCGACCCGAACGCCGACGCGGCCTCCCGCTGGGCCTCGGCGACGACCGTCCGCAGCTCGTCCGCCGACCCCGCCGGCCGGATGCCGCGCCCACCACCGCCCGCCGAGGCCTTGACCAGCACCGGGTAGCCGACCTCCCCGGCCGCGGCCACCGCCTCGTCCGCCGACGACACCTCGTCGCTGCCCGGCACCACGGGCACGCCCGCCGACCGGGCGACGGCGCGGGCGGCGGCCTTGTCGCCCATCGTCGCGATCACCGACGACGGCGGGCCCACGAACACCAGGCCCGCCTCCTCGACGGCCGCGGCGAACCCGGGGCGCTCGGAGAGGAAGCCGTAGCCGGGGTGGATCGCGTCGACCCCCGCCGAGCGCGCGGCCTCGAGCACCGCCTCCTCGTTGAGGTAGCTCTTCGACGCCGCCGACTTGCCGAGGTGGACCGCGTCGTCGGCCATCCGCACGTGCGCGGCCGACGCGTCGGCGTCGGAGTACACCGCGACCGCGCGGACGCCGAGCTCCCGGCACGCGCGCACGACGCGCAGGGCGATCTCGCCGCGGTTGGCGACCAGGACGCTGCGCAGGGTCACGTCTCCAGCTCGACCAGGTCCTGGCCGATCGTCACCTCGTCCTCGTTCTCGACGAGGAAGCGCGCGACGGTGCCCGCGGCGTCCGCCTTGACCTCGTGGAACGTCTTCATGACCTCCACCAGCCCGACCGTGTCGCCCTCGGCCACCGAGGAGCCCTCGGTGACGTAGGGATCGGCGTCGGGCGACGGTCGGTGGTAGAAGACGCCCGGCGTCCGGGACGTGATGGTGTGGTTGCCCACGACGTGTGTCCTCCCGATCAGGCGAGCGCGGAACGGATGCGGTCGAGCGCGCCGAGGCGGTCCCTGCGGACCTCCAGCGCCCCGTCGAGGTCGACCGGCACGAAGCGGGTCCTGTCGCCGGTCTTGGTCTGGGCGAGCCGGTCGCGGTCGACCGACACCACGGTGCCGAGCGTCGCGTAGCCCCCGCCGGTCACGGCGTCCTGCAGCAGCACGATCGGCTCGACGCCCCCGGGGACCTGCACCGACCCGACCGGGTAGCCGCAGTCGGTGACGTTCGCGGGGTCGCTGCCGGCCCCGAAGGGCTGCTCGCGGGGCACGAACTCCAGCTCGGCGCCGCGGAAGCGGTACCCGACGCGGTTGGCGTCCGGGGTCACCTTCCACTCGGTGTCGGTGAACCGGGCGAGGCTGTCGTCGGTGAGCCGGTAGCTGTGCAGGCCCACGAGCAGGTGCACCTCCGCGGTCGACGGGTGCACCGGCACGTCCCCGCTCTCGAGGCGTCGCCCGGCCTTCACGTCCCGCGCGTCGGACCCCAGCGCCAGCTCGTCCCCGGCCCGCAGCGCGCGCCCCTGGAACCCGCCGATCCCGACGAGCGTGTAGGTCGAGCGGCTGCCGTAGTAGAGCGGCACGTCGATGCCGCCGGCGACCGCGACGTAGGGCCGGGCGCCGGCGCGCAGCTGCCCGAACGACAGCACCGACCCCGACGACACGGCCACCGACTCCCACGTCGGGATCTCCTCGCCGTCGACGAACGCGGGGATGTCCGCGCCGGTCACGGCGACGACCGTGTCGACGGTGAACTCCAGCGTCGGCCCGAGGTAGACCGCCTCCAGCGCCGCGGCACCGGGCTCGTTGCCGACCAGCGCGTTGCCCACGTGGTAGGCGAACGAGTCGAGCGCGCCCGAGGGCGGGAAGCCGATGCTGTAGTAGCCCAGCCGCCCGGTGTCCTGGACGGTGGTCTCGAGACCGGGGTCCTGAACCCTGATCGTCACCCGTACAGCACCTCCTTCATCGCCGCGTTGGTGCCGTCCGGGTCGGCGAGGAAGCGGCTCGGCGAGAACTCGAGCTCCTGGTACGAGTAGCGCCAGGTCCCGGCGTCGACCTGGGCCCGCACGTCGTCGTACTCCTCGCGGTCGACGCGCCGGTAGTTGATCACGTCGCCGTGCTGGAAGAACACCACCGAGTCGTTCTCGGCGAAGTCGGGCAGCCGCTGCTCGCCGTCGAAGATCGGCGCGGGCGCCGAGCCGAACAGCTGGTAGCCGCCCGCACCCTTGACCGGGTAGATCACCGCGAACGCCCCGCCGAACCCGAACGCCCGCTCCGGGGTCTCGGTGCGCGGGCGGACGTACTTCGGGACCTCCACCTGCCGCTCCCGCGGCACGAGCTGGAAGCACCACGGCAGCCCGGGGACGAAGCCCATCATCGTGACGAGGTACGGCGACGCGGCGAGCGCGTCGATGAAGTCCTCGGTCGACGCGTAGCCGTTGATCCGGGCGCCGTAGTCGAGGTCGGTGCCCGTCGGGTCCTGGTGGCGGTCGCGGAACTTCATGAGGACCTCGTGGGTCCACGGATCGTTCAGCATGATCGGGACGTCGACGATCCGCGACGCGACGGTGAGGCCGTCGGACAGCGACCCGACCTCGTCCTCGATGCGCTGCAGCTCGCGCACGAGGTCGCGCGGGTGCAGCCGGTCGGGGTCGACGCGGACCATGTACGACGCGTTCGACGGGCAGATCTCCTCGACGCCGGGGATCGCCTCCTCGCCCAGGCGCCGGGTGATCGCCAGCGACCGGAAGTGCACCGGCAGGCTCATCGCCGCCGAGAGCTCGACGTAGACGAACTCGTCGCCCCCGTGGTCGTACCGCGTCTCCGTCTCGGCCTCGGTGGCGGTCATGCGATCACCTTGGCCGCGTCGGTGATCGCGCGCCAGACCCGCTGCGGGGTCAGCGGCATGTCGAGGTGCGTGACGCCCCGGGCGGCGAGGGCGTCGATCGCCGCGTTCACCACCGCCGGCGAGGACCCGATCGCCCCGGACTCGCCGATCCCCTTGGCGCCGAGCGGGTTGGTCGGCGAGAGGGTGACGGTCTGGTCGAGCTCGAAGCCGGGCAGGTCGGCGGCCGCGGGCACCGCGTAGTCGGCCAACGTCGCCGCCGTCGGCTGGCCCGCCTCGTCGAACGTGGCCTGCTCGTAGAGGGCCTGCGCGATGCCCTGGGCGATGCCGCCGTGCAGCTGCCCGTCGACGATCTGCGGGTTGACGATGCGCCCGCAGTCGTCGACGGCGACGAAGCGCCGGACCCGGGTGTCGCCGGTCTCGGTGTCGACCTCGACGACGGCGATGTGGGTGCCGAACGGCCAGGTGAAGTTGGGCGGGTCGAAGTGGTGGTCGGCGGTGAGGTTCGGCTCCATGCCCTCGGGCAGGTCCGCCGCGAGCGAGGCCGCCCCCGCCACCTCCTGGATCGTCAGCGACGGGCCCGAGGTCCCGGCCACGGAGAAGACCCCGCCGGTGAACTGGAGGTCGTCCTCGGACGCCTCGAGCAGGTGCGCGGCGAGCAGCCGGGCCTTGGCGACGACCTTCTCCGCCGCGCCGTAGACCGCCGAGCCGCCGACCGCGAGGCTGCGCGAGCCGTAGGTGTCGCGCCCGAAGGGCGCGATCATGGTGTCGGAGTGGAACACCTCGACGTCGGCGGGGTCGATGCCGAGCGAGTCGGCCACGATCTGGGCCCACGCCGTCTCGTGGCCCTGGCCGTGCGGGCTGGTGCCGGTGACGACCTCTGCGCGCCCGGCCGTCGTCATGCGGACCGTCGCGGCCTCCCAGCCGCCGCTCTGCAGCCGCACGCCGGCGGCCACCTTCGACGGCGAGAGCCCGCCGGACTCGGTGAAGTTGCCGATGCCCACGCCGATCTCGACCGTCTCGCCGGCCTCGCGACGGCGGCGCTGCTCGGCGCGCAGCCCCTCGTAGTCGACCAGCTCGAGCGCGCGGCGCATGCAGGGCTCGTAGTCGCCGGAGTCGTACTGCACGCCGGACGGGACGGTGCGCGGCTCGGAGAACGGCGGGTGCAGGTTGCGCAGCCGCAGCTCGGCGGGGTCCATGTCGAGGGCGCGGGCGAGGTCGTCGAGGACCCGCTCGTGGGCGTAGGCCGCCTCGGAGCGCCCGGCGCCGCGGTAGGCGTCGGTGGGGGTGAGGTTGGTGAACACGCCCCGGCACTCGAAGTCGTAGGCGCCGAAGTCGTAGAGCCCGCAGTAGGTGAAGGCGCCGAACACGGCGATGCCGGGGGTCAGCAGCTGCAGGTAGGCGCCCATGTCCGCGACGAGGCGGACCTTCATCCCGAGGATCTTCCCGTCGCGCGTCGCGCCGACGGTCATGTACTGGACCTGCCCGCGGCCGTGGGTGGTCGCGATGTGGTGCTCCGAGCGCGTCTCGGTCCACTTGACGGGCCGGCGCAGCCGCTTCGCCAGGACCAGCGCGAGCGCCTCCTCGGCGTACACGTTGAGCTTCGCGCCGAAGCCGCCGCCGACGTCGGGGGCGACGACGCGCAGCTTGGTGTCGGAGATGCCGGTCATCAACGCGAGGAGGTCGCGCACGAAGTGCGGCACCTGGGTCGAGGTGTGGATCGTGAACCCGCCGCCGACGGCGTCCGGGGTGACCACCACCGCGCGCGTCTCCATCGGCGAGGCCATGACGCGCTGCTGGAGGTAGCGGCCCTCGACGACGACGTCGGCCTGCGCCAGCGCCGCGTCGACGTCGCCGACCGCGAGCGGCCAGGTGTAGCAGTGGTTGGTGCCGAACTCCTCGTGCACCAGCGGGGCGCCGGGCTCCAGGGCGGCCTCGATGTCGACCACCGCGGGGAGCTCGTCGTAGTCGACGACCACGAGCTCCGCGGCGTCCCGGGCGGCCGCGGCGCCGGTCGCCACCACGACCGCGACCGCGTCGCCGACGTGGTTGACCTCGTCGCGGGCCAGCGGGCGGTGGTCGGGCACGAGGATGTCCTCGGTGACCGGCCAGCCGCACGGGATGCCGATCGCGAACTCGTCGTGGAGGTCGGCCCCGGTGAGGACCGCGACGACACCGTCGGCCTCGCGGGCGGCGGTCGTGTCGATCCCGGCGATCCGCGCGTGCGCCACCGGGCTGCGCACGAGCGCGAGGTGCACGGTGCCGAGCGGGGCGATGTCGTCGGTCCAGGTACCCCGGCCCGTGAGCAGCGCGGCGTCCTCCCTGCGCGGCAGGCTCCGGCCGACGTACGTGGTGGTCGTCGCGGTGGGCTGGGGGACGGTCTCGGTCATCCGGGGTGCTCCCGTCGGCCGGCGGTGGTGGTACCGGTCACCGTGGCCCAGATGATCCTGATGGGGAAGAGCCCCGCGGCTGAGGACAGGGCAACCTTCCTCCGACAGGCCCGGACGGGTGGGGCGCACTGTGACCGTCGTCACAGTCTCGACGGTTTGTCGCGGGTGTCGCTGCGGTTCCCGCAGGTCGCTCGTCGCCGGGACGGCCGTCCGCCCTGGTCAGGGCAGCCTTCACTGCCTGGCGAGGGGGTCCGCCGGACCGCCACCATCGTCGCCATGACCGCAGCCCAGAGCCTGCCCACCGTGCAGGGTTGTTCCGCGACCTCGTGTGCCTACAACGAGGACTCGACCTGCCACGCCGCCGCGATCACCATCGCCGGCGACAACGCCGCGTGCGGCACCTTCGTCGAGATCTCGTTCCGTGGCGGCGTCGACCGCAACGGCGTGGTCGGCGCGTGCCACCGCTCCGAGTGCAAGTTCAACGACAAGCTCGAGTGCACCGCATCGTCGGTCGAGATCGGCGCCGGCAAGGACGTCGCCGACTGCCTGACCTACGAGGCCCGGTAGAGCTCCTCGAGCGGCGCGAGCGACCCCGCAGCGGGCTCCACGACGAGCCCGCGCACCGGGTCGGCGCGCAGCGTCGCGTCGGCGACCGCGAGCGCGGCCACGCTGTCGTCGTCGTCGACCAGGACCGCGGCACCCCGTGCGGCCAGGCCCGCCAGCGCGCCCAGCACCACGCGGCGCCCCGTGGCGTCGAGCCCGTCGGTGACCCGGTCCACCAGCACGACCGCGGCGCCGCCCGCCTCCTCGAGGCGGCGGCGCCGCTCCCGCACGCCCGCCGACGGGTCGACGGTGATCCGCCGGACCCCGGACGACGCGTCGTCGCACATCGCCATCAGCCGCCGCCGCACGATCGGCTCGCCGAGCAGCACGGTCACCTCGGCCGTGGGCAGTCGCAGCGTCATCGCCCGCCTCCTCGTTCAGTGAGGGGAGGCTAACCTGACTTGCCCGCCGCCGTCCATGCCCGGACGACCCCTGGGCGGATCTCACCCGGATGTCCGGAACGCCCTCCAGACCGCGGTCACGAACGGCACGCGCACGGGGTCGGTGCCCACCGCCCGCGCCACGTGCTCGCGCGCCCGCCGGTCGACCTCCGCCCGCTCGTCCGCCGGCAGTGTCAGGACCGCGGAGTGGGTGCCGAGCATCGCCGCGACGTCGGCGGCGGCCATCCACACCGCGTGCCGGAACACCTGCGGCTCCCCGGGGCCGAACGGGGCCCCCTCCGGCAGGTCGACGACGAAGTCGGCGTCCACCGCCGGCGCCCGGCCCTGGTCGTCGAGCCCCCCGATCGCCCGCAGCTCGGCGACCCACTCCTGTGCGGGATCCCAGTAGGTCCACAGCAGGCCCAGCACCCCGCCCGGGCGCAGGACACGGCCGACCTCGGCGCTCGCCCGGTCCGGGTCGAACCAGTGCCACGCCGACGCGACCAGGACGGCGTCGACGGACGCGTCGGGCAGCGGGACGTCCTCGGCGGTGCCGGCGAGCACCCGCACCCCCGGGCTCCTCGTCGCGAGCACCCCGCGCATCGCGTCGTCCGGCTCGACCGCGACGACGTCGGTGGCGCCCGCGGCGGTCAGGGCCCGGGTCAGCAGGCCCGTGCCGGCGCCGAGGTCGAGGACGGCGGCCCCGGGCCCGGGCAGCAGCCGGCGCACGGCCTCGGGCGCCGGGGCCGGGCGCAGCCGGTCGTAGTCGTCCGCGGCGGCCCCGAAGGACCGGGCGCGGTCGGGGTTCACAGCCAGCCGCGCTTGTGGAACAGGAGGTAGAGCGTCACCGACGCGAGCACCATCAGTCCCAGGGCGAACGGGTAGCCGAACGTCCACGCGAGCTCGGGCATGTTCTCGAAGTTCATGCCGTAGATCGCCCCGATGAGCGACGGGGTGAACAGGATCGCCGCCCAGCTCGAGATCTTCTTGACCTCCTCGCCCTGGGCGAGGCTCGTCTCGGAGAGCCGGCGCATCTCCTCGTTCTGCCGCTGCCCCACGAGCGCGGCGTTGACCTGCAGGATGTTGCCGAGCAGCTGGCGGAAGTTGTCGGCGGACTCGCTGATCTGCGCGGTGTGGTCGGCGACGTCGCGCAGGCCGCGGTGCAGCTCGATCTGGGCCGGGTCGTCGGCGGACTCGGCGACCAGCCCGTCGAGGACCTCGCGCAGCGGGTCGACGGCGCGCTGCAGCTCGATGACCTCGCGGGAGAGCTGGTAGATGCGCCGCGAGACGCTGGGGTCGCCGCCGAAGACCTGGGTCTCGATCTGGTCGATGTCGTTGCGCAGCCCGCGGGTCACGGGCAGGTAGTCGTCGACGACGCGGTCGAGCACGGCGTAGAGGACCGCTCGCGGGCCCCGGGCCAGCAGCGACGGGTCCGCCTCGAGCCGGGAGCGCACCGACGACAGGTCGGGGGTGTCGGCGTGCCGGACGGTGACCACGAAGTCCTGGCCGAGGAAGAGGTGGATCTCGCCGACCTGGACGTCCTCGTCCTCGTCGACGTACCAGGCCGGGCGGAGCACGACGAACTCCACGTCGTCGTAGCGCTCCAGCTTGGGACGCTGGTGGGCCGCCACGGCGTCCTCGACCGCGAGCGGCGGCAGCGAGAGCTCCTGGGCCAGCCGGTCGATCTCGTCGGCGTCGGGACGCAGCAGCCCGATCCAGGCGAACCCGTCGTCGGCCCCGTGCGTGCGCAGCATCTCCAGGGTGCGGTCCAGCGAGTCCGGCTCGCGGGAGCGCTCCCCGTGGACGTACACCGCGTTGTCGACGACGGTCATCGGGACATTCTCTGCTACGCGTACCGAGCCCGCGCCGCCGCACGCCGACACACTGCGCGACGGAGGAGTGCAGGGTGTCGGACCGGCCTGGCGCGACTCCTAGTGCGCGAGGGCCACGCCCGCGGCGACGAGCCCGACCGCGTTGGTGCCCAGGTGCAGCCCGATCGGGGCGAGCACCGAGCCGGTGCGGTGGCGCAGCCAGCCGAGCGCGAAGCCGCCCAGCACGGTCACCACGAGGACCGCGAGCGCGGAGGTCCACTGCAGCGTCGGCGGCAGCGGCACCGCCGAGGGCCCGAGCGCGACGGTGAGGTGCCAGAGGCCGAACGCCACCGCGGTGGTGCTCAGGGCGACGCGGGCGGACAGCGAGCGGACGGTGTGCCCCTGCAGCACGCCGCGGAACGCGAGCTCCTCGGCGAGCACGGTGCCCAGCGGGATGAGGACGAGGCCGCGCAGGAGGAGCGCCCCGGGGGAGGCGCCGGCGAGCTGCGGGTTCTCGAGCAGGTGGGGCGCGACGGTGAGCACCGCGCCGTAGCCGAGGATCGCGACACCGATGGCCGCGCCGCCCCAGCGCGCGCCCGCGCCCCAGGTGCCGCGGCCGATGCCCAGGTCGGCCCAGGTCAGCCCCAGCAGGCGGGCGACGGTGACGAGCGCGGCGACGCCGCCGAGGTTGAAGAGGGCCTTGAGCACCGGGTCGGCGGGCAGTGCCGGCAGGGCGACGTTGCTCCAGCCGAGCAGCAGGAGCGCGACCACCGCGGGCGGGGCGAGGCGCCGCCAGTGGGGTGCCGTCGCGTCGGTCCGAGCAGGGTCGTCCGACGGTGGGCGCGCGTCCGTGGCCGTGGGCTGGGGAGCGGTCACAGCCCCAGCATGCCTGCCACCCTCTCCGTGTCCGCAGGGGTCCACCCCGCTGGCATACCCATCGTGAGCCAGCCTTCGACCATCACCGCGCGGTACTGGTGGCCGTGCCCGTCGGGCACCGACAGCGAATTGGTGAGGTCGATGGTGACCTGCCAGAAGGTCACGACCGGGTACCAGTCGACGGCGTCGGACACGTCCCGACCAGGGGGTTCGGTGAGCCAGTCGGGCCGGTGCCAGAGGAGCTCCGGGGACCACCAGACGACGGGGTCCGAGGGGTGCTGCAGGTAGACCACGTGTGGTGAGGACCACACTCCCGGCGGCTCCCGGAGCTCCGCCGCGGTCGACCCGAAGCGGACCTCGCGGCCGTCGTCGACCACGGGGCGGACCTCGGTCGAGCCGGGGTCGCGGCGCGCGGTGAGCTCCGCGTGGAGGCGGTTGGAGTTCGGAGGGCCGACCCAGAGGACCCCGTCGGCCTGGGCCCGCGCGTCGTCGATGCTCGAGAACGCCGCCTCCGAGCCCTGCGAGCCGAGGCTCTCGCCGAAGACGATGAGCCGAGGTCGCCGGTCCGGGGGCATCTGCTCGACGCGCGCGTGCACGGCGTCGAAGAGCGCCCGCCCCTCGGCCGCGGCGCGGCTGCGGTCGACGACGAACGACAGCCAGCTCGGCAGGTAGGAGTACTGGGTGGCGACGATCGCGCTGTCCCCGCCCCAGATCATCTCGAGGGAGTCGGCCACCGAGTCGTCGATCCAGCCCGTGCCGGTGGTGGTGACGACGGCGACGACGTCGCGCTCGAACGCCCCGGTGCGCTCGAGCTCGGCGACGGCGAGGCGGGCCCGCTCATCGGGACCCGGCGCGGACATCAGCCCGACGTAGGCGCGGATCGGGGGCACGGGACGGCGCCCGGACGCCTCGCCGAGCCGGGCGAGCGTCGGCCCACCCGCGACGAAGTCCTGGCCCTCGCGCCCCAGCGACGTCCAGGGCACCAGGGAGGGCGGCGAGCCCGAGCGCAGCGGGGAGATCGGGGCGACGACGCCCGGGTAGGTCTCGTCGTTGGTGGCGCTGAAGGCGGCATCGGCGACGCGCAGGCCGGTGCGCAGGACCAGCGCGTCGATGATCGTGGCGACGAGGACGACGACGATCACGGTGCCGGCGACCGTGGCCACCTGCGCGGGGAGGTGGGCGCGGCGGCGCAGCAGGTCACCGGCCCGGCCGGCGAGCCAGCGCACGCCGCGGCCGAACCCGACGATCAGCCCGGCGACGACGAGCGCGACCGGGCCGGCGCGCAGCCAGCCGTCGGTGGTGGGCTGCGCGATGCCCATGAGCCCGGCGACCTGCTGCTGCCACCCGGCGCCGGCGACGAGCATCATGACCAGTGCCACCGTCGCGGTGACGACGAGGACGAGCCAGGCCCCGGGGGTCAGCCAGACCGGGGTCGCGCGCTGCACCCGCACGGTGAGGTGGGTCCACTTGCCCGTGCGCCCCACCAGCCAGGCGAACGCCACGCCGAGCCCGTAGCCCAGGCCGCCGGAGATGCCGGTGGCGAGGCCCTGGAAGAGGTAGTCGCGGGGGATCAGCGACGGGGTGAGCGAGATGAGGGCGAACGCGACGCCGACGACGAAGCCCGCGGGGTGCGCGCGCGGGACGTAGCGCACGAGGGCGGCCAGCCGGGGCGGGAGCAGCGGGGAGTCGCTGCCGAACTGGTGGCGCTGGTCCTCGCGGTGCCACAGGTGGTGGTGGTCGAGCTCCTCCTCGAACTCCCGCTGGAACTCGGTGTCGAGCTCCGTGCGGGCATCGCCCTCCGCCACGCGTCCCAGCTTCCCGCGCCGCGCAACCCGGTACACGCCACGTGGCCGAGCCCATGTGCGTGATCTTCTGAGCGATAGCTGAGGAGATCACGCACGAGGGGCGGGCCCGGCGCCCCCGCTCACCGACCGAGGAGCGGCTCCAGCCAGCGGCCGGCGGCGAGCAGGGCGTCCTCGCGGTCGGGGTGGCCGATGAGGGCGAGGCCCAGCGGCAGGCCGGCGGCGTCGCGGGCGCCCGGTACGGCGAGGGCGGGCAGGCCGAGCAGGTGCCAGGGTCGCGAGAGCACCGGGTCGCCGGTGGCGTCGAGGCCCGCCGGGGCCACACCGAGCGCGCCGGGGACGAGGACGGCGTCGGCGTCGTCGAGGCGCGCCAGCACGGCCTCACGGGTCGTCGCGGCGCGCTCACGGGCGGCGGCGAGCTCGTCGGGCGGCACCGCCCGGCCCTCCGCGAGCAGCGCCCGCAGGTTCGGCCCGAGACCCGGCGCGTCCGGCACGGTCATCGACGCCTCGGCGGCCATGACCATCCGGTGGTCGACGGTGGCCCGCCGCAGGTCGAGGTCCCAGGCCGCGAGGCCGGCCCCGGCGACGTGGGCCGCGGCGACGGCGTCGGCGTGCGCCTCCTGCATGGCGGGCGAGACCTCGGCGACGTCCGTGCCGTCCCAGGTCAGCAGCCGCGGCGAGGTCCCGGACGCCGTCGCCGGGGCGTGGCCGGCGAGGGCCGCGCGCGCGGTGGCGAGATCCTCGACGCTCGCCGCGAACAGCCCGAGGGTGTCCAGGCCCGGGGCCAGCGGATTCACGCCCGCCGTCGGCAGCGACCCGCGCGCGACGGCGAGGCCCGCGACCCCGCAGTACGACGCCGGGCGCACCACCGAGCCGGCGGTCTGCGTGCCCACCGCGAGCGGCACCATGCCGGCCGCGACCGCGGCGGCGGACCCGCTCGACGACCCGCCGGGCGTGCGCGCCGGGTCGTGCGGATTGCGGGTGGGGCCGGGGTCGAAGAAGGCGAACTCGGTGGTCACCGTCTTGCCGACGACCACCGCGCCCGCCCCGCGCAGCAGCGCCGTGATCGCCGCGTCGTCGGTGGCGGGCGGGGCGTCGGCGCGCGCGGCCGAGCCGCACCGGGTGGGCACGCCCGCGACGTCGACGATGTCCTTGATGCCCACCGGAACGCCGGCGAGCGGGCCGTCCCCGCCCGCGTCCGGCGGGACGAGCTCGACCCAGGCGCGCACCCGGTCGTCGACCTCGTCGATCCGTCGCCGGGCCGTGTCCACCGCGTCGGGGCGACGGGCATCGACGAGTCGCCAGGGAGCCACCAGGTCCACGGCGACGAGTGTGCTCTACAGGGTGATCGGGATGGAGGAGGTCTCGCCGAAGTCGGGCGGCTCGTCGACGGGGTTGGTCTGCGGCGTGCGCTGGACGGCCTGCTGGGTGTCGGTGCTCGAGCCGGTGGCGCCCGACGCGTCGGCCGACGAGCCGTCCCCCGACGAGCCGTCGGTGGAGGACGTGGTGGAGGACGTGGAGGAGGACGTGGAGGAGGACGAGGACGACGTGCCGATGTCGCAGCTCTGCTGGTCCGCACCGTCCGAGAGCCCGAGGTCGCCGAGCAGGCCGCCGACGAGGCCGCCGTCGGAGGAGTCGGACGAGGCCGACGAGCTGCTGGCCGACGAGCCGTCGCAGTCGGCGGTGGCGCGGTACCGGGAGGAGTCGTCGTGGCCGTAGGCGTTGCCGCGCCCGTTGCCGTGCCCGTTGCCGTGCCCGTTGCCGTGTCCGTCGCCGAGGCCGTACGCGTGGCCGTTGCCGTGTCCGTTGCCCGGGGACGAGGAGGAGGTCCCCCGGCCGTCGCCGTCGCCGTGACCCGGCGACGCGGTCGCGAGTCCCGCGCCGGAGCCGGCCAGGGCGAGCGCGGCCGAGGTGGCGACGGCTCCGCGTCCGGCGAGGCGGCGCAGGCCGGAGCGCGGGGTCGTGCGGTGGTCGACGCGACGGTCGATGCGGTGGGCGCCCATGCGAGTTCCTCCTTCTGCGCGGCCACCTGCACCCGATCGGGGCAATGACGTCGCGGTCGCGCGTCTTGTAGGTCTCGTTCCGGTCACGGCTCCGGCGTAGATGCCCCACCGGTGGCGCGCCCAATCCCCCTCGAGTGGTTCCTCTCCGGCACGCGGGGCTCCTACTCTTCGGCGATGGCGGTGACGACCACGGCGCGCTACGTCGAGATGCACCCGCGCAACCCGCAGCGCCGGTCGGTCCTGCAGACCGTCGAGCTGCTGCGCGCGGGCGGGCTCATCGCCTACCCGACCGACTCGTGCTTCGCGCTGGGCTGCACGGTCGGCAACCGCGAGGGCCTCGAGCGCATCCGGACGATCCGGCGGCTCGACGCGCGGCACCACTTTACGCTCGTGTGCCGCGACTTCGCCCAGCTCGGGCAGTTCGTGCGCATCTCGACACCGGTGTTCCGCGCGGTGAAGGCGGCCACGCCCGGCTGCTACACGTTCATCCTCCCGGCCACCAAGGAGGTGCCGCGGCGGCTGCTGCACCCGCGCAAGCGCACCGTGGGGGTCCGCATCCCGGCGCACCCCGTGGTCGACGCCCTGCTCGCCGAGCTGGACGAACCGCTGCTGTCCTCGACGCTGCTGCTGCCCGACACCGAGGAGCCCCTGACCAGCGGACGGGACATCCTCGAGCGCCTCGGGCACCAGCTGGACGCGGTCCTCGACTCCGGGGAGTGCGGGACCGAGCCGACGACGGTCGTGGACCTGTCCTCCGACGAGCCCGTGCTGGTGCGGCAGGGCGCCGGCCACGGGTTCTCCTGGTGACCTGGCCTCAGCCGGTGGGGCGCGGCACGCGGTCGGCGGCCGCGCGCAGCGCGAGGTACGCGTCCTCGAGCTCGCGGGCGGCGAGGTGCGCGCACGCCGTGCGCACGGCCGCGGCCGCCTCGTCCATGGCCACCCGGCCGTCGCCGTCGCCCCGGCCGCGCGCCTGGTGGGTGTGCGCGGTGACGGCCGCGCGCAGCATCCGGTCGAGCCGCCCGTCGAGCACCGCGGACGGCGGGTCGACGAGGTCGCCGAGGTAGCCGATCGCCGCCCGGATGGCGGCGGCGAGCTCGGGCGGCGGTGGGTCCGCCCCGTCGCGGGCGGCGCCGTCGCGGCGCACCGTGGCGGTCACCGGTCGGTCCCGCCGGGCGACGCACCGCGGCCGAGCGCCGGGTCGGTGTCGGCGAGCGCGAGGCAGCGGTCGAGGGCGGTGAGCCGGATCGGGTGCAGCACCGTGCGGTGGGTCGCGACGAGCACGAGGCGGACGTCGCGGGCGACCGCCGCGCCCTGGACGGCCGCGAGCACGTCCAGGCCGGAGGCCCCGAGGAACGTCACGCCCTCGAGGTCGGCCACCACCGACGGCTGCTCGGTCGCGCGGCCGGCGGCGTCGCGGTCGTCGGCCACCGTGGTGACCGACCCGAGCAGGACGTCGGACAGGTGCCGGGCGGTCAGCATGTCGACCTCACCGATGACCCGCACGAGCACGAGACCCGGGCGCGGCTGGGTGGGGGCGACGGTCAGACCGCCGTGGCCGGGATCGATGCCGGCGTCGCGACCGACGTCCTCGACCACGGACGGTCGGCCGGCGCGTTCACGAGGCGCCATCATGGGAAAGAGCCACCTCTTCCTCGGGCTGGGGTGAGAACCGCCTGCCTCGAGAGGGTGAAGCCGCGGGTGGCGACCACCACTGTGCCCCCGCGCGACGAGCCTGTCCACCCAGGGACAGCGATCCCTCGCCTGCCGACGGATCGGGCTCAAAGGGTCAGCAGGCCCCTGACCAGCGTCGCGACGGCACCGGCGAGGGCCAGCAGGATCACGACGCGGCGGGCCGTCTCGGGCCTCAGCCGGTCGTGCACGAGCCCGCCGAGCACGACCCCGACCGCGATCCCGGCGAGGCCCGCGCCCCACACGGCGCCGTCGAGGCGAGGCAGGCCCTTGCTCAGCAGCGCGACGAGGTTGATGACGAGCAGGACCACCTGCGCGGTCGGGACGAGGACCTCGGTGCTCCAGCGGCGGGCCAGCGCGAAGGCCGAGATGGCGGGGCCGCCGACGCCGGCGGTGACGTTGACGAACCCGGCGACCGCCCCCGCGACGAGCGCGCCGGGCGTCCCCCGCAACCGGCTGCCCAGGCGCGGGACCAGCGAGAGCAGCACGGCGGCGAGGGCGAGCGCGCCGACGACGACCAGCAGCGGCCCCTCCGGCAGCACGCCGACGACGACCACCCCGAGCGGGACCGCCACCACCGCGCCCACCAGCAGCAGCGTCGCCGCACGGACGTCGACGCCGTGGCGGGTGCGCGCGAGCACGACCAGGCAGAGCACGACCTGCAGCGCGTTGCCGAACGAGACGCCGTCGCGCGGGCCCAGGACGGCCACGAGGAAGGGGCCCCCGACCAGCGCGAGGCCGAGCCCCGTCGTGCGCTGGGTCAGCGCGCCGAGCAGGACCGGCGCCACGACGAGCGCCGCCGTCCCCGCCGCGCTCAACGGGGCGGCGGGTACGGCGGCGACAGCTCGGTCACGCGGTCATCATGACCGCCCCGCTCACTGCGGGGTGATGCTGAAGTTCACGACGTCACCCTCGACGCCGGTGACCTGCACCAGCAGCGGGGTGGTGACGCCGGCGTCCGTGCCGGTGCACGTGATCGTCGCACCGACCTCGCCCTCCAGCGACGACGGGCAGCTGACCTGGCCGGCCTCGACCCCGTACTGCTGGGCGATCTGCTGCTCGACCTGGTCGGCCGTCACGGAGGGGTTGCCGAACACCACGAGGAGCGCGAACAGCCCCGCCAGGAGCGCGACGATCGCGACCACGACGATCCCGAGGATCTTCCCGACCGAGCTCTTGCGCACGGGAGGTGGCGGAGGGTAACCACCATAGCCCGGAACGGGGGGTGGGCCGCCGTAGGGCATCCCGGCCGGGCCCGGCGGCATCGGCGGGTGCGGGAAACCGGCGGGGGGCGGCGGGGCCTGCTGCGACATGGGACATCCTCGAGGTCACGGGGGGTGCGGGGTGATCGGCTCCCGGCCCGGACCTCGGTCTGACGCCCGGCGGGTACGAGGAGCATAGAACACGGAGAGCGACGAGCAATGGGCTTCACTGGTCCATCAGAGTTGTCTCACGATCTCGCCAGGAATCCGCGACTCCACCTCGCGCGCTCACCCGCCTCACAGCTCACGCCCAGCCTCGCGACCCACGCTGGTCGGGAGGACGCCGAGGGATCGGCGCCGAGCGAGGAGGGCCCGTGGACACCCTGGACGCCGCACCGCCGGAGGCCGCACCGCTGAGCACCGGGTGGCGCGACGCCGCCGTGGACCTCGGCGCGTCCGTCGCGGGTGGCGTCCAGCGGTCCGACGGGTCCGTCGCGTGGGCGGAGCGGCGCGGGCCCCGCCGGCACCACGCCGACGCGGCCGCCGCCCACCGCGGCGCGACCGGCCGCCTCGCCGTCGCCGTCGCCGACGGGGTGGGCGACGCCGAGGCCGCCGGGTTCGCCGCCCGCCTCGTCGCCGACCACGCCGTGCGCGTCGCGGTGCTCGAGGGCCGCCCCGACCTCGCCCTCCTCGCGGCCCACGACCTGCTCGTCAGCACCCACGACCTCGTGCCCGGCGACGCCGCCGCGGTCGTCGCGCTCGCCCCCGGCGCCGGGGACCCGCGCTGGCGTCTCGCGTGGGTGGGCGACTGCCGGGCGCTCGCGTGGGACGGGCGCTCGCTGCGCACCCTGACCGCCGACCACACCGTCGCCGCCGCGATGCGCGCCCACGGCGTGCCCGTGCACCCGCGCCTGGAGAACGTCCTGACGACGAGCGTGCGCACGGTGCGCCCGCACGAGGTCGGCATCGCCGTCGTCGACGATCCGGGCACCCTGCTGCTGGTCAGCGACGGCGTGCACCGCAGCGTGCGGGCGCCGGCGCTCGCCGCCGCCCTCGCGGCCGGCGGGGGCCCGGCGGCCCAGGCCGAGCGCGTCCTGGCCCTCGCCGCCGAGGCCGGGACCACCGACAACGCGACGGTGCTGGTGGCTTCGCCAGGTGAGCAGAAAGGAGGGCTATAGCCCTTCTTTCTGCTCACCTGCGCGGAGCGCACCCAGCGTCAGGCGCAGCCGCGCGCCGCGCTCGGTGTCGACCACCCGCAGCTCCCCGCCGTGCGCCCGGGCGAGCGCGCGGGCGATCGGCAGGCCGAGACCGGCGCCGCCGGCGTCCCGGGACCGGGCGTCGTCGAGGCGCACGAGCCGGTCGAAGACGCGCTCGCGGTCGGCCGGCGGGATGCCGGGCCCCTCGTCGACGACGTCGACCACCGCCTGCGCGCCGTCGCGCGACACCTCGATGCGCACCGTGCCGTCGGCGGGCCCGTGCCGGCGGGCGTTCTCCAGCAGGTTGGCGAGGATCTGCGCGATCCGCGCGGGGTCGGCGTCGACCCGGGTCGGCGGCCCGTCCACCTGCACCGTCATCCCGGGGGCGAGCAGCGCGGTGCGCTCGGCCTCGGCGGCGGCGAGCTCGGCGAGGTCGACCTCGCGCCGGTCGAGGGGGGCGCCGTCCTCGATGCGGGCGAGCTCGAGCATGTCGGCGACGAGCGCACCGGCGCGCCGGGTCTCGCGCACCAGGGTGGTGGCGATCCGCTCCCGGCGCGCCAGGTCCGCGTCGGGCTGGCGCACGAGCGACTCGGCGAGGGTCTGCACGCCGGTCACGGGGGTGCGCAGCTCGTGGGCGGCGTCGGACAGGAAGCGGCGGGTACGCACCTCCGAGCGGCGCGCCTCGGCGGCCGCGTCCTCGGCGCGGCCCTGGGCGTCCTCGAGCGCGTCGAGCATGTCGTCGAAGGCCGCCGCGGTGCGCCCGAGCTCGGTGTCCGTGCGCTCGGGGCGCAGCCGCCGGCCCCGCTCGCCGCCGGCGATGTCGCGGGCCAGCGCCGTCATGTCGTCCAGCGGGCGCAGCGCCACCCGCACCACCGCGAGCAGGGCCAGGGCCACGGCCGCGAGCCCGAGCGCCCCGACCCCGATCATCACCGCGCGCAGCCGCGCCAGGACGTCGTCGTTCTCGGCCGGGTCGACCGTGAGCACGAGGCGGGTGCCGTCGGGGACCGCGACGGTGCGGGCGAGCTCCCCGTCGCGGGGCGGGCGGTCGGGGCGTCCCGGCCGCATCGGTGGTCGTCCGGGCGGGCCGTCGACCGATCCCGCCACCCGCCGACCCGCGGCGTCGAGCAGCACCGCGCGGATGCCCTGCCCGTCGACGGCCTCGACGAGCGGCGCCCCGGTCGTCCCGGCCGCGACGAGCAGCCCGGCGCGGGTGGCGCGGTCGTCGAGGCGGCTCTGCTGGTCGCGGCGCAGCTGGGCGTCGAGCGACAGGTCGACCGCCACCCCGATGACCACCAGCGCCAGCGCCACGACGACCAGTACCAGCGCGGTGACGCGGAAGCGCAGCGAGCGCCCGGAGGTCCAGCGGGCGCGCAGGCCCGCGGTCACGTCCCCTCCCCCGGCGCGGGCCGCAGCGCGTAGCCCAGCCCGCGCACGGTGTGGACGATCCGCGGCCCGTGCGCCTCCAGCTTGCGCCGCAGCGCCGACACGTGGACCTCGACGAGGTTCGGGTCGTAGGCGTCGTAGCCCCAGACCTGCGTGAGGATCTGGTTCTTGGTGACGGTCCGCCCGCGCTGCTCGACGAGGTAGCGCAGCAGGCGCAGCTCGGTGGCGGTGAGGTCGAGCACCGTGCCGGCGCGGGTGGCGGTGCCGGCCTCCTCGTCGACGACGAGGTCGCCGACGGCGAGCGCCGTGGGGACCCGGCCGCGGCGGCGGAGCACCGCGCGCACCCGGGACACGAGCTCGGCCAGCAGGAACGGCTTGACGACGTAGTCGTCGGCGCCGCCGTCGAGGCCGTGGAGACGGTCGGCGAGCGCGTCGCGTGCGGTGAGCAGGACCAGGCCGGCGTCGCTGCGCTCGCGCGCCACGCGCAGCAGGGCGAAGCCGTCGCGGCCGGGCAGCATGACGTCGAGGACGACGAGGTCGGGGCGGAAGCCGTCGAGCAGGTCCTCGAACCCCGTCCCGTCGCCGCGCCCGAGCGCACGGAAACCGGCGTCGCTCAGCGCGTCGACCACCGACTCGCGGATGGCCGCCTCGTCCTCGACGACGAGCACGCGTGCCGCCGTTCCCCGGGTCCCCACGGCGTCGATGGTGGCCTGCCGCTCCTGAACCGTCGCTGAAGACCCGGCGCGCGGGCGGGTGCTTCAGGTCCGGTTCAGCCGCGGTGCCCAGTGTCGGTGCTCCCCGCCGACGATCGGAGAGCGAACGATGAGCGACACCCCGCAGGCCGGCACCCCGGGCGACGACCCGGCGACCCGGCCGACCGCGACGAGCCACCCCGCCGACGCCGGCGAGCCGGGTCCCCCGACGCGCTGGCAGCGCACCACCCGCCCGTCCTCCTGGACCCGGCGGACCGCGGTCCTCGTGGCCGGCATCGCCGGGCTCGTGCTCGGCGTGCTGCTCACCGGCGCCGTGCTGGCCGCGACCGTGGGCGGGCCGGGCGGCCCCCGCGGCGACGGGCCGCGCGACCGTCCCCCGATGGGGCCCGGGACGAGCGCCCAGGAACGGGGGTTCGACCGCGGCGACGGCCGTGACGGCCGGGGACCCCGGGGCGACGCCGCGTCCGGGCCGATCGTGGTGCAGGTCCAGCCGGGCGCGACGGTGCAGGTGGCGCCCGGGGCGACGGTGCAGACGGTGCCGGGGGCGGCGGGACAGCCCGCGCAGCCGACCCAGCCCGCCCAGCCGACCCAGCCCGCGCAGCCGGGCCAGCCCGCCCAGCCGACCCAGCCCGCGCAGCCCACCCAGCCCGCGCAGCCGGGTCAGCCGGTCCAGCCCGGCCAGGTCCCCCTGCCCGGCTGATCAGCCCGTCGGCGTGGCGGCCATCACAGCTGTGGTGCTCGGCGCTGTCGTCCGTCACGCCGACGTGTGAGCATGAGGACCATGTCCGACGCGGGTCTCCTCCTCGTGCGCCGCGCGCACGTGGATCTCCTCCGCGTCTCCTCGGCCGGGTGTCGCACGCCCCGCCGCTGACCGTCCACGTCTCGTCCGGTCGCGGGTCCGATCCCCGGCCGGGTGCGCTGACGTGCCCGCGTCACGGGCGCTCGGGCTCGCCCCACCCTCCGAGGAAGCCCTGTGCGCACGTTCCTGCTCTTCGCCCTCGCGGGCCTGATCGCCCAGCTGGTCGACGGCTCGCTGGGCATGGCCTACGGCGTCACGTCGACGTCGGTCCTTCTCGCGGCCGGGACGGCGCCCGCCGTGGCCTCCGCCTCCGTGCACCTCGCCGAGGTCGGCACCACCCTCGCCTCCGGGGCGTCGCACTGGCGCTTCGGCAACGTCGACTGGCGCGTCGTCGGCATCCTCGCGCTGCCCGGCGCGATCGGTGCCATGGTCGGCGCCTACGTGCTCGTCAACCTCACCGAGAACGCCGAGCCGTACATGGCGCTCGTCCTGCTGCTGCTCGGCGTCTACGTGTTGCTGCGCTTCAGCTCGCGGGCGGTCGCCGAGCGGGTGGTGTCCGGGCCGCGCCCCGGCGGCAAGTTCCTCGGCCCGCTCGGCCTGGTCGCGGGCTTCCTCGACGCGTCCGGTGGCGGCGGCTGGGGTCCGGTGGCGACGTCGAGCCTCCTGGCCTCCGGGCGACTGGAGCCGCGCAAGGTCGTCGGGTCGGTCGACACCTCGGAGTTCGTCGTCGCGCTGGCCGCGAGCATCGGCTTCCTCGTCGCGTTGTCGTCCGCGGAGATCGACGTCACGGTCGTGCTCGCCCTGATGATCGGCGGCGTGATCGCGGCCCCGTTCGCGGCCTACATCGTCCGACTGCTGCCCGCCCGCGTGCTCGGCACCGCGGCCGGCGGCCTGATCATCCTGACCAACGCCCGCACGTTCCTGAACGGCATCGACGTCGCGAGCACCGTCGTGACGATCGTGCTGCTGGTGCTCGCGGTGCTGTGGGTCGTGGCGATCGTGGTCGCGGTGCGCACCGCCCGCCGCGAGCGCGCGCTCCACGAGCCCGCCGTCGTCGAGGAGGACGGCACGCCGGCCGCGCAGGCCTGACGCCCGCCGCCCCGTGAGAGCGACGGGCCCCTTCGGTCGGAACCACGCGAGCCCACCCGGGATCATGACCCCGTGCGCGCGCTGTTCGACCTCCCCGCCGCCTACCGCCCGAGCGACGACGACCGGGCCTCGCCGGTGCCGCCGCTGGAAGCGGTGCTCTGCGACTTCAGCAACACGCTGTTCCGCATGGTCCCGACCGACACGTGGCTCGCCCGGATCGCCGCCGACACCGGGCGCGCGCTCGACGACCCGGCCGCCGTGCTCGCCCAGCTCGAGGCGGCGGCCGCGGAGCCCGAGGTGATCGCGGCGCAGGAGGGCCGCGACCTCGACGTCGAGGCCCACCGCCGGGCGATGCTGGCGTGGTTCGCGCGCGTGCCGTGGCTCGCGGGCATCGAGGAGGCGGCGCGGGAGCGGGTGGTCGCCGAGGACTCGTGGGTGCCCTACGCCGACACCGGCTCGTTCCTCCGCGCCCTGGCCGGCCGCGGCGTCCCGGTCGGCGTGGTCAGCGACATCGGCTGGGACATCCGCGGGCACGCGCGTGCCGCGGGGCTCGAGGACCTCGTCGGCACCTGGGTGCTCTCCTGCGAGGAGGGACGCGAGAAGCCCGCGCCGGAGCTGTTCCGCACCGCCTGCGAGCGCCTCGGCGTCGCGCCGCGCCGCACGCTCATGGTCGGCGACAACCCGCGCCGCGACGGGGGCGCCGTCGCCGCCGGGCTGCGCGCGTTCGTGCTGGCCGGCGAGCAGCGGGAGCGCGAGCGCGGGCTCGGCGACGTGCTCGCGCTGGTCAGCGCACGCGCGTGACGCCGGGCGCGACCAGCTCGCGCACCCCGCCCGGCGGCGCGCCGGCCGCGCGTCGCACCCACCCGCCGACCACCTGGGCGACCGACCAGCCCTCTCCCGCGACGAGGGCGGCGACCTCGCGGTCGGCCGCGCCGAGCTCCACGTCGGCGTCGTCGAGGACCCCGACGAGCCAGCGCTCGCTGCGCCGCACCACCTCGTCCCCGGCGGCTCCCGCGGCGAGCAGCCGCCCGAGGTCGAACGGCTCGACCTCGAACGGCCCCGACGACACCGGCTGACGACTGCTCATGGCGAACCCCTCTCGGTGGACGGGGTCGACGCTAGAGGGGCCCACCGACACCGCGCGGTCGTCGGGCCCGCCGAGCACCTCAGGGCCGCGCCGGCGCGGGCCCGCGCCGGAACCCCTGGGCCTGGCGCGCCCAGAAGCTCCGCGCGGTGTCGACGTGCGCGCGGTAGCGCAGGTAGCCGTCGGCGTAGCAGGTGTGCGCGTCGGCGGACGGCTCGACGGTGCGCGACGGCGCCGCCCACGCCGCGGGGTCGACGTCGTCGCCGAGCGCGCGGGCCGCGGTGATCGCGGCCCCGCGGGTCCCGAGGCCGGGGTCGTCGGGCACGACGAGGGGCCGCTCGAGGACGTCGGCGAAGATCTGTGCCCACGGCCCCGACTGCGAGCCCCCGCCACAGGCCACGAGCGTCCCCTGCCGGTCCACCGACGACGCGGCGCGCTCGAAGCAGTGCTTCGCGGTGTAGGCGATGCCCTCGCACACCGCGCGGACGACGTCGCCGCGGCGCGTCGAGAGCGTGATGCCCTCCATCTGGCCCCGGGCGCGCGTGTCGACGAACGGGGCGCGCTCCCCCGACGCCGCGAGGAACGGCAGCGCCGAGACGCCCCCGGCGCCCGGCGCGGTGCCCTCGAGCAGCTCGGGCAGGGCGTCGATGCCGACGCCGAGGAAGTCGAGCAGCCAGTCCAGGCCGGCCGTGCCGACCATCGCCGGCATCGCCCGCAGCCACAGCTCGTCCTGCGGCGTGCACAGCCACATCCCGGCGGGCTCGGGGCCGGCGGCGTCGTCCGGGTCGTCCGGGGCGACGCGGTCGGTGAAGACCTCGCAGGCCAGCGTCGTCCCGATGATCACCAGACCGTCGCCCGGTGCCGACAGCCCGGCCCCGACCGCGCAGGCGGGCAGGTCGAACGGCCCGCCGGTGACGGGGGTGCCGACGGGCAGCCCGACGATGTCGGCGCCGCGCTCGTCGAGCGCGAACACCGCGCCCGACGGCGCGGGCTCGGCCAGCAGGCCACGGTGCTGGGCGACCCCGCAGGCCTCCAGCGCCGCGTCGTCGTAGCGCCGCGAGACGACGTCGAGGAACGGCAGCGAGGCGTCGGACGCGTCGACGGTGACGACGCCGGTGAGCCGCTGGACGAGCGCGTCGACGCAGTAGCCCGCGACGGTCGCGCGCTCGAGCGCCTCCGGCTCGTCGCGCTCGAGGGCGACCAGCAGCGGCGCGTGGCACCCGGGGAACAGGCCGGCGCCGGTGCGCCGGTAGACCTCGGCGAGCGTGCCGTCGTCCTGCCAGCCCCGCACGACGTCGGCGCCCCGGTCGTCGAGCCACGAGATCGGCGGGCGCACCGCGGCGCCCTGCTCGTCGCGCAGCCACATGCCGTCGCCCTGGCCGGTGAGCGCGAGCGCGCGCACCTCCCGGTCGCCCGCCTCCGCGACGACCCGCCGCACGACGTCCGCGACCGTGCCGACCACGTCCTCGAGGTCCTGCTCGACCCGGCCGTCCGGGAACTGCTCCAGCCGGGAGGCCCGCTCGGCGGAGGCCAGCTTGCGTCCCTGCTCGTCGTACGCGTCGGCCTTCGTCATCGACGTCCCGACGTCCACACCGACGATCACCGCAGCACCTCCGGGTTCAGGCAGTGCGCCAGGGGCTCGCCGTCGACGAACCGGCGCACCTCGTCGGCCATCCGCCGGGCCGCGCGGTGCGCGACGTCGGTGGACGCGCCCGCGAGGTGCGAGACGGTGAGCACCTGCGGCAGGCCCAGCAGCGGGTGGTCCGGAGGCGGCGGTTCGGTGACATAGACGTCGAGCGCGGCGCCGGACAGCCGCCCCGAGCGCAGCGCGTCGACCAGCGCGTCCTCGTCGAGCAGCTCCCCGCGGGCGGTGTTGACGAGGTAGGCGCCCGGCTTGACCTGGCCGAGCACGTCCGCGTCGATCAGCCCGCGCGTCTCGTCGGAGAGTCGCGCGTGGAGGCTGACGACGTCGCTGCGCTCCACGAGCTCGGCGAGCCCGACCAGCTCGACGCCCCGCTCGGCGGCGACGTCGGGGTCGACGTAGGGGTCCGACGCGAGCAGGTGCACGCCGAAGGCGCGCAGCAGGTCGGCGACCCGCGACCCGACCTGCCCGAGACCGACCAGCCCGACCGTGCTCCCGGCGAGCTCGGGGCCGGCCTCGTCGTAGCGGTAGAGGTCGCCGGTCCAGTCGCCGTCGCGCATCCGCGCGTGGCTGCGCGCGATGTTGCGGCGGCCCGCGATGAGGACGCCGACGGTGAACTCGGCGACGGCCCGGGCGTTGCGGCCGGGCAGGTTGACGACGGCCACGCCCTGCTTGGTCGCGGCCTCGAGGTCGACGTTCGTCGGCCCGCCGCGCGGCGTCGCGACCAGCCGCAGCCGGTCCGCGCCGCTGAGCACCCGCGTGGTGACGGGCGCGAGGTGCGTGACGAGCACGTCGGCGTCGCGGACGGCCTCGGCGATCTCGTCCTCGTCGCCGGCCGCCTCGGCGATCTCGGAGGTGGCGTACCACGGCTCGGTGGGCCACCGGCTCGCGTGCGTGGTGAACGCCGTGTCCGGATCGAGCACCGGACGCAGCGCGTCCACGAACGTCGTCGGCGTGATGAAGTCGTCCCCGGCGCACAGCACGTGCATGTCGACCTCCCTCGGTCGGGGCCCCGGACGGCGGGCCGGCGTCAGCGCGACGTGACGGACTGGCCGTAGCTGTCCAGCTTCGTCGCGACGCGCGCGATCTCGTCCTCGGCGAGCACGTGCGGCTCGCCGACCAGGCGGGCCTGGTGGTACATCCGGCAGACCCACTCCAGGTAGACGCTGCGGGTGTAGGCCTTGGCCAGGCTCTCGCCGTACGTCGTGGCCCCGTGGTTCTGCAGCAGGGCGCCGAAGCGTCCCTCCATCGCCGTCACGCTGTTCTCGGCCAGCTCGGGGCTGCCGTAGGTGGCGTAGGGCGCCACGCGCACCGGCCCGCCGAGCAGCGCGATCATGTAGTGCACCGGCGGGAGCTCGTCGAGCAGCACCGAGAGGGTGCTGGCGTAGAGCGGGTGCGTGTGGACCACGGCGACGGCGTCGGTGCGCCGGTACACCGCGGTGTGCATCGGGACCTCGGACGACGGCTCGAGGTCGCCGTCCACCTGCTCGCCGTCGAGCGTGATCACGGAGATCGACGCGGGCGTCAGGTCCTCGTAGGGGGCGCCGCTGGGCGTGATCGCCACGTGGTCACCCTGTCGGACGCTGATGTTGCCGGACGTGCCGACGGTCAGGTCGTCGGACTGCATCCGCCGGCAGTAGTCCACCAGCTCGGTACGTTCCTGCTCCAGCAGCACGGGATCACTCCTTCGCCGGGGCGCGATGTGAAGTTAACATCTGTGGTGTGATCGGGAAAACCCTCCGCCAGCAACGGATCGCGGAGCACGTGCTCGCGGCCGGCTCGGCGAGCGCGGCGGAGCTGGTGGAGCTCACCGGGGTGAGCCTGATGACCGTGCACCGCGACGTCGACGAGCTGGTCCGGCGCGGCCTGGTGCGGAAGTACCGCGGCGGGGTCTCGGCCCAGCCGACCTCGGTGTTCGAGGCCCACTCCGAGTACCGGCGCACCCAGCGTCGCGCGGAGAAGGCGGCGATCGCGCGCGCGGCCCTGCCGATGGTCGAGCCCGGCTCGTCGATCATGGTGGACGACTCCTCGACCACGTTGGCGCTGGTCGAGCTCCTGCCCGAGGTCGGGCCGCTGACCGTCGTCACCAACTACCTGCCGGCGCTCGAGCGGCTCCGCGAGGTGCCCGAGGTCCACCTGATCGCGCTGGGCGGCGACTACTCGCGCACCCACGACTCCTTCGGCGGCATCACCTGCACGGCGTCGCTGGCCGCGATCTCGGTCGACGCGGCGTTCGTCTCCACCTCGGCGCTCACGGGCGCGATGACCTACCACCAGGAGCAGGACGTCGTCCTGGTCAAGCGGGCCATGCTCGACGCGGCCGCGACGAGCGTCCTGCTCGTCGACTCGGGCAAGGTGCCGCGGCGCGCGCTGCACCAGGTGTGCCCGGTCGCGGACTTCGACGCGCTCGTCGTCGACGACGGCGTCGCCGACGACGTCCTGCTCGAGCTGCGCGAGCACACGGCGGTGACCGTCGCTCCCGTGTGATGTTCACACGAGCGATGTGAAGACGCCTACTCCTCGTCGGCCATGCCGATCTGACGGCGCAGCTTGGCGACGTTCCACCGGTACTGCCCCGACGGCAGCGTGATCTCGGGCGTGACCTGCCCGTTCCTCACGTAGCGCTGGAGCGTGCGCGCGCTGACCCCGAGCGCCTTCGCGGCCTCGGGCGTCGACACCAGTTCGGACGGCGGCATGTCGGTCACCCTATGTCGCCGCTGTCGCCCGAACGACGTCTCTGACGTCGTCGACGCTCTTTTCTCCGATGTCGTGCTTGTCGCCGATGACGTCGAAGGCGCTACCATCGGCGACATGAGCGACACCGACGACAGCTCCTTACCGGGGGCGGGCGGGCCACGGCGCTACCGGCTCGACGCCCGCCGTTTCCGCGGACCGCTGCACGCCCCGGCCCGCAACGACCACGAGCAGCACGAGTCCGACGACCTCGCCCCGCTGGTCGAGCTCGCGCGCACCCTGGTGGCCGAGGGCTTCACCACCTGGATCTACGAGCGGGTCCGGCGCTCCGTGCCGTGGCCGGAGGCCTGGGACCTGCGGCTGGTCACCCAGCTCGACCCGGACCGATCGCGAGGCTGACGCGCAGCCCCCCGCCCGGCGCGTCCTCCAGGCGGACCTGCCCGTCGTGGCGCGCGGCCTGCTGCGCGACGAGCGCCAGGCCCAGCCCCGACCCGGGCGCCCCCGTGGTGCTGCCGCGCACGAAGCGCCCGAGCACCGCCTCCTGCTCGGCGGCGGGCAGCCCCCGGCCGTCGTCGTCGACGGTGAGCACGACCCCGCCGTCCTCCCCGGCGTGGGCCCCGAGCCGCACGGTCCCCGCGCGCCCGTGCCGGACGGCGTTGACTACGGCGTTCGCCAGCGCCATCCGCAGGCCCTCGAGCGATCCGTGGACGACGCCCGCCGGCTCCTCGGCGACGACCGCCAACCCCGGGTGCGCGCGCCGGGCGTCCTCCGCGGCGAGGCGCAGCAGGTCCGCGACCCCGACCGCGTCGCCGCCGTCCGGACCGACGGTGTCCGGCAGGTCGCCGGCGGCGATCTGCCCGAGCGCGGTCAGCGTCGCCTCCACGCGGGCCTGGGCGCGCAGGACATCGGCGAGCACCTCGTCGCGCTCGGGCAGATCGGGGTGGGCCGCCAGGACCTCGAGGTCGGTACGCATCGCGGTCAGCGGGGTGCGCAGCTCGTGGCGCGCGGCCGCGGCGAAGTCGCGGGCGGCGTGCAGCGAGGCGGTGCTGCGCTGCTGCTCGGCGTGCAGCCGGGCGAGCATGGCGCTCAGGGCGTCGGCGAGCTCCTCGGACTCCCGCGAGCCGTCGGCGCGCACGGTCGGCGGCGCCACGTCGGGGTCCACGGCGCCGTCGAGCGTCGCGGCCCGGTCGGTGAGGCGACGCAGCGGCCGCACCGCGCGGCCCGCGAACACCCAGCCGAGGCCGGCCGCGAGCGCGACGGCCACGACGCCGAGGCCCGTGACCAGCCGCTGCCGCTCCGCCACCCGCGCGCGGGTGTCGTCCTCGGTCGCGCCGACGGTGACGAGCGCGCCCGGCGCCGGCCCGGGCGCGGTGCGGACGCGGTAGGCGACACCGCCGACGTCGACCGAGATCGGGATGCCGAGCGGGGTGAGCGGCAGCTCGGGCCCGCTGACCCGCCGCACGGTGCCGTCGGGGGCCCGCAGCGTCACCGCGAGGTCGGCGCGCGTGGAGGCGAACGACCCCAGCACCGCCGGCGAGCCGGGCACGAGGCTGCGGTCGAGGCGCTCGGTCTGCTCGCGCGTCAGGAGCACCGAGGCCAGCACGCCGACGAGCACGACCACCACCGTCGACGCGAGCCCGGCGGCCAGCGCCACCCGCAGGCGCAGGGAGGCCGAGCGCCGCCGGGCCGTCGCGGGAGCCGGAGTGCTCGGAGCCGGTGCGCTCACCCGCCCTCCCGCAGCACGAACCCGACCCCGCGCACGGTGTGCACGAGCCGCGGCGTGCCGTCGGCCTCCAGCTTGCGGCGCAGGTAGCCGACGAAGACGTCGACGACGTTGGTGTCGGTCGCGAAGTCGTAGCCCCAGACCATCTCGAGCAGCCGCTCGCGGGTCAGCACCACCTCGGCGTTGCGGGCGAGGACGACGAGCAGCTCGTACTCCCGCTTCGTCAGGTCCACCGAGCGCTCGCCCACTCCGACCGTGCGCCGCGCCAGGTCGATGCGCAGCGGGCCGGCGGTGAGCACCTCGCCGAGGGCGGGCTCGGCCGCCGGCCCGGGCCGCGCCCCGCGCCGCAGCAACGCCCGCAGGCGCGCCACCAGCTCCGCCAGCGCGAACGGCTTGACCATGTAGTCGTCGGCGCCCGCCTCGAGGCCGACGACGCGGTCGTCGACGGTGTCGCGCGCGGAGAGCACGCACACCGGGACGTCGTGGTCCATGGCCCGCAGCGCGGACACGACCGCGACCCCGTCCATGCCGGGCAGCCCGAGGTCGAGCACGACGGCGTCGGGGACCCGCTCGTGCACCGCCCGCAGCGCGCCTGGCCCGTCCTCCGCGGAGCGCACCGCGAACCCCGACAGCCGCAGGCCCCGCTCGAGCGAGGCGCGGACGTCGGCGTCGTCGTCGACGACCAGGAGGTCGGGGGACGGCTCGGTCATGGTCGCGGATTCTGCCGCTCCGGTCGTGGTGGGGCGGTCGGCGGCGTCAGCGGTCGGCGGCGTCAGCGATCGACACAGGGGCGGGCGGCCCGCTCGACGCGCTCGCTGATGTCGGCGAGGCGGGACGCGAGCGCCGGGTCGGGGGCCTGCCCGGTCTGCGGTCCCGGCTGCGCGCGCAGCCGCTCGATCTCGGCGCGCGCCTCGGGCGTGAGCGTCAGCGGGGTCCCGCCGGTCGCGCCGGGGCGCAGGCGGGCGGTGCAGGGCGCCTGGGCGTTGCCGGCGGGAGCTGCGGCGGCAACGGGGGCGGGTGCAGCGGCGGGTGCTGTCGTCGGCGCCGGGTCGGGTGCGCCGGCGCAGCCGCCGAGGACGAGCAGTCCGGCCAGGACCGGTCCGGCGAGCACCGGCAGGCGGCGGGAGTCCATCGATCGATCTCCTCGAGGATCGTGGCGGCCGATCGGGGGCGGCCGCCTCACGGTGATCACTCTGGTGGGCGGGCGTGACGCAGCTCTGTGGCGTCTCTGAGGGAACGGTGAGGTCGTGGACGAGGTGGACGGCGTGGGCGGTGTGGACGGCGTGGATCGGTACGCCGCGGCGGCGACGGGCTGGGCGACGGGCGCGTCGCGGGTCTACGGGCCGCTGGCCGCGGCGCTCGTGGCCGCCGCGCCGCACCCGCTCGAGGGCCGGCGGGTGCTCGACGCCGGCGCCGGGACGGGCCTGGCGTCGGCGGCGCTGCGGGCGGTGGGCGCGCACCCGGTGGCGCTGGACCGCTCGCCGGCGATGCTCGGCTGGGACGCCGCGGCGCGCCCGCCGGCCGTCGCGGGCGCGCTGGAGGCGGTGCCGCTGCGCGACGGGTGCGTCGACGACACCGTCGCGGCGTTCGTGCTCAACCACGTCGACGACCCGACGGCCGCGCTGCGCGAGCTCGCCCGCGTCACGCGCCCGGGCGGGGCGGTACTGGCGTCGCTGCCGGCCGCCACGAGCAGCCACCGCGCGGTGCGGAACCGGATCGACGCGGTCGTCGTCGACGCCGGGTGGGTGCCGCCGGACTGGCACGCGCACCTGACGACCGTCCAGGCCCCGCAGCTCGGCGACGTCGCCGCGGCGGGCCGGGCCGCCCGGGACGCCGGGCTGCACGTCCTCGCGGTCACCGAGCACGTCGCCGACGTCGGTGTCGAGCGCGCCGAGGACCTCGTCGACTACCGGCTCGGCCAGGCCCACGTCGCCGCCTGGCTGGAGGGGATGTCCGACGCCGAGCGCGCGGCGCTGCGGGCGGCGGCCGTCGACGCGGTGCGCCCGGTGATGGCGCCCTACCGCCCGCCGGTGATCACCCTCGTCGCCCGCGTGCCCTGAGCCTCCGGGCGGGCGCGCCAGGCGAGCACCGCGGTCGCCGCGCAGTACGGCGCCCACAGCAGCCGCTCGCCGGACGAGCGGGAGACGCCGTTGAGGACGGTGCCGGCCGCCATGAACGCCGCCAGTCCCGTCAGTGCGGCACGACGGGCGGCCGGCGCGCCGGCGTCGGTGACCAGTGCCAGCGTCCCCGCGGCGTAGCCGACCGCCGCCACCCCGCTGGTCCGGCGGAGCGCGACGGGCAGCCGGCCCTCGTGCGCGCCGCCGTAGGCGAACCGCCCCCACGGCGCCCCGGCGGCCAGGGCGGTCTGGAAGACGACCTGGACCGCCAGCAGCGCGCCGGTGGCGCGGGAGGGTCGGAGCACGCGCCCAGTGTCCGCGATGTCGGATTCCGACCCCAGGGCCCGGACCTGCCCCTGTCACGACCGGGGCCGGACGGGCAGCATGATCGGAGCTGACGCCGGAGGATGGGAGTGCGGTCGATGACGAGCGACGCGGTCGAGGTGACCCGGGACGACCAGGCCGCGGTGGCGGTCGTGCGGATGAACCGCCCGGACCGCCGCAACGCGCTCACCACCGAGCTCAAGGTGGCGCTGCGCGACGCGCTCGAGGAGGTCGGCCAGGACGCGAGCGTGCGCGCGGTCGTCCTCGCCGCCGCGGGCCCCGCGTTCTGCGTCGGGCAGGACCTCGGTGAGCACGCCGAGGTGCTGCGCTCGGGCGACCCGGACGCCATGCGCACCGTGCCCGAGCACTACAACCGCATCACCTCCGCGCTCGCGACGATGCCGAAGCCGGCGATCGCCGCGATCGGCGGCACCTGTGTCGGCGCCGGCCTGGGCTTCGCGCTCGCGTGCGACCTGCGCCTGGCCGCGAGCGGGGTCCGGTTCGCGACGGCCTTCGCCGGCATCGGGTTCGGCGGCGACTCGGGCCTCTCCGCGACGCTCGCCCACGCCGTCGGCGCCTCCCGGGCCACCGACCTGCTCATGCTCGGCGACGCCTTCACCGCCGAGCAGGCCCGCGACTGGGGCCTCGTGCGCGAGGTCGTCGCCGCCGAGGAGCTCGACGACAAGGCCCTCGCCCTGGCCCGCCGCCTCGCCACCGGCCCGACCGCCGCCTACGCGGAGATCAAGGCCGCCATCGCGCTCGGCACCGTCTCGTCCCTGCCGACGGTGCTCGAGCACGAGGGCGCCGCCCAGTCCCGCCTCGCCGCGACCCAGGACCACCGCAACGCCGTCGAAGCCTTCCTCGCCAAGGAGAAGCCGACGTTCACGGGGCACTGACGGGCCGCGAACGGGGAGTTCGCGCGCGTAGACGCCGCGAACAGCACGTTCGCTGCGTCCTACGTCAGCTGCGACTCGCGCTCGCTCCAGAACACCGCCCGCAGCTCGCGCTTGAGGATCTTCCCCGCGCCCGACTTGGGCAGCGGCTCGGTCCTCGTCTCGATGCTGCGCGGCACCTTGTAGCCGGCGATCGTCTCCCGGCAGTGGGCGACGAGCTCCTCGACGAAGGCGTCCGGGTCGTCGGGCTGGCTGCGCAGGACGACGACGGCGTGCACCGACTCGCCGTAGCGCTCGTGCGGCACCCCGAACACCGCCACCTCGACCACCGACGGGTGCGCGAACAGCGCGTTCTCGACCTCGGCGCTGTACACGTTCTCGCCGCCCGAGACGATCATGTCCTTGGCGCGGTCGACGAGGAACAGGTGCCCGCCGTCGTCGAGCAGCCCCAGGTCACCCGACGCGAACCAGCCGTCGCGCAGCGCGGCAGCGGTCTCGTCGGGCTTGTTCCAGTAGCCGGCGGTGACGTTGGCGCCGCGGATCAGCACCTCGCCGACCAGCCCCGGCGGCAGCGGCGTCCGGTCGGCCGGGTCGACGACGATCACCTCGACCCCGACCGCCGCCCGGCCGCACGAGCGCGCCTGCGGGGTGTCGAGCAGGTGCTGCTCGCCGGGCAGCAGCGTGACGATCGGCGAGGTCTCGGTGAGCCCGTAGATGTGCAGCATCTCGGCGTCCGGGAACGCGGTGTGGGTACGGCGCAGCAGCTCGACCGCCGCGGGCGACGACCCGTGCGAGAGCCAGCGCAGCGACGACACCTCCCGCGGGCGCGCGGTCTGCTCGACCGCGAGCGCGTCCATCATCGTCGGCACCACGAGCGTCGCCGTGATGCCGTGGCGCTCGACGAGGTCGAGCACGCCGTCGGGGGTGAACGCCGGGCACATCACCTGCGTGCCGCCGGCCCAGATCGTCGACAGCGCGCCGATCGTCCCGGCCGCGTGGAACATCGGCGCCACCACGAGCCACGAGGTGTCGGGCGTGAACGGCCAGCAGGCCATGAAGTGGAACGCGTTGGCGACGAGGTTGCCGTGGGTGAGCATGACGCCCTTGGCCGCGCCGGTGGTGCCACCGGTGTAGAAGATGCCGGCGAGGTCGTGCTCGGCGGGCTCGCGCAGCGGCGCGCCGGGCTCGGCGTCGGCGAGCAGGGTCTCGTACTCGGTCGTGGTGTCGACGACGCGCAGGTCGGGGTCGAGGCCGTCGAGCGCACGGTCGGCGAAGAGCACGCGCGCTCCCGCGTCGCGCAGCGCGTACGTCCGCTCGGCAGCGGTGTGCCGGACGTTGAGCGGGACGATGACGAGCCCGTGGCTGGGCAGGCCCAGGTAGAGCTCGAGGTAGCGGTGGCAGTTCGCCCCGAGGACGCCGACGCGGTCGCCCGGACGCAGGCCGAGCCGGGTGAGGACGGCGCCGAGGCGCGCGACGCGGTCGGCGAGCTCGGCGTAGGTGACGGTCTGCTCGCCGCACACCACGGCCGTGCGGTCCCGCGCCGTCGCGAGCGCGCGACGCAGGGGCGCGCCCATCGTGCGCGTCGCGTTGCTCGCGTCGGACGCCGGCGCGAGGTCGTGGAGGGTCTCGAGCGTCGTCATCGACCACCTCGGGGGACACGCTGCGGGCACCGCAGGCGAACGATCGTTCGGTCGGCCGCGAAGGTAGCAGTGACCCGCCCCCAGCGGCCAGGACGAGGATGCTGCGTCCTCGGCGTCCGACGCCAGCCTCGTCGACGCCGGCCGCCGCGTCACCCGTGTCGCCCGTGTCGCCGCGCCGAGATCCGGGCCGGACGCGCCGCCGGCCGGCGATCGGGACGTAGATTGCGCGGCGTGACCGGCACCCGTCCCCCCGCTCCCGAGGGCGAGCGTCCCGCGGGGACCCGTCGGGCCCGGCCGGCCTACGACCACTCGAGCCTCGTCGAGGTCGCCGCGCGGGTGTTCAACGAGCGCGGCTACGACGCCACGAGCATGGAGGACCTCTCCGCCGCCGCCGGCATCACCAAGTCGTCCTTCTACCACCACGTGCGCGGCAAGGAGGCCCTGCTGCGCGCGGCGCTGGAGCGCGCCCTCGACGGGCTCTTCGGCATCCTCGACGAGCCGGCCGCGACCGCCGGCACCCCGCTGACCCGCCTGCGCCACATCGTGCGGCGCCAGGTCGAGGTGCTGGTCGGCGAGCTCCCGCACGTCACGCTGCTGCTGCGCCTGCGCGGTAACACCGAGACCGAGCGATGGGCCCTGGGACGCCGCCGCGAGTTCGACGCCGCGATCGCGTCGCTGGTACGCGAGGCCTCGGCCGCCGGGGAGCTGCGCGCGGGCCTCGACCCGGCCGTCGACGCCCGCCTGCTCTCGGGGCTCGTGAACTCGCTCGTCGAGTGGTACCGCCCCGGGCGCGTGCCGGTGGACGAGCTCGTCGCCGAGGTCGACCGCATGGCCTTCGAGGGCCTGCTCGCGCAGGGGCCTGCCGGCGACGGACGACGGGCCTAGGCTGGTCACGTGCCGCTGGAGTTCTCCGAGCAGCCCGACACCGGCCTCGTCGCCGTGACGCTGACCGACGGCGACGGCACCGTCCTGCAGACCCGCGTGGTCGCGGCGGACGAGATCTCGCGCATTGCCGCCCGCGCCCGCGCCGCGGTCGAGCGCAGCGAGCGCACCGGCGGGTCGGGCCTCTACGTCACGCTCGACGAGCTCATCGACGGGACGTCAGGTCCTGCTTGACCCCGATCTTGTAGCCCCGGTGGGTCGCGGTGAAGCCGAGCCGCTCGTAGAACCGGTGCGCGTCACCGCGTGAGACGTCGCTGGTGAGCTGCACCAGCCCGCACCCCCGCCGCCGCGCCTCCGCCACCGCCCACCCGACGAGCGCGGCGCCGTACCCCCGGCCCCGGCACTCGACGGCCACGTGCACCGACTCCAACTGGGCCCGCCGCGTCCCCCGCCGCCCGAGGTTCGGCAGCACCGTGAGCTGCAGGGTGCCGACGATCCGGCCCCCGATGTCCTCGAGGCAGACGAGCAGGTGGGCAGGGTCGGCGTCGATCTCGGCGAACGCGGTCTCGTAGGGCGCGAGGTCATCGACGGCGTCGCCCCGCCCGGCGCTGACCGGGTCGGCGGCGAGCAGCGCGACCACCGCAGGCAGGTCCTCGGCCCGCGCCCGCCGCACCGTCAGCTCCCCGTCCCGCAGCGTCGCCAGCACGTCCATGCGGCGCATCCTCGTCGAGGACGTCGTCGGGCGACCTGTGCACGTGATCGCGTCGAGACTGCGTGGCTCGTCCGCCGCCGCGGCTCAGACGCCCGTGGACCCGGCGCGCCAGGTTGGCTCGGCGGACGGCGCGGGGGACGGCGCGGGCCGGCGCGGCAGCACGGGCCGGCGCGGCGTTCCTCGTCGGGCTGGCCACCCCTGACGAGCTATGCCCAAGATCGCGTCGAGAACGACACCGGCCGCGAGCCTGGGCCCGCCGCCTCGCAGCGAACGACGCCCTCGCCTCCCCGAGCAGCAGGCGCCCTCGCCTCCCCCGTTGCAGCGAACGTCACCTTCGCTGCCTCAGAAGCAGCGAACGACACCCTCGCCTCCCCGAGCAGCAGGAGCCCTTCGCCTCCCCCGTTGCAGCGAACGTCACCTTCGCTGCCTCAGAAGCAGCGAACGACACCCTCGCCTCCCCGAGCAGCAGGAGCCCTCGCCTCCCCCGCAGCGAACGTCGCCTTCGCTGCCTCGGAAGCAGCGAACGACGCCCTCGCCCTCCCCGAGCAGCAGGAGCCCTCGCCTCCCCCGTTGCAGCGAAGGACGCCTTCGCTCCCTCAGGAGCAGCGAACGACGCCCTCGCTCCATCGTTGCAGCGAAGGACGCCTTCGCTCCCTCAGGAGCAGCGAACGACGCCCTCGCTCCATCGTGGGTGCCGGGCGCCCTGATGCGGCGCGGCGGGGACACGCCCAGCACGGCGTGCCGCAGGCGTCGTTCCCGACGCGATCAACGCCGTAGGTCGCCGCCGTCTCTTCCCCGGCCCACCTGTCGCGTCCGACAGCAGTCACCCGACCCGTCGATCTCGACGCGATCAACGCCAGAGGTCGCGAACACCGTCGGCCGGCCCGCCCTCCGACGACTCGCCTGCGGGCCCGGTCCCGGCTCGGGCCGAACCGTCAGCCTCGGTCCGCTCGACCCCGTCGACCACCCCCGCTGCCGACCGACCGGTCGCCCTGATCCGTCGGTCTCGACGCGATCATGGGCATAGGTCCCGCCGACACCCATCCCACCGGAGCCGGGCGAGACGGTTGCGGACCCCCGCCCGGATGCGTCACCATCACAACCGAACGAACATTCGGTACGGAGGTGGGCGCCGATGACGGTGACCGAGGACGAGACCCGCGACCTCGAGGCGGACTTCGAGCGCACCGTCGCCGCCGAGGGCCGGATCGAGCCGCGCGACTGGATGCCCGAGGGCTACCGGAAGACGCTCATCCGGCAGATCGCCCAGCACGCGCACTCCGAGATCATCGGGATGCAACCCGAGGGCAACTGGATCCTCCGCGCCCCGAGCCTGCGCCGGAAGGCCATCCTCCTGGCGAAGGTGCAGGACGAGGCCGGCCACGGGCTCTACCTCTACTCGGCCACCGAGACCCTCGGGGTCGACCGGGCCGAGCTCACCGAGAAGCTCATCGACGCCAAGCAGAAGTACTCGTCGATCTTCAACTACCCGACGCTGACGTTCGCCGACATCGGCGTCATCGGCTGGCTCGTCGACGGCGCCGCCATCTGCAACCAGGTCCCGCTGTGCCGCTCGAGCTACGGGCCCTACGCCCGGGCGATGGTGCGCATCTGCAAGGAGGAGTCGTTCCACCAGCGCCAGGGCTTCGAGCTCCTGCGCACGCTGATGGCCGGCACCGACGCGCAGCGCGCGATGGTCCAGGACGCCGTGGACCGCTGGTGGTGGCCGTCGCTGATGATGTTCGGCCCCGCCGACGGCGACTCCCCGAACACCCAGCAGTCGATGGCCTGGCGGATCAAGCGCCACACCAACGACGAGCTGCGCCAGCGCTACGTCGACATGACCGTCCCGCAGGCCGCGGCCCTGGGCGTCACGTTGCCCGACCCGGAGCTGCGGTGGAACGACGAGCTCCAGGCGCACGACTTCGGGGCGATCGACTGGGACGAGTTCGCGCAGGTCGTCAAGGGTGCAGGTCCCTGCAACGCCCAGCGCCTGGCCAACCGGCGCGCCGCCCACGAGGACGGCCAGTGGGTCCGCGATGCGGCCGCGGCGTACGCCGCCAAGCGGGCACACCAGGAGGTGCCGGCGGCATGAGCATGGCCGACGACACCACCGCGCACGTCGAGGGCGAACCGACGTTCGACGGCTCGACGCCGCCGCGAGCGCACTGGCCGCTCTACGAGGTCTTCGTGCGCGGCAAGCGGGGCCTCAACCACGTGCACGTCGGGTCGCTGCACGCCCCCGACGACACGATGGCGCTGCACAACGCGCGCAACCTCTACACGCGGCGCAACGAGGGCGTGAGCATCTGGGTCGTGCGCGGCGACGCGATCACCGCGTCCAGCCCCGATGAGAAGGACCCGTTCTTCGCGCCGTCCGGCGACAAGGTCTACCGCCACCCCACGTTCTACGAGATCCCCGACGACGTCCCCCACCTCTGATGCACAGCCACGACGAGACCGACGACGAGAACGTCTACGACGCCCTGGCCAGCGCCGACGACGACGGCCGCTGGGCCTTCGGCACCGGGTTCGACGCCGGCACCGCCGAGATCGACGCGCCGGTGCCCGAGGGCGTCGACCGCGACGACCTGGCCACCTACTGCCTGATGCTCGCCGACGACGCGCTCGTCGCGTCGCAGCGCCTGGCGGGCTGGACGACGAAGGCCCCGGAGCTCGAGGAGGAGGTCGCGCTCGCGAACATCGCGCTCGACCTGCTCGGCCAGGCCCGCGTGCTGCTCGCCCGGGCGGGGCACCTCGGCGCCGCCGAACCCTTCCGCGTCGGCCCGCAGGACGACGAGGACGTGCTCGCGTACTTCCGCGACGACCGCGCGTTCCGCAACGTCACCCTGGTCGAGATCGACCTCGGCGACTTCGCGCAGACCGTCGCCTGGATCCTCGTCCTCGCCTCCTGGCGGCTCGCCCTCCTGCAGCGCCTGACCGGCTCGCGCGACCCGGTGCTCGCGGCCGTCGCGGGCAAGGCCGTCAAAGAACTCACCTACCACCGCGACTACGCGGCCCAGTGGGTGCTGCGCCTCGGTGACGGCACCCCGCTCTCGCACGCGCGGATGCAGGCGGGCCTCGAGGCCGTGTGGCCGTTCGTCGAGGAGCTCTTCACCGCGCACGCCGTGGAGCGCCGCCTCGTCGACGCCGGCGTCGCCGTCGACCCGACCGAGCTGCGCGGGGAGGTCGAGGCCGTGCTCGACCAGGTCCTCCCGGCCGCGACGCTGACCCGTCCCGACCGCGCCGCGGTGGGTCTCGTCGGCGGGCGCGGCGGCCGCGACGGCGTGCACACCGAGGCGCTGGGCCCCGTGCTCGCGGTGATGCAGTCCCTGGCCCGCGCCCACCCGGAGGCGACGTGGTGACCTCAGCGCTCACGGACGCCCGGACGGCCGCCGAGTCCGTCGTCGACCCCGAGATGCCGATGCTCACGCTCGCCGACCTCGGCGTGCTGCGCGGCGTCGAGACCGGCGCGGACGGCACGGTTGTCGTCACCCTCACCCCGACCTACTCGGGCTGCCCGGCCCTCGACGAGATGCGCCACGACCTGCGGTGCGCGCTCACGGACGCGGGCTACGACAAGGTCGACGTCCGCACCACCTTCAGCCCGCCCTGGTCCACCGACTGGATCTCCGACGACGGCCGCCGCAAGCTCGCCGAGGCCGGCGTCGCCCCGCCCGACCGCCTCGGACCGCGACCGGCGAGTGGGCCGGTGCCGCTGACGCTGCACGCGCCGTCGCGCGTCGTCGCCTGCCCGCAGTGCGGCGCCGTGGACACCGAGGAGACCTCGCGCTTCGGCCCGACCGCCTGCACCGCGCTGCGTCGCTGCCGGTCGTGCGGGGAGCCGTTCGAGCACGTCAAGGAGATCTGATGACGGCCGCTGCCACCGAGGACACGGACACCGAGATCCCCACCAGCGACGCCGTCCCCGGCTTCCACCGCCTGCGCGTCGCCGACGTCGAGCGGCTCTGCGAGGACGCCGTCGCGGTCACGTTCGACGTCCCCGACCACCTCCGCGACGACTACGCCTTCCGCGCCGGCCAGTACCTGACGCTGCGCCAGGAGACGCCGGCCGGCGAGGAGCGCCGGTCGTACTCGATCTGCGCGCCGGAGGGCGCCGCGCCGCGGATCGGGGTCCGCCGGGTCGCCGACGGGCTGTTCTCGACGAAGCTGGTGGACGGGCTCGCGGCCGGCGACGAGCTCGAGGTCGGGCCGCCGCAGGGCCGGTTCACCCCCGAGGTCGCCCCCGGCGAGCACCACGTCCTCGTGGCCGCGGGCTCGGGCATCACGCCGGTGCTCTCGATCGCCGCGACCGTGCTCGCCGCGTACCCCGACACCGAGGTCACGCTGCTCTACGGCAACCGCCGCAGCGACACGGTGATGTTCGGCGAGGACCTCGCCGACCTCAAGGACCGCTACGGTCCGCGCCTGTCGCTGGTGCACGTGCTCTCGCGCGAGCCCACCGCGTCGGACCTGTTCAACGGCCGCCTCGACGCCGACCGGCTGCGGACCCTGATCGGCGCGCTCGTGCCGGTCGGCGAGGTCGCGCACTGGTGGCTGTGCGGCCCGCTCGGCATGGTCGAGGCGGCGACGGAGGTCATCGGCACCTTCGACGTGCCCCGCGGGACGATCCACCGCGAGCTGTTCTACGTCGACGAGCCACCGCCCGAGGTGCACCGCGCCGAGGACGACGTCGTCGACGACGGCACGGGGGCCGCGGTGACCGTCGTGCTCAACGGCCGCGAGAGCGTGCTGACCCTGCCGCGCACCGAGCCGGTGCTCGACGCCGCCCAGCGCACCCGCTCCGACCTGCCCTTCGCCTGCAAGGGCGGGGTCTGCGGCACGTGCCGCGCGCGGGTGACGGTCGGCGAGGTCCGCATGCGGCGCAACTTCGCCCTCGAGCCCGAGGAGGTCGAGGCAGGGTTCGTGCTGACCTGCCAGGCCCTGCCCGTGTCCGACGAGGTCACGGTCGACTACGACGTGTAGGAGCTCACGGATGAGCATCGTTGCCAGCCACGTCCGCGGCGGGTGGGTGACGCCCGAGGGCGTCGAGGGCCGCCCGATGACCGACGCCGTCACGGGCGAGGAGATCGGCCGCCTGTCCACCGACGGCATCGACATGGCCGCCGTCGCCGACTACGCGCGCCGCACCGGCGGCCCGGCGTTGCGGGAGCTGTCGTTCCACCAGCGCGCGTCGCTGCTCAAGGCCCTCGCCGGCTACCTGCGCGAGCACCGCGACGAGCTCTACGCCGTCTCGGCGCGCACGGGCGCGACGCGCGGTGACGCGAAGTTCGACGTCGACGGCGGCATCGGCGTGCTGCAGGTGTACGCGTCGCTCGGCAAGCGCGAGCTCCCGGCGTCGGGCCCGTGGCTCGACGGCGACCTCGCCCCGCTGAGCAAGGGCGGCACGTTCGCCGGCCAGCACGTGTACACACCGCTGCACGGGGTCGCCGTGCAGGTCAACGCCTACAACTTCCCCTGCTGGGGCCCGCTCGAGAAGCTCGCGCCCGCGTTCCTGGCCGGCGTCCCGACGATCATCAAGCCGGCGACGCCCACCGCGTTCCTCACCGCTGAGCTGGTGCGGCTGATCGTGGAGTCGGGGCTGCTGCCCGAGGGCGCGGTGCAGTTCCTCGCGGGCTCGACCGGCGACCTGTTCGACCACCTCGGCGAGCAGGACCTCGTCTCGTTCACCGGCTCGGCGTCCACGGCACGCCGGCTGCGCACCCACCCGGTGCTGGCGGCGCGCGCGGTGCGGTTCACCGCCGAGGCCGATTCGCTGAACTGCTCGATCCTCGGCCCCGACGCGACGCCCGGGACGCCGGAGTTCGACCTCTACGTCGGCCAGCTCGTCACCGAGATGACGGTCAAGGCGGGGCAGAAGTGCACGGCGATCCGGCGCGCGTTCGTGCCGGCGGCGCAGGTCGACGCGGTGGTCGAGGCGGTGCGGGAGAAGCTCGCGCAGGTGGTCGTCGGCGACCCGTCGGCCGAGGGCGTGACCATGGGCGCGCTCGCCGGGCTGGAGCAGCGCGAGGAGGTGCGCCGCTCGCTGAAGTCGCTGACCGACGCCGCCGAGGTGGTGTTCGGCGACCCGGAGCACGTCGAGGTCCGCGGCGCCGACGCCGAGCGCGGCGCGTTCATGTCGCCGGTGCTGCTGCGCGGGTCGGCGGACAGCGCGGCGGTGCACGAGGTGGAGGCGTTCGGGCCGGTCGCGACGGTGCTGCCGTACTCGTCGACCGCCGAGGTCGTCGAGCTCGCCGCCCGCGGGCAGGGCTCGCTGGCGGGCTCGGTGGTCACCGCCGACCCGGAGTTCGCGCGCGACGTCGTGCTCGGCGCGGCGCCGTGGCACGGGCGGCTGCTCGTCCTCGACCGCGCCGACGCGAAGGAGTCGACCGGCCACGGCTCGCCGATGCCGCAGCTCGTGCACGGGGGGCCGGGGCGCGCCGGCGGCGGCGAGGAGATGGGCGGGCTGCGCGGCGTCGCCCACCACATGCAGCGCACCGCGGTGCAGGGCAGCCCGGACATGCTCTCCGCGATCACCGGGCGCTGGGTCCCGGGCAGCGCGCGCACCGTCACCGACGAGCACCCGTTCCGCAAGTACCTCGAGGACCTGCGCCCCGGCGACACCGTCGTCGGCGGCCCCCGGCGGGTCACCGAGGCCGATGTCGCGCACTTCGCGGAGTTCACCGGCGACACGTTCTACGCCCACCTCGACGCCGAGGCCGCCGCCGCGAACCCGTTCTTCGGTGAGCGCGTCGCCCACGGCTACCTCGTGGTGTCGTTCGCCGCGGGCCTGTTCGTCGACCCGGCGCCGGGCCCGGTGCTCGCGAACTTCGGCGTCGATGATCTGCGCTTCCTGACGCCGGTGAAGTTCGACGACGAGCTGACGATCACGCTCACCGCCAAGCAGATCTCCCCCCGCGCCTCCGCGGCCTACGGCGAGGTGCGGTGGGATGCCGAGGTGGTCAACGCGAACGGCGAGCCCGTGGCCAAGTACGACGTGCTGACGCTGGTGGCGAAGCGCTCCGCGGGCTCCGATGCCTGAGATCGCGGCGTCCGTGCGGCGCATGTGGGACGACGACGGCGCCTCGCGCAAGCTCGGGATGGAGCTGCACGAGGCGGCCGACGGGCGGGCGCGCCTGTCGATGCCGGTGACCGACGAGATGGTCAACGGCCACGGCATGTGCCACGGCGGCTACCTGTTCCTGCTCGCCGACTCCGCGTTCGCGTGCGCCTGCAACTCACCGGGTCCGGTGACGGTCGCGGCCGCCGCCGACATCGTCTTCGTGGCGTCGGCGATGACCGGCGACGTCCTCGAGGCCGTGGCGACCGAGCGGGTCGCGTTCGGGCGCAGCGGCGTCTACGACGTGACGGTCACGCGTCCCCGCGACGGGCAGGTCATCGCCGAGTTCCGCGGCCGGAGCCGGACGTTGCGGCGCAGCTAGCGCCCGAGTCGTCACCACCTGTCACCAGGGGCCCGATTTCTGGTCGTCCTTCTGACGCAGTGGTGTGCTCAGGCGCCACGGTGGGTCATCATCGGGCGTGTGGGCATCGGGCACTGGTTGACGACGATCCCGCCGCTGGCGGTGTACCTCACCGTCCTCGGCGTGGTCGGGATCGAGAGCTTCGGCATCCCCCTGCCCGGCGAGATCGTGCTCGTGAGCGCGACGCTGATGGCGACGCGCCCGGAGCTCGCGGTGTCGGCGGTGTGGGTGGCGGTGTGCGCGCTGATCGGCGCGGTCGTCGGCGACTCGATCGGCTTCGCCGTGGGCCGGCGCTACGGGATCGGGCTGCTCGAGGCGGCGGGACGGCGGTTCCCGAAGCACTTCGGCCCGGCGCACGTGGCGCTCGCCGAGCGGGCGTTCGACCGCTGGGGCGTGCTGACGGTGATCGTCGGGCGCTTCGTCGCGATCCTCCGCATCCTCGCCGGCCCGCTGGCCGGCGCGCTGCGGATGCCCTACCGGAAGTTCATGCCGGCCAACGTGATCGGCGGGGTGCTCTGGACGTTCGGCACCACGGCCCTGGTCTACGCGCTCGGCGTCGCGGCCGAGACCTGGCTCAGGCGCTTCTCCTGGGCGGGGCTGGCGGTCGCGCTGGTCGTGGGCCTGGTCGTCGGGTTCCTCGTCAAGAAGCGGGTGATCGGGCTGCTCACCGCACCGGAGGAGGGTGCGACCCGCTCCTGACGGGTAGGCCTCCGGCCCACCCGCCCCGAGGAGGTCCCCGTGGCCGACACCCCGTTCCCCGACTTCGACCACGCCACGGTCGAGACGGTCAAGCACCGCATCCGCTCGCTCGAGCGCGACGAGGTGGCGGGACTGCTCGACCACGAGCGCGAGCACTCGTCGCGCATGCCGGTGATCGAGGTGCTGCGCACCCGCCTCGCCGAGCTCGACGCCGGCGCCGAGCCGTCCAGCGGCGACCAGTCGGCGGCGCGCGAGGCCGGCACGTCCCACGGCTCGCCGGTCTCCCCCGACGGCGCCGCCCAGCCCGGCCCGCCCGACCGCCACGGCCTGCGCCAGGTCACCTGGGGTGGCTAGCTGCTCGCGCCAAGGAGATGCGGCAGCCAGCGCTCCTTCGTCGCGCTGCCTACCGATCTCCGGCGCGCTCCTGTGGTCGGGTTCGCCCTACCGGGCGAAGCCGCGGCTGATGACCAGGCGCTGGATCTGGTTGGTGCCCTCGAAGATCTGCATGATCTTGGCCTCGCGCATGTAGCGCTCCACCGGGAAGTCGCGGGTGTAGCCGTAGCCGCCGAACACCTGCACGGCGTCGGTGGTGACGCGCATGGCGTTGTCGGTGGCGACGAGCTTGGCCGCGCTCGCCTGCCGCGAGTAGGGCCGACCGAGGTCGCGCCGGCGCGCGGCGTCGAGGTAGGTGGCGCGCGCGGAGTCGACGGCGGCGGCCATGTCGGCGAGCACGAAGCCCAGGCCCTGGTGGTCGACGATCTTCTTGCCGAACGTCGTCCGCTCGTTCGCGTAGGCGACCGCGGCGTCCAGCGCGCCCTGCGCCAGCCCGACCGCGCAGGCCGCGATCCCGAGGCGCCCGGAGTCGAGCGCGGAGAACGCGATCTCGAGGCCCTGGCCCTCCCGGCCGATCAGGCGGTCGGCGTCGAGGACCGCGCCGTCCCAGTTCGCCGTCGTCGTCGGGACCGCGTGCAGCCCCATCTTCTCCTCGGGCCTCCCCCAGGTCAGGCCCTCGGCCTGCCCGGGCGCGAGGAAGCACGACACCCCGCGGCTGCCCTCGCCGGTGCGGGCGAACAGGGCGTAGAAGTCGGCCCGGCCGCCGTGGGTGATCCACGCCTTGGTGCCGGTGATGCGGTAGCCACCGGGCTCACCGTCGACCTTCTCCGCCCTGCACCGCAACGCCGCGGCGTCGGACCCGGCCTGCGGCTCCGAGAGCGAGTAGCCGCCGATCTGCGCGCCGCCGAGCATCGCGGGCAGCCACTGCTTCTGCTCGTCGGTGCCGAACGTGAACAGCGGGAAGCACGACAGCGAGTGCACGCTCGTCGCGACGGCGACCGCCGCCCACCGGGCCGCGAGCTCCTCGAGCACCTGCAGGTAGACCTCGTACGGCTGCCCGCCCCCGCCGACCTCCTCGGGGTAGGGCAGGCCGAGCAGCCCGGCCTCGCCGAGGGTCGCGAACAGGCCCTCGGGATAGGTCTCCGCCCGCTCGTGCTCCTCGACCCGGGTCGCGAGCTCCTTGTCGGCGATGTCCCGGGTCAGCTCCAGCAGGTCCTCGGCCTCCTGGGTTGGCAGCAACCGGTCGACGGCCATCGGTCACACGCTCCTATCGGTACTGACGACGGTCCTAGAGTACCGCTGAGAGGAGCGCTAGGATAGGGCCATGGCCGCTCCGACCCCCGTGCGCCGCGGTGCCGCGCGCCACTCGGAGCTCTTCGACGCGCTGGTCGAACTGCTGCTCACCGAGGGCTTCGCGCACCTCACGCTCGACGACGTCGCCGCCCGCCTGCGCTGCTCGAAGCGCACGCTGTACACCCTCGCCGGATCGAAGGAGCAGCTCGTGCGCGCGGCCGTCGTGCGCTTCTTCGCGCGCGCCACCGAGCGCGTCGAGGCCGCCGTCGCCGCCTGCGCCACGCCCGCCGACCGCGTGGCGGCCTACCTGCGCGCCGTCGCCGCCGAGCTCGCGCCCGCCTCGGCGCGCTTCGTCGACGACATGGCCGCCTTCCCGCCCGCCGCCGAGGTCTACGCGCGCAACACCGCGGCGGCCGCCCGTCGGGTCGGCGAGCTCATCGGCGAGGGCGTCGCGGCCGGCGACTTCCGCGACGTGCCGGTGTCCTTCGCCGCCGAGATGGTGACCGCGACGATGGTGGCGATCCAGCAGCGCCGCATCGCCGGCGCCACCGGGCTCGCCGACGCCGAGGCCTACGAGGCCCTGGCGACGCTGCTGCTGCACGGCCTGGCGCGCGACCCCGCTACGCCGGCTCGACCTTCGGCAGGATGTCGTTCTTGATCCGCTTGAGGTCGTCGAGCGTCTTCGACACGGGCACGTCGGTGAACGGCGGCCAGATGAGCGGCATCGTCAGCCCGGCGTCCTTGTAGGCCTTGAGCCGGTCGGTGAGCTGCTTCTCGGTGCCGACCAGGAGGTTCGACGCGACACCGCCGGCGGTGCTCTGGTCGGTCTCCTCCTCGGTGATGACCGTCCAGATCATGCTGCAGATCTCGAGGTCCTTCGACCGCTTCGGGCTGCCGATCTCCTCGAACTGCTGGTCGATCGCGGTGAGCCACTTCGCGAGGCCCTCCGGCGAGTCCTGGATGCCGATCCAGCCGTCGAGGTCGTACTTGGTGATGCGCTTCGCCGAGCGCAGCGGGTCCTTGAGGCCGCTCATGAAGATCGGCGGCCGCGGCTGCTGGAGCGGCTTGGCGCCGAAGCCGCAGCGCTCGAAGTCGGCGAACTCGCCGTGGTACTCGAACAGGTCGTTGCCCCAGACGCCCTGGAGGACCTCGATCGTCTCGCGGACGTGCTTGTGCCGCTTCGGGAAGATGTGCGCGGCGCTCGCGGCGGCGAACTCCTCGGGCATCCACCCCGCGCCGAGGCCGACGTTGAGGCGGCCGCCGGAGAGGTGGTCGATGGTGGCGAGCTCCGCGGCGAGCACGCCGGGCGCGCGGAACGGCGTGTCGATGATGCTCTGGCCGATGCGGACCTTCGACGTGCGCGCGGCGAGCCACGGGAGCAGCGGGTAGCCCTGGAACCACTGGCCGCGCGCCTGCACGGGCAGGGCGTGCGGCAGCCCGTCCATCATGCCGAACGTGTACTGGAGCTCCTCACGGTCCGACGCCTCCGGGACCACGATCCGGTCGAGCGTCCACACCGAGTCGAAGTCGAGCTCCTCGGCGAGGTCCGTGAGGTCCTCGAGCTCCTTGATCGTGACCTCGGTGCGGAAGTTCGGCAGGTAGAGAGCGAGCTTCATGGTGAACGGCCTCCTTGCCGGGGTGTCGGGCAGGTCACACACGGTTCCGCACCCTCGACGCCCGCCGCAAGGAATTGCGCACGATCGACCTGACGCCGTCACCGCACCGCGACGGCGGCGCGGGAAGAATCTCCGGCCGGACCTGTCGATCGGGTCCGCGGCCGTTCGTGGAGGGGTGCGCGGGCACGGTGCCCGCGCAGCGAACCGAGGAGGACCCGTGGCCCACTACCTGCTCAGCGTCATCACGCCCGCCGAGGGCGAGCCGCCGTCGGACACCGAGATGCAGGAGATCATGGGCCGCGTCGCCCAGCTCCAGCAGGACATGCAGGAGGCCGGCGTCTGGGTCTTCTCCGGTGGCCTCGAGGCGCCCGACACCGCGACGGTCCTGTCCCGCAGCGGCGACGACGTGCTCGTCACCGACGGCCCGTTCGTCGAGCTCAAGGAGTACGTCGGCGGCCTGACGATCATCGACGCCCCGGACCTCGACGCCGCCCTGCACTGGGGCCGGCGCTCCACCGAGGCGGTCGGCCTGGCCATCGAGGTGCGGCCCTTCCACTGGGCACCGTGACCGACGGCCCCTCCTCGGCGGCGATCACCCGCATCGTCGCCGAGGAGTACGGGCGCTGCGTGGCGACGCTGACCCGCGTCCTCGGCGACATCGACCTCGCCGAGGACGCGGTGCAGGACGCGCTCACCGTGGCGCTGACCCGCTGGCCGGCCGACGGCATCCCGCCCAACCCCGGCGGCTGGCTCGTCACCACCGCACGGCGCCGCGCGCTCGACCGCCTGCGCCGCGACGCGGTCGGCCGCGACAAGGAGGCCCGGGCGGCCCGTGAGGAGCCCCCGCCGGACGAGGACGACCCCGACGACACCCGTGACCGCGAGGAGGAGGGACCGGTGCACGACGACCGCCTCCGCCTCGTCTTCACCTGCTGCCACCCCGCGCTGGCCCTGCCGGCGCGGGTCGCGCTGACGCTGCGGCTGCTCGGCGGCCTGGAGACCCCGGAGATCGCCCGCGCGTTCCTCGTCCCCGAGTCCACGATGGCCCAGCGCATCGTGCGCGCGAAGAACAAGATCCGGGCCGCGCGGATCCCCTACCGGGTGCCGCACGACGCCGACCTGCCCGACCGCCTGCCGGGCGTCCTCGCCGTCGTCTACCTCGTCTTCACCGAGGGGCACGCCACCGCGACGCGCGAGGACCTCGCCGCCGAGGCGATCCGGCTGGGACGGCTGCTCGCCGACTTGATGCCCGACGAGCCCGAGGTGCTGGGCCTGCTCGCGCTCATGCTGCTCACCGAGGCGCGCCGCCCCGCGCGCCGGGCCGCGGACGGGTCGCGGGTGCTGCTCGCCGACCAGGACCGGACGCGCTGGGACGCCGACCTCGTCGCCGAGGGGCTCGACCTGGTCCGCCGGTGCCTGCGCCGGAACCGGCCCGGGCCCTACCAGCTCCAGGCCGCGATCAACGCCGTGCACGCCTCGGCGCCCGACACCGCCGCGACCGACTGGACCCAGATCGTCGCGCTCCACGACCAGCTGCTCGCCCTCGCACCGAGCCCGACCGTCGCCCTCAACCGCGCCGTCGCCGTCGCCGAGACCGCGGGGCCGGGCGCGGCGCTGGCGATCGTCGACCAGCTCGCCGAACGCCTCGACCGCTACCACCTGCTGCACGCCGTGCGCGCCGACCTGCTGCGCCGCCTGGGCCGCGACGACGAGGCACGCGCCGCCCTCGACGCGGCGCTCGCCCGCACCGACGACCCCGACGACCGGGCGCTGCTCACCGCACGACGGCACGGTGGGTGAACCCTCGCCGCACCGTCGGCGGGGGCAGGATGGGGCCATGAGCGCCGAGCCCCCGGAGATGCGGATCGGCGACCGCGAGCGACGCGCCACCGACGACCGGCTGCGGATCGCCCTCGACGACGGGGTGCTCACGCTCGTGGAGTACGACGAGCGCACCCGGCAGTGCTGGGCGGCGCGCACGCAGCGCGAGCTCGACGTCCTGGTCGCCGACCTGCCGCCGGGCACGGGGTCGGCGGGGACGCCGGCGACGACGGAGGACCGCCCGGCCCCGGTGGCGCACACGCCCGTCCACCAGCGCGTGGGCAGGGCGATCGTGCCGATCGTGCTGGCCGGCGTCGCGCTGTTCGTCGGCGGCAACCTCGTCACCGCCGACGACGGCGCCGCGGTCTTCGGCAACCGCACCGTGTCGGTCGCGCAGGGCCAGGGGGAGGTGGAGGTCGCGACCCTGTTCGGGCGGACCGAGGTCGTCGTGCCGCCGGGCACCGTCGCGCGCACCAGCGGGGCGATGATCTTCGGGAGCACCCGCTGCGCGGCGGCCTGCCAGACGCCGCCGAACGGGATGACGCTGCCCGAGGTCCTCGTCGTCGCCGACGGCGCGTTCGGCTCGGTGGAGGTCGTGACGCCGGCCGAGGCGGCCCAGGGCGGCCTGCGCGACCGGGACGATGACGACGACGACTGATGCTCACGGTCGGTCACCGCCGGCGAGCACAGAGAATTTCCTGCTCGACGCGGAACATCCGGGCCCGCCCGCACCGTCAGAGGTTCGAACGCCCACCACACCGGGCACCGATCCTCACCGAGAGCGAGCACATCATGAGCGCCGACACCACCGCCGGGGACCGCTACTTCGCCGCCGACGGCACCGTCTACAACGCCGACGGCTCCGTGGCCGGCACCTACCACGTCGACGCCCAGGGCAACGTCGACGCCGTGGCCACCGACGAGGACGGCAACGGCGCGGTCGACACCGTCATCGCCGACACCGACCACAACGGCACCTTCGAGACCGGCGTCGTGGACACCGACGGCGACGGCTACGGCGAGACCGTCGTGGTCGACACCGACGGCGACGGCGACTTCGACAGCGGCGCGGTCGACACCGACGCCGACGGCACCTACGAGACGACCGTCAGCGACCCCGCCGGCTTCTGACCGACCCTCCGTGCGTGATCTTCTGAGCCATCGCTCAGAAGATCACGCACGTGTGTCGTGGTGACGGCGCTGGAGCGCGCGGACCTCCTCGTCGAGCGGGGGCACCGGGCCGGCGACGCGCAGGGCCGGCGCGACCTCGGTGATCGCGAGCGGGCGCACCGGCGAGGGCGGGGCGCCGAGCTCGGCGCGCCAGGCCGTGAGCTGCTCGGACGAGCTCGCGTAGACGATCGGCCCGAGCCCCACCCAGGCGTGGGCCGCCGCGCACATCGGGCAGTGCTCGCCGGAGGTGTAGACCGTGCTCGCCGCCCGCTCCTCCGGCGTCATCGCCCCGGCCGACCAGCGAGCGATCGCGAACTCGGGGTGCTGCGTCGCGTCCCCGCCCGCGACGCGGTTGCGGTCGGCGTAGCGGACGTCCCCGCCCGGCCCGACCAGCACCGAGCCGAACGGCTCGTCGCCGGCCTCGAGCGCCTCGCGCGCGAGGTCGACGCAGCGGCGCAGGTGGGCGAGGTCGTCGTCGCTCAACGTGGGTGGCACACCGGGCACCGTGCCACGCGTCCGGTCAGGGGCGGTGGCCGAGCTCGGCGGCGAGCGCCTCGGGCGGGTCGTGCAGCTCGACGCGGGCCTCCCGGGCCAGGCAGCGGATGCGCAGCCGCCCGAGCACACGGGCCAGGCCGGCGTCGCACCCGTCGAGCCCCGACAGGTCGATGACGAGCTCGGTGCCGGCCTGGCGCTCGAGCTCGGCGGCCAGGGCGCGCAGGCGCTCGCGACCGGTGCGGTCGAAGCGACCGCGCAGGGCCAGGGCCACGCAGCCCGGGCCGTAGCGGCGGATGCCGACCGCGGCCCGCCGGTTGCCGGTGGCGGCGGGCTCGGCGTGGGCGACGGCCTCGGCCACCGCCCGCCGTCGCCGTTCGGCGAGGTCGGCGGGGACGTCGACGTCGAGGTCGACGTCGTGGACGGCGGGGCTGCTCGTGGTGCGGGCCGGCGCCTCGGTGTCGATGGTCATCGGGCCTCCCTCGGACGACCGCGGAGACACCGTTCCGGGGGAACGGCGTGCGTCGTGCGTCGCGGCGTGGAGGTCTCAACCGCCGACTCGGTCGTCAGGAGTTTACCCACGGCGACGCGGTGAGCACGAGCCGTATGCACGGCGTTCACCGTTCCGCGCCCGGTCCGTGCTGGTCACGCAGGCCGTCGATGAGGGCGAGCAGGCGCGCGAGCTCCCGGCGCAGCGCCACGATCCGGGTGCCGCCGTGACCGGCCGGACGCTGCCGTTCGGCCTGCAGGGCGTCGAGGATGGCGAAGGCCCGCTCGAAGCGCGGGTCGACGGCCGCGTCGACGTGCGCGCGCCACGCGGCGGAGTCGGAGGGACGGGATCGCTCGGTCATCGGGCGGCTCCGGGGACGGTGCGCGCCACCGGCGCGCACGGTGGAGGTGCGCACCGCCCCGGGCTCGAGCGGTCGGGTCGTCGGGTCAGGGCGTCGGCGCCGCGTCAGGAGATGCGCGCCGCCGGGCCGCTGTCCCCGCGCCGTGCCTCCGGGCACGGGGTCCCGAGGGGACTACCCGATGGCGCGGTGAACACACTCCGGACGATCCCGCGCAGGTGACCGGCGAACCCGTCCGGGGCCCGGCCGTCGGTGCGGGCGCTCGTCGCGACGGGGTGCGCCCCGTCGCGGACGACGGGCAGCCCCGCCCGGTCGAGGCGCGCCACGAGGGCCACGTCCTCCCCGGTGGCGAGCGGGGGGAAGCCACCGACGGCGCGGTAGGCGGCCGCGGCGACGCCGAGGCTGGCGCCGTGGACGTGCCGGTGCGCATCACCCGGCCCGCCCGCCTCGCCGTGGTCGTCGTACTGCGCGCGGTAGCGCGCGTGGACCGCCCGCGGCAGGCCCGCCCAGTCCAGGACCTCGACGGTGCCCACCCACGCCGCGGCGCCCGCCTCCCACGCCCCGAGCTGGGCGGCGAGCCAGTCCGGCGGCACCACGGAGTCGGCGTCGGTCGTCGCCAGCCACCCGGCGGGCTCGTACGCCGAGAGCAGCGCGGCCGCCCCCGCCGCCCGCGCGCACCCGACGTTGCGGGCGCCGAGCAGCAGCACGTCCGCCCCGCCCGCCCGGGCGACCTCGGCGGTGCCGTCGGTGCAGGCGTCGGCGACGACGAGCACGCGCACCCGGGCGCGGTCGGCCACCGCGCCGGCCGCCACGCGCAGGCCGTCGAGGCATTCGGCGAGCAGCGCCTCCTCGTCGTGGGCGGGCACCACGGCGCCGATCAGGGGCAGGCTCACCGCAGGCCCGTCTCCTGGGCCACCGACCGCGGCTCCGGGGGCGTCCGCGCGTAGACCTCGAGGCGGAAGTCGGCCTCGTCGTGGCGCACGACGCGCGCGAGCCCGGGCCGGTCGGCGAGCTCGTCGTGCACCGCACCGCCCTCGACGGGGTACTCGGGCGCCTCACGCAGCCAGTGCACGGCGAGCAGGTGCCCGCCGGGGCGCAGCCGCTCGGTGACGGCGTCCCAGAACGCGGCGCGGTCGGCGTCGTCGAGGTAGTAGACGACCTCCGAGGCCACGACCAGGTCGAACGTCCCGTCCGGCGTCCGCGGCGGCAGCGCGCCCTGCTCGACGCGCACGTGCGGCCGGTCGGCGAGCCGGGCCCGGGTCGCATCGACGGCGCGCTGCGCGGGGTCCCAGCAGACGAGCTCGTCGCAGCGCGCGGCCAGCGGCACCGACAGGGACCCGCCCGCGCAGCCGGGCTCGAACGCCCGCGCGTAGCGGGGCCGGGGCAGCGCGGCGAGCACGACCGCGCGCTTGCGCTCCTCGTACCAGCCGCGCTCGATCCCCCACGGGTCGGCGTCGGCGGCGTAGAGCTCGTCGAAGTACTCGGACGACAGGCTCACGCGGGCCCCCAGACGATCTCGACGTCGCGCCGGAAGCGCGCCAGCACCTCGGGCGACAGGACGACGGCGTCGCGCGGGTCGTCGGACAGCGGCGCGACCTGCGTGGTGAAGCGGTCGATCGCCGCGCCCTTCGCGCCGACCGCGGTGCCGGGCAGCGGCAGGCGCCGCGCGCCCTCGAGCGCGACCTCGCCCGGGCGCGCCCAGTGCCACAGCCACACCGGGTAGCGCCAGCACGCGGCCCCGACCCGCGCGGCCGCGGCGGCGCCGCCGTCGGCGGTGGCGTCGTGGTCGGGGTGGCCGTCGCCGGCGACGGGCACGAGCACGGTGTCGCCGGGGTCGAGGACGGCGAGGAGGCGCTCGGCGACGTCGTCGGCGGCGACCGCGGCGTCGCGGAGCCGGAGCCGGTCGACCACGGCCTCGATCCCGAGCACCTCCAGCGCGGCGCGCCGCTCCTCGGCGCGCCGCTCGGCGAGCTCGGCGGGCGCGAGCGTCGGACTGTCGGGGTGCGAGCCCTCCCCGTCGGTGACCGCGACGACCAGCACCGGCGTGCCGTGCGCCGCCCACACCGCGAGCGAGCCGCCGACGCCGAGCACCTCGTCGTCGGGGTGCGGGGCGACCACGACGACCCGGCCCGGCGGGCGCACGGCGAGCGGGTCGCGGACGGGCACCGTGCCCAGCCCGCCCGGGCCCCACCACACGTCCTCGGGCGTCCCCCGGCCCTTCAGTGACGGGCCGGTCACGGGAGGAGGTCCTGCTCGTCGGCGTCGCCGGCCAGCTCGCCCAGGGTCGCGAGGTCGCGCTCGGCGTGGCTCTGCCGGACGTAGATCTCGAGGTCGGCGACGCGGCGGGCATGGTCGGCGTCGCGGACCTGCGGGCCGGGACCGAGGGCACGCCCGGTGCGGCGCAGCGCGCTCTCGACGGCCGTCTCGACGACCGCGCGGACCCGCAGCGCCCGGCGCCGCTCCTCGCGCCACGACCCGGGCGGCTCGTCGTCGAGGACCGCGGCGGCGGCACGCAGCAGCGCCCGGGCGGCGGCGAAGTCGGCGTCGACGGCACCGAGGTGCGCGCGGCCGTGGTCGTCGAGCCGCCCCTCGCGCCCGGCGCGGCGCAGCGGCGCGGACACGCCCACCGCGCCGCCGTACCAGGCCGCGGCGACGGCGATCGCGCCGTGCCAGAACCCGGGGCGCTCCAGGTAGGCGCCCGCCCCGCCGACCGCGACGGCCGGGACGTCGGTGAGGTCGACCGTGGCCGCGGCGCTGCCGCGCATGCCCAGCGCCTGCCACTCGCCCGCGCGGACCTCGATCCCGGGCGCGGCGAGGTCGATCGCGAAGAGCCGCCGGCCGTCGTCGGCGTGCCCGGTGACCAGCGCGTGCGTGCACGGTCCGGCCGCGCCCGAGCAGAAGGGCTTATGCCCGGTCAGGCACCAGGTGTCACCCTCGCGGCGGGCGCGGACCTCGACGCCCGGCGGCTCGGCGGCCCAGACGCCCCAGCACGCGTCCGGCGGCGCGGCCCGGCCGCCGAGCTCGGCGAGGATCGTCAGCGCGTCCAGGTGGGCCTCGGCGAGGCGCGCGACGTCGAGGTCGTCGGCGGCCGCGGCGGCGAGCACGCCGAGGTTGTGCCGGGTGCGCCCGTCACCGCGCGGCGAGGGCGACGTCGTGAACCGGGCGAGGACGGGCCGGACCGCGTCGGGTGGCGTCACGGACTCTCCTCGGGGGCCGGCGGCAGCGGCGGGCACGGTCGGGCACGGTCGGGCACGGTCGGACCTGGCCGCCGTATGGCGACGTCCCGGAGCGCGGGGCTGGACCCCGGGGCGGAGGGCGGGCCCCGCGCTCGGGCGGCGCCCGCGGCTCGACGGACCGGGCCGGGACTACCCGGCGTCCGACGGACTCACCCGTGATCCGCGCCCTGCCCGTCCGGACCCGCCGGGAGGTCCGCGGTGGGCGCCGTCCCGTCCTCCACCACGCGCTCCACCTGCGCCGCGAGCGACACCAGCCGCGCGTCCTGCCCGGGCGGGACGAGGCACTGGACGGCGAGCGGGAGCCCCGCGCGGGTGTGCCCGACCGGCACCACGGCGGCCGGGAGCCCGAGGTGGTTCGCCGCTGGCGTGTGCGCGTAGTGCCGGGCGAGCGCGAGCATCGTCGGCAGCCCGCGCCGGCCCGCCCACCGCCCGACGGGCGCGGCCGGGCCGCGCGCCGGCGGGGTGAGCAGGACGTCGACGCCGAGGTCGGCGTGGACCCGCCGTCCGAGTGCCTCGCCCTGGCGGCGCGCCCGGTCGATCGCGGCGTCCGGGATGCGGCGCCCGATGGCCGCGACCTCGCGGGTGCGGGCCTCGAGCAGCGCCGGGTCGTCGACCTCGCCGGCGGCCGTCGCCAGGCCGTGCAGCATGCGCGCGACGAACCCGGCGGGCGCGGCGCCGTAGCGCACGCGCACGTCGCGGACGTCGTGGCCGAGGTCGGCGAGCGCGTCGGCGGTGCGGCGCACGGCGGCGGCGAGCTCGGGGTCGAGGGGCAGCGCGGGGGCCACGGGCGAGGCGAGGTCGACGCCGATGCGCAGCACCGGCGGCTCCTGGTCGGCGGCGGCCGCGAGCGGGGTGGGGAAGTCGCCGAGCAGGTCGAGGTAGGTCGCGGAGTCGACGACGCGGCGCGTCAGGCAGCCCTGGACCGACAGGCCGTTCCACCCGCCGCCGAGGGTGCGTCCCGCGCCCGGCTTGATCCCGACGAGCCCGCAGCAGGCCGCCGGGATGCGGATCGAGCCGGCTCCGTCGCTGGCGGTCGCGATCCCGACCGCGCCGCCCGCGACCGCCGCGGCCGACCCGCCCGACGAGCCGCCGGAGGTGCGGGTCGGGTCGACCGGGTTGCGGGTGACGCCGAAGCGCTCGGACTCGGTGAACCCGTAGAGCGCGAGCTCGGGCAGCGTCGTGCGCCCGATCGGCACCAGGCCCGCCGCGTGCAGCGTCGTCACCACGGTGCCGTCGGCGGCGGCCGGGGTGGTGCGCGCCCGCGTGCCCCAGGACGTCACGTGGCCGGCGGCGTCGAGGTCGTCCTTGAGCGCGATCGGCACCCCGAGCAGCGGGCCGTCCTCGCCGGCGGCGCGGCGCCGGTCGGCCTCGACCGCCGCGGTGTGGGCGGCGTCCTCGTCGAGCTCGGCGAAGGCGTTGACGCGTGCGTCGAGGGCCCGCGCGGCCCGCAGCGCCGCCTCCGCGAGCGCCACGGCGCTCACCGACCCGGCGCGCAGCGCGGCGGCCTGGGCGAGCGGGGTCTGCGCGACGAGGGCGGCGGCGTCCACGGCTCGGGAACCTAGCCCGACCAGCCCGCCCGCACCGACGCCGCGCAGCGTGCGGGGTCGTCGCCGGCGGCCGCGACGATCGCGGTGATGATCGGCGGGGCGTGCTCGGCGAGGGCCGCGCGGGGCAGGACGTCGGAGATCACGAGCAGGATCAGCCCGTGCCCCGCGGCCCACTGGCGGGTGGCGACGGCGAGCGGGTCGGCGTCGATCCGCCCGGCGTCGCGGGCCCGGGCCGCGGTGTCGACGAGCACCGTGAACGCCGCCCCGGCCGCCTCCGGGTCGGGCAGGTCGGCGGCCGCGTCGAACATGGCGCGGTAGAGCGCCGGGTGGGTGAGGGCGTGGGCGGCGTACGCGGCGCCGAGGGCGGCGAGGTCACGCACCGGGTCGTCGGTCGGCGCGACGTCGGCCAGCCGGGCGGCGAGGCGCCCGAACCCCTCCTGGCGGACCGCCGCCCAGAGCCCCGCGATGCCGTCGAAGTGGGTGTACACCGCCATCGTCGACGTCCCGGCCCGGGTGGCGAGCGCGCGCAGGGTCACCGGCTCGCGGGCGACGAGCATAGCGGCCGCCTGCTCGACCAGGGCGGTGCGCACGGCGGGATCGGGCGGGCGGGGCACTTGCCGAGTGTCCCATAACCCTGTTATACCTAGCGAGTCATAACAGCGTTATCGCGCCCGGAGGACACCGTGACCGTCGAGCTGCTCAACCCGCCCGGCCTGCCCGCGCCCGAGGTCTACCGCCAGGTCGCCGTCGCCACCGGCTCGCGCACCGTCTACCTGTCCGGCCAGGTCGCGCGCACCGCCGACGGCACGCCGGTCGGCCCCGGCGACCTCGCCGCCCAGACCGAGCAGGCGTACCGCAACGTCGCCACCGGCCTCGCCGCCGTCGGGGCCACGTTCGCCGACGTCGCGAAGATGACCGTCTACGTCGTCGACCTGACGCCGGAGAAGATGGGCGCGTTCGGCGAGGGCGCGATGCGCGCGGCCGCCGACCTCGGCCAGGCGACGCCGGCCATCACGCTGATCGGGGTCACCGCGCTCGGCGAGCCCGACCTCCTCGTCGAGGTCGAGGCGACGGCCGTCCTCCCGTGAGGTGCGCTCCGCGCAGGTGAGCAGAAAGAAGTGCTGGAGCACTTCTTTCTGCTCACGAGCCCGCAGGGCACCTAGCCCACGAACTCCAGCAGGGCGCGGTTGAACTCCTCGGCGTGGGTGGCGTTGAGGCCGTGCGGGCCGCCCTCGACGACGACGGTGCGCGCGTCCTTCACGGCCTCGGCGGTGCGCCGGCCCGACACCTCGAACGGCACGATCGCGTCCGAGTCACCGTGGATCACCAGCGTCGGGACGTCGATCGTCGCGAGGTCGTCACGGAAGTCGGTGTAGCTGAAGGCCTTGATGCACTCCAGCGTGCCCTGCGGCGACGCGAACTCGGCGATCGCGCGGTGGTAGAGGCGCGACGGCTCGCTGATGAGGTCGGTGCGGTCGCCGGCGGCGAAGAAGTTCGTGACGAAGCCGTCGAGGAACGCGACGCGGTCGCCGGTGACGCCGTCGAGGAAGCCCTGGATCGTGGCGTCGTCGAGGCCGCCGTCGGGGTTGTCGTCGGTCTTGTACAGGTAGGGCGGCACGGCGGCGGCGAACACGGCCTGCGCGACCCGCTCGCTGCCGTAGCGGCCGAGGTAGCGCGCGACCTCGCCGCCACCCATGGAGAAGCCGACCAGCGTGACGTCGCGCAGGTCGAGGTGACGCAGCAGGGCGTCGAGGTCGGCGGCGAAGGTGTCGTAGTCGTAGCCGGTCCACGGCTGCGACGACGAGCCGAAGCCCCGGCGGTCGTAGGTCACGACGCGGTGACCGGCGTCGACGAGGGCCGGCACCTGCTTCTCCCACGAGCGACCGGACAGCGGCCAGCCGTGGATCAGCACGATCGGGCGCCCCGCGCCGTGGTCCTCGTAGTAGAGGTCGACCGGGCTGCCGTTCTCGTTCGCGACGGTGAGCGTGGGCATCTCGCAGTCCTTCCATCGTGGGCGATGCAATCGGTCGCAACTGACCGACCGGCGAGTGCATTCCCGGCGCTGTCGGTCCCCTGCGCCAGGGTGGCGCCATGACCATCGCGATCACCACCCCGCGGGGGCACGTCGGGTCCCACGTGCTGCGGACGCTCGTGGCGGCCGGGGTCCGGCCGCGGGTGCTCCTGCGCGACCCGGCGGTGCTCGACCCCGCGTGGTCCGGGCACGTCGTCGCCGTGCGCTGCGACCAGGACGACGGCGAGGCCGTGGTCGCGGCGACCCGCGGGGTCGAGGCGCTGCTGTGGATCAGCCCGACGGCCCACGACGGCGATCCCGTCGCCGCCCATGCCCGGCGCGGCGCCCACGTGGCGCGCGCCGACGTGGAGAACGGCATCGCGCGCACCGTGTTCCAGTCGAGCATCGGGGCGGAGAAGCGCCACGGCGTCGGCGAGATCGACGGCCTCGCCCGCGTCGAGGAGGCCCTCGACGCCACCGGCGCCCCGGTGCTGCACCTGCGCCCCGGCTACTTCTTCTCCAACCTCGAGCTCGACGTCGACGGGCTGCGCGCGGGCGTCCTGCGGACGACGCTGCCGCTCGACCTGCCCCAGCCGTGGGTCGACCCGCGCGACATCGCCGAGGTCGCCGCCGCCCGCCTGCTCGCGCCGTGGACGACGGGCGGGGTGCAGGCCGTCCACGGCCCGCACGACCTCTCGTTCCGCCAGGTCGCGGAGGTCCTCACCGCGGTGCTCGGCCAGCCGGTGCGCGCCGAGCAGCAGACCGACGACGAGGTGCGCGCCGGACTGCGCGCGGTCGGCCTGGCGGAGGTCCAGGTCGAGGCGATCGTCGGGATGGCCGCGGGCACGCGCGAGGACTTCGTCCCCGAGCAGCCCCGCACCGCGCTGACGACCACGCCGGGCACCCTCGCCGGCTGGGCCCACGCGCACCTGCGGCCGCTCGTCTGACGCCGCCGTTCGTCGGCGCAGCTCGACCATCTGCCGCCGAGATGTCGCCGCCTGATCGATCCGGTCGCCCGCCACCGAGTCACACAGCCCGTGACCGCGTTCACTGGAGGTAGGCGCCCGGGCCGCCAGAGCGTCCGGGCCGCACAGGAAAGGGGGCAGACATGATCAAGAATCGGGAGCTGGCCCTCATCCCGGACTCGGCCCTGGGGCTCGTCGAGCCGCCGGCGGCCTCCCCCACGCCGCCCGCCCCGCGGTCGACACCGTCGCGCGGCACGCACACGCCACGGCCGACGGACCACCGTTCGACGTCGCGCGGCGTACGCGCGGGACGCTAGGAGGCCCGCGGCTCCGCGTGCCGCAGCGTCACCGTGGTGCCGCCCGGCCCGGGGTCGACGGTGTACCCGTCGACGAGCTCCTCGATCATCGCCAGACCCCGGCCCCGGTAGCTCGGCCGCTCGACCGGCGGGCGCCAGCGCCCGGAGTCGGACACGGTGACGACGAGGACGTGGGCATCGGCGGGGTCACGGCCGGCCACGAGGGACATGGTGCCGGGCTCGTCGCGGTCGGCGTAGGCGTGCTCGACGGCGTTCTCGAGCGCCTCGCTGACGGCCAGGGTGAGGTTGTCGACGGTGTCGTCGTCGTCGCCGAGCACACCCCGCGAAGCCAGCGACGCGCCGCGCGGCGCAGGCGTCCGACGTGCTCCGGGGCGGCGGGCGCCTCGAGCCGCAACGGGTCGTCGACCTCGGCCTGGACGCCGCCCTGGACGCCGGCCTGGACCCCGGCCACGGGCTCGCTCACGACGCCCCTCCCCCCGACGCTCCCGGCCCCTAGGGTGTGCCCCCGGGAGACCCGCAGCACGCCGTCGTCGATGTTCTACACGATCCTGGGGACCACGTGACCACCTTCCGCACCGCCGTCGAGAGCGGCGACATGGCCGCCGCCGTCGCGCTCCTCGCCGACGACGTGGAGTTCCACAGCCCCGTCGTGCACAGCCCCTACCGGGGCCGCGACGCCGTGGCGCCGATCCTGCACGCGGTCGCGACGGTGTTCGAGGACTTCCGCTACGTCGCGGAGATGGACGACGGCGACGACCACCTGCTCGTCTTCCGCGCGCACGTCGGCGACCGCGAGCTCGAGGGCATCGACCTGATCCACCACGACGCGAGCGGGGCGATCGACCGGCTGACCGTGATGATCCGGCCGCTGTCGGCGCTCCAGGCGGTGGCGGCGGCCATGCGGGAGCAGCTCACCGGGTCGTGACCGGCCCGGCCGCGCCGAGCAGACTGCGCGCCGTGGACGCCGCGTACGACGCCGAGCCGTGGTCCGACTTCGCCGCCGGCATGGCCGGGGCGGCCGCCGCGCTCGCGGGCCTGCTGTTCGTCGCCGTGTCGATCAACATCCAGACGATCCTCGCCGGCGGCATCGCCGGACGCGCCGCGCAGGCCCTCGTCCTGCTCGCGCTGCCGGTGTTCTTCTCGCTGGCGCTGCTGGTGCCCGGGCAGCCGGACGTCGCGCTGGCGGTCGAGCTGGTGCTGATCGCCGTGGTCGTCGCCCCCGGGCTGGCACGGCAGGCGCGGCCCAGGGCCCGGGCCCCGGAGCAGCCGGCCTCCTCCTGGGTCGCGACGACCGTGCTCCCGTCGGTGGTGGTCGTCGTCGCGCCGGTGCTCGCCGCGGTCGGGCTGCTCACCGGGTCGCTCGGGGGGCTCTACTGGCTCCCGGCCGCCGTGGCGCTCGCCCTGCTCGGCGGCCTGGTCAACGCCTGGGTGCTGCTCGTGGAGATCCTGCGCTAGCGCCCCACGCCGCGGGAGGCGGGGCGCGCGGTGAGCGCGCCCAGGACGGCCACGACCGCGAACGTGGCGAAGAGCCAGCGCCCGGAGGCGAGGGGGTCGGCGCCGCCCAGGGCGAGCCCCGCGCCGCCGAGCGCGGTGCCCACGGAGACGGCGAGCATCTGGACGGTGGTGACCGCGGCCGAGGCCTTGTCGGCCTCGCCCTCGTCCCGGTCGCCGGGGTCCGCCTCGGGCTCGGCGCCCCCGATCGCGGCGGCCGCGAGGTGCGGCCACGCGATGCCGATGCCGAGGCCGCCCACGACGAGCCCGACGGCCCACAGCACCACCGCGACCGGGCCGTCGACGGTGAGCAGCGTGACCGCGACCAGCACGGTGCCGCCGGCCAGCAGCGCGGGCCCGACGAGGACCCGGGGACGCGGGCGGCGCGCGGACGCGCTGACCATCTCGCCGAGCACCCAGCCCGCGCCCAGCGCGACGCCGAGGAAGCCGGCGGCGACCGGCGCGAGGCCCGCGACCTGCTGCCCGACCAGCGGCACGAACGCCTCGAGCCCGGAGACGCCGACGAGCACCGCGCTCAGCCCGTAGATCCAGCGCAGCGGCGAGCCGGGCCGGAAGGTGGCGCGCGGGAGGACCGCCGCGCTCGCCCGCCGCTCGTGGAGGACGAACCCCACCAGCAGCACGGCGGCGACGAGCAGCCCGAGGCCCGCGGCCAGCACGTCGGCGGCGAGGCCCGCGACGGACAGCACCGCCGCGGCCGCGCCGACCAGCAGCACCGAGCCGACCGGGAACGGCCCCGGCGCGGTCCTCGCCCGCGCGCGGTGCAGGGCCGCGGGCACGAGGGCGCCGATGGCCAGGCTGCCGACGACGAGCGCGCCGAACGCCCAGCGCCACAGCCCGACCTCGGCGAGCAGGCCACCGAGCCCGGGTCCGACGATCAGCGCGACACCCCACATCGCCGCGATCACCGCGCTGCCGCGCGTCCACAGCGTGCGGGGCAGGGCGATCCGGATGAGCGCGTAACCCATGCCCGCGAGCAGGCCGCCGCCCGCGCCCTGGACGACGCGGCCGAGCAGGAGGACCGCCATCGACGGGGCGACGGCGTCGACGAGCGCCCCGACCGCGAACACCGCGAGCGCGACGAGGTACGCGCGGCCCGGGGAGACGGTGGCGAGCACGCGGCTGGTCAGCGAGGACGCGACCACGGCCGCGAGCAGGAAGAGGGTGGTCGGCCAGGCGTAGAAGGCCTGGCCGCCGATCTCGGCGACAGCGGAGGGCAGCAGGCTCGCGGTCACGTAGGTGTCGATCGCGAACATGAGCGTGCCGCCCGCGAGCACCGCGACCGCGCCGCGGTGCTCGCGCGCGAGCAGCTGCGCCCAGGAGCCCGCCTCGCCCACGATCGGGTCAGGCCGCCCGGTCGGAGGGCATGTCGATGACCTGCCCGGCCTCGAGTGCCCGGGTCTCGCGGGTCTCGAGGACGCGGTCGCTGCGGTAGCGCGCGACCTTCTCGGCCTTGCGCGGCGGGCCGTCGTTGGCGATGAGCACGGCCACCCAGGGCAGCGGCACCGACAGGGCGACGAGCACCGCGGCGGCGATCGTCCACCCGAACCCGATGGCGAGCACCCCGGCGACGACGAGGCAGGGGATGCGCAGAGACATGATCGTGGAGTAGCGGCGCTTGCGGGCCGCGAACTCCTCCGCGGGGGAGACGGCCGCACCGGTGATCAGGACTGGACTGCTCGCGTGACGTCGCACGACGCCTCCTCCCCGGACCCCGATGTCCGGAACGCGGTCCCGCTCGCGTCGATCTCGGCGCGGTCTCGGACCGGCATCTCGTTCAACACCGCGGGTCCCCACGCACATCCGGTCGACCCCCTCCGCGGCCGGTGGCCCCGATCACGGGGTGCGCTGCGCGCAGGTGAGCAGAAACGAGTGCTGGAGCACTCGTTTCTGCTCACGAGCCCGGAGGGCACCGGCTCCGGAAACCGGCTGGACCGGGCGGCCCGGGGCGGCGAGGCTGCCGCCGTGCCCGATCGCCTGCTCGCCTTCGTCGTCGCCTGCGTGATCGTCATCGTCATCCCGGGCCCGAGCGTGGTGTTCGCGGTGGGCCGCGCGCTCGCGGCCGGCCGGCGGCGCGCCCTGTGCTCGGTGCTCGGCAACGCGCTGGGCATCGGGCTCCAGGTGCTCGCCGTCGGCGTCGGGCTCGGGGCGGTGATCGAGCGCTCGGCCCTCGCGTTCACCGTCGTCAAGTTCGCCGGCGCGGCCTACCTCGTCGTCCTCGGGGTCGGCGCGATCCGCCACCGGCACGGCACCGCGGCCGCCCTCGCGACGCCCGGCGCGGTCCGGGCCCTGCCCGGCTGGTGGCGCTCGACCCTCGACGGCCTCGTCGTCGGGCTGCTCAACCCCAAGAGCGCGCTCTTCCTCGTCGCGTTCCTGCCGCAGTTCGTCGACCCGGCGCAGCCGGCGCTCCCGCAGATCGTCGTGCTCGGCGTGGTCATGACCTCGATCGGGCTGACGTTCGACAGCGCCTGGGCGCTCGGCGCCGGCACGGCCCGCGCGTGGTTCGCCCGGTCGCCGCGGCGGCTCTCGGTGCTCGGCGGGGCGGGCGGCGTCGCGATGATCGGGCTCGGCGCCGGCCTCGCGACGACGTCGCGGGCGGCCTGAGGATCAGGCCTGGTCCAGCCACCGCGCGAGGACGTCGACGCGCTCGGCCGCCCAGGCCCCGTCGCACGGCATCGAGCCGTCGCGCAGCCGCGCGAGGATGGCGGTGCCGTGGCGGCGGACGTCGCCGGCGTCCCAGAGGTCGAAGGCCGAGCGCATCGACGCCCGGTCGCGCCGGCGGAACAGGCCCTTGACGTGCCGGTCGAACTCCAGGGCCTCCCCCGGGACCGGCTCCTCCGCCGCGGGCTCGGGGTCGGGCACGGCGCTCGGGCGCGACGACGGCCGGGCCGCCGGGGTGGCGTTGCAGACCCACCACCACCGGGGCACGGGCATGCCCTCGGGCGGGACGGCGCCCTCGCCCGAGTTCTCCACCGCGATCCGTGAGCCCCACTCCAGGTAGGCCACGAACGCCGCACGGAACTCGGGGTCCTGCGGCAGGTCGGCGTCGTCGGCGCTGCGCGCGAGCAGCGCCACCCACCGGGCGCGCTGCTCCATCGTCAGGTGCTTGGCGAGGTGCTGGGAGATCATCCGGGCGTAGCCGCCGTAGCGCTGCGAGTAGAGCTCCGGGCCGCCGAAGACCTCGGAGAGCCAGGCCGCGACCCGCTCGGGGTGGTCGGCCTCCATGCCGGCGAACAGCGGCCCGAGCAGCGGGTCCGCCGGGACGTGGCGCTCGTAGAACTGCGTGGTCATCCGCAGCAGCGCCGGGTAGCCGCCGGCCCAGTCGTAGAGGGTGGGCTCGTCGTCGAGGTCGGGTGTGGTCACGGCTCCCCCTGCCTGTGATGACACCGTTGCGACGACCATCACAGCACCCCGCGGGCCGGACCACACGCCCTTTCTGCGCGGGGCGGACACGGGCTCACCCCGCCGCCCCCAGCACCGCCCCCGCCAGCGCCGCCGTCCGCGCCCGGGCGCCGGGCACGACCGCGAGGTGGTGCACGCGTCCCAGGCCGTTGACCAGCGCGAGCGCGGCGTGGACGAGCACCCGCGCCTCGTCCGCCGGCAGGTCCGGGCGCGCGGCGACCAGCAGCGCGACCCACTCGGCGAGGTAGGCGCGCTGCGAGCGGCGGAGGTCGTCACGGTGGGGCGCGGGCAGGTGGATGGTCTGCGAGACGAGCACGCTGATCAGCTCGGGGTTCTCGGCGACGAAGGACGTGTAGTCGGTGGCGAGGCGCGCGAGGGCGTGGCCGGCGTCGTCGGCCCCCGCGAGGGCGTGGTGCAGGCCGAGCCACAGCACCTCGTTGCCGCGGTGCAGGGCGGCGAGCAGCAGGTCGGTCTTGGTGGCGAAGTACCGGTAGACGCTCGGGCCGGCGATCCCGGCCGCCGCGCCGATGTCGCCGAGCCCCACCGCCGGGTAGCCCTGCTCCCCGAACAGCCGCGTGGCCGCGGCGAGCAGCGCCTCGCGGCGGGACGCGGGCACGAGGCCGGCGGGGCGCACCGGCGCCGCGGGCGCGCCGATCGTCGGCGGCAGGGACGTCGTCAGCACCGCGCGGGCGGCGCCCGCCAGGAGCGCGCCGAAGCGGTCGCCGTCGAGGACCCAGCGGTGGTGCGACGGGCTGTCCAGCACCGCGAGCGCCGCCCACGACCGCAGGTCCGCCGCGTCGGTGGGGGCGGGCGCGGCGACCGCCAGCACCCCGGCCACCCCTCGCAGGCGGTGGCGGATCGCGCGGCTCGCCTCGGCGGGCAGGTGCCCGGACTCGCGCTCCCACAGCAGGCCGAACTCGCGGCGCTCCAGGGCCAGCGCCGCGAGGCCGTCGACGAGGTCGCCGTCGGGAGCCGTGGCGGACTCGGCGACCAGGCCCTCGATCCGCGTGAGGTGCTCGTCGAGGATCGCGAGCAGCAGCTCCTGCTTGCCGCGCACGTGCCGGTAGAGCGCGCTCGGGGCGATGCCGACCGCCGTCGCCACGTCCGCCATCCCGACCCGGTGATAGCCCTCCGACCAGAACCGGGCCGCGGCGGCGGCGAGGATCTGCGCGCGCCGGTCCCGCGGCCGCCGGCGCACCGGCGCGGTCACGGGTCGCCGCCCACGGACCGCGGCGCGAAGCGGGGTGCGCGGCGCTCGAGGAACGCGGCGATGCCCTCGGCGCAGTCCGGCCCCCGGACGAGCTCGACGAGCGTGCGGGACTCGGCCGCCGCCGCGGTCTCGGGGTCGGCCGGGGCGGCGCGCAGCAGGGCCCGCGTCGCCGCGACCGCGGCCGGCGAGGTGCGCCGCGCGACCTCGCCGGCCCACTCCCGCGCCGCGGGCAGCACGTCGTCGGGCGGGTGGACGGCGCCGAGGAACCCCGCGGCGAGGGCCTCCGGCGCCTCGACGAGCCGGCCGGAGAGCAGCCAGTCGGCCGCTCGGCCCGGGCCCACGACGCGCGGGAGGTGGTGGGTGGAGGCGCCCTCGGGCGAGACGCCGAGGCGCGTGAACGGGAACCCGACGCGCGTCCCGGTCGCGGCGAGGCGCAGGTCGGCGCCGAGCGCGACGGTCGCTCCCCCGCCGACGGCGTCGCCGGTCAGCGCCGCGACCACGGGGACGTCGAGCCGCCCCATCGCCGCGGTGACCCGCCCCGCGGGCTCGCGGTAGCCGGGCCGGTCGCCGCCGTCGGCGTCGACGAGGCGCCCCAGCGCGTCCGGCCCGTCGGAGAGGTCGGCGCCGACGCTGAACACCCCGCCGGCCCCGGTGAGCACGACCGCCCGCACCTCCGGGTCCCGGCCGCACGCCTCCAGCGCGGCGACGAGGGCGTCGGCGAACCCGGGCGTGAGCGCGTTGCGGGGCGACCGGTCGAGCACGAGCACCGCGACACCGTCGGACACCTCACGGTGGACCGTCCCGTCGTGAACGACCGTTCGCACCGGCCCGACCTCCCCTGCCGAGGTACCGCTGGAGCACCGCGAACCGGACACTTCCGTCGCCCGGAGTGACGTGCTTCACTGACGGTCGAGCTAATCACGGTTCACATCGTGCGACAACCGAGCCAGGAGCGAGGCCGTGGAGATCACCCAGGCGCTGCACCGCGCGGCGCAGCAGACGCCCGACCTGCCCGCGACGATCGCCGGCGAGCGCGTGCGGACCTGGACCGAGTGCCGCGACCGCGTGGCCCGGCTGGCGGCCGCGCTGCAGGAGCTCGGCGTCGGGGCCGGCGACCGGGTGGCCATGCTCTCGCTGAACTCCGACCGCTTCCACGAGTACCTGTTCGCCGTGCCGTGGGCCGGGGGCGTCGTCACCCCGGTGAACATCCGCTGGAGCCCGGCGGAGATCGCGTTCTCGCTGGAGGACGCGGGCGCGGCGGTCCTGGTCGTCGACGACGCGTTCGTGCCGGCGGTGCCCGCGATCCGCGAGGCGGCGCCGGTGGTGCGGACGGTGGTCTACGCCGGCGACGGCGCGGTGCCCGACGGGATGCTGGGCTTCGAGGACCTGGTCGCCGGCCACGAGCCGGTCGAGGACGCCCGCCGCGGCGGCGCCGAGCCCTACGGCATCTACTACACCGGCGGCACGACGGGCACGCCCAAGGGCGTCGTCCTGAGCCACGCGAACCTCCTCGCGTCGGCGCTCGGGAGCACCGCGGCGGGGTCGTTCATGACGCCGGGCGGGCGCTACCTGCACGCGGCGCCGATGTTCCACCTGGCGGACGGCGCGGCGTGGGGCGCGCGCAACGTCGTCGGCGGCACCCACGTGATCGTTCCGATGTTCACCCCGGCCGGCGTCGCGGCGGCCATCGCGGAGCACGAGGTCACCGACGTCCTGCTCGTGCCGACCATGATCCAGATGCTGGTCGACGCCCCGGAGGCCGCCGACGCCGACCTCACGAGCCTGCGCCACCTGCTCTACGGCGCCTCGCCGATCTCCGAGGCCGTGCTCGAGCGCGCCGCGAAGCGCCTGCCGGCCGCCGAGTTCACGCAGGCCTACGGGATGACCGAGCTGTCGCCGGTCGCGACCCTGCTCCAGCCCGCCGACCACGCCGTCGACCACCTCCGGCGCTCGGCCGGGCGCGCGGCGCCGCACGCGGAGGTGCGGATCGTCGACGAGGAGGACCGCGAGGTTCTGCGCGGCACGGTCGGCGAGATCGTCTCGCGCGGCCCGCACGTCATGCTCGGCTACTGGAACCGCCCCGAGGAGACCGCGACCGCCCTGCGCGGCGGCTGGATGCACACCGGCGACGGCGGGCGCATGGACGAGCAGGGCTACGTCTACGTCGTCGACCGGATCAAGGACATGATCGTCTCGGGCGGCGAGAACGTGTACTCGGTCGAGGTCGAGAACGCCCTGGCCAAGCACCCCGACGTCGCGTCCTGCGCGGTGATCGGGGTGCCCGACGACGAGTGGGGCGAGCGCGTGCACGCGGTGGTCGTGCCGGCGGCCGGCGCCACCCCGTCGGTCGACGCGCTGCGCGAGCACGTCAAGGGCCTCATCGCGGGCTACAAGGCCCCGCGCTCGGTGGAGTTCCGCGACGCCCTGCCCATCTCCGGTGCCGGGAAGATCCTCAAGCGCGACCTGCGCGCCGAGCACTGGTCCGTGAGCGACCGCGGGGTCTCCTGAGGGCCCCGGTGCGGGAGATCAGGAGGACGCCACGCACCTCGCGCGGCTCCGTGCGGGGCCTCGGGTCCTGCTGATCTCCGCCCCGTGACCTGCCGCACCGTCCGCCGAGGAGGTCCGGACGCCCGGCCGCCGCGCCGCCGGGGTGGCGCGCTTGCGACCACCGGGCCGTCCCACCAGGCTCGACGCCGTGAGCGAGAACGCGACCCACCTGGAGCTCGACGACCTCGGCGTGGCCGCCGCCCTCCCGCGGCCGTCGGGCGGGGACCAGATCCAGGGCGTCCCCTACCGCCCCGTCCAGTTCCTCGACGACGACCTGCCGAGCGCCCTCGAGCGCTCCGCGAGATGGCTGCGCGAGGTCGAGCAGTGGCTCGGCGAGCCCCTCGACGTCATCGCCGTGCACCTCGACTACGACGACGCCAAGGGCTCGCCGTACTACGACCTGAAGATCCTCTGCAACGAGGAGGACCTGGCCGGCGTGCCGATCGCCCTGCGCGAGCGCGACGAGCGGACACCGTCCCGCCCGGCCTGATCACCCGACGCGGTGGCCGCACGCATCTTTCGCGGACACGACGTATCCCCTACCTCTGGTAACTGTTACCTTCCGTCGCAGGTTGACGGAGGGAGTCCGCGATGGGTGTCGTGCGGCCACGGCGCACGGAGGCGCAGCACGCCGACCACGGGTTCTTCGGACCCGGGTCGGTGACGTGGAAGGTGTGGTCGTACCCAACCTCGCTCGCGCTGGGCTTCCTGCGCGCCGTGGTCGTCGAGGAGCTCGACCCGTTCCTGCTGGCCTCGGTGGAGCAGTCCGGGCAGGTCGTCGCCCGTCCGCGGCTGCGCTACGACCGGACGATGCAGTACTTCGCGACGATCAAGTTCGGCGACACCGCGTCCGTGCTGGCGGCCGCGGACACGCTGATGAAGATCCACGCGCGGGCCGTCGGCACCGACCCGGTCACCGGACGGCAGTACGACGCCAACGACCCCGACTCCCAGCTGTGGATCCACCTCACGGCGTGGCACTCGATCCTCTACACCTACGAGGTGTTCGGACCGGGCAAGCTCCCCGCCGCCGAGGAGGCGCAGTACTGGGAGGAGTGCGCGCGGGCCGCGGAGTTCCAGACGATCGACCCGGCCGACGTCCCGCGCACCCGCGACGGCATCCGCGCGTACTTCGCGTCCTACCGCCCGCGTCTCATCGCGTCCGAGAACGCCCAGCGGATGATGGACTTCCTGCTCGACGCCGACGCGATCGTGCTGCCACCCGAGCTCCCGGCGCCGCTGCGGCGGCTGTTCACCGCGGTGACCCGCCGGGCCGTCGTGGCCACGCTGCCCCGGTGGATGCGCCGCCTCGGCGGCACGCCGCAGCCGCGGGTCGTCGACGCCCTCGCGATCGCCGTGACGCGGCCGGTCATCCGCCTCGTCGCGTGCAGCACCGCGCTGCAGCTCGCCGTGCTGCGTGCGGCCTCGCCCCGCACGGTGCCGGTGCTCGAGCCGGTGCTGCGCGGCACGCCCGCGCGCCGGCCCGTCGTGTCGACCCCGGCCGAGGCCTACGCCGCGCACGGCCCGACGCCCCGCGAGCAGTACACCGCGCTGCTCGAGGCCCGCGCCCGCCGGCAGGGCCCGGAGCCCTACCCGGCGCGCCACCGCGAACCGCTGCTCGACTTCGCGTAGTCCTCAGGCGAGGTCGGCGATCTTGCGTCGCAGCAGGTCCCGCTCGCGCTCGTTGCCGCAGCGCTCGACGGCCAGCTCCAGCGCCCGGCGCGCCTCGTCCGGACGCCCGAGCCGGGTGAGCAGCTCGCCGCGCACGCTCGGCAGCAGGTGCGACGACGCGAGCGTCGGCGAGCCCTCGAGCTCGTCGACGATCGCGATCGCCGCGGCGGGCCCGCGGGTCATCGACACCGCCACCGCCCGGTTGAGGTCGACCACCGGCGACGGCGCGAGCCGCCCGAGGGCCTCGTAGAGCAGGACGATGCGCTCCCAGTCGGTCTCGCGCACCGACGGCGCGACCGCGTGGCACTCGGCGATCGCGGCCTGCAGACCGTAGGCGCCGAGACCCCGCCCGAGCCCCTCGGCGCGGGCGAGCGCGGCCCGGCCGCGACGGATCGCGGTGACGTCCCACCGCCGGCGGTCCTGGTGCTCGAGCAGCACCGGCGCGCCGTCCGGCCCGGTGCGCGCCGGGAACCGGGCCGCGGTCAGCTCGAGCAGGGCGACCAGGCCGTGCACGTCGGGCTCGTCGTCGACGAGCCGGGCCAGCACCCGCGCCAGGCGCTGCGCCTCGGCGGCGAGGTCGAGGCGGAGGAGGTCGTCGCCGGAGCTCGCCGTCGACCCCTCCGTGAAGACCAGGTAGATGACGTTGAGCACCGACCCCAGGCGCTCGGCGCGCTCCTCGGCCGGCGGCACCGCGAACGGCACGCGGGCCGCACCGAGGGTCTTCTTGGCCCGGGTGATCCGCGCCTGGACCGTCGCGGTGGGGACGAGGAACGCCCGCGCGATCTCGTCGCTGGTCAGCCCGCCGACCACCCGCAGCGTCAGCGCCACCCGCGCCTCGCGGGAGAGCACCGGGTGGCACGAGGTGAAGATCAGCGCGAGCACGTCGTCGTCGATCCGGTCCGGGTCCCACAGGACGTCGTCCGGGTCGTCGGCGGGGCCGGCCCCGGTGACCGCGCCGCCCTCGCCCAACTGGTGGGCGAGGGCGGCGTAGCGCTCGTCGCGCGCCGAGCGCCGGCGGAACGCGTCGATGGCGCGCCGCCGGCCGACCGTGAGCAGCCACCCCGCGGGCTCGCGCGGCACCCCGTCGCGCGGCCAGCTCACGAGGGCCTCCGCGAGCGCCTCCTGGGCGAGGTCCTCGGCGAGGGCGAAGTCGCCGGTGTAGCGGGCGAGCGCACCGACGATCCGCGCCGACTCGATGCGCCAGACCGCGGCGACGGCGTCACGGCCGGTCGGGTCGGCCACCGTGATCACCGTGGTCACCGTGATCTCCGAGGTTCCCGCCGTCCCCGCTCACAGCTGCCCCGTCGCCTCGCGCCACGCGCGCTCCTTCTGGATCCACGGGTTGTCCTGCGGGAACTCGTCGATCGACGAGACGCGGCGGATCTCGGTCTTGAACCCGGGACCCGTCCCGGGCGCGCGCTTGGCCCACTCGACGGCCTCCTCGCGCGAGGCCACGTCGAGCAGGTAGAAGCCGCCGAAGAGCTCCTTGGTCTCGCCGTAGGGGCCGTCGGTGACCACCGGCGGCTCCGAGCCGTGGTCGACGACGACCGTCTCGGCCGGGTCCTCGAGGCCCTCCGCGGCGAGCAGGACGCCGGCCCGGAGCATCTCCTCCTGGAACCGGCCCATGAGCTCGATCATCTCGTCCATGCTCACGTCCGCCATCGCGGCGTAGGCCTCGTCGGTCGCCCGCATGATCAGCATGTACTTCACGGTCGTCTCCCCTGGGTTCTCGGGTCCCGCAGCGGACCCTGGCAGCCACAGGTCGAGCCGCGGTCCGCCGGATCGACACGACGCCGGGAAATTCTCGACGACTCCCACTTCACCTTCCGTCACCGCTTCGCCCCTTGCGTCGGGGATCAGCTCGGCCGCTAGGGTCACCGAGGTGACGGGGACCACGCAGGACCCACGGCGAGTAGCCGGGGGCCGCGTGCTCCGCGTCGCGACCCGGCTCCCGCGCGGGGCCCGCGGTGGGTGACGCGCCGGTCCGCACGCCCCGGCCGCGACGCCGTGCCGGCGCGGCCGAGACCGCCGAGGCCCTCGCCCGCTCCCGGGCGGCCGGCTTCCAGCAGCTGACCGAGCAGCTCTCCCGCGCCCTCACCCCCGCCGACATCGGCCGGCTCACCGCGACGACGGCCGCCGCGTTCATCGGCGCGGACGGGTGCGCCGCCTACGCCCGCCGCGACGGCGAGGACGTGCTGGAGGCGCTGCACGTCAGCGGGTTCCCCGGCGACCTGCCGCGGCGCTTCGCCCGGGTCTCCCTGCACCGCGGCCGGCCGATGTCGGACGCGGTGCTCTCCGGCGAGCCGGTCTGGCTCGAGGACGCCGGGCAGTGGCACGCGCGGTACCCGGAGATGGCGCCGTACGGGGTGTCCGAGGGCCACGAGGCCACCGCCTGCCTGCCGCTGCGCGTCGAGGACCGCGACCTCGGCGCCGTCGTCTTCAGCTTCTACCGGCCCCGGCCGTTCGACCACGACGAGCGCGAGTTCCTCCTCGCCGTCGCCGCGCTGTGCGCCCAGGCCCTCGACCGCGCGCACCTCTACGCCGCCGAGCACGAGGCCCGCGCCGCCGCCGAGCGCGAGCGCGACCGCATGGCGTTCCTGGCGCGGGCGAGCCGGCTGATGGAGGCCCCGCTGTCGGTGGAGGAGCGCCTGCGCCAGTTCGCGGACCTCGCCGTGCCCGCGATCGCCGACTGGTCGGCCGTGCACCTCGTGCGCGGGTCGCGGGTCGAGAAGGTCGCCGTGGCGCACCCCGACCCCGCGAAGCTCGAGCTCGTCGAGGAGCTCGAGCGCCGCTACCCGCGCACCGCCGACGAGCACGACAGCGCCGTCGACGTCGCCCGCTCCGGCGTGCCGGTCGTGCTGCCGGAGGTCCCCGACGAGCTGCTCACCGCCGCCGCGGTCGACGCGACCCACCTCGAGCTGATCCGGGGCCTCGGGATGCGCTCGGTGATCGTCGTGCCGCTGGTGGTGCGCGGGCGCAGCCTCGGCGCGCTGACCCTGGTGCACGCGGAGTCCGGCGAGCGGTTCGGCGTCGAGGACCTGACGTTCGTCGGCCAGCTCGCCGCCACCGCCGCGGTCGCCCTCGACAACGCCGCGCTCTACGAGCAGCAGCGCCTCGTCGCGCGCACCCTGCAGAGCGCGCTGCTGCCGGGCGAGCTGCCGACCGTGCCCGGGGTGTCGTGCGCCGGGCGCTACCGCCCGCCGAGCCCGGACCTCACCGAGGTCTTCGTGGGCGGCGACCTCTACGACGTCCACGAGGACCCCGAGCGCGGCCGCTGGGCGCTGACCGTCGCCGACGTCTGCGGCAAGGGTCCGGAGGCGGCCGCGCTGACCGCGCTCGTCCGGCACACGATCGCCGCGGAGGTGCGCCACGGCCTGGGGCCGGCGGCGGTGCTGCAGCGGCTCAACGCCGCGATGCGCCGCCAGCAGGGCGACACGCGCGCCCGCTTCGCCACCGTCGCCCACGGTGCGCTGACGGTCGACCCCGACGGCGTGACGATCACGCTGGTCAACGGCGGGCACCCGCCGGGGCTCGTGCTGCGCGGCGACCGGGTGGCGTGGGTCGACGTGCCCGGCACGCTGGTCGGCGTCTACCCCGACATCGACCTCACCGAGACCGAGGTGCGGCTCGCGCCCGGCGACCTCCTGCTGCTCTACACCGACGGCGTCACCGAGGCCCGCGGTCGCGACGGCTTCTTCGGTCCCGAGCGGCTGGCCGACCTCGTCGCGTCGTTCGCCGGCGCGTCGGCCGACGAGGTCGTCGACGGCGTCCTCGCGGCCGTCTCCGACTTCCAGGACGGTCGTCTGCGCGACGACGTGGCGTTGCTCGCGGTGACGGCGCAGTGATGACCGACTCCGGGGCGCTGCTGCGCGTCGACCGCACGTCCCACCCGGACCGCACCGAGCTCGCGCTGCACGGCGAGCTCGACAACGACACGCTGCCGATCGCGCAGGACCAGGTGGCCGCGGCCGAGGCGGACGATCCGCCGTGCCTCGTCCTGGACCTGACACGGCTCGAGTACGTCGACTCCTGCGGGGTGCGCCTCGTGCTGCTCGCCCAACACGGCGCCGGGGAGGCGGGCCGGCGGCTCGCCGTGCGGCTCGGGCACGGGCGGACGCGGCGGATGTTCGACGTCCTCGGGATCACGGGCCGCCTCGAGGTCCTCGACGCCGACGAGGCACCGTGACCATGACCCCGAAGCGCTCCGCCCCGCCGACGGAGGCGCCCGACCCCTTCCGCCACGTCGGCGTCGTGTACCGCGACGACGAGGAGCTCATCGCCACGCTCGCGCCGCTGCTCGACGCCGCGCGGGTCCGGGGCGACGCGGTGTGGGTCGCCGACGACCGCGTCCGCACCCTCGTCCAGGACTACCTCGGGGCGGACGACGGCGTCGTCGCCGACGACCCCGCCCGGCCCTACAGCTGGAGCGGGCAGACGACGGCCTCGCGCCGGGCCGAGGGGCTGCGGGCGCTGGCCGAGGACGACCGCGGCGCGCTCCTCGTCGGCGACCGCACCACGGCGGGATCCGCGGACGCCTGGAGCGTCGTCGACGCCAGCACCAACATCGCCATGGCCGGCCTGCCCGCGACCGTCGTCTGCCTCAGCGACGCCGCCACGACCTCGGACGACGCCGACCGCTACCTCGCCTGGAACCACGCCGAGGTGTTCACCGGCGCCGCCACCACCCCCAACACGCGGTACCGGACCCCGCAGGACGTGCTCGCCTCGGTACCCGCGCCGCCCGCGCCCGCCCTCGGACCCGCCGACCTCGCCACGACGTTCGCGGGTGTCGCCGCGCTGCGGGAGGTCCGCCGCGCGGCGAAGGCGCAGGCCCGCGAGGCCGGACTGGACGAGGAGCAGGTCGAGGGCTGCGTCATGGCCGTCGGCGAGCTCGCGAGCAACAGCATCGAGCACGGCCCCGGGTCGGGGACGGTGTCGTGGTGGACGCGGCCGGGCCGGGTCGTCGCGCAGATCGACGACATCGGGCACATGAGCACGACGACGCCCGGGCTGCGCCGCCCGGAGGTGCGCTCGGTGCGCGGCCGGGGGGTCTGGCTCGCCCGGCAGCTCTCGGACGTGTTGCACCTGTGGACCGGGGCGGACGGGACCCACGTCCGGGTGGAACTGGGGAATTAGTTCCGAGAACCTCCCACCCACGACGCCCGTCGTGCGGTCTCCTCTGCGGGCGGTCGTCGAGTTCACGGCGAGCGCGCCCCCGCCCCGGCCGGTGCCGGGCTACACGCCCCGCGCCAGCAAGGAGACCGAAGTGATCATCCTCGGCGTCATCCTCATCATCCTGGGCTACGTGCTCGGGATCTCCATCCTCTACACGATCGGCGCGATCCTGCTCGTCGTCGGCCTCGTGCTCACCCTCCTGGGGGCCGCCGGTCGCGGCGTGGGTGGTCGCAAGACGTACTTCTGACGCTCGCCGTACCGACGCCGGCGTCCCCTCCGCGGGGGCGCCGGCGTCGTCACGTCCGGGCCGGGAGCACCCCGAGCGGCGGCGTCCACCCCGGCCGCGCCGCGGCCGCGCGGTGCGCCGACTCCCGGCGGCGCGGCGCCGGCACCACCGGGTGCTGCGGGACGGGCGCCGGCCAGGCGACGGGCGGCGCGACGGGTGCGGGCGGCGGGTAGCCCCACGGCGTCCAGGTCGGGGCCTCGCCCCGCCAGCCGGCCGCGATCGCGACGGCGTGCTGCCGGGCGGCGGAGGCCCACGGCTCGCCGAGCTCGCCGATGTCGGCCAGGCCGGCCGGGGCCGGCGGGGTCCGGTGCTGCATGTGCCTCTGACGGTCCGCGGGCCCGGAGATGTTCCGGCTGATCAGGTGACGTTCCGCCCCGGTGCTCATGGGCACGACCGTCACAGGCTCGTGGGCGCGCGGCGTCCGTACTCCTACCCGGATCCGCCGACGACCGCGGGCCAGGCCGGGTCGGTCAGCACCACCACTTGCGTGCGCAGTAGCCGCCGGTGAGCGCGCCGTCGGGCAGGCCGCGGTCGTCGTCGTCCTCGATCTCCACCTCGTCGTCGCTGCCGCTGCTGCTGCTGGTCGTCGTCGGCGTGCCGGCGCAGCGCCGCTCGCCCTGGTCGGAGGCGCGGAGCCCGGCCAGGTACTCCGGGGTGGCGTCGTTGCGGCCCTCGTAGACCCCGACCGTCGGGTAGATGATCAGCAGCTCGCCCAGGTCCGAGCCGCCCGGTGAGGTCTCGACGCGCCGCAGCAGGCGCCCGTTGCCGTCGCGGTCGCGGGCGCCGTCGGCGATCAGCCGCACCTGCCCGCTGCTGACGAAGCCCTCGAGCAGGTCCTTGGCCTCGCGCCCGCCGCGGGTGCCCATCTCGCAGGCGTCGATCCCGAGCAGCCGGACCCGCTCGCCACCCGCGACCTCGATCGTGTCGCCGTCGACGACGTCGATGACCGTGGCGGTGTCGCCCGCCGGCGTGCTCGACGTGATGGGAGCGGCCGTGGACGTCGGCGGCTGGGTGGTCGTCGTGGTGGTGGTGGTGGTGGTCGTCGCCGTGACCGAGCTCGACGAGGCCGGGGTGGGCGTCGACGTCCCGGAGGCGAGGTCCACGGCCGCGACCAGGACGACCACCCCCGCGGCGATCCCCAGCCAGACGTGCGCCTGCCGCACCGTGCCCCCCGAGTCCGCGTCGATCGTGTGCTGACGGATCGCCGCCCGCGACCGGCGCGTTACCAGTCGTCCTCCTCCTCGTCGCAGCCCTGCTCGAGGCGGCGCGCGCCCTCGTCCACCAGGTCGCGGTGGAGATCCCGGAGCAGCCGGGCCTGCTCGGCCTCGGCGTCGTCGCCCTCGGCGAGCCGGCTGATCCAGTGGTGGGCGAACACCGGGTCCGCGTCCGCCACAGCGATCTGCGCGAGCCGCAGCCCGATGCGCCGGTCCCACGTGCCCGGCGCGCGCCCGGCCGCCTCGAAGTGCCCGCGCGCCCGGTCGAGGTCACCGCGGCCGAACGCGATCTCGCCGCGGATCGCCTGCTCCCAGGCGCGCTGGTCGGCGGCGCCGGGGCGGTGCGGCGCCGCGCGGAAGCCGGCGAGCTCGCGCTCGGCGCCGTCGAGGTCGTCGGCGCGCAGGCGTTCCTCGGCGAGGCGCAGCAGACCCTCCCCGGTCCGCGAGCGCCGGAAGGCCGCGGCCGCGCCCTCGTGGTCGCCGTCCCGCTCGAGGAGGCGTCCGAGCAGCACCGACGCCTCGGCGATGCCGGCGAGGCTCGCCTGCTCGAGCAGCGGGAGCGCGTCGCCACGCCGTCCGCCCCGCACGTCGGCGCGGGCGGCGCGCCAGGCGCCGAGGGCGGCGAGGTCGGGGTCCGGGCCGGCGGCGGCCTGCGCCCACCAGCGCCGCGCGGGGCGGCCGTCGCGGTCCCAGGTGTCGATGTCGCCGAGCGCGAGCAGGGCGCGCTGGTCGGGCGCCGCGGCCTCGAACACGAGACGCAGCGCCTCCCGGATCTCGGGGTCGGTGGCCCAGACGGCGAGCAGCAGGGCGGCGATCCGTACCCGCGTCGCGGTGAAGCCCACCGGGTCGCCCGCGTGCGGGGCCTCGCGCCCGAGCAGGCGGGCCACGCTCAGCGCGTCGCGGCGCGCGAGCTGCTGGTCGAGGTCGTCCATCGGCACGGGCCCATCGTCGGCCGACGACGGTCGGCCCGCGACGCCTTTACCGCCCCGGCCCTTGTCCGCCTCGTCCGGATGGCCCGAGCATCTCCCCCGACGACACCGCCGTCGCTGCGCCCGGGAGGCCCGATGGACACCGCGCTGGTCACCGTGGGCCTGCCCCTCGCGCTCGCGGTCGTCATGTTCGGGCTCGGCCTCTCGCTGACCGTCGGCGACTTCGCCCGCATCGGCCGCGAGCCCCGCGCCGTGGCGGTCGCGCTCGTCACCCAGATCGTGCTGCTGCCCGCGGTGGCCGTCGCGCTGGTGCTCGCCCTCGGGCTCGCGCCGGTGCTGGCCGTCGGCATGCTGCTGCTCGCCGCGTCGCCCGGCGGCACGACGGCGAACCTCTTCAGCCACCTCTTCCGCGGCGACGTCGCCCTCAACATCACCCTCACCGCGGTGAACTCGGTGCTCGCCGGCGTGACCCACTGGCCGCGGGGTTCGCGGTGCCGCGGCTGTTCGGCGTCGGGTACCGGCAGGCGGTGGCCTCGGCGTTCGAGGTCGGTATCCACAACAGCACGCTGGCGATCACGGTGGCGCTCACGGTGCTCGGCGACGAGCGGCTCGCGGTGCCGGCGGCGGTGTACGGCGTGATCATGTTCCCGCTCGCCGCCGCGGCCGGCTGGGTGCTCGCCCGCCGGGCCCCGACCCGGGAGCCGGTGGCCACCCCCTAGACCTCGAGCCGCGCCCGCCGGTCCTCGAGGAAGGCGCGCTCGGTGTCGTTCGTGGCCAGGGCGATCGCCTCGTCGTAGGCGGCCGCGGCCTCGACGGGGCGGTCGAGGCGAGTCAGCAGGTCGGCGCGGGTGGCGGGGAGCAGGTGGTAGTCCGGGAGGTCCAGCTCGTCGACGACCGCCAGCGCCAGCGCCGGCCCGTGCACCTCGGCGACCGCCACGGCCCGGTTGAGCGCGACCACCGGGGTCGGCTGGAGCTCGAACAGCTGGTCGTAGAGCGCGAGCACCTGCGTCCAGTCCGTCGCGGGGCCGTCGGTGTGCACGGCGTTGATGGCGGCCTGCAGCTGGTAGGGCCCGGGCCGGTCACGACGCAGGCACCGGCGCACGAGCTCGTGGCCCTCGGCGATGAGCTCCCGGTCCCACAGCGACCGGTCCTGCTCGGTGAGCACCACCAGCTCGCCCGACGGCCCCACCCGGGCCGGCCGCCGCGCCTCGACGAGCAGCAGCAGGGCCAGGAGGCCGGTGACCTCGGGCTCGTCAGGCATCAGCTCGGCCAGCGCCCGGGCCAGGCGGATCGCCTCGCGGCTGAGGTCGGTCCGCACCAGCTCGCCCGACGTCGCCGTGTAGCCCTCGTTGAAGACGAGGTAGAGCACGGCGAGCACCGGGGCCAGGCGGGCGGGGAGCTCCGGGGCCTCGGGTACGCGGTACGGGATGCCGGCGTCGCGGATCTTCTTCTTGGCGCGCACGATCCGCTGGGAGATCGTCGCCTCGGGCACCAGGTACGCCCGCGCGATCTCGGGCACCTCCAGCCCGGCGATCAGCCGCAGGGTCAGCGCGGTCTGCGCGAGCGGCGAGAGGGCCGGGTGGCAGCAGGTGAAGATCAGCCGGAGCTGGTCGTCGCGCACCGGTCCCACCTCCTCGTCGTCGGCCTGGTGCAGCAGCAGCGACTGCGCGTGTCGGGCCTCCCGTGTCGACTCGCGGCGCAGGCGGTCGATCGCCCGGTTCCGCGCGGTGGTCACGATCCACGCGCCCGGGTTCCTCGGCGGGTCGTCGCCCCACGTGTCGACCGCCGTCGCGAACGCGTCCTGGACGGCCTCCTCGGCGAGCCCGAGGTCGCCGAGCAGGCGCGTCAGCGTCGCCACGCACCGCCCGTACTCGGCCCGGTAGACCTCCGTGAGGTCGGTGCAGGTCATGCTGCCCTCAGGCGATGCCCTCGAAGGGGCGCACCTCGATCGGGACCCGGCAGGCCTCGGCGCACTTCTCGGCCCAGTGCAGCGCCTGGTCGAGGTCGTCGACCTCGATGACGTAGAACCCGCCGAGCTGCTCCTTCGTCTCGGCGAAGGGGCCGTCGGTGACGGTGGTGGCGCCGCTCTCCCGGCGCACCACCGTGGCGCTGTCGGACGGCGTGAGCCCGCCGCCGAACACCCACACCCCCGCCGCCTTCATCTCGTCGTTCACCGCGCCGACCCGCGCGAAGGTCGCCTCGAGCTCGTCGTCGGGGTACGGGAGCACGCTCTCGTCGATCCGGACACCCATCAGGTAGTGCACGTCTCGCTCCTCGGTCTCGTCGGTGCCGGTCAGGACAGGCGGCGGGCGATCGCCGGGATCACGATGGCGGCCGCGACGACGTGGGTCAGCATCAGCAGCAGCTTCGTCGTCGTGGTCGCCTCCGCGGTGATGTCCGGGACCAGCGACAGCACGGTGAGCACGATCGTCGTCCGGACGAACGCCGTGCGGGGGCGACGCGCCGCGACAGCGAGCACGACGGCGAGCGCCAGGCCCACCACCGAGAAGATGACCGTGAGGACGGCGAAGCCGAACGCCGGGATCGGCGCGCCGCCGACGACCGGGCTCATCCCGAGGACGTCGGCCGCGGCCGCGACGGTCGTGGTCGCCGCGCCGGCGACGCCGGCGGCCTTGACGCCGTCGACGACGAGCGGCGTGACCGGCGTCCTCTCGGTGATGGTGTCGGTCGCCGGGGCGGCGTGGGCGGCGGTGGTGACGGACATGGTGGCCTCCGGTGGTGCGGTGACCGGCCCCGTGCCGGTCCCTCACCTCCGCGACGAGCGGGGCCGGCCGCTTTTCGACACGCGCCCGGAAAAAAACTTCCGCTGGTGTCGTCGGTCGCCGATCGACCCCTTCCCGTGTGAGCTGGTTCACCTTAGCCTCTACGCCGTGAGGATCAGGCCGGTAAGCCGATAGGGGGACGACGGTGGGCAACTCGGTGATGGGCGATCTGTCGAGTCAGCTGCGCGTGGCGTGGCACCGCGTCCAGGACTGGGCCTACCCGGACCAGATCGATCACGAGATGTACCGGGCCTACATGAAGACCCCGCACGACGTCGGTGGTGAGCCGGACGCCCCCGCCCTGTTCGAGGACAAGGAGGAGGAGCAGTGGGAGCTCAACACCTTCGTCACGTGTGAGGTCCTGGGATGGCGCGGCATCTGGACGTCCGAGGAACGCCGCAGGATCGGGAACGTCGACCTCGGGCGGACGAACTACCTCGGCCTGCCCTACTACGGGCGCTGGCTGTGGGCGATCGCCCGCGTCCTGGTGGAGAAGAGGCACATCACCCTCGGCGAGCTGATCGAGCGGGTGGACGAGGTCCGGGAACGCTGGGCCGACGACCCCGGCCGGGCCATCGATGCCGCGCCCCGCGCGACCGGGGACACCGAGGCGGTGGCCCGGAACCGTCACCACCTCGAGGCGGCCGGCAAGGGTGATCCGCAGTGCTTCGCCGGGACGGCGGGCACGCCCGGCTTCGCGGTCGGCGACACGGTGTCCGTCCGTGACCTGCCGACGATCTTCTACACGCGCACCCAGGAGTACCTGAGGGGCGCGAGCGGGACGGTGGCCAAGGTCTCCTACGAGAGCCTGGCGCCGGAGGACGAGGCGTTCGACCGGGAGGACCAGGGCTCCGAGTGGTTCTACATCGTGCGCTTTCGCATGGCCGACCTCTGGGAGGCCTACACGGGGCCCGCGAACGACACGCTCCAGGCCGAGATCTCGGAGCGGTGGCTCCGAGCGGCGGCCTGACCGGCCGCACACCGACCGTGGGACGAGGGGAGACGGGAATGGCGGAGACGCACCGGGACGGGTCGGGGCACGACACGCACCAGCACGCCGGCACGGCACCGATGGTCGAGGAGGTCACCGACTTCGAGGTGCTGGAGATCGCGCTGCGGGAGCTCGCCATCGAGAAGGGCCTGTTCACGGCCGAGGACCACCGGCGCTACACCGAGCACGTGGAGCAGCTCGAGCCGGCCGCCGGGTCCCGGTTCGTCGCGAAGGCCTGGCTCGACCCGGACTTCCGGCGGCTGGCGCTCTCCGACGCCATCGCCGCCTCGCGGGAGATGGGGATCGACTGGCTGCACCCGACCGGGTTCGGCACCCCGAGCGACTTCACCGCGTTCGAGGTGCTCGAGGACACCCCGACCCTCCACCACGTGATCGTCTGCACCCTGTGCTCCTGCTATCCGCGCCCGATCCTCGGCATGTCACCGGAGTGGTACCGGACGCCGAACTACCGTCGTCGCATCGTGCGCTGGCCGCGTCAGGTGCTGGCGGAGTTCGGTCTCTACCTGTCCGAGGACGTCGAGGTCCGCGTGGAGGACTCGAACTCGAAGCACCGGTTCATGGTGCTCCCGGTGCGGCCGGACGGCACGGAGGGCTGGACCGAGGAGCAGCTCGCGGAGATCGTCACTCGCGACTGCCTGATCGGGGTCGCCCTGCCCAGGCCCGGGGTCACGTCGAACGCGATCCGGCCGCGGCATCCCGCGATCCGTCCGGTCACCGGCGACTAGTCCACGAGGAGAGGACATGACGACCGACCACGACATCTCCTCCGTCCGCGTGCGGGCGCTGGAGCAGATCGTCGAGCGCGGACAGACGTGGGACCGGATGGCGGCGCGGTACCACGTCACCCACCCGCTGCCGCCCTGGAAATCGCGTCTCGACGCCACCTGCGACGCGCTCGACGACGAGGGCGCGGCCCTGCCCCTGCTCACCCGTCGCGACGACGAGGACCGGATGTCCCGGGAGGTGTACGCGTCGCTGCCCTACCCCGAGAACCAGCTCGTCGCCCTGGCGCACTCGCTGGTGACCCGGAACGTCGTCGACGAGGACGAACTGGCCGCCCGCATGGCGGCGGTGCGCGCCCGACTCGACGCGGCGGGGGCCTGACCTGCTCGGCCGCGCCTACGGCACTCTCGACGCATGCCGAGTGGCCGGCTCCGGGCGATGCTGGTGGCAGGGCAGCGTCGACCCGGGCCCACCGGGATCGGCCCGTGTCGCCAGGACGGCGGTGGCCAGGCGCGGGATCAGGCCGTCGTTGCTGAGGCGGTACCCGAACTCGGCGTAGGCGCTCAGTTCCCGGGACACGAGCTCGCCGAGCGGCCCGGGGTAGATGCGGCGGGCGTGCCACGCCGCCGCGCGGAATCGGGACCGTTCGTGCGGTGGCAGGGCCTCGGCATCGCCGTGGATGCGCGGGGGCGCCGGAAAGAGCTTGATCGTCACGGCCTGTCCTCCTGATCCCCGGGGGAGGCGACCGTAGGGTCCCGTGCGCTCGGGCAGCGTTCGCTCAGTCGGTGACGGGGCGAACGCCGCGGCGCGCGAGGTCGTCCGTGCAGCGCTGCAGCAGGGCGACGCTGCCGTGGGCGGAGGCCATCCGGGCGGCGGAACGCAGTCGGTCGACCGCCGCTTCGCGCTGGTCGTGGGCAGATCGCATCCGCATCACCTCGGGCATCCACCAGACGTCGTCGCGAGCCAGACCGTCCGCGATCGCCTCGTCCAGGGTCTCCCTGGCCGCGTCGTGTCGGTCGAGTCCCGTCAGCAGGTCGGCGAGCAGCGAGAGCCAGTACGGCATCCGGCTCAGCGAGCCTTCCGCCCGCAGGTTGTCGATGCCGCGCTCGGTGATCGCTGCGCCGGAGGCGTCGCCGCGCGACCAGCCGTCGAGGATCAGCACCCACTCGCGGTAGTAGGCGAAGCCGTACCGGTCGCACAGGTCGCGCGCTTCGGCGACGGCGGCGGTCATCGCGGGAACGTCTCCGCGCAGTTGGTGGGTGATCCCGGCGTAGGCCAGCGAGGCGGCGAGGGTGTAGGGGTGGTCGATCTCCCGGGCCCGCGCCACGGCGGCGCGGCAGCTCGCCAGTGCCGCGTCGTCCTGCCCGAGCAGCCAGTAGGCGTGCGCGGCCCACGCCCGCCCGTACACGTCCGGGCGGGCGCCGACGCTCAGCACGTGCCGGTCGCCCGACAGCGTGGCGGCGAGCTCGAAGTGGCGCGCGGCGGCGGCGGGTATCCCGCAGCTGAAGGCGGCGCCGGCGACGGCGAAATGGGCCGGACCGCTCCGTTCGGCATCAGGGTCGACCATGGCGAGGGCGCGGTTCGCCACGCGGTGACCGTCGGCGATGCGTCCCTGGACCTGCCGCGATGTCCACAGCGCGACCAGGGCGCGCTGCGCCGAGTCCCGACGGCCCAGGGACTCCGCGAGCGCGAGCGACCGTTCGACCACGCGCTGGAGCTCCGGGGACGCGTAGCCGTGCTCGGCGTTGAGCGGTGCGCCGATCGCCTCGAGGACGGCGAGCTCGTACCCGTCCCGGGCCCGGCCCTCCGGCATGGAGCTGACGGCGTCGAGCGCGGCGGTCTGCAGCCGGACGGCCTCGACGTGCGCGGACCTCTTCACGGCGATCTCCGCCGCCCGTCCGTAGTACACCACCGCCCGCTCCGGGCGCCCGGCGCGCGCGTACTGCTCCGCGAGCTGGACCGACACCGCATCGGTGTCGGCGGCGTGGAGGAGCTCGAGACCCTGGGCGACCCGCCGGTGCAGCAACCACCGACGCGCCGGGCTGACCATCTCGTAGGCCGTGTCCCGGAGCAGGTCGTGCGAGAACTCGTAGCCGTCGTGGCGCACGCGCAGGATGCGCCTCCGCCAGAGCTCGTCGACGCCGTGGACCACGTCGACCGCCTCGAGGTCAGCGGCCTCCGTGAGCAGGTCGAGCGTGACCTGGGTCCCGACCACGGCCGCCACGCCGGCGACCTCGCGGGCCGTCGACGTCGCCTGCGCGAGCCTCCTGCGCAGGACGGCACCGAGGGCGCGGTCCGGCGCCGACGTACCGTGCCGGTCGATCATGGCCCGCACGGCCTCGACGACGGAGAGCGGGTATCCGGCCGTCGCCGCGTACAGCAGCGTCGCCTCCTCCTCGCTCATCGACCTGCCGGAGATCGTCTCGGCGAGCTGCGCGGTGGCGGCCGCGTGCAGCGGCTCGAGCGTCATCTCGGTGAGGAGACCGGTCGCTCCCATCCTGGCGGCCCACTCGACCGCTGCCGGGCCGGAGTCGTCGGCGCGGAGCGTCCCCACCACCATCAGGGGGGCCTCCGGGTCGAGGCCGAGGACGAAGGTCAGGAACGCCAGCGTCTCCTGGTCGCACCACTGCACGTTGTCCAGCACCAGCAGGGTCCGACGGCCGACCTCGATCAGCGCCCGTGCCAGCCCCTCGAAGAAGCGGTGACGCTGCCAGGCGTCGATCAAGGGCTGGGCGCCGCCGTCGGCGGCTCCACCCGCCGCGAACGGTGGCACCAGCCGCTCGACCTCGGTGCGCCAGACCGGCTCCAGCCTCGTCGTGGCGGCCTCGACCGCCGGGTGACGCAGCCAGTCCGCGACGGGCGCCAGGGCCAGTCGCCCGGCGGCACCGAAGCAGCGGGTGCTCGCCACGACGCCACCCCGGGCCCGCGCCAGCTCGGCGAGCTCGGCGACGAGGCGGGTCTTGCCGACACCGGCATCACCACACACGAGCACCAGCCGCGGACCAGCGGCGGCCTCCCGCCACAGCGACTCGAGCACCCCGAGTTCGTGGGCCCGCCCGATGAGCTCCGAGCCGCTGAGCCCGGCACGCGTCACGGCGGGCTCGACGTCGCCGTGATCCCTGGCCAACAGCCGCTGCACAGCCCGCCGGGTCGACGGGTCCGGATCGACGCCGAGCTCGCGCTCGAGTACCGACGCACATCGATGGAAGGTGCTCACGGCACCCGCCCGGTCACCGAGCTCGGCCTGCCACTCCATCAAGGCCCGATAGCCGACCTCCTCCAGGGGCCGGAGCTGGACCCGCCGTCGGGCGACCTCGATCGCTCCCGCCAGGTCGCCGGTGCGTGCCCGGGTCGAGGACAGCAGATCGCACAGCTCCCCGCACTGACGCTCGAGCTCTTCACGCACAGCCAGGACCCATTCGTCCTGCCGTCCCGGGAGGAACTCGCCCCGATACCGATCGAGCGCCTTCGCCGCGTTCGCGACGATCGTCGCGTCGACATCCGAGGCCAGCGCTGCTGCGCGGTGCAGGGCGAACTCGCGGACGTCGACCCGGCACCCCGGGGTGTCGCGCCAGGTCAGGTCCCTCGACGTCACCACCAGTGACATCTCGTCGCCGAGGATCTGCCGCAGCTGGTGCAGCTCGCGTCGCACGTTGGTCAGGGCCTGCGGCCCGGAGGAATCGGGCCAGAACAGACCGGCGATGCGTTGCCGGCTCTGCGGTGCTCCCGCGTGTGCGACGAGGTAGGCGACCAGCGCGACCGTTCGCGACGAACCACACCGGAGCTCGCCGGTGCGTTCGTCGACGATGACCTGCTCCCCCAGGAGGGAGACGCGCAGCATGGCTTCGGCCGACCCTGTCGACGTCGCGGACCAGCCCGTGTCCTCAGTCGAGCGGTATCACGTTGTTGTTGCGGCGGAAGAAGTTCTCGGGATCGTAGATCTTCTTGATCTGCCGGAGCCGATGCAGGTTGCGACCGAAGGCAGTGCCGACCCCGGCGTCGAGCGGTTCGTCCGCGATGCCGGTGAAGTTCAGGAACGGCACGCCGGTGCCGTAGGTGGTCATCTCGTCCCAGGCCGAGCGGGTCCACGTGACCGCCGCGTGGTCCTGCGCAGGATCGGTCCACATGCTGTCGAAGGACACCATGAACGGCGACGATCGCTCCGGGAACGCCGTCTCCTCGGCGCCGACGTCGTGGACGGCCCCACCGAGCCGGAAGGTGTTGACGAGGCTCATCGGCCCCGGCCGGTCGAGGGCGCGTGCCGCGATCGCGTCGATGGCGTCGTCGGGGAGCCGCTCGAGGTACTGCGACTTCCAGTACGCCCGGAGCGCGCCGCGGGGGAAGAAGGGATCGAACGCGGACTGCACCGCCGTGTACGGCATCGGTTGGGACATGTCGAACAGCGGTGCGCCCAGCTCCCGGAGCGGTTGCAGATCGGCCATCGCGGCGTCGACGTCGCTGCCGCAGTGCACCGCACCGACGATCGCGACCGGACGATCGTGGATGACCTCGGGCATGCCCGGGGCCGCGGGGAAGGTCATCGTGACGATGAAGGTGGTGATCTCCCGGGGAGCATCGAGGGCGTAGTCCCGCCACCGCCGCTCCACGTCGGCGAGGTCGGCGAGCGGGTAGAACGTCCCCGCGAAGCCCACGATCGGCCCGACGGGGTGCAGGCGGAAGGTGAACGAGGTGACGATGCCGAAGTTCCCGCCGCCGCCGCGCAGCGCCCAGAGCAGGTCCGGGTTCTCCTCCGCCGACGCCGTGAGCGCGCGCCCGTCCGCGGTCACGACCTGGGCCTCGACGAGGTTGTCGCAGCTCAGGCCGTACTTCGCGTTCAGGTTGCCGTAGCCACCACCGAGGGTCAGGCCTGCGACGCCGGTCTCCGACACACGACCCAGGGGAACGGCCAGCCCGAAGGCCTGCGTCTCGCGGTCGACATCACCGAGCAGGGCACCTCCCTGCACGTGCGCCAGCCGCCGCACGGGATCGACCTGGACGCCCCGCATCGCCGACAGGTCGATGAGCATGCCGTCGCTGACCGTCGACAGTCCGGCCACGGAGTGTCCGCCGCCCCGGACACCGACGAGCAGGCCGTGCTCACGCGCGAAGGTCACCGCATCGACGACGTCAGCGGTGCCGGTGCACCTGGTGACGAGGGCCGGTCGGTCGGTGGCCATGGCGTTCCACGGCGGGCGCGGGTCGGCCGCGTCCCTGACCCCGTCCTGGGCCACCACGGCGCCGCGGAAGTGCGCCTGGAGCTCCTGGAGGATGTCCTCCGCCAGCTGTTCCTGCGAGCCGTCCGGCCGCACCGCCGTCACCGTCATCGTCCCGTCCCCGATCTTCGGTCCTCCACCACCGCTCGTCCGCCGTCCGACGGCGGCTGCCGACGCGGAGGGGGGGTGACGCTACGCGCCGGCCCCGGAACGCCGACGCGCCTGAACGGGGGATTGACCGTCCGAGACGATCAGGGCACGGGCTGATACGGACACGCTGCGTCAGCCTGCGACGCGTGGAGCCGCCTGAGCATCGTGGGCCGCCGACTCGCACCACGACCCGCACCACGAGCGTGCCTCCGCGGCGCCCGTCGGCTTCTCCCGTGTTTGACAGCGCGGCCTCGGGAACACGACGATCGTGACCTGGATCACAGCAATCCGGTCGGAGTCCACCTGCGGAGGTCGATCATGCCGTTGTACATGTACGAGGCCGCCTACACGGCTGAGTCGTTGGCGGCGCAGATTCGCGAGCCCCAGGACCGCCTGGAGGCCACCCGGGACCTCTACGAGGCTGCCGGCGTCACTGTCGTGGTCGCCGGTCATCCCCTCGGGGAGCACGACGTCGTGATCGTCTTCGACGCGCCTGACGACACGGCGGCGGCCAGCGTGGCGCTCACCATCGGCGCGGGAGGAGCGGCCCGGTCGGGTCGAACGACGCGCCTGTTGAGCACCCAGGAGTGGAAGGAGTCGCTGGAGCGCGCGCAGGGCGTGGCGTCCCGGTACCGGCCGGCGCGATGATCATCCGCAGTCACGTCCGGCTCGGTCGCAGGCGCACCAGCGCGATGCGGCGCCGGACCTTGGCCCGGTAGCCCTCGAAGCCGGGCCAGGCCGCGACGAAGCGGGCCCAGAGCGCCGCGTACTCGTCGTCGCCGACCTCCTCGGCGACGACGTCGACGTGCTCCCCCCGGTGCGCGACTCGCGCGTGCGGTTCCGCCTGCAGGTTGAGCCACCACGGCGGCTCACGGTCGACCCCGCCGTGGGACGCGGCGACCAACAGGTCGTCGCCGTCGGGGAGAGCCAGGACCATGACCGTGCGAGCCTGCCCGCTGCGCCGACCGGTGGTCGTGAGCGCGACGACCTCGGTGCCCGCGATCCACCGATGGCCCCGCCGTCCGTGGGTGGCGCGCACGATGGCGACCTGCGCACGGGTGACCACCTTCATGAGGATCACCATCCGGCGATCCCTCGGGGAGAGGCCCTTCCCGAACAGCCGCCCCGCTCGGGTGAGGAAGCGGCGTTCGGTGAGCGCGAGGATGACCCGGAGCGCCGGAGGGGCGTCGGCGAGGAGCACGCGGCGTTCGGCCGGTGTCGCGTGCCCGACCACCCAGGGCACGACGAACGTGAGCGTCGCGAGCCCCAACGTGCCACGGAAGCGTTCCTGCAAACGTGCGTAGTCCTCGACCCGAACCCGCTCGGCGATGATCGGGAAGACGTCGCGCTCCTCGTCGGCGACGTGACGGGCGAGCAGGTCGGCGAGCTCGTGCAGGGTCGCCGCGAGCTGCGGGGTCGCGACGTCGGAGACCGCCAGCTCGCCGGCCCGGGCGAGGAGGGGATCGAGGCGCTCGTGGTCCTCGGTCAGCGCCACCAGGGCCGTCCGGTCCCCCGCGACCGCCTCGAGCAGCGGCCACACGTCGTCGTCCTCCACCCGGTGGTGGTTGACGATCTCGACGGTCATCCCGTGCAGGTGGCGGCGCAACAGCCGCAGACGGCGCCGGTCGGGAGCGGCGACGAGCTCGTCGGCCACCGCCGCGAGCCGCGCGAGGTCGCGCGTCATCGCCCGGTGCACCACCCGGTAGTCGAGCAGGTCGGGCGCCGGGTCTCCCGGCGCTCGGGGCCTCCCGGAGCGGAACGGGGCGGTACGGGGCGCAGCGCCAGGGGTCGCGCTGCGATCGACGACGGTCATGGTGGTCCTCCTCGGTCGGCTGGGGTCGGTCGTGATCTCTCGTGTCTCGGTCATGGCTCGATCCTGGCGACGCGACCGCGGCCACGGATCCGTACTGAGTACGGATCCAGCGGCCCGGCGCGGGAGCCACCGGTCACCCCGGCGCCGGCGTCGGCGACGAGGACGCGGGCGTCGACGGCCCGGCTGCCGCGGTGCCCTCGTCACACCCGATCAGTGGCCGGTCGTGGCTGTGCCGGTATCCGTCGGCGGTCAGCTCGTAGCCCCGGAAGTGGCCCCACGGCCGCACCGGGACCCCGACGAGGACGTCGATGCCGTCGGGGTCGATCACGGAGACCAGGTCGGCGTCGTCGTGGCGGCGAGACGTGGGGCTCAGGCCGAGCGCGGCGGCGTGGCGGCGGTACCGCTCGAGCGCTGCGGCGTCCCGGACCTGCCAGATGATCGGGTGCTCCCCGCGCAGATCCGCCGGCCCCTCGAGCGACGCTCGCCACCGCAGGCTCAGGGCGAACCCGATGCGTGGGTCGCCCAGGCTGCACCCGGTGACCTGGCCGTCGTGGACGAACTCGCGCATCACGGTGAGCCCGAGCAGCCGGGTGTAGAACTGGGCGCTCGCGGCGATGTCGGTCACCGGCAGCATCGCGACGAGGACCGCTCGTGGGTGTGGGAGGTCCTGGTCGGTCGGGCTGGCGCTGCTGGCTCCTGGGTGTGCGACCATGGCGGTCTCCTGCAGATCTGACAGGGTGTGTAACGAATACAGTAGGTGTCAGGAGGGCGATGGGCAAGCGTGCGTACGACTCACCTCTGCGCTCCACCCAGGCGACCCGGACGCGGGAGTCGATCGTCGAAGCGGCACGGCGTGCGTTCGTGCGCGACGGGTACGGCGGCACCTCGATGGCGTCGCTCGCGCGCGAGGCCGGTGTCTCGCGCGAAACGCTCTACAAGATCTTCCGGACCAAGCCCGACCTGCTCAAGGCGGTCTACGACGTGGCCGTCGTCGGCGACCACGAGGCCGTGGCGGTGGCGGAGCGGTCGGAGTACACCCGGATGTTGGCCGACCCCGACCCCGAGGCGGCCGCCCGGACGTTCGGGGTGCTCTCCGCCGAGCTCGTCGAGCGCATCGGACCGGTGCTGAGGGTGCTCGCCGAGGCTGCCCACGAGCCGGAGCTGCAGGAACTGCTCGAAGCCACACGGGCCGAACGCCTCGAGGGCACCCGAGACCTGCTCGTCCGGCTCTCCGGGACGGCGGAGGGGCCGGCCCTGGACCGCGCCGTCGACGTGGTGTGGACCCTCATCTCCCCCGAGGTGGCGCTGCTGCTCACCGACCAGCGCGGCTGGACACGCGAACAGTACGGACGGTGGCTCGGCGACTGCGTCGCCGAACAGGTCAAACAGCTGCGCTGACGATCCGCACGCGAGGGCCCGGGCGGAGGCGAGGCGAGGTGTCGAGGTCCCCGGTGGGGACAACCGCACCGACGCCGACCGGGAGCAGGCTTCCTGAAGGGGGAACCTGCTGGTCGGGGTGGAGCCGCCTGTCGGAATCGAACCGACGACCTACGCATTACGAGTCGAGCCGGTCGTGTCCTGAACCGTCGGTCTGAGTCTGTGAGCTGCTGAGCCACGGCCCGGCCGACGGTCCTGCACGACCCTCGTCGGCGGCGAACTGCAACCGGAACTGCCACCACGGCGGGCATCACCCGCCGCGGTTCCGCCTGTCCTGATCACGACGTCTCGGCGCCCTGGTTGGTCCCACGGAGGGGCCGACCATGCTGCACCTCTTCCAGCACAACGAACACGTCCCGTACTCCGCAAGGCTCGGCCTCGGGGGCTCTCCCTCGGCGGCGCGGGGTCGCCTCGGACAGGTCGGGCGCGCGAGGGCAAGGGCCACACCCTCCGTCCTCGGTGACGCCTCGAGCACCGCCGTGGCCCTTGCGGGAGTGCGACCGGGCTGTCAGACCCCGGAAGCGCCGGCGAGGGAGAGACACCGCCGCGACCACCTCCCCGCCGCACACCTGCCCGTCCGCGTCGACCCCTCCCTTGGTGGTGCCCGGGTCCAGGGCGGAGCGCCTGGCCTCCGGAGGACGAACCAGGGCACCACCACGCGTCCCGGCGGCCTCCGATGACCCGGCCGTCGTCCTGGCGCTCCCTGCCTGATCCGTGGCGCACGTACAACCCCGCGCCCGCTCCCTCCCTGTCGTCGGTGGCGGCCGTGGGAGGCGAGGCCGGCCCGCCGGCGCGGGTCGAAGACAGGAGCGGCCGGCGGAAGCCGGCCGCGTCCGACCCGGCCGCTGCCCCGGCGTCAGCCGAGGGCCGGCCGCCAGGGCTTGTTCTATGTGCCATATCGGGCCGGGAGGCTCAGGAATCGACGTCGGTCCCAGATGACCCGGGGTCGCTGTGGTCGCCCCGGTTCCCCTCCCCCGAGCTCGTCGACGCCGCGGCCGCGCTGCTGCCCGCGGTCACCGAGGAGGCGGGCACGCTCGCGGAGGGTCCGCGGTGGGAGCTGACGGTCGGGCCGGGGATGTTCGCCGTCGCCTGTCACGACTGGTCTCGCCGGGAGCGCACCGGCGAGCGGGCGTACGAGGCGCACGTGAAGGACGTGGACCAGGACGTTGCCGCGCACATTGCGACCGGCGAGTGGCCGGAGAAGCCACCGCCGCGCTCGTCGATCACGGCCTGGTCGCGGAAGTCGCGGAACCGGATGACGCGCCGGCTGTGCGAGCTGGACTACACGCCGCTCTACCGGGACGGCCGGCTGCCGGCGATGGTGACGCTGACCTACCCCGGCGACTGGCTGACCGTCGTCCCGACAGGGCAGGACCTGAAGCGGCACATGAAGGCGCTGCGGAAGCGCTACCTGCGCGCGTGGGGCGAGGACTGGTCGTGCGTGTGGAAGCTCGAGTTCCAGCGCCGCGGAGCGCCGCACGTCCACATGCTCTGCACTCCCCCGCACGGGCTGTCGAAGACGACTGGCGAGCGCTTCGCCGTCTGGCTGTCGGCGGCCTGGGCCGGCGTCGTCGATCACCCGGACCCCGAGCAGCGCCGGCGCCACGACCTGGCCGGGACGGCGCTGGACTACGCGGAGGGGCTCCGGGCCACCGACCCTCGTCGCGTCGCGGCGTACTTCACGAAGCACGGGCTGATGGCGGCGAAGGAGTACCAGCACGAGGTGCCGGCGGGGTGGCGCGAGCCGGGCCATGGTCCGGGCCGCTTCTGGGGCGTGTGGAACCTCGAGCGCGCCACCCACACCGTCGTCGTCCGACCCGAGGACGGCGTCCAGGCCGGCCGCATCGCCCGCCGCTGGGCTCGAGCACAGCGACGCGCGCAGCAGACCTGGAAGCCGCGCACCTGCTCCCGCACCGGTCGCGTGCAGCTCCGCAAGTCGCGCTCTCGCGTCCAGCTGATGACCAACGGCAATCGTGGCTGGATCGCCCTCAACCATGGTCCGGCGTTCACAGCGGTCCTTTCCCGCTACCTGATCGAGGGGAAGGTCTCCATCGGAGAAGGTCAGGGGCTCAGAGGGCGCCTCTGATCTACGCACCAGCTCGTTGTCGGACCAAGCTGGTACCCAGCACTCAGCGGAGGAGGCGAGGCGTATGACGCTTGCACGACGAGCGTCGACGTCTCGTGTCAAACGACACGGTTCCTCAACGCGGCACGCAACCATGCCGCGGTCAAGACCTAGTAACGCTCCGTGCCCACTGGTAGATACAGAGATCCGGCGAGCCGCACGGCTCGGCCACCGGTCTCTGGAAGCGAGCCTCCGCAGCATGCCGCCGACAACGCGCGTGAAGCCCGTGTTCGACGAGAACTTCACGGACTGCATGGAGCAGCTCCAAGAGGGCTACGTAGGCGCGGTGGCGGCCACAGCAGGGTGCAGCTTCGAGATCAAGCGCAAAGATCGCTATGGCTCGGACATCGAGATTGTCCGTCCAGGTAAGAACGGTGGCGAAGAGGTCGCCGTCAAGGCACAGCTCAAGAGCACCACGCAGCTGAAGCCTAGCCAGCGAGGGAGACGTTCTCGTACCAGTTTACGAAGCGCGCGTACTTCGAGAAGCTGGCTATCCCCCGCACAACCCAGAAAGCAATCCTGATCGTGATGACGACGCATCCCGAGCAGGAACGCTGGACGTGCTGCTCGCACGAGAATATCTCGATACTACACTGCTGCTACTGGCTTTGGATGGAAGGCCAAGTTGCCCGACCCGGCATTGAACGCCCGTATGTCTCAATTCCAACCGCGAACATTTTTGACGCCGCATCCTTAAGTCGGATGTTGGACAACATCGAGTCCACGGGGGCGCCGGCATGAGTGAGACTCCTCAGATTGCCCCCACCGACGTACCTCCAGCTAAATTGATTGCCCTTCTGCAAGAGTGTGGCTGGACAGTATCGGGCGGTCGTTCGGGTTTGTATTCTCGACTCCGGCCACCCGAAGACAGACAGATCGCACAGAAATGGTCCCTCGTAGTACCTCTAGATACGCAGGCGCCGGATTACGGCGAAGTGATGGGCGACGCTCTCTCAACATTGCAAGAGCCGATCAATTCGGCGGACTGGCTACGGGTTGTACTCCCCCGACTGGTGCAGGTCTCGACCGATTCGTTTTTCTTCCACAAAGAGAGCACAGCGCCTTCCGGTCTCATTTCTTGGCGCGACGGCGAGGATTTGGTGCGGTCCTCTCGGGCAACACTGATTGCGGGGGCAAAGACCTATCTCGGACAGCTCAAGCGCTTCAGCAACAAGTTCGGCCACTTTGCTGGCAGGTACTTGGACACGGTGCTTATGGGCCAGACAGCCCCCGGAAGCTACGTGGTGACCGCTCACGCACCAGCCCAAGCAGCGATTCCTATATCTTCCTCAAAGTCCGAGACTAAGACCGCTCTCCCATCGCTTGAAGTCGCTTCTGGAAGAGACGTCACGTCTTCTATCGCGCGAGCGCTAGAGTCAACCGAAGATGCCCTTTTCGAAGCTAGGAAGAGCAACGACGTCGGGGCGTTCGACAACCGCGTTAGCACCGGGGTCTCGTACGACCTGCTGACCGCCTTGCAAGGAGTAACGAAGGACTCGGACGGTGCGGAGATTCGACTCGAGTGGGACGTTGACGCCGACGTCGGCGAGAGCCGACTACTTAAGGTCGAGTTTCGTGGAAGCGACTCCACAATTCTTGAGAGGGCCGCAGCCAGGCTATCTGTGGCCGAGGAGTCAACGCCGGCGTACATCGTGGTCGGACGCGTTCATCTCCTAACCCGTAAGGAAGTCGGAGGTCCCGGCGTATTTGGTATCGACTCCATTGGGGCGGGTGGACGAAAGTTCCGGGTGCGCTTGGCAGACGCCGACGAGTATCACGAAGCGGTACGAGCCCACGAGGAGGAAATCGCACTTCGCGTCTCCGGAAGGCTTGAACGTGAAGCGAATATCAGCTGGCTCTACGACGCCACGATCATCGGCACCGCGGGACCAGCGTCAGGGGCGCGCGGTGGTCGCGGGGCGAGTGAGCCACTTGATAACCAGATGACGCTTGACGACACCCTCGCGGACGAGTCAACAGGCTCCTGAGCCGTCCCAACGGCCCCTTAGTGCACTAGAACTGAAAGCTGGATCAGTCCACGTCTCGTCGATTCCTCCAGCATCGAGTTGAGTAGATTCACGCTGACCAAGTAAGGACGTTGGGAGAGTCGTGAACGATTCGTATAGGTCTAGCGACGAGCTAAAGTCGAAAGTTAAGCAGTGGCTGGTCGCGACCGGGTATCCACTTGAGATGCGAGTGGCAACAGTCTTTCGGGCGCGAAACCCTATGATGCTGACGCAGGGCGGACACTACCTTGATCCATCGACTGGAGGCGTGAGAGAAACCGACATCGAGGTCCTCTGGATGCAGATGACCGAACGCCTCGCGATCCTCGCGCTATATGTAATAGTAGAGTGCAAGGCGGGCGACCAGCCATGGGTTCTCTTCGCAGACCCTGACACCCAAGAATACATCGAGGTGGGCTACTACAACTTTGCCGTTTCGGCTTCTGCCGAGCCTGACGATGATCGGCTCGTGGGGAGCGTGCACGACCAGATACTTGGTCATGGGGCGCCCCTCTTTGAAGGTCCGACTCCTGCGTGTTATGGAATCGTGCAGATGAAGGGGCGTCCGAATTCCGCCGATAAGGGCGACGAAAGGAACGAAGCTTACGACGCAGTTCGGCAAGCGGCGTCCGGCGCGGTTGGGGCTCTGAGAGATTTGAAACCTTCCACAGAGCCGCCGAGTCTCCACTATGCGGTCCCAGTTGTGGTCACCACGCACCCGCTCTACATCTCCTCACTTGACGCCGAGGGCGAAGTCGTAGTTGAGCCGACTGACAGCGGGTGCCTGCTAGTACGACCGGCCGGATCGGCCGACTCGATATTGGTGCATGTGCTGCACGAGTCGGGCCTGGAGCGTTGGGCCGATCTTTGCGAGGAAACCGCGTCCGCCTTTGAGGGCGTCGAGCTCCACGACGGCAGGGTTCTACGCCCCGCGAGGAAAGCGCGGCGACTAGTTCGGCGGATAGCCGGGCGTTCTTAGTGCCTCGGGCACGGGTCGCTGGCCACGGCAAGATCAGCGCGTCGGGGTGGTGACCCGCTAGCTCCCGTAGACGGCTACTCCGTCGTGTGCGCGACTTGCTGGTGGACCGTCTGCTAAGCGAAGAGCGTCCTCAATGCGCACCGCGAACGCTGGAGCCATCTGTTTTATGATCTCCGCCGGATCGGTCCATAGGACCTCGGCGGCCTCGTCAGAAGGTGTTGGTGTTCCGCTCAAATACCGACAGCGATAGACAAGAGCTACAACATTCTTTTGAAGATTCTTATAGACGCCCGTTAGTTGCTCAACCTCTACCTGGACGTTCGTCTCTTCGAGAACCTCTCTAACTACTCCCTGCTCGAACGTCTCATCGGCTTCGAGCACACCGCCTGGCGCCTGCCACTGGTCGTTGTCTCGCCGCCGAATCACGAGAACCCGGCCATCTCTGTCGAGAGTCACCCCGGCGACCGAGACCGAGAGGATAGGGTGTCCGGTCACGGGAAGGTCACCACAGCCGCAGTCTTGTCGTCGTGCTGCTTGAACCGTGGGAGCTCGAGAGCCGCCGGGTCCTTGTCCTCTTCCCACTCGTGCAGCTCGAGGAGCATGTCCTCAAGCTCGTCCTGAGTGCGGCTGACCACGTCGTCGAGCGGGATGCCCAGGTGACGAAGTGGCTTGTCGGCGCCGTCCGTGAGCATCACCAGCCACGGGAGGTTCGAGGGCACGGTTCGAGTGACGGCGTCGTGCCCTGCCTCCGGCCTGGCCTCGGCGATCCAGTAGCCGCCGGGCTTGTTGAGCAGGGGCAGCTGCTCGGCGCGGACAGCGCGGACCAGTTTGCGGTGCACGTCGTCGTAGCCAGAGCCCCGGCGCAGACGCTCGTACGCCTTCGTCCGGCTCGGGAGGTCCAGGCGGGCGAGCCGGTCGTCGGTGAGCAGCTCGCCAGCGGGCCCGAGGTAGATCGGGCTGTCACCCAAGACGAGGAGGTCGACCTCCTCGCCGCGCCGGCGGGCGATGCTGACGGTCGAGGACGGCGACTCCCCCGGCATAAGCCGCAGCTCGGCGACGGTCGATCGGATGGCGTCGGCGAGGGCGTGCGGGAGAGGCATGTCCGGCTCGGCGTCCAGGACGTCGATGAGAGCCGCGGCCAGGTGGTCGACGTAGTCGGCGACCGTGACCCTGGTGTCGCTGCCGGAGGCGCCGTCGAGGACGACGACCGTGTTCTGGCCGACGCGGACCCGGTCCTCGTTGGGGGCGTCGCCGGCCGGGAGTTCGGCGCTGACGACGTGAAGGCCGGCCGGGCTCATTGCTGGGCCTCCTCGCTGTCGTTCTCCGCGTTCCACTCGAAGTGCATGATCCACTGGTAGGTCGGTAGGACGTCCTCGCGGTACTCCACGGCCGTGCCGTCCTCGAGGTAGGCGATGTGGACGATCTCGTACACCTGCTGGGTCTCGGAGAGCGCGAAGAAGCGCTCCTCGGCGGCTGACGGGGTCCGGACTCGCACGTCCTCGGTGAACCGCACCGGGCCCTTGCCGATCTCTGCGAGGCGTGAGTACGTCCCACCCGGTCCGGTGTCGACGTCGGTCACCCCGGCCTGCTCGGCGAGGCCCCACGGAAAGTAAGAGGTGGCCAGCAGGACCGGCTCGTCGGAGGCGAACATCTCGCGCTTGCGGATGAGCACCATCTCGCCGACCTCGAGTCCCAGGACCTCGCGCGCGGTTTCCGGGGGTGCGACCTGGCCGAGCTGGGCGAGTTTGGTCGACGGCTTGAGACCGAGGCGCCTGATCTCGAAGTCGAAGGCGCCGCGGCTGCCGTCTTCCTCGCGGGAGCTGCGGGCGTAGCGGCGGCTGCTGTTGCGCCGGATCGGCGGGATGGCGCGGACGACGGTGCCCCGCCCCCGCAGGACGCGGACGAGCCCTTCGCCGCGGAGCAGCTGCACGGCTCGGTTGATGGTCACCCGGGAGACGCCGTACTCGGCGGCGAGCTCGGACTCCGCCGGCAGCGTCGAGCCCGGGGCGTAGTCCTGGCGCTCGATGCCTTCGCGCAGCAGGTCGGCGACCTGTCGGTACTGCGATTTCGCCGCCTCGAGCGCCACCGCCAGTCCCTCCTCGTGCTCACCAGTGCCGGTCAGGGCCTATCAGTGGCCGTTAGTCCCCACTCTAGTGACAGGACGTCCTACGTCCTACTTGCGTTGCCTTCGGCGCGTGCTACCTTCCACACACGGGACGTCGGACGTCCGACGTCGTATGTGTAAGGAGATCGCCGTGCAGGTGGATGACGACTCCGGAGCCGGCCGCCGACTGGTGCCCCGCCCGGAAGCAACAAGACGGACTGACCCCTTGATCGCCGCTCTGGACGAGGGCGCCGAGGCGGTGCGGCTGGCCAACCACGCAGCTCGGGACGGGCTCGTCGAGGTGGTCGGTCTCTACGGAGCGCTCGGCTCCGTCGTGACGCTGGTCGATCGGCTCCCGCAGGTCGTGCTGTTCGCCCAGCGCTGCGCCATGGCCAACGGCACCGCGGGCCTCGTCGACGACACCGGGCGCGACCCCGGCGAGCGGCTCGTCGAGTTCATCGCCTGGCTCGGCGAAGGCCACGCCGGGCTGCTCGGTGCCGGACGAGCGCTCGGGCGCGGCCACGCCGCGCTCTCCCACCTCGGCCACCGACCGGTGTCCGCCTGACCCACCCCCAGGAGAAGCCATGATCCAGAACTTCGCCATCGACCAGGCCGCGACCTTCGAGTCGCTGCTGTTCCTGTCCTGCGAGCCCAAGACCGCGTTCGGCGACGCGTTCCGGCAGGAGACCACCAAAGACGGCCTCCCGAAGTGGGAGGCCCAGCTCGTCGCCCGCTTCCGCCAGTTCGGTCGGGCCACCAACGAGATCATCAAGGTCGGGCTCGTCGCCGAGCGCGCTCCCGCTGAGGACCTCGCGCCCGCCACTCCTGTCGAGCTGGTCGGCTTCGAGATCGGCGTGATGGACAAGAAGGACCGCAACGGCAACGTGACCGGGGCGCAGGTCTGGTACCGGTGCCAGGAGGTCCGGGCCCTGGCCTCGACGACCCCGCGCCCGCGGCGGAACGAGGCGGCCACGCAGTCCGAGGCGGCGGCGTCATGAGCTGGCAGACGCGCGCGGCTTGCCGCGACACCGACCCGGAGCTGTTCTTCCCGCCCAGCGACGACGACACCGCGCCGGTCGTCGCCCGCCACCTCTCCGCGGTGCGGCCGGTGTGCGGGCGCTGCCCGGTGCAGACCGAGTGCCTGACCTGGGCGCTCGACACGGGCCAGGACGTCGGCATCTGGGCGGCCACCACGCCCACCGAGCGCCGCGCCATCCGGCGCCAGCGTCTCGCCGGCGTCCCCGACCCGGTCGCGGACCGGGAGCCGGCGTGCGCGGCCTGCTCGCTGCTGTTCCCCGTCCCCGCGGTGGACGGGTCGCTCTGCTCGACCTGCCAGGAGAAGGGAGCGTGACCGTGGCCGAGACCCACGCCCTCGAGCGGGCGCCAGACGGCAGAGCCGGACCCGGGCTCCTCGGGCGGCTCCGCGAGCGCCAGGCCCGCCGGGACTACGAGGCGTCGATCGTCGCCTACGCCGAAGCCGTCCGCGGCGCCTTCCGCGAAGCCTGCACCGGCCTGAGCATCTGCCACTACGTCCAGGTCGCTGCCGGCGTCACCATCCGCACCCCGCGCGTCGGGGAGGTCCGCGTCGGCCCGCCCACCTCGCTGACCGTGGAGCTGCTGCCCGGGCAGGAGCCGCGCGACTTCACCGCCAAGGAGAACGGGCCACGGCTCGCGCACACCCTCGGCGCCCACGGCCTGCGGGTCGAACCGATCGCCGGTCGCTGGGTGCGGCTGCACCTGCTCGACGCCGACCCCCTGCGTGACGGTTTCGGCCTCCCGCCGGCCGTCGTCCACTCCGGGAGCGAGGCCGTGGTCCTGGGTCGCACCGAGGACGGCGTCACACTCGGCCACGCCATCACCGATCCCGCGCACCTGGCCGTGCAGGGCATGAATGGCTCCGGGAAGTCGGTCTTCACCTACGGGCTGCTCGCCCAGCTCGCCGCCGCGCCCGACGTCCTGATCGCCGGCTCCGACATCACCGGCCTGCTGCTCGGACGCGCCTGGGACGGCACGATCCACCGCGCCCACCAGGTCACCGGCACCGCCGACATCGCGGCGCACGCGGTACTGCTCGAGGACCTCGTGGCCGAGATGGACCGCCGGCTCGCGACCATCCCGCCGCGCCAGGACAAGATCGTGCCCTCGGCGGGGTGCCCGACGGTGCTCGTCCCGCTCGAGGAGTTCCCCGGTCTGCTGCGGGCCGCGGATGGCCTGCCGAGGCCCAAGCGCGGCGAGGGCGTGCCCGTCGGCGACCGCATCCGCGCCGCGGTGCTGCGGCTGCTGAGCGAGGGCCGCAAGGCGGCGTTCCGCGTGCTGATGCTGGCCCAGCGCTTCGAGGCCACCGCGGTCGGCGGCGGCTACGCCCGCGACCAGTTCGCCCTGAGGCTGAGCTTCAGGGTTCCGGCCGACTCGCTCGAGATGCTCCACGGCACCGACGCCCGCGCGCTGGGCCAGGAGCACGCCAACGCCGATCCCGGCGTCGCATACCTGTCAGGACTTGGCAGGGACTGCCAGCGCATCCGGGTCCCGTACCTGGGCGAGTACGGCGAGTACGTCGACCGCGTCCAGCGCTTCGGACGGCGGGCCGAGTCGTGAACCTGCTCGCGATCGTCGTCATCGCCGGCCTCGTCACCGCCCTGCTGGTCAAGAGCCGCAAGGCCGCGCCGGCGCTCGTCTCTGGCGTCGTGACCCTCGTCCTGCTCTTCGCCGCCTTTCCGACCCTCGGGCCCGCGGTGTCGAGCAGCGCCGGCGAGTTCGCCCACCAGCTCGGTGCCGCCACCGACCGCGCTGCTGACGTCCCCGAGGAGACCCGATGAACCCCGCCCTCACCCGGCATATCGACCAGGCCTCCGAGTCCGTCCGTGCCGCCAACCACGCCGCCCTCGGCCCCGTCACTGGTCCCGACGCCTACGCCGTCGTCGGGGGCCTCGCCGAGCTCGTCCACCGGCTCCCGCAGCTCCTCGACTACCTCGGACGAGGACTGCGCCGGGCCGAGCCCGCGCAGCACTACGACGACCGCGGCGCCGACCCGGCCGGCGCGCTCTGCCGCGCTCACGGCCACCTCGCCGAGGCCCGCGGCCTGGTCGACGACCTCGCCGGCCACCTCGACCACGCCCACAACCAGCTCGGCCACCTGGGCCGAGTGCTCACGGAGGAGGACTGATGACCAAGTACCTGTGGCGTGTCGAGGAGGTCGCCGAGCTGCTCGGCATCTGCCGGTCCCGCGTGTTCGGACTGATCACGACCGGGGAGCTGGCCTCGGTGAAGATCGGCAAGAGCCGGCGCGTGCCGGACGACGCCGTCCGCGCGTACGTCGCCGCCCTCGCCCGCGAGGTGGCCTGATGGCGCCCCGGCGTCCCAACGGACGCTCCTCGATTTACGAAGGCGCTGACGGCTGGCACGGCTACGTCACCGTCGGCTACCGGGCGGACGGCAAGCCGGACCGTCGCCATGTGCGCGGCCGGACGCAGAAGATCGTCACGAAGAAGGTTCAGGACCTCGAACGCGACCGGGAGCGCGGCGAGGTCCGCAAGCCGGGTACGGCGCCGACGGTCGCGGTATGGATGACGACGTACCTCGACACGATCGCGCCGCAGAAGGTCCAGCCCAAGACGCTCGACGCCTACTGGTCCCAAGCGAGCAACTGGATCATCCCGCACCTCGGCGGGGTCCGGCTCGACCGCCTCGCCCCGGAACACCTGGACCGGCTGTATCAGGCGATGCTCGAGGCCGGCCGCGCGCCGACGATGGTGCTCAAGACCCACCGGATCATCTCCCGGGCGCTCAAGATCGCGCACCGGCGCGGGCACGTCAGCCGCAACGTCGCGCAGCTCGTGGACCCGCCGTCGGCGCCGGCGCTCGAGCAGCAGCAACTCAGTCTCGCGGAAGCCAAGCGCGTCCTCGGCGTCGTCGAGCCCCGGCGGAACGGGACGCGCTGGTCAGTGGCGCTCTCCTGCGGCCTGCGGCAGGGCGAGGCGTTGGGGCTGCGCTGGGAGTACGTCGACCTCGAGACCGGCGACCTCAAGGTGTGGTGGCAGCTGCAGCGCAACCAGTGGCGCCACGGCTGCGACGACCCGCACGCCTGCGGCTCGCGGCTGCACCGGTCGACGTGCGCGCCCGCATGCCGCCGGCACGCCTCGCGATGCCCGCAGCGCTACGGCGGCGGCCTGGTGTTCCGGCGGCCGAAGGGCAAGAGCAAGCGCACCGTCACCCTGCCCGCTCCCCTCGTCGCCAAGCTCCGCGAACACAAAGCGGCCCAGGACGCCGAGCGCGACGAGGCCGGAGAGCTCTGGACCGACCTCGGCCTCGTCTTCTCCCAGCCCTACGGGCGCCCGATCGACCCGCGCGCCGACTGGCTCGAGTGGAAGGAGCTCCTGCGGGAGGCCGGCGTGCGAGAGGTCCGCGTGCACGACACCCGGCACACGGCGGGCACCCTGCTGGTCGCGCAGGGCGTCCACATCCGCACCGTGCAGGAAATCCTCGGCCACTCCGACGTCCGGACCACCCAGGGCTACACGCACGTCAGCTCGGACGTGGCCCGAGACGCGGCGCAGCGGATGGGCTCGGCGCTGTGGGGCGACGATGACTGAGCCGCCGATCCAGGAGCCACCGCGCCGGCTGACACCGCCGTACGACCGCGAGGACCGCTCGCTGTTCCGCCAGCGGTGGGAGAACGCCGACACCCACCGCAACCGGCTCCGCAAGCGCAAGACAGCCGTCCTGCTCGAGGCGCTCGCCGACGTCGAACTCAGCGGCTACGAAGAGCGCTGCCTGACCTGGGTGGCCGCGTGGGAGACGCACATGGTCGCCACGCTCGCGTCCCTGATCCGTCGCGCCGGCCAGACAACGAACTGCAACCACAACTGCAACCAGGGACCCGAGACCATCCCCTCGTGAGAGGGGAATCGCTGGTCAGGGTGGAGCCGCCTTCGGGATTCGAACCCGAGACCTACGCATTACGAGTGCGTTGCTCTGGCCGACTGAGCTAAGGCGGCAGTGCCCACGAGTGTAGGGCAGGGCTCCCGTGCGATCGCGAGGCGGGTCAGGCCCCACCCAGCAGCAGCGCACCGAGCACGACGAGGGCCACGACCTTGGCCACCTCGAGCCCGATGTAGACCAGGTGCGCCCGGGAGCGCGGCACCTCCTCGCCGGCGAGCACGCGATCCGACCGCCGGTTGAGCCCGGGCCGCACGACCCCGAGCTGCACCGCCAGCACCACCACGAGCACGCCGACGGCCACGGCCGGGCCGAGCGGCAGGCCGGCCAGGACCACGCCGACGACGACCACCACCGCCAGCACCAGCTCGGCGACGTTGAGGGCCCGGAACACGAGGCGGCCGATGCCGAGCCCGATGACCGTCGTGACACCCGGCGCCCGGAACTTCAGCGGCGCCTCGAGGAACGAGATCGCCAGCACCATCCCGAGCCACACGAACGTCGCCGCCGTCGCCGACGCCAGGAACACCGCCACGGTCACGACTCCCGCGGGTGCAGCGCCGGGGGGACGGCGCCCAGCGCGATGCCGAAGACGTCGCGGTAGGTCGCGAGCTGCTCGTCGGTCGACAGCGTGCGCTGGGTGCGCTCGCCGTCGTCCGGGGTCTCGATGAACTGGTCACCCGACAGGGTCACCCGCGCCGTCGGGGTCAGGCGGGACGCCAGCAGCGAGGCCGTGAACGGGGAGGTCGGCGACGTCCGGTGCCACCAGGCCATCGGCACGAAGTCGGCGAGCGAGCGCTCCCGCGGGTCGACGCGGTACTGCGGCTTGCCGTCCCAGGACACGTCGAGCTCGCCGTCGGGGGCATCGGCGACGGTGAACACGCCGGCGCGGTCGGGCTGCTCGTCGCGGGAGTGCAGGTCGAGCGGCCCGACGGCGAAGCGTCCGAAGCCCACGTCGACGAGGGTGCCGCCGCCGACGATCAGCCCCATGTGGTCCCCGGGGAACGAGAACCCGTCGGGCGTCGCCACCCGTGCCGAGCAGCGCGTCACGTCCCACCCGAGCTCCCCGAGCAGCCAGGCGAAGGCCCCGTTGAGCTCGTAGCAGAACCCGCCGCGACCCCGGTCGACGACCTTCTCCACCAGCGCGGGGTCCTCCAGCGGCACGTGGTCACGCTCGTGGATCGACAGGTTCTCGAACGGCACCGCCTCGAGGTGGCGTGCCATGAGCACCTCGAGCGGGTCGTCGGCGTCGGCGCCGATGCGCGCCAGGTAGGCCGTCGCGTCCACGAGCCCGGTATACACGGGTCATGCGCGTCGCCCTGGCCCAGATCCTCGCCACCGACGACCCGGCGGCGAACCTCGAGCTCGTCGCCGACCACACCGCGCTCGCCGCGCAGCAGGGCGCGACGGTCGTCGTGTTCCCCGAGGCGACGATGTGCCGGTTCGGGGTGTCGCTCAAGCCCGTGGCCGAGCCGCTGGACGGGCCGTGGGCGACGCGGGTGCGCGAGATCGCCGCGCAGCACGGCGTGCTCGTCGTCGCCGGGATGTTCACCCCGACCGACGACGGCCGCGTCACCAACACGCTGCTCGTCACGGGCCGCGGCGTCGACACGGCCTACGACAAGATCCACCTCTACGACGCGTTCGGCTTCGCCGAGTCCGACACCGTCGCGCCCGGCACCAAGCCGACCACGGTCACCGTCGACGGCACGACGCTCGGGCTCGCGACCTGCTACGACATCCGCTTCCCCGAGCTCTTCCGCGCGCTCGCCGACCAGGGCGCCACCGTGACGCTGCTGCCGGCGAGCTGGGGCGCCGGGCCGGGCAAGGTCGAGCAGTGGCAGCTGCTGGTCCGGGCCCGGGCGATCGACGCCACGACGTTCGTGCTCGCCGCCGACCAGGCCGACCCCGCGAGCCGCGGCATCGACGCCGGGACGGCGCCCCGCGGCGTCGGGCACAGCCTGGCGGCCTCGCCCTTCGGGGTGACGCTCGACGAGCTCGGCGCGGAGCCGGGGCTGCTCGTGGTCGACGTCGACCCCGAGCAGATCCCCGACGTCCGCGCGACCCTGCCGGTGCTCGCGAACCGCCGGCTGTAGACCGGCCTCAGGCGGCCGGGCGGGTCTCCCAGCGCACGCGGTCCTGGAACGGCGCGAGGCGGCTGAGCAGGTCGCGACGCGCGGCCGGGTCCGCCGGGGCGGTGAAGGCCTGGTCGCGGGTCAGACGGGCCCGCACCGCACCGGGGTCGAGCACGATGACCCGGGAGGCGCTGCGGAGCTTGCGGTCGAGGTCGGCGTCCTGGGAGTGCGCGGCGACGCCCCCCAGACGGTCGGCCCGGACCTGCGCCGCGGCGAGACCGCGGGCGTCGGGGCGGGCGGCGACGACGAGCACCCGGGGCTCGTCGGCCGGGCGGGTCGCGGGGGCGGTGGCGTCGGTGGGAGCGGGGCGGGTGGGCGTGCTCATCGGGCAGTGCTCCAGGTCGGTCGTCGCCCGTCGGCGACGACGCGTGGGTGTGACGTATTGGAAGACGCTTGTGATCTTCGCGGGTTTCCTGCCCGCGGTTGTGATCCGTACCTCGCCGTGGCGCTTCACCGCAGGACCCCCGCGAGGACGTCGAGGACGGTCTCCGGGGCGTCCTCGGTGAGGAAGTGCCCGGCGCCGGGGACGGTGTGCCGGCGGGCGCCGGGGATCGCCTGCTGGAGGGTCGTCGCGGCCGTCGGCGGGAGCCAGGTGTCCTCGGCGCCCCAGACGATGTCGGTCGGCACCGCGATCTCGCCGAGGCGGGCGACGACGTCGCGGGTGTCGGCCTCGCTGAACCCGGCGACCTGGTCGAGGTAGCGCTGCTGGCCCTCGGCGCCGGCGTAGCGGTCGAGGTAGGCGCGCTCGGTGTCGTCGGGGAGGGTGCCGGTGACGGTGGTGCGGAGGTGCGCGGTGATCAACGCGGTGAACGCGGCGTTCGGCATCGTCCGGTAGACGTCGAGGTGCCCCTGCATGTGCGCGGCGGTCGCCGTGACCCAGGGCGAGAGCACGGCCGCGTCCGCGAGGACGAGGGCGCTCGCGGGGGTCCGCTCGACGAGGTGGGCGCGCAGGACGGTCGCGGCGCCGATGTCGTGGCCGACGAGCGCCGGGGCGGTGAGTCCCCAGTGCTCGACGAGGGCGGCGAGGGTCCGGGCGTGGGTGCGCACCGACGGCTGCGCGCCGGTCGAGTCGCCGTAGGTCGGCAGGTCCCACAGGTACACCGGGCGCTCCACGGCCAGGGCCGGGGCGACGTGGCGCCACAGGTACGACCACGACGGCGTCCCGTGGGTCAGGACGACGGGGGTCCCCGGACGGTCGGCGCCGAGGACGTCGACGGCGATGGTGCCGGTCGGCAGGGCGACGCGGTCGCGCAGCGCCCAGGTCGTGAGATCGGTCGGCACGGCTCCTCCTCTGACAGGTCTATAGTTCTCCTGAGAGCCTTACCGTAGGAGAGGTGCGTAAGGGTTGCAAGCGCTCTTTGACGATTACGTAGCGGCCGCCGGACTGGCGACGGAGCTCGTGAACACCGCGCCGGGCGTCTGGCACGGCGAGGACCAGCTGCCCGACACCGCGGCGCTGGCGGCGTTCCTGGCGGAGCACGGGGTGGCTCTCCGCGTCGGCGCCGACGACCTGGCCGCGGTGCACGACGTCCGTGCCCGCCTGCGGTCGGTGCTCGACGAGCGGGACGCCGACGCGATCGCCGCCGGCGCCGCGGCGCTCGTCGCCCGGGGCATCGGGACGGTGGGCCTCGAGGCCGACGAGCGCGGGCGTCAGCAGTGGTGCGCGCAGCCGCGACCCGACGCCGCCCTGGCCGGCCGGCTCGCGCTGCTCGCGGGCGTCGGGGTGCTCGGGGCGCTGCGCGCGCTGGGGCCCGAGCGGTTCCGGGACTGCGCGTCGGACACCTGCTCGGGGGTCTTCATCGACACCAGCCGCCCGGGGCGGCGCCGGTACTGCATGCCCGACCTGTGCGGGAACCGCGCCAACGTGGCGGCCTACCGCGCGCGGCAGCGGAGCCGGGGAACGCCCTGACGTCGGCCGTCCACGCCACGGACACCCGCGACGGGCAGGCTGCTGCCATGTCCGCCCCCTCGGCCTACACCTGGGTCCGGGGGGCCGGTGTGGGCCGCCGACCGCTCGGGTGGGTTCACCCTGCGCACCCCGGCCGATGTCGGCCCGAGGGCGCGCTCGTGCTGACCGAGCTCTTCCGCCGCGCCACCGACTTCCTCGCCTCCGACAGCGAGCGGACCTTCGACGCCTGGCTCGCCGACCAGGGCGAGGACGACGACCCCGTCGAGGTCGACGGCCGGCGCACCACCCTGTCCGACCTCGTCAGCCAGGGGGCGACGAGGTCCGGCTGACGGCCGACCCGCTCGCGCTGCTGTTCATCGAGTAGGTCGGCCACATACGCACGTGATCGCGTCGAGAGCGACAGGCCCGGGGCCGTCGGTCTCGACGCGATCTCGTGCACAGGTCGACAGACCCACGCTCGGCCGCTCAGCCCGTCCGCAGCGCCGTCACCAGGGCGTCGATCGCGATCTCGGGCTTGACGTTCGCGGCGAGGGCGTCGCGGCACGCCAGGATCGCCTCGAGGCGGCGGAGGGACGCCTCGGGCGTGCTGTCGCGGGCGGCGTGGCCGATCTCGGTGGCGCGGTCGGGGTGGGTCGAGGTGACGGACGCGCCGAGGCCACGGGCGAGGACGTCGCGGTAGTAGCCGGCGAGGTCGACGAGCGCGCGGTCGAGGGCGTCGCGCTTCGTGCGGGTCAGGCGCGAGCGCTGGCGCTTCTCGAGGTCCTTCTCCGCCGCCCGCGCCGACCGCTGGGCCTGGGCGGTGCCCTTCCCCGTGCCGCCCGCGCCGAGGGACACCGCGAGCTCCTCGCGCTCGACCTCGTCGCGGGACGCCGCGAGCGCGGCCGCCTCCGCCTCCGCGGCGCCGACCATCGCGTCCGAGGCGGCGAAGGCGTCGGCGGCCGAGCGCAGGGCCCGCGGCAGGGCGAGCACCGCGTCGCGCTCCTCGCGCGCCTCGGGCACGCGCGCCAGGCGCCGCGCGCGCCCGATGTGCCCGCCGCACACCGACGCCGCCCACGTCGCGTCGGCCTCCGGGATGCCGTCGCGCTCGACGAGCACCGCGGCGATCGCCTCCGGGGCCGGCGTGCGCAGCCGTACCGCTCGGCAGCGGGAGCGGATGGTGACCGAGATGTCGTCGGGGTGCTCCGACGGGCAGCAGAGCAGGAAGACCGTGCGCTCCGCGGGCTCCTCGACCGACTTGAGCAGCGCGTTCGACGCCTGCTCGGTGAGCCGGTCGGCGTCCTCGACGATGACGATCTGCCAGCGCGCGGTGGTGGGCCGGCGCGCGGCGACGTCGATGGTCGTGCGCACCTCCTTGACGCTGATCGACAGGCCCTCGGGGACGATCTCGCGCACGTCGGCGTGGGTGCCGGCCATGACGGTGTGGCACGCCGGGCACGACCCGCAGCCCTGGTCGGGGCACTGCAGCGCCGCCGCGAAGGCGCGCGCCGCCACCGAGCGCCCGGAGCCGGGCGGGCCGGTGAACAACCACGAGTGCGTCATGCCGGCGCCGCCGGGGGCACCGTCGTCGAGCTCGTCGGAGAACCGCACCCGCGCGGCCCGCTCCGCCGCGGCCTGCAGCTCGGCCACCGCGGCGGGCTGACCGACGACCTGCGACCACACGCTCACGCCGTCGATGATGCCCCAGCCGTCCGACGGCGGGTCACGGCGCCGGGCGCTCCGGGCCCTCGCGGAGGATCCCGTCGAGCAGGCGCAGCAGGACCTCGCGGACCTCGCGCCGGGCCGCCTCCCGGTCGTCCGCCTCGGCGACGAGCATCGCGCCCTCGTCCAGCGCCCCGACGAGGACGTGCGCGAGGGGCCGCAGCGGCTGCTCCGCGAGCTCGCCCGCCTCGACGGCGGCGCGCAGGAGCTGCTCGGTCATGCCGAGGCTGTAGCGCAGGGCCAGCTCGCGGAACCGCGGCCACCCGAGCACGCTGGGGCCGTCGAGCAGGACGAGCCGGCGCACCTCGGGGTCGGCGCTGACCGTCAGCCACGCGTCGAGGGCCGCCCGCAGGGCCGCGGCGGGCGTGGTGGCACCGGCCGCGCCGACCGCCTCGCCCAGCTCGGCCAGGATCCGCTCCTCGACGTCCTCGAGCACCGCGACGAAGAGCGCGGTCTTGTCCGCGAACTGGTGGTACATCGCGCCGCGGGTCACGCCGGCCTCGCGCGCGATCTCGGGCGTGCCGACCTCGGCGTACCCGCGCTCGGCCCACAGGCGCCGCGCGGCGGCCTTCAGGGCCTCGCGGGTCGTCGTGGACCGCTCCTCCTGCGTGCGCCTCTTCACTTCCATACATCCTGCCGATAAGTTACGTACATCCTGTTGGTAAGGATAGCGACCTCGGGAGGACACCATGCCCGCCATCGAGCTCGACCACGTGACGATCCACGACGAGGTGACCGGCCCCGACACCGGACGCCCGGTCGTCTTCGTCCACGGCTACGCGATGGGCGGGGCGTTGTGGCGCCCGCTCGCGCAGCGGCTCGCGGCGCGGGGCCTGCGCTGCCACGCACCGACCTGGCCCTTCGGCGCCCACCGCACCCCGCTGCGCCCCGGCGCCGACCCGACGCTGCCCGGCATCGCGGCCACCGTCGGGGCCTATCTCGACGCCCTCGACCTGCGCGACGTCGTGCTGGTCGGCAACGACACCGGCGGGCTCGTCGCCCAGCTCGTCGCCGTCGGTCACGGCGAGCGCCTCGGCGCCCTGGTGCTGACCAGCTGCGACGCCTTCGAGCACTTCCCGCCGCCGATCGTGCGGCCGTACATCCTGGCCGCGCGCAGCCGGGCCGCCTGGCGCGCCGCCGTCCGGCCCCTCGCGCTCAAGGTCGTCCGGCGCCTCGCCTACGGCGGCCTGGCGCACGCCGACGTCGAGCACCTCGCGCGCGAGTGGGTCCGACCGGTGCTCGACGACCCGGGCGTGGCCGAGGACCTGCGGCGCCTGACCGCCTCGTTGGACCGCCGCACCTCGCTCGACGTCGCCGCGCGGCTCGGAGAGATCGAGGTGCCGACGCTGGTCGCCTGGTCGGCCGACGACGCCTTCTTCCCTCTCAACGACGCCCACCGGCTCGCCGAGGCGATCCCCCGCGCGGAGGTGCGGGTCCTGCAGGGCGCGCGGACCTACGCGATGCTCGACCGGCCCGACGCGCTGGCCGAGGCCGTCTCCGGGCTCGCGCTGCCGGCCCGGCGCTAACCGGTGCGCGCTTCCTCGGACGCCGGGAGCACGCGCGCCACCAATGGCGCGAGCAGCTCGCGCACGCGGGCCGCGACGTCGGCGGGGTCGCCGTCGGCGTCCACGCGCACGTAGCGGCCGGGGTCGGCAGCGGCCATCTCGGTGAGCGTGCGCTGCACCTGCCAGGCGTCGACGATGCCGCCGGTGACCGGCGCGGGGTCGTGGCTCGGGTCGCGGTCGAGCAGGACCGTGACGTCGGGGCGCAGCGACCCGGTGGCCCAGGCGCCGAGGCGTTGCAGGTCGGCGGCGTCGAGCTCGTCGCCGACCCGCGCGAGCGGCGAGTCGAGGCAGCCCTCGATGACGACGACCCGCCCGGCGCGCAGCGCGGGCAGCACCTCGTGGGCGAGCACGTCGGCGCGCACCGCGGCGGCGACGAGGGCCCGGGCGCGCTGGCCGTCGAGCCCGCTCGCGGACACCGCAGCCGCGGCCCGGGCCGCGTCGGCGGCGCTGCGCCCGGCGAGCACCACGTCCGTGCCCTGCTCGGCGAGCCAGCGCACGAGCCGCTCGCTCTGCTCGGCCGTGTCGTGCCGGGAGGCGCCCTCCACCGCCACGAGGAGCCCGGGCTCGCCGTGGCGGCTGCGGCGCAGGGCGCGCTTGACGTCGGCGAGGATCGTGCGGTCGCGGCGGTCGTCCATCTGGTGGTACGCGAGCACCCCGACGCCGGCGGCGACGATCCCGGCGCCGAGCAGCACGAACCGCGTGCCGTCGACCTGCGCGGTCTGCCCGAAGAGCGTGAGCGTCCGCGACTGCACGAGCCCGACCAGCAGCGGGACCACCGACATCGACGCCAGCAGGTCCACCCGCACGATCGACTGCACGAACGCGACGACGCGCCCGCGCACGGCGTCCTCGACCTGCGCGCCGATGATCGTCAGCCCCGTGAGCAGCGCAGTGCCGGCGAAGAAGCCGACGAACACGACGGTGATCAGCGCGAGGTAGAGGTGCCAGGCGACCGCGACGGCGAGCAGTGAGGTGCCGGCGCCGACGATGGCCACGCCGAACAGGCGGTGGTGCGGCATCCGTCGCGAGAACCGCGGCACGAGCACCATGCCGAGCGCGAGCCCGGTGAACAGCGCGATGAACAGCACCGAGTACGCCGCGTCGCCGCCGCCGAGGCTCGCGGCGTAGAGCCGGGCGCTGGCGATGACCGCGCCACCCGCGGCGAACGCCCCGACGATGCCGACGACCAGGCCGCGGATCAGCGGCGTCGTCGTGACGAACTGGGCACCGTCGCGCAGCATCGCGAGCAGCCCCGGCGCGGCCTCGCGGCGCTCGGCGCTGCGCCCGGAGATCTCGGGGATGCGGAAGGCGACGGTGGCCGCGGTGAGCAGCGCGGCGAGCCCGTTGACGACGAGGGCGAGGTAGACCGTGGTCGTCGGGCTCGGGTGCCAGCCCGCGATGTTGCCCGCCTTGGAGATCAGCGCGAACACGCCGGCGGCGCTGATGACGGCGACGCCGTAGGTCATGACCAGCGAGAGCTGGTTGGCCGTCTCGACCTGGTCGGTGCGCCGGAGCAGGTTCGGGACCGAGGAGTCCTTGGCCGGGATCCAGACCAGCGCGCAGAGCTCGATGAGGAACGTCGCCGCGAACAGCCACCACAGCGACCCGACCAGCGGGATCGACAGGAACAGCGCCGCCTTGAGGACGTCGCAGGTGACCATGACCGTGCGCCGGTCGAACTTGTCGGCCAGCACCCCGCCCAGCGGCGCCATGAACAGCGCGGGCAGGAGCTTGGTGGCGACGACGCCGCCGAGTGCGAAGCTCTGGGCCTGGTAGCCGCTGGTCAGCTGCGTGGCGAGCGCGGTGAGGGCGAGCAGGGAGAGCCAGTCGCCGAAACTCGCGACCGCGGTGACGGCCCAGAGTCGGCGGAACGGGCGGATCGCGAGCACGCTGCGGATCCGGTGCGTCGCGGACGGGGCCGCGGCACCGGCATCACCACCGGCAGCCTGCTCGTCGATCCCGGATCACTCCTCGCGTCGGCCCGACAGGCCTCCCAGGATATCGGCGCGTCGTCGCGGCCCTCATTGCCCTCAACAGGTGCCGTCGGCCTGCATCTCCTGGATCTCGGCGGCGACCTGGCAGGCGCTCGCCCCGTCGCCACCGGTGGCGAGCCGTTGCAGGAGCGTGCGGAGCTGGTCGCGCTCGGCGGGCTCGAGCGGGGCGAGCAGCTCGTCCTCGGCCTCGCGCAGCCGCCGTTCGAGCGCGCAGAGCCGCTCGCGCCCGACGTCGGTGAGCAGGACCTGGCGCGCGCGGCGGTCCGCCGGGTCGGGCCGGCGGGTGACGAGGCCGGCACCCTCGAGCTCGTCGAGCAGGTAGGTCATCACCGTCCGGTCGACGCCCAGGCTGCGCGCGAGCGCCAGCTGCGTGCGCGGCGGACCCTGCTCGATGCCGGCGAGGACGTGGTAGCCGCGCGGGCCGCCCGGCAGGTCCGACACGACGTCCTGCGCGGTGCGCATGTGTGCCCGCGTGACCCGGCCCAGCGCCCAGCCCAGGTCGGCCTCGACGCGCGGCGTGGTCATGGACACAGACTAGCGGCTCGGGAACACATCTGTTGACAAGATGTTCTGTGCAACAGAACATCTGCTCGACAGCCTGTACCGCTCCCTCCCGGAGGTTCGCCGTGACCCTGTTCCGCCTCGACAGCAGCATCCGCACCGAGGGCTCGGTGAGCCGCGAGGTCGCCGACACCCTCGAGCGGGCCTACCTCGAGCACCACCCGGACGACGGCGTCGTGCGCCGCGACCTGCGCACCGACCCGGTGCCCGCCGACGCCTGGGCCGCCGCCGCGCTCGCCGGCTCCACGCCGGAGGACCAGCGCACCGACGAGCAGCGCGCCGCCGTCGACCTGGCGCGCCGCCTGGCCGACGAGGTCGACGGCGCGGACGCGCTCGTAATCGCCACCCCGCTCTACAACTTCGGCGTGTCCCAGCACGTCAAGACGTGGATCGACCTGCTCATCACCGACCCCCGCTTCGCGCCGGGCACCTCGCCGCTGGCCGGCAAGCCGGTCACGCTCGTCGTCGTCCGCGGCGGCGGCTACGGCGAGGGGACGCCCCGCGAGGGCTGGGATCACGCCACCGGCTGGCTCGTGCGCATCCTGCGCGACGTCTGGGGCGGCGAGGTCACGCTCGTGGAGGCCGAGCTGACGCTCGCCGAGGTCGTGCCGGCGATGGCCGAGCTGCGCCCGCTCGCCGACCAGGTGCGCGCCCGCGCCCACGAGCTCGCCGGCGACGCCGGCCGGTCGATGGCGAAGATCGTCGTGTCGGTGCCGGTGGGCTGAGCGACCGTCGGCGCGGGGCCGTGTCCTCGGGACACGGTCCCGCCGCCGGTGTCAGGTCGTCGGCGTGCCGCGCTTCGAGCCCGAGCCCGACTTCGACCCCGAGCCCGACTTGGCCGTCGTCTTCTTCGTGCCGGTCGACTTGCTGCCCGCCGACCCGGCCGGGGCCTTCTTCGCCGGTGCCTTCTTGGCGCCGGCCTTCGTCGGCTTGGTGCCGTCCTTGGCCCGCTTCTCGGCCAGCAGCTCGGCGGCCCGCTCGTCGGTGAGGCTCTCGACCGCGTCGCCCTTGCGCAGCGAGGCGTTCACGCCCGCGCCGTCGGTGACGTAGGGCCCGAAGCGCCCGTCCTTGACGACCATGGGGTTGCCCGACGCCGGGTCGGTGCCCAGCTCCTTGAGCGGCGGCTTGGCCGCGGCCCGCCCGCGCTGCTTGGGCTGGGCGAAGATCTTCTGGGCCTCCTCGAGGGTGACCGTGAAGAGCTTGTCCTCGCTGTCGAGCGACCGGGAGTCCTTGTCCTTCTTGATGTAGGGCCCGTACCGGCCGTTCTGGGCGGTGATCTCGACGCCCGACTCGGGGTCCGTGCCGACCACGCGCGGCAGGCTGAGCAGCTTCAGCGCGTCGTCGAGCGTGATCTCCGAGAGCGTCATCGACTTGAACAGCGACCCCGTGCGGGGCTTCTCCTTCGCGCCCTCGGGCAGGACCTCGGTGACGTAGGGCCCGAAGCGGCCCTCCTTGGCGAGGATCTCGTGCCCGCTCTCGGGGTCGGTGCCCAGCGAGCGGCCCTCCTGCGGGGTCGCGAAGAGCTCCTCGGCCAGCGCGAGGTCGAGCTCGTCGGGCGGGAGGTCGTCGGGCAGGTTCGCCCGCTGCGACTTCTCCTCGCCGTCCTCCGTGACGACGCGCTCGAGGTAGGGCCCGTAGCGCCCGACGCGCACGACGACGTCCCGGCCCTGCTCGTCGGCGAACATCCGCAGCGAGTTGACCTCGCGGGCGTCGATGCCCTCGAGCTTGTCGCCCACGAGCTTCTTCAGCCCGCCCAGGTTCGACATCGACGCCTCGACGCCGTCGGCGTTCCCGGCGGCCGCACCGTTGCCGTTGCCGTTGCCGTTGCCGTTCGCGCCGAAGTAGAAGTGCGACAGCCAGGTCTCGCGCTGGGCGTTGCCCGCGGCGATGGCGTCGAGCTCGTCCTCGAGCGCAGCGGTGAAGTCGTAGTCGACGAGGCGCCCGAAGTGCTGCTCCATCAGCCCGATCACGGCGAAGGCGATCCAGCTGGGGACGAGGGCCTGCCCCTTCTTCCAGACGTAGCCGCGCTCCTGGATCGTGTTGATGATCGACGCGTAGGTGGACGGCCGGCCGATGCCGCGCTCCTCCAGCGTCTTCACCAGGCTCGCCTCGGTGTAGCGGGCGGGCGGGCTCGTCGTGTGGCCCGACGGGTCGAGGCTGTCCGCGCTCAGCGACTCGCCCTCCGCGAGACGCGGCAGGCGGGACTCGGCGTCGTCGGCCTGCCCGCCCTCGAGCTCGTCGACGGTCTCGACGTAGGCCCGCAGGAAGCCGGGGAACGTGATCGTCCGGCCGGAGGCCGAGAAGGTGCAGACCTCGCCGGTGGCGGCCGGGGCCGACACCCGCACGGTCATCGTCGTGCCGCGGGCGTCACGCATCTGGCTGGCGATGGTCCGCTGCCAGATGAGCTCGTAGAGACGGAACTCGTCGCCGCCCAGCTCGTTCGCGACCTGGCCGGGGGTCCGGAAGGTCTCGCCCGCCGGGCGGATCGCCTCGTGGGCCTCCTGGGCGTTCTTCACCTTGCGCGTGTACTGGCGCGGCTTCTCCGCGACGTTCTCGTCGCCGTAGAGGTCGCGGGCCTGGGTGCGCGCGGCGTTGATCGCGGTCTCCGACAGCGTCGTGGAGTCCGTGCGCATGTAGGTGATGTAGCCGTTCTCGTACAGCCGCTGCGCGGTCCGCATCGTCCGCTCGGACGAGAACCGCAGCTTGCGGCCGCCCTCCTGCTGCAGCGTGGAGGTCATGAACGGCGCGTAGGGCTTGCGCGTGTACGGCTTCTCCTCGACGGAGTCGACCGTGTACTCGCTCGACGCCAGGGCCTCGACCAGCCGGCGGGCCTCCGCCTCGTCGAGCGCGGTGACGTCGGTGTTCTTCAGCTGACCGCGGGCGTCGAAGTCGCGGCCGGTGGCCACGCGGGACTCCCCGATCTTGACCAGCGACGCCTTGAAGGTGGGGGTGTTGCCGGTGTCCTGCGGCTGGTCGGTGCGCAGGACGGCGTCGATGCCCCAGTAGTCGGCGGTGACGAACGCCATCCGCTCGCGCTCGCGCTCGACGATGACGCGCGTGGCCACCGACTGCACCCGGCCCGCCGAGAGCTTCGGCATGACCTTCTTCCACAGCACGGGGCTGACTTCGTAGCCGTAGAGGCGGTCGAGGATGCGCCGGGTCTCCTGCGCGTCGACGAGATCCTGGTCGAGGTCGCGGGGGTTGGCCGCCGCCGCCTGGATGGCCGACTCGGTGATCTCGTGGAACACCATGCGCCGGACCGGCACCTTGGGCTTGAGCGTCTCCAGGAGGTGCCAGGCGATGGCCTCGCCCTCGCGGTCGCCGTCCGTCGCGAGGTAGAGCTCGTCGACCTCCTTGAGGGCGTCCTTGAGCTCGGTGACCGTCGACTTCTTGTCCGGCGTCACGATGTAGAGGGGCTCGAAGTCGTTGTCGACGTCGACGCCCAGGCGCGCCCAGGACTGGCCCTTGTACTTGGCGGGGACGTCGGCGGCGCCGCGCGGCAGGTCGCGGATGTGGCCACGGCTGGACTCGACGATGTAGCGCGAGCCGAGGTAGTCCGCGATCTTGCGGGCCTTGGCCGGCGACTCGACGATCACCAGGCGCCGGCCGCCGTCGCCGGCGGGCGTCGCGCCGCCGCGACCGGTCTTCCCGCCGCCCCCCGAGGACTTCGCGCCGGACGTCGCGCGCGTGCTCGATCGCGCCGCCGACCCGCTCTCGGTCGGGGTCGGGGCGTCGGTCGTCGCGCTGCGTGCCGTCGTCGAGCCCTTCGTCGATGCCACGGGCATGCCTCGTCTCGTCGTACCGGTGGCGGATCGCCACTCGCCGCCAGTGTGCCTCACGGTGTCACCCACGCCAGGCGCGACCGGTCGTCTCGCCCCGGCAGCGAGGTGGTGACAGGCGCTCGCGCTGCCGCCGATCGCCCCGCGGACTGGACCGATCGATGCTGGTGAGGGGGCCGTCCGGGTGGTCCCGGAGCCGGTGTCGCCGGGCTCACACCGGCCAGACACCGTCGGCGAGATCGAGGGGTGGGCGACCCACCAGCTCGCCGAGACGACCGTGCCGTCGCCGCCCGACGATACGCAGCACCGGTGCGCCGGCCGCACCGGCCAGGGTCGCACCGAGCCCGGCGCGATGACTCGCGGTGAGCAGCTCGTCACCGGCGAGCGGGGCGTCGGGATCCAGACCGAGCGTGTAGGCGCGCCCGTCCAGCGTGCCGGCGGCCAGCACCCACAGCCGCAGGCGTGGTCCGTCCAACTCGAACCCGGGCGGGACGCTCTTCATTCCCCCGCCCCGCGTCCAGGCCCGCGCGAGGTCGACGAGGTCCGCGCGGAAGGCCGTGCGGACCTCCGGGCGCCCGTCCCCGGCGCGCCCGATCTCCGCCGGGACGCCCCGGCTCCGCAGGGCGCAGCACACCGCCCGGGCACGCCACCGCGTCACGGGGTCGGGGTCGGGGTCGGGGTCGGGGTCGGGGTCGGCGGGGGGATCGTGGCTCGCGGGTGAGCCAGCCTGGCGTCCACGCTGGCGTCCATCGTCAGAAAATCCCCCAGCTCGAGGGTCGCTCGAAGACTCAGGCGGTGGCAGGCCCTCCGAGCGCACCCCGAGCCGCGCAGCGATCTCGTCGGGATCGAGGTCCAGGAAGGCCAGCTCGTCGGGATCGAACGCCGTTCCCTGGTCGTCGTCGCGGGCCGGGGGCTCCACGGCGTGTCGCGACATCGAGCATGTGGCGATCCTGGCGTTGGACGCCAGCGGGGACGCCACGCTCGCACCGGGGTCGGGCTCGTCGGCCTGGTCGGGCTCGTCGTCCTCGGGGTCGTCGTCCTCGTCGGTGGCGTCTTCCTCCGGCTCCGGCGGCGGGCCCAGCACGATCGTCAGCCGTGCCGCCGAGCCGCGACCGAAGAGCTCGGCGCGTCCGGGGCCGCAGAGGAGGCCCTCGAGGTCGCGCAGGGCGCGCGGGTGGGCGTCCGCCGACCAGAACGACAGCTGCCCCACGGCCGCGCAGCGTAGAACACGCGTTCGAACGGAGGTGGGAACTACACGGTCTGCAGGCCGACCACGCGCACGAGGTCGAGCAGCTCGGCGTCGCGGGTGCCGGGCGCGGCGGAGTAGACGACGAGGCGCTGGTCGTCGCCCGGGACGTCGAGGCCGTCGCAGTCCAGCGTCAGCCGGCCCACGCCCGGGACCTCGAAGCTCTTGCGGTCGACCCGGCGGTCCTCGACCGGGCGCTGCTCCCAGAGCTCGGCGAACACCGCGCTCGTCGCGATGAGCTCGTCGACGAGGGCGCGCAGCACGGTGTCGTCGGGGTAGCGGGCCATCGCCTCGCGGGCGTTGGCGACCGAGTAGCGGTCGAGACGCTCCCGCCTGCCGTCCTCGTCGACGACGAGCGCGTGACCCTCGCGCCCGCGGGGACCGAAGCGCAGCCAGTGCAGGTTGCGACGGTGGCGCGGCAGCGCCGAGAGGTCACCGAGCAGCGCCTCCATCAGCGGGTTCCACGCCAGCAGCGTGGCGCGGGCGTCGATCAGCATCGCCGGCAGGTCGTGCATGCGGTCGAGCAGGCGCAGCACGCTGGGCCGCACGACGTCGACGACGTGCCCGCTGCCCGGCGGCTGCACCCCGGCGAGGTCGAACAGGTGCCTGGTCTCGGGCGTGGAGAGCCGCAGCGCCCGCGCGAGCGCCCCCAGCACCGACGCCGACGGGTGCGGGCCGCGGGCCTGCTCGAGGCGCACGACGTAGTCGACGGACACGCCGGCGAGCTGGGCCACCTCCTCGCGGCGCAGGCCCGGCGTGCGGCGCCGGGGACCGGCCGGGAGGCCGACGTCGCCGGGGGTCAGGCGCTCGCGCCACTGGCGCAGCGCCGCCGCGAGGTCGGTGGTGTCGCCGCGGGTCATGACCTCAGCATGCCCCGGCGCGGCGGGCGCAGCCTGGTATCGCGGGTCCCCGGGTCCGCGCTCCCTGGTCGATCACCGGACGGCGCCGCAGCGTGGGTCCCATGAGCACCGCACTGATCACCGGGGCGTCCCGCGGCCTCGGCGTCGTCGCCGCCCGTCGCCTCGCGGCCCAGGGCTGGACCGTCCTCGCCGGGTGCCGCGAGCCCGCCCGCCTGGCCGCGACGCTGACCGCCGCCGACGGCGACATCCGCCCGATCCCCCTCGACGTCACCGACGACGCCTCCGTCGAGGCCACCGTGAAGGAGGTCTCGGCACACACCGACACCCTGGACGTGCTGGTCAACAACGCCGCGATCGTCGGTGTGATGAGCGAGCCCGCCGTGGCGTCCGTCGAGGACCTGCGCGCCGCCTACGAGACGAACGTCTTCGGGCCCGTGCGCGTCACCCGCCCGTTCCTGCCGCTGCTGCGGCGCAGCGCGGTGCCGCGGCTGGTCATGGTGTCGTCGAGCCTCGGCTCGCTGGCCGAGATGAGCGACTGGCGCTGGGACAACCACCCGCACCTCGCCTACCCGTCGGCCAAGGCGGCCCTGAACATGCTGTCGGTGATGTACGCGAAGACGGTGCCCGACGTGCTCGTCACCGTCGTCAACCCGGGCTTCACCGCCACCGACCTCAACGACCACCAGGGCACCCAGACCGTCGAGGAGGGCACCGACGCCATCGTCGCGGCGGCCCTGGACACCACCGGCCCCTCGGGACGCTTCCTGGACCGCTTCGGGACGGTGCCGTGGTGAGCCGCTGGTCCGACAGATGAGCGAAGGGCCCCTCCGGTCGAGGAGATCGACCGAAGGAGCCCTTCGCTCAGTGTTGCCGTGCGCCTCAGGCCTGGGCGGGAGCCGCCGCGTCCTGGTTGGAGTCGGCGATCGCCGTCGAGCGGCGCTTCGACACGAAGATGGCCACCGCGATGCCGATCAGGGCGACGACGGCGATCGTGATGCGGACGGCCGGGTTGGCGTCCACGCCGACCGACAGGGTCACGACGGCCGGGGCGATGAGCACCGAGACCAGGTTCATGACCTTGATCAGCGGGTTGATCGACGGGCCGGCGGTGTCCTTGAACGGGTCACCGACGGTGTCACCGATGATCGTCGCCTCGTGGGCGTCGGAGCCCTTGCCGCCGTGGTTGCCGTCCTCGACCAGCTTCTTGGCGTTGTCCCAGGCACCGCCGGAGTTGGCCAGAAACACGGCCATCAGCGTGCCGGCCGCGATGGCGCCGCCGAGGTAGCCGGCGAGCGGGCCGACACCCAGGCCGAAGCCGACGGCGATCGGGGCGAGGATCGCCAGCAGGCCGGGGGTGGCCAGCTCGCGCAGCGCGTCCCGGGTGCAGAGGTCGACGACCTTGCCGTACTCCGGACGACCCTCACCCGCGCCGCCCCGGTACTGCATGATCCCGGGGATCGACTTGAACTGGCGGCGCACCTCGAACACCACCGCGCCCGCGGCACGGGACACGGCGTTGACCGCGAGGCCCGAGAACATGAACACGACGGCCGCGCCGATGATGACGCCGACCAGCAGGTTCGGGGCGGTCACGTTGTAGAGGTCGCCGAGCGTCTGGCCCGCCTCGCGGTAGGCCGTGGTGATCGCGTCGTTGTACGACCCGAACAGCGCCGTCGCGGCGAGCACCGCGGTGGCGATGGCGATGCCCTTGGTGATCGCCTTCGTCGTGTTCCCGACCGCGTCGAGCTCGGTGAGGATGTCCGCACCGGCGCCCTCGACGTCCCCGGACATCTCGGCGATGCCCTGGGCGTTGTCCGACACCGGGCCGAACGTGTCCATCGCGACGATGACGCCGACCGTGGTCAGCAGGCCGGTGCCCGCGAGGGCCACCGCGAACAGCGCGACGAACACCGAGCCCGAGAGCAGGAACGCGCCGTACACCGCGGCACCGATGACGAGGGCGGTGTACACGGCCGACTCGAAGCCGACCGAGATGCCCGCGAGGATGACCGTGGCGGCACCGGTGAGCGAGCTCGTGCCGACGTCCTTGACCGGCTGGGTCTCGGTGCCGGTGTAGTAGCCGGTCAGCGACAGGATGACGATCGCGAGCACGATGCCGATCGCGACGGCGGCGAACGCGATGAACTGCGGGTTGCCGGCCGCGGCGAGGTCGCCGATGCGGGCGGCGTCGACGCCGGGCAGCTCGGCGAAGCTCGACGGCAGGTAGGTGAACGCCGCGAACGAGCAGGCCAGGATCGAGATGACCGCGGAGATGTAGAAGCTGCGGTTGATCGCGCGCAGGGCGTTCTCGCCCTCACGGGTGCGGGTGATGAACACACCGATGATCGCGGTGACGACGCCGATCGCCGGGATGATCAGCGGGTACGTCAGGCCGAGCGTGCCGAAGGCGACCGAGCCGAGGATCAGCGCGGCGACCAGCGTGACGGCGTAGGACTCGAACAGGTCCGCGGCCATGCCGGCGCAGTCACCGACGTTGTCGCCCACGTTGTCGGCGATCGTCGCGGCGTTGCGGGGGTCGTCCTCGGGGATGTTCTGCTCGACCTTGCCGACGAGGTCGGCGCCGACGTCGGCGGCCTTCGTGAAGATGCCGCCGCCGACACGCATGAACATGGCGAGCAGGGCCGCACCGAGACCGAAGCCCTCGAGGACGCGCGGGGCCTCCTCGACGTAGATCAGCACGACGATCGCGGCCCCGAGCAGGCCCAGGCCGACGGTGGCCATGCCGACCACGCCGCCGGTGCGGAACGCGATCTTGGCGCCCTTGTCCCGGCCGCCCGGCTCGTTGGCCGCCGCGGCGACGCGGATGTTGGCCTTGGTCGCGAGGTTCATGCCCAGCGCGCCGATGGCCATCGAGAACAGGGCCCCGACGACGAAGGCGATCGAGCGCCCGATCAGCTCGCCCGTGCTGCCGGCGGGCAGCGCGAACAGCACCAGGAAGACCACGACGATGAACGGCGCGAGCGTCTTGAACTGACGGGTGAGGAAGGCGCTCGCGCCCTCCTGCACGGCGCGGCCGATGTCACGCATGCCCTGCGTGCCCTCGTCGGCCGCGAGGACCTGCTGCCGCAGGACGAAGCCGACGATCAGCGCGATGACGGCCACCACCGCCACCACGACGACCACGATGTTGTCGCCGCTGGAGAACGAGATCCCCGCGGCGAGGACGGACGCTTGCATCCAGCCTCCCGGTTGGCACTTCGACGCGCCCGGCCCGGCCTGTGCGGCGACCTCGGCGCGTGATGATCTTGGCCACGACCCGACACGACGGGTGGTGGACAGGTGCCGCAGTGTAGGAGGTGGGCGTCACCGGGGCGCACGGCAGTTCCCCCGGGCGCTGTGAGGTGTGCTTCTTTCTCGAACGAGAGCAGGAGGGAAGGGGCTGTGTCAGGGTCGGTGTCGGTGGACGACGGACGGGCGCAGGACGTGCTGCGGGGCGGCAGCCGCGGCGCCCAGCTCCTGCGCCGGGTGCTCGCCGGCACCCCCGAGGGCGAGAGCCCGCTGACCCACGCCGAGCTCGTGCCCGCCCGCGACGGGACGACGACCGGCTGGCCCGGCTGGGTGCCCGAGACCGTCCGCGCGCCGTTCCTCGCCCGGGGCGTGGAGCGGCCGTGGAGCCACCAGGTCGCCGCGGCCGAGCAAGCCTGGGCCGGCCAGCACGTCGTCGTCTCGACCGGCACGGCGTCGGGGAAGTCGCTGGCCTACCAGCTACCGGTGCTCACGCGCCTGCACACCGACCCGCGCGCGACCGCCCTCTACCTCTCGCCGACCAAGGCGCTGGGCGCCGACCAGCTGCGCACGGTGCTCGACCTCGGCATCGAGGGCGTGCGGGCGGCGGCGTACGACGGGGACACCCCGATCCCGGAGCGCGACTGGGTGCGCCAGCACGCCACCTGGGTGTTCTCGAACCCCGACATGCTCCACCGCGGGATCCTGCCGCGGCACGGGCGCTGGACGACGTTCCTGCGCCGGCTGCGCTACGTCGTCATCGACGAGTGCCACACCTACCGCGGCCTGTTCGGCTCGCACGTGGCGCTGCTGCTGCGGCGGCTGCGGCGGGTCTGCGCGCGCTACGGCGCCCACCCGACGTTCGTGCTGGCCTCGGCGACGGTGTCCGAGCCCGCGGTCTCGGCGTCGGTGCTGACGGGGCTTTCCGTCGTGCCCGTGACGGAGGACGCGTCGCCGCGCGGGGCCCGAGCGGTGGCGCTGTGGGAACCGCCACTGCTCGAGGAGATCACGGGCGAGAACGGGGCGCCGGTGCGGCGCTCGGCGGGCGCGGAGACGTCGCGGATGCTGGCCGACCTGGTGGTGGAGGGCGCCCGCACGCTCGCCTTCGTCCGGTCGCGGCGCGGGGCGGAGCTGACGGCGCTCGGGGCGCGGCGCGTGCTCGCCGAGGTCGACCCGGCGCTGGGCGAGCAGGTCGCCGCCTACCGCGCGGGCTACCTGCCCGAGGAGCGGCGGGCGCTGGAGCAGGCGCTGCTGTCGGGATCGCTGCGCGGGGTGGCGACGACGAACGCCCTCGAGCTCGGCGTCGACATCGCGGGCCTCGACGCCGTGGTCGTGGCCGGGTTCCCGGGGACGCGGGCGTCGTTCTGGCAGCAGGCCGGGCGGGCGGGGCGCTCGGGGGACGACGCGCTGGTGGTGCTCGTCGCCCGCGACGACCCGCTGGACACCTACCTCGTGCACCACCCGCAGGCGATGCTCGGCGCGCCGTTGGAGCGCTGCGTCCTCGACCCGACCAACCCCTACGTGCTCGCGCCGCACCTCGCCTGCGCGGCGTCGGAGATCCCGCTGACCCGCCACGACGTGGCGGCGCTCGGCGGGGCCGCGGCCCTCGCGGTGGTCGACGACCTCGTCGCCGAGGGCCTGCTGCGGCGCCGGCGGGGCGGGTGGTTCTGGTCGCACCCCACCGACCGCCCGCACGCCGGCGTCGACATCCGGGGGTCGGGCGGCGAGCAGGTCGTGCTCGTCGAGGCGGACACCGGCCGGATGCTCGGCACCGTCGACCCCGGCACCGCACCCGCGACCGTGCACCCCGGCGCCGTGCACCTGCACCAGGGCGAGAGCTACGTCGTCGACACCCTCGACCTCGACGACGGCATCGCCCACCTGCACGCCGAGGACCCGGAGTGGACCACCCAGGCGCGCACGGTGATCGACATCGCCGTCCTCGAGACCGAGCGGTGCGCGACCCACGGCGACCTGCAGGTGTGCCTCGGGAGCGTCGAGGTCACCGAGCAGGTGGTCGGCTACCTGCGGAAGCTCCCCTCGGGGCGGGTGCTGGACTCGAACCCGCTGGACATGCCCGCGCGGTCGCTGTCGACCCGGGCGGTCTGGTACACGCTCTCGGAGGGGGCGCTGCTGGCCGCGGGGCTGGCGCCGTCCCGCTGGCCGGGCGCGCTGCACGCCGCCGAGCACGCGGCGATCGGGCTGCTGCCGCTCGTCGCGACCTGCGACCGGTGGGACATCGGCGGCGTCTCCACCGCGCTGCACCCGGACACCGGTCGCCCGACGGTCTTCGTGCACGACGGGCACCCCGGTGGCGCGGGGTTCGCCGACCGGGCGCACGAGGCCCTGCGCGAGTGGCTCGCGGCCACCCGGGACGCGATCTCGGACTGCGAGTGCCCGTCGGGGTGCCCGTCGTGCGTGCAGTCGCCCAAGTGCGGCAACGGCAACGACCCGCTCGACAAGGCCGGCGCGATCCTCGTCCTCGACGCGGTGCTGGGGCGGCTGGCGGAGGGGTGAGTCGCGCCGATCGTCGCTCGGTGCTGGCGGGGTGCGGGGTGCGGGCGAGGTGGCGCAGCGAGGGCGTCGTTCGCTGCGTCGGACGCAGCCGAGGTGACCCTCGCTGCTGACGGGTGCGGGCCGAGGTGGCGCAGCGAGGGCGTCGTTCGCTGCGTCGGACGCAGCCGAGGTGACCCTCGCTCCCGACCCGGGGCGAGCGAGAGCGCTCGGCGGGGTCGGCAGGGCCGGCAAGGGGTTGGGCTACGCCGCGGGTCGGGGGTTCTCCGATCCGTCCCCGACCCGCGGCGAGGTCTGGGACGCCGCAGGCCGGGGAGGTCGTCGACCCGGCCTGCGGCGCCGTTCGGGGCGGCGGTGGGCGCGCAGTGCTGCGCTGCCCACCGCCGCGAGGTCCTCCCTGTCCCGGACCGGCGGCCGGTCGCGACGGGTGCACCGGCGCGTCGGCGTAGGTGGTGTCCGGGTGGGGCGGCGAACGCGCGGCCGGCGTGGCCTCGCTGGTCCGGCGTCGCCCCGAGGGGAACCGTTTCTCTGGAGTTGTGGGGGTGTCGCGTGGGGCGCTAGGAGCGGACCCCGGTGGCGACGGTCGCGAGGCGGTAGGTCGACCCACCGCCGGCGATGGCCGGGCGCTGGGCGACGGCCTCGGCCAGCGCGTCCTGCACCCGGTACGGGTCGGGCAGGTTCCAGCCGCACGCCGACGGGCGGACCCGCCAGTGGACCGAACCCTGCGGGTAGGTCGAGGGCGGCGCGGCGAACCAACTGCCGCGCCCGTGCAGGACGATCCCGGCGCGCTCGGCGAGGTCCGGGCGCAGCGGCTCGCCCGCGTCCACCGGGAACAGCCACTCACCGGTCGGCGTGGCGGCGATCGGCACCGGCACCCCGACCGCGCGGAGCACTGCAGCGGCGCGGCGACCGACGGTGGCGGGCACCTCGAGCACGTCGAACGTCAGCCCGGTCGGCAGGAGGATCGAGTAGGGCAGGCCGGTCCACCACTCCGCGATCTGGTCGCAGTCGGTGGAGGCGCGGCGGGCCCAGTCGTCGAGGACGGGGCACGGCCCCTCCTGCGACGCGTCCGGGCACCCGCTCCACGACTCGCCCTGCGGGAAGGTGCCCGGGACGACCGCCCACCCGTGGTCAGCCAGGACCATGGCCTCCGCGCGGAGCTCCGTGCCGTAGACGGCTCGATAGCTGTCCCACCACTGCATCGGCTTCCTCCTGGACCCGGTTCTCTGCCCCGGTGTGCTGTCACCAGTAACGGCACGCGCACGTCGCTTCGCCACCCGTCATCGCCCATCGGCCGTGATCACACGTTGAGCGTGACCGTCGGCCCCGTTCAGCGGGCGAGCGCGCGCTGAGCACCTGGCGAGCGTCCCGACGCCCGAACGAGTCGCCGCTCACCCTGGGCGGCGCTCCGCTCGTCCCGGGACACCGACGCTCCGGTCGCGTCGGGTCACCGGAGTCCGCCGCTCGGGGCGCCGCCGGCCGTGACGGGACCCGCGCGGGCTCGCCCGGTCGCGTCACCGGACACGCTCGGGAGGCAGCCACAGCGGGTCGCGGTGCTGACGATCACCGACCAACCCTCGACCGAGCAGGCGAGGAGCCGCGCGTCGTTGCGCTGCGCGACGTCACCAGCTCGCGCGCAGGCCACGTCCGCCCCGCGCACGGCCTCGCGGGCACCGGCGAGGGCCGCGAGGTCGGCGGCCGCCTCGGCCCGGTGCCGCGCGAGCGTCGCGGCGCCCAGCTGCAGGCCCAGGCCCAGGAGGAGCACCAGGACGCCGACCGCGGCGGCCGCCAGGACTGTGGCCGCACCGGCGTCGGCGTCCGCTCGCCGACCGCCCGCCGTGCCGCTCATCGCGGACCGCCGGGAGCGCCCTCGACGGCGGTGCCGTCGGGGGTCGTGCCCGGTGTCGGCAGGGGTTCGGTGACCGGGGGCGCGGTCGGTGCCGCGGTGGTGCCGGCCGTCGCGCCGCCCACCGGTCCCGGACCGGGCGGCCCGTCGCCGACCTCGCTCGCCGTCCCGGCCGGCGCGCCGTCGGTCGGCCCGCCGGCGAGCGGGTCCGGGCCCTCGGCGGGGGCGACCGGCGAGGGCTCCCGTCCGGCCAGCGCCTCGGCGCCGACCCGCACCCCCGGCAGCGCCGAGCCCAGCGGCGCGGCGCGGACCCGCGCCACGACGTCGTCGCCGGCCACGTCGACCGTCACCTCCGACCCGTCGGGCAGCAGCCGCGCCGCCGCCCGGCGGGCCCCGTCGAGGTCACCCCGCGCCCCGAACCGCGCCGCCTCGGTGGCCGCGTCGACGCAGCGCAGCTGCAGCACCACCGCCCCCATCGCCGCGAGGACCACCGCGAGCACCACGACGAGCGTGCCGACGGCGAACGCGGCCTCGACGGTGACCGACCCGGCGTCACCCGTCAGAAGGTGCTCGTCAGCGCCCGCTGCACGATGGCGGTCAGGGCGCCGATGATCGAGTCGCCGGTGACCACCGTGTACAGCAGCGCGCCGAAGGCCGCGGCGGCGATCGTGCCGATCGCGTACTCGGCGGTGGACATGCCGGCGTCGTCGTCGCGCAGGTGCGCCAGGCGGTCCCGGAACGTGGTCGTGCTCATGGGATTCCCCTCTCCTCCCACGCCCCGGCGGGGCGTGCGGCCTCATCGCTGCTCCAGCAGCGGCCCGGCGAGCCCGACGACCACCGGGACGATGCCCAGGGCCAGGAACGCGGGCAGGAAGCACAGGCCGAGCGGCCCGGTGACGAGCACGCCCGCCCGCTCCGCGCGGGCCTCGACGGCGTCGACCGCCTCGGCGCGCAGGTCGGCGGCGACGGCCTCGACGACGTCGGCGACCGCGGCACCGCTGCGCGAGGAGCGGCGCGCGGCGCGGGCGAGCCGGACGGTGTCGGGCTCCTCGAGGGCCGGCGCCCAGGCGGCGGCCGGGTCGGAGCCCAGCGCGACGAGATCGGCGACGCGCCCCAGCGCCTGGCCCGCGGCGTCGGGCAGGGCCGGCACGACCGCCCGGGCCGCGCGGTCGAGCGGCAGCCCGGCCCGCAGGCAGGCGGCGAGCTGGTCCCAGGCGCCGGCCAGCGCGAGCGGGTCGGGGCGCGGACGGGCACGGCGCGCCCGCCACCGTGGCAGCAGGACGACGACCGCGACGCCGCCGACGACCCCGAGCAGCGCGGCGAGCCCGGCACCGATCACCCCCGCCACGAGCCCCGCGGCGACCAGCGCGAGCCCCGGCACGAGGCCCTCGCGAGCAGGGCCCCGCGTGGCGCTGCGCGGAACGGTCCGATGGCGGGCGGTGACCGGCCCGGGTGCGACGACCAGCGCCGCGGCGAGCGCCAGCAGGGCACCCGCGACGCCCGCGGCGGCGCTCACCGGGCCACCCCGGCGACGATCCGCTCGGTCCACGCGAGCCCGGCGCACACGAGCCCGACCCCGACGACGAGCAGCACCTGGCCGGCGAGCCCGCCGGTGAGCACCGCCCACGGGCGCGCACCGATGCCCTCGCCGAGCAGCACCCCGAGCACCGGCAGCCCGGCGAGCACGGCGGCCGTGGCGCGCGGGCCGGCCAGGCGCGCCCGCAGCCCGCCCGCCATCCGCGCGCGGCTGCGCAGGTCGTGCGCGACCGCGCCGGCCGGGCCGGCGAGGGCGATCCCGTGCCGGTCGGCGAGCGCCCATGCACCGGCGACCCGCTCGAGGTGCGCGGCGACGGGCGACTCGCGTGCCTTCGCCGCCCGGAGGGCCGCGGGAACGTCGCCGCCGAGGTGGGCGGTCGCGCCGAGCAGGGTCATCACGCGCGCCGCCACCGGGTGCGCGTCGGCCCCCGCCGAGCCGGCCGCTGCGGCCGGGGGCGCGCCGGCGCGGACCTCCGCGGCGAACGACGCCAGCGCTTCGGCGAGCCCGGCGGTCGCGGCGGCCCGCTCGCGCTCGGCGCGGGCGGCCGCGCGGTGACGGTGCAGCGTGGCGGCGAGCAGCAGAGCGGCGAGCGCGCCACCCGGTCCCGCGAGCACCAGCCCGGCCAGCGGTGCGGCGGCGAGGAGGACACCGCGGCGGCGGAGGACGGCCACGGGCGGGAGGCGCAGGGAGCTCCGCGGCTCCCGGCGGACCACCCGCACCGTGGCCACGGGCGCCGGCCAGCACAGGAGCGCGGCCGCCAGCAGCCCCAGCACCGGAGCGGTGCCGACGCCGACCTCGGTGGCGGGCGCGGCGCTCACGCCGGCTCCCGGTGCAGCACGGCCACGCCGGCCGCCACGGCCACCGCACGGGCCGGGCGTCCCGGCACCGGCGGCGCGGGGTCCGGCGGTGAGGGGTCCGGCGGGTCGGGCGCGTCCTCCCACGGCGGCGCCACGCCGCGCTCGCGCAGCATCGCCGCGAGGTCGGCGCGGCCGACCGCCCAGCCGTCGCTGCGGGTCCAGGCCGGCACCACGACGACCTCGCCCGCCCCGTCGCGGCGCCGCAGCACCCCGACCGCGTCGAGCGTGCGCTCGCCGTCCCGGCCCCGGCGGACCTGCAGGACCACCTGCACCGCCGCCGCGAGCTGGCTGTGCAGGGCCGCCGGCCCCAGCCCGCCGAGCGCCGCGAGGGCCTCCAGGCGGGCCGGCACCTCGCGCGGCGCGTTGGCGTGCACCGTGCCGGCCCCGCCGTCGTGGCCGGTGTTCAGGGCGGCGAGCAGCTCGACCACCTCGCCGCCCCGGACCTCGCCGACCACGAGCCGGTCGGGCCGCATCCGCAGCGCCTGGCGCACGAGGTCGCGCAGCAGCACCTGCCCGGCGCCCTCGACGTTGGCCGGCCGCGACACCATGCGGACCACGTGCGGGTGCACCGGGCGGAGCTCCTCGGCGTCCTCGACACACACGATCCGCTCGCCCGGTGCGACCTCGCCGAGCAACGCCGAGAGCAGCGTCGTCTTCCCCGACCCGGTGCCACCGACCACGAGGAACGCCAGCCGCGCCGCGACCACCGCGCGCAGCAGCGCCGCGCCGCCGGCGTCGACCGTGCCGGTGGCGGCCAGCGTCGCGAGGTCGTGGCGGGCGGGCCGCAGCACCCGCAGGGACACGCACGTCCCGTCCGCCGCGACCGGCGCGAGCACCGCGTGCAGGCGCACCCCCGAGCCCGGCAGACGGGCGTCGACGTAGGGACTCGCGTCGTCGAGGCGACGACCGGCGGCGCTCGCGAGGCGCTGGGCGAGCCGGCGCACCGCGTCCTCGTCCGGGAACGACACCGCGGTGCGCTCGAGCCCGGCGCCGCGGTCGACCCAGACGGCGTCCGGCGCGGTGACCAGCACGTCCGAGGTGCCCGGCTCGCGCAAGAGGTCCTCGAGCGGGCCGGCGCCGACGAGCTCGCGCTGCAGGCCCCGGACCGCGGTCAGCACGTCCGCGTCGCCCACCACCCCGCGGGCCTCCGCCCGCACCGCCGCCGCGAGCTCACCGGCCCCGGCCTGCCCGCCCGTGCTCACCAGGCGGGTGCGGACCCGCTCGACCAGGTCGGCCGGCGCGGCGGTCACGCCGCCCGCCCCGGGTCGGCGACGGCCTCGAGGGCGTCGAGCACCGCCGCGGCGGCGTCCTGCAGCGGCCCCGCGCGCAGGCCCGGCACCGTGCCCCGGTCCAGGGCGGCGGCCAGGCCCGGCTCGGGCGCCACGGAGGCGAGCACCTCGAGCCCGAGGGCGTGGGCGACGTCGTCGGCGTCGAGCCCGCCCGGCGCCGGCCCGCGGACCACCAGCCGCAGCGGGACCCCGCGCTCGACCAGCGGCTCGGCCACCCGCGCCGCCGCCGCGACCGCGCGGACCTCCGCCGGCACCACGACCACGAGCAGGTCGGCGGCGTCCGCGACCGCGAGGGCGGTGTCGGTCGGGTGGCGCGGCAGGTCGCAGACCACGACCTCGCCCGCCCGGCGGCCCGCCTCCACGACCGCGAGGGCCGCGCCGGGATCGGGCCCGCCGCCCGCCCGGTCGCAAGCGAGCACCGTGAGCACGCCGTCGGGCGAGGGCAGCGCCTCGTGCAGCGACGCCGCGGCGACCCGGCCGCCGCCCCCGCCGCCGAGCGCGAGCCCGCTCCACCGGAAGCCCTCGAGCTCCTCGGCGCCGGCGAGGAGGTCCAGGCCGCCGCCGAGCGGGTCGCAGTCGACCAGCAGCACCCGGGTGCCGTGCGTCCCCGCCCGCTCCACCGCCTGCGCCGCGACCGCCACGGCGAGTACCGACGCGCCCGCCCCGCCGCGCCCGCCGACCACCGCCACCACGCGCCCGGGACCCGCGCCCGCGGCGGCGGGCCCGGCGTCGGCGAGCGCCCCGACCAGCCAGTCCTCGCCCTCGGGCAGCGACACCACGTGCTCGGCGCCGATCCCGACCGCGCGCTCCCACACCGAGCCCGGCGGCTCGCCGCGGCACAGCACCACCACGCCCTCGCGACGCCCGAGGCGCAGCGGCCCGACCGCCCGCGCGGCGTCCTCGTCCACGAGCACCAGCCCGGCGCTGTGCCACCGTCGTCGCAGGCCCGCGGCGTCCGGGACCCGTTCGAGCTCCACCCCGGCCGCGGCCGCGAGCCGCACGACCTCGTCGAGGAGCTCCTCGTCGTCGGTCACGACGACCGCCTGCCCGGCCCCGCCCGCCCTGCTCGTCCGCGCCATCTCCCGCGTCCCTCCTCGCTCACCGACGAGGAGGACGCTGCCGGGCGGCGGGCCACGGGCGTGAGCGTCGGGAGACGGGCTGGGGATGACCGGCGGGGGTGGGGACGGCCCCGGACGACGATGGCCGGGAGGCACCTCCGAAAGACCGCAGAGCCGCGCCCGGAGGGACCTACGCGCTGGCCGCCTCCGCGATGCCCAGCCCTTCGCGCGCGCCGACCTGCCAGGCGGACGCGCAGTGCGCGAACCAGCGCGCGAGGCCCGCGGGCTCACCGGTCGCGAAGGCCGCGGCGGCCTCGCGGTACTCGTCGGCGGCGCGGTAGTGGCCGACCTCGGGCACGGCGAGGCCCTTCGGGTCGAAGCCCGTGGCGACGGCGGTGAGCCGGGCGGCGGCGCGGGCGACGACGCCGGTCGCGGTCGGGAAGGGCGCGAGCGCGAGCAGCTCGCCGTGCACGACGGCCACGAGGACGGGCGCGGGCACCGACGTCCCGCCCGTCACCAGCCCGGCGAAGGCGTCGAGACGTTCGCCGACACCGGCGTCACGGCGGGGGCGGCCGAGGTCGTCGTCGGTGACCCCGGGCAGGTCGGCGGCGGCGAGGACGTGCAGGCGGGCGAGCGCCTGGCGCGGCGCCGAGCGCCAGGCCGCCAGCAGCCCGCCGAGCGCCTCGGCGACGCGCAGCGAGCCGGCGAGCACCGGGTCGGTGACGGGCCCGTCGGCGGGCAGCTCGGCCGAGCCGCCGTCGAGGCTCGCCGACGCCCGCGCCGCGCGGACCGACGCCTCGGCCGCCGTGGCCGGCCAGCCGCGGCGGTTCTGGCGGTGGTTGTGCACCCGCGTCAGCGCCTCGCGGACGGCGTCGGCGTCCTGCGCGACGCCGGGCAGGCGGGTCAGGGGCTCCAGCGGGTCGGCCACGGCGGCATGCTCGCAGGCGGGCGGCCACGGCCCGCGTCACAGGCCCGCTCGGCCCTACCGCATACCGCCGAACGGACCTGTATCGGTTTCGTGAAGAGGACATGAGTAGCGCGACCCGGCGCGCGGGCAGTCCCGATCTCGACGTGATCGCCACCACAGCAGCGTGGGGTCGAGAGAGGAGCCAGCATGTCGAGCACGGCCGAGCTGCGCGAGGAGCGCGCCAACCGGACACCGACGCGGGACCAGGCCCCCCAGCAGGCCCCCGCCGACCCGACCGCGAGCATCGCCGACCCGGGGCCCCTGGGGCTCGCGGCGTTCGCGCTCACGACCTTCGTGCTCAGCCTGTTCAACGCCGGTCTGGCCCCCGAGTCCCTGGAGCCCGCCGTCCTGCCGCTGGCCCTGTTCTACGGCGGTATCGCGCAGTTCGTCGCCGGGCTGTGGGAGTTCCGCAAGGCCAACACCTTCGGCGCCACGGCGTTCTGCTCCTACGGCGCGTTCTGGCTCGCCTTCGCCGCGTACGTGCAGTTCATCGAGCCGGAGCTGCAGGCCTCGGGTGTCCCGGAGGCCGGGATCACCACGGCCACCGGGCTCTTCCTCGTGGGCTGGGCCATCTTCACGCTCTACATGCTCATCGCGTCGCTGCGCACCACCGGCGCGCTCGTCGGCGTGTTCGCCACCCTGTTCCTCACCTTCGCGCTGCTCTCGATCGGTGACCTCACCGGTGTCGACGCCATCGCCACCGTCGGCGGCTTCGTGGGCCTGCTGTCCGCGCTGATCGCCTGGTACGCCTCGGCCGCCGTGGTCACCAACGCCACGTGGGGCCGCACCGTGCTCCCGGTGGGTCCGCGCAGCTAGAGCGGGCATCCTGCGGATGTGCCGACGGCTGATCACGACGTCGCTGCAGTGGCGGTTCTCCCGCGCCGGCGGCCCGGGCGGGCAGGGCGTCAACACCACCGACTCGCGCGTCGAGCTCTCGGTCGACCTGCGCCAGGTCCCGCTCCGCGACGCCGTCCGCGAGCGCCTGCTCGACCGCCTCGCACCGCGCCTGCACGACGGCGTCCTGACCGTCGTCGCCGCCGACGACCGCGCCCAGCGCCGCAACCGCCGCGCCGCCCGCGACCGCCTGGCCGCCCTGCTGCGCGACGCCCTCGCCCCCGACCCGCCCAGCCGCCGCCCCACCGCCCCGTCGCGGTCCGCGCGCCGTCGCCGGCTGGAGAGCAAGCGCCGCCAGGGCGCGGTCAAGGCGTTGCGCCGTCGCCCGACCGGCGAGTAGCCCCGTTCGGGGGAAGTCGCGGAGTACGCCGCGGCGTCGGGGGGAAGACCGAGGCCGACCGTGATCAGCGCCCGCCGTGCCGTCGGCGCGGGGAACCGCCGGTGACGTGGCACGATGACCGACCTCAGCACCCGCTCGCCGACCCGTCCTCGAGCGACCGAACACCGCCAGGAGCGCCCGTGACCCGCCCCGAGCAGCCGGCCAGCGGCCCGTCCAACCCGCCGGTCGTGCCGTCGATCCCCCTCAACGCCGAGCCCGTGCGCCAGGAGGGCGACGCCTCCGTCGGCTCGCTGGTCAAGGAAGTCACCACGCACGTCTCGACCCTCGTCCGGGCCGAGGTCGAGCTCGCCAAGACCGAGATCACCGCCGAGGTGAAGAAGGGCGTGCAGGGCAGCGTCTTCTTCGTCGTCGCCGGCGTCGTCGCGCTGTTCAGCCTGTTCTTCCTCTTCATCGCGGTGTCCGAGGCCTTCAACCTCATCTGGCCGAGCCAGCAGTGGGCGGGCTACGCCGTCACCTTCGGCCTGATGATCATCTTCGCGGGCCTCATGGGCCTGCTCGGCTACCTCAAGGTCCGCAAGATCCGGGCGCCCGAGCGCACGATCGAGTCCGCGAAGGAGTCGGTCGCGGTCTTCAGCCGCGGGCGCTCGGACGCCGCCTGAGCACCGTCCCGACCTCCGGGTCCCCCGTCGACATCCCCGGCCCCTGGACCCACCGGACCGTCTCGGCCAACGGCGTGCAGCTGCACGTCGCCGAGGCCGGTCCGGAGTCCGGGCCGCTGACGCTGCTGCTGCACGGCTTCCCGGGCTCCTGGTGGGCCTGGCGCCACCAGCTGCCCGCGCTCGCCGCCGCCGGCCACCGGGTCGTGGCCGCCGACCTGCGCGGCTACGGCGACTCCGACCGGCCGCCCCGCGGCTACGACCTCTGGACCCTCGCCGGCGACGCCGCGGGCCTCGTGCGCTCGCTGGGGGCGCGGGAGGCGACGGTCGTGGGCGCGGGCTGGGGCGGGGCGGTCGCCTGGACGCTGGCGACGCTGCGGCCCGGCGTCGTCGCGCGGCTCGCGGTGCTGGCCGCGCCGCACCCGCTCGCGGTGCGCGCCGCGGCCCGTCGCCGGCCCTGGGCGCCCGCGGTGCGGACGCTGCTGTCGGTGCAGGTGCCGCGGCTGCCCGAGCGGCGCATCCGGCGCGACGGCGGGGCGTGGGTGGAGGAGCTGCTGCGCGCCGGCTCGGGGCCCGGGTGGGTCGTGGCGCCGGAGTTCGCCGAGGTCGCCGACCACCACCGCGCCGCGATGCTCCTGCCGCGCGTGGCGCACACGGCGGTCGAGGGGTTCCGCTGGAGCGTGCGCTCGCAGTTCCGGCCCGACGGCGCGCGCTACGCCGCCGCGATGGGGCGCCGGGTGACGGTGCCGGTGCTGCAGATCCACGGCGTCGACGACCCGTGGGTGCCCGAGCGCGTGGCGCGGGCCTCGGCGCGGTGGTGCGACGCGGGATTCCGGTACCGGGGCCTCGACGGCGTCGGGCACTTCCCGCACCAGGAGGCGCCGCAGCACGTCACCGACGCGTTGCTGGACTTCCTCGACGACGGGTGATCGTGGGGGCTTTCCTGACGTTGAGAGTCAGCGTGGACGCCACGCTGACACACAGCCGCCCGGGAGGAAGAGCAGGAGCAGCAGCTAGGCGGCGCAGGAGCCGGTGCTGACGCGGCCGGTGGCGCCCGGGGAGGCCTCGAGGGCGGGGCGGACCTGGTCGGCGGTGAGGACGAAGCCGGTGTCGCCCTGGTCCACGGCCGCGCCGAAGACCACGCCGATGACGTTGCCGTTCGGGTCGACCAGCGGACCGCCCGAGTTCCCCGACCGCACCTGCCCGCGGATCGTGTAGACGTCGCGGGTGACGGTCTCGCTCTCGTAGATGTTCGGCCCGCGCAGCTGGATGCGCTGGCGCACCTTCGCCGGCGACGACGAGAACGGCCCGTCCAGCGGGTAGCCGAGGGCCACGGCGTTGTCGCCGGTCTCGGCGCCGCGGAAGTCGAAGTCCAGCGGCCGCGCCTCGAGCCCGGGCACGGCGAGCACGGCGACGTCGACCTCGTCGTCGTAGTAGACGACCCGCGCCGAGCGGGTGCGCGAGTCGCCGTCGGACGTCGGGACCTCCACCGACACCTCGTCGGTGCCCGCCACGACGTGCGCGTTGGTCATCACGCGGCCCTGCCCGACGACGAAGCCGGTGCCCTCGAGCGCGCGCTGGCACGACGGGGCCCGCCCGCGGACCTTGAGCACGCTGGCCCGCGCCTGCTGGACCACCGGGTCCTCGACGAGCGCGGCCTCCGGCGGCGGGACGTCGGCGATCGGGGTCGAGGAGAAGGGGCTGAGCACGTCCGGGAAGCCCGAGGCGTCGAACAGGGCGCGCAGCTCGTTGGGCAGCTGGCGCAGCGGGGTCGGCATGACGGCGTCGACGCCCGCGAGCACCTGCGAGTCGCGCAGCGAGGACGCCAGCGCCGTCTCCGACGAGCCCGCGAGCGGCAGCGCGATGAGCCAGGCGACGATCAGCGCGGTGATCGCCTGGAGCACCGACCCGAACGCCGAGTCGACGGTGCGCACGGCGGGCAGGCGCATGCGGTCGCGCACCGCCCGTCCCAGGTAGACCCCGAGGGTCTCGCCGATCGCGACGAGCGCGACCACGAGCACGACGCTGACGACGATCCGCGCGGTCGTGCCCTCGAACGTGTCCACCAGCGCGGGCGCGATCTTCAGCCCGAGCAGGGCCCCGCCGAGCACGCCGAGGAAGCTCAGGGCGGCGACGGCGAGCCCGTGGCGCCAGCCCGAGATGCCCGCGGCGATCGCGAGCAGCACGACGACGACGTCGACCCAGCTCACCGGAACGGCCCTCCTTCGGCGGCCGCACCCGGCCGGCTCGGCGCGGTGGTCGAGGTGGTCGCGACATCGGCCGAGCTCAGGTCGTGCCGCTGCGCCCACACCACGTCGAGGTCACGCACGTCCGAACCGTCCCACGGTCTCTCCCACCCGCCCAGGGTGAGCATCCAGTCCACCAGACCGGCCGTGAAGCCCCAGACGAGCAGTCCTCCTGCGGCGAACGCGGGACCGACGTACCCCGACGGCCCCGTGACGCGGAAGCGGGCGTCCGGGTCGGCCAGCGCGGCGACCGGCACGCGCACCACCGCGGCCGTCTCACCGGGGTCGACGACGCCGACCGGCCCCGGGCGCTCCCAGTGCGCGAGCACGGGCGTCACGGCGAAGCCGGTGACCGGGATGGTCAGCGGCGGCAGGGTGAGCAGGGGGACGACGCCGTCGGGGTCGAGCCCGGTCTCCTCACGGGCCTCGCGCAGCGCCGCGGCGACCGGGCCGCCGTCCTCGGGGTCGATCGACCCGCCGGGGAACGCGGCCTGCCCGGCGTGCGCGCGCATCTCGGCGGCCCGCTCGGTGAGCAGCAGCTCGGGGCCCGCCCCGGTGTCGCCGAAGAGCATGAGCACCGCGGCCTCGCGAGCGTTCCGGGCCGGCCGCCGACGGAACGGCACGTCGTCGGGACCGAGGCGCCGGCACGCGTCGACCAGCGGCGCGAGCCAGGCCGGGGCCGCGTCGGGGCGGCTCGGGACGTCGCTCACCCGGCACCCCCGCGCGCCGCGTCGACCGCCGCGCGGACCTGCTCGGGGGTGCGCAGGACCTGCGGCGGGATGTCGACGACGGTGCCGTCGGCGCGCACGAGCACGCTCGCCGGCAGGATCGGCGGCGCGCCGACCTTCGGCCCGACGACCTGCGCCGGGTCGCTCACCGACGGGTAGCGCGCGCCGAGGCTCTCGAGCAGCGCCAGGGCGGTGGTGGCGCGGTCGGCGGCGTCGACCCCGAGCACCGCGACGGCGCCCGGCTGCTCGGCGTAGGCCTGCAGCGCCGGGATCTCCTCGCGGCACGGCCCGCACCACGAGGCCCAGAGGTTGACCAGCGTGTCGCGGCCGGCCAGCGCCGCGGCGAGGTCGACCGGGCCGGGCGCGCCGAGGCACTCGAGGGTCACGCCGGCGAGCGCGCGCACGGGCGCCGCACCCGGCGTCGGCGTCGGGCACGGGGCGAGCCCGGCGGCGGCGCGGGCGTCGGCGAGCGCGCCGGGGTCGTCCGGGCCGGCGGCCGGGGCGGGCTGCAGCACCGACGACGGGTCGGTGGCGGGCGACGGGGTGCTCTCCCGGGGCCACAGCGCGATGACGCCGACCACGGCCAGCACCACGACCACCAGCGTGGCCCGGACCTCGGCGCGCGTCACCGCGTGAGGCCGACGAGGGCGAGCAGGTGGTCGGCGTCCGGACCCTTGATCAGCTTCATGGCCTTGACCGGGTCGTTCTCCCCGGTGCCCGCGGCGGGGCAGTCGCGGCGCAGCGAGCAGGCCCCGCAGGCCGGCTTCTTGGCGTGGCAGACGCGGCGGCCGTGGAAGATCATCCGGTGGGAGAGCATCGTCCAGTCCTTGCGCGGGATGAGCTCGCCCACCTCCTTCTCCACCTGGACCGGGTCCTCCGACGTCGTCCACGCGAAGCGGCGCGCGAGGCGCCCGAAGTGCGTGTCGACCGTGATGCCCGGGACGCCGAAGGCGTTGCCGAGCACCACGTTGGCGGTCTTGCGCCCGACGCCGGGCAGGGTCACGAGGTCCTCGAGACGGCCGGGCACCACGCCGTCGAAGCGCTCGACCAGCGCGGCACCGAGCTTCGTCACCGACTCGGCCTTGGCCCGGTAGAAGCCGGTGGGCCGCAGGATCTCCTCGAGCTCCGTGCGCTCGGCGCCGGCGAAGGCGGCGGCGTCGGGGTAGCGGGCGAAGAGGGCCGGCGTCACGCGGTTGACGGTGACGTCGGTGGTCTGCGCCGAGAGCACCGTCGCCACGAGCAGTTCGAGCGGCGACGTGAAGTCGAGCTCGCAGTGGGCGTCCGGGTGGGCGACCGCGAGGTCGCGGTGCATCCGTCGGGCCCGTCGCACGAGCGCGAGTCGGCTCTCCTCACCGCCGGCGCGGGCTGCCCTGCTCACCCACCCAGGGTAGGACGCCGCCCCGCGGGTCCCGGACGGGTGCCCGGCTGCACCGCCGTGACGACGCGGCGACGATCTCCGGCGTGGCGCCCCGACACGCCCGACCGGGCCCCGGTGCGGACCGTCACGGCACGGTGCGGGACGATGACCGCACCATGACCGCCTGGATCGCCATCCTCATCCCGCTGCTGGTGATGGTCTTCGCGCTCGGCATGGAGCGCCTCGAGACCCGCCTGCGGTCGGGCACCGTGCGCGAGGACGAGGTCGAGGACTTCCTCGAGCGCGCCCGTCCCGACGAGGTCAAGGCGCTGTTCCGCCAGGGGATCGGCGGCGCGCTCCAGCTGTTCCGGCTGCGGAACCTCGGGAAGCGTGGGGGCCTCGGCCCCCGCCGGACCAAGGAACGGGCCTGACGCTCACGGACGGCAGTGACGTTCCGGAGATCCCAGGCGCTATGATGGTCCGATCGGGCGAACTGCTACCGCATGTTCGGGCGATCGACCCTGATGCGGTGACGTCCCCGGGCCCCGCGTGGCGTGATCATGGGTCGACACGTGACTATGCTGCGGCGGACGTGACTGGTGACACAGCTGGTGACACAGCGCTGGAGACAAGGGTGCGGACGCGGGCCGAGGGCCCGGCGCCCGCGCGCGGTTGAGCGAGAGTGGGCGAGGAGCGCACGGTGGACGAGGTACTGGCGCGGGCCGGGATCTTCCAGGGGGTGGACCCCGCCGCGATCGAGGTGCTCACGGAGTCCCTCGAGCGCGTGGAGTTCCCGCGCGGGACGGTCATCTTCAACGAGGGCGAGCCGGGCGACCGGCTCTACATCGTCTCGACCGGCAAGGTGAAGATCGGTCGTCGGTCACCGGACGGCCGCGAGAACCTGCTCTCGATCTTCGGTCCGTCGGACATGTTCGGCGAGCTCTCGATCTTCGACCCGGGTCCGCGCACCTCGACGGCCACCACCGTCACCGACGTGCGCGCCTACACGATGGACCGCAACGCGCTCCGCGAGTGGATCGCCCAGCGTCCCGAGATCGCCGAGCAGCTCCTGCGCGTCGTCGCCCGCCGGCTGCGCCGCACGAACAACCTGCTCGCCGACCTCATCTTCACCGACGTGCCCGGCCGCGTCGCGAAGGCGCTGCTGCAGCTCGCGCAGCGCTTCGGGTCCCAGGAGGCCGGCCTCCTGCGCGTGACCCACGACCTCACCCAGGAGGAGATCGCCCAGCTCGTCGGCGCCTCGCGCGAGACGGTCAACAAGGCCCTCGCCGACTTCGCCGCCCGCGGCTGGCTGCGCCTCGAGGGCAAGAGCGTCCTCATCCTCGAGCCGGACCGCCTGGCGCGCCGGGCGCGCTGACCCGGACGACAGCGCACGCGGCGGGCGCGGGGCGCCCGCTACCGTGCCGCCCATGGCCCCCGGGCAGCGGCGGATGCTCGACCTGCGGGTCCGCGCGTCGGACTCGCCGTACCTCGCGCGGGTGTGGCGCAGCGCCGCGGCCGGCGGGCCCATGGTCTCCGTCGCCGGCGCGCACCAGGAGATCGTGGTCTGGGGCGAGCAGGGCGCCGTGCAGGTCGAGGTCCGTGGGCCGGAGACCCGTCCCTCCTGCCTCGACGTCCCCGCCGGGCTGACCGCCGTCGGCATCGTGCTCGCCCACGGCGCCCGTATCCCGCACCTCCCGGCCCCGGCGCTGGTCGACGCGACCGTCCCGTGCCCGAGCATCGGACCGCGCCGCTTCGTCCTGCGCGGCGAGGAGTGGACCGCGCCGGGGTTCGACGACGCCGAGCTGCTCGTCGACCGCCTGGTCCGCGCGGGCGTCGTCGTGCGCGACCCCCTCGTCGACGACGTCCTGCGCGGCGGCTCCACCCGCGTCGGGACACGGTCGTGCGAGCGACGCATCCGCGCGGCGACCGGGCTGACCCACGGCGCCGTCCGGCGGATCGAGCGGGCCCGCGCGGCGGCGGCCCTGCTCACCGAGGGGCGCACCCCGCTCGAGGTCGTCGGGCTGCTGGACTACCACGACCACCCCCACCTGGCCCGCGCCATGATCCGCTTCGCCGGTCGGAGCGCCTCCGCGCTGCGGGCGCGCGAGGTCGACGTGTCGCTCGCGTACAAGGAGGACGAGCCCACCCGCTCCTAGCGTCCTCGTCACCGGACACCGCGACGATCACGAGGAGGGCCCCGTGCCCACGTTCACCGCCCCCGACGGCACCCGGCTGGCCTACACCGACCTCGGCAGCGGCCCGCCGGTCCTGCTGCTCCACGGCTGGTCGCTGGACGCGAACGCGTGGGAGTACCAGGTCGCGGCCCTCGTCGAGGCCGGGTACCGGTGCGTCACGCCCGACCGCCGGGGCCACGGACGGTCGGAGGTCGCGGGCTCCGGCTACGACCTCGACACCCTCGTGGGCGACGTCGCCGGGCTCGCCGACCACCTCGACCTGCGCGACGTCACGCTCGTCGCGCACAGCATGGGCACCTGCGAGGCCACCCGGTGGCTCGCCGGCGGCACGGATCGGGTCGTGCGGGCGGTGTTCGTCGGGGCCATGACCCCCTACCTGGTCGGTGCGGTCGGGGCGGCCTTCGTCGACGGCCTGGTCGCCGACCTGCGGACGGACCGCCCGGCGTGGTTCCAGGGCGGCGCCGCGGCCTACTTCGCCACGGCCGGCACCGGGTCGTGGGTGTCGCAGGCCCTGGTCGACGACGGGATCCGCACGATCCTGCGCACGCCGCTCGCGGTGCAGACCGCCTGCCTCCGGACGTTCGCCGGCACCGACCTGACCGACGACCTCACCCGCATCACCGTGCCGGTGCTGGTGGTGCACGGGGACGCCGACGCGTCCGCGCCGCTGGAGATCACCGGGCGGCCGACCGCGGACCTCCTCCCCCGGGCCCGCCTGACCGTCCACCCCGGCGGTCCGCACGGCCTCTACGTCACCGCCAAGGACGCGCTCACCGCGGAGATCCTCGAGTTCGTGGCCGAGACCGCGGCCCCGGCACCGGTGTGACGACCTCGTTGGGCGCCCGGTTCGTCGCCGCCCTGCACGCGGCGCACGACCCCGCCGAGCTGCCGGCCGTCCGCCGGCGGGTCGCCGCGGGCGACGAGGCCATCGGCATGCGCATGCGCGACCTCTTCGCCGCGGCGAAGGCGCACGCGTCGATGCCGCTCGACGAGGTCGACGGCCTGCTCGACAGCCCGGTCTACGAGGTGCGCATGGGCGCGTTCTGCATCCTCGACGTCCGGGCGCGGGCGCGCCGGGTCGGCGACGACGAGCGTGACGAGCTCTATCGGCTCTACCTGGACCGGCACGACCGGATCACCACCTGGGACATGGTCGACCGGGCCGCGCCGTCGGTGGTGGGCGGGCGCCTGCTCGGGCGGGACCCGACGCCGCTGGCGCGCCTGGCCGCCGCGCCGGAGCCGCTGCGCCGCCGGACGGCCATCACCGCGCCGCTGTGGTTCGTCCGCCATGGCGGCCCCGACGACCTCGCGCACCTCTTCCCGCTGGCCGCCACCCTCGCCGGCGACCCCGAGCCGTCCGTGAGCGCGGCCGTCGGCATCGCCCTCAAGCACGCCGGCGGCCGGGACCCGGAGGCGACCTCGGCCTTCCTGGCGACCCACGGGCCGGTGCTCCCGCGTCCCGTCCTGCGGGCGGCGGTGAGCAAGCTGCCCCCGGCCGACCGGGACCGCCTCCTGGCCCGCTAGCCCACGCGCCGGAGGTGGGCCAGCTGCGCGGCCACCGACTGGTCGGCGGCCGGCCACAGGTTCTCGTCGACGTCGGCGTACACGATCTCGACGACCTGGCGCGGCGTCGGATCCGGGCCGAGCTCGCGCAGCGCGGCGCGGACCTGGTCGAGGCGCTGCTCGCGGTGGCGCAGGTAGTACCGAGCGGTGTCGCCGGCGTCCGGGAGGTCCGGCCCGTGCCCGGGCAGCAGCGTCGTGCCCTCGGGCAGCTCCGCGAGGCGGCGCAGCGAGTCGAGGTACTCGGTCAGGGCGCCGTCGTGGTCGCCCAGCACCGTCGTGCCGCGACCGAGCACGGTGTCGCCCGTCAGGACGCTCGCGTCGTCGTCGACGACCAGGCACAGCGAGTCGTCGGTGTGGCCCGGCGTCACGAGCACGCGCAGGTCCAGCCCGGCGGCCCCGAGGCGCTCCCCGGCGACCAGGCCCTCGGCGCCGAGGACGAGCGTCGGGTCGAGCGCCCGCACCGGCGCGCCGACCCGCTCGGCGAACGTGCGGGCGGACTCGGTGTGGTCGAGGTGGCGGTGGGTGAGCACGACCAGCTCGACGGGCCCGCACTCGGCCAGGCGGTCGAGGTGGGTCGGGTCGTCCGGTCCGGGGTCGACGACCACGCACCCCGCCTGGCCCGGTGCGCGCAGGATCCAGGTGTTCGTGCCGTCGAGGGTCATCGGCGACGGGTTCTCGGCGAGCACCACCGACGCGGCCGCCGTGACCGGGCGGAGCTGCTCGTACGCCGGGTGCTCCGGGGTGTCGGGCCCCGGGACCACACGCCCGCTCACCGGGCCGTCCCGAACGCGTGCGCGGGCACGGCGAGCCCGACGCGGTCGTCGCCCGGGCGGAACTGCGGCGTCACCGGCTCGGGGCGCCGACCCGTCGCGTCCGCGAGCAGGCTCGCGGCGTCGCCCGCCTCGGCGAGCTCCGAGAGGACGGCCCACGTCGGCGGCATCAGGGCCCGCTCGCCGTCCTCCCACTCGCGCAGCGCCCGGGCCGGGGCGCACCAGCCGGCGCCGACGGCCTCGGTGGTCGCGCCGTCGGGCTCCTGGCCGTCGGGCACGGTGGCGAGGAAGAACGCGGTGTCGTAGCGGCGCGGCATCCCCTCGGGGGTGACCCAGCGGGCCCAGGGCCGCAGCCGGTCCGCGTCGAGCCGGGGCAGGACGTCGTGCAGGCCGATCTCGCGGGCGGTCAGTCGCTCGCGCACCCCGGCGGACGGGCGGGCGTCGGCGAGCAGGACACCGGTCTCCTCGAACGTCTCCCGCACCGCGCAGGCCAGCAGCGCCGCCGCCTCCTCGGGCGTCGTGGCCCAGCTGCGGGCCGTCGCGGCGGCCGTCGCCTCGTCCACGAGACCCGACCCGAGCGCCGCGCGGTCCGCGGCGTCGAGCCCGCCGCCGGGGAACACCGACACGCCGCCCGCGAACGCCATCTCGCCCGCGCGCTCGAGCAGGAAGACCTCGATGCCCGGCCCGGCGGCCGCGTCGCGGAGGAGGACGACCGTCGACGCCGGGCGCAGCTCGCCCGGCGGACGGCTGCCGAGCCGGTCGAAGGCGGGCCGGTCCATCCCGAACCGCGGGGGCAGGTCGACGAGCTCGGTGGTCACGAGCCGCACCCTAGGCGTCGCGCGGCGGCCCGTCCTGGTCGTCGTGATCTCCTCGACGCGGCAGCCCGTGCCCGTTGACGGGACCGTGCGGGTGGCCGTTGGTGCCGGCGCCGTGAGCCCCGGCCCCGTTCGTCCCGGCCGGGCCGGGCGGCGGGCCCTGCCACGGTCCGGGGCCACCCGGGCGACCGGGACGACCCGGGCCGGGCGGGGGGCCCTGGGGCCGGGGCCGCGGGGCGGTGGTGTCCTCCGACCCGGGCGGGGCCGGGGGCTGCTGAGGCGGGCGTCCGAGCAGCGGGTCGGGGGCGTCGGCCGCGAGCCGCTCGCGGGACGCGAGCTCCTCGTGCAGGCGGGCCAGCAGCTCCCGCTCGCGCTCGGAGAGCTGCACGTCGAACGAGTCGGGGCCCGACGACGCGGGCGGCGTCGGGGCCTGCGCGGCCGCGGGGGTCGACGGCTGCGGGGCGAAGGGGTGCTGGACCGGGCCGGTCGCGGGCTCGGCGGCCGCGGCGGGGTGCCCGTCGGCCTCCGGGCCGTGGTGGTGGCCGTTGGTCGACGGGGTCCCGGTGGATCCGGCGGCGGAGGACCCGGCGGTGTACTCCGCGGCCTCCGGCGGGATCTCGATCTCCCCGGTCTCGTGGCGGCTGTGCCGGGCGCGCCGGACGCGGCCGTTGCTGCTGCCGTCGGCGTCCGGTCCTGCGGGTGCTGAGGGACTGGCCGGCGGGGTGGCGGGGCCGACGACCGGGAGGTCGCCCGTGGCCGCGTCCGGGTCCACCGACGCCTCGGCGCGCCAGGCCGGGGTGTCGGCGCCGCGCGGCGGCTCGGCGGGGTCGTCCCCGCCGGGGCCGAAGGTCACGCCGACCGGGCCCTCGGTCCACGACGAGATCGGGTGCTCGTCGGAGAGGATCTCGTCGGGCGGGGGCGTCCGCCAGAGCGCGGCGATGCGCTCGGCGGTGGCGTCGGGGTCGATGTCGACCGGCGCCGGCGCCTCGGGGGCGACGGTCTCGGACGCGGCGGTCTCGGGGGCGGCGGTCTCGGGGGCGAGG
>NZ_JAQZAN010000012.1 GCF_028737255.1 Actinomycetospora straminea | reverse complement strand
CGCGCTCGTGAGCAGAAAGAAGTGCTGGAGCACTTCTTTCTGCTCACCTGCGCGGGGCGCACCTACAGCAGCGGGACGAACGACACGGCCATGAGCCGCTCCTCGCGGCCGTCGGCGTACAGGCGGACCAGGTCGCCGTGGCGGCCGTGGCCGACGGGGCAGACGAGGACGCCGTCGTCGGTGAGCTGATCGAGCAGCGCCGCGGGCACCTCGCCCTCGGCCATCGCCGCCACGGAGATCGCGTCGAACGGCGCGCGGTCGGGGGCGCCGAGGCGCCCGTCGCCGTGGCGGACCTCGACGTGGTGGCCGGTGGCGGCGAGCGCGGCGCGGGCCGAGGCGGCCAGCGACGGGTGGTACTCGATGGTGACGACCTCGGCGGCGAGGCGGGAGAGGACCGCCGCCGCGTAGCCGCTGCCCGCGCCCACCTCGAGCACGCGTTCGCGCCCGGTCAGCCCGAGGGCCTCGGCCATCGCGGCCACCATCGCCGGCGCCGAGATCGTCTGCCCGCACGCGATCGGCAGCGGCCCCGACCCGTACGCCTCGTGCAGGCGGTGGGCGGGCACGAAGCGGTGTCGGGGCACCTCGGCCATGGCCGCGAGGACCCGCTCGTCGCGGATCCCCTGCCGGCGCAGCGCGGCGACCATGGCCCGCCGGCGCCGCTCGTGGGCGCTCACGCGTCGTCCGGGCGCAGTGCCTGCAGGTCGGCGGCGAGCTCCTCGGCGGGCACCGGCAGCACCGTCGGCGGCAGGACCACGGGGCTGCCCAGCCGCCCGGCCTGGGCGCGGCCGACCTTCGCGCGGGCGGGGGTGGTGCGCGCGAGCACGGCCTCCGGGTCGCGCACCCCGATGACGAGCATCCCGCCGCCGCGGGCGGGCAGGACGTCGATCGATCCCAGCTCCGACCAGGGCAGGAAGCCCGCCGCGACGATCGACCCGCCGTCGTCGATGCCCTCGGCGGTGGCGACGAGCAGCGGGCGCGACCGGACCAGGCGCAGCACCGCCCGCACCGCGCCGATCCCGAAGAAGACGACGAGCACGAGGCCGACCACGGTGCTCGCCGTCCCGCCCCCGAGCGCCAGCCACACGCCGGCGGCGAGCCCGACGACGGCGGTCGCGAGCGCCACGGCGGGCGCGGTGCGGGGCGCGCGGACCTCGAGGCGGCCGGGCTCCCGGACGACGCCGCTCACGTGCACCACCGCTTGTGCTCCGCGCGGACGTCGCGGTCGGCGACGGCCTCGACGCCGGCGGCCCGGGCGCGCGCGAGCGTCCGGGCCGTCGTCGCGGCGTCGGCGACCCCGCCGGGCAGCCACACCGCGCCCGCCCCGACCGCGGCGACCTCGTCGACGACCGCGTCCCACACCTCGGGCGCGCGGAACACGACGACGAGGTCGGGGACGGGGACGTCGGCGAGCGTCGGGGCGCACAGCCGCCCGAGGGTCTCGACGACGTGCGGGTTGACCAGGTCGACCGTCCACGCCGTGCGGTCGAGCAGGTAGGCGGCGATGCGGAAGCTGGGGCGGGTGAAGCGGTCGGAGACCCCGAGCACCGCGACGCGCCGGACCTCGGCCAGCAGCGCTCCCACCTCGGCGTCCGTCTCCACGACGCCATCCTCCCGCACCCACGGGCGTCTTCCGTCGCCCATCGTCGTGGAGACTGCTCACGACGAGGAGTTGCGCCGGGGACGGGCGGCACCCAAGGTCGGGCGGTGGCCACGGTCGACCTGCCCTCCCCGCGCACGCGTCCGCAGAGCTCGCCGTCGGGCCCCGAGGAGGCGCTGGCCCGGGACCTCGCGGCGCGGGTCGACGGCGAGGTCCGCTTCGACGCCGGCTCGCGCGCCGCCTACGCCGTCGACGCCTCGAACTACCGCCAGGTCCCGATCGGCGTGGTCGTCCCGCGCACCGTCGACGCGGGCGTCGCCGCGCTCGCCGTGTGCCGGGAGCACGACGTGCCCGTCCTGTCGCGCGGCGGCGGCACCAGCCTCGCCGGCCAGTGCTGCAACGCCGCCGTGGTGATCGACTGGTCGAAGTACTGCACGCGGATCGTGTCGGTGGACGAGGCGCAGCGGACCTGCGTCGTCGAGCCCGGCATCAAGCTCGACGACCTCAACGCCGCCCTGCCCGGCCGCCTCATCTACGGCCCGAAGCCCGCGACGCACGTCAGCTGCACGCTCGGCGGGATGATCGGCAACAACTCCTGCGGCTCGACCGCGCAGGTCTTCGGCAAGGTCGCCGACAACGTCCGGCGCCTCGAGGTGCTCACCTACGACGGCCTGCGGATGTGGGTCGGGCCGACGTCGGACGAGGAGTACGCGGCGATCCAGGCCGAGGGCGGTCGCCGCGCCGAGATCTACCGGGGCCTGCGGGCGATCGCCGCCGACCACGCCCAGCTCGTCGCCGAGCGCTTCCCCGACATCCCGCGGCGCGTCTCGGGCTACAACCTCGACGACCTCGTGCCCGGCTCGTCGTTCGACCTCGCCCGCGCGCTGGTCGGGTCGGAGTCGACGCTCGTCACGGTGCTGCACGCCGAGCTCGACCTCGTCACCGAGGCCCCCCACACCGCGCTGGTGGTGCTCGGGTTCGACGACGTCGTCGCCGCCGCCCGCAGCGTCGACACGATCCTCCCCCACACCCCGCACTTCCTGGAGTGCATCGACCGCAACATCGTCGAGTTCGAGCGCGCCAAGGGCGTGCACCAGCGGGCGATGGCCGCGATGCCCGCGGGCCACAGCTGGCTGATGGCCCAGATGCGCGACGACGACGCCGACCGGGCCCGGGAGCGCGCCCGGGCGCTGGCCGCCGCGCTGGAGGGGACCTGCTCCGTCCTCACCGTCACCGACGGCGCCGAGCAGGCCGAGCTCTTCGCCATCCGCGAGTCGGCGCTGGCGGTGTCCGCCCGCGACCCGCGCACCGGGATCGACAACTACGAGGGCTGGGAGGACGCGGCCCTGCCCACCGACCGCCTCGCCGACTACATGGCCGAGTGGGTCGCGCTCGTCGAGGAGTACGGGTTCACGGAGGGCACCGCGATCTACGGGCACTTCGGGCACGGCTGCATCCACACCCGCATCCCGTTCGACCTGCGCACGCCGGCCGGGGTCGCGGCGTACCGGACGTTCATGGAGCGCTCGGCCGACCTCTGCGTGAAGTACGGTGGGTCGCTCTCCGGCGAGCACGGCGACGGCCAGTCCCGCGGCGAGCTGCTCGAGCGCATGTACGGCCCCGAGCTGGTGCGGGCGTTCGAGTCGGTCAAGGCGCTGTTCGACCCGCGCAACCGGATGAACCCCGGCAAGGTCGTGCACCCCTACCGCCTCGACGAGCACCTGCACGTCGGCGCCGACTACGACCCCGCCGACCCGCCCTCGGCGTTCGCCTACCCGGCCGACGACGGCCGCTTCACCCGCGCGGTCGAGCGCTGCATCGGGGTGGGGCGGTGCCGGCGCACCGACGGCGACGTCATGTGCCCGTCGTACCGCGTCACCGGCGAGGAGCACCACTCCACGCGCGGGCGCGCGCGCCTGCTGTGGGAGATGCTGCGCGGCCACGCCGACTCGCCGATCCGCGACGGCTGGCGCTCGACGGAGGTCCGCGACGCCCTCGACCTCTGCCTGGCGTGCAAGGGCTGCCTGTCCGACTGCCCGGTCAACGTCGACATGGCGACGTACAAGGCCGAGTTCCTGCACCACCACCACGCCGGGCGTCCCTGGACGAGACCGCGCTCGCACCTGTCCATGGGCTGGCTGCCCGCCCTCGCCCGCGTCGCGTCACCGGTGGCGCCGCTGGTCAACCGCCTGACCTCGTCGCGGGCCGCGGGCCTGCTCAAGCGCGCCGGCGGCATCGACGCCCGCCGCACCATCCCGACGTTCGCCACCCCGCGGTTCTCGCACTGGTACCGCGCCCGCGGGCCCTTCCCGCACGGCGGCACGGCGACGCGCGGCGAGGTGCTGCTCTGGCCGGACACGTTCACCGAGTTCCTGCACCCGCGCGCGGGTGCCGACGCGGTGCGCGTGCTGGAGGCGGCCGGGTTCCGGGTGCGGCTGCCCGAACGGGAGCTGTGCTGCGGCCTGACGTGGGTGACGACGGGCCAGCTCGACGTCGCCGAGCGGGTCCTGGGCCGCACGCTCGACGCGCTGGCCCCGGCGGTCGGCGACGGGATGCCGATCGTCGGCCTCGAGCCCAGCTGCACCGCGGTCTTCACCGACGACGCGCCGAACCTCCTGCCCGGCCCGCGGGCGGACGCGATCGCGGCGGCGACGACGACCCTGGGCCGCCTGCTCGCCGAGCGCGCGCCGGACTGGACGCCGCCCGGGCTCGCCGGCCGCGACGTCATCGTCCAGCAGCACTGCCACCAGCACGCCACCGGCGGCTACGGCGCCGAGACGGCGGTGCTGCAGCGGGCGGGCGCCGAGGTGGAGGTGCTCGACTCCGGGTGCTGCGGGCTGGCGGGCAACTTCGGGTTCGAGCAGGGCCACTACGAGGTGTCCGTGGCCTGCGGCGAGCAGGTGCTGCTCCCCCGGGTCCGCGGGGCCGCCGAGGACACCGCCGTCGTCGCCGACGGGTTCTCCTGCCGTACCCAGATCGACCAGCTCACCACCCGCCGCGGCGACCACCTCGCCTCCCTGCTGGCCTCGGGCCTCCCCCCGGAGGACCTCCCCTGGCCGTCCTGACCCGGCCGGACGGAGCCTGGCGGGCGTCCCCGGCACCCGGGACGATGAGGTCGAGGCACGCACCACGGGGGGCCGACGATGGCGATCGCGGTGGAGACCACCTTCCACGGGGTCACGCTGACCACGTACGACGACCTGCTCCGGCGGCTCGACTTCCGGGCCGGCGGCGACTCCGAGCCCGGCTGCCTGTTCCACTACACGGTCCCGACCGACGACGGCTTCCGCGGTGTCGACGTCTGGGAGTCGGCCGAGGCGTTCGACCGGTTCGTCGGCGGGCGGCTCGCCCCGGTCCTCGAGCACCTCGGGATCCCGCGCCCCGAGGTCGCGATGGCCGAGGTGCACAACTACCTGATCGCCCCGTCCGACCGCCGGTGACCGGGTGACGTGCGTGATCTTCTGAGCGATCGCTCAGGAGATCACGCACGAAGGGCGGTGCGGATGCGGTCGAGGGCCTCGGCGAGGACGGGGCGGGCCATGGCGATGTTGAGGCGCATGCCCCCGCGGCCGGCCTCGCCGCACGCCGCCCCGTCGGTCATGACCACGCCCGCCTCGCGGGTGAAGAACGCCGACGGTGGCTCGTCGAGCCCCAGCCCGCGGGCGTCGAGCCACGCCAGGTAGGTGCCGTCGGGGACCGTCACCTCGATCCCGGGCAGGTCGGCGGCGGCGAGCAGGGCGCGGTTGCCGTCGAGGTAGGCGAGCACGTCGTCGAGCCACCCGCGCGCGTCGCGGTAGGCCGCGGTGCTCGCCAGCACCCCGGGCGTCGCGGTGCCGTGCTCGGCGAGGTAGCCGTTCGCGGTCCAGTGCTCGGCGTCGGCGGCGTTCGACAGGATCACCTGCCCGCACTTGAGCCCCGGGGTGTTCCACGCCTTCGACGCCGAGGTCGCGGTGACCGCGTGGCCGGCGCTCGCGGCGGAGATCGTCGCGTAGGGCCGGTGCCGCGCGCCGGAGAAGGTCAGCGGCGCGTGGATCTCGTCGGCGAACACCCGCGCCCCGTGCCGCTCGACGACCTCGGCCACCGCGGCGAGCTCGTCGGCGTCGAACACCCGCCCGGTCGGGTTGTGCGGGTTCGTCAGCACCAGCAGGCCCGCCCCGTCCGCGAACGCGCGGTCGATCGCGTCGAGGTCCAGCGCGAGCCGCCCGCCCGCCCGCGCCATCGGCACCTGGACCAGCGGCCGGTCCAGCATCGCGGGGACGGTGAGGAACGGCATGTACGCCGGGGTCGGCAGCACGACCGCGCTGCCCGGGCGGGTGAAGTGCCGGACGGTGGCCGTGAACGCGGTGAGCACGTCGGGCACCGGGCGCACGCACGACGGGTCCGGCGCCCAGCCGAAGCGGTCGCCCCAGAACGCCGAGGTCGCCGCGGCCATGTCGGCCACCCAGCCGTCGGGCAGGTAGCCGAACCGCGACCCGTCGGCGCTCGTCCGCACCGCGTCCGCGACGGCGTCGGCCACCGGGTAGTCCATCTCGGCGACGAACGCCCCGATCAGCCCGCGGCCGTGCGAGTCACCGACCGTGGACCACTTCCAGGACCCGCCGGCCCGCATGTGCTCGGCGGTGAGGGCGTCGAACGGGTGCGGGGTCAGCGGGTGTCCTCGCCGATCTTGTGCACGCGCAGCAGGTTCGTCTTGCCGACGGTGCCGGGCGGCGAGCCGGACACGATGACCACGAGCTCGCCCGCCGCGAAGCGCCCGATCTCCAGGAGGCACGCGTCGACCTGGCGGATCATCGCGTCGGTGGTGTCGGCCCAGTCCACGAGGAAGGTCTCGACGCCCCAGGACAGCGAGAGCTGGCTGCGGACCTCGGGGATCGGGGTGAACGCCAGCACCGGCAGCCGGGTGTGCAGCCGCGCGAGACGCCGGACCGTGTCGCCGGTGCGCGTGAACGCCACCAGCGCGCGGGCGTTGAGGCGCTCGCCGATGTCGCGCGCCGCCGTGGTGACCACGCCCCGCTGGGTGCGCGGCACGTGCTGGATCGGCGGCACCGACGCCGGGCCGACCTCGACCGCGGCGACGATGCGGGACATCGTCGACACCGTCTCGATGGGGTACTCGCCGACGCTCGTCTCGCCGGAGAGCATCACCGCGTCCGCGCCGTCGAGCACGGCGTTGGCGACGTCCGAGGCCTCGGCGCGGGTCGGCCGGAAGTTGTAGATCATCGACTCGAGCATCTGCGTCGCGACGACCACCGGCTTGGCGTTCTCGCGCGCGATCTGCACCGCCCGCTTCTGCACCAGCGGCACGTCCTCGAGCGCCAGCTCCACGCCCAGGTCACCGCGCGCCACCATGATCGCGTCGAACGCCAGCACGATCGCCTCGAGCGCGTCCACCGCCTCGGGCTTCTCGAGCTTCGCGATCACCGGCAGGCGCGCGCCCACCTCGTCCATGATCTTGTGGACGAGCTCGGCGTCGGCCGGCGACCGCACGAACGACAGGGCGATCATGTCGACGCGCAGCCCGAGGGCGAAGCGCAGGTCGGCCTCGTCCTTGTCGCTCATCGCCGGCACCGACACCGCGGTGTTGGGCAGCGAGATGCCCTTGTGGTCGGAGACCTTGCCGCCCTCGATGACGCGGGCGACGACGTCGCGACCCTCGACCGCGGTGACCTCGAGTGCCACGTTGCCGTCGTCGACCAGCAGGGACTCGCCGGCGCGGACGTCGTCGGCGAGGCCGGAGTAGGTGGTGGATACCCGGTCGTGGGTGCCCTCGACGTCCTCGGTGGTGATGCGCACCGTCTCGCCGGTCGCCCACATCTGCGGGCCGTCGGCGAAGGTCCCCAGGCGGATCTTCGGGCCCTGGAGGTCGGCGAGGATGCCCACCGCGCGTCCCTCGGCGTCCGCCGCCTCCCGCACGAGCCCGTAGACGCGCTCGTGCTCGGCGTGGGTGCCGTGGCTGAAGTTGAGCCGGGCGACGTCCATCCCGGCGCGGACGAGGTCGCGGATGGCCTCCGGGGAGGAGGTCGCGGGCCCCAGCGTGCACACGATCTTGGCTCGTCGACTCACGGCCCCATGCTAGCCAGCACTGCACCGATCCAGCAGTGCTGCGGCCGACGCGGAGCCGCCGGGCGGGCCCCCGACTACGGTGAGCCGATGAGCGCGGCTGCCGAACCCCCGGGTCCCGACGACCCGGAACCGGCCGTCGCCGCGGGGCCGCCCCGCGACATCGGCGACCTGCCCGGCGGCGCGACGGGCGGGGTCACCGGCGCCACCGTCGACCGCGGGCCCGCGGGGGTCGTGCGCCCGGCGCGGCGCTGGGAGGTCCCGGTCGCCCTCGAGATCGCGAGCGGCCTCGCGTGGCGGGTGCTGCTGCTCGCCGCCGCGGGCTACGCGGTCCTCTACGTCATGGGCCTGCTCTCGGCGGTGCTCATCCCGGTGGTGCTCGCGGTCATCGCCGCCTCCCTGCTCGCCCCGGAGGCCCACGCGCTGTCGCGACGCTTCGGTCCCGTGCCGCACGCGCTGGCCACCGCGCTGGTCCTCTTCGCCGGCATCGCGATCGTCGGCGGCGTCTTCTACGGCGTCGTGCTGGCGTTCATCTCCGGCCTGCCCGACCTGACGACCCAGCTCACCGCGAGCCTCACCGGCATCCAGGAGTGGCTGCGCACGGGCCCGTTCGGGCTGAACAACGAGCAGTTCACGGCGATCGGCAACCAGGCCATCGCCTATCTCCAGTCCAGCCAGGCGACGCTCGCCACCAGCGCACTCGGCGCCGTCGGCACGGTCGGCGAGCTGTTCACCGAGATGCTGCTGACGCTGTTCACGCTGATCTTCCTGGTCTACGACGGCGGCATCGTCTGGCGCTTCGTGCTCGCCGGGGTCCCCAGGGCGGCCCGCGACCGTGCCGACGTCGCCGGCCGCCGGGCGTTCGCCTCGCTCGTCGGCTACACCCGGGCGACGGTCCTCGTCGCGGCCGCCGACGCGGTCACCGCCGGCGTCGGCCTCTGGCTCATCGGGGTGCCGCTGGCCGTCCCGCTCGCGGCGCTGATCTTCTTCGGCGCCTTCGTGCCGACCCTCGGCGCGGTCGTCACCGGCGTCGTCGCCGTCCTCGTGGCCCTGGTCAGCGGTGGGCTGACCGACGCGCTGCTCGTCGTCCTGCTGCTGCTCGTCGTGCAGAACATCGAGGGCTACATCCTCCAGCCCCTGCTGCTCGGACGGTCGATCAAGCTGCACCCGCTCGCCGTCGTCCTGCCGATCGCGTGCGGCCTGGTGATCGCCGGCATCCCCGGCGCGCTGCTCGCGGTGCCGCTGGTGACGGTGCTCGACGCCGGCACCCGCTCGCTGGTCCGCCCCTCGGACGGCGAGGTCGACCCGGCGACGGTGAACCCCCTCGACCCGCGCTCCGGACGGCCCGAGTGGCTCGACGCCGAGCCCACCCCCGGCCACCTGCGGGGACGCCTCACGAGCCTCTTCCGGCGGCGCGCCTCCTGAGCCTCAGCTCGCCGAGGTCACCCGGTAGACGTCGTAGACGCCCTCGACGTTGCGGACGGCCTTGAGCACGTGCCCGAGGTGCTTGGGGTCGCCCATCTCGAACGAGAAGCGGCTCACCGCCACGCGGTCGCGGGACGTGGTCACCGACGCCGAGAGGATGTTGACCTTCTCGTCGGCGAGGACCTTGGTGATGTCGGACAGCAGACGGTGCCGGTCGAGCGCCTCGGCCTGGATCGCGACGAGGAACAGCGCGCTCGACGACGACGCCCAGTGGACGTTGACCAGGCGCTCGGGCTCGCTGCGCAGCTCGTCGGCGTTGGTGCAGTCGGTGCGGTGCACGCTGACCCCGCCGCCACGGGTGACGAAGCCGAGGATGCCGTCGCCCGGGACCGGCGTGCAGCACCGCGCGAGCTTGATCCAGACGTCGGAGGAGTCGCCCCCGTCCCCGCTGCCCTCCATGTCGTCGATGACGACGCCGACGTCGCCGGTGCCGCGGCGGCGCTGGACCGTCGACGGCGTCGCGCGGTCGGCGAGCTCCTCCTCGTTCTGCTCCACCCCGCCGAGCAGGGCGACGAGGCGCTGCACGACGTGGCGGGCCGAGACGTGGTGCTCGCCGACGGCGGCGTAGAGCGCCGAGATGTCCTGGTAGTGCAGCTCGTGGGCGAGCGCGCCCATCGAGTCGGCGGAGACCAGGCGCTGCAGCGGCAGGCCGGTGCGCCGCGCCTCGCGGGTGATGGCCTCCTTGCCGCCCTCGATCGCCTCCTCGCGGCGCTCCTTCGCGAACCACTGCTTGATCTTCTGCTTGGCCCGCGGCGAGGCGACGAACGACAGCCAGTCGCGCGACGGCCCGGCGCCCTCGGCCTTCGACGTGAAGATCTCGACGACCTCGCCGTTCTCGAGCTCCCGCTCGAGGGCGACGAGCCGGCCGTTGACGCGGCTGCCGATGCACTTGTTGCCGACCTCGGTGTGCACGGCGTACGCGAAGTCGACCGGCGTCGACCCGCTGGGCAGCGTGATGACGTCGCCCTTCGGCGTGAAGACGAAGATCTCGCGGGTGGCGAGGTCGTAGCGCAGGGACTCGAGGAACTCGCCGGGGTCCGCGGCCTCGCGCTGCCAGTCGAGCAGCTGGCGCATCCAGGCCATCTCGTCGAGCTCGAGGGTGCCGTCACCGGACGACCCGCCCTTGTGCGCACCCTTGGTCTCCTTGTACCGCCAGTGCGCGGCGATGCCGTACTCGGCGGTGCGGTGCATCTCGTGGGTGCGGATCTGCACCTCGAGCGGCTGCCCGTCCGGCCCGATCACCGTGGTGTGCAGTGACTGGTAGACGCCGAAGCGCGGCTGGGCGATGTAGTCCTTGAACCGGCCGGGCATCGGCTGCCACAGCGCGTGGACCATGCCCATCGCGGCGTAGCAGTCGCGCACGTCCTCGACGAGCACCCGGACGCCCACCAGGTCGTGGATGTCGTCGAAGTCCTTCCCCTTGACGATCATCTTCTGGTAGATCGAGTAGTAGTGCTTCGGGCGGCCGAGCACCTCGGCCTTGACCCGCGCCTCGGTCAGCTGCCCGGAGACCTCGTCGATCACCGTGCGCAGGTACGTGTCGCGGCTCGGCGCGCGGTCCGCGACCAGGCGCACGATCTCGTCGTAGCGCTTGGGGTGCAGGATCGCGAACGCGAGGTCCTCCAGCTCCCACTTGACCGTCGACATCCCGAGGCGGTGGGCGAGCGGAGCGAGCACCTCGAGGGTCTCGCGGGCCTTCTTGGCCTGCTTCTCCGGCTTGAGGAAGCGCATCGTGCGCATGTTGTGCAGCCGGTCGGCCAGCTTGATCACGAGCACGCGCGGGTCGCGGGCCATCGCGACGACCATCTTGCGGATCGTCTCCGCCTCGGCGGCCGCGCCCAGCTGGACCTTGTCGAGCTTGGTGACGCCGTCGACGAGGTGGGCGACCTCGGCGCCGAAGTCGGCCGAGAGCTTGTCCAGCGAGTAGGCGGTGTCCTCGACGGTGTCGTGCAGCAGGGCCGCGACCAGCGTCGTCGTGTCCATCCCGAGCTCGCCGAGGATGGTGGCGACGGCGAGCGGGTGGGTGATGTACGGGTCGCCGCTCTTGCGCATCTGGCCGTCGTGGAAACGCTCGGCGGTGTCGTAGGCGCGCTGCAGGGTGCCCATGTCCGCCGACGGGTGCAGCTCGCGGTGCACCGCGGCCAGCGGCTCGAGCACCGGCTTGACCGCGCCCGAGCGCTGGGCGGTGATGCGCCGGGCGATGCGGGCGCGGACGCGGCGCGTGGCCGACGGCGGGCGCGTGGGGCTGACCGGGCGCGCGGGTGAGAGGCCGGCGGCGTCGAGGACGGCGTCCTCGGAGGCGGAGGACACGTCGGCGGGGCCGGACCCGGTGCTCGTGGCGGGCGGGGAGCCCGGCCCGGTCCCTGCGGCGTCGACGTCCTGGCTCACGCGTCGTCCCCTTCCCCTCCGGGCGGGCCCGCACTCGTGTGCCGCGACGCCCGGAATCCATCCAGGATATCTCCGCGCGGGCGAGGTGTCCGGACGGTCGGGGCCCGATCGGGCCATCGGTCGCCCACGATCGGTACGCGTGGGTGACGGCGATCGCCACGGTCGGGGCGGCCGCCGGCGTGCGCCGGGCGGTCCGACGGTCGTCGGTCCCCGCGCGAGGAGCGGGCCGGCGGTCACGGCGCGCTGCTCCGTCCCCGCGGGCGCGACGGCGATCGGCGGCGACCGGCGGCGCCGTCGCGTGCGCTCAGCGGGCGAGCAGGGTGTGCACGGGCCGGTCGCCCAGCCGCGCGCGCCCGCCGAGGGCGGGCAGCTCGAGCACCATGGAGATCGCCGCGACCTCCGCGCCCGCCCCCTCGACCAGCTCGCACGCCGCGACCGCGGTGCCGCCGGTGGCGAGCACGTCGTCCACCAGCAGGGCCCGCTCGCCGGGGCGCAGGACGTCGGCGGGGAGCTCGAGGGTCGCCGAGCCGTACTCGAGGTCGTAGGACCGGCGCGCGGCCACCACCGGGAGCTTGCCGTGCTTGCGCACCGCCACGACGCCCACGCCGAGCGCGTGCGCCACGGCCGCGCCGAGCAGGAACCCGCGGGCCTCGATGCCCACGACGACGTCGGCGGCGTGCTCGCCCTCCCCCGCGCTCGCCGCGAGCAGACGGGTCGTCGCGGCGAGCCCGGCGCCGTCGGCGAGCAGGGCGGACAGGTCCCAGAACCGGATGCCCGGCGTCGGGAAGTCCGGGACGTCGCGCAGGAGCCCGGCGACGAGGTCGAGATCGGTGTCGGCGGCCGTGTTCACCGTGTCGGGGGTGTTCACCGGCGCCGCTTGCCCGACGGCCGCCCGGACTTGCCCGCAGGGCGCGCGCCCGGTCGGGGCGCGCCCGCTCCGGCGGCGGCCCGGCTGCCGGCCCGCGGCGTGCCCGACCGGCCCGCCCCGGCCGCCGCGACCTCGCGGGTGTCGAGGACGTCGGTGCTGGGGCCCGCGGTGCCCGCGCTCCCCGACCCCTCGCCGTCACCGGCGGGTGCGGACGCCCGGCGCGCGGCCTTGGCCCGCCGCGCCGCGACCTTCTCGGCCTGCGCGGCCCAGCGCCTGTCGCGCATCGCGAGGTCCACGACGATCGGCGTCGCGAGCAGCACCGACGACGCGGCGCCGACGATCGTGCCGACGAGCTGGACCAGCGCCAGGTCGCCGAGCACGCCGACGCCGAGCAGCACCACGCCGACCACGAACAGCCCGACCAGCGGGAGCGCGGCGATGAGCGAGGTGTTCAGCGACCGCATGAGGGTCTGGTTGACGGCGAGGTTCGCGGCCTCGGCGTAGGTGCGCCGCGTGAGCCCGAGCAGGCCGCGGGTGTTCTCGCGGACCTTGTCGAACACGACGACCGTGTCGTAGAGCGAGAACCCGAGGATGGTCAGCAGGCCGATGACCGTCGCGGGCGACACCTCGAAGCCGACCAGCGAGTACACGCCGGCGGTGATGATGATGTCGTTGGCCAGGGCGACGAGGGCCGCGAAGGCCATGCGTCTCTCGAAGTAGAACGAGAGATAGATCGTCACCAGCACGAGGAACACGGCGAGCGCGATGAGCGCCTGCTGCGTGATCTCCCCGCCCCAGCTCGCGCTGACGGCGCTGTCGGAGATCGCGTTCGGGTCGGGTGTGCCGGCGGTGCCCAGCGGCTGGAACTGGTCGAACAGCGCCTGCCGCAGCGCCACGACCTGCCCGATGTCGAGGCGCTCGGACCGGATGATGATCGTCGCGCTGTCGCCCTGACCGGCGCTCTGCACCGAGGTGGCCGGGAAGCCCAGCGTCTGCTGGTAGGTCTCCTCGACCTGGCTCGTCGCGATGACGCCGTTCGCGCCAGCGGCGGGCAGCTGGACGCTCGTGCCGCCCTCGAAGTCGATGCCGAAGTTGAAGCCCCGGATGACCATCGACAGGATGCAGATGATCAACGCGGCGCCGAAGACCGCGTACCAGGTCTTCGAGCGCCCGACGATGTCCAGCCCGCCGTTGCCGCGGTAGAGCGCGTCGAGCCGGCTGCGCCGGCGCGGGGTGCGGGACGCGGCGGTGGCGTCGGCGGTGTCGTCGACGTCCTCGTCGCGGTCGGCGAGGTCGTCGGCGGGATCGTCCCCGCGATCGGCGAGGTCGTCGCGGTCCATCTCGTCGAGGCGGTCGTCGAGGCGGTCGTCGACGGGCTCGCCCGTGCTCGCCCGGAACTGCGGGCGTCGTCCGGTGGGTCCGGTGGAGTGGGTCATCGGTCACCCCCGCGCTGGGTGCGGCTGCGGGCGGTGCCCGCGCCGGCGCGGGCACCGTTGCCCGGCGAGCCCGTGCCCGACCGGCTCGTGGTGCCTGCCCGGCCCGCCGGTCGTCGCCCGCCCGTGCGGGGTGGTCCGGAGCCGGACCGGGGCGCGGTGCGCGCCACCTCCCCGAGCCCGGACCACGCCGGGCTCGAGAACAGGCGGGAGTTCGACGCGAGGGCGAGCAGGGGGTGCGTCACGAGGAACACCACGATGAGGTCGAGGACCGTGGACATGCCCAGGGTGAAGGCGAAGCCCTTGACCTGGCCGACCGCGAGCACGTAGAGCACGACGGCGGCGAGGAAGCTGACCGCGTCGCCCGACAGGATCGTCCTCCGCGCCCGCACCCAGCCTCGGGGCACCGCCGACCGGAAGCTCCGTCCCTCGCGGACCTCGTCCTTGATCCGTTCGAAGAAGATGACGAACGAGTCGGCCGTGATGCCGATGGCGACGATGAACCCGGCGACGCCGGCGAGGTCGAGGGTGAAGCCGATCCCGCGCCCGAGCAGCACGAGCACGGCGTAGACGACGAGCCCGGACAGGATCAGCGACAGGATGGTCAGCACGCCGAGCGCGCGGTAGTAGAACAGCGAGTACAGGAAGACCAGCGCGAGGCCGACGACGCCCGCGATCAGCCCGGCCTGCAGCGAGGCGAGGCCCAGGGTCGCCGACACGGTCTGGGCCTCGGAGACGTCGAACGACAACGGCAGAGAGCCGTAGCGCAGGACGTTGGCGAAGTCGGTGGCCGAGCCCTGATTGAAGTTGCCGGAGATCTGGGCGTTGCCGTCGAGCAGCGGCTGCACGATCCGCAGCGCCGAGACCACCTGCGAGTCGAGCACCACGGCGTTCGAGTTGTTGACGTTCGCGCTGGTGTAGTCGGCCCAGGTGCCCGCCGCCTCGGACTTGAAGGCGAGGTTGATGACCCAGCCGACGCCCTGCGGGTTCGGGTTCGGCGTCGCGCTGGCGACGTCGGTGCCCGAGAGGATCGCCGGGCCGAGCAGGTACTTCTCGGTGCCCTCGCGGTTGCAGGCGACGAGCGGGCGAGCCGGGTCGTCGTAGCCGCGCAGCGGGTCCTCGACCGCGCAGTCGAGCGCCAGCGCCGCCTGCTCCTGGACCGCCGGGTCCTCGCTCTGGCGCGTCTCCTTGGCCTGGGCGATGGCCTGGGCCTGGCGCGGGTCCTGCGACGTGCCGCCGCCGGCCACCCCGCCGCCCGGGGGCGGCGTCGGCACCGGCGGCTGCTCCGGCGCCGCGATCGGGGCGCTCTGGCCCGCCGGGGTCTGCCCCGGGGTGCCGGCGCCGGTCGCGCCGCCGGGCGTCGCCGCGCCCTCCGGGGGTGCACCGGGCTGAGCCGGCTGGCCGGGCTGGCCCGGCTGCTGCGCCGGGATCGGGCCGCCGAGCACCGGGCGGAAGTACAGCCGTGCCGTCTGTCCCAACGAGCGGGCCTGGTCGCCCTCCTGACCGGGCACGGTGATGACCAGGTTGTTGCCGTCCTGCACGACCTCGGCGCCGCTGACGCCGAGGCCGTTGACGCGCTGGTCGATGATCGTGCGCGCCAGGTTCAGCTGGTCCGGCGTCGGCGCCGCACCGGTCTCGGTGCGCGCCGTCAGCGTGACCCGCGTGCCGCCCTGGAGGTCGATGCCGAGCTTCGGCGTCGGCGACCCGTCCCCGGTGAAGAACACCAGCCCGTAGAGCGCGGCCACGATCACCACGAAGGCGGCGAGGTAGCGCCCGGGCGAGAACCGGACGGTCGGAGGGGCCACGCTGCGTTGCTCCAGGAGGTCGGGTGGGGTCAGCCGGGGAGGGGCTCGACGCGAGGGTAGGCGCCGGGTCCGACGCTCCCCGCGCCGCCCCGCCCGCTAACCGGTCGTGCGCAGCGTCAGGACGAGCGCGGCGAGGACACGTTGTCCGTCGTGTCCGTCTTGGCGTCCGCCGTGACGCCCGGTGCGTCCTTCGTGTCCGTCGTGCTCGCCGTCGGCGCCGGGTCGACGACCGGGGTGGACGCGGTGGGCACCGACGACTCGGGCAGTGCGTGGGCGTGGGCGTCGGCGTCGGCGTCGGCCGTGTCGCCGTCGACCACGGCCTCCTCGGCCACGAGCTTCTCGCGCACCGCGGCGCGCAGCCAGGTCGTGACGACGTCCGGGGCGATCTCGAGGTCGATGGTGCGCTCGTCGTCGACGTCGACCACCGTGCCGCTGATGCCGGACGTCATGACGACCACATCGCCGACGTGGAGGCTGTTCTGCAGGCTCTTCTGCTGGTTCTCCTGCTTCTTGCGCTGCCGGCTGGACATGAACACCAGACCGATCATGAACAGGATGAGCAGGGGGAAGATCAGGTCCATCGTTCTCCGATCACCGGGGGGCGCGTCGGTCTCGCACCCCGCACTGTCCGTTTCCGAGTCTGCCAGCTCAGGCGAACAGGGTCCCCTGGCCCCGGTCGTCATCGCTCCGGTCGGCGGGGGGCTCCTGCCCCAGATGGCGCCACGCCGCGGGGGTCGCGACACGCCCGCGTGGCGTCCGGGCGAGCATCCCGGCGCGCACGAGGTACGGCTCGCACACCTCCTCGACCGTGCCGGGCTCCTCCCCCACGGCCACCGCGAGCGTCGACACCCCGACCGGCCCGCCGCCGAAGCTCCGCACGAGCGCGCCCAGGACGGCGCGGTCCAGCCGGTCGAGACCGAGCTCGTCGACGTCGTAGACCGCGAGCGCCGCGCGGGCGACGTCGCGCGTGACCGCGCCGTCGGCGCGCACCTCGGCGTAGTCGCGCACCCGGCGTAGCAGGCGGTTGGCGATGCGCGGCGTGCCCCGTGACCGGCCGGCGATCTCCCGGGCGCCGTCGGGGCGCAGGTCGACCTCGAGGATGCGGGCGCTGCGGGTGAGCACCTGCTCGAGGTCGCTGGGCTCGTAGAACTCCATGTGCGCGGTGAAGCCGAAGCGGTCACGCAGCGGGCCGGTGAGCGAGCCGGCCCGCGTCGTCGCCCCGACCAGCGTGAACGGAGCGACGTCGAGCGGGATCGACGTCGCCCCGGGCCCCTTGCCGACCACGACGTCGACCCGGAAGTCCTCCATCGCGAGGTAGAGCATCTCCTCGGCGGGCCGGGCCATGCGGTGGATCTCGTCGATGAACAGGACGTCGCCCTCGAGCAGGTTCGACAGCATCGCCGCGAGGTCGCCGGCCCGCTCGAGCGCCGGGCCCGACGTGATGCGCACGGCGCTGCCGAGCTCGTGCCCGATGATCATCGCGAGGCTCGTCTTGCCCAGCCCGGGCGGGCCCGAGAGCAGCACGTGGTCCGGCGGGGCGCCGCGGCGCAGAGCGCCCTGGAGCACGAGGTCGAGCTGCTCGCGCACGCGGGGCTGGCCGATGAACTCCGCCAGCCGGGCGGGGCGCAGGCGGTTCTCGAGGTCGGACTCGCCGTCCTCCACCGTGGCGTCGAGGGCGCGCTGGAGGCTGCCCTCGAGGTCGTGCTCGTTCACCGCGCCGGCCCGAGGCGCGAGAGCGCGGCGCGCAGGACGGCCGAGGAGTCGGACGCGCCGTGCCCGTTGCTGCCGTTGCTGCCGTTGCTGCCGTTGCTGCCCAGGACCTCGTCGACAGCCTTCTCCGCCGGCTTCGCGGCGAAGCCGAGGCCGACGAGCGCCTCGACCACCTGGTCGCGCAGGGTGCCGGCGGCCACCGGGCTGCTCGGCGGCTCGCCGTCGACGTCGGCGGGGCTCGGCGGCGCGACCTTGTCGCGCAGCTCGACGACCAGCCGCTCGGCGCCCTTGCGCCCGATGCCCGGCACGCTCATCAGCGTCGTGAGGTTGCCGTCGGCCAGGGCGTGGCTCAGCGCCGCGGGGTCGAGCACCGCCAGCGTCGCCAGCGCGACCCGCGGGCCCACCCCGGACACCGTCTGGAGCAGCAGGAACATCTCGCGCTCGGCGGCGTCGGCGAACCCGTAGAGCGTCAGCGAGTCCTCCCGGACCACCAGCGCGGTGTCCAGCCGCGCCTGCTGGCCGCGGCGCAGGCGCGCAAGCGTCGCCGGCGTGGCCTGGACCGCCAGCCCCACCCCGCCGACCTCCACCACGGCGTGGTCGAGCCCGACCGCCAGGACCTCCCCCCGCACCGACGAGATCACCGCACGAGCCTCCGGTCCCACCCGACGAACAGACGTTCGAAGGCTACCGGCCGCCCCCGACGCTCCCGCGGACCGCCGCGCCCGGGCTCCCCCGTCGGGGCGAGGGGCGTGGACGACCGGTCGACCCGTGTCCTCGGGACACGGGTCGGCGGCGACGCCGACGACGCCCACGACAGCCTCGGGAGATCGGGATGGAGAGCTCCCCACGCACCGGGGCGCCGCGGGCAAGGAGTCGGCGCCGGTCGGACGACGTCTCCGGAACGATCTCTCCGGAGTGTCACCGGCGCGAGGGGCACGTCCGGCAGGCGCCGGGCCCTGCCGACCGTGCGGAACGTGCCCCTCACCCGAGGAGGAACTGCGCGAGCACCGGGGCCAGGACGGCGGGGACCACGACGTGCGCCTGGTCGGGCAGGGTGCGCCGCGCGGCGCCCGGGACGGCGTCGGCCACGGCGGCGACGGCGGCCCGCACCCAGTCCGGGCTCGCGCCGCCGTCGACGGCGAGCAGCGGCACGGCGAGCCCGGCGAGCCTCGCGGCGGGCACCGGACCGCGGGCGACGAGCGCAACGTCGCAGGCCAGCGACGGGGCGAGGGCGACGGTGCGCGCCCAGAACGGGGTGGTGCGCAGGCGCGCGACCGGGGCGGGCGCGGCCGCCGGGAAGCCGCCGAGGAACGCGGCCGCGGCGTCGTCGTCCCGGCCCTCGCGCAGGGCGGCGAGCACGGCGTCGGCGAGGGCCCGGCGGGGCGGGGAGTCGTCGCCACGCCAGGGCGGCTCGTGCGCGACGACCGAGGCGGCCGGCACGCCCCGCATCACCGCCTCGAGCACGAGGACCGCGCCCGCCGAGTGCCCGTAGAGCGCCGGGGAACCGCCGGCGTGGGAGACGACCGCGGCGAGGTCCGCGACCTCGGCGGCCACCAGCTCCTCGCCGTCCGGGCCGCCGGCGTCGACCGAGGGATCGGGCGCACCGTCGCTGTCGCCCCGGCCGCGCCGGTCCCACAGGTGGACGGTCGCGCGGTCGGCGAGGGCCTGCGCGAGCACCCGGACGCTCGCCCGGTCCTGCAGCGCGCCGGTCGTCAGCACCAGCGGCGGGCCCTCCCCCAGCGTCTCGACCGCGAGGCGGGTGCCGTCGGCCGAGGTGACGTGCGCGAGGGTCACCGAGCGGCGCGGCGGGCGGCGGCGAGGCGGGCGCGGTGGTGCTTGGCGACCTCGGCGGCGCGGGCCTCGGCTTCCGCCATGCGCGCGATCATCGGGGCGCGCCAGCAGTGACACACCGCGAGCGCGAGGGCGTCGGCGGCGTCGGCCGGGCGCGGGGCGGTCCCGAGCGCGAGCACCCGGGTGACCATCGTCGTGACCTGTTCCTTGCCCGCGCGCCCCGACCCCGTGACCGCGGCCTTGACCTCGCTGGGTGTGTGGAACGCGACCGGCAGCCCGGCGCGCCCCGCCACCAGCGCGACGACCCCGCCGACCTGCGCGGTGCCCATCACCGTGCGCACGTTGTGCTGGGCGAAGACCCGCTCCACGGCGACGACGTCGGGGCGGTGCTCCGCGATCCACGCCTCGACGACGTCGGCGACGGCGCCCAGGCGCTCGGCGACCGCCGCCTCGGGCGGGGTGCGGACGACGTCGACGGCCACGGCGCGCACCGTCCGCCCGCCGCCGCCCTCGACCACGCCCAGCCCGCACCGCGTCAGCCCGGGGTCGACGCCCAGCACCCGCATGGGCGGGACGCTACGCGGCGACCGGCCGGCGACCCGGGCCTCGTCCCCCGGACCGGCGTGTCCCGGTGATCGACCGGCGACCCCGGGATCGGCATGCTGGCCGCGCCGGCGCCACCCCGCGAGGAGGACCACCCCGTGACCACCAGCCCCACCGAGGAGCCCCGCCCGCCGTTCCCGCCGTTCGACGAGGAGTCGGCGCGGGCGAAGGTGCTCGCCGCGGAGAACGCGTGGAACACCCGCGATCCCGAGAAGGTCGCGCTCGCCTACACGGTGGACACGGTGTGGCGGAACCGCGACGAGTGGGTCACCGGGCGGCAGGAGGTCGTCGACTTCCTGACCCGTAAGTGGGAGCGCGAGCGGGACTACGTGCTGCGCAAGTCGCTGTGGACCTTCGGCGGGCACCGCATCGCCGTGCGCTTCCAGTACGAGTGCCGCGACGCCGCCGGGCAGTGGTGGCGCTGCTACGGCAACGAGAACTGGGAGTTCGCCGACAACGGGCTCATGGCCCGGCGCGAGGCGAGCATCAACGACGTCCGCATCGCCGAGGAGGAGCGCCGGCTGCACGGGCCCCGCGCGGACGGGGACACGAGCGAGATCCCGATCTAGGCCCGGGGATCAGGGCCGTTCACGGCCGTGGACCCGGGTCGTCGTGGCGGAAGGTGACGCTGACCCGCGGCCCGGCGCCGGGCCACTTGGGCACCGTGTGCTGCCACTCGTGCTGGCAGCGCCCGCCCATGACCAGCAGGTCGCCCCCGGCCACCGTCAGCCGCGTCGACGCGCCGCCCCCGACCGGCCGCAGGCCGAACCGGCGCGGCGCGCCCAGCGAGACGATGGCGACGATCGGTGCCTCGTGGGTGAACCGGACCCGGTCGCCGTGCCAGGCCACCGAGTCGTCACCGTGGCGGTAGAAGTTGGCGCCCACCCGGTCGAACCGCACGCCGTACCGCTCGGTGAGCACCTCGGCGACGGCCGGCATCGGGTCGGGCGCCTCGGGGATGCGCCAGCCGCAGGTCAGCCGCGGCTCCATGACGTCCTGGTCGTACATGCGGCGCCGCCGCTGGTCCCACGGCGCCTCGGCGACGATCGTGTCGAACCAGGCGTCCGCGCCGGTGATCCAGGCGGGCGCCAGGTCGACCCACGAGCGCTCGTCCAGGACGATGCGGCGCGGCACGACCGTCGGGTCCACGCCCGGGCCCTCGGCGCCCTCGCCCCCACCGAAGAGCGAGGGCGTCCATGCTGCGGTCATCGCCGACCAGTAGAACACATGTTCGATCGGAGGCACACCATGCCGAGCAAGCACGTCGTCGTCCGCGGGCAGGTGCAGGGCGTCTTCTACCGGTCGAGCGCCCGGGACACCGCGAACCGGCTCGGCGTCACCGGCTGGGTGCGCAACCGCGACGACGGCAGCGTCGAGATGCTCGTCGAGGGCGAGGACGACGCCGTCGACCGGATGATCGCCTGGGCCCGGGAGGGGTCGCCACAGGCGCAGGTCAGCGACGTCGAGGTCAGCGACACCGAGCCGCAGGGGTCGCGGTCGTTCGAGGAGACGTGAGGGCCACCGCGCAGCAGGTCCGCCGCTTCCGCCTGTACCGCCAGCACCTCGCCGGCCGCGACGGCGGGGACCCGGTGGCGATCGCGCGCCGGCTGCTCGGGGTGCAGGCCCAGGTGCCCTCGGCCGCGGCGCAGGCGGTCGCGTCGCGCACGGCCACGGGTCGCGCTGACGACGGCACCGTCGACGACGCGCTCACCGCCGGGACGCTGGTGCGCACCTGGTCGGCCCGCGGCACGCTGCACCTGCTCGCCGCCGACCAGGCGCCCGCCCTGCTGGCGCTCCTCGCCGCGGCGCGGACCTGGGACAAGGGCTCGTGGCAGCGCGAGTTCGCGACCGCCGAGCAGATGCGCGCGCTCGAGGCCGCGGTGGCCGAGGTGCTCGCCGACGGCGCCGTCCTCACCCGCGAGGAGCTCACCGCCGGCCTCGTCGCCCACAGCGGGCACACCGACCTCTCGGCGGCGCTCGGCTCGGGGTGGGGCGCGGTGCTCAAGCCGCTGGCCTGGCAGGGGCTGCTCTGTCACGGCCCGCCGGCCGGCACCCGCGTGACGTTCACGAGCCCGCGCACCGCCGTCGCCGGCTGGCCCGGGCTCCCCGACCCCGACGACGCCGCCCGGACGATCGTGCCCGCCTTCCTCGCCGCGCACGGGCCCGCGACGCCCACCGCGTTCGACGCCTGGCTCCTGCGCGGCGGGACCCCGAAGGCGCGGCTGCGGCGGTGGTTCGCCGACCTGGTCGCCGACGGCACGCTCACCGCGGTCACCGTCGACGGCGAGGCCCGGTACGCGCGCACCGCCGACCTCGACGACCTCGACGACCTGGCCGCCGCCGACCCCATCGGGATCCGCCTCCTCGGGCCGTTCGACCCCTACGTGCTCGGCGCGGGCACCGCCGACCCGGACCTCGTGCCGCCCGGGCACCGCCGGAAGGTCAGCCGCGCCGCCGGCTGGATCGCACCGGTGGTGGTCGACGACGGTCGGGTGGTGGCGACCTGGAGCGCCGACGACGACCGCCTCGCCGTCGCCCCGTTCGACGCCCCCGTCGCCGTGCCGGACGGGGAGCGCGCGACGTGGAGCCGCGTGCTGGGCCGGGAGCTCACGGCCCCGGCCTGATCCCGGTGGCCCCGGGTCGACCGCCGTCGACGGCGAGGGTCACCACCAGCCCCGCGTGGTCGGTACCGGGCAGGTCGCGGGTCAGCACGCCGACCGGGCTCGCACGCCCCGACACCAGGACGTGGTCGATCGCCGCGAACGGCGGGACGGTGCGGTCGGTCGGCCAGGTCCCGCGCAGCCCGGCGCCGACGGCGTCCGCCGCGTCGTCCCACCCGCGAGCGAGCAGCGTGCGCAGCGGGCGGTGGTCGAGGGTGGCGTCGAGGTCGCCGACGACGAGGCGCGGCGGCTGGTCCGGCGACACCGCGGGCGGCGGGAGGTCGGTGATCTCCTGCGCCCAGCCGGTCGGGTCGCCGCGGAAGACCGGGGCGGCGGGGTGGGCGACGACGACGTCGACGGGCCCGCCCGGCGCCAGCACCCGCCCCTCGACCTGCGCGAACACGCCCTCGCGCAGCACCATCCCCGACGGCGCGAGCGGGTGTCGGGCCAGCAGCGCGGTGCCGCCCGCCGCGTCGCGCGCCCGAGAGCTGACGAACGGCAGCCCCGCGGTCAGCCCGCCACCACCACCGCGAGCACGGTGACGAGCGGGGTCAGGGCCAGCAGCGCGAAGGCCACCGGGGAGCCCGTCGGGGCCCACCACCAGAACGGCACCCAGGCGGCCACGACCACCGCGGCGACGCCGAGCAGCGCGCCGGCCAGGCGCCTCACGACGGTGTCGGCGCGGCCGGCGCCACGCGCTCGAGGCGCAGGAGCTCCACACCGGCGCTGTCGACGAGCCGGCCCGTCTCCGCGTAGCCCGCACGCCGGTAGAGCCGCAGGTTCTCGTCGCTGCGCGCGCCCGTGACCAGCCAGCTCACGTCGCCCGCGGCGAGCTCGGCGTGCGCGCGCTCCATCAGCGCGCGCCCGATGCCGTGGCCCTGCACGTCGGGCGCGACGGAGTACCGGGCGAGCTCGACGCACCCCGTCCCCGTGCCGGCCCCGCCCCCGCGCAGGCGCACCGACCCGACCAGCCGCGCCCCGACCCACGCCCCGAACGCCCGGACGTCCGGGCGCTGCAGGTCGGCGGCCAGCTCGGCGACCGTCTCGCGCAGCGGCGGGATCTCGGTGGTGCCGTAGCGGCGCGCCTCGGCGAGGTACGCCGCGTACTGCACGGTCAGCGCCTCCCCGGCGTCGCCCGCGGTGAGCCCGGCGACGACACAGGGGGCGGTCACGTGGTCAGCCGACCTCGGCCATGACCTCGTCGGAGGCGTCGAAGTTCGAGTAGACGTTCTGCACGTCGTCGGAGTCCTCGAGCGCGTCGATGATCCGCAGCACCTTGCGGGCCCCGTCCGCGTCGACCTCGACGTTCATCGACGGCACGAACGACACCTCGGCGGAGTCGTAGTCGATGTCCGCCTCCTGCAGCGCGGTGCGGACGGTGACGAGGTCGGAGGCCTCGGTGAGCACCTCGAAGCTCTCGCCGTAGTCGTTGACCTCCTCGGCGCCCGCCTCGAGGACGGCCATCAGGAGGTCGTCCTCGGCGAGCTCGCCCGACGCCTGCGCCTTGGGGACGATGATGACGCCCTTGCGGTGGAACAGGTACGCCACCGAGCCCGGGTCGGCCATGGCGCCGCCGTTGCGGTTCATGGCCGTGCGGACCTCGCCGGCGGCGCGGTTCTTGTTGTCGGTGAGGCACTCGATGAGCACCGCGATGCCGCCCGGGGCGTAGCCCTCGTAGGTGATCGCCTGGTAGTCGGCCCCGCCGGCCTCGGCGCCCGACCCGCGCTTGACGGCGCGGTCGATGTTGTCGTTGGGCACCGACGTCTTCTTCGCCTTCTGGATGGCGTCGTAGAGCGTCGGGTTGGCCGACGGGTCGCCGCCGCCGGTGCGGGCCGCCACCTCGATGTTCTTGATCAGCTTCGCGAACATCTTGCCGCGCTTGGCGTCGATCGCGGCCTTCTTGTGCTTCGTGGTCGCCCACTTGGAGTGGCCGCTCATCGTCTCCCGCCCTTCGTCTCGCGCGTCCCTGCGGCGGGACCTCCCGCGGCGCCGCTCCCGGGGGTCCCGGCCGGCACTGACGCACGGCTCACCGCCGCGCACGCATCCAACGATCCAGTCTACCGAGGTGCTCCCCGCGGCTCCGGGACGGTACGGTGCCGACACAGCTGAGTAGTGATGCGATACCCAGACGAGACCGCACGACAGGGAGCCCGATGGACGTCACCACGCGCGAGCGCACGCACACCTGGTCGGACCCGCGGGCGCTCGCCGCCGAGGCCACCGGCCGCGACGGGCTCGCCTTCCTGCGGGCCGTGGCCGACGGGACGCTGCCCCCGCCGCCGATCATGACGCTGGTCGGCGGGGGGATCGAGACCGTCGAGCGCGGGCGCGTGGTGTTCACGTTCGAGCCCGCCGAGCACCACTACAACCCGATCGGCTCGGTGCACGGCGGCGTCTACGCGACCTTCCTCGACTCCGCGACCGGCTGCGCCGTGCAGAGCACCCTCGAGGCCGGCGTCGGCTACACGAGCCTCGACCTGTCGGTGAAGTTCCTGCGCCGCCTGACCTCCGACTCCGGCACCTGCCGCGCCGTCGGCCACGTCGTGCACGCCGGGCGCAGCACGGCGCTGGCCCGCGCGGAGCTGGTCGACGGCGCCGGGCGGCTGGTGGCCGAGGCGACGTCGAGCTGTTTGATCCTGCGCGGCTGAGGAGACCCGCCGCGGAGTGCCGCCGGACGTGTGGTGGGCTCGACCCGCCGGGCCGCCCGGGACACACCGTGGACGAAGGGTCGAGATGTCTCGCTCACTGCTCGCCGCGGTGGCCGCCGCGTTCCTCGTGCTGGTCACCGCGTGCGGCGACGGCGCGGCCGCCCCCACGCCGCCCGCGGGACCCCCCGACCCGGCCCGGACCGCCTCGGCGGGACCCGGCAGCGACGACGGCGGCCCGGCGCCGGCCGGCGCCGCCACCGAGGGCCTGGTGCCGACGCCGGTGACGGTCCCGCCCGGGCTCGGCGCGGAGCCGTTCGACACGGCGCGCCGGGCGCTGGTGCCCGCCGGCTGGTCGATCGCGGTGTGGGCGCGCGTGCCCGGCGCCCGGCTCGCGGCGTTCGCCCCGGACGGCGCGCTCCTGGTCTCGCGCCCCGGCGCGGGCGAGGTCGTGCGCCTCGTCGCCGGCCCCGGCGGCACGACGAGCACGTCGCTGGTCAGCGGCCTGACCCAGCCGCACGGGCTGTGGTTCGCGGGCTCGACGCTCTACGTCGCGGAGAGCGACGCCGTGCGTTCCTACCCGTACGAGGGTGGGCGGCTCGGGGAGGCGACGACGGTCGTCGACGGGCTGCCCGACGCCCGGAGCCCCGACCTGCGCGGGGCCTACGCGCACGCGCTCAAGAGCGTCGCGGTGGGCCCGGACGGCTCGGTCTACGTCTCGGTCGGATCGACCGGCAACGTCTCCCCCGCCGACCGCGCGTCGACCCCCCAGCGCGCCGCGATCCTGCGGGTCCCGCCCGGGGGCGGGCCCGCCGCGCCCTTCGCCCGCGGCGTGCGCAACGGCACCGGGCTCGCCGTCGCCCCCGACGGCGCGGTGTGGTCGGCGGTCAACAACCGGGACGACATCCCGTTCCCCTACGACCGCCCCTACGGCAGTGGTGACGGCGACGACGACGGCTCCGCCCGCGGCCGGGTCATCCCCGACTACGTCGACGACCACCCGCCCGAGGAGCTCGTGCGCCTCTACCCCGGGCGCGACGTGGGCTGGCCGTACTGCAACGCGGACCCCGACGTCGACCCCGGCGTGCCGACGAGCGCGCTCGACCCGTCCGACGTCCCCTTCGTCGCCGACGCCGAGACCAACCCCGACGGCCGGGCGCTGGACTGCGCGGCGCTGACGCCCGTCGAGCAGACGATGGGCGCGCACTCGGCCCCGCTCGGGATGGCGTTCGGGACGCTGCCCGCGCCGTACGGGCAGGGCGCGCTGGTCGGGGTGCACGGGTCGTGGAACCGGCAGACGCCGCGGGCGCCCGAGGTGTCGTTCTACCCGTGGCGGGGCGGCGGTCTCGACGGCCAGCGCACGCTCGTCGGCGGCTTCCAGGGCCCGGACGGCTCGCGGTGGGGACGCCCGGTCGCGGCCGTCCCCGGTCCCGACAGCGCCGTGTACGTCACCGACGACGGGGCCGACGCGGTTTACCGGGTGGCGCCGCCGGGGCTGTGACGCCAGGGTCGACGCCACGGCCGCGGACGCTCGGTCCCACCGTTTGTGGCCCGGTCGGGTGGGGCACGAGACCGTCGTCACGACCACGGGAGGGGACGCATGAGCGACCAGATCACCGTCACGCGCACCGTCGACGCCAAGCCCGACCAGCTGTTCTCGCTGCTGGCCACGCCGGGGCGCCACCACGAGTTCGACGGCGCGGGCATGCTCCAGGGCGTCGAGGGCAACGCGACGGTCAGCGGCGTCGGCGACCAGTTCGTCATGAACATGCGCAACGACGCGCTGGGCGACTACCAGATGCTCAACACCGTCACCGCCTACGAGCAGGACCGCGAGATCGCGTGGTCGCCGCAGCTGCACCCGCTCGACGGCTACACCGACAAGCTCGGCGACGTGCAGGCCAAGGGCCACGTCTGGCGCTGGCGGCTCGAGCCGTCGGGCACCGGCACCGAGGTCACCCAGACCTACGACTGGAGCGCCGTCCGGGACGACCAGTTCAAGGGCTTCTTCCCGATGGTCACCGAGGAGCAGATGGGCCGGACGATCGACAACGTCGCCGAGGCCGCGACCTCCTGAGCGGTCCCGGCGAGCCCGTCAGCCGGTGTCCGGGCCGCGCGCCCCGGGCCCCGGCGTGCTGCGGACCCGGTCGCCGGTGCCGACACGGTGGCCGGCGCGGCACTCGGCCACCATCGTCACCGGCTCGCCGCAGCCCTCGTGGCGCACGACCACGGGCGGCGCGTCGGCGCGGTGCCGGTCGCCGTACTCCATGAGCGCCATGAGCACCGGGCGCAGGTCCTGCCCGGCCGCGGTGAGCCGGTACTCGCGCCGCGCCCGGCGCCCCGGCTCGCGGTACTCCGCGGTCTCCACCAGCCCCGCCTCGGCCAGCACCGCGAGACGCCGCGCGAGGACCGTGCGCGCGATCCCGAGGTGCGCGACGAGGTCGTCGAACCGCCGCACGCCGTGGAGCAGGTCGCGGACGACGAGCACGGTCCACGGCTCGCCGAGCACGGTCATCGTCCGCGCGATCGAGCACGCGCCGCTGTCGAGGTCGCGCCAGCGCAGGGGCTCCGTCACCGCGAGACCTCCCGCACCAGCTCGATCGCCCGGGCCAGCGTCTCCAGCCGGGCCGTGAGGTCGGCGCCGGCGGGGTAGAGCCGCACCGTGGTGATCCCGGCGTCGCGCCACGCGCGCAGCCGCTCGCGCACCCCGTCCTCGGTACCGATCAGCGTCGTCGCGGCGACCATCTCCCGCGGCACCGCGGCCGCCGCGTCCTCCCGCCGCCCCGCCTGCCACAGCCCGCGGACCTCGGCGGCGACCTCGCGCCAGCCCTGGCGGGCGTAGGCGTCGTGGTAGAAGTTCCGCGTCGCCGACCCCATGCCGCCGAGGCTGAACGCGAGGCCGGCGCGCCGCTCGTCGAGCATCGTCGCGAGCTCGGCCTCGTCCCACGCGAAGGCGACCTCGGCGCCCTGGCACAGGTCGAGGTCCGCGAGCGTGCGCCCGGCCGCCGCCGCGCCCGCCGCCAGCGGCTCCAGCGAGGTGGCCGCGCCCTCGGGGACGAAGCTCGTGCCGAGCCAGCCGTCGGCGACCTCGCCGGTCAGGTGCAGCATCTTCGGCGACAGGGTGGCGAGGTGGATCGGCACCCGCACGTCGGCGGTCACCGACACCCGCATCGGCCGGGCCTCGCCGGGCAGCGGCAGCGTCACGTGCCGGCCGTCGTGGCGGACCTTCTCGCCCGCCATCACCCGGCGGACCACCTCGACGGTCTCGCGCATCCGCCCCAGCGGGTGGGCGAACGACACCCCGTGCAGGCCCTCGAGCACCTGCGGCCCCGAGCTCCCGAGACCGAGCAGGAAGCGGCCCTCCGACATCGTCTGCAGCGTCAGCGCGGTCTGTGCGATCAGCGCCGGCGACCGCGTGCCGACCTGCACCACGCCCGACCCGAGCAGCAGCCGGTGGGTGCGCGCGGCGAGGTAGCCCAGCGGCGACGGCGCGTCGGAGCCCCACGCCTCGGCCACCCAGCAGACGTCGAGCCCGAGGCGCTCGGCCTCGACGACGAAGTCGACCGTCTCGGCCCACGGCGCGCCGGAGGCCTCGATCGTCGTGGCGGTGCGCATCACGCCTCGGCGCGCTCCTTGATCCCGGCGAGCGTGCGCTCGATGCCCTGCCGGAACTCGCGCAACCGGCCGGCCACGATCCGCTCCTCCTTGTCGGGCAGGCGCTCGATCACCGTCGTGAGGTTCGACGGGCCGGGCCCGAGCTGCGCCCACTGGTGGAGCTCGGTGCCGCCCTCGACCGGCGTGAGCGTGAAGCGCCAGATCGCGCTGGGGTTGTCGGGGTCCATGACCGCCCAGGAGAAGCGGCGGGCCTCGTCGCACTCCACGACCGTCGAGACCGTCTCCCACTCCCCGACCTGCGGGTGCGCGTTGCGGCCGCGGAAGCGGTGCCCGACCCCCGGCTGCTCACCCTCGCCCGGCCCGTCCGGGGCGGGCAGCCAGTGCGCCTCCTGCAGCTCCTCGGAGGTCTCGGCGACCACGCCGATGTCCCGGACCAGCGGCCACACCCGCGCGGGCGGGGCCGCGACGTGGACGGACGCCTCGACGGTGGGGCGGTCGGTGTAGCGCATCGCCGCAGCGTATCGGGCTGGGTGCGCGGACGACACCCAGCGAGTCAGGTGCTGACCCGGTCCCGGACCTGGCGCAGGAACAGGTCGTGGAGGCGGGCGTCGCCGGTCTGCTCGGGGTGGAAGGCCGTCGCCATCACCGGGCCCTGGCGCACGGCCACGACCTTGCCCGACGCCTCACCCCGCACCGACCCGGGGACGCGGGCGAGGACCTCGACGCCGCGGCCGGTCGACTCGACCCAGGGCGCGCGGATGAACACCGCCCGCACCGGACCGCCGTGGATGCCGGTGACCGCGAGGTCGGTCTCGAACGACTGCACCTGGCGACCGAACGCGTTGCGGCGCACGGTGATGTCGAGGGCGCCGAGCTGGTGCTGGTCGGGGCGAGCGTCGACGGCCTCGCGCGCCAGCAGGATCATGCCCGCGCACGACCCGAACGCCGGCATCCCGGCGCGGAGGCGCTCGCGCAGCGGCTCGAGCAGCTCGAACGCCTCGAGCAGCTTCGACAGCGTCGTCGACTCGCCGCCCGGGAGCACGAGCCCCGCGACCTCGGCGAGCTCGGACGGGCGGCGCACCGGGCGCGCGTCGGCCCCGCACGCGCGGAGGGCGTCGAGGTGCTCGGGGACGTTGCCCTGGAGGGCCAGGACGCCGACGGGTGCGCTCACGCCCCCCAGTCTAGGAACCCGTCAGCGCGGCAGGACGAGACGCAGCACGCGCTGGGTCGCCGACGTCGCCGCGTGGCTCCACGCGCTGATGGGGGCCGTGACCACGGACTTCGCGCCGCGGCTCCAGGCGTCGATCGGGGCCTCGGCGATCGAGCTCGCGGCCCGCGTCCACGCCGTGATCGGGGACAGCGCGACCGCGGTCACGCCCTCGTTCCAGGCCCTCACGGGCGTCTCGACGTAGATCCGCACGGCGCGCGTCCAGACCTCGACCGGTGTCAGGGGGCGGCTCATGGCGACCGACGCTACGGACCGAGGAGCACCGGCCCGGCGCGGCGGACGGCCCGGTCGCATCCGGGTCAACCGCCTCCCGCGACCAGACGCGCCACCGCCTCCGCCCCGTGGCCCGCGGCGAGCAGCGGCGCCCGTACGTCGCGCTCGAGGTCGGGGCGGTGGCCGGCGAGCAGGTGGCCGGGCCCTCGACGGTGACCGAGCCGAGCGCGGCGGGCAGCAGCACCGACCGCCCGCGGCCCAGGCCCTCGACGTGGTCGCCGACCCGCAGCCGCAGCGGGGCGCCGACGTTGGTCAGCACGGTCGCCGCGGCGACGTCGATCGTGGCGCGCCGGGCGACGCGCCAGCGGTCGAGGGCGAAGTACGGGCCGGCGGTGAGCACCACCCGCGAGACGCCGTCGTCGACGTCGATCGCGAGGCCGGGCCGGAACTCCGGGCGCGGCGCGGGGTCCCACTCCGCCAGCAGCGTCTCGATGTTGGCCCGCTGCTCGTCGGGCGGGACCGGCGAGCCGTCCTCCATGTGCCACGGCATCGCGTGCTGCACGACGTCGGAGGTCTGCTCGATCTCGTGCACGAGGGTGTCGGGGCCGAAGGAGTGCAACGTCCCGCCCGGTACGTAGATCGTCTCGCCCGCGCGCACCGGCAGGCGGCGCAGCACGGCGTCGAACTCGCCCGCGAGCAGGGCCTCGCGCAGGCGGTCGGCGTCGACACCGGGCCGCGTGCCGCACAGCGCGGTCGCCCCCGGCGCGGCCTCGAGGACGTGCCACGCCTCGGTCTTGCCCGTGGGCGTGCCCTCGAGCCGCTGCGCGGTGGCGTCGTCGGCGTGCAGGTGGACCGGCAGCGTGCCGGCGGCGTCGATGAGCTTGGTGAGGAACGGGAAGACCGCGTCGTGGCACCCCGGCCCGAGCAGCTCCTCGGGCCACGTCGTCACCAGCTCGCGCAGCGGCCGGCCCGCCAGCGGCCCGTCGACGACCACCGAGGCCGTGCCGTCGACGTCGCTGACCTCCCACGCCTCGGCGATCCGCCCGCCCGGCAGGTCGTCGCGGCCGAGGCGGTCGACGACCGCGCGCCCGCCGAAGACGTGGCGGGCGATCGGGGTGGACAGGTGCAGGGGCAGGGAGGGCAGCAGGGAGGACCGCCGGGCGGTCACAGGATCGGCGTCCCGCCGGTGACCGCGATCCGGGCGCCGGAGACGTAGCTCGCCTCGTCAGAGGCCAGCATCACGTACACCGGGGCGAGCTCCACGGGCTGGCCCGCGCGCCCCAGCGGGGTGTCCTGGCCGAACGACGCGACGGCCTCGGCGGGCATCGTCGCGGGGATCAGCGGGGTCCAGATCGGGCCGGGCGCGACGCTGTTGGCGCGGATGCCGCGGTCGCCGTACTGGCGGGCGAGCGCGGCGGTGAAGTTGGCGATGCCGGCCTTCGTCGCGTCGTACGCGATGAGCCCGGGCGGCGGGTTGTCGGAGTTGATCGACGTCGTGTTGATGATGGACGCGCCGGCGCCGAGGTGGGGCAAGGCGGCCTTCGTGACGTGGAACATCGCGTCGAGGTTGGTGGCGATGGTGCGGTCCCACTCCTCGTCCGGGATGTCCTCGAGGCGCTCGCGGACCATCTGGAACGCCGCGTTGTTGACCAGCACGTCGAGGCGGCCGAACGCGTCGACGGTGCGGGCGACGAGGTCGCGGCACGCCTGCGGGTCGGTGAGGTCACCGGGCACGCGCAGCACGCGGCGGCCGGCGTCGGTGACGAGACGCTCGACCTCCTTGCCGTCCTCCTCCTCGGCCGGCAGGTGCCCGAACGCGACGTCGGCGCCCTCGCGCGCGAACGCGATCGCGACGGCCCGCCCGATGCCGCTGTCGCCGCCGGTGATCAGCGCGACCTTGCCGGTCAGGCGGCCGGAGCCGGTGTAGCTCTCCTCGCCGCAGTCGCTCGGCGGCGTCATCGCGTGCTCGTAGCCGGGGTGCTCCTGCTGGTGACCACTCATCCCGGAGGGGTCACCGATCGTGCGGCGCGATACCCGTCTATCCGCCGGTGCCGCCCGGATCACCGAAGCGGGCGCGGTACTCGTCGAGGTGCTGGGAGGCGCACATGCGCTCCTCCTGCTGGCCCTGGGCCTGGGCCATGCACTCGTCGAGGGTCAGGCCCTCGCCGAAGGTGCCGATGCCGAGCAGGCCGGGCACGACCAGCCACGCCCCGACGATCAGCCCCACGAGGGCGAGCACGAAGCCCCCGAGCGACATGCCGCCGCTGCGCCGCGGGTCGTGGAACGCGCGCCGCGAGCCGACGAACCCGGCGACCAGACCGAGCAGGCCCAGCACGAGGGCGACCCACCCCAGCCAGTCCATACCCGCCCACAGTGCGGCGGTCAGGCCCGTCCCCGCGGCGACCAGGCCGAGGGCGAGGGCGAGGGTGCCGAGACCGCCGTCGCGCTCACGCGGGTCCCGCTGGCGGTCCTGCCGGGCAGGGGGCGGGGCGGACGTCATGCCGGCATCGTGCCAGCGGCCCTCACTCGGCGGCGTTCGGGTAGCGCTGGTTGAACTCGGCGAGGTGCTGCGACTTGCACATGTGCATCTCGCGGGCCGTCGTCGACTGCGCCATGCACTGGTCGAGCGTCAGCCCGTCGCCGAACCCGCCGGAACCGAACAGCGTCGGCCAGACGATGACCGCGCCGACGACGAGCCCGACGGCGCCCGCGACGAGCCCGCCCAGCGACGACGCGCCGTCGGTCGCGAGGTCGTGGAACGCGCGCCGCGCACCCAGGTAGCCCGCGATCACCGCCGGCAGGCCGAGCACGACACCCGCCCAGCCCGTCCAGCACGTGGCGGCGGCGAGCAGGCCGAGCACGAGCGCCGGCGTGCCCATGCCGTTGCGCCGGGCCGGCTCCGCGACCGGCTCGGGCTCGTCGGCGGGCGTACGCCGGCCCCGGGCCGGCGACTCCGGGGCAGGCTCGGGCACCGCCCGCACGACGTCGGTCCGGGCGTCCGGGTCGGCGGGCGCCTCCTGGCCGCGGAGGTCGACCAGCCGGCGCGGGGAGCCGTGCGGGGTGGTCATCGTCGCGATCGTCCCATGCGTCGGTGTGGTCGTCCGGGGAGCCTCACCAGCCGCGGGTGGCGAGCCGCTCGGCGTCGGGCATGTCGGCGGTGGTGCGCCCGACCATCGCCTCGCCGAGCCCGGCCGAGACCTTGGCGATGACGTCCGGGTCGTCGTGGAAGGTCGTCGCGCGCACGATCGCCTCGGCGCGCCGCGCCGGGTCGCCGGACTTGAAGATGCCCGAGCCGACGAAGACGCCCTCGGCGCCGAGCTGCATCATCATCGCCGCGTCGGCGGGGGTCGCGATGCCGCCGGCGGTGAACAGGACGACGGGCAGCCGGCCCGACTCGGCGACCTCCTGGACCAGCGGCAGCGGGGCCTGCAGCTCCTTGGCCGCGGCGTAGAGCTCCTGGGGGTCCGTGCGCGACAGGCGGCGGATGTCGGCGCGGATCGCGCGCATGTGGCGGGTGGCCTCGACGACGTTGCCGGTGCCCGCCTCGCCCTTCGAGCGGATCATCGCCGCGCCCTCGCCGATGCGCCGCAGCGCCTCGCCGAGGTTGGTCGCCCCGCACACGAACGGCACGGTGAACGCCCACTTGTCGATGTGGTGCGCCTCGTCGGCGGGGGTGAGCACCTCGGACTCGTCGACGTAGTCGACGCCGAGCGACTGCAGCACCTGCGCCTCGACGAAGTGGCCGATGCGCGCCTTGGCCATCACCGGGATCGAGACCGCGTCGACGATGCCGCGCACCATGTCCGGGTCGGACATCCGGGCGACGCCCCCGTCGGCGCGGATGTCGGCGGGCACGCGCTCGAGGGCCATGACGGCGACGGCCCCGGCGTCCTCGGCGATCCGCGCCTGCTCGGGCGTCACCACATCCATGATCACACCGCCCTTGAGCATGTCGGCGAGGCCGCGCTTGACCCCTCCGGTGCCGGTGGTGGTGGCGGTGTCGGGCCTGGTCACGGTGGTCCTCCGGTGCACGTACGACGGCTGCGTCGGTGGTGGGTCCCCCGCGATCGTACGGCCGCGGGGAGGCCCGGTGCCGTGACGCCGTGCACCCCTCGGTCCGCGACTCAGCGCAGGGCGTCGAGCATCGCCGCGAGCTCGGTCCACGCCGGCTCGAGCGCGTCCGGCTCGTCGGCGAGCCACAGGGCCGCCTCGTTCATGGCGCCGCCGAGGAGGTGCGCCAGCGGGGCGACGGGGCGCGGCGCGAGCAGACCCCGCGCGACCAGGCCCTCGAGCGCCTCGACGAGGTGGCGCTGCGAGGTCGCCTCGTCGAGCGCGCGCCACTGCGCCCACCCGAGCACCGCCGGGCCGTCGACGAGCGCGATCCGGACCCGGGCGGGGTCGGTGCTCGCCACGAGGAACGCCCGGCACCCGGCCCGCAGCTGCGCCCACGGGTCCCCGCCGGTGTCGCGGCCCGCCGCCCGCGCCGCCGCGACGACGGCGTCGGCGACCTCGGCCGCGACCTCGCCCAGCACCGCCCGGAACAGCTCGGCCTTGCCGTCGAACTGGTGGTAGAGCGCGCCCTTGGTGACGCCCGCGGCCGCGACGATCTCGGCCAGGCCGACGTCGGCGTACCCGCGCGACGCGAACAGCGTCCGCGCCGCCCCGACGAGCGCCCGGCGCGTGCGCTCCTTCTGCTCGACCCGCACCCCGGCCACGACACCTCCGCTTGACGTACCGATGGTACGTGAGCACTCTTCGACGTACCAACGGTACGCGAAAGGACACGCCCATGGGACCGACCGGCTTCTACCCCGTTCTCGGCGTCGCCGACGTCGACGCCTCCCGCCGCTTCTGGGTCGAGCGCTTCGGCTTCGAGGTGGTCTTCGCCGTCGACTGGTACGTCAGCCTGCGCCGCGGCGCCCACGAGCTGGCCTTCGTCGCCGCCGACCACCCGACCGTGCCCGCCGGTTTCCGCACCCCGGCCCGGGGGCTGCTGCTCAACGTCGAGGTGCCCGACGTCGACGCCGAGTACGAGCGGCTCGTCGTGCGCGGGGGCCTGCGCCCCGAGCTCGACCTGCGCTCCGAGGAGTTCGGCCAGCGCCACTTCATCGTCGCCGACCCGGCCGGCGTGCTCGTCGACGTGATCACCGAGATCCCCGTCGGCGCCGCGTACGAGGACGCCGCTAGGTGCCCTTCGGGCTCGTGAGCAGAAAGAAGTGCTCCAGCACTTCTTTCTGCTCACGAGCGCCGGAGGCGCACCTGGTGGTGGGCTAGTGGATCGCGAGCGGCACCGGGCCGGGCTCGAGCGACCGGGGGTCGGCGAGCAGGTCGGGCAGCTGGTGCGGGTGCACGACGTCGAGGGTCACCGCGAGCTCGGCGGGGGTCCACCAGCGGTGCCCGCGCACCGTCCGGGCCTCGTGCTCGGTGAACGCCGTCGCGTCGATCTCGCCGGAAGGGACGTGCACGGCGTGGAAGAGCTCGCGCCCGGCGTAGGTGGTGCCGTCGGCCTCGAAGACCACCTCGCGTACCCAGAGCGGCCCGCGGACCTGCTCGGCGGCGACCTCGAGCCCCGTCTCCTCCCCCACCGTGCGCGCGACGGCGGCCACGGGGTCCTCGCCGGTCGCGACGCCCCCGCCGGGGGCGAACCAGAACGCCTCGGCCGGCCGGGCCGGGTCGACGCCCTCGAACAGCAGCACCCGCCCGTCGTCGTCGACGACCACGGCGCGCACCGCGTCCTGGGCCACGTGCACCGCGGCGGGCTCGACCACCACGCCGTCGGGGCCCGGCTCTGCGATCTCGAAGTACGGCGGCATCGGGGCCGTGCCCGCGAGGCGCAGCCAGCGCACCATCCGCCGTCCGCGCAGCGCGCGGGTGTCGCGCACCGCGTCGTTGTAGATCCGCCGGGCGACCGAGACGCGGGCGTGGACGTCGGCGAGCTCGGCGGCCAGGTCGGCGGGCAGCGCCGCGGTGTCGAGCGGGACGAGCGCGCGGGTCAGGTCGTTCTCGGCCTCCTCGCGCTCGGTGTCGAGGACCCCCTCGCCGGCGGCGCGCGTCGCGGTGGCCGCACGGGCCGCGGCGCGCAGGGCCCGGCGGTCGCCGTCCGCGAGCGCGACCGGCCCGGCCGTCGCGGCGATGGCCCGCACGATGGCCGCGCGCCGGTCGAGCACGGCCGCGAGGCCCGCGGCCGCGGCATCGGTGCGCACGTGCAGCCGGTCCAGCCGACGGGCCCGGGCGACGAGCACCGCCGCGGTGACGATCACCAGCAGCAGGACCGCGGTGACGACGATGACCACCAGCACGCCGGTGGGGCCGAGGAGGGTCACGGGGACGACGGTAGGTCGTGGCCCGCGCCGGCCGGCGCGCGGTCCGCCCTCCTCGGGAGGGGGCTCGCGGCGACGCGCCGGGGATCGGCCGCCACGGCGACCTCGTACACCCGCAGGACGGCGGCGGCGACCACCGACCAGTCGAAGGCCGCTACGCGACGCCGCCCGGCGAGGCGCAGGGCGTCGCGCCGGGCGGGGTCGTCGAGGAGCGCCGCGATGGCCGCGCCCCACGCCGCGGCGTCCCCGCTCGGCACCGCGACGCCCGCCGGCGGCTCGCCGAGCACGCGGCGGAAGGCGTCGATGTCGCTCGCGACGATCGGCGCGCCGGCCGCCATGCCCTCGGCGAGCACGACGCCGAAGCTCTCGCCGCCGGTGTTGGGCGTGGCGAGCAGGTCCACCGAGGCGAGCATCGACGCCTTGGTGGCCTCGTCGACGGCGCCGAGGAGCTCGATGCGGTCGGCGAGCTCGGGGCCCGCCTGCTCGCGCAGCTCGTCCTCGTCGCCGCGGCCGACCACGAGCAGCCGCAGGTCGGGGCGGGTGGGGGCGAGCGGGCGCAGGGCCTCGAGCAGCAGCGGCATGCCCTTGCGGGGCTCGGTGTAGCGCCCGACGAACCCGACCGTGGCCCCGTTCCCGTGGTGGCCGTGCCCTGGCAGCGGCGGCGCATCCGCGAAGGCCGCGACGTCCACCCCGTTGGGGATCTCGACGGCGTCGCCGCCGAGGTGCTCGACGTAGACCTGGCGCGCCAGCGGCGACACCGCGATCCGGGCCGTGACGCGCTCGAGCAGCGGGCGCAGCACCGGCTCGAAGAAGGTCATGGTGCGCGAGCGCGGCGTCGAGGTGTGGAACGTCGCCACCACCGGGCCCTCGGCCACCACCAGCGCGAGGAACGACAGGCTCGGCGCGGTCGGCTCGTGGACGTGCAGGACGTCGAAGTTCCCGTCGCGCAGCCACCGCCGCACCCGCGCGAGCGAGACCGGCCCGAACGTCAGCCGGGCCACCGAGCCGTTGTACGGGATGCCGAGCGAGCGCCCCGCGCGCGTCACCCCCGCCGGCACCGGGGTGTCGTCACCGGCCGGCGCGAGGACGTCGACGTGGTGGCCCAGGCCCGTCAGCGCGCGGGCGAGGTCGAGGACGTGGGCCTGGACCCCGCCGGCCACGTCCAGCGAGTACGGACACACGATCCCGATGCGCATGGCGCGCCCAGCCTATCGACCGCGCGTCGGACCCCCGTGACCACCGCCGGCACACGGGCCCGTCGGGGCGAGGGTGACGTCCGCTGCGTCCCACGCAGCGAACGTCACCCTCGCTCCCCCAGCGCGCAGAGGTCAGCCGACCATCTCCTCGAGCTCCTTGCCCTTCGTCTCCTGCACGTACCGCGCGACGAAGAAGAAGGAGAGCAGGGCCATGGCGGCGTAGATGCCGTAGGCGAACGCCAGGCTGAGGTCGGCGAGCGCCTGGAACGTCACCGTGACCACGAAGTTCGCCATCCACTGCGCGGCGGCGGCGACGGCGAGCGCGGCGGCCCGCAGCCAGTTCGGGAAGATCTCGCCGAGCAGCACCCAGACGACCGGGCCCCACGTGACCGCGAAGGAGACCACGTAGAGGTTGGCGGCGACCAGGGCGACCGGGCCCCAGACGCCCGGCAGGCTGGGCGAGAGCTCGCCGTCGGCACCGACCGTCTCCACCGCCTGCGAGAACGCGACCGCCATGACGGCGAGCGTCACCACCATGCCGGCCGAGCCGCCGAGCAGCATCGGCTTCCGGCCGACGCGGTCGACGATGAGGATCGCGACGATCGTCGAGACCACGTTGACCAGCGAGTTGATGACCGACGCGAAGAACGAGTCGCTCTCGGAGAACCCGACGGCCTGCCACAGCGTCGTCGAGTAGTAGAAGATCACGTTGATGCCGACGAACTGCTGGAAGACCGACAGCAGGATGCCGATCCAGACGATCGGGCGCAGGCCGGTGCCGGGCGCGGTGAGGTCCCGCAGGCTGGGCTTGTCCTCGCGGCGCAGGCTGTCCGCGATCTCACCGATCTTGTGCTGGACGGCGTCGGTCGACGACCCCAGCACGTTCGCCAGCACCACGGCCGCTTCGTCGTTGCGGCCCTTGGCCACGAGGTAGCGCGGCGACTCGGGGATCCGCAGGGCGAGGATCGCGTAGATGACCGCCGGGATGACGCCGACGATGAACATCCAGCGCCAGGCCTCGGCGCCGAGGAACAGCACGTTCGCCGCCGAGCCGGCGGCGTTGGCGAGCAGCGCGTCCGAGAGCAGCGCGACGAAGATGCCGAGCACGATGGCCATCTGCTGCAGCGAGGCCAGGCGGCCGCGGATGTGCGCGGGCGCGATCTCGGCGATGTAGGCCGGCGCGATCACCGAGGCGATGCCGATGCCGATGCCGGCGATGAAGCGCCACAGGATGAGGTCCCACACGGCGAACGCGAGGCCGGACAGGATCGAGCTGATCGCGAACGCGGCGGCGGCGATGAGCATGACGCGGACGCGGCCGTAGCGGTCGGCCGTCGGGCCGGCGAACCACGCGCCGACCGCCGAGCCGAGCAGCGCCACCGCCACCGCGAACCCGGACAGGAAGGGGCTGCTCTCCAGCCCGAACTGCGAGTTGATGGCGTCGACCGCGCCGTTGATGACGCTCGAGTCGAAGCCGAAGAGGAAGCCGCCCACGGCGGCGACGATGGAGATGAGGATCGCCTTGGCGGTCGTCTTCTCCCGTGAGCCGGGCGCGCCCGACCCCGATCCTGGACTGGTCATCGGTCACTCCCCGGTACGGCACTGTCGAAATTGGTCCGGGCGAGGTCGGCGGCGCCGACCATGCCGGATTCCCACCCCATCTCCGCGAGCCGCACCTCGGCGACGGGCCGGTGGCCGCGCCCCGTGAGGTTGGCCCGGAAGACCTCCTCGACCCGTCCCCGCAGCACCTCGCCCGCCGCGGACACGCCGCCGCCGATGACGAAGAGGGTGGGGTCGAGCACCGCCGCGAGCTGGGCGAGACCGAGGCCGATCCAGCGGCCGATCTCGTCGAAGCAGTGCAGCGCGCCCACGTCGCCCTGCTGGGCGGTCGCGGTGACCATCTCGCCGGTGATCGCCTCGGGGTCGCCGCCGGCCGCCGCGATGAGGCCCGCGGCGAACGCCGGCGAGTGCCGCGCGATCTCGAGGGCCTCGGTGAGCAGCGCGCGGCCCGAGCCGTACTGCTCCCAGCAGCCCTGCAACCCGCAGCCGCACCGGCGGCCGTACGGGACCATCGTGATGTGGCCGATCTCGGCGGCCACCCCGAACCCGCCGCGCAGCAGCCGCCCGTTGGTGACGATGCCGCCGCCGACCCCCGTGCCGATCGTGATCGCGACGAGGTCGTCGTGGTCGCGGCCCGCGCCGAAGCGGGACTCCGCCCACGCGACGGCGTTCGCGTCGTTCTCGACCACCACGGGCAGCTCGAGGGCCGCCGACAGCTGGCCGCGCAGGTCCTCGTCGCGCCACGCGAGGTTCGGCGCGAACATGACCTTGGCCCGGGCGGCGTCGACGAACCCGGCCGCTCCGATGCCGACGGCGGTGACGTCGTGGCCGGCGCGCAGCTCGCGGACAGCGTCGGCGATGGCCTCGAGCACCATGTGGGTGTCGGTCGCCGGGGTCTCCCGGCGGGTCGACGCGAGGAGCTTGCCACTGTCGTCGACGACGCCCGCCGCGATCTTGGTGCCGCCGACGTCGACGCCGACGGTCAGCTCGCTCATGACTTCTTCACCAGCTCGCCCCGGGCCAGAGCGGACAGGTCGATCTCGCCCATGTCGGTGACGACCACGTCCGCGCCCTCGGCGGCGAGCGCGTCGACGTCGTCGGCGCGGGACACCCCGAGCGCGCCGAAGCCGCCGGCCTTCGCCGCCTGGATGCCGTTGACCGCGTCCTCCGCGACGAACGCGTTCGCCGGGTCGACACCGAGCTCGGCGGCCGCGGTCAGGAAGATCTCCGGGTTGGGCTTGCCCTGCGCGAAGTCACGGCCGGAGACGTCCACGTCGAAGTAGCCGTGGAGGTTGCCCTCCGCCCCGAACCGCGTCAGGTCGACGCGCTCGAGGAAGAGCTTCGCGTTCTTCGACGACGAGGCGGCGGCGATGGGGATGCCGGACTGCTTGACCTCGACGACGAAGCGCACGGCGTCGTCGTAGGCCGAGAAGCGACCCTCCGAGATCAGCCGGATGATCATCTCCTGCTTGTACTCGCCGTACTCCTGCACGCGCCGGTCGATGTCGGGGACGCCGAAGTACTCGAGCGCCGCGGTGGCGCCGGCCTTGCGCGGCTTGCCCGACATCCGCTCGTGGTAGAGCGCCGGCGTGAACTTCTCCGGTGCGTAGCTCGTCTGCGCGACGATGTCCGACCACGGGCCCTCCATGAGCTCGCGCAGGGACTCGCGCCAGGCCTCCTCGTGCGGCGAGTCGACGAGGACCCCGTCCACGTCGAAGATCGCTCCGCTGTACCCGCTCATGCGCCGTTCCCTTCGTGGTCGTGCCCGCCGGTGGTCGTCGGGATCGAGGCGGTGCCGTGGTCGGTCGCGCCGGCGCCGCCGGTGCCGCCGGTGCCGCCGGTGCTGTCGCCGCCCGCCGCGGACGTCGAGCCCGACGCGGACGTCGCGCCGGGGCCGATCCGGCCGTCGCGGTCGAGGGGCACCGTCCACTCCTGGCCGGCGCCGAGCTCGCGGACCTCGTCGCCGAGGCCGATGCGGACCGGGTGGCTGAAGCCCTCGGACTGCACGGCGACGGTCATCGCGCCGTCGGCGACCGAGACGCGCAGCGTCGTGCCCTGGAACACCAGCGAGAGCGCGAGCCCGTCGAGGCGCAGCGTCAGGCGCGGCGAGAACGTCAGCACGCCGTCGCGGGCCCCGGCGCCGAGGTAGGCCCGCTGGAGCAGGTCGAGGGTCCCCGACATGACCCCCATGTGGATGCCCTCCTTGGTGGTGCCGCCCTGCACGTCGCCGATGTCGGACTCGACGGCGACGAGGAAGCGCTCCCAGGAGCTCTCGGGGTCGATGCCGGCCAGCACCGCGGCGTGCGCGACGAGCGAGAGCGTCGAGCCGTGCGAGGTGCGCCGGTCGTAGTAGGCGATGGTGCGCCGCGCGAGGTCGCCGTCGTGGGCGATCTCGTCGTAGCCGAGCCGGGAGAAGATCTCGCGCAGCTCGTCGTCGCCGAACAGGAAGAACAGCATGACCGCGTCGGCCTGCTTGGCGAGCTTGTAGCGGTCGGGGTCGTCACCCTCGGCCTTGAGGATGCGGTCCATCCGCTGGATGTTCTTGTGCTTCGACCGGTAGCCCTCCCAGTCGAGCTCGTCGAGCGCCTCGTAGCCCTCGAACTGGGTGATGACGGCGTGGCCGTCGTCGTCGAGGTGGGTCGGCACCGCCATCGACGTGCACATCTCCGACCAGCGCGCGATCTCGTCGTCGGTGATGCCGAGGCGGCTGCGCAGCGCGCGCCGGCGGCTCTTGGGCAGCAGCGCCAGGACCTTCGGCGCGGTCGCGCAGATCCAGGCGACCATGACGTTGGTGTAGGCGTTGTTGCGCAGCCCGCCGGCGTCCGCGCCGGGGTAGCGCTCGTGGAACTCGTCCGGCCCCATGACGCCGTGGATCTCGTAGCGCCCGGTGTTGGGGTTGCGGTGCGCGATCGAGGCCCAGAAGCGGGCGATCTCGAGCATGAGCTCCGCGCCGTAGTCGCGCAGGAACTCGAGGTCGTCGGTGGCCTGGTAGTACTGCCAGACGTTGTAGAAGATCGCGGCGTTGACGTGGCGCTGGTTGTGGGAGTGGTCGGGGTCCCACTGGCCCGACAGCGGGTTGAGGTGGACGACCTGCGTCTCCTCGGTGCCGTCGCTGCCCGACTGCCACGGGAACATCGCGCCGCGGTAGCCGGCCTCGGCCGCGGCCGCGCGGGCCTCGGCGAGGCGGCGGTAGCGGTACATCAGCAGGCCGCGCGTGATCTCGGGGAGCCGGTAGTTGAGGAACGGGTAGACGTACAGCTCGTCCCAGAACACGTGCCCGCGGTAGGCCTCGCCGTTCAGACCGCGGGCGGGGACGCCGGCGTCGTGGCGGGCGGTGTGCCGCGAGCACACCTGCAGGACGTGGGCCATGTGGAAGCGCAGCAGCAGCTGCACGCGCGGCTCGGCCGGGACCTCGAGGTCGCAGACGTCCCAGTACTCGTCCCAGGCGTCGACGTGCTCGGCCAGGCAGCCGGCGAAGTCCGGGTAGCGCTCGACGTGGCGTCCGGCCGCGGTCAGCGTCTCGGTGATCGCGTTGTCGTGGCTGGTGAAGAACGAGACGATCTTCTCGACCCGCACGGTCTCGCCCTCGGTGATGTCGAGGTCGAGCACCTGCTGCACGTAGTCGTTCATCTGGTGGAGCGTGCGGGCGGGCTCGATCTTCTCCCAGCCGCGGCCCCGGCCCCGGTACACCCGCGTGCGGGCGGCCTCGGAGACGTAGAGGTTCGACTGCCGGGTCCGCACCTTCAGCGCGATGATCTCCGGCCCGAACGTCCGGGGCGTGACGGGGTCGAGGTGGCGGCCCTCGAGGTCGCGGTAGCGGGCGACCATCGTGTTGTCGACGCGGCCGTCGATCGCCGACACGATCCCGATGCGGCCCGACCAGTTCTCGGCGGTGACCGTCCACTCCATCGCCGCCTGGTGGCTGTGCGCCATCGAGACGAAGCGCCGGCTGGACAGTGTCGTCTCGCGCCCGGCGCGGTCGCGGAAGCGGAAGTCGCGGCTGATCGTCGCGGTGCGGATGTCGTAGGAGTGGCGGTAGTCCAGCACCTCGACGTTGTCGAGGCGGATGGCCTCCTCGCCCTCGATGCGCAGCTTGAGGACGAGCCAGTTCGGCAGGTTGACGAGGTCCTCGTTGAGGACCGGGCGGCCGCCGAGGATCGTCGTCTCGCGGTTGTACGCGCCGTGGGCGTAGGTGCCGGCGTAGTGCCGGGGCGCGTCGGTGTCCTCCCACTCGGCCGCGCCGCGGGTGCAGAAGTAGCCGTTGCCGGTGCTGGTCAGCGCCTCGCGCAGGCCCTCGTCGTCGGGCTCGAGGCCGGTCCAGGTGAGGGTGAAGTCGTCGGCGACGGCGCCGCCGGGCAGGACGTCGGACGTCGACGGCGTCGTGCGGCCGTCGGTCGTGGTGCTGGGGGTCTGGTCTTCGGTCGTCGTCGTGGTCACGGACGTCTCCGGTCTCCGGGAGCGGGCGGCGGCTGTCGGGACTCTCGGGGCGGGCGGGGGCTCACCCGGGCGGGGCTCACCGGGCGAGGCCGTCGAGGAAGCGGGCCACCTCGTCGACCGTCGCGAGCACGGCCGTCGCGGCGGTCTCGCGCGACGGCGCGTCGGCCGGGTCGATCACGAGGATGCCCAGTCCGGGCTCGCGGTGATCACCGCGCCGGGCCAGGGCCCGGAACGCGTCCTCGTCGGTGATGTCGTCGCCCAGGTAGATCGGGACGACGTCGGGGTGGTCGAGGTCGAGGACGCCGATGAGGTGCTCGACGGCCTTGCCCTTGTTCCAGTCGATCTTCGGCTGGATCTCGTGGACGAACTTGCCGGGCGTCACGCGCAGCTGCCCGGGGTGCTCGGCGAGGACGGCGTCGACCAGCTCCTGGACCCGCGGGCGGTCGGCGTCGGCGACGTGGCGGTCGTGCACGGCGACCGAGGCGTGCTTGGGCTCGACCTGCGTGCCCTCGATCTCCGCCGCGGCCGTGCGGACCCGCTCGGTGACCTCGGCGACCAGATCCTCCCACCCGCGCGAGGCCTCGTGCTCGATGACGCCGCGCTGCGGGTCGTGGATGTCGAAGCCGTGGCTGCCGGCGATGACGAGGTCGTCGACACCGGAGAGCTCGGCGACGACCGCCCGGTCGCGGCCGGAGACGATGCACACCGGGCAGCGGCCCGCGAGCGCGTGCAGCACGTCGCGCATCGCGTCGGTCATGATCGCGTCCTCGGGCCGCGGCACGATCGGCGTGAGCACCCCGTCGTAGTCGAGGAAGACCGCGGGGCGACGCCCGGCCAGGCGCTCCGACACCTCGGCGGCGTCGAGCGCGTGCGGCAACCGGTCCGCCGTCGTGGTGACGGGCGCGCCGCGCTGCGGAGCCCGACCGTCGTCTGCGGGCACGGTCACCAGGGCCTCCGCATCTCGGGGCGCCGTTGTCGTGTGATGCGAACCACAGGCTAGGGCGGCACCCGGACGTCGTCAACGGATGAACACAGCGTCGCGATCCTGGACCACCGCTGCCCCGCGCGCACGGCGGGGCACCACCCGTTCGGGTGGGCTCGTCACCGGGTGGCGGGCGGGGTTCCGCCGCGGGGTCGGGAGATCTTCAAACGGCGCACCGGTCGAGGGCGAGCGCCAGCGCCCCCAGCACCGGCGCGTGCTCGGCGAGCTCGGCGACGACCACCTCGGCGGTGCGCGTGGTGCCGGGCAGCGCGGCCGCCCCGAGCGCCGCGTGCAGCGGGCCCAGCAACAGGTCACCGGCCTGCGCGAGCTCTCCGCCGACGACGATGCGGCGCGGGGTGAGCACGGTGCACAGGCCCGCGAGCGCGACGCCGACGTGGTGCCCGGTGTCGGCGAGGACCCGGGCGCAGGGCGCGTCGCCGTCACGGGCGCGGGCGACGACGTCCGCGACGGTGAGCGGGGCGCCGAGCAGCGGCTCGAGCATGGCGGTGACGGTGCGCGTGGACACCAGGGTCTCGAGGCAGCCGCGGTGCCCGCACCGACAGACCGCCGCGAACCGGTCCCCCGGGTCGACGGCGACGTGCCCGACCTCGCCGGCCGTGCCGTCGGGACCGCGGTAGAGCCGCCCGTCGAGGACGAGTCCGGCGCCGACCCCGTCGGAGAGCTTGAGGAAGATGCCGTGGTCGACGCCCCGCAGTGCGCCCCACCGCTGCTCGGCGAGGGTGCCGAGGGTCGCGTCGTTGTCCACCCAGCTCGGGACGCCCAGGTGCTCGGCGACCCGCCCGGCCACGGGCACGCCCACCCAGCCGGGCAGGACCCCGGACGCGCCGACGGCCCCGGTCGCGAGATCGAGCGGGGCGGGGAGGCCGACGACGGCCCCGCGCAGCGCGGCGCGGCGGGCCCCGGCCTCGGTCACCGCCCGCTCGAGCAGCTCGGCGGCGGTGGCCAGCCCGTCGGTGACCCCGTGCCCGTCGGGCAGGTCCGCGCGGAGCTCGATGCGCTCGGGTGCCGCGCTGATCGCCGGGTCGGCGACGTCGGCGAGGGCCACGCGCACGTGCCGGTGCCCGAAGTCGATGCCGGCCACGACGCCCGCGCCGCGGACGAGGCGGACCGCCCGCACCCGCCGCCCGCCGCGGACCTCGTCACCGGCCGCGAGGACGCCCGCGGCACCCAGGTCGCGGACGATGTTCGACACCGTCGCCGGCGCCAGCCCGGTCACCGCGGCGATCTCCGCCTGCGTCGGCGCGCCGGCCGCACGCACGGCGTCGAGCACCCGGCGGCGGTTCGCGTCGCGCAGGCCGGCCGGCGAGCCGGGCCGCGACGCCGTGTTCATGCGATGAACTCTACCCCGGGATCGTGTGCTCCACGTCACGTCTTCCGGGGGAGGTCGGAGCGGGGTGGCGGGGCGCGCTGGGGGGTGGCAGCGAGGGACTCCTTCGCTGCGTCCTGGGCAGCGAGGGCGTCCCTGGGTGCGTCGAGGTCCGGCGTGCCCCGGCGCGCCCCCGGGAGCGAGGGCGTCCCTCGCTGCGTCCCGGACAGCGAGGGCGTCCCTCGCTGCGTCGGGGTCCCGGCGCGTTCCGGCGCGCCCTGGGGAGCGAGGGCGTCCCTCGCTGCGTCCCCGGCAGCCGAGGAGTCCTTCGCTGCTCCGGGGACGCGCGCGGGCGGGCGCCCTCAGGCCGGGTCGGTCCAGATGCGCTGGAGCATGTGCCAGTCCTCGGGGTGCTCGGCGATGTCGCCAGCGAAGGCGTCCGCGACGCGCTGGGTGGCGGCGGGGACGGCGTCGCGGTCGGGCACACCGACGGGCGGGTGGATGCGGAAGTGCCAGCCCTCCTCCCCGGTGACCGGGTCCTCGCTGAACCACAGCCCGACCGGCAGCAGCGCGGCGCCGGTGGTCGCGGCGAGGGAGGCGGGGCCGGGCGGCATGGTCGCCCGCGCGCCGAAGAAGGTCACGGGCACGCCGTGGGCGGACAGGTCGCGGTCGGCGACCAGGCACACCACCCCGCCCCGCCGCAGCGCCCGCAGGAGCCCGCGGACCGGGGCCTCGCCGCCGGTCATCGGCAGGATCTCGAAGCCCAGCGACTCGCGGTAGGCCACGAACCGCTCGTAGAGCGACTCCGGCCTGAGGCGCTCGGCGACCGTGGTGAAGCGCCCCGAGTGCGCCACCAGCCAGAGCCCCGCCATGTCCCAGTTGCCCGAGTGCGGGAGCGCGACCACCGCGCCCTTCCCGGTGGCCAGGGCCGCGTCGAGGTGCTCCTGGCCCTCGACGACCGGCCGGCGCGCCAGGGCCGCGTGGTCCGTCGCCGGCAGGCGGAAGGCCTCGCGCCAGTACCGGGCGTACGAGCGCAGCGCCGCGCGGGTGAGGGCGTCGAGCGCCTCGGGACCCAGGTCGGGGCGGACGCGGGCGAGGTTGGCGCGCAGCCGCCGGGTGCCCGGCCCGCCGCGGCGCGCCGCGAGGTCGGCACCGGCGCGGAAGGCCCACCGGGCCGCGGGCTCCGGGATCGCGCGCACCAGGCGCCAGCCCGCCGCGTACCCGAGCTCGCTGGCCCGCTCCGCCGCGCGCGACCGCAGGGCCGGCAGCGACAGGGTCCGCGCGCTCACGGTGTGCCCCCCGCGCCGTCGTCCGGGGTCGTCCGGCGGGACTCGGGGGGCTGGGCGGACTCGGGGGGCTGGGCGGACTCGGTGGGCTGCGTGGGGCCCGTGCGCTCCGTCGGCTCCGCGGGCTCGGGGCGTTCCGCGGTGGGGCGCCGCTCCGGGGTGTGCCCGGTCGCCGCGCCGTACTGGTCGCGGGCGCTGCGCCACACGGCCACGACCCGCTGCCCGACCGTGATCACCGACCCGACGGCGAGCAGCCAGAGCGCGACGTCGAGGGCGTAGGGCACGCCGAGGCCGACGAGGCCGCAGCCCGCGAGCCCGAGGATGAGCCGCTCCGCGCGCTCCACGAGCCCGCCGTCGGCGCGCAGCCCGGCCGCCTCGGCCCGCGCCTTGATGTAGGAGATGAGCTGGCCGGTGATCAGGCAGGCGAGCGCGAGCCCGGCGAGCAGGGGCCGGTCGACGGTGAACGCCCACCACGCGATGCCCGCGAACACCGCCCCGTCGACGAGGCGGTCGCCCACCGAGTCGAGCACGCCCCCGAAGGGACTGGGCACCCCCCGCGCGCGGGCCATCGCGCCGTCGAGCACGTCGAGCATCGCGAACGCCCACACCACCAGCGACGCCGCGAACAGGTGCCCGGTCGGGATCAGCCAGAGCGCCGACGCCGTCGACGCGACCGTCCCCACGATCGTCACGAAGTCCGGGTGCACCCCGCGGCGGACCAGCCACGACGCCGTCGGCTCGACCCCGCCCCGCATCGCCGCCCGGGCCCACTGGTTGATCACGACGGCCACGCCTCGGCGAGCCGCGACCGCGTCTCGGCGAGCAGCTGCGGGATCACCTTCGTCTGCCCGACGACCGTGATGAAGTTGGCGTCGCCGCCCCAGCGCGGCACGACGTGCTGGTGGAGGTGGTCGGCGAGGGACCCGCCCGCGACGTGGCCGAGGTTGATGCCGACGTTGAACCCGTGCGGCGCCGCGACCGCCCGCAGCGCGCGCACCGCCTGCTGCGTCACCGCGACGAGCTCCGCGGACTCCCCCTCGTCGAGCTCGTCGAGCCCGGCGACGTGGCGGTAGGGCACGACCATGAGGTGCCCGGGGTTGTACGGGTGCAGGTTGAGCACGGCGTACACCCGCTCGCCGCGGTGCAGGACCAGGCCGTCCTCGTCGGAGAGGGTCGGGATGCGGCACAGCGGGCACTTCCCGGACTCCTCGCCGGTGGCGGTCTCCCCCGCGATGTAGGCCATCCGGTGCGGCGCCCACAGCCGCCGGAAGCCGTCGGGCGTCCCGGCACCCCAGAGCTCGTCGAGCTCGCCCGACCCGGTGCCCACGTCCTCGGACATCAGGGGGTGAACTTCTCCGCGTCCGGTGAGGCGTTCTCGCGGCGGCGCACCCAGTCGACGACGGCCGCGACCGCGTCGTCGACCGGGACGGCGTTGCGCTGCGAGCCGTCGCGGAACCGGAACGACACCGCGCCGGCGTCCTGGTCCTTGCCCCCGGCGAGCAGCAGGAACGGCACCTTCTGCAGCGTGTGGTTCCGGATCTTCTTCTGCATCCGGTCGTCGGAGTCGTCGACCTCGACGCGCAGGCCCTCGGCCCGCAGGCGGGCGGCGACATCCGCGACGTACTCGGCCTGGTCGCCCGAGACCGGGATGCCGACGACCTGCACCGGCGCCAGCCAGGCCGGGAACGCGCCGGCGTAGTGCTCGGTGAGCACGCCGAAGAAGCGCTCGATCGACCCGAACAGCGCGCGGTGGATCATGACCGGGCGCTGCCGCGAGCCGTCCGGTGCCGTGTACTCCAGCTCGAAGCGGTCGGGGAGCATGAGGTCGACCTGGATCGTCGACATCTGCCAGGTGCGCCCGATCGCGTCCTTCGCCTGCACCGAGATCTTCGGGGCGTAGAACGCGGCGCCGCCCGGGTCGAGGACGAGGTCGAGGCCCGCGCCCTCGGCGACCTCGCGCAGGACGTCGGTGGCCTCCTCCCACGACTCGTCCGAGCCGATCGACTTCTCGGGGTTGCGGGTGGAGAGCTCGAGGTAGAAGTCGTCGAGGCCGTAGTCGCGCAGCAGGTCGAGCACGAACTGCAGCAGCGAGCGGATCTCGTCGCGCATCTGGTCGCGCGTGCAGTAGATGTGCGCGTCGTCCTGGGTGAAGCCGCGGGCGCGCGTCAGCCCGTGCACGACGCCGGACTTCTCGTACCGGTAGACCGTGCCGAACTCGAAGAGCCGCAGCGGCAGCTCACGGTACGACCGCCCGCGCGCCCGGTAGATCAGGTTGTGCATCGGGCAGTTCATCGGCTTGAGGTAGTAGTCGACGCCCTGCCGCTTCACCTCGCCGTCGTCGCCGTACTCGGCGTCGAGGTGCATCGCGGGGAACATGCCCTCGCGGTACCAGTCGAGGTGCCCGGACACCTGGAACAGCTCGCCCTTGGTGGCGTGCGGGGTGTTGACGAACTCGTAGCCGGCCTCGGCGTGGCGCTGCCGGCTGTAGTCCTCCAGCTCCTTGCGGACGATCCCGCCCTTGGGGTGGAAGACCGGCAGGCCCGAGCCGATCTCGTCGGGGAAGCTGAACAGGTCGAGCTCCGCCCCGAGGCGGCGGTGGTCGCGGCGCTCGGCCTCGGCGACGCGCTCCAGGTAGGCGTCCTGGGCCTCCTGGCTCTCCCACGCCGTGCCGTAGATGCGCTGGAGCTGGGCGTTGCGCTGGTCGCCGCGCCAGTAGGCGGCGGCGCTGCGCGTGATCTTGAAGGCGGGGATGAAGCCCGTCGTGGGGATGTGCGGTCCGCGGCAGAGGTCGCCCCACACGCGCTCGCCGGTGTGGGCGTGCACGTTGTCGTAGGCGGTGAGGTCGCCCGACCCCACCTCCATGATCTCGGACGTGTCGACGCTGTCGTCCTCGGCGTCGGCCGACCCCTTGAGGTCGACCAGCTCGAGCTTGAACGGCTCGGCCGCCAGCTCCTCACGGGCGGCCTCGAGCGACGGGTACTCGCGACGCACGAACCGCTGCTTCGCCTTGACGATCTTGCGCATCGCCTTCTCGAGGGCCTCGAGGTCCTCCGGCGTGAACGGGCGGTCGACGGCGAAGTCGTAGTAGAAGCCGTCGGTGACCGGCGGGCCGATGCCAAGCTTGGCCTCGGGGAACATCTGCTGGACCGCCTGGGCCAGCACGTGCGCCGCCGAGTGGCGGATCACGGCGCGCCCGTCCTCCGTGTCGGCCGCGACCGGCTGGACGTCGACGTCCTCGGCGGGGCTCCACGCGAGATCCTTGAGCGTGCCGTCGGGCGCCCGCACGACGACGACCGTCTGCGGCCCCGTGGTCGGCAGCCCCGCCTCCCGGACCGCCTGGCCCGCCGTGGTGCCCGCGGTCACCCGGACGCTGTCGGCGACGAGGGGCTGGGGCGGGGCGAGCGAGGACACGACGGTCTCTCCTCCGGTGTCGAGGGTGGTGTCCCGAGCCTATCGACCCCGACGACGCAGGGTGGCGGGCGCGGTGGTGGGCCCGGTGGTGAGCCCGGTGGCGTCCCCCACCTCCGTCCCCACCTCGACGTCCACGACCGGCCCGACGACCGTCCCCACGACCGCCTCCAGGAACGCCGCGACGGCCCGGACCGTGGCGAGCGTGCGGGCGGTGGGCACGAGGTCGAAGCCGTGCTGGGCGCGGGCGAGCTCGGCGTGCACCACGGGCGCCCGCGACACCGCCCGCAGCCGCGCGACGAAGGCGCGGCTCTGCGCGGGCACGACGATCGCGTCGCCGGTGCCGTGCAGGACCATGAACGGCGGCGCGCCCGGGTGGACGCGCGCGGCCGGGGACGCGGCGACGTAGGGGTGGGCGTCCTCGTCGAGCGCGGTCGGCATCATCGTCTCGGCGAGCAGCTCGTCGAGGGTGCCGCTGCCGTCGTCGCTGGTCAGGTCGTAGATGCCGTAGAGGCAGACGGCGGCGGCCACCGCGGTGTCGGCGTCGGCGAACCCCGGCTGCCACGCCCCGGGCGTCAGCGCCGCGAGCGCGGCGAGGTGCGCGCCCGACGAGCCGCCGGTGATGGCGATGCGGTCGGGGTCGCCGCCGTGCTCCGCGATGTGCGCGCGGGTCCAGGCGATCGCCCGCTTGACGTCGACGATCTGTGCGGGCCAGCGCTCGGAGGGTCCGAGGCGGTAGTCGACGCTCACGCACACCCAGCCGCGGGCGACGAGGTGCGCCATGAGCGGGTGGGCGTCGGCGGCCTTGCTGCCCGACGACCACGCCCCGCCGTGGATCTGGAGCAGCACCGGCGCCCGGGCGTCGCGCGGGAGCTCCGGGTCGCGCCAGACGTCGAGGAGGTTCGCGACCGGGTCGGGGCCGTAGGCGACGTCGCGCGCCGAGGCGTAGCGCCGGCGGCCGAGCAGCGAGCCCAGGACCCGGCCGCGCGCGGGGAGGTGGACGGGGCCCAGCTCGGCGGACAGGGCGTCGGCGAGGGTCTCGGCGTCGGCGCGCGCCCCGCGGTCCAGGGCGAGGAGCACCGCGACCGCGGCCGCCGCCGCGCCGAGCCCGATGCGCCCCGCCGGGTTGGTGGCGGCGCCGCGCCGGACCGCCACCCCCGCCGCCGCGCCGACGAGCACCGCGGTCGCCCGCGGGGTCTCGGTGGCCGTCGAGGAGAGCAGGCTGCCGACCACCGCGGCGGGCCAGCGCCGGGTCAGCGGCCGCAACCCCGAGCCGGCGACGAGCAGCGCCACGGCCCCGACCAGCAGCGACGTGCGCGCGCCGGGCTCGCGCAGCTCGGCCCGCAGGGTGACCCGCACCGCGACCTGCGCCCTGATCCGCGCCCTGCGCAACAGCGCACGCACGGGCGGGGTCACGCGGTCATCGTGGACCCCCGCGGTCCGCCGTGCTCCCCCGGTGTCGCGCCGAGTCACGTGCGCCACGTCGTCGCGGTCCCGGCGCTCGGATCCTGGCGTCCGCCCGCGATCCTGCGACACTGGAGCCGTGAGCGACGGTGTGTGCCCGGTGACGGACGCATCGCGACGGCACCCGTGGGCCGACGTGCCGGCGGCGGCGAGCGCCCGCCTGCGCCCCATCGTGCTCGGCACCGGCGACGAGATCATCGCGACGGTGCGCGCCGAGGTCGCCGAGTACGCGCTGTCGATGGACGGCGAGTTCGGGCGCCGCATCCGGCTCGGGGTGTCGGTGGCGCTCGACCAGTTTCTCGACCTGCTGGGCACCGACGACGCGCTGCCCGACACCCGCGTCTACTTCGAGCTCGGCCGCGTCGAGCACCGCCACGGCCGCACCATGGACGCCCTGCAGAGCGCCTACCGCATCGGCTCGCGGGTGCTGTGGCGCCGGATCGCCGCGGCGAGCGACACCGGCAACGGCAACGGCGACCGGGCCGCCGAGGACCCCGGCCTGGGCCCCGACGCCATCTTCCGGCTGGCCGAGGCCCTGTTCGCCTACATCGAGCAGCTCGCGGCGGCGTCGGTCTCCGGCTACGCCTACGAGCAGTCGCTCGCGGCCGGGTCGCGCCAGGCCCGGCAGCACGCGCTGGTCGAGCGCCTGTGCCGCACGCCCGCGCCCGAGGCCCCGGAGCTCGAGGCCCTGGCCCGCGAGGCGGAGTGGGCGCCGCCGAAGTCGCTGGGCGCGCTGGTCGTCGCCGAGGAGTCGCTCGCCACGGTCTGCCGGCGCCTGCCGCCGGACATCGCGGCGTCGGTCGTCGACCGGGTCGGCGTGGTGTTCGTGCCCGACCCCGACGGGCCGGGGCGTCTCGACGCCGTCGCCGACGCCCTGCGCGGGACCCCGGCGGTCCTGGGGCCGACCGTCGCGCCCGACCAGACCCCGCGCACCGTCACCCGGGCCCGCGCGGCGCGGGCGCTGCAGCAGGACGGGCACCTGCCCGACGAGGGCCTCGTGCGCGCCGACGACCACCTGCTCGCCCTGCTCCTGCACGCCGACGTCACCCTGACCGCCGACCTCGTCGCCCAGCGCCTCGAGCCGCTGCGCCGGATGACGGCGACGGCGCGCGACCGGGCCGTGTCGACGCTGACCGCGTGGCTCGACGCCCACGGCGACGTCGCCGAGGCGGCCACGCGCCTGCACGTGCACCCGCAGACCGTGCGCTACCGGCTCGCCCGGCTCCGCGAGGCGTTCGCGGGGGTGCTCGACGACCCCGTCGGGCGCCTCGAGGTCGCGCTGGCCCTGCGCGCCGGCGGCCCGTCCCTCGCCGAGGGCTGAGGGCGCGGGCCACCGGAGCCCGCCGGAGCGAGCGGGGCCTGCCGGAGCGAGAGCGAGCGGGGCCTTCGTGCGCGTAGAAGCAGCGAACAGCGCGTTCGCTGCTCCCTCGCGCGCCGCTCAGGCCGCGGCGGTCTCCGGGCGCCCGCGCAGCGCCTCGGCGCGGCGGCGGCCGAAGGGCAGGGCGCGCAGGCGCTGCTTGAGCGTGCGCTCGTGCCCGCCGGGGAAGGACAGCCGGGCGATCTTGGCGAGCACGCCGCCGTACTGCTTCCACATCGGGCCCGAGTGGTAGGGCAGGCCGTAGCGGCGGCAGATGTCGCGGATCTCGGGCGCGATCGTGCGGTAGCGCCGCGAGGGCATGTCCGGGAAGAGGTGGTGCTCGATCTGGTGGGACAGGTTCCCGGTCATGACGTGCATGAGGACCGAGCCCTCGATGTTCGCCGAGCCCAGCATCTGGCGGACGTACCACTCGGCCTGCGACTCGTTCTCCAGCCGCTCCTCGTCGAAGGTCTCGACCTCGACCGGGAAGTGCCCGCAGAAGATCACGGCGTGCGACCACACGTTGCGGATGATGTTGGCGAGCACGCTGCCCACCAGCGCCGGGACGAACGAGGGGCCCGACAGCGCCGGGAACACCACGAAGTCCTTGAGCGCCTGCTTGCCCGCCTTGCGGCCCATCGCCTTGAGCTCGGGGAGCTTGTCCTTCCAGGTCGCCTCGCCGCGGGCGATCTGGTCGAGCTCGAGGTCGAAGGCCGCGATGCCCCACTCGAAGATCATCGCGAGGCCGGCGTTCGTGAACGTCTGGACCAGGTAGATCGGCTTCCACGGCTGCTCGGGGTCGACCCGCAGCACGTTGTAGCCGATGTCGCGGTCCTTGCCGTGCACGTTGGTGTACGTGTGGTGCAGGTAGTTGTGGGTCTGCTGCCAGCTGCGCGCGGTGGAGACGTGGTCCCACTCCCACGTCGTGGAGTTGATCTCCGGGTCGCGCATCCAGTCCCACTGCCCGTGCAGGACGTTGTGCCCGATCTCCATGTTCTCGAGGATCTTGGCGAGGGCGAGCGACGCGGTGCCGGCGAGGAAGGCCGGCGGGAACAGCGCCCCGAGCAGCAGAGCCCGGCCCGCCGCCTCGAAGCCGCGCTGGGAGCGGATGACGCGGCGGATGTAGCGGGCGTCGTCCTCGCCGAGCGAGGACATCACGCGCTCGCGGATGGCCTCGAGCTCGGCGCCGAGACGCTCGATGTCGTCGACCGAGAGGTGCTCGGTCGACGGGGTGATGTGGGCCGTGCTGGCGCCGGGGCGACCGGGTCCGGTCGGCGTCTTGGCGTCGTTGATGCGGGTGACGTGGTCGGGGATCGTCTCGAGTGCGGTCACGGGTCCTCCTGGCGGGATCCGGGGGGAGCGGGGCGACGGGATCGGCGAGACCGGGTCGTCGCCCACGCGTGCCCGCTGGTCGATCACGCTCCCGACGGTAAGGACCGCCTTGCCTCGCTCTCTACGCGCGCAGCGAAGGACTCCGGGGGCAAACCTGTTGCACAACCACAAATCCGGCGCCGTCGGTGGCACTCGGTGACGCCGTGGGCGCCTCAGCAGCGCCGGAGCAGCGCCACCAGCTCCGCGGCCGACGCAGGGTGACGGGGCGTGTTGCGGGTCACGGGGTCGGCGAGGGCCGTGCGCGCCAGCGCCTCGTGCTGCTCCGGACGGGCGCCGAGGTCGGCGACGGTGACGCGCGCCCCGACCGTCTCCAGCACGCCGGCCAGCGCGTCGGGCAGCGCCGTGGCCCCCGGCAGGCCGGCGGCCTCCGCGGCGCGTCCCCACCCGGCGGGCTCGGCGTCGAGCTGCCAGGCGACGACCTCGGGCAGCACCGCGGCCAGCGCCAGGCCGTGCACCGCGCCGGTGTGCAGGCTCAGGGCGTGCGCGAACCCGTGCACCAGCCCCAGCCCGCTCCGGGTGAGCGCCTGCCCGGCGAGGTGCGCGGCGACGAGCATCTCCGCGCGCGCCCGGGGGTGGGCGCCGTCGGCCACCGCGGTCGGCAGCCACGCCCAGGCCCGCCGCACCGCCTCGGCGGCGAAGGCCTCGGACATCGGGTCGCGGCCCCGGGAGGCGAGGGACTCGAGGCCGTGGACCAGGGCGTCGACGCCGGTCGCGGCCGTCGGGCCCGCGGGCAGGCCGTAGGTGAGCTCGGGGTCGAGGACGGCGACGCGCGGCACGACGCTGGCGTCGCCGCAGTAGACCTTCTGCCGGCTGTCGAGGTCCTCGAGCACACCGAAGCCGTTGGTCTCCGCGCCCGTGCCCGCCGTCGTCGGGACGGCCACGACGGGCAGCCCGGCGGCGGGGGTGGCGCCGCTGCCGTCGGCGCGGGCGCCGGGGCTGGGCGCGAGCAGGGCGATGCCCTTGGCGGCGTCGAGGCTCGACCCGCCGCCGAGGGCGAGGACGGCGTCGAGGCCCAGGGCCCGGGCGTGCTCGGCGCCCTGCTCGACGACGGCGACGGTCGGGTTGCCGCGCACGGCGTCGAACACCTCGACCGCGACCCCGGAGGCCGCGAGCGGCCCGGTGACCGCGTCGACGACGCCGGCCGCGCGCAGACCGGCGTCGGTCACCACGAGCACGCGGCGGGCCCCCTGCCCGGCGAGGTGGTCGGGAATCCGGGCCACCGCGCCGGGCCCGAAGTCGACGACCGGCCCCGCGCCGGACAGGAAGGTGCCCGCCGCCACCCCGGCGCACGGCGAGGTCGTGACCGGCCCGGTCACGGCGCGCACCGGGTCGTCGTCGCCGGGGCGGTGCCCGCCCGTGCGGGCCCGTCGGTCGTGCCGGTCACGCCGTCTCCTCCAGCAGCTCGGGATGGGTGACGGCCCCGGCTCCTGGGGGGACGGGAGCCGGGGCCGCCGATCGGGGGCTCGCTCCTCAGGCGAGCACGGCGCCCAGGCCGGGCGCGTCGGGCACGACCAGCATGCCGTCGGGGTCGGGGCGCAGCGGCTCGGCGAGCAGGAAGTCGCGCCGCTCGGGCGTCCAGCCGCCGGACGGGTCGTCGGGGAACTCGAGGTAGGGCCCGGCGCCGACTCCCGCCGCGACGTGCAGGTTCGCGAGCAGCCCGAGCCCGTTGGTCCACGTGTGCGGGGTGAAGCGGCGGTGCCGGGCGCGGACGGACTCGGCGAGCTGGCGGGCGCGGGTCATGCCGAGCGCGAGCACCACGTCGGCCTGGTAGACGTCCAGCGCGTCGGCCTCGACGAGCGCGAGCGTCTGCGGCAGCGAGTCGAGCATCTCCCCCGCCGCGATGCGCAGGCCGGGGTTGTCGGCACGCAGCAGGCGGTGGCCCTCGACGTCGGCGTAGGGCAGCGGCTCCTCGACCCAGGCGACGTCGTACTCGGCGAGCTGGCGCACGACGCGGCGGACGTCGCGCAGCTCGAGGGGCTCGGTGACGTCGCCGGGCATCCGCCAGGCCTGGTTGAGGTCGACCATGACGTCGAGACGGTCGCCGACGGCCTCGCGGACCGCGGCGACGGCGGCGACGCCCGCGCGGAGCCGCCGCGGGTGCGCCCGGATCTTCACGGCGCGGATGCCCTCGTCGACGAGGCGGTGCGCGTCCTCGGCCCGGCGGCCCGGCGGCTGCTCGGAGCACCACGAGGCGTAGACGGGCAGGCGGTCGGTGACGCCACCGAAGAGCGTCGCGACGGGGAGCCCGGCGACCTGGCCGACGACGTCCCACAGCGCGGCCTCGAGCGGCCAGAAACGCCCGGCGTGGAAGCCGACCGACTCGATGCGGCGCACCTGGACCTCGGTGGCCAGCGGGTCGGTGCCGAGGAAGAGCTCGCGGTACGCGTCGAACCCGGCCATCGTGTCGCCCGACCCCACACCGACGACGCCCTCGTCGGTCTCGACGCGCACGACCGTCGCCGCGAAGCGCGTGCGGGGCTCGGGGTCCCAGGCGGCGTAGCAGGGCGGGTCGAGCACGGTCTCGCGGTGCTCGACGCGGATGTCGGTGATCTTCACGCGGGTCCTTCTCCCGGGGGCGGGCCGCGTCAGTACAGGTCGCGGGCCCGCGATCGGCAACAATCGGTGCGGTGAGCGCAAATCCGCTGGTGGGCACGGCCCTGCTCGGCGTCCACGCGGCGTCGGTGTGGTTCTGCACGGGGCTGGTCTGGACGATCCAGCTGCTCGTCTACCCGGGGTTCGCGGCGATGACCGGACCGGGCTGGCTCGACGTCCACGCCCGGCACACGCGGCTGATGGGCCGGCTGATCGGCCTGCCGTGGCTGGTCCAGGGCCTGACGTGCGCGGTGCTGCTGGTGTGGCGCCCGCCGGGGGTCCCGCTGGTACTCGCGCTGGCGGCGGGGGTGTGCGGCGCGGTGACGGTGGCGGTGACCCTCGCGATCTCGGTGCCGTGCCACACGCGGCTCTCCCACGGCTGGGACGCGGACGTGCACGCCCGGCTGACGCGGACGAACTGGTGGCGGACCGCGGCGTGGACACTCGGCGGGGCGGTGGCGCTCGCGATGCTGCTGGTCGCGGCGTGACCCGGCCCCGGTCGGCGGGGCTGCGCCGCGACACCGACCTGCTCGACGCGCTCGCCTCCCCCGAGGCGCTGGCCGGCGGGCTGGGCGTGGCGCGGCTCGCGGCGCTGACCGGACGCCAGCCGAGCCAGGTGTCGCGGGCGCTGGCCGCGCTCGAGGCCGAGGGGCTCGTCGAGCGCGACACGGGGAGCCGGCGCTTCGGCCTGGGCTGGCGGCTCTACGCGCTGGCGGCGCGCACCACCGAGGCGCGGCTCGTGAACGTCGCCGGCCCGGCGCTGGTGTCGCTGGCCGTGCGGACCGGGGAGAACGCCTCGCTGTGCCGGCTGCACGGGACGCGGGTGGCGACGGTGCTGACCGCCGAGGCGGGCGGCGGGCCGGCGCGGCCGCGCTTCGACGTCGACGACATCCCGGCCGCGACCACGTCGACGGGGCGGGTGCTGCTCTGCGAGCGCGACCCCGCCGCCGCCCGTGCCGCGGCCGCCGACCCGGCGGTGCTGGAGCGGGTCCGGGCGGCGGGCCACGCCGTCGTGGACGGCGAGTTCGACCCGGGCCTCGCGGGGGCCGCCGCCCCGGTCCGGGGGTTCCACGGCGGGATCGTGGCCGCGCTGACGGTCTCGGGCCCCGCCGCGCGCCTGCGGCCCCACCTCGCCGCCCACGCCGCCGCGACCGCCGCCGCGGCCACCGACCTCTCCGCGCGCCTGTCCGCCCGTCCCTCGTGAGTGATCTCCTGAGCCATCGCTCAGAAGATCACTCACGTCCGGGGCAGGGACCAGACCACGAGGCCGGCGAGGGCGACGGCGGCGCCGAGGACGCAGACGCCGGGCCAGCCGTAGGCCGGGTAGACGATCGCCGTCGCCGCCGAGGCCAGCGTGCCGCCCGCGAACGTCGAGACCATGAACGCGGTCGTCACGCGGCTGCGGGCCTGCGGGGCGAGGGCGTAGATGACGCTCTGGTGGCTGATCTGCAGGGCCTGCTGGCAGAGGTCGAGCACGACCACCCCGGCGATCAGCGCGACCAGCGACGTCCCGCCGAGGCCGAGCAGCGCCCAGCTCGCGGCCAGCACGACCAGCCCGACGGTGACGACGAGCCGCTGGTGGCCGCGGTCGGCGAGCCGCCCGGCCAGCACCGCCATGCCCGCGCCGGCGAGACCCGCGAGTCCGAACAGGCCCACCACGGCGGGCCCGTAGCCGTACGGCGGCGCCGAGAGCAGGAAGTCGATCGAGGTCCAGAGGATCGTGAAGCACCCCATGCCGACCGCGCCGAGCGCCATGCGCCGGCGCAGCTCGGGCTCGTCGCGGACGAGCTCGAGGACCGTCCGCAGCAGGCGCGGGTAGGTCGACGACTCGGTCGGCGCGACCACCGGCAGCCCGATCCGCACGACCACCGCGAGCAGCACCATCACCCCGGCCGCGACGGCGAACACCCACCGCCAGCCGCCCGCCTCGGCCACGAACCCGGCGACGGTGCGGGCGCCGAGGATGCCGATGAGCAGCCCGCTCATCACGGTGCCGACCACCTGGCCGCGCTCGTGGTCCCCGGCCAGCGACGCCGCGAGCGGCACCGCGATCTGGGCGACCGCCGACGTCACGCCGACCAGCGCCACCGCCCCGGCCAGCAGCCCGAAGCCCGGCGCGGCCGCCGCCAGCGCGAGCACGACCGCCGACGCCGCGAGCAGGACGGTGACCAGCCGGCGGCGCTCGAGCAGGTCACCGAGCGGGACGAGCAGCGCCAGCGCGGTCGCGTAGCCGATCTGCGAGGCCGTGACCAGCAGCCCGGCCGTCCCGTCGCCGACCCCGAAGGCCTGGCCGATCGTGTGCAGCAGCGGCTGGGCGTAGTAGATGTTCGCGACCGCGGCCCCGCACACCACCGCCAGCAGCAGGGTGCGGGCGCGGCCGATGCCGGAGGTGGTCGGGGTCGCGGCACCGGACGGCGCGGGCGAGGCACTCACCGCACGACCGTGCCCGACGCCGCGACGGCGCACCCGCCGACGAGACCGATCACACGGGTGCCTGCCCGCTTCGTGCCCGCGTGCCCGCCCGTCAGGTCCGCGCCGGGCGGCGGCGCGGCAGGCCCGCGCGGGCCGGGTCGGGGTCGCCGAGGCCGTCGGACACCGTCAGCGTCGCCGGCCCGAGGCGCAAGGTCCCCGACGACAGCGCGGCGCAGCGCACCCCCGCGCGGCCCCGCAGCGCCGCGTGCGCGCCGGGCGCGAGCACCGTGTCCATCCACGCGCACGGGGCCGCCGGCCGCCCACCGCCGAGCAGCACCGGGCCGTCGCCGCTGTCGATCGCGAACTCCCGCCCGCGCAGCGCCTCGACCTCGAGCCCGCGGGTCAGGACGGTGCGCCGGGCCGCGACCGGATCGAACGGGGGCACGCCGAGCTCGTCGGCGACCGCCTCGAGCGCCTCGATCGCGAGCAGCGTCACCGCCGCCGCCCGGTGCGCCGCGCGCCCCGCGTAGCGGTCGCCGACCACCCCGTACCCCGCGCGGACCTCGATCGCGTCCGGGGTGCTCGTCGGCACGGCGACCGGGCCGTCGGCGGGCCGGCCGTCGTAGGCGTGGGCGGGCGAGACGACGAAGCCCACGATCTCGAGGCCGATCACCCCGTCCACGGTAGGACAGCGCCGGCGGCCGGCCGGTGGCCGACCCGTGTCCTGAGGACACGGGTCGGCCGCGCCACCACACTGGCCTCGTGTGGCTGGGGGTGTCCGGGGCGGTGGTCGACGGGGCGTGGTGCCCGGGCGACGTCGAGGTCGCCGACGGGCGGGTCGCGGCCGTCGGCCTCCCGCCCGCCCGCGGCGGCACGATCGCGGTGCCCGGCCTCGTCGACCTGCTCTGCCACGGCTACGCCGGGGTCGACCTCGCGAGCGCCACGGTCGAGGAGATCGGGACGTGGCGCGTGGCCCTCGCCCGCGACGGGACGACCGCCGCCTGCCCCTCGCTGCTCACCGACGACCCCGCCCGCACCGCCGCCGCCCTCGCGCGCCTCGACACAGCCCGCGACACAGCCCGCGACACAGCCCGCGACACCGCCCGCGACACAGCCCCCACCCACCCCGGCCGCGGCGCCCACCTCCTCGGCGCCCACCTGGAGGGCCCGTTCCTCGCCCCCGCGCGGATCGGGACCCATCCTCCCGAGCACCGCCGCGACCCCGACCCGGCCCTGCTCGCGCGCCTGCTCGCTGCGGGCCGGGTGGACCTCGTCACGCTCGCCCCCGAGCTCCCGGGCGCCGACGACCTGGTCGACCTGCTCCGGGCGCGCGGCGTCGTGGTGCTCGCGGGCCACAGCGACGCCGACGCCCCCGCCGCGCACGCCGCCGTCGACCGCGGCGTCCGGGCCGTCACCCACCTCCACAACGCCATGAGCGGGCTCGACCACCGCGCCCCGGGCCTCGCGGCCGTCGCGCTGACCCGGCCCGAGGTGATCGTCACGCTCATCGGCGACGGCCACCACGTCGCCCCCGAGATGCTGCGCCTCGCCGCGGCGGCCGCCGCCGGCCGGTGGGCCCTGGTCACCGACGCGACGGCCGCCGCCGGGATGCCCGACGGTCCGTTCCGCCTGGCCGGGGTGCCGGTGACGCTCGCCGACGGGGTCGTGCGCAACGACGCGGGCGGCCTCGCCGGCGCCGCCGCGCCGCTGGTCCGCGGCGTCCGGACGGCGGTGGCGGCGGGCATCGCGGTGCTCGACGCGATCGCCGCGGCGACGGCCGTCCCGGCGCGCCTGCTGGGCCGGCGCGACGTGGGTCGCCTCGCCGTCGGCGGCCCGGCGGACCTCGTCCTCCTGGACGAATCACTCACCGTCACCCGGGTGCTCGTCGGCGGCCGGGATCTCGACCGCGAGGGGACCGGTGAGTGACGTCCCGGCGTCACTTTCGATACCCGATTTCTCACGATGGTGTAACGAAATCCGGTCTGTGTACGGTATGCCTCGCGAGTGCCCGACCGATCGGGTGACGGCGCTCCGGGCTCGGACCAACGACGCAGGTGAGGTGACGTGGCGACCAGCCAGGCGGTGCGGAGCAGGCGAGCCGACGGATCCCCGTCGCGCACCCACGCCTCCGCCGACCCGGTGACCGGCCGCATCCACCCGCAGGCCCGGCCCCGCCCCGCCACGTCCCACCCGGCCGCGCCCCACCCCGCCACGCCCCACCCGGCGGCGCCCCGCCCGGCCACGCCCCACCCGCCTGCCGCACGCCCCGCCGCCGCGCGCCCCGCCGCGTCACGTCCGGTCCCGCCGCCGCCCGCCGCGCGCCGCTCGCAGGACCCGGAAGCGGAGACGATCACGCTGCGCGCGGCGATGCTCGCGCACGAGGAGGCCCGGCAGGCCGGCGCGACCGGCGGCACCGCCACGAAGCGCCGCAGCCGGACCGAGACCACCACGGTGTCGGTCCTCGTCCCCGCCCACAACGAGGAGGAGGGGATCGTCGCCACCGTCGAGGGCCTGCTCGAGCAGCGGGTCCCGGAGTGGCTGGAGATCTCCGGCATCGTCGTCGTCGCCAACAACTGCACCGACCGCACCGCCGAGATCGCGCGCCGCTTCCCGGTGACGGTCCTCGAGATGGAGCGGAACCCGGACAAGAAGGCCGGCGCGCTCAACCACGGCTGGCGCGTGGCGGCCCAGGACGCCGACTTCGTGCTCACGATGGACGCGGACACGGTCCTGCTGCCCGACACCGTCGCTAAGATGGCGAGCGAGCTGCGCGGCAACGCCGTGCTCGGCGCGGTGTGCGCGCGGTACTGGGCCTCGGAGGGCAAGGGCCTGATCTGGCGGCTCCAGCGCCTCGAGTACACCCGCTACGACGACTTGCGCGACCTGCGCGGCTGGCGCGTCTCGGTCGCGAGCGGCGCGGCCGCCATGTACCGGACGGCGGCGCTGGCCGCGGTCGCGGCGGGGCGCGAGGCCGGCGAGCCGTGGGACGGCGCCTCGCTCATCGAGGACTACGCGCTGACCCTCGAGCTCAAGGCCCGCGGCTGGCGGGTCGCGGCGGCGCGCGGCGCCCACGTCTACACCGACCCGCCCACCACCTGGCGCTCGCTGTGGCAGCAGCGGCTGCGCTGGGGGCGCGGCGGGATGGACGAGGTCCTCAAGCGCGGGTGGTCGCCCGCGACGCGGATCGACTGCCTGTCCTACGTGCTCTTCGCCTTCAGCGTGTTCTTCCGCGTGCTGTTCCTCGCGATGCTCACGTTGATGATCGTCTACGCGGTGCCGTTCCGGTACGCGCTGATCGGGCTGATCCCGCTCGGCGTGATGTGGCTGGAGCGGATGACGTCCATGTGGCGGCTCCCGGGACGCGGCTCGCGCGACGTCGCGCTGGTCGCCGTCCTGGTCGTCGAGGACTTCTACGGGTTCTTCCTGGAGCTGTGCGCGGTGACGGCGGCCTGGCGCTGCCTCAACGCGCGGCGCCAGGCCTGGTAGCGGCAGCAGTCGAGCGGATCGGAAGGGGACGGACGCAGGGATGTACGGCGAGCACTCGATGTACCTCACCAGCGTGGTCGGCGGCGGCAGCACCGGTCTCGCCCTCGCGGCGGCCACGGGGATCAACGCGATGGCGATGGTGCTGATGGCGGTGACCGTGCTGTTCACGGCGATGCTGCTCGTGCGGATCGTGCGCCGCGGCGCCCGCCTCCGCCGCTGACCGCGTGTCGTTCGACGACCGGCGCCGCAACGTCCGCTCGCTGCTGTTCTTCCTGGTGGCCCTCCTGGGCACCGTCGTGCTCACGTTCGCGGGCTCCTTCGCGGCCGCCGCGGACCGTGACGTCGCCCAGGCGCCCCGGTACACCCCGACGGCGCTCGACCAGCAGCTGCCGCCGGCCCCCGACGCCCGGCCCGGGCCACGGGTCGCCCTCACGTTCGACGACGGCCCGTCGGCGCAGCTGACGCCGTACGTCCTCGACGTGCTCGCGGCCAAGCGCGTCCGCGCCACCTTCTTCCTGCAGGGCGAGAACGCCGAGCGCTACCCGGACCTCGTCCGGCGGGTGCAGGCGGAGGGCCACGTCGTCGGCAACCACGCCTGGCAGCACGCGTGGTTCCCGGACCTGTCGGCCGAGGAGGCCGAGTCCGAGATCGCCCGGACGAACGACCTGCTCACCGAGCTCACCGGGGTGCGCCCGACGCTCTTCCGCTACCCCTTCGGGCAGCCGTCCCCGGGCGGCGACGCGGCGCTGGCGCGGCTCGGCATGACCGGCGGCGTCCACTGGAAGTGGACCTCGGACAAGGAGGGCGACTTCCAGTGCCCCGGCCCGGACGCGATGGTCGACTTCGTGGTGACGGAGGCCGTCGACCAGGCGATGCTCCTGCTCCACGACGCGAACGACGCGATCAGCTGCTCGCCGGACCAGCTGCAGTACCTCCCGCGCGCGATCGACGAGCTGCGCGCCCGCGGCTTCACGTTCGGCGTCGTCGCGCCCTCGCCGGTGCCCTCCGCCCTCAACGGCGGCTCGCTCGCGGCCGTCGTGCCGTGACGGGTCCCGTGACGCGGGTGCTGCTGTTCGTGCTGGCGGTCGGGCTGCTCGCGGCGTGCGCGCCGGCGCCGGCCGCCGAGCGGGTCCCGTCGAGCAGCTCCGGGACCGGGGCCGGCACCGAGGCGCCGGCGCCCGGCCTCCCGACGGCGTTCGCCGACCGCCTGCTCGCCGACGCCGTCGCCGACCCCTTCGGCGACGACGTCCCCGGCGAGCTCGCCGGCGCCCGTGCCTGGACCAGCGCCATCCAGGCCCCGAACCGCCAGACCGACCGCGACGTGGGCGCCGCCGGCGTCGCGCACGGGATGCTCGCCCTCGCCGCGGCCACCCCCGACCCCGCCGCCCGCGACGGCTGGCTCGCCGGCGCCCGGGCCGCCGGCGACTTCCTGCTCGGCGCCTCCCGCGGTGGCCGCGTGCCGGACTACGTCAACGCCGCCGGACCCGCCGACCGCGCCTACACCTCGTTCGACGACGGCGCCGCCGGCATCGCCGAGGTGCTGTGGCGCCTCGGCGAGGCCACCGGCGAGGACCGCTACACCGAGGGCGCCCGCGCCTCGCTGCGCTGGGTGCTCGACCGCGCCGAGGGTGTCGACGGCCGTGGCTGCCCCGAGATGTGCCGCTGGGCGTGGGTCGACCCCGGCGTCCCGTCCTACCGGCACGGCATGGGCGAGGGCCAGGCCGGGATCGTCTACGCGCTCTCGGTGATGGGCGAGCGCCTGGGCGACCCCGAGCTCACCGCGCACGCGCTGGGCGGCGCGGCCTACCTCTCCAGCCGGCTCGACGACGACGGCGGCCTGCCCGAGCGCGACGACGAACCGCGCCGCAACACCGGCTTCCTCTCGGGCACCGCGGGCGCGGCGTTCGTGTTCCTGCGCATGTACCAGGCCACGGGCGACGAGCGCTGGCGCCGCGACGCGGAGTCCGCGCTGGGCTTCCTCGACCGGACCGCGCAGCCGGCCGGGCGGGGGCTGACGTGGCCGATACTGCTCGGCGCCGGGTCACGGGCACTGACGCCGGACAACCCGAACCGCGCGACCGGCATGGAGGAGGGCGCGGCCGGGATCGGCTGGGTCTCCCTGCAGGCCCACGCGATCCTCGGCGACGAGCGCCACCTCGAGCGCGCGCGGGCCGCGGGGCGCTGGCTGGTCGACGTCGCGCACGTCGAGCCCGTCGGCCGGGCCTGGGCGGAGTACGAGGGCAGCCCGCTCGTGCACACGGCCACCAACAGCGGCGCGGCGGGCACGGGGTGGTTCCTCGACTCGCTCGGGCGCGTCACCGGCGAGGAGGAGTTCGCCGGCGCCGCCCGCGCCGCCCGCAACTGGCTGCTCGCCGTCGCCACCCCCGAGCACCGCTGGGGTGCGACGCGCCGGGCCGAGACCTGGACGCTCGGCGGCGAGCCGTCCTGGCACTGGGGCGCGGCCGGCGTCATCGGCTTCCTCGCGCGGATGGGCGGCGGCCCCGTCGACAGCCCTGGGATGCAGGAGGTCCTGGTGCCGCTCGAGGGGCCTCGTCGACCAGGAGGGTCCGCGGGCGACTCCGGGAATTAGTTCCCGATCGTCCGCCGTCCGCCCCGCGACGGCGGGCGTTGACTCGGTGTCACGCGCCGGCGTGTGGCCGGCGCGGGTGGGCCGAGGAGGTGCCGTGACCGTCGTCGACGTGGTGGTGCTCGCGGTCGTCGCGCTCGCGGCGCTGCGCGGCTGGCGCCGGGGCGGGACCGGGCTGGTGCTCCGCGCGGCGGGCGCCGTCGCCGGCGTGCTGGTGGCCGGCGCTCTGGCCCGCTGGCTGGTGCCGCTGCTCCTCACGAGCGACGACGGCATCTCCCGGGGCGCCGTGCTGCTCGGCGCCGCGCTGGTCGGCGCGCTCGTCGGGTGGGGGCTGGGGCGTCGCCTCGGCGAGATCGTGGCCCGGCGCAGCGGTCACGGCCTCGGTCGCCGGCGCCCCGGCCTCCCCGACCGCGTCCTCGGCGTCGCCGCCCACGGAGCGCTGGCGCTGGTGGTGCTGGTCGTGGCCGCGGGCGTCGTCGGGGCGATCGGTCCCGAGGGCCTGGGCGACGCCGCGCGCGACAGCTCCGTGCTGGGCGCCGCCGCCGAGCGCCTGCCCGACCCGCTGGCCCTGCTGCCGGCCGAGGCGCCGACGCTCGCCGACGGGAGCGCGCGGTGAAGGGCCCGCTGACCGTCCCCCGCCTGGCCGGGGGCGGTGCGCTCGCCCTGCTGCTGCTCACCTGGCTCGCGTCCGGGTCCTTCCTCACCGCGCTGCTCGTCGTGGTGCTCGTCGTCGCCGTCGCCGGCGGTGCCTGGCTGCTCGTGTCCTGGGGCGGACGCCCGCCGCGGGCCACCGAGGGGAGCTCCCCCGTCGCCGACGCCCTGCCCACCGCCGACCTGTCCCCGCCCTCGGGCGGCGAGCGCGTGCGCCGGGCGCTGCGTGGCCTGCTCGGGCGCCCGTGGGTGCAGGGCGACGGGATCGTCCGCGCCGCCGCCCGGCGCCTCGCCTCCGAGGACGCGCTGGTGTGGACCCCGCGCGGGCAGCGGGTGACCGCTCCCCACCTGTGGGTCGAGCTCCACCCCGACGACCTCGCCGACGTCGCCGCCCGCTGGCCGCTCGAGGTGCTGGCCGACGAGCTGCTCAGCGGCTACCTCGAGCACGCGCGCAGCACCGAGGCGCGCCGGATGGCCGAGCGCACGTTCCTGCACCTGCTCGCGGGCACCGACGTGCCCGTCGGGCGGGTCGTCGTCACCGCCGCCTTCTCCCGACCCGCCGCGTCCCCGGCCGCGACGGCCTCCGCGACCGAGCCGACCCCCTCGTCGGTCGCGTCGCCCGCCGCCCCCGCGACACCTGCCGGGGACGCGGCGCCCCCAGCCCCGCCCGGGTCCGGCCCGGCCGTGCCGGGGGCAGCCGGCCGGCCCGGGCGGGCCCTCCTGCCGCCACCACCTCGGCCGGTTCCGGCGCGGGGGCCGGCCGGGGATTCCCGGGACTCCGTCGGGGGGTCCCGGGGACGAGGCGCGGCGCGCGGACCGGCCACGACGGTCGTCCTCCGGCGACCGGGGGGCGTCGCCACGGCCGACACCGCGCGCCTCGGCGGACGGCCCGGCGCGCGGGTCACGCCGCGGGCCGGGGCGACGATCGTCGAACGGGTGGTGGCGACCGCGCGAGGTGCCGGGAGGCCCGGCGTACCCTGGCGTCGACCGGCGGATCCCCGCCGTGGCGGGGAGCGCTGAGCGCCCCCACTCCGGCTGACCGGGAGGTGGCGTGACACGACCCGCCGCCCGCCCGTCCCGGTCCGGCCCGCCGCGTGCCCCGGGCCCGCCGCGGCTGCCCGTCGGCGGCCTCGCGGTGCTCGACGTCCGCACGGAGACGACGCAGTCGGTCCCGTGGGGCGAGCGCATCACCATCGGGCGCGGCGACTCCGGGCACGGCCCGAGCCGCGCGGCCGGGGCGCCGCGCCACGTCGTCGTCCCCGACGACCGGGTGTCCCGCCTCGCGGCCGAGATCGAGGTCCGCGACGACGCCTACCTGATCATCAACCGGCAGCGGCACGGTGGGCTGCTGACGCTGTTCGTGCCCGGCATCGCCGGCAAGGACCGCATCCGGGCCGGCAACGGCCTGCTCGTGCGCGACGACCGCTCCTCGCTGGGCCTGTGGCTGCCCGACGGCCAGGAGCTGACGCTGGCGCTGCTGCGGTTCGCGCCCGTCGCGGGCGCCGGGCCCACCACCAGCGGCGGCCTCGCCGGCGGGCGCACCATCGACACCTCGCTGCCGACGGCGGAGACGTGGTGGTCGGTGCTCGTCGCCGCCTGTGGGCCCACCCTCATCGCCGCGGCGACGGCCGGCCCGAGCAGCAGCGCCCCGCGCGACGTCCACGGCGACGCCGAGCAGATCGCCGACTGGCACCGCGCCGAGGGCCGGCCCGCGCCGAGCCCGAAGACCCAGAGCGAGGCCTTCCGCCACGCCCAGCGCTGGCTGCGCGGGGTGCGGCTCAACGACAAGACCCGCGGGTGGCGGATCGCCGTCGTCGAGCAGGCGATCCACCTGCGCCTGGTCACCCTCGACGACGTGCGCCTGCTCTTCCCCAGCCAGGCGCCGCCCGCGCGCTGAGAGCCCTACCCGTCGGTGAGGTCCTGCTCCGGCAGCGCCCCGAGCAGCGCGAACGCGTCGAGGTAGGGCTCGACGTCCCCGCGCGTGGTCCACGACCGCAGCTGCGCCGCCGACCGGCGGGTCACCAGCGCGCGGGCCAGGTCGAAGTCGGGGGCCCGCACCTCCACCGCGGCCCCGGATGTCTCCCCCGCCGAGCACCACGACCACTGCTCCCCGACCAGCGCGATCGGCGGCAGCGCGGGGTCGAGCCGAGCGGCGAAGCGGTCGACGAACCGGTCGCGCAGCACGGCGATCGCGGGGGTGTCGCGGGCGCCGGGCTCCCCCAGCGCCCCGCGCAGGTCCTGCTCGTGGATCGTGACGTCCCCGAGCGGGCGCGTGCCGTGCTCGGCCATCCACGCCTGCAGCGGGCCGGCGACGACCTCCCACTCGGCCACGAGCGCGCGCACGTCGCGGCTGCGGCGGGCGTCGACCTGGCGGGCGGTCCACTCCTCGTTGTGGTCGTCGGGCTCGTCGCCGGCGAGGACGTCGGCGCCGAGGCCGACCATGTGCGAGAGCAGGTCGCGCACCGTCCAGTCCGGGCAGGCGGGCACGGTCGTCGCCGCCCGCTCGGGATCCAGGTCGGCGACCAGGGCGACGACGCGCTGCTGGGCCCGGCTCCACTCCGCGATCTCGTCCACGCCCCGACCCTCCCACCCCCGCCGCCCGGGCACGGATCCGCCCGCGAAACCGACCGCCCGCCCCGGTGACCGCGTCACACGACCGTTCGTCCCGATGTGACCCGCGGTAATGCGTTGTGTATCACTGAGTTGTGTCACAGTAGGCACATGTCACGCGAGGGGGACGCGGCGGACGCGGAGGGTGGCCCCACCACCCCGGCCGTCATTCGACAAGCACCCGGCTACCTGGCCCGGCGCCTCCACCAGGCGTACACGGCGGCCTGGGCGCGCCGGGTCGATCCCGTGCTCACCGGGCCGCAGTACGCCGTGCTCGTCACGGTCGAGGCGCACCCGAAGCTCGACCAGGGCTCGCTGGCCCACACGGTCGCGCTCGACCGCTCGACCATGGCCGACGTCTGCCGGCGCCTCGAGGACCGCGGGCTCATCGAGCGCACCCAGGCCCCGGCCGACGGGCGGCGCAAGCTGCTCGGGCTCACCGACGACGGGCGTGCGGCGCTGGGTCGCCTGCGGGTGCGGGTGACCGCGCTGGAGGACGAGCTGATGGCCGAGCACGCCAGCCTCGCCGACCTCCTCGGCCACCTCGACGCCCTCTCCCGGCGGTGGGAGACGGTGGCGACGGGGCCGACGGCCTGAGGGCCCTCAGCGCTCGAGCGGCACGGGTGGCCCGGCGCGGTCCGCCGTCGCCCGGCGCTGCGCGCGCATGAGCAGCAGCGCCACGCCGACCACGAGGGTGGCGGCGAGGGCGACGGTGAAGATCGCCCACGGCACGAGCGCGCCGCTGACGAGGGCGAACAACCCGAAGTACGCGGTGACGAGCGCGTAGACCACGACCTGCACGCGGCACAGGAAGCGGTTGCGGTCGGTGTCGCGCGGCGGCCACGAGAAGCCCGGCATGCCGGGCACGGTACGCGGCGAGCCCGACCGCACCCCGCTCAGGCCGCGCTCGGCACGGGGGTCGGGCACTCCTCCTCGACGGGCGCGGCCGGCGCCGTCGTCGGCACCCGCCGGAAGGCCGCCGCCGCGAGCCCGGCCAGGCCGGCGAAGACCACGGCCCCGACCACGGCGGCCGTGCCGAGCCCGGTGGTGAACGCGGCACCGACGGCGTCGGCGAGCTCGCGGGTCGGCCCCGCGGCGACCGCCTCCGTGATCCCGGTCCGGGCGGCCTCGGCGAGTGGGGCGGGCGTGCCGGCCGGGACGACGAGCGTGTCCCGGTAGACCGCGGTCGCGAGGCTGCCCAGCGTCGCGACGCCGAGCGCGATCCCGAGCTCGCCGCTGGTCTCCGACAGCGCGCCCGCCGAGCCGGCCTTCTCCTCGGGCACCGAGCCGACGAGCAGGTCGGTGCCGAGCGCCGTCGGCAGCGCGATGCCCACCGACGCGAGCAGGAAGCCCGCGAGCAGCACGACCGTCCCGCCGCCGAGCAGCCCCACGACCGCGAGGCCGACGGCCCCGGCGAGCAGGCCCGCGGCGATCACCCGGGCCGGGCGGAAGCGGGTGGCCAGGCGCGGCGCGAGCAGCGAGGACACCACCATCGCGGCCTGCAGCGGCGCGAGCACCAGGCCCACGGTCAGCACCGACAGCCCCTCGACGAGCTGCAGCCACAGCGTGAGCAGCAGGAACGTGCCCGCCATGACGACGCCGCCGCCGAGGTTGATGCCGAGCGCGCCGGCCGGGGCACGGGCGCGGAACAGGCGCAGGTCGAGCAGGGGGTCGGCGAGCCGGAGCTGGCGGCGGACGAACAGCGCGCCGACGCCGAGGCCGACCGCGAGCGCGACCAGGGCGCCGGGCCCGGGGCCGTCGGCGGCGAGCGACTTGAGCCCGTGCACGACGGACAGGACGGCGGCGAGCGAGAGCGCGACGCTCGCGAGGTCGAGCCGGCCGGCGGCGGTGTCGCGCGACTCGGGCAGCAGCACCGGGCCGAGCACGAGCAGCAGGACCATCACCGGCACGCCGATGAGGAAGGCCGCGCCCCACCAGAACGTCTCGAGCAGCACCCCGCCGACCAGGGGCCCGACCGTCATGCCGCCCATGAAGCAGCTCATCCAGATCGAGATCGCGGTCCCGCGGGCGCGCGGGTCGGGGAACATGGTGCGGATCAGCCCGAGGGTCGAGGGCATGAGCGTCGCGCCGGCGACGCCGAGCAGCGCGCGGGTGGCGATGAGCATCGCCGGCCCGCTCGAGAACGCCGCGGCCACCGACGCCACCCCGAACGCCGCCGCGCCGATGAGCAGCAGCCGGCGGCGCCCGATGCGGTCGCCGAGCGTGCCCATGGTGACGAGGAAGCCGGCGATCATGAAGCCGTAGACGTCCATCGCCCAGAGCTGGGCCGTCGGTCCGAGGCCGAGGTCGGCGGCCAGCGCCGGCAGCGCCAGGTAGAGCACGCTCATGTCGAGCGAGAGCAGCAGCGTCGGCAGCGCCAGGACGGCGAGCCCGATCCATGCGCGGCGCTCGGTCGTCGCGGTGGACGTCATCTCCGGCCTCCTCGGGTGGTCGACGCCGAGGACGCTAGCAGTGTTCGATCCTGTCGAACAACCTTTTGGTACGGTTCTCGTACCTACACCGACGCGTCGGGCGGGACCAGCCCGTCGGACGGGACCTCGACGCGGCCGCCGTCGCCGGACGCCCGCCGGCCCCGGCGCCGCCCCGCCTCCGCCACGAGCCAGCGGGCCACGTCGACGAGCTTGAGGTTCGTGCTCTGCGACGACTCGACCAACATCTGGAACGCCTCGGTCTCGTCGACGCCGAACCGCTCCATGAGGATGCCCTTGGCCTGACCGATCACGTCGCGGCTGTCGACCGCACGCGTCAGGTGGACGGCCTGCTCGCTGCCGTACAGGAGCATGGCCGCCTGCACGGCGAACAGCCCCGCGGTCAGGCGCGCGTCGGGGTCGAAGACGTGGGGCTCGGTCGCGTAGAGGTTGAGCGCGGCGCGCATCGGGCCGGTCGTGGCGAGCTGGGTGGAGAGCATCGACCGGTAGCCCGCGGCGACCGCCGCCGGGGCGAAGCGGGGCCAGCGCTCCGCGTCGGCACCGCCGAGGTCGTCGGCCATGACGATGCCGTCCTCGGCCGGGCTCTCGAGGGCGGTGATGCAGGGGCCCTCCTGCAGCTCGCCCTGGAGCCGGTCGAGCTCGGAGATCCCGCGGCTCGTCGGGTTGCGCGAGTCGACGATGCCGTCCTCGCTCACCGAGATCCCGCCGGCGCTCGCCCCGGGCACCGTCTCCACGGCGGCCGCGACGATCTCGGAGAGCGTCCGTTGGAGATCGCGGATGCTCCGCCGCCCGAGCAGGGTCTGCGCTGCCCTGCGCAGTTCGACGACGAGCTGCTCCGCCTGGCCCGGCTGCACGCGGTGTCCCCCATCTCCTCGCCCCGAGAAGTCGGGGCAGCACCGCCACGCCGCCGTGCCGCGGGTCCCCGGCGCGCGACCGTTCGCCCCCACCCGGCGACGGGCAGGGGCGTCTGCCCCACGGCGGTCGGACCCGGCACGCGCGGCCTGACGGCCGGTGCCCCGATCCACGAAGCGGCCGGCTGGTCGACCGCGGAGCAGCGATATTAGTGGGCGGTCCCGTGGACGGCACCGCGGGACACGGCTCCCGTCCCCGCCCGCCCGCGGCGGGGCGACCGCCGGCCGGATGTGCCCGTGGTCGCACCGACCGGATCTCGTGCAACACCGGGCAGGACGGGGACGATGGAGGGCCCGGGGGTGGTGGAGGTCGGCGGCACGGGGCGCCGACGGTGGACGGAGGACAGCCGGTGCACGCGGTGGACGACGTCGTCACCTGCGGCGACCTCGCCGATCCGGGGCGCCTCGCGGCCCTCGCCGAGGCCGGGCTCGGACCCCGCCCCGACCCCGACATGGAGTGGTACGCCGAGCGCGTGCGGCGCTGGCTCGACGTGCCCGTCGCGCTCGTCTCGCTCGTGCGGCCCGACGAGCAGGTGTTCCCCGGCGCGGCCGGGCTCGCCGAGCCGTACCGCAGCACCCGGCGCACCCCCCTGTCGCACTCGTTCTGCCAGCACGTCGTGCTGACCGGCACCCCGCTCGTCGTCGAGGACTCCCGCGACCACCCCCTGGTGCGCGACAACCTCGCCGTCCGCGACCTCGCCGTCGTCGCCTACGCCGGGATGCCGCTGACCGACGCCGCCGGGAACGTCCTCGGATCCCTGTGCGCCATCGACGTCCGGCCCCGCCGGTGGCGGTCCACCGAGCTGGACGCCCTCGCCGACCTCGCCGCGGGCTGCGCGACCGAGCTGCGGCTGCGCCTCGCGCGCCGCGACGCCGACGAGGAGCGGGCCCGCCGCGACGCCCTCGAGGCGTCGCTGCGCGACTCGGTCGAACGCAGCGTCACCGTCGCGCGGGAGATGCAGCTGGCCCTGCTGACGACGCTGCCCGCGGTGCCGGGCCTCGAGTTCGCCACCCGCTACGCCCCGGCCGACGCGGAGCAGTACGTCGGGGGCGACTGGTTCGACGTCCTGCCGCTCGTGGGCGCGGCGGAGGACTCGACGGGCGACCAGGAGACGGTCGTCGTGGTGTCGGTGGGCGACATCGTCGGCCACGAGCTCGACGCGGCGATCACGATGGGGCAGGTCCGGTCGATGCTGCGCCAGGCCGCGTGGGACCGGGCGGCCGGCCCGCCCTCGGCGATCGTCGCGGCCTTCGAGCGGGCCAACGCCGGCATCGGGCTGGACGCGGCGGGTACGACGGTCGTCGCCCGGCTGCGCCGCCGCCCGGACGGGCAGTGGGCCATGAGCTGGGTGAACGCCGGGCACCCGCCACCGCTCGTCGTCACCCCCGACGGGCGGGCCGAGCTCCTCGAGGGCCACGGCCGACTGTTCGGCCTCCCCCGCGGGCTCATCGGCCCCCGACGCGACCAGGAGCTCGTCCTGCCCGCCGGCAGCCTGCTCTTCCTCCACAGCGACGGGCTCGTCGAGGGCCGCGGCACCGACGCCGACGAGCGGACCGAGACCCTCCGGGCCCGCCTCGCCGACCTCGGCGCCATCGCACCGGACGCCGTGGTGGACACGGTCATGGCGGAGCTGCCCCGCAGCAGCGGCGACGACGTCGTGGCGATGGCGCTGCGGCTCGGCTGACGGGCCGGGCCGGCTCAGGCCCGGACGCCGCGCTGCCCGACCGCGCCGCGCAGCCCGACGCACCCGATGCAGCCCACGCAGTCCACGCAGTCGACGCAGGCGATGCACCCGACGCAGCGCACGCAGTCCACGCACGCCAGCGTGGCGACGCAGCGCCGCAGGGCGACGCCGAAGGCCGTGACCGCGCTGGCCACGACACCCACGCTGCCGGCCGTCGCCGCGCTGCCGGCGACCGCCGCGCTCCCCGCCGTCGCCACGCTGCCCGCCACCGCGACGCTCCCGGCGGTGGCGACGCTGCCGGCCACGGCGACGCTGCCCGCGGTCGCCGCGCTGCGGGCGACGCCCACGCTGCCGCGTGTGCCGACGCTGCCCACGACGGCCACGCTGTCGACGGTGTCCGCGCTGCCCGCGACGGCGACGCTGCCGGCCGTCCCGGTGCTGCCGACCACGGCGTCGTCACTGCCCATGGCGCGCAGCCTGCCGTGCGGCGCCCGCGCCCGTCCACAGGTCGTCGCCGGTGCCCGCGCCCCGGCGACGGCGGCGACCCGATCCGTGCTTGACCTGTCACCCGGCTCGCAGGCTTAGCGTCGACGTCGTGGACGGCATGACGGTCTCGGAGCTGGCGGGCCGGTCAGGTGTGCCGGCGTCGACGGTGCGCTTCTACGGGCGGGAGGGCCTGCTGCCGGCGCGCCGCTCGCCGTCGGGCTACCGGCTCTACGACGAGGGGGCCGTCGACCGGCTCGCGTTCATCGCCACGGCCAAGGGCCTCGGCCTGACGTTGCCCGAGATCCGCCGGCTGCTCGCGCCGTGGCAGCACGGCGCGTGCCCGGACGTCCGCCACGAGTTGGTGCCGCTGGTCGAGCGGCACCTCGCGGAGACCCGCGAGCGGGGCCTGGAGCTGACCGCGTTCGCCGATCACCTCGTCCGCGCCCGCGCCCAGCTCGAGGTGCTGGACCGGCAGGGACCGTGCGGGCCGTCGTGCACGCGTCTCGGTCAGACCGGGGCGGTCGTCGGCCCGACGCCGCCCGCGCTCCCGGTCGCCGGGCCCGGCACCGAGGTGATCGCGTGCAGCCTCGACGCCGCCGACCGCGAGGACCGGGCCGCGCACTGGCGGACCGTCCTCGGCGCCGTCGTCGAGCGCGTCGCGATCCCCGGGGGCGTGCGACTCACCGTCGACACCGACCGGGTCGCGCTCGGCGAGCTGGCGGAGCTGGCCGCGGCCGAGGCGCGGTGCTGCCCCTTCCTCGACCTGGCCCTGCACCTCGGCCCGCCGGTCCGCCTCGAGGTTCGCGCACCCGACGAGGCCCGGGTCCTGGTCCACGAGCTGTTCGGCGAGCCGGCGGCCTGACCGGCGACGTCCCGGCGGCGGTCCTCACTGCGCGGGGACCATCCCGTCCCGATCGATCCCGACGGGAGCGCCCCGGCGGTGCGGTCACGGCTCCACCATCTGGCTGTACGCCGCGAGCAGCGCGACCCACCCGCCGCCGCCGTGCTCGATCGCGCCGTAGACACCCTCGCCGCCGACGAGACGCTCGAAGTGGCGCTGCTCGACCTCGATGGTGGTCTGCTCGGGGCCGTCGGCGTGGAAGCGGACCTCGATCTCGCTGGCGTGCGCGGGGTCGGGATCGAACTGCCAGTCCCCGCCGATCTGCCAGGTGAACACGATCCGCTCCGGGGGCTCCCAGGTGAGCACGCGACCCCAGTCGCACTCGCTGCCGTCCACGCCGCGCTCGAACCAGCGACCGCCCTCCCGCGGCTCCAGGACCACGTCGGCGACCTCGGCCGCACCGATGTGGTACCGCCGGGGCCACCAGGCGCCGAAGTGGCCGGTGAACAGCTCGAACGCGCGGTCGCGGCCGACGTTGACGGTGGTCTTGCCCTCGATCGACGGGATCGGCGAAGTCATGGCTGCCCCCTGGTGGAGTGGTCGGTGTCGGGGTGGTCGGTGCCGGCGGTCTCGTCGGCGACGGTCTTCTCGGCGAACTTGTGGAAGTCGGCCAGGGCGTGCTCCCACACGCCGTCGAGCCAGGTCCGCAGCGCGGCCACGCCCCGCGGGTCGAGGCGGTAGATGCGCCGCGTGCCCTCGGCGTGGGCGACGACCAGGCCGCCGACCTTGAGCGCCTTGAGGTGCTGGGACACCGCCGGCCGGCTGATCGGGAGCTCGGCGGCGAGCTCACCGACCGAGCTGGGCCGACGCGCCAGCATCTCGAAGATCGCACGGCGCATCGGGTCGCCCAGCAACCCCAGCCCGGCGTCTCGGTAAGCTGACACGAACGGTAAGTCTAGGCCGACCGAAGGCGCGGCGGAAGGCCTGTCCGGTGGAGCCGGGGCGCCGTGACCTCGCACCGTGGACGGCGGTCGCTCGCCATCGCCGTCCGGAGCGTGGACGGGCGCGGACGTCCCCGCCGGCGAGCGGTGGGGCGGGCCCGCGCGCTCGATGGCGTGACGTCGGTACCGTCGTCGCCGTGGTCCGCTGGCACGGGAGCTCGCGGCGTCGCGCGGGTGGCGCGGTGTCGGCGACCCTCCTGCCCGCGAGCTGGTGCGGACGCCTCGCCGTCCTGCTGGTCGCGCTCGGGCTGGTGCTCATGCACCACGTCGTCGGGGCCCACCAGCACGCGACACCGGACGTCGACTCCTCCCCGCCGCCGGCCCCCTCGATCGCCGATCACGCCGCGCCCTCTGGTCACGAGCACCACCACGACGTCGACGCCACGACGCACGCCGGCAGCGTCGATCAGCGCGGGGCCCGGCCCGACGTGCCGAACGGCGTGTCCGCACCGAGCAGCACGGCGCTCCTGCACCACCACCCGGGCGAGGGCGGCCACGACCACGCCGGCTCCCTGCTGCACATGTGCCTCGCCGCGCTCGTGGGCGCCGCGGTCTTCCTGCTGGTGCTCGTCCTCGTCGCGCTGTGGTGGCGGCCGCCTGTCCCGGACGTCGGCACGGAGGGCGGCGCCTCGGCGACCGCGCCGCGGACCCCTCCCGCCTCCTCGAGACTGGCGGAGCTCCAGGTCCTCCGGCTGTAGGCCGGCCCTCCGTCTGCGCGAGCCACGTCCCGGACGTGACCCGCGCAGCGGCGCCGCGACCTGCCACCAGCACCGGCCCCTCGCGCACCGGCCGGTGCCCAGCCGAAGGAGACCTCCTCGTGCGTGCCCGTCTCGTCGGCGGCGTCATCGCCGCCGCCACCGCCGCCCTCGTGGCCGCGGGATGTTCCGACTCCGGATCCGCGCCACCCGCGGCCGCCCCGGCCCCGTCCTCGGCGGCCACGCCGCCCTCGGCGGCCGCCCCGATCTCGCCCGAGCACAACCAGGCGGACGTGCTGTTCGCCCAGGGCATGATCCCCCACCACCAGCAGGCCATCACCATGTCGTCGCAGGCCTCCGACCGCGCTTCGTCGCCGGAGGTCAAGGACCTGGCTGCCCGCATCGCCCAGAAGCAGGGTCCGGAGATCGAGCAGATGAACCGGATGCTCGACGCCTGGGGCGCGCCTCGCCCGCAGCCCGGCTCCACCGCGATGCCCGGCATGCCGGGTCACGGGATGCCCGGCATGCCGATGGGTGGCATGCCCATGCAGGGCATGATGTCCCAGGAGCAGATGCAGCAGCTCTCGACACAGTCCGGCGCTGCCTTCGACCGGATGTTCCTGCAGATGATGATCGGGCACCACACCGGTGCCGTGCAGATGGCCCAGACCGAGCAGGCCCAGGGTCTCAACCCCCAGGCCGAGGAGCTCGCCGGCACGATCGTGGCCGACCAGCAGCGGGAGATCACCGAGATGCAGGCCCTGCTCAGCAGGGTCTGACCGACCGGGGACGGACGCACCGCCCCCGCCCGCCCGCTCCCCCCGCGGGCCGGCTCGGGCCGCGTCCGTCCCCGGGACCGGTTCCACGAAGCCCCCGCGGGCATGCGGCGCTGCCCCTCAGCACCCGGCGCCCCCCGGTCACCGTGTCAGGACGTCGCGCGGGTGCGGAATCGACGCAGGCGCAGGCTGTTCGCCACGACGAAGACCGAGGAGAACGCCATGGCCGCTCCGGCCAGCATGGGGTTGAGCAGGCCGGCGGCGGCCAGGGGCAGGGCCGCGACGTTGTAGGCGAAGGCCCAGAACAGGTTGCCCTTGATGGTCGACAGCGTGCGACGGGAGAGCCGGATGGCGTCGACCGCGGCGCGCAGGTCGCCGCGCACCAGGGTGAGGTCGCTGGCCTCGATCGCGACGTCGGTGCCGGTTCCCACGGAGAGACCCAGGTCGGCGCGGGCGAGGGCAGCGGCGTCGTTGACGCCGTCCCCGATCATGGCGACGACCTTGCCCTCGGCCTGGAGGCGCCCGATGACGTCGTCCTTGTCGGCGGGCATCACCTCGGCGATGACCCGGTCGGGCTCGATGCCGACGTCCGCGGCGACCGCGCGGGCGGCTGGTTCGGCGTCGCCGGTGAGCAGGACCGGGGTGAGCCCGAGTCCTCGCAGGCCTCGCACGGCCTCGGCGCTGGTGTCCTTCACGGTGTCGGCGACGACCAGGAGGCCGCGCGCCGCGCCGTCCCACGCCACCGCCACCACGGTGTGTCCGCGTTCCTCGGCCTGGAGCTTCGCGGTCGTGAGGTCGTTCGAGGTGGCCACCGACCAGTCCTGCAGGAGGCGCGGCCGGCCCACGAGGACGGCGGCACCCTCGACGGAGCCGTGCACACCCAGGCCCTCGTCGCTGCCGAATCCCTCGACGGCCGGGAGTCGTCCCGATCGCTCTCGCGCGGCGGACGCGATCGCTCGGGCGATGGGGTGCTCGGAAGCGTCCTCCAGCGCGCCGGCGAGACGGAGGACCTCGTCGGCGTCCTCGCCGGACGCCGGGACGACGTCGACCACGGACATGCGGCCCTCGGTGATGGTGCCGGTCTTGTCCAGGACGACCGTGTCGACACGGCGGGTCGACTCGAGCACCTCCGGACCCTTGATGAGGATGCCCATCGCTGCCCCTCGCCCGGTGCCGACCATCAACGCCATCGGCGTGGCCAATCCCAGCGCGCAGGGGCACGCGATGATCAGGACCGCGACCGCCGCGGTGAACGCGCCCGCCGCACCGACGCCGGCGGCGAGCCAGAAGCCGAGGGTGGCGGCGGCGAGCAGGATGACGACGGGGACGAAGACACCGGACACGCGGTCGGCCAGGCGCTGGACAGCGGCCTTGCCGGTCTGGGCGTCCTCGACCAGGCGCGCCATCTGCGCCAGCTGGGTGTCCGCGCCGACCCGGGTCGCCCTGACGACGAGGCGGCCGCCGGCGTTGACGGTCGCGCCGGTGACGCTGTCGCCCGCTGCGACCTCGACCGGCACCGACTCGCCGGTGACCATGGAGGCGTCGACGGCGGAGCTGCCGTCCTCGACCTCGCCGTCGGTGGCGATCTTCTCGCCCGGGCGCACGACGAAGCGATCGCCGACGGCGAGCTGGTCGACCGGGATGCGGTGCTCGACACCGTCACGCAGGACGGCGACGTCCTTCGCACCGAGCTCGAGCAGTGCCCGCAGCGCCGACCCGGCGCGGCGCTTGGCGCGGGCCTCGAACCAGCGGCCGGCCAGGATGAACGTCGTGACCCCGGCCGCGACCTCGAGGTAGATGTTGCCCGCGCCGTCGGTCGGCGCGATGGACAGCTCGAAGGGATGCGTCATCCCCGGCACGCCGGCCGTGCCCAGGAAGAGGGCGTAGAGCGACCAGCCGAGGGCGGCGAGGGTGCCGAGCGAGATGAGGGTGTCCATGGTCGCGGTGCCGTGGCGCAGGTTGGCCCAGGCGGCCCGGTGGAACGGCAGCGCGCCCCAGACCACCACCGGAGCCGCCAGCGCGAGCGACGCCCACTGCCAGTAGGTGAACTGCAGCGCCGACACCATCGCCAGGGCGACCACGGGGACGGACAGGACGAGCGACACGAGGAGCCGGGTGCGGAGGCCGTCGGCCTCGCCCGCGCGCTCTCCGTCGGGCTCGGCATCGCCGTCGGCCCCGCTCGTCGGGGGCTCCGGGACGGACGCCGTGTAGCCGGCGGCCTCCACGGCCCCGATCAGGTCGTTCGTGGTCACCTCGGAGGTGAGGGTGACGCGCGCCTTCTCCGTCGCGAAGTTCACCGTCGCCTCGACGCCGTCGAGCTTGTTGAGCTTGCGCTCGATGCGGTTCGCACACGAGGCGCAGGTCATGCCGCCGAGCACGAGTTCGACGTCGTGGGTGGTCGCGACATCCTTCGCGACCGGGCTGGTGTCGTGCATGGCGGTGCTCATCCCGAGTGCCCTCCCTCGGTGACCTCGTCGAGGCCACCGACGACTGCTGCTGGTGCGTGGTCAGTGGCCATGGGGTGCACCCGACTCGCCGTGGCCGCTCGAGGTGGTGGGGACACCGGCCACCGGTGTCCCCGCGCCCGCCGTGGCCACGACCGTGAACTCCGCCGTGCGCACGACGCCGTCGTGGGCGAAGTCGAGGTAGAGCCGATAAGGACCAGCGGACGGCACCTCGGCGAGGAACTCGACGGCCGGTCCCGCCGGGGTACGCCCGTCCCCGGGCGAGCCGGTCGGGTGGACGTGGAGGTAGGCGAGGTCACCGGTGCGGAGGGCGACGAGGTGGCCGTACGCGGCGAGGTACGGCTGCAGATCGGTGACCGGTGCCCCGTTCCGCGACACGGACAGGGTCACCGGGCTCGCCGTCCCGGGCACCAGAGCCCCGGTCAAGGTCACCGTGTAGCCGTCCGCGGTGGTCGCGGTGGTGGAGGGCGGGGGAAGCGGCGTCGGGCTGTAGAGGCCGCCCACCGCGATGTCGCGGCCGAGGGTCATGGCCTCGGTCCGCCCGTCGGGAGCGAAGTCGGCGAAGACCCTGTGATCCCCCGGCGCCAGGCTGGTGGTGATCCGCCAGGTCCCGTCCGGGCCCATCGCCGGATGGAGGTGCTGGAAGCCGGATTGGTCCCGTCGCACCACGATCAGGTGCAGCGGCTCGTCGTGCGTGGGGGTGAAGGCCGTGACCGGGGCACCGCCCGGTCCGACGATGCGGAACGCCAGCTCGCCGGGTGTGTCGGCCCGTGCCGGTGTGGCGCGGACGTCGAGGGTGTAGCCGTCCTCGGACACGGCGAGGCCGCTCACGTCCGGGCCCCCGGCCGGGGTGCTGGTCGCGGCCGGCACCGCGGGGCCCGCCGGACCCGGCGGCTCGGCCTGTGGGGTCGGGCCGGGTCCGGCCAGGAGGCCGAGCCCGCCACCGCCGACGAGGGCCAGCGCCAGGGCGAGGCCGAACCCGGCCAACCGGATGACGGGACGATCGAACCGTGAGCGCCGCGAGGATAGCCGCTCGGGCTGCGCCCGGTCGTCGGTGTCCCCGTCGACGGCTCCCGACGGCGGGGTCGCTGTCGCCGCGGGGCTCGCGGTGCTCACGAGCTGCTCCCCGAGTTCTCGAGCCGGTAGCCGGCCTCCTCCACGGCGGCCGCGACCGCGTCGTCGTCGATCGGCGCCTCCGCGGTGACGACGACCCGGCCGCCGGCGAGGTCGACGTCGACACCCGTCACACCCGGCACCTCGCCGACCTCCTCTAGCACCGACGTCACGCAGTGGCTGCAGGTCATGCCGGTGACCGTGTAGGTGCGGGTCTGGCTCATGGGGTCGTCTCCGTTCTCGGTGGCCGCCCGGACGCGGCGTGTCGGTTCGGGGCTCGCCGGCTCCCGGTGGTGGCCGGCAGGACCGGCAGGACCGAGCCACCGATGTCGCGGTGTCCGCGTCGGGGCTCGCAGGGTGGATCAGGACTTGACCAGGCGCGCGATGGCCGCGGTGGCTTCGGCGATCTTCTCGTCGGCCACGTCACCGCCCTCGGCAGCGGCCTGGGCCACGCAGTGGCCGAGGTGATCGTCGAGCAGCCCGAGGGCGACGTTCTCGAGTGCCCGGGTGGCCGCCGAGACCTGGGTCAGGATGTCGATGCAGTACTTGTCGTCCTCGACCATCTTCGCGATACCGCGCACCTGACCCTCGATCCGGCGCAGCCGCTTGACGTAGGCGTCCTTCTCCCCCGCGTAGCCGTTCATCGCTCGGCTCCTCTCGACGTCTCCAACATACCCCCTGGGGGTATCTCGTCAACCCGGCACGAGCGGGCCACCCCCGCGGGAGGGTCCAGGGGCTTGGCCAGCCCAGCTCGACGGGCATCCCCGAGGACACCTCCGCTCGTCGAGCACACCACCACTCCTTGCACCGGATACCCCTACCTCGTACCTTGCTGGGCAACAGATACCCCCTGGGGGTATACAACTCCGGGTAGGCCGACCGACCACGATCCGAGAGGCACGAGTGATGGACGAACTGACCCCGCTGCTGGCGGTGCTCGGCGTCGGTGTCCTGCTGACCGTCGCCCTGCGCACGCTCGCGCGGGGCGTCGTCGTGGCGGCCCCACTGGCCGACGTCGTGCCGCACGCCGGTGGGCTGCCGCCGCTCGAGCACCCCGTCTCGAGGTTCCACGTCCGTTGGTACGTCGTGACCATGGTCTTCCTGGCCTTCGACATGGAGATGATCTTCATGTACCCCTGGACCCTGGTCGTCGCCCAGAGGGGTCCGGCGGCGGTCATCGAGATGTTCGGCTTCCTGGCTCTCCTCGTGGCAGGAGTGCTCTACGCCTGGCGTGAGGGAGCACTGCGATGGACCTGAGGAGCGCGCTCCTGCGTGCGGCCGTCGGCTGCCCGCACGCCCTCGTCGTTCCCGCCCCGGGCACCGACCGGCTGCGGGCACGCGTCGAGCAGGAGCTGGCCCGGCGGCGGTGGCCGATCGCGTCCGCGCCGGCGGACGCGGATCTCGTGGTGGTCGTGGGACGACCGGGCCGAGAGCTCGCCGCCGTCGTCGACGACATCTGGGTCGGGGTGCCCGCCCCCCGCACCCTGGTCCGGATCGCGGACGAGGATGAGGTCGCCGCGGCCCTCGACGGGGTCGTCCGGCGACTGGCGGATGCCGACGCACAACGGGCGGCCGCATCCCGCAGCGGGTCGCGCGCACGCCCTCCCGACCCCTCCCCCGGCGGTCGGAGCCACGGCGACGGCGGGCACGACGAGCTCGGGCCGGGTGAGCACGATGATCACAGCGCGCACACGGCGAGCGACGGTGGTCACCACCACCACGGCGGCGGGATGGAGCTCCCCGGAGGGCTGGCCATGGCCGACCTGGGCGAAGATCGCGACGGCCTGGCTCTCGACCAGCTCCACGTGAGCCTCGGACCGGTCCTGCCGGAATGGCCGAGCGGGCTCGTCATCGACGTCGTCCTCCAGGGCGACGTCATCCAGGAGGCCCGGTCGCGCTTCCTCGACCTCGACGAACAGGGAGCCACGGAGCGCCTGCCCGACGCCGCCCGAGCGCTCGACACCGCGGCGCGCGTCCTCGCCCTCGCCGGCTGGGAAGGCCCCGCCGCGCGCGCCCGCGGACTGCGCGACGCGTTGCTCTCCGGCGCGGACACCGCGCACGTCCCCGAGGAGCTCGACGACCTGCGTCGCCGGGTCCGGCGGTCTCGACTGCTGCGGTGGACGTTCCGGTCGGCCGGGGCCGGACGCAGCGAGATCCTCGACGCCCTCGACGACGTGCTGGCCTCGGCCGGGGTCGCGGTCGCGGGCACCGGCGAAGAGGGGCACGTCGGGATCGATCTCGCGACGCTGGATGCCCGGCTGGTCGGCGCTCAGTTCGCCGCGGCCAGACTCGTCGTCGCCGTGGCGGACCCGCAGCCCCGGCCTGCACCGGACCTGCCGACGGCTCCGGGCGGTGCGTCGTGAGCGCCGCACCGCCCCTCGGCCTCTCGATCCTCCTGCCGATCCTGCTGCTCGCCGTGGCGTGGGCGGCCGTCGCCGCGGACGTCCTCGCCGCCGGGCGAGCGGCGGGTCGCCCCGTGCCGTGGGCCGTGGCCGCGGTGACGCCCGCCCGCGAGGCCCTGCGGCTGCTCGTGGGTCAACGCCGGCGCACCGTGGGCGGCGACGAGCTGCTGCGCGGCGTCGGTGGCGCCGTCCTCCCGATCGCCGCGCTGCTGGCCGCCGCCGTCCTCCCGCTCGGCATGCGCCCCGTGGCGGACCTCGGCGCCGGCGTCGTCTGGTTCAACGCGATGGAGGTCTTCGCGTGGGCCGCGGTGTGGCTGGTCGGGTGGGGTTCCAACAGCACGCTGTCGCTGATCGGCGGCTACCGGTTCGTGGCCCAGGGCCTGGCCTGGGAGCTCCCGCACATGTTCGCCCTCATCACGGCCGCCGTCGGGGCGCAGAGCCTCCGCGTCACCGACGTGGTCGCCGCCCAGGGGGGCCTGTGGTTCGTCCTGATCATGCCGGTGGCCTTCGTGGCCTTTCTGCTCAGCGTGGCGGCGATGGCGTTCTGGGGCCCGTTCTCGGCGCCCGTCGGACGAGACGTGGCCGGCGGGGCGGCGGCGGAGCTCGCAGGTGTCGACCGGCTCGTCTTCGTGGCCGGGCGGTGGCTCCTGCTGGTGGCGGCAGCGGCAATGGCGGTGCCGCTGTTCCTCGGCGGGGGGCACGGGCCGTGGCTGCCGGCCTGGGCCTGGGTGCTGGTGAAGACCCTGGCCGTGCTCGTGGCACTCGTCGCCCTGCGCCACCGGATCCCGACCATCCGCATGGAGCGCTGGACCGAGTTCTCCCTGGTGGTCCTCACACCCGCCACCATCGCGCAGGCCCTCGTCGTGACCCTCGTCGTGCTCGGCGAAGGAGGCTTCTGATGACGACTGCCCTGTTCGTGGTGCTCGCCGTGACCGCCGTCGTCGCCGGCGCGCTGGTGTTCCGCGTCGACTCGATGGCGCGCGCGACGTTCCTGCTGCTCCTCTCGTTCCTCGCCGTCGCCGGACTGGTGCTCATGACGGGACTCCAGTACCTCGGCGTGGTCATCGTGCTGATGATGGTCATCGAGATGGTCGTCATGGCCATCTTCATGATCATGTACATGATGAACCCGGCCGGGCTCATGCCGATGTCGATGTTCCACAACACCCGTGGGGCCGCAGTCATCGCCGTGACCACCTTCGTGGCCCTCGCCGGGGGCGCGCTCCTCGTGGACTGGCCGGTGCGCGGGGGCCGGCCGGCGGCGGACCTCACGATGGCCCTCGGCGAGAGCCTCATGGGCGGCCAGATGCTGACGATGATGACCCTGGGCGTGACGCTGTTCGCGACGATCGTCGGCACGGTCGTCCTGGCCGCCGGCCGGGGCCGGTACGACCGGCTGGGCGACGAGCTCGACGCCCCGGCGTCCGACGACCGCGACCGCGGCGGTGTCGGACGATGAACCTCCAGGCCTTCCTCGTCGTCGCCGCCGCGCTCGTCGCCGTCGGCCTGTTCGGGGCGCTCACCCAGCAATCCATCGTCATGCTGATGATGGGCCTCGAGCTCCTGCTCAACGGCGTCGTCCTCGCCGCGGCCGCGTTCTGGTACTTCCTGGCCCCCGCCGGCACGGAGGGCCAGGTGCTGATCGTCATCGTCGTCACGGCGATGGCCATCGAGATGGCGGCCGGCTTCGCGGTCACGACCGCGATCTACCGGGCGAAGCGCATCGACATGACCGACGACGCCGCCGAGCTGCGGGGCTGACGATGAGCGTCCTCCTCGTCGCCCTGCTCGCCGTCCCCCTCGTCGGCGGCATCGCCCTGATCGTGGTGCGTCCTCCGCGCGGCGCCGTCCCCGCGGGACTCCTGATCGCCGCGGCGACCGTCGGGCTGGCGGTGGCCGCCGCCCGGCAACGCCCGGTGGGTGTCGTGCCGCTCCTCGACGGCATCGCCGCCGGTTTCGCGGTCGACGACCTGTCGGCGGTGATGATCGTGCTCGTCGCGGTCGCGCTCCTCGCGGTGCTGGCGTTCGCCGCGGGCGAGCCGGCCCTGCGATCGGGCCGCTTCGTCGGCCTCGTGCTGGTCTTCGCCGGCGCGATGCTGGCGACGGTCACCGCGACGACGCTGCCGCCGCTGCTCGCCGCGTGGGAGGTCATGGGCGCGACCAGCTGGGCGCTCATCGCCCACCACACCGGCGACCCGGCGGCGGCCCGCGGCGCGAGGACGGCCTTCCTCACCACGCGCACGGCCGATCTCGGGCTCTACCTCGCGGCGGGCGCCATCCTGGCGGGCGGCGTCCCGACACTCGCGATCGACGCACTACCCGTGGTGGCCGGTGGCTGGCGAGACCTCGCCGTGGCCGGCGTCGTGGTCGCCGCGGTCGGCAAGTCCGCGCAGCTGCCGTTCAGCTTCTGGCTCGCGGGCGCCATGCACGGCCCGAGCCCGGTGTCGGCGCTGCTGCACTCGGCGACGATGGTCGCCGCCGGTGCCTATCTGCTCCTGCGGACAGCTGCCGGGCTGGACGCGACCGATTGGGCCGGGCCGCTGGTGGCGTGGGTCGGCGTGGCGACCGCCCTGCTGCTCGGTCTCGTCGCGCTCGCCCAGAGCGACCTCAAGCAACTGCTCGCCGCCTCGACCTCGGCCCAGATCGGGTACATGGTGCTCGCCGCCGGGGTCGGCGCCGTGCCGGGCGGGGTGCTCCAGACCGTCGCGCACGGCGCGACCAAGAGCCTGCTGTTCCTGGTGGCCGGCGCGTGGCTGGTGCGGGTCGGCAGCCGGGAGCTCGACGATCTGCGTGGCGCCGCGCGGCGCCATCCCGTCCTCGGCGTGAGCTTCACCGTCGGCGCCGTGGCCCTGGCCGGCGTGCCACCGACGGGCCTCTGGGTGAGCAAGGACGCCGTCCTCGCGGGCGCGGCGGCGAGCAGTCCCGCGCTCTACGCCGTCGGTCTGGCCGCCGGCCTCGTCTCGGCCGGCTACGCCACGAAGGCGCTGTGGTTCGTGTGGCGACCCTCGCCCCCGGCCACCGAGGACGCTGCGATCGGGCGCGCCGGGGCGCGGCTCCAGGCCGCCGTCGCCGTGACCCTCGCGGTGACGGCAGCGGCGGCGGGGCTGCTCGCCCTCGGCCCGGACATCCTCCGGCCGGCTCCGGAACCGACCGTTCTCGAGCTCGTCGTGTCCGGGGCGATCGCTCTCGTCGGCGTCGGGGTGACGTGGCGCGCGGCCGGCCGGTTCCCGGCCCCGGCGGCACTCCGCGCGTGGCTGGGCCTCGAGCGGCTCGCCGTCGCCGTCTCCGTCCGGCCGGCCCTCCGGCTCGCCACCGCCCTCGCCCGCCTCGACGACCGGTTCCACCACCGCGTCGTGCTCGGAGCGGGCCGCGCCGCGGTCCGCGCCGCCGACGTGGTCGATCGACGTGTCGAGCGGGGTCTCGACCGGGGCGTCGACGGTGTGGCGGCCGGCGCCCGAGCTCTCGGCCGTACTGCCCGCCGACCCCAGACCGGCCAGCTCCACCAGTACTACGCCCAGGCCGCCGTCGGTTTCGGCGTGCTGGCCGCCCTCGCCGTGATCCTGATCGGGGTGAGCTGACGTGCTCTCCGTCGTCGTGTTCCTGCCCGTCGTCGTCGCGCTCGCCCTCGCCGCGCTGCCGGCCACGAGCCGACCGCGCCGCTACACCGTGCCGTGGGTGGCCACCGGGCTCGTGCAGCTCGCCCTCGTCGCCGTGATGTGGCGGCAGCTGCCCGCCGGCGGCTACGGGTTCGTCGAGCAGGTCGCCTGGATCCCGAGCGCGGGCATCTCGTACCACCTGGGGGTCGACGGGCTCTCGCTCCCGCTCGTGGCGATGACGGTCGTCGTGTTCACCGCGGCCGCGGTCTGGTCGTTGCGCGAGGACCGACGCCCGAAGTCGTACGTGCTGCTGTTCCTGGCCCTGCAGACCGTCAGCGTCGGTGTCTTCGTCGCCCTCGACCTGATCCTGTTCTTCCTGTTCTTCGACCTGTCGATCGTGTTCATGTACTTCGTCATCGCCGGCTGGGGCCACGGCGCCCGCGCACGCTCGGCGGCCCTGACGTTCTTCCTGTACACCTTCCTGGGCTCGCTGGCGCTTCTCCTCGGCTTCATCCTGATCTACCTCGCCGCGACCCCCCACACCTTCGACATCCCCGCCCTCGCCGCGCAGAACCCGCTCGCGGCCGGAGGCCCCGTGGCCGGCGCCGCCCTGCTCGCGATCGGTGTCGGGCTGGCGGTGAAGACCCCGCTCGTCCCGTTCCACACCTGGCTGCCGCCGGCCCACACGGAGGCCCCGGCCGCAGGTTCCGCCGTGCTGGCCGGCGTGCTGCTGAAGATGGGGACCTACGGCTTCGTCCGCATCGCGATGCCGCTGCTGCCCGCGTCGTGGCGGCAGTTCGCCGGTGTCGTCGTGGTGCTCGGCGTCGTGTCGGTGATCTACGGCGCGATGGTCGCGCTCGCCCAGACCGACCTGAAGCGCATGATCGCCTACACCTCGGTGAACCACATGGGCTACGTCCTGCTCGGCGTCGGCGCCGCCGGCCTGGTCGCCGGGAGCGACGCCCAGGCCCGGCAGCTCGCGACGACCGGCGCGGTCACCCAGATGGTGTCGCACGGCCTCATCACCGGCGCCCTGTTCCTGCTCGCCGGCGCGCTGCACGACCGCGGCCGCACCTACGACATGAGCGCCTACGGCGGCCTGGCGGCGCGCACGCCGCGGTTCGCCGGCCTGTTCGCGGTGGCCGCCTTCGCCTCGCTCGGGCTCCCCGGCTTCTCCGGGTTCATCGCCGAGTTCCAGATCTTCACCGGCGCGCTGGGCGCGGCACCCGTGGCGACCGCGATCGCCGTCGTCGGCATCCTCGTCACCGCCGGGCTGTTCCTGCTCGCGCTCTCCCGGATGTTGCTCGGCGAGCTGCGCTTCCCCGACGCGCCGGGCACGCCACGTCCCTTCCCCGACCTGCGGGCCCGGGAGCTCGGGGCCGTCGTCCCGCTGCTCCTGCTGGCCACCCTGATCGGCGTGGTGCCGCGCTTCCTCCTCGACCTGATCGAGCCCGCGGCGCGGGTGGTCAACGAGCTGGTGTCCCGATGAGGGACGTGTCGGAGGCGTCAGTGCCCCGTCGGGGGGAGCCGCCGTGGTGATGATGACCGAGGACCCCACGACGCTGGTCCCCGAGCTCGCGCTGCTCGGAGGCGCGGTGCTCGCCGTCCTCGTCGGGGCATGGACACCACGCCGCCGGCAGGGGCGGGTGCGCGTCCTCGCCCTGCTCGCCGTGGGCGTCGGCGTGGTCGCGACGGTCGTCGCCGCGACGAGGCCGCCCAGCACCACCTTCGACACCTACGTCCTCGACACGACCACCCATGCGGTGCGCGCGATCGTCCTGGTCGCGGTCGCCCTGATCCTCTGGTGGTCCCGCGACGCCGTCGCCGCGCACCCGCGCGAGAGCGAGTTCACCGCGCTCGTCCTGCTCGGCGGTCTCGGAGCGGTGCTGATGGCCGGTGCCTGCGATCTCCTGCTGCTGTTCGCCGCGTTCCTTCTCGCGAGCGTCCCGCTCTACGCCCTGACCGGGTGGGCCAAGTCGGGCGCGACGACCGAGGCCGCGTTGAAGTACTACCTCTCCGGTGCCTTCGCCGGAGTCACGATGCTCGCCGGCACCACCCTGCTGTACGGAGCCGGCGGGACGACCGGCTACGAGGCCCTGCCCGGCGGACTCGCGACGGGAGCGGCCGGGCCGGCGGCCGTCGGACTCGTCGCGGTGCTGGCCGGCCTGGCCTTCAAGGCCGGCGCCGTCCCCGCGCACTTCTGGGTCCCCGACGTCACCGACGGCACGCCGCCGGCTGTCGCCGCCGTCCTGACGACCATTCCCAAGGTCGGCGCGCTGGCCGCGATGTGGCGGCTCCTCCTGGCCGTCCCGGACCAGATCGTCCCCTGGCCGTTGCTGGTCGCGGTGCTGGCAGCGCTCAGCATGACCCTGGGCAACCTCGCCGCGTTCGCCCAGACGTCCGTCCTGCGGCTGCTCGCCTACTCCACGGTCTCCCAGGTCGGCTACGTGCTGATGATCATCGCCGTGGGCGCCCGTGCCCCGCAGGCGCTGCCCGCCCTGCTCTTCTACCTCGCCGCCTACACGCTCACGAACGTCGCGGCCTTCGCCGTGGTCGCGGCCCACCCCGCGCGCACCATCGAGGAGTTCCGGGGGCTCGGCCGACGTCGTCCCCTGCTCGCGAGCGCCCTCGTCGTGAGCCTGCTCGGCCTGGTCGGGACACCGCCCACGGCCGTCTTCGTCGGCAAGCTCACCGCCTTCGCCGCGGCCTTCGACGGCGGGATGGCCTGGCTCGCCGTCCTCGCCGCGATCAACACCGTCGCCTCGCTCTTCTACTACCTGCGCTGGATCGCCCCGCTGTTCCGGGACGAGCCATCAGGGTCCGCGGACGGGATCCGTGAGTCCCGGACCGCACGCCACGGCGCCGTCACCGCCGCCCTTCTCTCCCTGGTCCTCGGCATCGCCGCCGGCCTGGTCCTGCCCGTCTTCGTCGCGTCGTGACACCGAGCCCGGACCGGCGGCCTCCGGCTCCAGTCCGGCGAGCGTGAGCTCGACGAGGCGGTCGACGCCCTCCGGTGAGTGAAGCTCGGCTGCTGCTCCCAGGGCGTGCCGGCAGAAGCGGACGAGGAGGTCGACCTCGATGTCCGCCCGCACGTGGCCCGCCTCGACGCGGGACGTGATCAGTCGCCGCAGGAGGTCGTCGACCCGTGCCTCGCTCGTCCGGTGATCGCCCGGCCGGTGCAGCGACGCGGCGAGCTCGGGGCCGTGCCGTCCACGACGAGCGATCATCCCGGCGTAGGCGCCGAGGACCGATCGCAGGGCTTGCTCCGGGTCGTCGGCGGACTCGCTCATCGCGGTCAGCTGCTCGAGGTGCGCGTCGACCTGGCGCTGGTGCCAGGCCGCGAGGACGGACTCGACGTCGGGGAAGTACTTGTAGATCGTCGCCCGGGAGATCCCCGCGGCGGTGGCGATCCCGGCCATGGTGACGGCCCGGAGCCCGTGCTCGTCGGCGAGCGCCCACGCGGCGTCCTCGATCGCCTCGCGCACCACGCGGCGGTGGGACTCGACGGTCTCGTCCCAGAGCTTCGGCACGCGCCGACGGTACCGCCGATCGCGCTCCTGTAGACAGTCTGTCGTGGTGTAGACACACTGTCCACGAAACTTCGGAGGTGCTCATGGCCGACGACCCCCACCCGCCGGACACCGCTCGCGGACGGGCCGGCCGCCGCGTGCTCGTCCCGCGATGGGTCACGGTGTTCGTGCTGGTCGTGCTGGCGATCGCCCTCGCCCTGCTCGTCCACACGATCGTGGGCGGCGGCTCGCACGGGCCGGCGCAGCACGGCTCCGCCGCCCTGGTCCACGTCGGGACGGTCCCGACGCGGGTGGCGATGTCGTGAGGATCGATCGGCGTGTGCGGCTGGGCCTCCTGACGGTCCACCTGGTGGCCTCGGTCGGCTGGGTGGGTGCCGCCGCGTGCTACCTCGTCCTCGGGATCGTCGCGGGCTCGAGTGACGAGCCGGACGTGGTCCGCGCCGCGTGGCAGATGCTGGAGACCGTGGGGTGGACCGTGGTGGTCCCTCTGGCCGTCGGAGCACTGGTCACCGGCGTGGCCGTCTCTCTCAGCACCGCCTGGGGCCTCGTCAGGCACTGGTGGGTCGTCGTGAGCCTCGTCCTGACGAGCGTGGCCACGCTGATCACGGTGCTCCACATGCGGGACGTCAGCGAGACCGCACGACGCGCGGCGACCGCGCCGGCGGAGGAGGTGCTCCGCCTGGGCGGTGACGTCGTCCATCCCGGCGCCGGCCTGGTCGTCCTGCTCGTCGTCGCGGTGCTCAACGTCTACAAGCCGCGCGGCCGGGTCCTCGCCGATGAGACCCGGACCGACCCCGATCGACGACCACCGCGAGTCGCCGTGCGGGACCCCGAGGACTGAGCGCGCCGGCCGTCTCGTGATCCGGCCTGGCCGCGGCGACGACCCTCACGGAGGGCCGTCGAGGGTGAGCTGTCGTCGGTGGTGGTCGAAGTGCCGGGTGGGGTACGCGTAGACGTCGGCGAGGGTCATGTACGGCGTGAAGTACGGGTCCCAGCGCGTGGGGTAGTGCATCCCCCGCGCGAGGTCGGCGTCGGTCTCCCGGTCCAGGCGGCGGTGCAACGCGGCGATCACCCGGTCGAAGAGCGCCGTCTGCCCCCGCGGCCCGAGAGTGCTGCCCCCGGCCCACGAGCCGGCGTAGTTGACGACGTCGAAGGGGCGTGTGCCGGCGTCCAGGACCCTCGCCCAGGCCCGACCCACGCCGGGCGGGAGCCGTCCGACGATGCGGACGAGGTTGCCGAGCGCCCGAATGATCAGGTAGCCGAGCAGCATGTGGAACAGCAGTTGCTGGTTGGACCACCGCGTGCCGTTCGAGCGGCGCGCCAGAGCCGCGGGTGTCGCCCGGGCGTGCAGTTCGTGGAACGTCGAGCGCGCGCGCTCGAGGTCCCGATGAACCGCGTGTCGGTCCATCCGGGCAGTGTGCGCCCGGCCTCGTCAGGTGCGCGAGGCCTGGATGACGGCCGAGAAGACACCGCCGGCGACCTCCTGGGTGAGGGTGATCGCGACCTCGGAGAGGCCGGCCTCCCGGAGCTGGGCCCGGTACTCGGCCCGACGGAGGACACCGGTGATCGCCCCGACCGATGCCGCCCCGTCGGCGACCGTCGCGCGGTCGGCCTCGTCGTCCGCGACGAGGTCGGAGACGCCGAGGCGCCCGCCGGGCCGCAGCACTCGCGCGATCTCGCCGAACACGGCCGGCGCGTCCGTGGACAGGTTGATCACGCAGTTGGAGATGACGACGTCGACCGAGGCGTCGGGCAGCGGGATCGCCTCGATGTGCCCGCGCAGGAACTCGACGTTGGTGACGCCCGCGTCGGCGGCGTTCTGGCGGGCGAGGTCGAGCATCTCGTCGGTCATGTCCAGCCCGTAGGCGAACCCGGTGGGTCCGACGCGGCGGGCGGAGAGCAGCACGTCCAGCCCGGCGCCGGACCCGAGGTCGAGCACGGTCTCCCCGGCGAGCAGCTCCGCGACGGCGAGCGGGTTCCCGCAGCCGAGGCTGGCGACCCCGGCCCCCGCGGCGTCGGCGAGGTCGGACGGGTCGTAGGCGTCGCCGCACATCCCGGCCGGGTCGGACCCCGAGCAGCTCGGGGTCCGGCCGGCGCGGACCTGGTCGGCCGCGGCGGCGTAGCGGGCGCGGACCCGCTCGCGTGCCACGGCCGACCCGTCCGCGGACTCCGTGGTCACGCGACGCACCCGCAGCCGGCGGCGGTCGTGGCCTCGGTGACGGTCACGCCGGGCTCGGTGGCGTGCTCGTCGTGGGAGCAGCAGGCGGTGACCCCGCAACACGCGGTCTGGCCGCCGGCGGTCTCGGCGGTGGCGTCGTCGGGCATCGTGGCACCGATGCCGCTGGTGCCGAAGTCCGCGGAGTCCTCCTTGACGGTGTAGACCTCCCAGGGCTCGCGGCCCGGGCCCCGCACCCACACCTTGTCCTGGCGGGCGTAGCAGCAGGTGGTGTCGTCCTCGACCTGGGTGAACAGCCCCAGCTCCGAGAGGCGCGCCGTGGCGTCGTCGACCTCGGCGGTCGACGCGACCTCCACCCCGAGGTGGTCCATCACGGTCGGGCGGTCGGCCTCACCCTCGAGCAGGACCAGCTTGAGGGGCGGCTCGGTGACCGCGAAGTTGGCGTAGCCGGGACGGCGCTTGGCCGGCTCGACACCGAAGAGCTGGGAGTAGAAGCGGATCGAGCCCTCCAGGTCGGAGACCCGCAGGGCGAGCTGCACACGGGACACGGCGTCCTCCTCGAACACGTTCCGGCGCCTGTTTCGACGTCTATCGAACCAAAGGTTGCCTCGTGGTTCGACGCATGTCAAGGTAGACGTATGTCAAAGCAGGATGGGGCGCAGGAGCGGATGCTCGCCGACCTCGCCGCGGTCGTCGGGTGCTGCGAGCCGCTCGCGCGCGAGCCGCTGTCCGCTCGGCAGTCCACCGAGCTCGCGCGGGTGTTCAAGGCGATGGGCGATCCGGTGCGGTTGCGGCTGCTCTCGCTGATCGCGTCGCACGCGGGCGGCGAGGCGTGCGTCTGCGACCTGACCGACGTCTTCGACCTGTCCGGCCCGACGATCTCGCACCACCTCAAGGTGCTGCGCGAGGCCGGGCTGATCACGGGCGAGCGTCGCGGCACCTGGGTCTACTACCGAGTGCGCCCCGAGCTGCTGGACCAGCTGTCGGCCGTCCTCGTGCCCGCGGCCCCGGACAGCCCCGCCACGATGCCCGCCGACCGCGACGAGCTGCCGGTGGTCGACGCGTGAGCGATCCGGACGCCACCGACACCGCGGGTGATCCGCCCGCGAGCGCCTGACCGCCGCCGCCCGAGCCCAGGGAGCACTCGTGTCCGACGTCCCCGAGGTCCTGTTCGTCTGCGTCCACAACGCCGGCCGATCCCAGATGGCCGCCGCCCTGCTCGACCACCACGCCCGGGGCGCCGTCCACGTCCGCTCCGCGGGCTCCGCCCCGGCCGACGAGATCAACCCCGCGGTCCGCGAGGTCATGGCCGAACTCGGTCTCGACCTCTCCCGTGAGTTCCCCAAGCCGCTGACCACCGACGCCGTCGCCGCCGCCGACGTCGTCATCACCATGGGCTGCGGCGACGCCTGCCCGATCTTCCCCGGCAAGCGGTACCTGGACTGGGAGCTCACCGACCCGGCCGGCAAGGGCATCGACGACGTCCGCCCGATCCGCGACGACATCGACCGCCGCGTCCGCGAGTTGCTGACCGAGCTGGTCCCCGCCACCACCATGTGACCGTGGCCGACACCGGCGCTGCAGCGGGCAGCAAGCGACGCGCGCTCACCGGCGCCGTGCTGCTCGACCTCGCGGTCAGTCCGCTGTTCGCCTGGGACGTCTTCACGGACTCGCTCGGCCGCGATCTCGGCGTGGGCCACGCGGTGCTCGCGGGTGTGTTCTCCGTCGGCCTGGCCGCCTTCATGCTCGGCGTCCTCGCCGGGGGACGTGCCGCCGACCGGTTCGCGCCGCGGCGGCTCGCCCTCGTCGCCCTCGCCGGCACGGTCCTCGGACTGTCGGGCAGCGCCGCCGCGTCCTCCGTGGTGGTGCTGTTCCTGACCTTCGGTGTGCTGGTCGGCGGCTCCACCGGACTCGGCTACGCCACCGCCGTCCGTGTCGCCGGCACCGTCGCCACCGGCCGCGGGCTCGCCCTCGGCCTGGTCGTGAGCGCCTACGCCGCCGGCACGGCCGTTCTCGCCCCGGTCGCCTCCACCCTGATCGACGCGGTCGGCCGCGTCGGGACCTTCGTCGTCCTGGCCGGCGCCCTCGGTGTCCTGCTCGCCGTGGCGGCCTTCCTCGTACCGGGTGCCGCGCCCCGCTCGGGCCCGCGGCGCGAGGCCGGCGACGGACCGACGCGGCCGGGTGGACCCGTCGTCGTGCTGTGGCTCGCCTTCGGCCTCGGCAGCGCGCCCGCCCTCGCGGCCTTCGCCCAGGCCGGCAACCTCGCCGGAGACGTGGCCGTGGTGACCCTCGCGGTCGTCCTGCTCAACCTCGGCAACTTCGCGGGCCGGCTCATCGCCGGACCTGTCTCCGACCGCATCGGCCGACGCGCCGCGCTGCACGCCAACTCGGCGCTCCTCGTGCTCGCCTGCCTCCCGTTGGCCCTCGGCGCGAGCGGACCCGTCGCCCTGGCGGCCCTGCTCCTGCTCGGCACCCAGTACGGCGCGCTCTCGACCCTCACCCCGGCGGCCACCTCCGACGTGGTCCCGCCCGAGCGCTTCGGCACCACCTACGGCCTGGTGTTCACCGCCTGGGGCATCGCCGGCCTGCTCGCGCCCGTGGCCGCCGCGACGCTGGCCCCCACACTCGGCTACGACCGGGTCTACCTGGCGTTCCTCGTCGTGGCGGCGGCCGCGTGGGGATGTGTGGTCGTGTTCGCGGGCATGGTCCGTTCTCGCGCGTGACGACGACGAGGGAGACCGCGATCACTGCTGCATCTCTGCTTCGATCTTCGCCGGATCGGCGGGCCGAGCCGAGGAATCGGACGGTGATGATCGTCCCGGACGGATCGGTGTTCCAGCGTGTCTGCGCGCCCTGTGCCCGAGGCCTGCGGACACCGCACGCCGTCACCGGGTCCTGCCTGCCGAGGCGTATCCCGACTTCGTGAGGCGCGCTCGGAGGAGGGCCTCCGTCTCGGAGTCGAGATCGACAGGTCTGCGCGGTCGTGCCGCGAGCTGTTGTTCGAGCCTGATCGCGCTGCTGCGCAGCCGCGCTGCACGGGCGGCAGCGGTCGCTTCGGCCGCGTGGGAGAAGGCCGCGCCGGCGCTGAGCTGCTCTGGCTTCCGTCGCATCGGCATCTCCCCCGAGGTGGCGGGCTGCTGGCTGATCCAGGAGCCGGCGCTCGAGGTGGACCGGTTGGTCCGAGCTGCCCACTCTCACGCAGGGAAGAAACCCTCACCCGACCGACGCGGTGGGGCCCACTCGAGGTTCGGTCCTCGACCCAGGGCGGAGCGCCCGGCCGCCACGTCGGGCCCGTGTACACGCTGAGGTGGCGTCGGCGCGGGGATCCATCGTCTTCGGCGGGGTCGTCACCGAGCTCGTGGGCGCTCATGGTGCGGCCGGTGACGGCCTCGCGCGCCGAGGAGTAGCGGAGCACGAGGCCGCCCCGCCCCCCGCCGCCCCCCGCGATCAGCGCGCCCTCCGAACGTCTGCCCAGCACTATTCCAGAGCATCGCCGCAGGTCAACGGACTCTTAGCGAAGACCTTGGCCCATCAGCGGCATGGCGTCACGGGCGCATGCGGGCCGATCAGGAGCTCGCGCCGTCCTGCGCGTGGGTCACCGTCGGCACCGACCACGGTCCAGCAGGTCGTGAGCCACGAGCGGGCCTCGACGACCCTCGACAGAGACGAGAAAACCCCTGGCCGGCGGCTCTGTCAAGCCGGTGACCAGGGGTTTTGCTGGTGGGCGATACTGGGATCGAACCAGTGACCTCTTCGGTGTGAAGCCTGCCCCGCCGTGCTGTCGACCGCCACCGCGGGTCGCCGAGTCGAGCTGAGCTGGGCGTTCGTGTCGAGTAGCCCTGGGGACTAGCACGGCCGGCCACGCCGCACGTTCCCGTGATGTTCCCGGGTGAGCGAGGCTAGGCCTGATCTTTGACAACTCCATCACGAGTGAGCGGAGACCGAGACTGAGCAGCGGCGAGGTCAAAGTCGTTGGCCGACTCTGGTTTGCCGTCCCCGCTGCGCTGTTCACCCTCAAGGCCATCAGCAGCCGAGTGGCGCGCGATCAGGAGGACCGATGACCGACCTCGAACGGGGACAGAGCCCGAATGCGGTGGCCGCCGGTCGCCGCACGCTGGTGGTGGGCCTGCTCGCCGATCCCGACACTCCTGCGGAGATCGCCGCCAAGCTAGTCGACGAGCTCCCCGACGAGCTCGGCACCCACGTCGACAGCCACATCACCTGGGACGTCCGCACGATGACCCACCCGGTGACCGCCTCGGTGCAGGACCCCGAGGAGGTGCTCGGGGCCGTCGCCGACAAGACCGCCGACACCGACTGGGACATCGGCGTCTACCTCACCGACCTGCCGATGCAGCACGGGCAGCAGCCGATCCTCGCCGACCTCGACCACGACCGCCGCGTCGCTGGGCTCTCGCTCCCCGGGTTCGGCCCGTTCCTGCAGCACCACAAGGTGCGCCACGCGATCGTCCGCCTGGTCGCCGACCTCACCGGCACCGCCGACGCCGGCCTCGACCACGGACAGCACCACCCCAACCGCCTCGGACGCGCCCCCGCCCAGCACCTGCAGCCGGTGCACGTCGTCCAGGCCGGAGACGGCCAGCACACCAGGCGCTACGTGACCACCCCGTGGCGCGGGCGGGCGCGCCTGCTCGCCGGCATGGTGCGCACCAACGAACCCTGGCGCCTCGTGCTGGGCATGCGCAGCGCGCTCGCCGCCGTGCTGGGCACCAGCGCCTACCTGACCCTGACCTCCACGACGACCTGGGTACTCGCCACCCGCCTCGGGGCCGGCAAGCTCGCTCTGACCCTGCTGGTAGCGGTCGCGCTGATGGTCGCCTGGATCATCGGCGCCCACCACCTCTGGGAACGAGCTCGCGACGAGGGCGAGCGCGAGGAGACGTTCCTCTACAACGCCTCCACCGTGATCACCCTAAGCATGGGCGTACTCGCCATGTCCGCCACGGTCTACGTGCTCACCCTGCTCGGGTCACTGTTCTTCCTCGAGCCCTCGGTACTCGGCTCCTACCTCGGCCGCCCACCGACGTTCGGCGACCACCTCGCGCTCGCCTTGCTGACCACCGGCCTCGCCACCGTCGCCGGCGCCCTGGGCTCCGGGCTCGACAGCGAGGACGCCGTGCGCCGGGCGGCCTACGGCTACCGCGAGCGCCAACGCCGTGACGAGATCGGCCAGGACAGCGAGAACACCGAGGATGCGTCCTCGTCGTAGTTCATCTGGCCGACCGAGCCGCCGTGCGGCTATCGCTCCACATAACAGTCAGCTCGGCGAACTCGCCCCCTTGACCCCCAGGACGAGCCCCGACGCGGTGCTGCACGTCGCGCCTGAGCGCAACCCGTCACTGGCGAGCACGACGTGTATAGGTCTACGCCCTGTGCCCGGAGTGTGGTCCCCGACTGGTCCCCAACACGGCTGCCTCAGGCGGGGCTTGCGGCCGCGCGAACCGACGTTGTCGGTGCTCCATGCGATGGTCGTGATGGGGGCGGCGGTCGCCCACGAGGAGGTGTGCGGTGTCTTCGTCCAACGATCGGCGACGAGTTGCGAAAGAGAAAAAGGCCGAATCTAAGCACGCAGACAAGGCGGCGAACAAGCGGGAGAGCGCCGCCAAGGAACGCGAGAAGGCGCAGAAGAAGGCAGAGTCTGCAACCCGTGCCAAATCCCCAAGCGTTGCAAGGCAACGTGCACGGGCCGCCAACCGAAGCGAACAAAAAGCAGCAGCCCTCGACAAAGCCGCAGCGGCGGAATCTAAGCAAGAAGCCAAGGCTTCGGTGCGCGCAGGGCGAGCCGAGGACAGTCTCCGATCTTCCGTCGTATCGGAGCGCCGACGAGATGAACTCGCTGACAAGAGGCGACGGAAAGAGGAGCTAGCTCACGCCCGGCGCTTGGCAAGTGAACGCACGAGCGGAACAGCCGTCAGTCCTGCCGTCCTCCCGCCCCGCACCAAGGTCCGGTTGGCCCTGCTCACCGCGAGCCCAGCAGGTGAAGAACGCATCAGGGTCGACCAGGAAGCCCGCGAGATCCGCGAAGCGCTGAAGCGAGCTGTTGTCGGCACTGACATTGAGGTAACTGTCTGGCCGGCAGCGACGACCGATGACGTACTCCACGCCCTGAATGACGACCATCCCGACATTGTCCACTTCTCGGGTCATGGCTCCGAAGAAGGGTTGTATTTTGATGAACCGGATGACGTGGGCGCTGATGGTGTTGAGTACTCGTATAGCTACCTAGGAAGGGCCTTCGCTGCGACCGACTGGACACCCAAACTGGTAGTGCTGAACGCTTGTTATTCCTTCAGTGGCGTCGAAGACGTTCTGTCGGCGACACCCGCCGTTGTTGCAATGACCGAATCCGTTACCGACATTGGCGCCAAGGCATTCGCGGCGAAGCTCTACGCAGCGATTGGCAGCGGACAGTCGCTGCAGTCCTCGTTCAACCAGGCCAAGTTGGCTCTTGATGCCGTCACAGGCGAGGGCGATAAGGCAGAATTGATCACGGTCGACGGTGTGAGCGCGATCGATTTCCGCTTGGTATCACCTCCCGCCGAAGGGGATTAGTACGTCATGGAGAGCCCGGAAGGCCAGCGTCGCGCCATCGATGAGTACCTACGATCTCAGTCAGGCCCCGATTTCGCAGTCGAGCACGTCGAGAAGGTGAACAGCGAGTCGATCCTAGGGCGTGATTACGACGTTTGGGACGCGCACACGAACGAAGGCCGTTGGTGGGTGATCACACCGCCAACCAACCTCTACAGCCAAGAACAGATCAAGAGCATGGACATCGCCCTCTCCTTCCATATCGGACTGATGACCCGCATGGAGGCTCGGAACCCGGTCATCTTTAGAGAGGCCGAAGACCGGACTTGGGTGCTTGAGGTCCTACGCCGCATCGAGACTGCTAGCGACAACCTGGACAGAGCAAAAGAAGTCGAGGACGTTCAAGCAGTTGGCATGAGACTTCGCGAATGTCTACTTAGTCTTGTCTCCAAGATGCGCGAGATCAGTCTCAGTCTGCCTCCAGAATCTACCTTGCCATCTCAGAATGGTAATTTCAAGGAGTGGGCAGCGGTATTTTCAAACGCGATTGCCCCGGGACGGAGCCTCGCACATCTACGAAAGCTATTGAAATCGCAGAGCGACAGCACTTGGGAACTTCTCGGCTGGCTGACTCATGCTCGCAATGCTAGTCATCTCGATGGCCGGCTTGCTTTGGTAGCGGCGAACTCCCTTGTGGAGTTGTTCCTGTTCGCACTTGCTCGGGCAGAACGTGAAGCGCTTGAGCGCTGCCCAGCGTGTTCCTCGTATCAGGTCGAGAAGCAAATGGCCGAACCCGGAGAAGGATGGCTGCTAGTCTGCTCGACGTGCGGTTGGTCTCGCCAGACTGACCCACCCGGCCCTTCACCTGCTCGTGCTTCCCCGGAGCCGCGAGAGGAGGAGATCGACCCGGATGACTGCATACCTCTCCAAGACTTCGGCATCTTTCTCACTCCAGGGCAGGCGCGGGCAGCTTTACAGGCTGCAGCAGCACAGATCACCGAGGATGAGCAACCAGCCTGGTCGAATACCTTCGCTGTGCAGTTTCCTGAGGATGGAAGCATGCACGACATCCACCGACTTGTTCATAACAGCTTCAACCCAGATGATCCATCTGTCGGGGCTGAACTCGTCTACGAATGCGGCGAACCGAACTGCGTCAGCCCCAACATGCTGGCGTGTGCGAGCTGAAGGAAATGTCTGGCTGGCAACCAGCCGTGGTTGAGCGAGTAATTCCAAGGCCAGACGGCCTTGAGCTTCTTCTTTCCGACCCAGAGAAGGGAAGACGCACGCTCCTCTCACCGCACGAGCTACTTACGCGATACGGCCTCGGAGACGGAAGCAGTGTTCTAGAGCGGGTCGTGTTTGTAGGCCCGGAAGACGAACACGGCCAGGTTCTACTTGTGCCCGCGGCCCGACGTGTGGACCTGAGCGGCCGGTCCATCGTGCGCGGCAGTGTGATCGCAGAGCGCGAGAGGGCTGATGGGCGCCAGGACCTCGCATGATGGGGGCCTCCAACCAGAGCGGCGGTGCGTCGGCGCGTTGTGGGTGGGGGCCCGTTCTTGGCCCCACCGCGCACGCGGGCGCTTCGGTCGTCGGAGGCTCGCCAGCAAGGGAGGAAGTGAACGATCTTGGACGGCCCCTCCTGCTGACCGATCACGTCCTCGCGGTGTCGCCGGCAAGATGGTTTGCGGCCCTTGCTGGTGAGGGACGGCCGGTCAAGCTCGCGCCGACGCATCGCCGTCAGAGCACCGCCGGAGGCGGTTCTGGTGTTCCTCGTCTTGGCCGCGCGGCCTTGAGCTGCCTCGCGATCGGTGAGGCTTGCGCGTCTGCTGCTGATCTACGGGTGTGGCCGGGCGTGCCCGCGCCGGCCGCCGGGTCGAAGACAAGAGGCGGTCCGGCAGCGGAGCCGCCCGGTCCGGCCCGTCAGGGCCGGCTTGAAGACGTAAAGAAAGTCCTCACCGACAACGAGGGCGTGCAGATCGCTCTCGGCCTACCGCAGGACGTCGAGATAGTCCTTGAACTGCGCGGAGAACGCGTCGAGCAACAGGCGGCCCTTCTCCGCACTCGCTGCGGAGGGTTCGCCGATGACCCCGGAGTCTGTGTAGCCACCCATGCCGAGGGTGAGCAGATGTGGCCGGTGGTCGGCGCGGTGATCGGCCTCGCGGTAACTCCCGCGAACGACCTCGGGGCACTGGTCGAGAAGGATCGAGGTCTCACCCTCGCCGGCGTGCATGTCCTGGCTCGCGGTGGTCTGGCAGCCGGCGTGCTCGCGGGCCGTGTCCCACTCTTTCGACGATGGGAACAGCACGACCCGTCGTGCGTGGACGTTGGCCTCCTGGGCGACGTGGGAGAGCACGTAGTTGCCGCCGTGCGCGTTGATGATCGCGAGACGGTGGATGTCGGACCCGGCGAGCGATTCGAGGACGTCGCCCAGGATCGCGGCCAGTGTGCTCGAGCTGATGGAGACCGTGCCGGGGAAGTCGGCGTGCTCGTGGGAGCACCCGAGGGTGACCGGCGGCAGGAGGAACAGGTCGTAGTCAGCGGCGAGCCGGGAGGCGATGGCGGAGGCGATGAGGGCGTCGGTTGCGAGGGGGAGGTGTGCGCCGTGCTGCTCGAAGCTCCCGACGGGCAGGACCGCGACGTCGGCGCCGCGGGCGGCCTCGTCGTGCGACGACGCCGTAGTGATGAACATCGTCGTCCTTCCCTCCCGGTTCGGCCGGGACTAGCTCGGCTCTGGTTGCGAGCCTAGCGAGCCAGCGACGACGGACGCCGCCGCCGACCCGGACGGTCAGGCGACCTCGGCGATCTCGCGGGCCAGGTCCCGTATACGGCGGTCCTGGCGATACGGCGCCAGCCGTGTCGCGATGAGCTGGAGCATGTGCAAGGTCCGGGCGGATGGTGCCGTGCGGGCCCGGTCCAGTGCGGTCGATGTTGCTTCCCGAGCCTCGTCGATCTGCCGGAGCTGCAGGTGGGCGACGGCCAGTCGCGTCCGGCACAGCGCTTCGTCGCGGACGAGCTCGGTGGGCCACCGGGTCAGAGCGGCCGTGCACGCCTGGACGGCGTCGGCCGGGCGGCGCAGGGTGAGCCAGCACAACGCGGCTTCCATGTGGAGGTAGCCGGTCGTGCAGTACGACGAGAACTCGTCGCCGGTCAGGGTCGGTGCGGTCAGCTCGACGGCGCGCTCGAACATCTGACGTGTGGCGGCCTCGTCGCCTCGGCGAGCTGAGGTGAGCGCCTCCTGGCGCAAACACACGGCGAGCTGATCCGGGGCGTGAACCTGGGCGAGTGCGACGGCGCGGCGAGCGACCGCAGCGGCCTCGTCGACGCGGTCGAGGGCGTAGAGGACGTTGCCCTTGCGCATGAGGTTGTAGACCGCGAGGGCGTCGTCACCGGCGGCGTCGGCCAGCTGGACGGAGCGGTCGGTGTAGGTGAGCGCCTTCTCGGTCTCGCCGGAGTCGTGCAGAAGCCACCCGGCCAGCTCGGCGTACCGCGAGGCGGCCCGCTTGGGCTCTCGGCCGGGCAACGCGACGAGCTGCTCGAACTGCGTCAGAACGGTGTCGACGACGAACAGCGGGCCGGTCAGGTTGTCCATCCGAGCGTGCTCGGTCATCTGACGCGTGAAGTAGTCGGCGACCTCGGGGCCGGCGTTGGCGGTGCGGCGGCGTAGTAACGAGCGCACCGGCGCCTCGTCGGGCTCCGGTTCCGGGGCGGCGGTCAGCCCAAGCGCGTCGGCCGGGACGTCGTAGGCGGCGCAGAGGACCAGCACGTGGTCCGCGCTCGGGGTGTGCCGGGCGTTCTCCCAGCTAGAAATCATCACACGCAAGCTCTGTTGGCCCCCGGGCAGCGTGAGGCCGAGACGAGCCGCCGAGCGGCGCATCTCGTGCTGGAGCTGGTCCTGCGTCCACCCCCGGCGGCGCCGGACCTCCCTGAGCTCAGTGGTCATGATCGAACCCCCAAGACGCGACGAGTCGCCCGACGATTATCGCACACCGAGATCTGATCGCGAAGACGTAAGAACTGTCGTATTACGTCGTGCTACGTCGTGTCACTTACGACGGATGAATTGCGATGGTGTTCTTGAGTTGTCCGACCGAACGGATCGGAAGCTCTCGTATCGAGTCCCTGGAGGACCGCAGCCATGGCAGCAATCAGGGTGGACATCTCGCAGGACCGTACAGCGTCGGATCGGAGCCGAAGCCGAAGACCGACATGCAGGGCCGCCAGCGCACCGACCGGGTCACCGGGATCGGCCTGTCGACCACGCAGCTGGTCAAGATCGGCCCCGAGGGCGCGGAGGTCCTGAACTGCGTGACCGCGGGCGTGCCCGAGGTGAAGGTCGGCGACGAGGTCCGCCCCCGGAACCTCATCGCGATCCCGTGGAACCAGGACGGCCGTTCCGGGGTGTCGTTCAAGGCCGACGCCATTGACGTCGTCACGGCCTCGGCCGGCAAGGGCGGTGCGGCGTGATCCGCTTTCCCACCAAGGACGAGCAGCGCGAGCAGCGCTGGTCCGGGCTCAACGCCGCGCAGGCCGACGGCCTGGAGTGCGTGATGTGCGAGACCAACTACCTGCACCCCAGCGTCCCGGACCCCGCCGTCCCGCACGTGCCGGTCGGCGTCTCGACCGACACCGGATCGCAGGTCTTCGCCTGCGTGGGCATCTGCGCCGCCCTGGCCTGGCCCTGACCGCCCGCTCTCGCCCCGGTGGTCGGGGCTGGCTTCCCCGCAGTCCCGACCCCCTTCTTCCCATTCGCTTTCACCTCGTCGGCTTTCTCGTCTCGGAGTGCTCTGATGGCTCGCTCGACTTCCCGCCTCACGTCCCGCCGGTCGATTCGCGTCGCGCGTACGGACGGTTTCGAACTGATCACCGCGCCGGCCACGTACCCGGCCGCGCGCGTGGCTGGGTTGCTGATCCGGCTGCGGGTGGAACTGCTCGCCGTGGCGCTCGTATTCGCGTTCCTCGCGCTCGCATACTCCTGGCTCCCACCCGCGGCGGCGTCGGCGATCATCGCCGTGACGGTGGCCGTCTTCGTCGCGGTGCCGGTGCTGCGCCGGTTCGTCTCGCGGCGGGCGTCGGCGGTGATGACCCGGCATCGGCTGCGTCAGGTGCTCGTCGAGCGGCGCTGCTTGAACTTCTCCCGCCACGCCCCGCTGTTCCTCTGGTCGCATCCCACTGAGGTCGGCGAGTCCGTCTGGCTGCTCCTGCGCGCGGGGATCAGCCCGTCCGACGTCGAGGATCAGGTCGAATGGATTGCCTCGGGGTGCTTCGCCCGCGACGCCCGGGTGACCCCGACCCGACGGATGACCGCCCTGGTGCGGGTCGACGTGATCCGTCGTGACCCGCTCGCCCGCGACCTGATCGCCTCCGAGCTGGACGACTGGACCGCCGCCACCGGCGCGGCGCCCCCGCGCGGCACCGTGATCGTCCCGCCGAAGCCGGTCAACCAGCACCACTCCGGCACCAGTCGCGCCGCCGGCTCGAACGGCGTCCCGACGCCGAGGCCCACGCTCGACGACCGCGACGACGCCCCCGTCGTCATCGACCATCCCGAACCCGCACAGCCCGAGGGCGCCGAGAATGAGCGGACCGCGGTGCCCGACCGTGGCGGGGACTGGTCGGACTATGTCTGACCCAACCCGCCTGCGCGTCCTGCTCCGCGACTGGCTCAGCGCCGTGACCACTCCCGCCGCGATCTGCGACGAGGCGCCAGAGCCCCTGGCACTGTCGATCTGGGACCCGATCCACCTCGGGGTCGACGAACACGGCCAGCCGGTCCGGGCGACGCTGACCTACCGGAACCTGCTCGTGGCCGGGGAGCCGGGCGCTGGCAAGTCGGTCGCACTGAACCTCCCGGTCGGCCATGCCGCCTTGTCGACCGACTGCGACCTGTGGCTGTTCGACGGCAAGCTCGTCGAACTCGGACTTTGGCGCACTTGCGCGGAACGCTTCGTCGGCCCTGACCTCGATGACGCCATCACCGCGCTCAGTGACCTTCAGGTCGAGATGGACCGCCGGTATGACCTCCTCGACGCGCAGCGCCGCCGCAAGATCACCCCCGACGACGCCGCGCACGGCATCTCGCCCGTGGTCGCGGTGTTCGATGAGGTCGCCTACTACTCGGCCACCGTCGGCACCAAGTCCCAGCGCGAAGCCTTCTCCGTGGCCGTGCGCGACCTCGTCGCCCGCGGTCGCGCCGCCGGCATCATCGTCGTCGCCGCCACCCAGCGGCCCAGCTCGGACATCATCCCCACCTCGCTGCGGGACCTGTTCGGCTATCGGTGGGCGTTCCGCTGCACCACAGACTCGTCCTCGGACATCGTGCTCGGCGCCGGGTGGGCCACCCGCGGGTACACCGCCGCCGCCATCGCCCCCGAAGACAAGGGCGTCGGGCTTCTCCTGGCCGAAGGCGGCGAACCCCGTCGGATCAAGTCCGCGTACCTGTCCGACGAGCAGGTCTATGCCCTCGCCGACCGCGCCACCATTCTGCGCGCCGGGTGGGCATCGTGAACGCCCCCGCCCGCCGGGAGCCCGTGCAGCTCGCGCCCGCTGCCGACCCGGTGGACGACGGCCAGCCGCTGCTGTTCCGGCTGTGCGCGGCGAACATCGCCCCGGTCATGGACGCCGCGGCGGTCGTGCTCGTCGTCCGCCTGACCGTCCTGCCCGACACCACCGTGGAAGTGATCCTCTCCCCGGACGAGGCCGACCTGCTCGGGCGCGACCTGCGAGCCAACGCTCGCTATCTCGCCAGCCGGGACCCCAGCATCGACACCTCCCGCTGGGACCGACGATGACCACCACCACGGGGCCCGCCATGCGGCCAACGGGGGCGACGGTCGACGAGCTCGCCGCCCGCCGGCTCGCGAAGGCGGCCGGGTCGGTGTCGTTCGACGAGCTCGCGGCCTCCCTCACGCGGGACTACGACGCCTGGACCGCGCACGTGGCCGGCGCCGCCGGCTGCTCGCACCCTATCCGGCTCGTGGGCCTGGTCCAGCACGTCGAGCAGGCGACCGGCCGGGTCACCGGGGAGCGGCACACCACCGACATGCCCGACGGGGTGCTCTACACCCCGTGCGGCAACCGCCGCGCCTCCGTCTGCCCGGGCTGCGCGGAGACCTACCGCGCCGATACTTACCAGCTCGTCACCGCCGGCCTGGTCGGCGGCAAAGGGGTCCCCGCCAGCGTGGGCGAGCACCCGTGCGTGTTCCTGACCGCCACCGCCCCGTCCTTCGGCCCCGTGCACACGCACCGCACCGACCGCGCCGGACGCCCCGCCCCGTGCCGGCCGCGCCGCGACCTCGAGCACTGCCCCCACGGTATTCCCCTGGCCTGTTTCCAGCGTCACGACGACGACGCGGCCGAGCGGGGACGGCCGCTGTGCCTGGATTGCTACGACCACCCGGCCCAGGCGGTGTGGAACCTGCACTCCGGGGAGCTGTGGCGCCGCACCATGATCGCCGCCCGCCGGGCGGTCACTGCGCTCGCGAAGCGACACGGCATCAAGCTGCGCCTGTCCTACACCAAGGTCGCCGAGTTCCAGCACCGCGGCGCCGTGCACTTCCACGCCCTCGTGCGCCTCGACGGGCTCGAGCCCCGCGACCCCGACGCAGTCATCCCGCCCGACCCCCGCGTCGGCGCCAACCACCTCGCCACCATCCTCCGAGACGCCGTCGTCGAAACCCGGTTCACCACCGCCAGCCACCCCGCCCGCGAGCAGGGGTGGCCGGTCGTGTGGGGCGAGCAGGTCGACCCCCGTCCCGTCCGGCTCTCGCGGCTCGACCTCGATGACGCCGGAGAGATCACCACCACCGCCGTGGCCGGCTACCTCGCCAAGTACGCCACCAAAGCCGCCGAACTCGCCGGCCACACCTCGCGTCGGCTGCGCCCCGACACCGTGCGAGACCACGCCACTCTCGACACCCACCCCGGCCGACAGGTCGACGCTTGCTGGCACCTCGGCACCCGCCCCGAACGCGCCGACGCCAAGGAATGGGCCGCCGGCTGGGGCCGGCTCCAGCGCTGGGCGCACATGCTCGGCTTCGGCGGCCACTTCTCCACCCGCAGCCGCCGCTACTCCACCACCCTCGGCGCCCTTCGCCGGGCACGCCGGGAATGGCGCCTCGCCCAGCACCAGCACGGGCCCGACCAGGACGACGAGCCCGGCGACGAGGACAGAACCGAGATCGTCGTCAGCTCTCTGGCCTACGCCGGCATCGGCTGGCACACCAGTGCCGACGCCCTGCTGGCGAATACCTCGGCCGCCAACGCGCGAGCGCAACGACGAGCCGCGCGCGACGAACTCGACTCGATCACCGCATGACCACGGAGAAGGAGAAGGACAATGCAGGGCGACGAACTGCTGAAGAAGCTGGCCGACCGCTCCGACGACCCGGTGTCGTTGAACGACATTCCGGCGCTGCAGGTCTACACCGTGCGCCAGGTCGCCGCGGCTCTCGGGATCAACCTCGGGATCACGTACGAGCTGATCCGCAAGGGCGAGATTCCGGCCAAGCGACTCGGCCGGCGCTGGCTCGTGCCGCGTGAGGCCTTCCACGCATGGCTCTCCGAGGTGTCGGCGGTGGCCTCGTGAGCATCCACCGGACCCCGGAAGGCACTTATCGGGCCAAGTGGCGCGACCCGTCCAACCGTCAGCGATCGAAGAACTTCACGACCAGACGAGAGGCCAAGACGTTCCTGGCCGAGCAAGAGACGGCGAAGGCGCGAGGTCAGTACGTCGACCCCCAGGCTGGCCGGCTCCGATTCGCGGTGCATGCCCAGGCCTGGCTCGACAGCCGCAACAGCGAGGCGACGACGCAGGCCCGGGACGCATCGATCATGCGGACCCACGTGCTCCCGCAGTGGGAGCACTGGCAGCTCGCGAAGATCGATCACCTGTCGGTACAGAGGTGGGTGACGCAGCTGGCAGGGCGTCGCTCCCCCGCCACTGTGGCCGAGGCGTACCGGCTCACGTCGTCGGTGCTGCGATCTGCGGTCAGGAACCGGCTCATCGCCTTCAACCCCTGCGAGGAGGTACGGCTCCCTCAGCGGCGTAAGCACGACCACGACGACCGCGTGATCGCGAAGGAGGACCTGTCAGAGCTACTGCTGCCCGCCGTGCCCGAGCGCTACCGGGCGTTCGTCGCCACCGCCGCGTGGGCCGGGCTGCGTTGGGGTGAGATCGCCGGTCTCCGGATGGACGCGTTGGACCTCCACCGCCGCCGGCTCCGGGTGGTCCGAGTCGTGGTGGAGGTCAGCGGCACCACGGCGTTCAAGCCCTACCCGAAGTCCGGCGCCGGGCGACGAACCGTGCCCTTGCCGGAATGGCTCACTACGATGATCGGCGACCACACGGCGCGGTTCGGGGTCGGTGATCACGGCCTGGTGTTCCCCAACGCGGTCGGCAAACCGCTGCGCCGGACGCTCTTCCGCTCCCGCGTCTGGCGTCCCGCGCTGGTGCGGGCGGGACTACTCGGCCAGGTCGCCGAGATCGACGGTCACAAGTTCGAAGCCCACTGGACCGACGAGGACGGCGAGTCCGTCGTCCAGGTCTGCGGGTCCTACGACGAGGCGGTGAAGGTAGCCGCTCGGGAGGCCGGCGCCGCGTTGCGCTTCCACGACCTGCGCCACTCCTACGCGACGTGGCTCGTGGATGACGGAGTCCCGCCGAACATGGTGCAGCGTGTGATGGGCCACGAGAACGTGACCACGACGCTGCAGCTCTACACGCGGCGCACCGAGCACCATGACCGCATCCTCGACGCCCTTGGCGGCGGGCAGGCGCCGGCTCGGGAGGACGACGAGGACGGGCCCGACGATGACGACGAGGACGGCCCGGCCGGCTCGCTAGCGATCATCAAGTGAGGGCCGATGTTCCCGAAGTGCTCCCGCTGGAACGGCGAAGGCCCGACCCCAAGGTTCGGGATCGGGCCTCTGACCTGCGGTGGGCGATACTGGGATCGAACCAGTGACCTCTTCGGTGTGAAGGTCCCCCGGGTTACCCGCGGCGTGCCGCGCGGTGTCACGGATGAGCCCTGGAGCTGCGGTTTCGTGCCGGATCGGCTCGTCGTTGTCCGGACCCGTCTGCGGGCTGTGTTCGTCGCGTGTTCGTCGTCGGCCCGTCCGCTCGACGGTGCCCACGTAGGTCACCCCGGGCGCCCTGGCCCGTCCAATGGCGGCGCCTGACCCGTCGTCCCGAGTCGCGCAGGAACCGGTGGTGCCTCGTCGCCGCCGGCTGTCACGCGACCCTCGGGGCGCTCACGTCCATCCGTACGTCGGGACGCCGGCTGCGCGGCTCATCGCCTCCAGCGACCGCGGCCCGGTCAAGCTGCCGAAGGTCAGGCAGACGTCGGCGCCCGCCTCGAGCATCCGCCGGTGCCGGCTCTCGACCACGGTCCCCGCCGGTTGGTCCCAGTCGAACTCCCACCGCTCGACCCGTCCGCCCCAGCGCCGCCAGCAGCGCGCCGCCAGGTCCTCGGCGCCCTCCGGGCACGCGCCGGTGACGAGTGCGGCGTCGGGCTCCCACACATCGGCAAGCGCGGCCATGAGGGTCTGCCCGTCGGTCCAGAACTTCGAGCCGGCTACGAGGACTCGCATCCCGGCCACCTCCTACGCCCGTGAGATCGGCGGGGCGGCGGTGCGCGCCCCGGGTGGGGTCCGTCCCGGCCCCACCGCGCCTGCGGGCCCTTCGGCCGTCGGAGGCTCGCCAGCAAGGGAGGAAGCCAACGATCTTCATCGGCCCCTCGTCCTGATCCGCGGCGCTCGTCGACGGCCGGCCGGTGAAGATGGTTGGCGGCCCTTGCTGGTGAGGGACGGCCGTACAAGCTCGCGTGCCGCCGCCCCGCCCCGCCATAGGCGGTTCCTCCGGGGTCTCGGCCGCGCGGCCTTGAGCAGCCCCACGGCTGGTGAGTCGGGCGCGCGAGCTCTCCCCGGCGTTCTCCGGGCCGGGCTGCTCTACGTGCTTCTCGCCGTGGTCGTGGTCGCCGCTGCCGTTGCCCCGCCCGGCCCTCGGGCCGGGCGCGCGCCGCGGGTCGAAGACAGGAGCGGAAGCGTGCCCGGCCCGGAAGGGCCGGGCACCGGCGCGCCAGCGCCGGCCTACGCCACTGGAGGTGATGCACCGTGAGCGCACCGCGCCTTGGGAATGAGGGGTTTAGCTCCCCCGCCCCGAACGACACCGCCGCCGGGCCCGCTCCGGTCGCGGTGCCGCCCCCGGACGACGCCGACGTGCGGTGGGCGGTGCACCGCGCGATGTGGAGCGTGTCCCCGCTGCGCAAGGTCCGCACCTGTCGCCGGTTCCGGTTCGACGCCCAGGCCGAGGAGCTGCCGCTGCGCGGGCTCGAGACCGACGACCGCGGCTCCCTCGACGTCGGCGTCGGCGGCCTGCAGACCTGCGCGACCTGGCACTCGTGCGTGTGCTGCGGCGCGAAGATCGCCGTCGGACGCGCCCGCGACCTCGCACACGCCTTCTCGGTGTGGGAAGCGCTCGGCGGCACCGTCGTGCTCGCGACGTTCTCCGCCCGCCATCACCTCGGGCACTCGCTGCGCACCCTCGTGCAGGCACAGCGCACCGCGTGGAAGCACGTGACCAGTGACCGGCCGTGGCGCCGGCTCAAGGAACGGCTCGGGGTGCGGTTCGTGCTGCGCGCCTTCGAGTGCACCGTCGGCGACGAGGCCGGCTGGCATCCGCACATGCACGTGTTCCTGCTCTGCGATCCCCGCGAATGGACCACCAAGAAGGTCCCGTGGGGCACCGAAGGCCGTACCCGCACCGTGCTTGACCAGCCCATCGGTGATCCGGTCGGCATCACCACTCCCTACGCGGAAACCGTGCTCGCCGAGTGCTGGGAGCGCTGGTGCGAGGGCCTGGCCGAACACGGTCTCGACGCCATCAGCTACGTCTTGCGCGGCGGACAGCAGGAATCCGCCGGGTTCGACGTCAAGGTCCTGGACATCGGCCCCGACACCAGCAGCACCGAGCTGGCCCGCTACCCGTTCAAGATGGCGCTCGAAGCGGTCGGGTCGGTGTTCAAGCACGGCCGGCAGGAGCCCGGCCGCCGCCACCGCACCCCGTTCGAGGTCATGGAGTCTTGCGCCGTCGCCATAGCTGAAGGCGACTACCAGGCCGCCGAGGCCGACGCCCGGCTGATCGGCGAGTGGTCGAAGACGGCGACCGAGATGCGGTTCCGGCAGTGCCAGTGGCCCCCGCTGATGCGCGGCTGGTTCGCCGAGAAAGCCCGCGAGCTCGGCATCGCCGGCCCGCTGCTCGAGGACGAGGCCACCGAACAGGAACTCGCCGACGCCGAAGAGCTCGGCACCGAGACCGTCGCCTACATCTCCGTCGCCGACTACGGCTCCGTCGTGGCCTACGAGCTCGACACCCTCAAGGCCGCCGGCCGCGCCGGCGGGATGCCCGCCATCGTCGCCTGGTTCGACCACCGCGGCCTGGCCCTCGACCTCACTGACCACGGCACCCGGCTACACCACAAGCGCGCCGGCGCGGACCCACCGCCACCGTCCGTCCCATATCCGCAGGCGGCCTGAAGGAGATCCCGACTGATGCCTCGCAGCCTCGATCCCAACCGCACGCTCGCTGCCCGATTCCCTGCCCTCGCCGCTCAGTGGCACGCCGAGCGGAACGGCCGAGGACCCGCCCGGTACGCCCCGGACACGATCCTGGCCAGCTCGTCGGCCGTCGTGTGGTGGCGCTGCTCAGAGGGCCACGAGTGGCAAGACAAGGTCGCCACCCGCACCGGCATGCCGAAGTGGAAGAACGGCGACGTCGCCGCCTGCCCCGAATGCATCCGCTCACCCACCCGGCTCACCGTCCACACCTACCCCGGGTGCGGACACACCCTGACCGTTCAGCGCAGGAACGCCGAAAAGGACCAGCAGAACTGCTGGGACTGCGGCGGCGACCCCGACCCCGCCAAGGACGTCGCACGCCGCGAGCACACGCGAGCCTCCGCCCTCGCCAGCTACTATCGGCATAAGGAGCGCGGGGGCTTGCTGTCCGACAAGGAGCGTGCTGCCCAGCGGGCTCTCGTCGGGTTCCTGAGTCGCGCAGCCGTCGAGATATCTTACAGAGGTCTCACTTGGTGGCGAGACGGGGCGCTCGCTGAGACTCACCGCGTGACCACGACAGAGAGTCTCTCTGCGTGGCTCAGCGCCCTTTACGTTGAGCACGAAATAGCTATCCGTCGACCTCGCCCGGGCACCCACGCCGCTCAAATCGGCGTGCATGTCCGCAGGTACGAGGTCTACAATCTTGCGCAGTGGGCGCCGACTTTCGTGACCAACGTCGAGGCGGCATACAGCTCCGTATATAGCGAGCTTTAGAGTCACGGACCGACCGTCAGGTTGAGCCCTCCTTCGTCGCGTATCCGCACTACGGGCCAGCTAGAAGAGGCCAGTCCCCTGGAGAGAAGGGTCCTCATCCGGAACGTCGCGAATTCGCGAGCCCGGCGCCCACGCTGCCTTTGAACGACGCCACTAGCGCTGCCTTATTACGGTCTGCCAACCGCCCCCGAGCCACCTCGAGAAGAAGTCTGCGGCTGCCGGCAACATGTCCGCAGTCGTCCGAGATTGAAGCTCGCCGTTTTCCTTTCCCATCAGCACGTGCCAATACTCCCGACGGCTTGCTCTACCCGCATCGATATCCGGTTCAACAGCAAAAGCATAGTCTGTTACAAAAGCCGCTAAGAGTCCCTGCAAAGTACGGTCCACTGCAGTTGAAAACGGATAAGCACGCACGAAGCGGTCCTGCGCAGAAAGGAAGTAGCGCTCGCCGGGAGCCACCACAGCCCACGGTGGCCGAATTGCTAACAGCGCCCTCACCAATAGAATCCTATCTGAATCGATGGGTACGCTCTTGCGGAACTTGCCATGCGACACCTTTCGAGACCGGGCCATGGCGAGGAGAATCTTAGTGGCTAAGGGCTGAGTGAGGGCCCACTCGGCCTTATTCGCAATAAAGATCCTTCTCACGTTCCGCGCGTCGAGGAACTCGGCAAACCCCATTTCGCCGGTTTCGAGAAGATAATCAGATATCCATTCCGCGTACTTTGCGACACTGCGCAAGTCGGCCACTCTGTCGATGGTTTGGCGAAATGCATCGACCTCGCCCTCCCAGAACGACACGCTGCGAGCAGTCGAGTTTCCCCTCATCCGAGCAAATCCGTCTGGATAAGCAGCCAGCGCTAGCACTTCCAGCTGCATAGTCGACGCCTTCCATTGGCGCGACTCCATATAGTTCTCCAACTGGCGCTGCATCTCGCTCGAGATGGTTGCAAGATTCTCGTCGGCCGCAGCCATCAAGTCGTATAACGGCCCGTGGGAGGGAGACTGCTCCGGGAAAGACGGAACCTTGCCCTTCACCTCGTGACTCGTTGAAAAGGACTCGAAAGCCCTCGCAACGACTTTACGGGTAATAGCAGGAGAAGGAACCACGAAGTCTAGAGATCGCGCCAGGAACGAGAGGACAGCCTGACGCTGGCTGTCAACCGTGGTGGAGGCAGCATCAAGTAACTTGGCAGCGAAAACCTCTCCTTCACTCTCGGAGTCGTCAAAGAGCATCTGAAAAGCCATTTGGGAGATAATATCTCGTTCAGCGCGCTCTATTCGCGGAATGAGAGCCTCGAACAAGTCATGACCACTGCGCATATCTCGAAGCAACTTCTTGGCCGCGAAGTACTCAAGGAATGTGCGATGTGTGAAACCGTAAAGCGGCTCAGTTTTGGTAGAGCCAACATCGGTCAGGACCCAGGCTCGTCCCGTGAACCAGTCTACAAAGCTAGTCGCGGCAGCACTGGCTTCGTCATAATCCTCGAACCGTCGGGGATGCAAGAAATGAGATATAAAGGAGATCAACTCTGATCGACGAACACCCTTCTCTCTATCTGCGCTGCCTAGAATCCACTCAGCCATTGCATATATTGCAGGTTTCACGGCAGATTCAGCCGGAAGTCGAACAAGAAGACGGCGATCGCGATCCCAGCGCTCGATGAGCAGCGTGGAGCATTTCTCGTACAGCTCTGGACGGTTCTGTGGTATGAAGCCTTCAACTGTATAGACACTACACATGAGCGCCAGCATCAATGGGTTTGTTCTGATATCAGGTACGTGTGCGCTATCGCGGTTGAATGCCGCAGCCCGGTCAGCTGACGACGACGAAGCCCCTGTGTCGTCAAAGGTGAACCACTTTTGCGCGTAGTCTCGGACGGCGCCATCGTCAAACGCATCGAGGTCAACGCGCGTGAACTGCGAAGGGTCTAGTGGCGCTGCAATGTAGCCGATCTTTCGAGACGTGACGATGACTCTAGCGCGATAGAAGCGGTTGGCAAATGAGTCTATTGCCCCCGCAACTCGGACACGCAGCGCAACGTCAACCAATTCGTCGAGACCGTCGAATACTACCGTTAGGCGTCCATTTAGGAGGAGATACTCGACTGACTCGACATCTGTTCCTACATTGTACTTCGAGCTGCATGAGTGCAGCACGACTTCCGATAACGAAGTATTCGCGGCCTCTAGGCTTGTGATGTGATCCCTTAAAATTACCATGACTGGTGTGGGGCTGCTTACCTTTGCCTCACTTGATCTCGCTGTTCCGTTAAGACATATATAGGAGGCCAACGTAGTCTTACCACCACCTGGATCACCTAGAATTACCAGGCGATGGTGCCGCTCAAGACTATCGATGGATGGTGCAAGCGAGCCGTCGCCATAGTGAAGCCGTGGTCGGACATATAGCTGTTCAAGCGGCACCCACCGGGTTGATCCCAGCTGGGGGAGCCTAATCTTCTCGTGTCCGAATGCTACCTGAGGACGGAGCGCATGCTCAAAGTCGTTAATCGGCTTAAGGGATAACACGCGTGAGAGGTTGTTGAGATGGCCTTCAGTTCTTTGGAGAGCGAGGTCCAACTTCGGCAGCAGCTGTGCAAGACGGGCCCTACCCACCTTCGTCGCAACTTCCGTGGCTACGATAGATGCAGCGACGTTAGCTGAGACATCTCCGTACAAAGCGAGAGCGATTTTCTGTGTTGCAGCTCTCGGCTGTGACGGGAGGAGCAGACGAATGCGCTCCGACAGCTCCTCGCGATATTTGTCAACGTGAGGATCGCTCTTCCTCGCGATGATCGAGTTACTAAACAGCCTACGCGTGTAGTCCTCGAACTCTGATCCCTCAATGAAGGCCACGAGATCGCGGCTCTCAGCCAATGTTAGATCCTGCAGCTCCGAATCGATCTCTTTCTCGATCTCAACGGCAGCCTGCTCCTTTACCTCCCGACGAAATAGAAAATCGGAGAACGACGAACCGAGGACGGAACCAATAATCCTTCCAACAGCCGTACCTACAACCTTGCTGACTGCTGCACCAAGCTCTATCTGCAATGTCCCCCCGCTCTCTAACGCCTCCTGGCCAACTGGCACCCACGCATCTTCTCTTACAATTCAGGTGCAATCATGGGCAGGTCGGCCAACGTCGTGATTACGATCGTTGGAGTAACGTCAGGGAAGCCCTCTTGGTCGAGGATATAGCCCCACGGTCCTCTCTTGATCAACGCGGTTCTTAGTCCGACCTGGGCAGCAGGTGCAATGTCGTTGTCGAGCCGGTCGCCGACATAGAGGATGTCCCCCACGTGGTGACCTGAAACAGCTGCAAGTTTATCGAAGAATGCTTTGTCAGGCTTAGACACCCCCCAGTCGTCAGAAGTTGCAATGTGATCTGCGGGTAGGTTTAGCTCGCGGATGAAACGTCCAGCCCGGTCGGTCTGATTCCCTGCAATACCTACTGTGTAGCCAGCTTCGCGCAGGGTAAATAGGCATGGCCGGACGTCGTCGTACAGGTCGCGGGCGTTGAGGTACTCCCCGAGCCCTGAGTCGATCCGCTCCTGCCGTGCCTTCTGAAGGTCGAATCCAGGCTGGAAGTGCTGAAAGACCTCGCGGTAGTCACCACCGCGCGCGATCACGGCCCCGAAGACGGCTGAGAAGGTGTGCCGTGGGACTCCGAGCCAGTCCGCCCAGGTGCCGTACTCGCGGGTCTCGTCGATGAGGGCTTCGCCGACGTCGAACCAGACGGCGCGGATGGTCACTCCTAGGCCTCCTCGAGTTGCAGCGTGCTCAGTCGCTCGGAGAACCCCCGCACGGCCGGCGTCGAGCTGTGCGGGGAAACGAGGTCGTGGAACTCCCGCAGACGGCCCGCGCCCGTGGCGTAGCCGGCGCGCCGGAGCTCGTCCGTGGCATCGACGGCGACCGAGCAAGCCTGCTCGAGGTCGCCCGCGTGGTAGTGCACCGTCGCGAGGTCGGCGAGGAAGACGGAGCGCTGCTTGATGGCCGACAGAGGCAGGTCCAGGGCCTCGGTGAGCTCGGACGCCGCGGCGTCGTAGCGGCCGGCTTGCAGGTTGGCGTAGCCGGCGAAGCCAGCGAGGCGGTTCACGTCGTAGTAGTCGAACCATCGAAGGTCGGCGTTGATGGACGACCGCGAATAGGCCGTCTTCGCCGCGTCGATCGCTCGGAGGGCCGACGAGTGGTCGCCGGCGTGAGAGTGGAATTCCGACTCGATGGCGAACGCCCACGACTTTAACGGTCCGTGAGGATCGAGGTCGATCTGCTGGCGCGCACTTTCGAGGTATTGCAGAGCAGAGGTCATGCTGTATTCGGCCGCGGGGATGAACGCCATGTGCCCCAGGGCGGCCGCCGCCTGGTGCCGGTCGCCGGCTTCGGATGCGGCCTCGACGGACAGGTTGTAGAAGCCGCGGGCGGACATGGCGTCATCGAAGTCGAAGAACGACAGGCGGCCGGCCAAGAGCGCCACCCGCGCACGGTTCGCCAGGAGCTTGGTGCGTGCGAGGTGGTCCTTCGTCCCCCGGATGGCATCCGAGACCGCGTCCAGGTGTGCCAGCACCGGCCGGATGAGGGCGCTCGGGCTGGCCGAGTGGTAGAGGGTCTGGTAGCGGTCGGCGAGGTCGTCGAGGTCATGAACTGAGCCCCTGACCGGGGGCGAACCGGGACCGACCAGCCGCGACACAGCCGGCGAGACGGGGGCCAGTCCCAGGAGCTTGACCAGGGTTCGCCGGCGCATCAGCTCGTCCCTCCACACGTCCGCCATGCGGCTCTCGAGGATCGTTGCTGCTGGCCCGAGCTGCTCGAGGAGGGCAGCGGTCTCACTGATGACTCCTGCGAGGTCGGCGTCGGGCTCGTCGGAGGCGACCATAGAGGAGGCCGCCGGAGCCGGCGCAGCGATGGAGAGGCCGAGTGTCGCAGCGTCGGTCTCGAACAGCACGCACAACAAGTCACGGTAATACGGGCTGACGCCTTTCTCGCCGCGTTCCCACTTCGACACCATGTCGGCGTTCACGGCCGCAGACCTGTCGCGGTACTTGTGGTGAGCCAAAACCTGGAGCTGTTCAGCAACAAAGCGCTGAGTCCAATGACGACGGCGACGAGCGTCCTTCAGTACGCACTGGGCGTGAGTTACAGACATTCCGCCATCACCGCCGCGTCGGATCGCTGTTACGCGGTACTATTCTAGACGACGTGGTCCGCGGATGGGGACTAGTTCCGGGACTAGTTCGGGACTGGCGTTTCGGACTACGGGGTCGTGGAGATTCGGGCCAACCCTGGAGGCATGTTCGAGTTCAACGCACCCATCGACACCAGCCAGCTGCAGGCCATCGCCACCGGCCACGCACAGACCATGGAGCGCTGGGAGGACACGCCGCAGGGTCGGCGGTCCTCGGGCCAGCCGCTCATCGACGAGGCGACCGGCGCGCCGGTACGCATCTTCGACGTCATGCTCCCGACCGGCCGCGACGGGCGCCACGAGCTCCACGGCGTCCGCATCACCTCGCACGAGGCCCCGGAGCTCACGCCGTACTCGGCGGTGGAGCTGCCCGGCCTCCGGGCGAAGGTCCGCCAGGCCCGCAACGGCGCCAAGGGCGTCGACGTGTCGTTCTCCGCCGACGGCATCGCGCCGGCCGTCGGCTCGGTCCCGCGCCCGACACGACGCCAGGCCGAATCCGAGGCGGCCTGAGATGGGCTGGCAGCAGCACGCGGCGTGCCGAGACACCGTCCCTGACCTGTTCTTCCCGACCTCGGACGACTTCACCGCACCAGAGGCAGCCCGTCAGCTCCTCGTGGCGGGCGCAGTCTGCGGACGCTGCCCGGTCCGCCGGGAGTGCCTCACCTACGCCGTGGAGTCCGGCCAGGCGCACGGCATCTGGGCCGGCCACACCCCGGCCGACCTGCGCGCGATCCGCCGCCAGCGCGCGGCCGGCGTCCCGGACCCCGTGGTCGACGCCGACCCGATGTGCCCGGGGTGCTCGCTGCTGTTTGCCCTGCCCGCCCTCGACGGCCAGCTGTGCTCGGCGTGCGCCGAGCGCCAGGAGAAGGGGGCCTGAGCCATGTCCGAGCTGCATCACCTCCGACCCGTCCGGCCCTCCGACCACCGCACCGCCGGCGGTACTGGCTTCCTCGGCCGGCAGCGAGCCCGGCGCGCGCAGCGCGAGTACGAGGCCTCGATCCTGACGTTCGCGTCGGCGGTGAAGGGCGAGTTCCGCGCCGCGTGCGAGGGACTGCACATCTGCCACTACGTCTCCGTCGCGGCTGGGCTCACCGTCCGCACGCCCCGCGTGGGCGAGGTCCGACCCGGACCACCCTTGTCGTTCACGGTTGAGCTGCTGCCCGGCCAGGAGCCCGGCGATTTCACCGCCAAGGAGAACGGCCCGCGTCTCGCGCACTCCCTCGGCGGGCACGGATTGCGTGTCGAGCCCATCGCCGGCCGATGGGTGCGACTCGTGGTCCTTGCTCATGACCCGCTGGCCGACGGATTCGGACTTCCCTCCCTCACGGTCGCGGCCGGCGCGGAGTCGGTGGTCCTCGGGCGGACCGAAGGCGGGATCACGCTCGGCCACGCGATCACTGATCCCGCACACCTCGCCGTGCAGGGACAGAACGGCTCGGGCAAGTCCGCGTTCTGCTACGGGCTGCTCTCGCAGCTCGTCGCCGCCCCCGATGTCCTTATCGCCGGCTCCGACATCACCGGCCTCCTGCTCGGGCGTGCCTTCGACGACACCGCGCACCGTCCTCATCAGGTGGTCGGCACGAGCGACCTCGGCGCCCACGCCGTCCTGCTCGAGGACCTCGTCGCGGAGATGGATCGTCGCCTCGAGCACCTCCCGCCGCGCCAGGACAAGATCGAGCCGACGACTGCCACGCCCACCGTCCTCGTCGTGCTCGAGGAAGTGCCGGGCCTGCTCCGGGCCGCCGACGGCCTGCCCAAGCCCAAGCGTGGTGACGGCATCCCGGTCGGTGACCGCATCCGCACCGCGATCCTGCGACTGCTGAGCGAGGGCCGGAAGGCCGCGTTCCGGGTGCTCATGCTGGCCCAGCGATTCGAGGCCACGGCCGTCGGCGGCGGCTACGCCCGCGATCAGTTCGCGCTGCGGCTCTCGTTCCGGGTTCCGGCGGACTCGCTAGCGATGCTGCACGGCGACGACGCCCGACGCCTCGGCCAGGAGCACGCCAACGCCGACCCCGGCATCGCGTACCTCTCCGGGCTCGGGCGCGACTGCGAGCGCATCCGCGTGCCCTACCTCGGCGACTACGGCGAGTACGTCGACCGCGTCCAGCGCTCCGGACGGCGGGCGCCCCGATGAACCTTCTCGCCATCGTCGTCATCGCCGGGCTCGTCACGGCGCTGCTGATCAAGAGCCGTCGCGCTGCGCCGGCGCTCGTGTCCGGCGTCGTGACCCTCGTCCTGCTCTTCGCCGCGTTCCCCACGCTCGGCCCGGCGGTGTCGAGCTCGGCCGGGGAGTTCGCCCGCCAGCTCGGCGCCGCCACGGATCGCGCCGCCGACGTCCCCGCCGCCGCGGAGACGGGAGGCGAGCAGCCGTGAGCGCCGAGACCATGCACCGCCGCCTCGACGACGCCTCCGAGGCCGTCCGTGCCGCCAACCACGTCCGCCTGGACGAGACCACGACCGCCGGCCACGCCTACGACGTCGTCGGCACTCTCGACGAGCTCGTGCACCGCATCCCTCACGTTGTGGAGCACCTCGCTGGCGCGCTGCGTCGCACCGACGCCGCCGGCTACCGCGACGACCGGGGCCACGACCCGATCCGCGCCCTGTTCGCGGTGCAGGACGAACTCCGCGACGCCCGGGCCGCTCTCGACGTGGCGGGCCGCCATCTGGCCACCGCCCACAACCACCTCGGCCACCTCGGCCGCGTGATGACGGAGGACTGAGTGATGAACGGGCACGAGCTGTTGACGAAGCTGCGCGATCGGGAGGACCCGACGTCGTTGAGAGACATCCCGGCACCGCAGGTCTACACGGTGGCCCAGGTCGCCGGGCTGCTCGGTGTCGGCCGCGGGACGGCCTACGAGCTGATCCGCGCCGGGAAGATTCCGGCCAAGCAGATCGGGCGGCGGTGGATCGTCCCGCGCGAGGCATTCCACACGTGGCTCTCCGACCTAGAGGCCTCGGCGTGAGCATCCACAAGACACCGCGGGGCCGGTGGGAGGCCAAGTGGCGTGATCCCTCGGGGCGCCAGCGGTCCAAGAACTTCCCGACCAAGCGTGAGGCCAAGGACTTCCTCGCCGAGATGGCGACGACCCTGCGTCGCGGCAACTACGTCGACCCGCACGCCGGCCGCCAGCGATTCGAGACCCATGCGCGGGCGTGGCTCGCGAGCCGCAACGACGAGGCGACCACGAAGGCCCGTGACGCGTCGATCATGCACAACCACGTGATCCCGCAGTGGGGGTCGTGGCAGCTCGGCAAGATCGATCACCTGTCGGTGCAGGGCTGGGTGACCGAGCTCGGGACCCGCCGCTCCCCCGCCACAACCGCCGAGGCGTTCCGCCTCACGTCCGCCGTGCTGCGCTCGGCGGTCCGCAACCGACTGATCGCCTTCAATCCCTGCGAGGACATCAGGCTCCCGAAGCGGCGCAAGCACGACCACGACGACCGCGTGATCTCGCGGGAGGACCTGAGCCGGCTGCTGCTCCCCGCCCTCCCCGAGCGCTACCGAGCCTTCGTCGCGACCACGGCCTGGGCCGGTCTCCGGTGGGGTGAGGTCGCCGGCCTCCGCGCCGACGCGCTCGACCTCGAGGCCGGCAGGCTCCGAGTGATCCGCGTGGTCGTGGAGGTCAGCGGCAACACCGCGTTCAAGCCCTTTCCGAAGTCCGCCGCCGGCCGCCGGACCGTGCCGCTGCCCGCGTGGCTCGTCACGATGATCGGCGAGCACACCGACCGGTACGGGCTCGGGGACCACGGGCTCGTCTTCCCGAACGCCGTTGGCAAGCCGCTGCGCCGCACCCTCTTCCGGTCCCGGGTGTGGCGGCCGGCGCTGGTTCGGGCGGGGCTGCTCGGGGAGGTCGCCGAGATCGACGGTCACAAGTTCGAGGCGCGGTGGACCGACGAGGACGACGACGAGGACTCGGCCACCTGCGGGTCGTACGACGAAGCCGTGAAGGCGGTGGCGCGGGAGGCCGGTGCCGGCCTGCGCTTCCACGACCTGCGCCACTCCTACGCGACGTGGCTGGTCGACGACGGGGTGCCGCCCAACATGGTGCAGCGGGTCATGGGCCACGAGAACGTGACCACGACGCTGCAGCTCTACACCCGGCGCACCGAGCACCACGACCGCATCCTCGACGCCCTCGGCGGCCTGCCCACGCCCGCGGCCGACGACCCCGCGCCGACGAGCGCGGACGGCGACGACGACCCCGACGAGGAGGACCCAGGAGTGGTGACGCCGTGAGCCATGTTCGTCAGATGTTCGTTATCAGGGCCCGGACACGAGAAAACCCCTGGCCTGTGGCTCCGTGTGGGCCTGTGACCAGGGGTTTTGCTGGTGGGCGATACTGGGATCGAACCAGTGACCTCTTCGGTGTGAACGAAGCGCTCTCCCCCTGAGCTAATCGCCCGCAGCGCACACGAGCCTAGACCATCAGACGATCGGGCTCTGCAGCCAGGTCCAGTGTCCGAGGCCCACCAGCTCGGCGACGAGACCGAAGGCACCGAGCAGCCAGAGCGTCGCGAGCACGATCGCGCAGGTCAGCAGAGCCAGCAGCGCCTTGACGACGACGTGCTGGCGGCTCACCCACGCCATCCAGCGGTCGTAGTGGCGCCGGGCGAAGCGCAGGAGGCGACCGGCCCAGGTGAACTCGGTGGCGAGGATGCCGAGGCCCGCGAAGACGATCAACCAGCCGGGGCCCGGGTAGGGGATGGCGATGATGCCGAGGATCAGCACGATCGTGCCGATGACCCCGATGCCGACCCGCCAGGCCTGGTTCATCCTCGGCTTGGCCCGCACCCGCGCCCGGAAGTGCCGCAGCCGCGTGCGCAGCGTGCGGTGGCGCGGCGCCGCGGTCGGCGTCGACCGCTCCCGCTCCGTCGGCTGGGTCGGCTGAGCCGGCGGTGCCGCCTGCGCGGTCGCCGTCGACTGCTCGGCCGGTTCGCTCAACGTCCCACCTGCCCACTCGCGACGACTCTGGTCGGCGAGGCGGGCGCGGTCCGGCCGGGCTCGAGCGAGACCGCGAACCCGGCGTACGGCACCGCCTCGGGCGTCGAGGGTACGGAACGGACGTCCGGACCCTGTCCCCCGATGTCGAACGTGCCGAGCGGGCGTGGGGTTCCGTCGGCGAGGCCCCAGAGGACGTAGACCTCGTCGCTCCCGTTGGGGCCGAGACCCGTCGCCAGCACGCGGCGTCCGGTGCCGTCGTCGACGACCACGCCCACCAGCCCGCCCTGCGGCGTGGCCAGGACGGCGTGCGGCACCCCGGGCGTCCCGGCGTCCGCCAGCACGTCCGTGATCGCCGCCTCGCGCTGCGCCTGGGCCGCCGCCGCGGCCTGGGCGCTGTCGCGCTCGGCGCGCAGGGACTGGTTGGCCGCGGTGAGCCCGCCGATCGCGATCACGACGACCACGGCGGCCGCGGCCGCGAGCCAGCGGGTGGCGCGGCGGCGGCGGGGCGCGAGCGGGACGACGGTCCCGTCGTCGGTGTCCCCGGCGTCGTCGGCGTCGTCCCTGGCGTGCCTCGGCGCGGTCGATCCGGAGGACGACGGCTCGGCGGGCTCCGGACGCGAGGAGCGCGAGGAGCGCGAGGAGTCCGCCGTCCGCGACGGCGGCACCGGCCCGGGCACGATCCCGGCCTCCTCCGCCTCGGCGGCGTCGAGGAGCCGCTGGCGCAGCCCGGCCGGGGGGTCGACGGGCTCGACGGCACCCGCGAGGTCGCCGAGGACCGCGGTGGTGTCGTCGACGGTGCGCCGGCAGACGGGGCAGCCCGCGAGGTGGGCGCCGAACGCCGTCTCCTCGTCGTGGTCCAGCGCGTGGAGGGCGTGGGCGACGGCGAGGGCGTCGTGGTCGGCGGTGTGGTCGGCGGGCGCGCCGGGGGCGGCGTGGTCGCTCATCGCTCCTCCCCCTCCACCTCGACGTGCGGGCCCAGCAGGGCCCGGAGCTTCTGTGTGCCGCTGAACATCCGGGACTTCACCGTCCCCAGCGGGACGCCGACGAGGCTCGCCACCTCGCGTTGCGTGTAACCCCCGAAGTAGGCGAGGGCCAGCGCCTCGCGCTGCTCCGCCGGGAGCTCGGCGAGCGCCTCGCGCACCTGCCCCGCGATCACCGCCCCGAGCGCCGCCTGGTCGGCACCCGGTCCCGCGGGTACGCGCCACTCCGCGCCGTCGGGTCGGTCGGCACCGTCGGCGGCGACGGTGCGCCGGCGGCGGGTGGCCTCGCGGCGCACGGCGTCGACGGCCCGGTGGTGCACGAGGGTGAGCAGCCAGCTCGACACCGCCCCGCGGGTGGGGTCGAAGCGCGCCGGCTCCCGCCACACCACGAGGAACGCCTCCTGCACCACGTCCTCCGCCAACCCCTCGTCCACGCAGATACGACGGGCGAGGGAGTACGCGGGCCGCCCGAAGCGGTCGTAGAGCTGCGCGAGGGCTTCCGTCTCGCGCCGGCCGATCCGTTCGAGCAATGTGGCATCGGTCACAGCACCGTCGCGGGCATCGTCACGCTCCGGAGTCGCCTCGGGGACTCCTCGCGACGCGTCCGTCACTGGTCGGACCTTTCCTCCGCTGGTTTGTCCGGGTCAGACGGCTGTCAGGCTAGTGCTCCCGTGGCGGAGGTGGACGCCCGCCCGGGGAGGGTGGTTCGTTACGGAACCGAACCGGGTAAGCGCCTGTCCGAGTGCTCGTCCGGTGTGATGCGTGAGTGAGCCGGGTGAACCGGCGTCACAGGGTCGTCCGCCAGTCGTTTCCCCCGACGACAGCAGCGTGCGAAAGGCAGCCTCATGCTCAACGACCACACGACGATCCGCTCCACGGCGGTCTTCGACCTCGTCGGCCCGCCGAACCCGCCCGTGCCCGTCCAGGTCGAGATGCGGTACGACACGCGCGACCCGTACGCCGTGCAGGCGGCGTTCCGGACCGGCCGCGCCGGCTGGGTGGAGTGGGTCTTCTCGCGTGACCTGCTGACCGAGGGGCTCCTGGGCGCCTCCGGTGCCGGCGACGTCCGCATCCGCCCGGCCGACGGCGACGCCGAGTCGATCGAGATCGAGCTCAGCTCGCCCTCGGGGCACGCCACCTTCCGCGCCGCGAGCCGTGAGGTGTCGGAGTTCCTGACCCGCACCCACGAGATCGTCGCCCCCGGGTGCGAGGACGACTGGCTGGACCTGGAGCACGCTCTCGGACTGCTGCTGTCGAGCGACCCGAGCTGACGAGCCCCCCCCCCCGCGATGAGCGGGGGGCGCACGATGCAGTAGTGTTCTCTTCGTCGGCAACGGCGGGTCGGAGATCAGCAAGACTTCCGACACCCGCCGGCCACACGCGGACGTAGCGCAGTTGGTAGCGCATCACCTTGCCAAGGTGAGGGTCGCGGGTTCGAGTCCCGTCGTCCGCTCGGGAGGCTCTCGGCTGTACTACACCAGGTGAGCCGGACGACCTCCGGCCTGGCGCAGTGGCCGAGTGGCTTAGGCAAGGGCCTGCAAAGCCCTGTACGCGGGTTCGATTCCCGCCTGCGCCTCGGGCGATTAGCTCAGTGGGAGAGCACTACCTTGACACGGTAGGGGTCACTGGTTCAATCCCAGTATCGCCCACCCCGGAAAGCCCTGGTCAGAACCCGAGAACGGGTCGAGACCAGGGCTTTCGTCGTTCCTCACCCCGCAGCCGGGGCACCACCGGCCGGAGCAGCGTCGGGCGCCCGGTCGGTCGTCGGCGGGTGGTCGCCGTGGCGGTGCACGATCCGCCACTCGCCGTCCTCACGCCGGTAGACGTGGGTGACGCGCAGCGTGTAGGTCGCCGGAGACCCGTCGACGACGACGGTCTTGTGCTCGAACCCGACCGTGTAGGCGAGGTCGCCGCTCGCCCCCGCCGCCACCAGCTCGAGGTCGAACGCCCGGACGTCGGTGAAGCGGCCGGCGAGCCACCGGGCCACGGCGTCGACCGCGTCCCGGCCCCGGCGCACCCGGGCCGCGGCCCCGAACAGGGTGACGGGGTCGCGGCGCGACCACGTCGCCGCCCGCCCGCTCGCGTCACCGCGGCACAGGGCGCGGTCCGCCGCGAGCTGGCGCGGCAGCATCTCGTCCAGGAACTCCTCGACCTCGGACATCCCGACCCCTCCGATACAGTCGGACTTGGTTCAATACAGAGAGGGTGTATCGGATGGCCGAGGGCGTCAAGAGGCGGTACGACTCCACCCGCCGTACGGCGCAGGCCCACGAGAACCGGCTCCGGATCCTCGAGGCCGCGCACGCGCTGTTCGTCGCGCAGGGCTACGGCGCCACCACCGTCGCCGAGGTCGCGGCCGCGGCCGGGGTCGCCCCGGAGACGGTCTACGCCGCCTTCCGCACCAAGCTGACCCTGCTGCGCCGCGCCTGGGACCTCGCCGTCGGCGGCGACGATCGCGAGGTCCACCTCCTCGAGCGACCCGAGCTGCGCGAGGTGTTCGACGAGCCCGACCTCCGCGCCCGTCTCGCCCGGTTCGCCCGCGTCAACACGGCGATCATGCAGCGGACGGCCGGGCTGCGCCTCGCCGTCGAGCACGCGGCCGACGGCGACCCCGCGGCCGGCGAGCTCCTCGCCGAGATCGATCGGGCGCGCCTCGACGCCATGGGCGTCCACGCGCGGGCCGCGGCGGCCACCGGTCGGCTCGCGGTGCCGGAGGCGACGTGCCAGGACGTCCTCGTCGCCACGACCGACGGCGCGCTGTGGCGCACCCTCGTCGAGCGCCGGGGCTGGTCCGACGAGGACTACGCCGGCTGGCTCGCCCGGCTGTGGGTCGCGACGCTGGTGGAGGGTGTCGACGTCGGGGAGTGAGCACGGCTGCGCCGTCTCGGTGACGACTCGTGCTGCCGATCTCGGACGGTGCCACGCTGGGTGACCTGCACCACACCGTTCCCGGAGGAGGTCCCCCCGATGGCGATCGACAACCCGCGCGAGGCCGACCAGGTCTGGATGGACCTGTTCAACAAGGGTGACCTCGACGGGCTCCTGGACCTGTACGAGAAGGACGCGCTCCTCGTGCCCGAGCCGCGCGGCACGGCGATCGTCGGCCCCGAGGCCATCCGCGAGTGGATGACCGGCTTCCCGCTGCGGGACCCGCAGATCGATCTCCGGACCCATGCCGTCCACGAGCGCGACGCCGAGGCCATCGTCTACTCGGACTGGACCATGACGGGCACCGGCGACGACGGTCCCACGCGCATGGACGGCCAGGCGATCGTCATGCTGCGCCGGCAGACCGACGGCAGCTGGCTCCTGGCCTTCGACGACCCGTTCGCCCAGCGCTGACCCGAGGGGCCCGCTCGGGGGACGATGGTGCGATGACGTCCTCCGAGCGGTCGCCCGCCGAGCTCCCCGACGACGCCGGCGGGGACCCGGCGTGCTGGATGCACCGGGTCTGCGACGAGTGCGGCCGGCTCGCCGACGAGGACCCGCCGACGACCTGCCCGGGCTGCGGTGCGCGGCTCGAGGCCGTCTGACCTCGGGAGCGATCTCAGGGAGTCCTCAGAGCCTCCCGGAGGGTGATCCGTTCCGGTCCGCGCCCGGTCTGTCTAGGATCACGAGCCGTGACGATCGACGTCCCGCTCCCCCGGTCGGGCGATGTTCGGCGGCCCGCGACGCCCACGGCACCGCGCGGCGTCGTCGCGCCGGGCACGTTGCGTGTCCTGCGGATGCTGGCCGCCCACCCGGAAGGGGTGGACCTCGCCGCGCTCGGCGGGCACCTCGGACGGACGAGCACGGGCGTGCTGCCCGTCGTCCAGGGCCTGCTGCGCACCGGGCACGCGGAGCGCACCCCGGCGGGCGCGTACCGGCTGCGCCCCGGCCCGCGGTGGGGGGCCGCGCCGGGGGCGGCGGGCTCGCCCGCGGTGCCGCTGTCCCGCGAGCTGCCCGCGGTGCTCTCGGAGGCGGTCGGCGAGCTCTACCGGCGCGCCCGCGCGTGGGCGTACCTCGTCGAGTGGGCCGACGACGACCACCTCGACGTCGTCGACATCCGCGGCCACCAGGGCCTCGGGCTGGTCCCCGAGCTCCCCGCCCGCATCCCGCCGTCGATGGCGCACGCGCTGGCGGTGAGCAAGGTGCTCGTCGCCCACGCCCCCGACCGGCGCGCGCGGCTCGACCCGCAGCGCTGGACGGCCTACACGCCGTGGACGATCACCTCGCCCGCGGCCTACGACGCCGAGCTCGCCCGGGTGCGCCGGGACGGCTACGCGCTCGACCGCGAGGAGTACGCCACCGGGTTCGCGTGCGTGTGCGCCCCGATCGCCGACCCCGGCGGACGGGTCAGCGCGGCGATCGCCGTCTCGCTCCCGGCGTCACGCCTGCGCGCGGAGCAGGACCGCCTCGTCGCCGACGTCACCGACGTCGCCCGCACGGCGCACCGGCGCTGGTACCGCTAGCTCTCGTCGTAGCGGTCCGCTTCCTCGGTGCGCTGCTTCGCGATCTCCAGCGCGTGCTCGGCGGTCTCCTTGTCGGGGTACGGGCCGAGGCGGTCCGCCGCGCGGCAGCCGTCCCACGGCTCCACCCGGTGGTGCTTGAGGCAGTAGTACCACTCGTTCTCGTGGGCCACGGGCACATGCTGGCACGACCATGCGTGCGCGTGCCTCACACCTCGCCGGGCGCGACCCCGAGGACGGCGAGCCCGGTGCGCGCCCACACGCGGGCGGGGCGCGGGCGGCCCTCGACCACCGCGGTCACCGTGTAGTGGTCGCGGACGTGGGCGTCGAACAGCGCCAGCAGCGCGGTGCCGTCGCGGCGCCGATCGCGCGGGGGCCGCAGCAGGAGCGCCTCGACCGGCACCGAGACGTGCGCGGCGAGCCAGGACGCGACGACGGCGCGCTCGTCCTCCGGGCGCGGCGAGCAGGCGATCACGCGGTGCCCGGCGCCGGCGAGCGTGCGCACCACCGCGACGGCGGCGTCGACCGGCGCGCCGTCGGGCCCGGTGATGCCCTCGACCACCACGAGCACGGCGGGCGGGGTGCCGGGCACCGGCCGGTACGGCGCGCCACCGGCCGAGGACAGGCGCCCCGGCTCGCCGAGCGGCGCCGGGCGGCCGGTGTCGGGGTCGAGGAAGCGGGCGGCGAGGTCGCGCAGCATCTCCTCCCCCACGCGCTCGACGGCGGGGCGGGCCGCGTCGCGGCGCACGCACTCCTCGACGTCGGCCACCACGTCCTCGACGTGCACCCCCGCCCCGCACGCGGCGGCCAGCGCGAGCCAGCGCCGCGCCGGCCCGGCGCGCAGGTTGGTCGCGTCGACCACGACGTCCACGCCGTCCTGCAGCGCCCCGCGCACGAGGCGCCACTCCGCCTCGGAGATCCGCCGCTCCACGGCGTCGACCGGCGCCGCGTAGGTGGGGTCGACCATGCTGCGCCGCAGGTCGTCGCGGTTGACCCGCAGGATCGAGCCCGGCCGCCGCGACGCGACGAGGGCCCGCGCCCACGTCGACTTCCCCGAGGCCGGCAGGCCGCGGGTCAGGTACAGGGTGGGGCTCAGGCCGGCCGCGGGCGGGTCGCGGCGAGGACGAGGTCGGCGACGAGCGCCGGGTCGTCGCCCATCGGGACGTGCCCGCAGCCCGGCAGGATGTAGACCGAGGCGTCGGGCAGCGCGCGGCGCAGTCGACCCGACTGCCAGCGCGGCAGCAGGAGGTCGCGTGAGCCCCAGCCGACCGTGGTGGGCACCGACGACCGGGCCGGCGGCACCCACGTGTCGAGGTGCCGGAGCATCGTCGCGAACGACCGGCGCGGGTGGCTCAGGCCCTGGAGGTCGGCGCCGATCTCGGCGGGGTCGATGCGCGAGGGGTGCGCCAGGAGCAGGCCGACGAGCGCGGTCCGCAGCACGGGCGAGCCCAGCATGCGCTCGAGGCGCGCCGACGGGATCAGCGCCAGCGCGGCGTGCGCGCCGCCGAGGATCGCGCGGGCGTAGGTCCGCTCGAGCCCCGACCAGAAGCCGGCCGGCGAGAGCGCCGTCGCCGAGCGCACCGACCCGCGCGCCGCCAGCTCGAGCGCGACCAGCCCGCCCAACGAGTTCCCGACGACGTGCGGGCGGTCCAGGCCCTGGGTCCGGCAGAACGCCTCGACCGCGTCGGCGAGCGGGGCGATGTCGCCGCCGTAGTCGCCGGGCAGGTCGGGCGACTCGCCGTGGTCGGGCAGGTCGATCGCCCACAGCTCCCGCTCGCCGGCGAGCAGCGGCACCACGCGGTCCCAGCCCTGCCGCCGGTGGGTGATGCCGTGCAGGAGCAGGACGGGCTCGCCCGTGCCGGTGCGCGTGTGCGCGAGGTCCACGGGTCAGTGCTCCCTCGGGTGGATGACGACCTTGCCCGTGACGCGGCGCTCGGCGAGCTCGCCGATGGCGGACGCGGCCTCGGCCAGCGGGTAGGTCGCGCTGATCGGCGGGGCGAGCCGGCCGCTCGCGACGTCGTCGCGGATCGCGTCCCACTGCCGGCGCATGAAGCCCGGGCGCTTCGACGCGTAGGCACCCCAGCCGGCGCCGACGACGGAGGTGTTGTTGAGCAGCAGGCGGTTGACCTTGACCGTCGGGATGTCGCCCGCGGTGAACCCGACGACCGCGAGGCGCCCGTCGTCGCCCAGGCTGCGCAGCGAGTCGGTGAAGCGGTCGCCGCCGACCGGGTCGACGACGACGTCGACGCCCTGCCCGCCCGTGAGCTCCCTGGCGGCGTCCTTGAAGCCCTCGACCGGCACCCAGTGGTCGGCGCCGGCGGACGTCGCCACCTCGCCCTTGCCCGCCGAGGACACCACGGCGATCACCGTCGCCCCGCGGGCCTTCGCGAACTGGATGCAGGCCACACCCACGCCGCCCGCCGCGCCGTGCACGAGCACCGTCTCCCCCGCCTGCAGGTGGGCGCGGGTGTCGAGGACGAAGTGCGCGGTCAGGTAGTTCATCGGCAGGCCCGCGCCGACGTCGAACGAGACGCCGTCGGGCAGCGGGAAGACGGTCTCGGTGGACGACGCGACGGTGGTGGCGAAACCGCCGAGCACCGGCAGCGCGGCCACCCGGTCGCCCGCGGCGAACCCGGAGCCGTCCGGGGCCTCGCGCACGGTCCCCGCCACCTCGCTGCCGAGCAGGAACGGCAGCTCGGGGCGCATCTGGTACTGCCCACGCGTGAGCAGCAGGTCGGGGAAGACGACGCCGGCGGCCTCCACGTCGATGAGCACCTGGTCCCCGCCGGCCTTCGGCTCCTCGACCTCGTTGACCTCGACCGCCTCCGGTCCGTCGAGCCGGACGACCTGCACCGCGCGCACCGCGACACCTCCCCGCGCCTGGAACCGTCAGTCGGGACGGTTTCTACAGCAGAGGCGCGGTTCAGGTGAACCGGTAGACCGTCGTCCGGGTCGTCGCCCCGCCCTCGAGGTCGGCGGTGTCGGTGACGTCGTAGCCCGCCAGGGCGGTGCACCGGCGCCGCGGCAGGTACTCGCGGCCGGGGTCCCCGACGACGACGTCGACGCCCGCCGCGCTCGCCTCGTCACAGAAGCGCTCCATGTGCCGGGCCATCGGCTGCTCGTAGAAGACGTCGCCGGCGAGGACCACGTCCACGTCGAGGTCGTGCTCGCCGCCGAGGACGTCACCGACCACCGCCACCTCGACACCGTTCGCGGCCGCGTTGAGGGTGATGGCCGTGCGGGAGCGGGCGTCGGTGTCCGAGGCGATGACGTCCTCGGCGCCGGCGAGGGCCGCGGCGATCGCGACGATCCCCGAGCCCGAGGCCAGGTCGAGCACGCGGCGCCCGCGGACGAGGTCGGGGTGGTCGAGGACGTGGCGCGCGAGGGCCTGCCCGCCGACCCACGCGAACGCCCAGAACGGCGGCGCCTCCTCGTCGAGGGCCGACCAGGTGCGGTGGATGTCGTCGGCGAGCAGCAGCGTGATCTCGCCGACCAGCGGTGCGGTGCCGGGCGCGGTCCAGGCGCGGACGGCGTCCTCACCCTCGTCGTCACCGTCCGTCACGGTCACCGTCCGTCGCCGACCGCCTCCGGAGAGGCACAGCTGCTCCGAAGGGACGCAGCGCCGGACGGCGTTGATCCCTACGCTGGATTCGACGCAGGATGCGTCCACGTCCGCGCAGCCCACCCCCGAGCCGTTCGAGGAGGCCGTCATGACCCACCCGTCCGGCCCGGCCCCGCTCGGTCCCGTCCCCGCCGACGAGGACGCGGTGCTGCTCTACGTGGGCGGCCCGCTCGACGGGCGCGTGGAGGTCCGCGAGGCGCGGCACGGCGCGCCGCTCCCGGTGGTCACCCACACCCACCTCCACGACGGCCCCAAGGTCGTCCACGTCTACGACCTGCACGCGCTCACCCCGGCCGCCGGTGTCTACCACCTGCGCGCGGCCGAGGTGGCGGTCGATCAGTCGCCGGCGGCGAGGTAGCTCAGCCCGCACAGGGTGCCCCACGCCGCCGCGACCCCGGCGGCCTTCGCGCGGTACCGCTGGTCCGGCAGCGAGGTGCCCAGCACGGCGAGGTCGGCGAGGTCGGCACCGACCCGCACGGCGATCGCGGTCCGCAGTGCCCGGCCCGCGGGCGCCAGCGCCATCGCGAGCCCCGAGGCGAGGTCGCGGCCGCCGAGCGCACGCACCCCGATCGCCGTGGCCGTCGGCAGCGGCGCGCCCTCGGCCTGCAGGCCGGTGGGCTTCGCGAAGAGCGACGGGTCGGCGATGATCGCCACGCTGTAGCCGGCCGTGGCGAGGCCGAGCAGGCGGGGGATCCAGGTCAGGTCGCGGGACCGCGAGGAGGAGCGCACGGGCTCCTGTACCCCGTTCGCCGATCTACTCCCCCGACTGCTCGGGCAGGCGCAGGACCAGGCGCAGGACGCGGCTGTAGAGGTCGGCCGGCACGGCGTCCTCGCCGAGGACGCGACGCAGGCGGATCAGACCGTGGTAGAGCGCCGCGGCGGCGACGATGAACTCGTCGTCGCGGACCGTCGCGCGCACGGCGGGGTCGACGCCCTCCCAGTTGGGCGAGAGCTGCTCGCTCGCGAACCGGGCCAGACGCACCTCGTGCTCCGCGAGCCGCCCGACGAACTCGGGGTGGCGCACCGCGTAGAGCCAGATCTCGGCGTCGAGCAGGGCCTCCTCGCGGGAGTCGGCGACCTCGCCGACCAGCCGGTCGAGGGCGTCGAACGTCTCCTGCGGATCGTCCCGGACGAGCGACGCCCGGGTGTCGACGTCGGCGGAGGTCTGGGTCTCGACGAGCGCCGTGAACAGCGCGTCCTTGCTCGCGAAGTGCACGTAGACCGAGCCGACCGACACCCCTGCGGTGCGCGCGATCTCCTCCACCGACGCCGGCCCGTACCCGCGCTCGGCGAACACCCGGCGCGCGGCGTCGAGCAGCGCCTCCCGGGTGCGCGCCTTCGTCGCCGCCCGCCGACCCAGCGGCGGGCCCGCCGTCCGCGCCGCCGGCTCGCAACCCTGGGTCACAGCTGTCGACCTCCTCGCCACCGCCGGCCCAACGACGGGTCCGCGCAGTGGTGACGCATCGTAACCCGCCGGGTGCGACGGGCCGCGCCGTCGATCGCCGACAATGGAGGGCGTGACCACCTCGACGGCGCTCCTGCCCGCTCCCGGCGCGGACCCGGACGAGATCTACGAGGGGTTCGCGGACTGGGCCGCCGAGCGGGGCCTCGATCTCTACCCGGCGCAGTCCGAAGCGCTCATCGAGCTGGTCTCCGGCTCGAACGTGATCCTCTCGACGCCGACCGGGTCGGGAAAGTCGCTGGTCGCGCTGGGTGCGCACGTCGCGGCGCTGTCACGGGGCGAGCGCACCGTCTACACCGCGCCGATCAAGGCGCTGGTCTCGGAGAAGTTCTTCGCGCTCGGGGCGCAGCTGGGCTACGCGTCGGTCGGCATGCTCACCGGCGACGCCGCGGTGAACCCCGAGGCGCCGGTCATCTGCTGCACCGCCGAGGTGCTCGCCAACTGGGCGCTGCGCGAGGGGCCCGACGCGCAGATCGGCCAGGTCGTCATCGACGAGTTCCACTACTACGCCGACCCCGAGCGCGGCTGGGCCTGGCAGGTGCCGCTGCTCGAGCTGCCGCAGGCGCAGTTCCTGCTGATGTCGGCGACGCTCGGCGACGTCACCTTCTTCCAGCAGGACCTGAGCCGGCGCACGGGACGCGAGACCGCCGTCGTCGCCCACACCGAGCGCCCGGTCCCGCTGTCGTTCCGCTACGCGCGCACCCCGCTCCACGAGACGATCACCGAGCTGCTCGCCGGCCAGCAGGCGCCGGTCTACGTCGTGCACACCACGCAGGCCGCGGCGATCGAGCAGGCCCAGGCGCTCATGAGCCTCAACGTGTCGTCGAAGGCCGAGAAGGAGCAGATCGCCGAGCTCATCGGCTCGTTCCGCTTCACCGCGGGCTTCGGCCGGACGCTCTCGCGCCTGGTGCGCCACGGCATCGGCGTGCACCACGCCGGCATGCTGCCCAAGTACCGGCGCCTGGTGGAGACGCTCGCCCAGGCGGGGCTGCTCAAGCTCATCTGCGGCACCGACACCCTCGGCGTCGGCATCAACGTCCCCATCCGCACGGTGCTGTTCACCGCGCTGACCAAGTTCGACGGCCAGCGCGTGCGCCACCTGCGCGCCCGCGAGTTCCACCAGGTCGCCGGCCGTGCCGGACGCGCCGGGCACGACGTCGCCGGCTACGTCGTCGCCCAGGCCCCCGAGCACGAGGTGGAGAACGCCAAGCGGCTCGCGAAGGCCGGCGACGACGTCAAGAAGCAGCGCCGGGTGGTGCGGGTGAAGCCGCCCGAGGGGTTCGTGTCGTGGTCGGAGAAGACGCTCGAGCGCCTCGTCGAGGCCCAGCCCGAGCCGCTGACCAGCCAGTTCCGGGTGTCGACGGCCATGCTCCTGCAGGTCGCGCAGCGCCGGCAGCCGTTCTTCGCCGCGATGCGCCACCTGCTGGAGGACAACCACGCCGAGCGTCCCGTCCAGCGCCGGCTGATCCTGCGGGCGATCGCGCTGTACCGGGGGCTCATCGAGGCCGATGTCGTCGAGCGGATCGAGACCCCGGCGGGACCCGACGTGCGGCTCGTCGACGACCTGCAGGTCGACTTCGCGCTCAACCAGCCGCTCTCGCCGTTCGCGCTCGCCGCGTTCGACCTGCTCGACAAGGAGTCGCCGACCTACGCCCTCGACATGGTGTCGGTGGTCGAGGCGACCCTCGACGACCCCAAGCAGATCCTGCGCGCCCAGGAGAACCAGGCCCGCGGCGAGGCCGTGCAGGCCATGAAGGCCGAGGGCATCGAGTACGACGAGCGCATGGAGCTGCTCGAGGACGTGACGTGGCCGAAGCCCCTCGGCGAGCTGCTCGAGGGCGCCTACGAGTCCTACCGCGCCGGCCACCCCTGGGTCGCCGACCACGAGCTGTCGCCCAAGTCGGTGGTCCGCGACCTCTACGAGCGCGCCATGAACTTCACCGAGTACGTCGGGTACTACAAGATCGCGCGCTCCGAGGGCCTCGTCCTGCGCTACCTCACCGACGCCTTCCGCGCGCTGCGCCAGACGATCCCCGAGGCCGCCCGGACCGAGGACCTCGACGACCTCGTCGCCTGGCTCGGCGAGCTCGTGCGCCAGACCGACTCGTCGCTGCTCGACGAGTGGGAGAACCTCGCCAACCCGACGGAGCTCGACGCCGCCGGGACCGACGCGCGCCCGGTCGACCAGGGCCCGCCGCCGGTCACCCGGAACGAGCGCGCCTTCCGGGTGCTGGTGCGCAACGAGATGTTCCGCCGCGTCGAGCTCTTCGCGCGCCGCTCCCCCGCCGACCTCGCGGCCCTGGCGGAGGAGGGTCCGGACGCGGCGTTCTGGACCGACGCGATCGAGGGCTACTTCGCCGAGTACGACGAGCTCGGCGCCGGCCCCGACGCCCGCGGCCCGGCGTTCTTCCGGGTCTCCGTCGAGGGGCGGGTGTGGCACGTCCGGCAGGTCCTCGACGACCCCGAGGGCGACCACGACTGGGCCATCACCGCCGACGTCGACCTCGACGCCTCCGACGAGCTCGGCGCCGCCGCCGTCCACGTCACCGCCGCGGGGCCGATGCCGGCGGCCTGAGCGATCGGGGATCGGGATATCCGCCCACCGTCGGCGTCCTGAGGTCCCCACCACGGAGAGGGGTCCGCCTCCCGCCGGCGCCGCCGCTCGGCGAGGATCCGGCGCCGGGTGGTCGCGTCGGCCATGGCGCGGGCGTGCCGAAGAAGGTGTCGGAGAACCGGATGACGAGCCGGGCGACGAGGGCGTGCCGGCGTCCTCGGATGCCGTGGTCGTCGACGATCTCCTGCACCGAGCGCCGCATCTCCTCGCGGAGGCCCTCGAGCAGGGCGTCGCGGGTGGCGTGCGGGCGGAGGCGGACGTGGACGTCCTGCTCGCGGCCCTGCGGCAGCTCGCGCACGACGTGCCCGGCGGCCTCGAGCCGCCGGACCATCTTGGCGACGGCGCTGCGCGTCAGACCCAGGTACTCGCCGATCCGACCGCTGGAGATCGGCCCTCGGCACCGGCAGACGTCGAGGCACAGCAGCTCGCTCGCGGTGAGCCCGAGCCGCCGCGCCACCTCGTCGCGGTACCACTGCAGCGACGGACCCAGGTCGTCCAGCAGCAGCGTGAGGAGCTCGTCGGTGTCGTCCTCCCGCTGCCGGTCGACGGCGCTCTGCTCCACGAGGGACAGCGTCGCCGAGGGCGGCCCGCCGCGGGGCCGGAACGGGACAGCTCGACCCGTGTCCTCGGGACACGGGTCCGCCTCACCCGCCGGCGACCCGGCGGTGGTCCAGCGGCGGCACCGGTCCACCCGACCCGTGTCCTCAAGACACGGGTCCGCCTCACCCGCCAGCGCCCGGGAGACGGTCCCCCGACGACGGTCCCCCCGACCCGTGTCCTCAGGACACGGGTCGGCTCCGACCTCACGCCCCGAGCAACAGCTCGTCGACCCTCGGCCGGGCCCGCACCGCCCCCGGCGGCGTCCCCACCACCCGCCGGAAGGCCCGGCTGAACGCCGCCTCGGACCGGTAGCCCATCGCCGAGGCCACGGCGGCGACGGTGGTGTCGCCGGCGCGCAGGCGGTCGTGGGCGACGAGCATGCGCCAGCGGGTCACGTAGGCCATGACGGGCTCGCCGACCAGCGCGGTGAAGCGTGCGGCGAAGGTCGAGCGCGAGAGGGCCAGCTCGCGGGCGAGGCCGGCGACGGTCCAGTCGCGGGACGGGTCGGCGTGGACGAGGGCGAGCGCGCGGCCGATGTCGGGGTCGGTGAGGGCGCCGAGCCAGCCGGTGCGCGCCGTCGGGTCGTGGGCGAGCCAGGCCCGCAGCATCTGGACGACGAGGACGTCGGCGAGACGGGTGATCACGGCCTCGCCGCCGGGGCGCGTCTCCTCCACCTCGAGCGCGATGAGCCGCAGCGTGTCGTGCAGGCGTGCGGTCAGGGGCGAGACCGGCACGTGGACGACGTCGGGCATCAGCTCCACGAGCCGCTCGGCCATGGGGTGCTCGAGGCGGACGGCGCCGCAGATCATGGTGGTGGGCGCCCCGTCGCCGCCGTAGGTGATCGTGGCGTAGCGCTCGCCGTACCAGGTGTGCGGCAGGTCCATGACGTTCGGCACCGAGGTCCGCGGCGGCGGGTGGATCGACCGCAGCTCGTGGCCCTCGCCGCGGGGCAGGAGCACGACGTCCGACGGGGTCAACGTGATCTCCTCGCCTCCGACCACGAGCGTCGCGCTCCCCGAGGTCACCATGTGGAACCACAGGCAGCCCGGCGTCGGCGGCAGCACGAGACCGAAGGGCGCGCGGAGATCCGAGGCGCAGTAGAACGTCCCGTTCATCCGCAGGACGTGCAGGGCCTCGCCGACGGCGTCGGACGGGGTCCAGGGCGGGGCGACGGTCGCGGTCACGTCCCCCAGCCTCCGGCACCGGGTGCCTGATCGTCCACGGTCGTCGGACGATCGAGCAGGAGAACCGGCGTCACGGCGATGGTTCGTCCGGCGCGACCGGCCCAGAGTTGGACGCACCGGATCACCGAGCACGAGGAGGCACCATGATCACCGTCCTGGGGGCCAGCGGGAACACCGGCGGACGGGTCGCCCGCCGCCTGCGCGAGGCCGGGCAGCCGGTGCGCGCCGTGGGTCGCGACGCCGCGCGGCTCGCCGACGTCGCGGGGATCGGCGCCGAGGCGCACGTCGGTGACATCACCGACGCCGCCTTCCTCGCCGACGCCTTCCGCGGCGCCGACGCCGCCTACGTCCTCATGCCCCTCGACCTCGCCGCCGGCGGCTACCGCGCCCAGCAGGAGCAGGTCGGCACCGCGATCACCGCAGCGCTCGGCGCGGCCCGCGTGCCGCGGGTCGTCGCGCTGAGCGCGGTGGGGGCCGACGTCGCGCGCGGCACCGGTTTCCTCGAGACCCTCCACGAGCAGGAGCAACGTCTGGGGGCGCTGGACGCGCAGGTCACGGTCGTCCGCCCCGGACTGTTCTTCGAGTCGTTCCTGCCCTCGCTCGCCGCGATGCAGGCGACGGGCGTCCATCACGACACGATCGACCCCGCGGTCCCGCTGCCGATGGTCGCGACCGTCGACGTCGGCGACGCCGCCGGGGCGGCCCTGCTCGATCCCGCCGCCGCGGGCGTGCGGGAGGTGCACGGCCCGGAGGACCTGACGGTGCCCGACGCCGTCGCGCGCCTCGGGGCGGTGCTGGGGACGTCGCTGCGCTACGAGCGCGTGCCCGAGGACGTCATGCGCGCGGCCCTGGTCGACGCCGGCCTCCCGCCGGACGTCGTCACCGAGCACCTCGCGATGAACGCCGCGTTCAACGACGGCACCGTGCACAGCCTCGCGGGGCGCAGCCCGGCGACGACCACCCCGACGAGCATCGAGGACTGGGCCCGCTCGCTCGTCGCCGCGTGACCCCGTGCGTGGTCACCGCCGGCGGGAGCCGCCCTTCTTCGCCCCGAGGGAGGGCGGCGGGACGACGGGGCCGAGGTCGCCGTCGGGGGCCTCGTCGAGGTCGAGGATCACCGGCGCGTGGTCGGACGGGCCGGTGCCCTTGCGGGCCTGGCGGTCGACCCACACCGCGGCGCGGCGCGCGGCGATCGGCCCGCCGGCGAGCACGTGGTCGATGCGCATGCCGCGGTCCTGGTGGAAGGCGCCGCCGCGGTAGTCCCAGTAGGTGAAGACCCGCTGGTCGGGCCAGCGGTCGCGCACCGTGTCGTGCAGGCCGGTCTTGAGCAGGGCGGCGAACGCCTCGCGCTCCGGCGGCGTGACGTGGGTGGACTCGGCGAACGCCTCGACCGAGTAGACGTCGGGGTCGGCCGGGGCGATGTTGAAGTCGCCGGCGACGACCGAGACGTCGGGCCCGGCGGCCTCCACCCGGTCGCGCAGGGCGGCGAGCCACTCGAGCTTGTACGCGTAGTGCGGGTCGGCGACGTCGCGCCCGTTGGGCACGTACACCGACGTGACCCGCAGGCCCCCGCACGTCGCGGTGACCGCGCGCGCCTCCTGGTGGGGGTAGCCGGGCCCGCCGGGCAGCCCCTCCTCCACGTCGTCGAGGCCGACGCGGGAGAGCACGGCGACGCCGTTCCACCGTCCCTCGCCGTGGTGGGCGACCTCGTACCCGCGCTCGGCCAGGGGCGCGCCGAACGACTCGGCGAAGGCCTCGTCACCGAGCTTGGTCTCCTGCAGGCAGACCACGTCGGGCGCGCGCTCGTCCAGCCAGCCGAGCAGCCGCGGCTCGCGCGCCTTCGCCGAGTTCACGTTCCACGTCGCCAGTCGCACGGCCGCCACGCTAGCCGGGAGCACCGACGTCCACCCCGCCCGGAGGGGCGCCCCGGCGTCACCCCGTTGCCGGTTCGTTTCCCGGCCACGTGCGTTCCGTGACGTGAGGGCCGCGTATTAGCGTTCCGGACATGTCAGCGTCGAGCAGCGTGACCGACGAGGACCGGCTGCGGCGCATCGAGCAGATCACCGACACCGAGCTGGCCCACCTCGACACGGGCCAGCTGCTCTCCGAGCTCCTCGACCGCGTGGTGGCCCTCCTCGAGGCGGACACCGCGGCGGTCCTCCTGCTCGACCCTTCCGGCACCCACCTCGTGGCCACCGCTGCGCGCGGCATCGAGGAGGAGGTGCGCCAGGGGGTCCGCATCCCCGTCGGCAAGGGGTTCGCGGGGCGCGTCGCGGCCGAGCGCCGCCCGGTCGTCATCGACGAGGTCGACCACTCGAACGTCCTCAACCCGATCCTCTACGAGAAGGACATCCGCTCGCTGCTGGGCGTGCCGCTGATCGCCGAGGGTCGGACCCTGGGCGTCCTGCACGTCGGCACGCTGCGCCCGCGGCTGTTCACGCGCGACGACGCGGAGCTCCTGCAGACGGCGGCGGACCGCCTCGCGCTGGTCACGCGCACCCACCTCACCGACCTCGACCGCGCGGCCGCGTCGGCCCTCCAGCGCAGCCTGATGCCCGGCGCGCTCCCCCGCGTGAACGGCATCGATTTCGCGGCGCGCTACGTCCCCGGCGAGGCCGGCGGGCTGGGCGGGGACTGGTACGACGTCTTCTCGCTGCCCTCGGGGCGGCTCGGCATCGTCATCGGCGACGTGGTGGGCCGGGGCCTGCAGGCGGCGGTGGTGATGGGGCGTCTGCGCAGCGCGCTGCGGGCGTTCGCCCTGGAGGAGGACGACCCGGCGGAGGTCCTCGAGCGGCTCGACGGCAACGTCCAGCACTTCGAGGACAACGTCATGGCCACCGTCCTCTACGCGGTGCTCGAGCCGTCGCTCGATCGGGTGTCGTTGTCGACCGCCGGTCACCTGCCGCCGGTCCTCGCGCGCGGCGGCGAGGTCGCGACGCTGGTCAACGTGCCGGTGGACCTCCCGGTCGGGGTGTCGGTCGGTCCGCCGCGCCGCACCACCACCATCGAGCTGCCGCCCGACTCGGCGTTGTTCCTCTACACCGACGGCCTCGTCGAGCGCCGCGGGAAGCCGCTCGACGCCGGTCTCGACGCCCTGTGCGAGGTGGTCCGCGCCGACCGGGACCCCGACGTCGTGTGCACCGCCGTGCTGCACCGCATGATCGGCAGCGACTCGGTGGGCGACGACGTCGCGATGCTCGTCGCGCGCCGTGGCGGGACGCCCTCGGTGGTGCCGCTGAACATCACGGTCCCGGCGGTGCCGCGGGTGCTCGCCGACCTGCGCGCCTCGGTGCGCCGCTGGCTCGCCGCGGCCGGCGCGTCGGGCGAGGACGTCGCCGACCTGCTCGTGGCCACCGGCGAGGCCTGCTCCAACGTCGTCGAGCACGCCTACGGGCCGGGCGGCGGCACGTTGACGCTGCAGATGGAGCGGCAGGGTGCCACGGTGGTCGCGAGCGTGCGCGACAACGGCCGGTGGCGCTCGGCGCGCGGCCACGACCGGGGGCGCGGGACGACGCTCATCCGCCAGTGCACCGACGAGATGGACGTGATCGCCGGGGCCGGCGGCACCACCGTCACCTTCCGACGCCACATCGCGGGAGACGCACCATGACCACCGCCACCGTCGTCGTCCGCCCCGAGGGGCCCGACGTGCGCATCGCCATCGGCGGCGAGGTCGACCTCGAGAACGCGACCACCGTCGAGGAGCAGCTCGCCGCGGCGATCCCCAACGAGACGAACGCGGTGACGCTCGAGCTCGCCGAGCTGGAGTACCTCGACAGCGCGGGCCTGCGCGTGCTGTTCGCGCTGGCCGCGCGCCTCGAGGTGCTCCAGATCGCCCTGCGCGTGGACGTGCCGCCCGGCTCGCACACCCGCCGCGTGCTCCAGCTCTCGGGCTTCGAGGGGCTGGCCTCGCTCGAGAGCTGAGCGTGCTCAGCCCTGCTCGGCCTTCCGCCGCACCGTGTCGAGCGTCTGCTCCATGCCGCGCCGGTTCGCCGTGGGCGCGTCCCACGCCCGCGCACGGCCGACGACGTTGGCGACCGGGCTGCGCTGGTCCTGCCAGAACTGCTCGACGCGCGTACCGCCGTCCTGCGGCGCCAGGCGGAACCCCCACCGCGCCACCGGCTGCCCCAGCAGCGTCACGTCCCAGCTGATCGTCCGCTGCGGCTCGTACTCGACGACCTCCCCGACGGTCGACCAGCGCATCAGCCCCTTGCGGTTGTGACCCTTGAACCGCGCGCCGGGCGCCGGGCCGGAGGCGCCGCCGAGCCAGTCGACGCGGTGGCACTCCGGGGAGATGGCCCCGATCCGTGCCGGGTCGCCCACGAGGTCCCACACCCGCTCGGGCGGGGCGTCGACGGTGCGCGTGACGACGATGTCGTCGGCCATGAGGTTCCTCCGGACGGACGAGCGGCGGGACGGTGGCACCGTAGTGGGGCGATCTCGTGCCCGCTGGACAACGCCCTCAGGGACCGGCCGTGCCGAACTCCCGCACCGACAGGACCGGCCGGCCCCGGACCAGGAGGAGCGGTCCGGTCACCGAGACGGCACCGCGCGGGCGGAGCTCGACCAACCGGCGGTGGGCCTCGCGCTCCCGGGTGGTCAGCGGGCGCCGCCGTCGCCGGCGGAGGTCCCACGACAGCTGGGTGCCCGGGCGGACGGGACGCAGGGGCACCGTCCCGCCCGCCTCGAGGGACAGGTCGCCGTCGACGAGGGTGCCCGTGACGGTCACCTCGACGCCGCGGAAGAAGTAGCTCGCGTTGGCCCACCGCGCGAACTGCTCCGGCCAGCCGACGAGGTCGGGCAGCCCCCGGTGCGTCAGGGTGACCTGCGCGGTCTGGTCGACCTGGTTCGGCACCGGCTCGACGTGGGCGACGTCGTCCAGATGCTCGAGGGCCGAGTAGGCCCCGCCCCAGCACGGCCCGAGGCCGTAGGGGCACTGGGCGGTGAGGCCCACGGTGACCGCGGTTCCGGCGCGCACCTCGCGACGCCGAGCCGGACGTCCCGGCTCGTCCACGACGGCGCTCTCCGTCGCGGCCGCCGGTGCCGCCCCGACGACGGGGACGATGCGGGCCGGGGACGGCACGCCCTCGTCGCTGATCGCGAACACCATGTAGTACCCGGGCGGGCACTCGGCACTGCTCGCGGGCGCGGTGACCGCGAGTGTCCCGCCGTCGCCGACGTGCTCGAGGCGGAGGAACCGCTGGTCGGCGTTGACCGTGTGGGTCGCCGACGACAGGCGGACCAACGTCACCGCGGCGATCGGTGGGCCGTCGGTCTGCACCTCGAAGTCCCCGCCGAGGACGACCTCGTCGGGCGCCGCCGTGATGACCGGCCGGGGACCGCGGAAGAGGTAGGGCGGGTGGAAGACCTGGGCGTCGCGGTGGGTGTCCTCCGGGCGGTTGTCCGCGCCGCCCTCGACGAACTCGCCGCCGCCGGCGCTGAGCACGGTCGCGTCGGGCAGGAGCACGGCCGAGGCGTGGTAGCAACGGTCGACCTCCTCGGCGGCCAGGGTCGTCCAGCTGTCGGTCCGCGGGTCCCACAGCTCGGCGGCGTGCACCGGCGCGCCGGGCGTGAGGTCGTTGAAGTCGGGCCCGCTCGTGCCGCCGGTGACCAGAACGGTCCCGTCGGGCAGCAGGGTGGCGTTGTGCTGGCGGCGGCGGAACGCCATCGAGGCGGCGGGCTCCCAGGCCGGGGCCGCAGAGGTGAGATCGATCTTCTCGCACGCCGCGGTGGGGCGACGGGAGTCCGCGTCGTTGCCCCCGCCGAGGTAGATCACCTTGCCGGGCTCGTACATCACCGACGGGCCGTACTGCCGCTCGCCCTGCGCGCGGACGCCCGCGTCGGTCCAGTCACCGGGTCCCGCGGTGTCGAGGATCGTGGTCGGCGCGTTGGACCCGGCCATCAGGACACGCTGGTCGGGAAGCACGTGCACCCGGGGGTAGAGCGGCAGGCCCCGGAAGTCGCGCGTGGGCCGCCACGAGGTGCCGTCCCAGATCTCGGGGACCTCCTCGATCGGCTGGTGCGGACCGTCCTGGTGGCTCCCCGAGATGACCAGCACGCGGCCGTCCGCGAGCGTCACCGCCGACGGGTACCACCGACCACTGCGCAGGTCGGGCAGCGGCGTCCAGTCGCCCTGCCACGGGTCGTACAGGCAGGCCTGGTCGAGCCCGTCGCCGTCGGTGATGTGCCCGCCCGCGACCAGGAGACGCCCGTCGGCGAGGAACGCGTGGCCGGAGCAGAACAGGTTGACCGGCCTGCCGTCCGCCCGCTCGGGCTCCGAGGTCGACGTCGTGGCACCGGTCGCCGGGTCCCACAGGAACGGCGCACAGCCCTGCTGGTGCATGCTCCCGGCCGGGTCCTTGCGACGTCCCCACGCGAGGACCTGGCCGGTCGGTAGGACCGCGGCGTGGATCGCCACGTCGGGCAGGGCGAACACCGGGTCCCACCGGCCCTGCTGTGCCGGGTCGTCGGGCACGACAGACCTCCCCCCTCGGACGGGCACACCGCCACGGCCGTGACCGTGGCGGCGTGCCGACGACCGTGCGCTAGACCAGCTCGCCGATCGCCGACGCCACCCGGAAGTCGGCGAGGTACTCGACGATCGAGTGTGCCGCGCTCAGCGGGTTGTCGGTGCGGATGTCCTCGACGCCGCGGCCCCAGGTCGGGCCCAGCGGGCAGCCGATCGCGACCGCGTCCGCCACGCACCAGGCGTTGACCCACCGCTCCACGTCCGGCTGCCGTGGCCCTCCGGCCAGGAGCCGCTTGTTCACGGAGTCCAGGCCGAGCGGGCTGCCGGCGGTGACGAGCAGCCGGAGCTCGACACCCGGCGGCCTGCGGGTCAGGAGGTCGAGGGCGACCACCGTCCCGAGGCTGTGGGACACCAGCGTCACCGGACCGGACGTCGGGAAGGTCTCGAGCACGGTGTCGATGACCTCGCTGCGGACCTGTTCGTCGTCCAGGTACAGCGCGACGTCGCGGAACCGCAGGGCGATGAAGAGGTCGTCGAGCCGGCTCTTGCCCGCGAGGTGCGAGAGCGCGGACTGGACGCCGCCGAGCAGGTCCCCGAACCCCTCGCTCGCGTCCGGCCGGAACCCCGCGTGCGACGCCGCGTCCTCGATGAGCGCGGCGTAGGTGGCCCGCGCCGACGCGCCCGGGGGCGCGGCCTGCTCCGCCGCGGTGACCGCTCCGTCCTCGTTGGCCCCGGCCAGCTCGACGGCCGACGGGCCGGCGAGGTGCGCGAGCCGGTCGCTGTAGTAGGGGAACCACGCGCGGGCCGGGTCCACGGGCGGGCGACCGACCGCACCCAGCCCGCGCGTGAGACCTCCCGCCCAGTCGACCCGCAGTGCGGCCGGGTCCCGGCCCTGCTGGCCCCGGCCGTGCAGGAACACGAGGTGCGGCGGCGTGTCCGGGGTCCCGCGCACGCCCCGGCGGCCGGTGGCCTCGCGGGCCGTCGGCGCGACCTCCGTCGGCGGTGCGCCGACCATGGCCTCGGCGCCCAGCTCGTCGAGCAGCGCGGTCTGCGCGGGCGTCCTCGCCAGGGCCCGCAGCCGGGTGAGGACCACCGAGATGCGGGCGCCCTCGTTGGCCACCCAGTCCACGGCCGCGTCGCCGATCGCGCGGGTCCACACGGTGCCGTCGGTCGTGAGCCACTGGCCGGCGTCGTTGGTCCGCGGCACGCCGGAGTGGTGGAGCGCGACGACCTCCCACTGGTCGTTGAACACCGGCGACCCGGAGTTGCCCGGCTCGGTGTCGGCCTCGTAGTGCAGGAAGTCGGGGAGCTGGTCGAGGAGCCGGTTGTGCCGGACCGCGATCTCCTTGCGACGCCCCGAGGGGTGGCCGATGACGTTCGCGGCCTCGCCGATGACGATCTTCCCCTGCTGCCGGAGCAGCCGGTTCCACCCGTACTTGTCCCCGGCCACGACGCCCCGCGCGGGCGCGACGGCCACGAGGGTCGCGTCGATCCCGACGTCGGTGAGGAAGAGCGTGCCCGGGTCGAGGTCGAACGCGGCGGGGGTCTCCGGCCGTCCGTCGGTGCCCAGCTCGACGTCGAACTCCACGAACGCGCCCGCCGCGGTCGCGACGTCGGGCAGGACGTGGTTGTTGGTCAGGAGCAGGCGCCGGCCGACGAGGAAGCCGGTCCCGGCCCCGCCGTCGGCCAGCGAGATGCGGCCGACCGTCTCGGCGATCGCCGTCCCGCGCCCGAGGAAGAGGCTCGGCTGCAGGTCGTTCTCGGCGATGATCCGCTCGAGCGCGCCCTCCGTGCGCGCGGCCTGGCGGACCGCCCGGCTCCCGACGACGTCGCCGATGAGCCGCTCGGCCCGGGCCTCGATCTGGTCGGGCTCGTCGACGACCGGCGTGCCGGTCTCGTGCTGTCGGCGTTCCGTCTCCGCCCGGTCCGGCGCGCGGTGCCGGTACCGGCCGGCGGCGAGGTCCTGTTGCTCGCGGAGGGTGGTCATACCGGGAATCCCGCGAACTGGATGAACTTCGCGATGGAGGTGACGGCGGAACCGTCCGGGAGCTTGACGCCCGCCGCCGGCGTCCACGCCGTCTGGTTCATGTACGAGCGTGGGTCGAGGCGGATCTGACCGATGATCGTCTCGGCGACGATGCGACTGCCGACCGGGCCGAGGGCGTGGCCGTTCGATCGGACTTCGGACTCGGCGAGGACGTAGAACCACAAGGGTGTGGCCGAGAGGAAACCCCCCGCCTCGAGTGCGTGGAACACCGTCTGGTCGAGGGCGTCGGCGAAATCCTGCTCCTGCAGGACCGGCAACCCCAACCTCGCGGCGACGGCCTGCCCCGTGGGGATGCTCAGCGCGTAGCCGCGACGCAGGTTTCGCCGCGCGAGGTGCTTCAGGAGGTCGGCGACGGGCGGGGAGGGCGCGGGGTCGGTGTCCGGCACCTGGTTGACCATGTCCTTCAACGGGTCGGCGAGATGAGTGTCGATCGGGCGCGCGAACCTCGTCGGGAAGGCGGGGTCGAGTCGCACGAGGCGGTCGTACTCGGCAGGCCAGTTGTCGGGGAGTTTCGTGGGGTCGCCCGCCATCCCTCCTCGCCCGGTGAAGCGGAAGAGCGTGTCGAGGTCCGCCACTGGTTGGAAGAAGCCACCGAGGCCGAAGTTCCGGTTCCAGTCATAGGCACCACGGACCATGCTGTGGCCGAAGCGGAAAGCCGCCACGGAGAACTCGAGGGGCATGAAGGGGCGTTTCAGGAGCCCCTCCTCGCTGGCGAGGACCTCATCGACCGTGCCTGGTGTGAGCACGGTGTTGAGGTAGTCGTGGACACAGATCCACTGATAGGTCCACTGCACGAGCTGCCGTGCACGGTTGAAGACTTCGCTGACGCCTGTGCGCTCCGCTTCGTGATCGCGAACCCAGTCCACGGCGTTGTTGTGGAATCGGAGAAAAGCCAGGTGCAGCTGGGCCACGACGAGGTTCTCGTCGTTGCGACCGTCCCCGATGAGCGGCGTCCCGAGATCCAGCCCGTTCGGGACCTCCACCTCGACGCGGGGCAGGTCGCGCTGGAGATCCGCTACCGGCGGGATGAGGACGCCGACGGCGCCCCCGGCCGGTGAGAGGCTGCCGATCTTGAGCTTTGTCCTGTCGGACTCCTGGTAGGGCACCACGATCTCCTTCGGCGAGCTCGGCGCCGGCGCAAAGGGACCGTTGCCGTAGACCGAATCGAGGTTGAGTGCCGGATTGCGGCCGTTCTTGAGCTGCTCGGTCACCTCGTCAGGCCCGACCACGACGACGGAATCTCCCTGGATGCTGATCGGTGAGTCGTTGTCCGTGGCAGCGGTCAGGTCGTGGTCGACGAACTGACCCCAATAGGTGTGGATCGGAGGAATCGGCGCGTTGCGCCCCGAGTCGCCTTGGTCGATCATGGCCGTTCCCAGCGCATCGAGCGCGAGGGTGACCTGAGCCGTGTCTGTGGGCAGCAGATTGGCCCCCTCTCGCGGCAGCTCCGGGAAGAGGTAGTCGAAGTCGGTGGCGCCAACCGATTCGAGAGCCGCCTCACCGGTGGCTTCGCGCAGACCGTTGTCCTGCACGTCCTCACTGAGCGGCCGCGCGCCTTCCTGCAGGGCTGCCTGAAGGTCTTTGGCCTGGTCGACGACGGCATGGCTGCCGTGGAGCCTCCTGGTGATGATGCGGACTCCGGCGTTGTCGCTCATGCGCTTCCTCCTGGACCGTGACGGTCACGTCGGTCGTGCGGCGTCGGGGGCCTCGGAGAGCAGCGCGGGTCGCCCTGACTCGACCTGGACAGCACCCCGTGTCGCCACGGCGTCCCCCTGACCTGTCCGCCGTCGACGATTCCGCTCCGTGCACGGCATCGGCAGCGGGGAGATCTCCCGCATCGGCGCGGCCCCGACCGCGTGACGTGGCGATGCGCCCACGGCGTGGAGGCGCGGCCCGGCGTAGCGATCCGCCGGTCTCGACCTGGCGTGACCGATCGATCGCGCACGGTCCTGTCCGGCACGGTGCGTCACACCGGCGGCCTAGCCGACGGCCCTCGGGCACCGGGGAAACCCCCCGCATCGACCCGAAAGGCGGCACTGCCCCTCACGGAGAGGCGGCATCCTGTGCCCCACCGATCACGCCCGCCCCGGTGACACCACCACGGGGGTCCCGATGACCACAGCCGGCGACGACCCGCCGCGAGCGCTCTTCGTCGGTCGCGCGGCCGAGATCGACACCCTGGGTGAGCTCGTGGCGGGACGCCGGGCCGAGCGGGTCGCGGTCGTGCGCGGGGAGCCCGGGATCGGGAAGACCGCGCTGCTCGACCGCGTCGGGGCGTCGTCGGGGGCACGCACCGTGCGCGTCGTCGGCACCGAGGCCGAAGCGCACCTGCCCTTCGCGGTCCTCGCCGACCTCGTCGCGCCCCTGCGCCCGTGGCTCGCGGCCCTGCCCGAGGTCCAGCGCGAGGCCCTCGAGGTGAGCGTCGCGCTGCGCGCCGGTCCCGCGCCCGGACCCCTGGCGCTCCGCGCCGCGACGCTCGGGCTGCTGGACGCGGCCGGCGACGACGAGCCGCTGCTCGTCGTCGTCGACGACCTGCAGTGGGTGGACCCCGCCTCGGCGGAGGTGATCCTCTTCGTCGCCCGGCGCCTGCGGTCGCCCCGGGTCACGCTCCTGCTCGCCACGCGCGACGAGCGCCGCACGGTGCCCGGAGCCGTCGAGATCGACCTCGACCGGCTGACCCCGGCCGAGAGCCGCTCGCTGCTGCGCCCGATCTCGGAGCGCCTCTCCCCCGTCGTCGTCGACCGGCTGGTCGCGGACCTCGCGGGCCACCCGCTCGCGCTCGTGGAGGCCGCGCACCGTGCCGGCGACGGACAACACCCGCGCGTGACCCACGTCGGCCCGGCGCTCGAGGAGCTCTGGAGCCGGGCGCTCGCCTCGTTGCCCGCGGGGTCGCGCACGGCGATGGCGGTCGTCGCGGCCGGGGGCACGACCGAGCGGTCCGAGGTCGACCTCGTCCTCGGCGACCTCGGCCTCGACCAGCACGACCTCGCGCCGGCCGAGCACGCCGGACTACTCCGCCGCGGTGACGACGGCCGGCCGGTCCTGCGCCACCCCCTGCTGCGCCCCGTCGCGCTCGCCCACGAGCCGGAGGTCACACGACGGGTCCGCCGCGCCCTCGCCGGCCGCACCGCCGGCATCCGGCGCGCGTGGCACCTCGCGGCGCGGGTCGAGGGCACCGACGAGGTCGTCGGCACCCAGCTCGCCGCCGCCGCGCGGTCGGCGGGCGAGCGGGGCGGGCACCGCAGCGCCGGCGAGGCCTGGGCCCGCGCCGCCCAGCTCAGCGCCGAGCGCCGCCACCGCGCCGACCGCTTCCTCGCCGCCGCGGAGGAGTTCCTGCTCGCCGGGGCGCTCGACCTCGCCGCCGGGCACGCCGAGGCGGCGCTCGCCCTCGCCGACGACACTGCGTCCACGAGCCGGGCCGAGATCGTCCGCGGCCGCGCCACCGCTTGGCTCGGCGACCCCCGGCGCGCCCTCGCCGACCTCGTCCGCGCCGCCGAGCGCCTCGCCCCCGTCGACGCCGGCGCCGCGGCCGCTCTCTACGCCGAGGCGACGACGCCGGCCGCGATGGCCGGGCGGGTGCGCGACATGCTCGTCCTCGCGCGGCGGGGGACCCCGCGCCGCGCGCCCGAGGTGCAGGCGCTCGTCCTGCTCGGCGACGTGCCGGCCGCGCTCGGGATCCTCGACACCCTCGAGCAGGGCGACGGGACCGCCTGGGACCTGCAGGACCGCGCCCAGCTGGCCCAGGTCGCCGTCGCCACCGAGCGTTATGCCGACGCCGAGCGCCGCGTCGACGACCTCCTCGCCCTGGCCCGGCGGCACGGCGCCTCGGCGATGCTGGCGTTCGCGCACGCGGTGCGCGCCGAGCTCGACGTGTGGCGCGGGCGCTGGCCGGCGGCGCGCGCGGACGCCGTCGAGGCCGTGGCGTGGGCCGAGGAGCAGGGCGAGGCCGGCACCGCCGCGATCGCGACCCTGGTCCTCGCCCGCCTGGACGCCCTGACCGGCGACGTCGCGCGCAGCCGCGAGCGCGCCCGGCGGGTGCTCGCCGAGGTCGGCGCCCACGGGATCGACTGCCTGCAGGTCTACGTGCCGGCGGTGGGGGGCCTCGCCGCGTTCGCGGTCGGCGAGACCGAGGACGCCGTCGCCCACCTCGAGCGCGCCCACCGGCGGGCGTGCGCCGACGGCCTCGGCGCGAGCAACGTCGTACCGTACGGCCCGGACCTCGTCGAGGCGCTGGTCCGGCACGGCGACACCGACCGGGCGCGCGAGGTCCTCGCGTGGTGGGCGGAGCGGGAACGCTCCGGGCTCGCGTTCCCGGCGGCGACCGCCGCGCGCTGCGCCGGCTTCCTCGCCGAGGACCCCGACGACGCCACGGCCTGCTTCGCGCGGGCCCGGGCGGCGCACGCCCGCAGCGACCAGCCGTTCGAGAAGGCCCGCACGCTGCTCGCGGAGGCCGAGTGCCTCCGCCGCCTGCGCCGCCCGTCGGTCGCTCGCTCGGCCGCGCGCGAGGCGCACGCGACCTTCGTGGCACTCGGCGCGCGGCCGTGGGCGGACCGCGCCGAGGCCGAGCTGGCGGCGGCCGGGGTGTCGCTCCGCCGCCCGGCCGCGGCAGAGACCGCCTGGGCGGCCCTGACGCCCCAGGAGTTCCAGGTGGCGCGCATCGTCGCCGAGGGCCGGTCCAACGACGAGGCCGCGGCCGCGCTGTTCGTCTCCCGCAAGACCGTCGAGAACCACCTCACCCGTGTCTACCGCAAGCTCGGCCTGCGCTCGCGGAGCGAGCTCGTCCGGTGGTTCCCCGATGGTGGGGTTGGTCGCGGGCCCCGCGTCGGCGCGGGTCGCTCCGTTATCGTGACCGATGCAGAAACCGGTGGTACCCGGGCGGCGGCGTCCGCTCGGCGCAACGAGGCGTGCCGGTCGATCCCGCCCGATCCGGGAGGTCCGCCGTGACGCTCGAGCTCGACGACCTGCGCGTGCGCAGCCTGGGTGAGTGCCGGTACGACTCGCCGTTCGCGGAGATGCTGGCCACCAAGCGCACGTCGCCGCACTACGTGCACGAGGACGACCGGGTGCTCGTCGACGACACCGTCTCGATCCTGCTCTCCCGCGGGGTGTCGATCGACGAGCTGCCGAGCCTGGAGACGGCCGGCCCCCGCCGCAAGATCTACTTCGACCCGGCCGCCACCAACGTCGGCATCGTGACCTGCGGCGGCCTGTGCCCGGGCCTCAACGACGTCATCCGCGGCATCGTCCAGGAGCTCACCGAGCACTACCACGTCGCGCACATCTACGGGTTCCGCAACGGCTACGCCGGCCTGACCCGCCGGCACCGCGAGCGGGTGGTCGAGCTCGACCTGCACGCCGTGCGCGACATCAACAACGACGGCGGCACGATCCTCGGCAGCTCGCGCGGCGACCAGGACCCCGAGGACATGGTCGACACCCTCGTCGAGCTGGGCATCCACGTCCTGTTCGTCATCGGCGGCGACGGCAGCATGCGCGGCGCCATGAAGCTGACGAAGGAGATCGACGCCCGCGGCCTCGACATCGCCGTCGTCGGCGTCCCCAAGACGATCGACAACGACCTGCCCTTCACCGACCAGAGCTTCGGGTTCCAGACGGCGTTCGCCCAGGCCACCGAGTTCATCGCCTCGGTGTTCGTCGAGTCGCAGGCGGCCGAGAACGGCGTGGGCATCGTCAAGCTGATGGGCCGGCACTCCGGCTTCATCGCCTGCTACGCCGCGCTGTCCAACAACGACGCCGACTTCGTGCTCATCCCCGAGGTGCCGTTCGTCCTCGACGGTCCGAACGGTGTCCTGCGCCGCGTCGAGGACCACGTGCGCCGCCACGGCCAGGTCGTCGTCGTGGTCGCCGAGGGCGCGGGCCAGGACCTGCTCGAGCAGGAGGGCCGGACCACCGACGCGTCGGGCAACACCAAGCTCGGCGACATCGGGCTGTTCCTCAAGCAGAAGATCACCGACCACCTCACCGCGGTCGACCTGCCGCCGACGGTGCGCTACCTCGACCCGAGCTACGCGATCCGCAGCGTCGCCGCCAACGCCTACGACAGCGTCTACTGCGTGCGCCTGGCCCACGCCGCCGTGCACGCCGGGATGGCCGGGCGCACCGAGACCGTGGTCGTGCGCTGGCGGCGCCGGTTCGTGCACGTGCCGATGGAGCTGATCACCTCCCACCGCAACCAGGTCGACCCCGACGGCGACCTGTGGATGTCGGTCCTCGAGGCCACCGGGCAGCCGGCGACGTTCGGGGCCTGATCGCGCCGATCACGGGGCGTCGCCTCGTTGCTCCGTGTGGGTTATGTCTGCCTTGCTCCGGAACCGGACGTCGTCGCACACTGTGGTGATGAGCGTCACGGTCCGGCTCGCCGGTCCGTTGCGCGTGGAGCGGGGCTCCCCGCCCGAGTCGCTGCGCATCGGCAGCCCGAAGGAGCGGCGCCTGCTCGCGCTGCTCGCGGTGCAACGGCCGGCCGTCCTCACCGGCGACCAGCTCGCGGAGCAGCTGTGGGACGACACGGGGCCCCGACGGCCGACCGCCGGGGTGGCGACCCTGGTCAGCCGCCTGCGCAGCCGCCTGGCCCCCGACGTCCTGCTCGGCGACCGGGGCGGCTACCGCCTCGGCGCGCCGCCGGCGGTCGTCGTCGACCTCGACGAGGCGCGCCGCCTGCTCGACGAGGCCGACCGGCGGCTCGCGAGCGGCGCGGCCGGGCTCGCCGCGGGCGCCGCGGCCCGCGCGCGGGAGCTGCTGGGCGCCGGTGAGCCGCTGCCGGAGGAGGCCGACGAGCCGTGGGTCGCGACGGCCCGCGACGAGTGGCGCGAGCTGGTGCGGCGCGCCCGGCACGCCGACGCCCACGCCGCGCTCGCCCTGCGCGACACCGACCGCGCCCGGCGCGCCGCCGGTGAGGCCGTCGCCGCCGACCGGTTCGACGAGCCGGCCCACCGCCTGCTGATGCGCGCGCACCGCGACGCCGGTGAGCCGTCCCGGGCCGTCGAGCACTACCACCGGCTGCGCGCCGAGCTCGCCGAGGAGCTCGGCACCGAGCCCGCGGCGGCGACGCGGGCCGAGTACCTGGCGCTGCTCCAGGAACGGCCAGCACCCGCGGTCCCCGACCCGCGGGTCACGGCGGAGGCCACCTCCACCGCGTCGGGCTGCGTCGGGCGCGCCGCGGAGATCGCCCGGCTCACCGCGCGGTGGGACGCCGCGACGCGCGGCCGACCGGGGCTCGTGCTGCTCGCGGGCGAGGCGGGGATCGGCAAGACGCGCCTGGCCGACGAGCTGACGGCGCTGGCCACCGCCACCGGGGGCCGGGTCGCCGCGGCGCGCTGCCACGGCGCCGAGCACTCCCTGTTCCTCCAGCCCCTGGTCGACGCGCTCGCGCCCCTGGTCGCGGGCCTGCCCCTCCCCCCGGACCTCGCGACCCTCTTCCCCGACCCCGGCACGCCGGTGCTCGACGGACCCCCGGACCCGCGCCGGGTCTTCGCCGCGCTCGCGGGCCTGCTCGCCGAGGCGACGGCCACCGCGCCCCTGCTGCTCGTGCTCGACGACCTGCACAACGCCGGGCTCGCCACCGTCGAGCTGCTCCACTTCCTCGCGCTGCGGGCGGCCGGCGCGCGGGTCCTCGTCCTCGCGACCGTGCGCGCCGAGGAGGGCGCGGCTGCGCTCGCGCACCTCGACGACGTCGCCGACCGCCTCGACCTCGGGCCCCTCGACGGCGGCGCGGTCGCGGCGCTGGCCGACCGGGTGGGGCGCGCCGACCTCGGACCGGCGATCCACCGTCGCACCCGCGGGCACCCGCTGTTCGTCGTGGAGACCCTGCGCGGCCTCGTGGCCGGGGAGGGCGGGGTGCCCGAGACGCTGCAGGCCGCGGTGCTCGCGCGCGTCCGGCGCCTGGGGCCCGAGGTCGAGGAGCTGCTGCGCGCGGGCGCGGTGCTCGGCGCGACCGTCGACCCGGAGGTCGCCGCCGGCCTGCTGGAGCTCGGCGTCCCCGAGATCGTCCGGCGCTGCGAGCGGGCCGCGGCCGCCCGCCTGCTCGTCGCGACCCCGACCGCGTACGAGTTCGCCAACGACCTCCTCCACGAGGTGCTGCACGCGACCACGCCGGCGCCGGTGCGCCGCGTCCACCACCGACGCGCGGCCGACCTCCTCGCCGCCACGCCGGAGGCGGCCGGCGCGCACGCCGCAGCCGCCGGCGACTGGCCGCGCGCGGCCCGCGCCCTGCTCCTGGCCGGCGAGACCGCCGCACGCCGGGGCGCGATGGGCGACGCGGAGTCGCTGCACGTGCGGGCGCTCGCCGCGGCCGAGCAGGTCGCCGACCCCGAGATCACCGGGCGCGTGCTGCTCGCCCGGGCCCGCGCCCGCGAGGGCCTCGAGCGCCACGAGGAGGCGTGGAGCGACCTGCGCGCCGCCGCCGACGCCGCCCGCGAGGCCGGCGACCGGCGCCTGGAGATGGCGGTCCTGCGCCAGCTCGGCGGCGACGTCCCGGTCGCGCTCGGGGTGCCGACCGCCGAGTGCGTCGCGCACCTGCGCACCGGCCTGCGCCGTGCCGTCACCCTCGGGGACCGCGGCGCCGAGGCCGATCTGCGCGGCCGCCTCGCCATCCTCGCCACCAACGACCTGCGCTTCGGCGAGGCCCTCGAGCAGGGTCGCCGGGCCCTCGCGGCCGGACGCGCCGCGGGCGGCGAGCGGGCTCTGCTCGCCGGCCTCGACGGGCTCAAGACCGCCTACGCGTACGCGGGCTTGGTCGACGACCTCGCCGACGTGCTCGACGAGCTCGAGCCGCTCGCCCGCCGTCTCGACGCCGGGGTCCTGCAGTGGGCCGTGTTCGAGGGGTCGTTCCCGGCGCTCGCCGCGGGCCGCTTCGCCGAGGCGCGGGCGCGCATCGCGGAGGCGTTCGCGGTGGCCCGGCACTCGGGCTACGGGGGGCACGACGCGTGGTTCCTCGCGCACCTGGGCTGGGTGGCGCGCCTGGAGGGTGACCTGGACGAGGCGCTGGAGGTCGGGCAGCGGGCCGTGGTGCGCAGCGGCGCGGGCGGGCACCGGTGGTGGACGTCGACCGCCTGCGCGCTGCTGGCCACGACGCTGCGGGCGCGCGGGGACGACGCGCAGGCCCACGCCGTCGCCGCCCGGGGGCTGGAGCTCGCCGGGCGGGACGGGGCGGCCGCCTGCCGGTTGCGCTGCCTCGCGGTGCTCGCCGAGCTCGGGGACGGCGACGACCGCCCGCCCGCCGACAGCGCGCTCCTCGAGGCCGACCGCCTGCTCGCGGGGGTGACCGCGCCCCCGGCCACCGCGTGGGTGCTCGGCGCCGACGCCTACGTCGCGGTCGCCCGCGCCTGGCTCGCCCGCGACCGGTCCGCCCGCGCGGCCGCGACGCTCGCCCCGCTGCGCGCCGCGGTGCGCGCCCACGGCTGGCCCCACCTCGCCCGCGTCCTGGACGACGCGTGACCGCCCCCGCGCAACGCCGGGCGCAACGACCGCGCAACGACCGGCGCGACCGTGTCCGGACCCGGGGAGGGGCCCCGGACATCGACACACCGGAGGGCCGCGCGATGGCCGTGGACATGGACAAGGTGATGGCGCTCGTCGGGCAGGCGGTCGCCGACGTCGGGGCGACGCTCGCCGCGGGCAACGTGGTGCTCGGGCACCGGCTGGGCCTCTACCGGGCCCTCGCCGAGGGCCCGGCGACGCCCGACGAGCTCGCCGCGCGCACCGACACGACGCCGCGCTACGTGGCCGAGTGGCTCGCCGGCCAGGCCGCGGGCGGCTACGTGCAGCACGACGACGGGACGTACTCGCTCTCCGAGGAGCAGGCGTTCGCGCTGACGAACCCCGACGGGCCGCTCTACGTGCCGGGCGCGTTCGTGCTGGCCACGGGCATCATCCGCAGCGAGCCCCGGATCGCCGAGGCCTTCCGCACCGGCGCGGGCGTGGGGTGGCACGAGCACCACGAGGACGTGTTCACCGGCTGCGAGGCGTTCTTCCGCGCGGGCTACATCGCGCACCTGGTCGGCGAGTGGCTCCCGGCGCTCGACGGCGTCGTCGACAAGCTCCAGCGCGGCGCCCGCGTCGCCGACGTCGGCTGCGGCCACGGCGCCACGACGGTGCTCATGGCCGAGGCGTTCCCCGCGACGACGGTGACCGGCTCGGACTACCACGACGCCTCGATCGAGATGGCCCGCAAGCGCGCGGCCGACGCGGGCGTCGCCGAGCGCACCGCCTTCGAGGTGGCGAGCGCCCAGCGCTTCTCCGGCGCCGGCTACGACCTCGTCACCACCTTCGACTGCCTCCACGACATGGGCGACCCGCTCGGCGCGGCTCGCCGCATCCGCGCCGCGCTCGACGCCGACGGCACCTGGCTGCTCGTCGAGCCCGCGGCCGGCGACACCGTCGCCGACAACCTCAACCCGGTCGGGCGCCTCTACTACGGCGCCTCGACGCTGTGCTGCACGCCCGCGGCGCGCTCGCAGGAGGGCGGCTACAGCCTCGGCGCCCAGGCCGGTCCGGCCGCGCTGCGCCAGGTCGCGACGGACGCCGGGTTCACGCGGTTCCGGCGCGTCACCGGCACGCCGCTCAACGACGTCTACGAGATCCGGCCCTGACCGTGCGGGCGAGGGAGCCGGACACCGTCGGCGCGATCGCGCGCGACGGCGTCCGCGTCGGCTACGAGGTGTTCGAGGGGCCCACCGACGCGCCGACGATCGTCCTGCTCACGTCGTGGGCGATCGTGCACATGCGTCAGTGGAAGCACCAGGTGCCGTTCCTCGCCCGCGAGTTCCGGGTGGTCACCGTCGAGGGCCGCGGCAACGGGGCCGCGGACCGGCCGCTCGACCCGGCGGCGTACACGGACGTCGAGGCGGTGCAGGACGCCCTCGACGTCCTCGACGCCGTCGGGGTGGCGCGCGCGGTCGTCGTGGGCCTGTCCCTCGGCGGCCGGCGCGCCCTGCAGCTCGCGGCGTGGCACCCCGAGCGGGTCCTCGGCGTCGTCGCGATCGCCCCCACGCTGCCCTCGCTCGCGGTCATGTGGGACTTCGACGTCCACCGCGACCGGTACGAGGGCTGGGAGAAGTTCAACCGCGAGCACTGGGAGACCGACTACCGGGACTTCGTCGAGTTCTTCGCCGCGCAGGTCCTGACCGACCCGCACGCCACGAAGGCCACCGAGGACTTCGTGTCCTGGGCGCTGGACACCGACGGCCCGACCCTCGCGGCGACCGTGGCCGTGCTCGCCGGGACGACCACCGACGACGCCGAGGCGGTCGGGCGGGCGGTGCGGTGCCCGGTGCTCGTCGTCCACGGGGACGCGGACGCGGTGGTGCCCTGGGAGTTCGGCGCGGCCCTCGCGCAGTGGACCCGGGGCACCCTGCTCACGCTGCCCGGCGCCGGGCACGCGCCCCCGCTGCGCGACCCGGTGCGGGTCAACCTCGCGGTCCGCGACTTCGCCCGCGCGCTCGCGCCCCCGCCGCCCCGGCAGACGACCTGGACGCCCGCGCGGGCGCGGCGGCCGCGGGTGCTGGTCGTCAGCTCGCCGATCGGGCTGGGCCACGCGCGGCGCGACGTCGCGATCGCCCGGGAGCTGGCGGCCGACCGTCCCGAGCTGGAGATCGACTGGCTGGCCCAGCACCCGGTGACCGCGCTGCTCGACCAGTACGGCCTGCGCCGCCACCCCGCGAGCGCGCTGCTGGCCTCGGAGTGCGCGCACATCGAGGACGTGGCGGGCGAGCACGACCTGCACGCGTTCCGGGCGATCCGCGCGATGGACGAGATCCTCGTCGCCAACTTCCACGTCTTCGCCGACGTCGTCGAGCAGGGCCACTACGACCTCGTCGTCGCCGACGAGAGCTGGGAGATCGACCACTTCCTGCACGAGAACCCCGAGCTCAAGCGCGCGCCGTTCGCCTGGCTCACCGACGTCGTGGGCTGGCTGCCGATGCCCGACGGCGGGGCGGTCGAGGCGGCGCTGACCGCCGACCAGAACGCCGAGATGGCCGAGCACGTGGCCCGCTACCCGCGGCTTCGCGACCGGTCGGTGTTCGTCGGCGAGCCCGGCGACCTCGTCACCGACCCGCTCGGGCCCGGCCTGCCCAGCGTGCGCGAGTGGACGTGCGCGCACTTCGCGTTCAGCGGCTGGGTGTCCACCACCGGCCCGGTCGGCGACCGCGAGGAGCTGCGCGCCGAGCTCGGCTGGACGCCCGACGAGCGCGTCTGCGTCGTCGCCGTCGGCGGCTCGGGTGTCGGGCGGGCGCTGCTCGAGCGCGTCGCGGCCGCCTACCCGCTGCTGCGCGAGCAGGTCCCGGGGCTGCGCCTGGTCGCGGTGGCCGGACCGCGGATCGACCCGGCGTCGCTGCGGGTGCCGGCGGGCGTCGAGGTGCGCGGGCACGTGCCCGACCTCGAGCGCGAGCTCACGGCAGGCGACGTCGCCGTCGTCCAGGGCGGGCTCACGACGACGATGGAGCTCGCGATCGCCGGCCGCCCGTTCGTCTACGTCCCGCTCGAGCACCACTTCGAGCAGCAGATCCACGTGCCGCACCGGCTCGCGCGGCTCGGCGCCGGGGTCCGCCTCGACTACGCCGACGCCACCCCCGAGACCGTGGCCGCGACCGTCGCCGCGCTGCTCACCCGGCCGGTCCGCCCGGTCCGCCCGATCACGGTGGGCCCGGACGGCGCGCGGCGGGCGGCGGACCTGCTCGGGGAGCTGCTGCCTAGTTGACCTTGACGAGGTCCACGACGAACACGAGGTGCGCGTTCGCCGGGATCACCGGCGGCACGCCGCGGGCGCCGTAGCCCTGGTGCGGCGGGACGACGAGGATGCGCCGGCCGCCCTCGCGCATGCCGGAGATGCCGAGCTTGAAGCCGTCGATGACGCCGGAGAGCGGGAACTCGACGGGCGCGCCGCCGCGGGTCCACGACGAGTCGAACTCACCGCCGTCGGAGACCCGGATGCCCTGGTACTGGACCTGCACGGTGTCGCGCGGCCCGGCCTCGGCGCCGCCGCCGACCACGAGGTCGGTGATGTCGAGGTCGTTCGGCAGGGTGTCGGGGGTGACCGACGCGCCGGGCGCGCGGGTCAGGTCGTCGGTGTTGTCCACGGTGACCGCCATGGGCCCGACCCTACGGGCGGGCGGCCGCGTCCCCGGCAGCGGTCGCGAGCTCCTCGTCCTCGCGCGGGTCGTGGTCGCGGCCGAGCGCGAGGCCGATGACCGACAGCACGCAGGCAAGCGCGACGTAGCCGGCCGCGGCGGCCCAGCCGAAGCCGGCCTGCAGCGAGGTGAGCAGCAGGGGGGCCAGCGCGCCGCCGAGGACCCCGGCCAGCGTGTAGCCCAGCGAGGAGCCGGTGGAGCGCAGGCGCGGGCTGAACTGCTCGGTGATGAACGCGGCCTGCGGCCCGTACGCCGCGGCGTGCAGGGCGAGGCCGACGACGACCCCGAGCACGAGCAGCACGAACGACCCGGCGCCGACCAGCGGGAACAGCACGAACACCCAGACGCCGATGCCGGTCACCGCGGCCGCCGACACCGCGCGCCGGTTCCAGCGGTCCGACAGCGCGCCGAAGGCCGGCACCAGCCCCAGCTGCAGCGCCGACCCGACGAGGACCGCCGAGAGCACCGCGGCGCGCTCGAAGCCGGCGGTGCGGGTGGCGTAGGTCAGGACGTAGACGGTGAGCAGCGAGTACGCGACGTCGGGCCCGAGGCGGGAGAGGATCGCCGCGACCAGGCCGCGGGGCTGGGTGCGCACGACCTCGCCGATCGGGCTGGCCGACGTCTCGCCCGCGTCCTGCAGGGCCCGGAACACCGGGGTGTCCTCGAGCGTCAGCCGGATCCACAGCCCGAAGGCGACGAGCAGCGCCGAGAGCAGGAACGCGACGCGCCAGCCCCAGGACAGCAGCTGCTCGCTGGTCAGCGTCGCGGCGAGGACGGCGAACACGCCGTTGGCCATGAGGTTGCCGGCCGGCGGGCCGATCTGGGCCGCCGACGACCAGAAGCCGCGGCGGCGGGGATCGCCGAACTCGCCGGAGAGCAGCACCGCGCTCCCCCACTCGCCGCCGACCCCGACGCCCTGGGCGAAGCGCAGGATCACCAGCACGATCGGCGCGGTGACCCCGATCGTCGCGTAGGTCGGCAGCAGGCCGATGAGGACGGTCGCGATGCCGATGAGCAGCAGCGTCGCCACCAGCACGCGCTTGCGCCCGAGCGTGTCGCCGAGCCGCCCGAAGACGAACCCGCCGACCGGGCGCGACACGTAGCCCACCGCGAAGGTGGTGAACGCGAGCAGCACCCCGGTCAGCGGGTCGTTGCCCGGGAAGAACAGCTGCGGGAAGACGAGCGCGGACGCCGTGCCGTAGACGGCGAAGTCGTAGTACTCCAGCGACGTCCCGGACAGCGACGCGACGAACGCCTTACCCCTGGCACCCATGTGAGTGCTTTTCCCGGCCATGGCCGGGATTACTACTCACGAGGCGACAGACCGAGGACCGAGCGCGCCTTGGCCCCGACGGTCTCCTTGACGCCGTTGGCGATGATGTCGAGCACGTCGCTGTCGCCCGAGAGCTGGGAGCGGGCGGTGTTGAGCGCCTGCTGGATCGTCACGTGCGGCGGCACGAGCGGGATGTCCTTGTCGACCTTGGCGTCGACGACGAACGGCCGGTCCGCCGCGAGCGCGCGGTCCCACACCGGGCCGATGTGCTCGCGCTCGCGCAGCTCCGTCCCGTCGAGCCCGAGCAGCATCGCCCACTGCGCGTAGGGCACGTCGGGAATCTCCTGGGACTGCGGATCGGGTGCCTCGCCGAGCATCCCGCGCGTCTCCCACGAGACGTAGGAGAGGTCGTCGTTGGACAGGACGAGCACGACGAACCGCGGATCGCTCCACCGCCGCCAGTACCGCTGGACCGTGACGAGCTCGTTGACGCCGTTCATCTGCATCGCGCCGTCGCCGATCAGCGCGATCACCGGCCGGTCGGGGTGCGCGTTCTTCGCCGCGAGCGCGTAGGGCATCCCGCCGCCCATGGACAGCAGCGTCCCCGACAGCGACCCGTACTGGGTCCCGCGCAGGGTGATGTCGCGGGCGTACCAGGACGTCGCCGTGCCGCAGTCGACGGCGAGCAGGGCGTCGTCGGGCAGCCGGTCGTCCAGCTCGCGCACCACGAGCTCCGGGTTGAGCGCGCTCGTCCTCGCGTGGGCGCGCTGGCGCGAGTAGTCGTCCCAGGCGCTGGTCCAGCGCTCCACCTGGGCGCGCCAGGAGTGGTCACTGCGCCCGCGCAGGCGCGCGCGCAGCGCGGTGAGGGTCGCGGCGGCGTCGCCGGTCAGGTTGACCTCGGTCTCGTAGCGGATGCCGCACCGCGAGCCGTCGACGTCGATCTGCACCGCCCGCGCCTGCCCGGGCGCCGGGTAGTACTCGGTGTAGGGCATGGTCGAGCCGACGATGAGCAGCGTGTCGCACTCGCGCATGAGGTGCCACGACGCCGTCGTCCCCAGCAGCCCGATCGCGCCGGTGACCCACGGCGAGCGCTCGTCGACGACGCCCTTGCCCAACAGCGCCGTCGCCATCCCTGCACCCAGCGCGTCGGCCACCTCGGTGAGCTCGGCCGACGCCCCCAGCGCCCCGGCGCCGGCGAGGATCGCGACCTTCTCCCCCGCGTTCAGCAGCTCCGCCGCCGCGTCCAGCGCGGCCTCCGGCGGCGCCGCGATCGCCGAGGAGGGCACCGCGGAGGTGTGGTGGTAGCCGTGGGCGTCCGGCGGCTCGACGACCGCGTCCTGCTCGAGCACGTCGGACGGCAGGACGACGACGGCGACCGTGCGGTCGGCGAGCGCGCTCCGGCAGGCGCGGTCGACGACGTGGCGGACCTGGCTCGGATCCTTGACCTCGGCGAGGTACCCCGCGACGTCCGAGAGCAGCGCGCCCAGGTCGATCTCCTGGTAGTAGCCGCCGCCCTGGGCGGTCTGCGCGGTGTGCCCGACGAGCGCGACGACCGGCTGGTGGTCGAGCTTCGCGTCGTAGAGGCCGTTGAGGGCGTGCACCGCGCCGGGCCCGCTCGTGACCACACAGCAGCCGATGGGCGAACCGCCGTACTTGACGTCGGCGCAGGCGGCGAAGGCGGCGGTCTCCTCGTGGCGGACCTGCACGAAGTCCGCGTCATCGCGCTCGGGCAGGGCGGTGAAGATCCCACCGATCCCGTCCCCGGGGTAGCCGTAGAAGCGGTGGACGCCCCAGGCGGCGAGACGGTCGAGCACGTGCGCGGCGACGTTCTTCGGAGCACTCACCCGACCCGGCTACCCACGGCCCGGCGGCGCCCATGTCGGCTCACATGTCCAGCGGCGGCAGCGGGCGCAGCGGGCCGTCGAGGGGCTCGGGCGGGGTGCCGTCGGCGCCGAACGGCGAGCCGCCGAGCTCCTCGCGGTGGTGGGGCTCCAGCCAGACCGACGGCTCGGGGCCGAGGGGGACGATCTGCGTGGGATTGATGCTCGTGTGCACCTGGTGGTAGTGGCGCTTGATGTGGTCGAAGTCGACCGTGTCCCCGAACCCCGGGGTCTGGTAGAGGTCGCGGGCGTAGGGCCAGAGGTTCGTGAACTCCGCGAGCTTCTGCCGGTTGCACTTGAAGTGGCCGTGGTAGACGGCGTCGAAGCGCACCAGCGTGGTGAACAGCCGGATGTCGGCCTCGGTGATGTGGTCGCCGACCAGGTAGCGCCGGCCCTCCAGGCGCTCGTCGAGCTCGTCGAGACGCGCGAACAGCGCGGTGTAGGCCTCCTCGTAGCGCGCCTGCTTCGTCGCGAACCCCGCCTTGTAGACGCCGTTGTTGACGTCGTGGAAGACGCCCTCGTTGACCGCGTCGATCTCCTCGCGCAGCCCCTCGGGGTAGAGCGTGGGCGCGCCGAGGCGCTGGTACTTCGCCCACTCGATCCCGAGGTCGATCGTGATCTGCGGGTAGTCGTTGGTGACGAGCAGGCCCGTCGACTCCTCGACCAGCGCCGGGACGCTGACGCCGTTCTCCGTGCCGTGGTCCGGGTCGCGCGCCAGGTAGGCCTCCTCGAGGTACCGGTAGCGCAGCACGGGGTCGACGCCGTCCTCGTCGAGCGTGAAGCGCCACGACCGGTCGTCCTGCAGCGGGTCGACGATCGCCAGCGAGATCGCGTCCTCGAGCCCCATGAGGCGCCGCACGATCAGGGAGCGGTGCGCCCACGGGCACGCCAGCGAGACCACGAGCCGGTAGCGGCCGGGCTCGGCGGGCCACTGGCCCTCGCCGTCGGGCTCGGCGACGATCCGGTCGGCGAACCGCGGACCCTGCCGGCGGAACGAGCCGCTGCTGTCGGCGTACGGGCTGTTGCCCACGGGGGCGTCGGTGGGGGTGCTCACGTCGCCCCGGGTGCCCCGGCGCGGCCCGGCGCCAACGTCCGTGCGCGGCGGGGGTCCCGGCGTCGCAGCAACCACCACTCCGCGACGAGCAGGGTGACGATCCAGCTCGTCCACACCGACGCCGTCGCGGCGTTCGCGATCAGCGCGGGATCGGTCGGGTCGACGAGGGAGAGCACGACGACGTAGAGCACGACCCAGAAGCGGTTGACGATGATCGAGAACGTCAGGGCGATGCTGCGGATCATCCAGACGCGGTGGTCGGCGTACCGCCGCTGCCGGGCGGCGCGCCAGCCGGCGATCGAGGTCCCGAGCCAGAGCACCGCGAGGAAGGTGTTGCCGACCGACGACGCGAACCCGGTGCTGCTCACCGGCGCGACGCCCAGCACCGCGATCCCGCCGGGCAGCACCCCGCCGAGCAGGTAGACCCGGCCCGAGAAGCGGTGCACGCGCGGGTGGTGACGCCGCAACCAGGGCCACATCTGCAGGCAGGCGGTCATCAGCGCGACCGAGCCGCAGACGATGTGCGCCCAGAGCAGGGGGTAGTGCAGCGGGTGGTCGGCGCGGATCGGGATGCGCGACTGCGCGGGGTCGAGCCCCAGGTAGGCCGACAGCTCGACGACGAGGAACGCCACGCAGACGACCGCGGTGACGGCGAGCCCGACGCGGACGCGGCGCGGGTCGCGGGGGCCGGCGCGGCGACGGCGGCCGCTCGGGCGGTCCGGAGGTGCGGGGAGGTCGGGCTCCTGCGTGGCGGTCATGTGCGTAAGCCTTACGCTTTACGCGTATTGCTGTCTACACTCTTCCACGTGCGACGATCCCGCCCGTGCCCGACGCCGTCCCCGATCCCCTCTGGGCGCCCCCGGTGCCCTCGACCGCCCGCCGTCCGTTGACCCGCGCCGCGATCGTCGACGCCGCCGTGGCCCTCGCCGACGCCGAGGGCCTCGAGGCCGTGTCGATGCCACGCCTGGCCCGCACGCTCGGCGCGGCGCCGATGTCGCTCTACCGTCACGTGCCGCACAAGGACGCCCTGGTCGACCTCATGCTCGACGCCGCGATCGGCCCGGCCCCGGAGGGCGCCGCGACGGGCACCTGGCGCGACCGGCTCGCCGCCTGGGCCCGGGCGAACCGCGCGGTGTTCGTCGACCACCCGTGGACGCTGCCCCTGGTCAGCGGCGCGCGGCGCATGGGTCCCGCCGAGTGCGCGTGGGCCGAGGCGGCCCTGCGGGCGGGCGTCGACGCCGGGCTCTCGGTGACCGAGGCGCTCGGCGTGCTCCACGTCGTCAACAGCTACGTGCGGGGCGCCTCCGCCCCGCTCGGCGACCGGGCGCCCCGCCCGGTCGACCTCCGCCGCCGCGCCGAGGACTTCCCGCTCCTCGTCGGGCTCCTCGAGACCCCGCCCGAGGAGGCGCCGGCGGAGGACCCGTTCGAGACGGGTCTGGCGCGCGTTCTCGACGGTGTCGGCGCGGAGCTGGACGGACGGACAACGACCACGGCTTGATCGTGCTCGTCCGTCCGCGGTCGAAGAGGCGTGACGGAGATCGGTGCGCCCGGTCGACGCCGGGGTGAGCGGGCCCGCCGGGGCCCGGAGCACCCCGAGGAGCACCCCCATGCCGCGCACCATCAGCGCCAACGTCACCCTCTCCCTCGACGGCTTCGCCGCCGGCCCGGGCGGGGACATGTCCTGGCTCGTCGAGACCGCCCTGCACGAGCAGTGCGCCTCGGGCTTCGCCGGGTACTGCCGCGGCGTCGACACCGTCCTGCTGGGCCGCACCAACTACGAGGGCTTCCACGGCTTCTGGCCCGCCGTCGCCGACGACCCCGCCGCCGACGCCCGCAGCCGCGCGCTGTCCCGCTGGCTCGACGCCGTCGAGAAGGTCGTCGTGTCCCGCACGCTCGACGAGGCGACGTGGACCAACGCCCGGGTCGTGCGCGACCTCGAGGCCACGGTGGCCACGCTGCGCGCCGGCGACGGGCAGAGCGTCGCCGTGCTCTCCAGCGTGAGCGTCATCCAGGCGCTGCTCGCGGCCGACCTGCTCGACGAGCTCCGGATCACCCGCGTGCCCGCGATCCTCGGCGAGGGTCTGCCGTTCCGCGCCGACGGGCTGCCACGGTCCTCGTGGGCGCTCGAGTCCCTGCAGACCATCCCGACCGGCGCGGTCGTGTCCGTGCTGCGCCGCCGCTGACCGACGAGGAAGGAGAGACCGATGAGCAGGATCGTGCTGTGCATGTGGATGTCCCTCGACGGGTTCGTCGCGGGTCCGGATGACGGCCCGGAGCAGGGCCTCGGGGTCGGCGGCGAGCGGCTGCACGACTTCCTCGCGTTCGACGGGGAGGACCACCCGACGTCCGCGTCGTCGCACGACGAGGTCGGGGCGACGGTCATGGCGGAGCTGATGGCGACCGGAGCGGTGCTCACAGGCCGACGCACGTTCGAGCTCGCCGGCGGGTGGGGCGGTGACCACCACGACGGGGTGCCGATCGTCGTGCTGACCCGGTCGGCGCCCGACACGCCGCCCCCGGGCCGCGCCCGGTACGTCACCGACGTGCGCGCGGCGGCGGCGCTGGCCCGCCGCGAGGCGGGCGAGAAGGACGTCCTGCTCCACGGGGCGTCGGCCGCGCAGGCGTTCCTGGCGGCCGGGGAGATCGACGAGATGGCGCTGCAGGTGGTGCCGGTGCTGCTCGGGCAGGGGTGGCGGCTGTTCGACGAGCTGCCCGGGCACGTCGAGCTCGAGCTCCTGCGCACGCTCGACGGGCCCGCGATGGTGCACTTGCGCTACCGCGTGCTGGGGGGTGGGTCGTGATGGCGATCCGCCTGGACATGAGCACCTCGCTCGACGGGTTCGTCGCCGGGCCCGACGACCGGCCGGATCAGCCGCTGGGCGTCGGCGGGTTCCGCCTGTTCAACTGGCTCGACCACCGGGACGACCCCGGCCCCTCCGGCGAGGTGTTCGCGGAGGCCATGGCCACCCGCGCGGTGCTCTCGGGCCGGCGGACCTACGAGCTGGCGGGCCGCTGGGGCGGCGACCACCACGACGGCGTGCCGATCGTCGTCCTCACCCACGCGGTGCCCGACGACCCGCCGCCGGGCCACGTCGTCTACTCGACCGACGTCGGCGAGGCCGCCGCCCGGGCGCGCGCGGCGGCCGGCGACGGCGACGTGCTGGTCCACGGGGCGGGCGCCGGGCAGGCCCTGCTGCGGGCCGGCGAGCTCGACGAGATCGAGCTGCACCTCGTGCCCGTGCTGCTCGGGCGCGGCCGGCGGCTGTTCGACCACCTGCCGGCGCGGCACGTCGAGCTGGAGCTGGTCCGCCGGCTCGAGGGCACGGAGACGGCGTCACGGGCCCATCGCGTGACGCACCTGCGCTACCGGGTCCGCCGCGCCGTCGGCTCCTCGTGAGCGGCTGTCGATTTCCCCGTGCCGTCCGCGACGTCATGATGAGGGCCCCGCGGTGGGGCCCCGGGAGTCTCGTGGGACCACGGAGGAGACGACGATGGGCCAGTACCTGATCTTGATCTACACCGACGACGCGTCCCACGCGGCGATGGGTGAGCAGGAGGTCGGCGCGCTGATGGCCGCGCACCAGGCCTTCGGGGCGGAGCACGGCGAGGCGCTGCGGGGCGGGGGCTGGCTGCACCCCGCCGCCACCGCCACGTCGGTGCGCCGACCCGACGGCCGCGAGACGAACGGCTTCGCGGCCGGTGAGGACGCCCTGGTCACCGACGGCCCGTACGGCGAGACCAAGGAGGCCCTGGGCGGCTACTACCTCGTGGAGGCGCCGGACCTGGACGCGGCCCTGGCGATCGCCCGGGACGTGCCGGAGCCGTTCGGCGGCGTCGAGGTCCGCCCGCTGCGGCCGACGGTGCAGCAGTACTCGTGACCGACGCCGACGGCCCGGTCTCCAGGGCGGTCGCCGACGCGCACCGTCGCGAGTGGGCCGGGGTGCTCGCCGCGACGGTGCGCGTCACGCGCGACCTCGACCTCGCCGAGGAGTGCGTCCAGGAGGCCTACGCCCAGGCGCTCACGGCCTGGCGCGACGGCGTCCCCGCCCGGCCCGGGGCGTGGCTGACCACCGCCGCGCGCCGGCGGGCCCTCGACGCGCATCGGCGGGCCGCGGTGGCCCAGCGGGCGCTGCCGCTGCTGGTGGTGGACGAGGTCGCCCCGGAGCCGTGGGGCACGCCCCCCGACGACCTGCTCGCCCTGCTGTTCACCTGCTGCCACCCGGCGCTGACCGCCGAGGCCCGCGTCGCCCTCACCCTGCGCCTGCTCGGCGGCCTGACCACCCCCGAGATCGCGCGGGCCTTCCTCGTCACCGAGCCGACGATGGCCGCGCGCCTCACCCGCGCCAAGAAGAAGATCGCGGCCGCCGGGGTGCCGTTCCGCGTGCCGGGACCCGACGAGCTGCCGCGGCGGCTCGCCGGGGTGCTCACCGTCGTCGCGCTCGTGCTCACCACCGGGCACACCGCGCCCACCGGCGCCGCGCTCGTCCGGGACGACCTGCTCGACCGCGCCCACGACCTCGCGCGCCTCCTGCGCTCGCGGTTCCCCGACGACGCCGACGTCGCCGGCCTGCTCGCCCTCGTCCTGCTCACCGACGCCCGGCGGGCCTCACGCACCGATCCGGCGGGCGGGCTCGTCCTGCTCGCCGACCAGGACCGCGCGAGCTGGGACGCCGACATGATCACCGAGGGGCGGGTCCTCGTCCGCACGGCACTGACCGCCCGCCCGGTGCGCCGCTACGCGGTGCTCGCCGCGATCGCCGCCGTGCACGCCGACGCCGCGACGTTCGCCGACACCGACTGGCCGGAGATCGTCGGGCTCTACGACGTCCTCGCCGCGCGCTGGCCCTCGCCGGTCGTCACCCTCAACCGCGCCGTGGCCGTCGGGTTCGCCGACGGTCCCGATGCCGGCCTCGCGGCCCTCGACGCCCTGCGCGACGAGCCCCGCCTCGCGGCCTACGGCTACCTGGCCGCGGCGCGCGGGGAGCTCCTGCGCCGGGCGGGCCGCGACGCCGAGGCCCGCACGGCGCTCGAGGAGGCCGCGCTGCTCACGGCCAACGACGTCGAGCGGGAGCTCCTCGCCGATCGCCTGGCCGCGCTCGACGGCTGACGGGTCGGTAGCGTCAGCCCGCCACCGCGAACCGCAGGTGCGCCCCGCCCGCGGGGAACACCTCCCCCGCGATCTGACGCAGACCGACCGGGCGCCCCGGGGCGATCAGGGGCGTCCCGCCGCCGAGGGCGACCGGGGCGACGAACAGGTCGAGCTCGTCGACCAGCCCGGCGGCGAGCAAGCTGCGCATGAGCGCCAGCGAGCCCCAGACCAGCACGAGGCCACCGGGCCCGGCGCGCAGGTCACGCACGTGCGCAACGGCGTCGCTGACGACCTCCGCGGCCGCGTGGTCGCCCCACGGCGCGGCGGCCAGCGTCGTGGAGGCGACGAGCTTCGGAACAGCGTTGACCAGCGGCGCCACCGGCACGTCGCGGCTGTGCTCGGTGGGCCAGAAGGCCACGAACACCTCGTAGGTGCGCCGGCCGAGCAGCACCGTCTCGACCTCGCCGAGCAGGGTCTCGTTGATCGCCATGCTGCGGCGGTCGCTCTCCGCGGGGACGTGGGCGAAGATCTCACCCTCACCGGTGGGACCCGCGGCGAACCCGTCGACGGAGATCCACTGCTGGGCGACGACGCGGCGGCGGTGGTCGGGGCGGTCGTGGGGTCGGCTGTCCACGCGCGCACCGTACGAGCCGTCGCGCGCCGACGGTGGCGGGTGCGAGCATCGGCTGGTGACCAAGGCCGTCCAGGACATGATGGTCGCGGTCGAGCGCACGCGGGACGCCTTCGCCGCGGCGCTGCGGACCGGGGACGTCGACGCCGCCCTGGCCCTCGTCACCGACGACGTCGCCCTGTCGACGCTCCCGGCCGGCACCGGTGCGCGCGGGGCCGAGGCGCTGCGCCGCCACCTCGCCGACGACGTGCTCCCCCACCGCCCCGCCGACCTCACCACGACCCGGGTCTCGCGCACCGGCGACCGCTGGCGGGTGGTCGACGAGGAACGGGTCGCGTTCACCCACGACCGCGAGCTGCCCTGGCTGCTGCCCGGCGTCGCGCCCACGGGCCGGCACGTCGAGGTGCTGGCGATCACCGTCGTGGCCGTGCGCAAGCAGCGGATCGCCGAGCACCGCACCCTGTGGGACCACCAGGGGCTGCTCGCCGGGCTCGGCCTGACCTGACACACGCTCTCGCCACACAGCGGGTGTCGACGGGGCCGATCGGGGGCACAATCCCACGGCGTCCCCACCGTCGCGGACCCGAGGGCGGACTCGACGGTCGAGCTCCGCTCCGCTTCGTCTCCGCCGACCAGGAGGGCGTCCCCATGAGCGAGAGCAACGGCCCCGCGCGGGCCGACCGCGTCTCCACCGAGGGCAGCGTCGCGTCGGAGTCCGAGCACTCCGCGCTGCGCGCCGACATCCGCCGGCTGTCCACCCTGCTCGGGCGCACGGTGGCCGCGCAGCACGGCGACGACATGCTCGAGCTGGTCGAGAAGGTCCGCCGCCTCGTGCGCGAGGTGCCCGAGCGCGGCGACACCGCGATCCGCGACGTGCTCGCCGACCTCGACCCGGGCACCGCCGCGGTGCTCGGCCGGGCGTTCGCGACCTACTTCCACCTCGCGAACCTCGCCGAGCAGCTGCACCGCAGCCAGGAGCGTGCCTCCGAGCACGCCGCGGGTCGCGGGCCGTTGCACACCCTGGTCGACCGGCTCGTCACCGACGCCGACCCCGACGAGCTCTCCACCGCCCTGGAGCGCCTCGAGCTCGAGCCGGTGTTCACCGCGCACCCGACCGAGGCGCAGCGGCAGTCGGTGCTGGGCAAGCTGCGCGCGGTCGCGAGCGTGCTGGCCGACGACCTGCCCGAGCACGTCGAGGAGAACCGGCTGCACCGGCTGGTCGACCTCATCTGGCAGACCGACGAGATCCGTCCCGAGCGCCCGACCGTGCTCGACGAGGCGCGGTCGGTGGCCTACTACCTCGAGCAGCTCGGCCGGCGCACCGTGCCGGAGGTGCTGACCGAGCTCGACGACGAGCTCGACCGCGTCGGTCTGCACCTGCCCGAGGGCTCGCGGCCGCTGATCCTGGGCTGCTGGGTCGGCGGCGACCGCGACGGCAACCCGAACGTCACCGCCGACCTGACGCTCGAGACGATGCGGATCTACGGCGAGCGCGGGGTGCGCATCCAGACCGACCTGCTCGAGGACCTGGTCCAGGAGCTGTCGGTGTCGACGCGGCTGGTCGGGGTCTCGGAGGACCTGCGCCGCAGCCTCGCCCGCGACCGCCGCGCCCTGCCCGAGATCTACGACCGGTTCGTGCGGCTCAACGCCGAGGAGCCCTACCGGCTCAAGTGCTCCTACATCCACGCGCGCCTGCAGAACACCGCGCGCCGCTACGCCGACGGCACCCCGCACGTCCCGGGCCGCGACTACCTCGGGTCCGCGGAGTACCTGCGGGACCTCGAGGTCATGGACGCCTCGCTGCGCTCCCACCAGGGCGAGCGCATCGCCGACGGGGGGCTGCGCGACGTCATGCGCACCGCCAACGCCGTCGGCCTGCACCTGGCGAGCGTCGACGTCCGCGAGCACACGAACTTCCACCACACGGCGCTGGCGGCCCTCTTCGACCGCCTCGGCGAGCTGGACACCCCGTACGGCGAGCTCGACCACGACGGCCGCCGCGAGGTTCTCTCGGCCGAGCTCGCGGGGCGCCGGGCGCTGACCCCGCGGCGCGACCGGCAGCTCGACGACTCGGTCACCGAGACCCTCGAGGTCTTCGACACCATCCGCACCGTCCAAGCGACCTACGGCGAGGAGGCCCTGCACACCTACGTCATCTCGATGGCGCAGAACGTCGACGACATCCTCGCCGTCGCCGTCCTGGCCCGGGAGGCGGGGCTGGTCGAGCTGACCGCGGACGGGGCGGTGTCGTCGCTCGACGTCGTGCCGCTGTTCGAGACCGCGACCGAGCTGAAGATCTCCGGGGACCTGCTCGACGGCATGCTCTCCGACCCGTCGTACCGGGCGCTCGTGGCGGCCCGCGGCGACGTGCAGGAGATGATGCTGGGCTACTCGGACTCCAACAAGGGCGCCGGGCTCACCACCTCGCAGTGGTCGATCCACCAGGCCCAGCGCCAGCTGCGCGACGTCGCCGCCAAGCACGGCGTCCGGCTCAAGCTCTTCCACGGCCGCGGCGGCTCGGTCGGGCGCGGCGGCGGACCGGCCGGCGAGGCGATCGCGGCGCAGCCGCACGGCGTCGTCGACGCCGTCATGAAGGTCACCGAGCAGGGCGAGGTCATCTCCGACAAGTACTCGCTGCCGGCGCTCGCCAAGGACAACCTCGAGATCATGCTCTCGGCGGTGCTCGACGCGACGCTGCTGCACCAGACCTCGCGGGTGGAGGCGGCGACGCTCAAGCGCTGGGACGAGGCGATGGACGTCGTCTCCGACGCCGCGCAGGCCGCGTACGACCGGCTGGTGTCGCACGAGGGCCTGCCCGACTTCTTCACCCAGGCCACGCCCGTCGACGAGCTGTCGATGCTCAACGTCGGCTCGCGGCCCGGCAAGCGCCCGGGGGCCGGCGGGAAGGCGTCGCTGGACGACCTGCGCGCGATCCCGTGGGTCTTCGGGTGGACGCAGACGCGGATGATCGTGCCGGGGTGGTTCGGCCTGGGCAGCGGGCTCAAGGCGGCGCACGACGCCGGCTACTCCGACGTGCTCGACGAGATGCGCGACTGGGCGTTCTTCGCGAACCTCCTGTCGAACGTCGAGATGACGCTCGCGAAGACCGACATGCGCATCGCCGGGTTCTACGTCGCCGAGCTGGTCGACCCGGAGCTGCAGGAGGTCTTCGAGATCATCAAGGACGAACACCGGCGGACCGAGCGCGAGGTCCTCAAGTTCTCCCCCGGTCACGAGCTGCTCGGCGGCAACCCGCTGCTGCGCCGCACCCTCGACATCCGCGAGGGCTACCTCGAGCCGCTGCACCACCTGCAGATCCACACGCTCGCCGAGCGGCGCAAGGTCGACGACCCGGACCCCGACCTGCAGCGGGCGCTGCTGCTCACCGTCAACGGCATCTCGGCGGGGATGCGCAACACGGGATGACCACGGTTTGGGTCGGGCGCCGTCGCGGGAACGAGCCGAGGTGATCGCCCCGACCCTCGACACCGTGCCCGGATGTCCCAAGCGGATGGTCTTCGGGCCGTGCGGGGGCGTGCGCAGCGACGGGTCGTGCGAGCTCGACACGGCGCTGCCGTGCCCGTGGTGCGGGCCGGACGCGGCGCTGCGGAGCTGGCCGACCCGCCCGCCCACCAGCCCGGCGACGCTCACCCCGCCGCGCGTGCTGACCGACCTCAGCGTCCCGCCCTACGACCTCACGGCGCTGCGCGAGGTCCTCGGGCTGCTCGCCCCGGTGTCCGACGCCCTGCTCGTCGGCGAGCACCACCACCGCCCCGACTTCCCGCCGACCATGCTCGCCGCGGAGATCCGGGCCGCCGGCGGGAGCCCGTGGATCACGCTGACCTGCCGCGACCGCAACCGGGTCGTCCTCGAGCAGGAGCTGGCCGGGCTCGCCGCGCTCGGGGTCGGCGGGGTCCTGTGCGTCACCGGCGACGGGCGCGGGCAGGACGTCCGGCCCGAGGTGACCCAGGTCTTCGACCTCGACAGCACCCGCCTCGCCCACCTCGCCGCGGCCGCGGGCGTGCCCACCGCCGTCGCCGTCGCCCCGGCCGCGCCGCCCGCCGACCTGCGCCCCGCCGCGCTCGCGGAGAAGCAGCGGGCCGGGGCGTCGATGGCCGTCGCCAACCACGTCGGCTCCCCCGCCGCCCTGGCCGCCTTCCTCGACGCCGCCCGGGACGCCGGCGCGGACCTGCCCGTGATCGCGGGCGTGGCCGTCTACACCGACGAGCGCTCCGCCGCGGTCCTCGCCGCCTTTCCCGGCCTCGCCCTCGACACCGACGCCGTCGCCGCCGTGCTCGCCGCCCCCGACCCGCGGGCGGCGGGGATCGACGCCGCGGTGGCCGAGGCCGAGGCGTTGCTGGCCGTGCCCGGGGTGGTCGGGGTCAACCTCTCGGGCCTGGCGTCCGCCGACGGGTGGCGCGCGGGTGCGGAGGTCAAGGCGGAGATCGCCGCGCGGATCGGGAACACCTCCTCGTGATCTCCGAGACCCAGCCCGGATCCACGCCCGAGCCCACCCCCGACGCCACTCCCGACTCCACGGCCGACTCTGCGGCCGACTCTGCGGCCCACTCTGCGGCCGGCTCCCCCATGGAGGCCGAGTTCGACACCGTCGCCGCCTGGACGGAGGGCGCCGTGCGCGCCCTCGGGCCCGACCACGCCGTCCCCGCCGCGTGCCGCGGCAGCGGCTCCCCCGCCGACCTCGCGTGGCTGGCCCAGGGCCTCGACCTGCGCGGTGATCAGCGCTTCCTCGACGCCGGCGCCGGCCTCGGCGGGCCCGCCGCCTGGCTCGCCGACGACCGCCGCGGCTCCTGGGACGGCCGGCCGGTGCTCACCGAGCCGATGGTCCACGCGGCCGCGTCGGCGCGGCGGCTCTTCGGGTTCCCGACGGCCGCCGCCGTCTCCGAGGCCCTGCCGCTGCCCACCGACGGCGTCGACGCCGCCTGGTCGCTCGGGGTCCTCTGCGTCACGCCGTCGCGGACGGACATGCTCGCCGAGCTGCGCCGGGTCCTCGTGACCGGCGGGCACCTCGGGCTGCTCGTCCTGGTCCACGCCGGGACGCCGCTGCCCGAGCAGCCGGAGGGCAACGACTTCCCCACCCACGCCGAGCTGCACGACCAGCTCGCCGGCGCGGGGTTCCGGGTCGACGACGAGATCGACGCCGCCCGCCTGCCCGGGGCACCGCCGTCCTGGACCGAGCGCGCCGACCGCGTCGAGGAGCACCTGCGCCGCCACCACGGCGACCACCCCGCGTGGCGGCAGGCCCGGGAGCAGGAGCAGGTCATGGGGCGGCTGCTGCGCGAGCGCTACGTCGTCACGACGCTGCTGCGCACCACCGCGGTCTGAGGGCGGTGTGGCTCCCGGCGGGCGGGCCACCCGTGCTCCCGCTGCGGCAGGCGGCACGCCCGGACGGGCGACACACTCCCGGGCGGACCACCCGTCGCGGAATCGGTTCAGCTCGGCGCGGACCGGCGCGTGACGCTCGTCGGGGCGACGCCCGACGGCTCTACTGGTGCCCGAGCCGATCCGGACCGGGCGCCGCACCGTGGCGCCGCGACCGGCGGGAGGAGAACAGGTGACCTACGACGCGGTCAGTGCCTACACGGTGCTGTTCGGGGACGGCGAGTCCCCGGCGACCGTCAGCGTGCACGGCTCGGCCGAGGAGGCCTGGAGCGCCCTCGACGTGCTCGTCCGCGGCCGGTCCCGGCGCTGGCGGGCCCGTGCGGTCACGGTCGACGAGGACCGCGTGACCGAGCTCGCCGAGAGCTGGCGCCGCGGCGACCCCGAGCGCCGCTACTGGCAGGTCGCCCCCCACCGCCTCCGCGTGACCGTGCCGGCCATCGGCGCCCGCCCCGTGCCCCGCCCCGCGTAGCGCTCAGGGCTTCAGGACCCGGGCCTGCTCGACCTCGTCGGCGCCCATCGTGCGGAAGTCGACGCGCAGTCGACCGAACCGGCGCGTCTCGCACCGGTGGATCGCGGGCAGGAATCCCGCTCGCTCGCAGCCCTTGAGGCTCGCGATGTTGTCGACCCCGACGAACGTGAGGACGCGGCGGGCGCCGAGGTCCGCCGCCTTCTCCGCGATCATCGACATGCCCGCGCTCATGATCCGGCGGCCCTGGTGGCGCGTGGGTGTGAACGCGCCCTCGAGCAGCGCCTCGTCGGCGCGGAGCTCGGGGAAGATGCCGTGGAAGAAGTCGCGGATCGCGTCGTTCTCGCCCGACCCGAACAGCCACTGCACGTAGCACGGGTCGTCGTCGGGGTCGACGGCCACATACGGCGTCCCGATCCCGCGCTCGAGCAGCCGGACGCGCGTGTGGCGCTCCCAGCGCTCCGCGTCGTCGACCTCGGCGTGCTCGTCGAGGATCCGGGGGACGTCGGCGTCCGTGAGCGGACGGACGGAGATCGGGATCTTGGCCACCGGTGTCTCGTGGGGCACCGACAGGTCCCGCGCGAGCCCGTACGCGGCCGTCGTCGACGACGCCCGCCGTCGTATCCGCTTCGCGGTGTCCCTGTAGGTCCCCGACGTGACGGTGTAGCGCGCGGCGCGGGCGTACCTCGCCGCCGTGGCTCCGATGCCCTGGACGTCCATGTCCTGGCTCCTCCCGGCGAGTGGCGGGGGCGCACCCTACCCGGTCGAGGTGCCTGCCCACCCGACACGGTGCGTCACATCGAGCAGGCTCGGGCGCGAGGCACACACCGGGTGAGGGACCCGGGCCCGGGTCAGCGGAGGTGGGTCGTGGTCACGACGTCGGTGCGCCGCCACCTCCTCGAGCTGCGCGCCGCCCTGCGCGTCGTCGCGGCGGTGCTGGTCACGCTGCTGCTGGTCACGGTCCCTGCCGGGCGCCCGCGCCCCGAGCGACCGGCGACACCCGTCGCCGGCGCCCGGTCGCTTGTCGTGCTGGTGCACGGCTTCGGCGCCGGCCCGGGCTGCTTCGACGCGATGCTCCCCGCGCTGGGTGGGCCGGGCGTCGCCGTCGTCACCCACCGCTACTCCTGGACCACGCGCGTCGGCGAGCTGGGCGAGCAGCTCGCCGACGAGGTCACCGACCTGGCGCGCCGCAGCGGCGCCCGGTCGGTGACGCTGGTCGGGCACAGCCTGGGCGGCGTGGTCGTGGCCTCGAGCCTGCCGCGCCTCGACGGGCTGGTGAGCCGCGTCGTCACGGTCGCCGCCCCGCTGCGCGGCACCCGGTGGGCGCGCCTCTTCCCGGTCGGCGCGGTGCGCGACCTGCGCGTCGGCTCCCCCGCCCTGCAGGCCCTCGCCGCCGCGCCGCGTCCGCGCGCGCCCTGGACCGCGGTCGCCTCGCGCGCCGACACCATCGTGGCGGTCGAGAGCGCGACGCCCGAGGCCGCCGAGGCGGTCGTCGTCGACGGCGTCGGGCACTGCGGGCTGCTGCGCGACGCGGACGTCATCGCCCGCACCGCGGCGCTCGCCCGACACACGAGCCGTCGTTCGGCCCGCACCTCGGCGCGCGTCGTCCTCCCCGCCCGCCCCGTCCCGGCAATCCCGGCCCTGTCCCTCGTCGCCTGAACCCTCCCCCCCGGCGAACGGGGATTTCGCGCGCGTAGAAGCAGCGAACAGCGCGTCCGCTGCGACGTCGCCCGCTCGCCCGTGCGGGTGCAGGCGCGCCCATCTGCGCAGACCCCCGAGAAACGAACGGCGCCTTCGCTGCTCCGCAAGCAGCGAAGGCGCCGTTCGTTCGTCCCGGACCGGTGCCCTCAGGCCATCGCCCGGTCGGTCGGGTTGATCGGGCGCGGCAGGACGTCGCGGCCGGTGAGGTGCCGGTCCACGCCCGCGGCGGCGGAGCGGCCCTCGGCGATGGCCCAGACGATGAGCGACTGGCCGCGCCCGGCGTCGCCGGTGGCGAAGACGCCGGGCACCGAGGTCTGGTAGTCGCCGTCGCGGCGGACGTTGCCGCGCTCGTCGTAGTCGACACCGAGGCTGTCGAGCAGCCCCTCCTTCTGGGGCCCGAGGAAGCCCATGGCGAGGAAGACCAGCTGGGCGGGGATCTCCCGCTCGCTGCCCTCGACCGGCGCGAACTTCCCGTCGACGCGCTCGACGTCGACGAGGCGCAGCGCGCGCAGGTTCCCGTCCTCGTCGCCCAGGAACTCCTCGGTGTTGACCGAGAACAGACGCTCGCCGCCCTCCTCGTGCGCCGAGGAGATCCGGAAGATCATCGGGTAGGTCGGCCACGGGTTGGTGGCGGGCCGCTCCGACGGCGGGACCGGCATGATCTCGAGCTGGGTCACCGAGCGCGCGCCCTGGCGGTGGGCGGTCCCGACGCAGTCCGCGCCGGTGTCGCCGCCGCCGATGACGACGACGTCCTTGCCCTCCGCGTCGATGAACGAGCGCTCGTAGTCGCCCTGCTGGACCTTGTTCGACGGCGGCAGGTACTCCATCGCCTGGTGGATCCCGTGCAGCTCACGGCCGGTGATGGGCAGGTCCCGCCACGCCGTGGCGCCGACCGCGAGCACCACGGCGTCGTTGTCGGCGCGCAGTTTCTCGACGGTCAGGTCGGTCTCGGCGGGGCCGCCGACCTCGACGCCCGCGAGGAAGCGCGTCCCCTCGGCCACCATCTGCTCGAGGCGACGGTCGAGGCGCTTCTTCTCCATCTTGAACTCAGGGATGCCGTAGCGCAGGAGCCCGCCGATGCGGTCGGCGCGCTCGTAGACGGTGACGTCGTGCCCGGCGCGCGTGAGCTGCTGGGCGGCGGCGAGCCCCGCCGGCCCGGAGCCCACGACGGCGACCGACTTCCCGGTCCTCGACTCGGGCAGCACGGGGCGCACGAAGCCCTCGTCCCAGGCCCGGTCGATGATCTCGATCTCGACCTGCTTGATCGTCACGGGGTCGGAGTTGATCCCGAGCACGCACGCGGCCTCGCACGGCGCGGGGCACAGCGTCCCGGTGAACTCCGGGAAGTTGTTGGTCGCGTGCAGGCGCTCGATGGCCTCGGCCCAGTCGTCGCGCCAGACCAGGTCGTTCCACTCGGGGATCATGTTCCCGAGCGGGCAGCCCTGGTGGCAGAACGGGATGCCGCAGTCCATGCAGCGACCCGCCTGCTTGCGCAGCGTGGCCGGGTTGAGCTCCTCGTAGACCTCGTGCCAGTCCTTGATGCGGATGTCGACCGGCCGGCGGCGCGGGAGCTCCCGGCCGGTGGTCATGAATCCCCGGGGGTCAGCCACGAGCCGCCTCCATGATCGCTTCGTTGACGTCGCGGCCGTCGCGCTCGGCGTCCGCGGTGGCCGCGAGGACCCGCTTGAAGTCGGTCGGCATCACCTTGGTGAAGCGCGGGACCGCGGCGTCCCAGTCGGTGAGCAGGTCGTGGGCCACGGCGGAGTCGGTGGCCGCGTAGTGCTTCTCCACCAGCCCGCGCAGCTCCTCGACGTCGTCGGGGCCGACGACCTCGAGCTCGACCATCTGGTGGTTGACCCGGCCCTCGGTCAGGTCGAGCACGTAGGCGATGCCGCCGGACATGCCCGCCGCGAAGTTGCGGCCGATCGGGCCGAGGATGACCGCGCGCCCGCCGGTCATGTACTCGCAACCGTGGTCGCCGACGCCCTCGACGACCGCGACCGCGCCGGAGTTGCGCACGCAGAAGCGCTCGCCGACCTTGCCCCGCAGGTACGCCTCGCCGGCGGTGGCGCCGTAGAGGATGACGTTGCCGGCGACGATGTTCTGCTCGGCGACGAACGGCGCCTGCGGGTGCGGGCGCACCGAGAGCCGCCCGCCCGAGAGGCCCTTGCCGAAGTAGTCGTTGGTGTCGCCGATGAGCCGCATCGTCACGCCGCGCGGCAGGAAGGCGCCGAACGACTGGCCGCCCGAGCCGGTGAACGTGATGTCGATGGTGTCGTCGGGCAGGCCGTCGCCACCCCACCGACGGGTGACCTCGGAACCGAGCATCGTGCCGACGGTGCGGTTGACGTTGCGCACCGGCAGCTCGAGGCGCACCGGGGTGCCGTCGGCGATGGCGCCCTCGGCCAGCTGGATCAGCGTGTGGTCCAGCGCCTTCTCCAGGCCGTGGTCCTGGGGCTTGCTCTGGTGGAGCGTCTGGCCGGCGAAGTTCGGCGGCGGCGCGGGCCGGTGCAGGATCGGCGAGAGGTCGAGGCCCTCGGCCTTCCAGTGCGACTCGGCGGCCCGGGTGTCGAGCACCTCGGTGCGCCCGATCGCCTCCTCGATCGAGCGGAAGCCCAGCGCCGCCAGGTGCTCGCGCACCTCCTGGGCGACGAACTCCATGAACGCCACGACGTACTCGGCCTTGCCGTCGAACTTCTGGCGCAGCACCGGGTTCTGGGTGGCGACGCCGACCGGGCAGGTGTCGAGGTGACAGACGCGCATCATGATGCAGCCGCTGACGACCAGCGGAGCGGTCGCGAAGCCGAACTCCTCGGCGCCCAGCAGCGCGGCGATGATGACGTCGCGGCCGGTCTTGAGCTGCCCATCGGTCTGCACGACGATCCGGTCGCGCAGGCCGTTGGCCAGCAGCGTCTGCTGGGTCTCGGCCAGGCCCAGCTCCCACGGACCGCCCGCGTGCTTGATGGAGCTCAGCGGCGAGGCGCCGGTGCCGCCGTCGTGCCCGGAGATCAGCACGACGTCGGCGTGCGCCTTGGACACGCCCGCCGCGACCGTGCCGACGCCGACCTGCGAGACGAGCTTGACGTGCACGCGCGCCCGCGGGTTGGCGTTCTTGAGGTCGTGGATGAGCTGGGCGATGTCCTCGATCGAGTAGATGTCGTGGTGCGGCGGCGGCGAGATCAGGCCGACGCCCGGCGTCGAGTACCGGGTCTTCGCGATCCAGGGGTAGACCTTGTGGCCGGGCAGCTGCCCGCCCTCGCCGGGCTTGGCGCCCTGCGCGATCTTGATCTGGATGTCGTCGGAGTTGACGAGGTACTCGCTCGTGACGCCGAAGCGCCCGGAGGCGACCTGCTTGACCGCCGAGCGGCGCGAGTCGCCGTTCGGGTCGCGGGTGAAGCGGCCCGGGTCCTCGCCGCCCTCGCCGGTGTTCGAGCGCCCGCCGAGGCGGTTCATCGCGATGGCGAGCACCTCGTGCATCTCCTGCGAGATCGACCCGTAGGAGATGGCGCCGGTGTTGAACCGCTTGACGATCTCGGAGACCGGCTCGACCTCGTCGATCGGGACCGGCGTCCTCTCGTCGGTCCGGAAGCCGAACAGCCCGCGCAGCGTCAGCAGCGAGGAGCTCTGCTCGTCGACCGCCCGCGTGTACTCCTTGAACGTGTCGTAGTTCTGGGTGCGCGTGGAGTGCTGCAGCTTGAACACCGTGTGCGGGTTGAAGACGTGCAGCTCGCCCTCGCGGCGCCACTGGTACTCGCCGCCCACCACGAGCTCGCGGTGGTCGGCCTTGACGCCGTCCGCGGGCCAGGCCTGGCGGTGGCGCCGGGCCACCTCCTCGGCGAGCACGTCGTAGCCCACGCCGCCGAGGCGCGAGGTGGTGCCGGCGAAGCAGTCGTCGACGACCTCGGTGCCCAGGCCGATGGCCTCGAAGACCTGCGCGCCCATGTAGGACGCGACGGTCGAGATGCCCATCTTGCTCATCACCTTGCGCACGCCCTTGGCCAGCGCCTCGACGACGTTGCGGGTCGCGGTGCCGGAGGTGACGCCGGTGATGACGCCGCGGTCGATGAGGTCGTCGACCGAGTCGAGCGCCAGGTAGGGGTTCACCGCGCTCGCGCCGTAGCCCAGCAGCAGCGCGACGTGGTGGGTCTCGCGGACGTCGCCGGCCTCGACGACGAGGTCGACGCGCGTGCGGGTCTTCTCGCGGACGAGGTGGTGGTGCACCGCACCCGTGAGCAGCAGCGACGGGATCGGCGCGTGGTCGGCGTCCGAGTGGCGGTCCGACAGGATGATCACGCGCGCGCCGTCGGCGACGGCCCGCGAGATCTCGTCGCGGATCTCCGTCAGCCGGGCGCGCAGCGCGTCCCCGCCGCCGGCGACGTCGTAGAGCCCGGAGACGAGGTACGGCGCGAAGCCGGGCATGTCGCCGTCGTCGTTGATCCCGGCGATCTGGGCGAGCTCGTCGTCGTCGAGCACGGGCAGGGGCAGCACGACGCGCCGGCAGGAGGCCGGTGAGGCGTCGAGCAGGTTGGTCTCCGACCCGAGCTGCACCTGCAGCGAGGTGACGAGCTCCTCGCGGTAGGCGTCGAGCGGGGGGTTGGTGACCTGCGCGAACAGCTGCACGAAGTAGTCGAACAGGACGCGGCTGCGGGACGAGAACGGCGCCAGCGGCGCGTCGTTGCCCATCGACCCGGTGGCCTCGGCCCCGCTCTGGGCCATCGGGCGCAGCAGCAGCGAGACCTCCTCGCCCGTGTAGCCGAAGGTCTGCTGGCGGCGCATCAGCACCTGGCGGTCGAACTTGTCCCGCTCGCGCGACGGCAGGTCCGCGAGCTCGACCATCCCGGCGTGCAGCCACTCGTCGTAGGGGTGCTCGGCGGCGAGCTCGCCCTTGATCTCGTCGTCGTCGACGATGCGCCGCCCGACGGTGTCGACGAGGAACATGCGGCCGGGCTCGAGGCGGCCCTTGCGCACGATCGTCGTCGGGTCGATGTCCAGCACGCCGACCTCGGAGCCGAGCACGACCAGGCCGTCCTCGGTGACCCAGTAGCGCGCCGGGCGCAGGCCGTTGCGGTCGAGCACCGCGCCGATCACCGAGCCGTCGGTGAACGCCGCGAGCGCCGGGCCGTCCCAGGCCTCCATCAGCGTGGAGTGGTAGCGGTAGAAGGCGCGGCGGGCCGGGTCCATCTCGGCGTGGTTCTCCCACGCCTCCGGGATCATCATCAGCACCGCGTGCGGCAGCGTGCGCCCGCCGAGGTGCAGCAGCTCGAGCACCTCGTCGAAGCTCGCGGAGTCGCTGGCCTCGGGCGTGACGATCGGGAAGATGCGGTCGAGCTCGGCCTCACCGAACGCACCGGTGGCGAGCATCGACTCGCGGGCCCGCATCCAGTTGCGGTTGCCGCGCAGCGTGTTGATCTCGCCGTTGTGGGCGAGGTAGCGGTACGGGTGCGCGAGGCTCCACGCCGGGAAGGTGTTGGTGGAGAAGCGGCTGTGCACCAGCGCGATCGAGCTGGTGGTGCGCTCGTCGGCGAGGTCGGCGAAGAACGGCTCGACCTGCTCCTCGGCGAGCATGCCCTTGTAGACGACGGTGCGCCCGGACAGGCTCGGGAAGTAGGTCTCGACGCCCGCGGCCCGCGTCTCGTGCTCGACCCGCTTGCGCACGGCGAACGCGCGCCGCTCGAGGGTCATGACGATCCCGGCGTCGTCGTCCCCCGCGTTCGGCGTGTCGACGACGTGGTGGACGTCGTCGGGCAGGCCGAGGAAGAGCTGGCGGAACCGCGGCATGACCTCGCGGGCGGTGCGCCCGATGCCGGCACGGTCGGGGTCGACGGGCAGCTCGCGCCAGGCCAGGACCTCGAGGCCCTCCTCGGCGGCGATGCGGGCGACGATCTCCTCGACGTCGGCGGGGTCGGCGTCGACGGGCAGGAAGCCGTTGCCCACGGCGTAGCGGCCGGCCGCCGGGAGCTCGACGCCCGCCTCGGCGAGCAGCGGGCGGTAGAGCCCGTCGGGCACCTGGATGAGGATTCCCGCGCCGTCGCCGGTTTCCGGCTCGGCGCCGCGGGCACCCCGGTGCTCGAGGTTGATCAGTGCCGTGAGGCCGCGGGTGACGGTGCGGTGGTCACGGCGTCCGGCGATGTCGGCGACGAACGAGACGCCACAGGCGTCGTGCTCGTACGCGGGGTCGTAGAGGCCCTCGCTCGCACGCTCCACGTGCGCCTCCGATCGTCGTCCGTGCAGGTGGTGGTCGCCGGGGTCCCGGCGGTGGTGGTCGTTGGGGACCGGGGAGCGCGGCGGCGCTCGATCCCGGGCAGGCCCCGGCGCACCGGTCGTGTGTCCGTGGTGGACGACCGGAGGGGCAATGCGACGTTAACCTCCGCGGCCGTCGCCGCGCACCGCCCCGACGCCGGCGAAAGAGTGCTGATCGCCATAACCCGGCAACCCCTGGATCGGGGCTCCGGGGCCGGTCAGCGGCGCGCGGGTCTGTCGGACCCCCGCCGATCGCCGTAGGGGTCGCGGCGGGGCAGCCCGGCCACCGACCTGACCGCGACCCCGCCTGACGAGCGAGGATTGCTCATGACCGATCCCGACACGCCGCTCAGTCTGACCGACGACACACCGTGTGACCAGAGTGCAGGCCCTAGTCCTACCGCGGGGTAGCCCACCGATCGGGTGTCCGCGGAGGTGTCCCCCGGCCGGCAGGGGGTACCCGCGCCCTCGAACGCCTGTTCGATCCACTCCCCACTGTTCACCGAGGAGCACCCCGTGAGCGACACGACCCCCGACCCGCACGAGGTGAAGACCACCGGCGACACCCCCGCCGGGTCGTCCGCCGAGAAGGACAACAGCAACTGGGTGACCGGCGACGAGCCGATGACCGGCCCGCAGGCCAGCTACCTCGAGACCCTCGCCCACCAGGCGGGCGAGGAGCCGCCGACCGGGCTCACCAAGGCGCAGGCCTCCGACGAGATCGAGCGGCTGCAGGGCGCGGTGACGCCCGCCGGGTCCGGGGACGACGGTGATGACGGCGGCTCCCCCGACCTGTCCCGCCAGGAGCGGCCGACCACCGAGTGGGTGACCGGTGACGAGCCGATGACCGGCCCGCAGGCGAGCTACCTCGAGACGCTCGCGCAGCAGGCGGGCGAGGAGCCGCCGACCGGGCTGAACAAGTCGCAGGCGTCGCGGGCGATCGACGAGCTGCGGCAGAAGACGAGCCGGTGAGGCTGGTCTGGCCCGACGGCCGCGACGGCGAGCTCGACCGCGCCGCCCTGGCCGAGGTCTACGCCTACCCCGCCGACCTCGCCCGGCGCGACCGGCCGTGGGTGCGCGCCAACTTCGTGGCGAGCGCCGACGGGGCGGTCGCGGTCGGCGGGGTCTCCGGTGGCCTGCAGGCGCCCGGGGACGGGGAGGTCTTCGGGCTGCTGCGCGAGCTCGCCGACGTCGTGCTCGCCGGGTCCGGGACGGTGCGCGCCGAGGGCTACCGGGGCGCGCGGACGAACCCCGCGCTGCGCGAGCGCCGGGTCGCCCGCGGGCAGGCGCCGGTGCCCCCGATCGCGGTCGTCAGCACCCGCGGCGACCTCGACCCCTCCGCGGCGCTGTTCACCGACACCACGGTGGCGCCGCTCGTGCTCACCGCCGCGGTGCACGCGCCGCGGGTCCGCGACGAGCTGGGCGGGGTCGCCGAGGTGGTCCCGGTCAGCGGCGACGACCCGGGCGCCACCGACCCCGACGCCGTCGTCGACGCCCTCGCCGCGCGCGGCCTGCACCGCGTGCTCTGCGAGGGCGGCCCGGCCCTGTTCGGCTCGCTGCTCGCCGCCGGGCGGGTCGACGAGCTCTGCCTCTCCGTCGCCCCGCAGCTGGCCGGCGGCGGCGCCGAGCGCATCGTCACCGGCCCCGCCCTCGACCCGCCCCGCGCGCTGCGGCTGGCCGGCGTCGTCGCCCACGACGACGGGCTGCTCCTGCGGTACCGGTTGGGCTGAACGGGAGACCTGCGTCACGAACGTGGTCTTTTCGGGTGACGCCGCATGACGAATCGGCGGCGTGCGTGTCCCACGGGTACCGAGTCGGCAACCGGGCCGACCCGGGCAGAAGCATCGCTGACACCGCGAGCGCACAGGGAGCGCCCCATCATGACGCAGAGCCCCAGCACCGCCACCGGCTCCGAGGCCGCAGCCGTGTCGAGCGGTCGGACCGGGGGTGCCACCCCGGCCCGCCTCGCCGACGACACGGGGCAGGGCAAGACCACCATCGCCTCGGGCGTGGTGCAGAAGATCGCCGGCATCGCCGCCCGCGACGTCTCGGGCGTGTACTCGATGGGCGGCGGCGTCTCGCGCGCCTTCGGCGCGATCCGCGAGCGCATCCCCGGCGGCAGCGGCACCTCGCAGGCCGCCGGCGTCCAGGTCGAGGTCGGCGAGAAGCAGGCCGCCATCGACCTCGACATCGTCGTGGAGTACGGCGCCGGGATCGTCGAGCTGGCCCGCGCGGTCCGCCGCAACGTCATCGCCGCCGTCGAGCAGATGACCGGCCTCGAGGTCATCGAGGTCAACATCGCCGTCAACGACATCCACATGCCGGGCGACGACACCGGCGACGACGAGCAGCCGTCGACCCAGCCGACGACGCGCGTCGAGTGAGCACGTCCGACCCGGCCGCGGCAGCGTCGGCAGCGGCCGCAGCGCCGGCCGACGCCCGGCCGGCGGGGGCCGCCGTGAGCCCGGGGTCGCCGGAGGCCCCGGGTCTCGGGCCGCTGCCCGAACGGATCGCCGAGGCGCTGCTCGCCCACCCCGCGGTGGCGGCGCTCTCGGGCGGCCCGTTCGGCACGCTGGCGACGTACCTGCCCGGGCGCCGGCTGCCCGGCATCGTGCTCGGGGACGCGGGCGAGCCCGACCGGATCGGGGTCGTCCTGCGCTTCGGCGCCCCGGTCGGGGCGACGGCCGCCGAGCTGCGCCGGATCGTCGCCGCCGCGTCGGGCAACCGGCGCGTCGACGTCACCGTCACCGACCTGGAGTTCCCCGAATGACCGGGCCGACGACCGGCACCGACGCGCGGGCCGCGCTGCGCGCGTTCGTCCGCACCCACCACCCCGACGTCGGCGGCGACCCGGTCGCGTTCCGCGAGGGCCTGGCGGCCCTCCGGGCGGCTCGCCCGTCGGCCGCCGCCGGCCGGTGGCCCGCCGCGGACGACCCCCGGCTCGACGCGCCGGTGGTCGCCGTGAGCGACCGCCGTCTGGCCCGGCTCGGGCGGCTCGGGCGCCGCCTGGCCCGGCGGTACGACCCCCGCCGCGGGTCCGCCCGCGTGCTGTAGCTCTCCCCGCCCCGCCCACCGCGGGGCGACATCCATCGTGGAGGTAGTGGTCATGAGCGCCACCCGTGCCGGCCTGTTCGTCGGCCTCATCCTGGGCGTGGCGGCCGCCGCCGGCGGTCTGCAGGGCTTCTTCATCGCCCTGGTGCTCGGTGTCCTGGGCTTCGTCGTGGGCCGCGTGCTCGACGGCGAGCTCGACGTCAACCAGTTCGTCGGGCGCGGCCGCGACCGATGAGCACCCCGACCGACGCCACCGACGAGACCGCGCCCACCCCGGCCCCGTCGATGGTCACCCTCACCCCGCGGACCGACCCCGCCCGGGAGGACGCCGCCGAGCGCGGCCGTCTCGACGTGGCGCTGTCGGTGGTCCGCAAGATCGCGGAGTACGCCGCGGACCACACCGCGGGCACGGTGCGCACCCAGCGCCGCCTCGCCGGGCTGGACCTCGGCGAGTCCGGGACCAGCGCCAAGGTCTCGGGCTACGGCGAGCAGGTCGACCTGCGCCTGGAGGTCCCGCTGGCCTACCCGGCGCGGATCGCCGACAGCGCCGCCGCCGTGCGCGACCACGTGCGCGAGCGCGTGCAGGCCCTGACCCCCTACCGCGTGCGCTCGCTCGACATCGGCGTGTCCGCGCTGACCGACCCCGCCCTCCGGGCCCCCCGGACCCCCGCCTCACGGACGGAGTGAGAAGTGCGCCTGCTCCTGCGCGTGCTCGCACCGCTCTTCGCGCTCCTGCTCGCCGTCGTCGGGCTCGGCATCGTCGTCGAGACCGTGACGCTGTGGGTGGCGCCGGCCGCGAGCCCCCTCGTGGTGCCGTGGCCCTCCTGGCGGGCGGCCGTCGAAGGCCTGACCTGGCAGTCCGGCTCGGTGCGCGCCGTGGCGATCGTCGTCGGCGTCGTCGGCCTGTTCGTGCTGCTGCTCGGGCTCGTCGCCCGCCGCCACGACGTCTACCTCGCCGACCCGGTCCCCGAGGTCACCGTGACGACGTCGCCGCGCTCGCTCGCGCGGGCCGTGGGCCACGACGTCCGCTCCCACGACGACGTCGTCTCCGCGTCCGTGGTCGCGTCCGCCAAGAAGATCACCGTCAAGGCCGCCACCCTCGACCCCGCCGAGGAGGTCCGCGCGTCGCTGCGCGAGCGCGTCGACGAGACGCTGCTGCGCCTCCCGCTGGCCCGGCGCCCGCGCGTCGCGGTGTCGGTCACCACCACCAAGGGGGTCAAGTGAGCCGCCGCTCGCGGCGCGCCGTCGCCCGCTCCGCCGGGCGCGACCGCGTCCTCACCACGCTGCTCGGTCTCGTCCTCGTCGCCGCCGCGGTGCTCACGCTGCTGGTCAGCTACGGGGTGTTCGGGACCTTCCGGGCCCAGCGCCCGGTCATCGACCCGCTGCTCGTGTCCTGGATCGGCACCCACGCGACCGCGACCCGCTGGATCGCGATCGGGGTCGGCGTGGTGCTCTTCGTCGTCGGCATCGCCTGGGTGGTGCGCTCGCTGCGCCCCGAGCCACGCCCGGACGTCGCGCTCTCCGAGCTCCCGGGCGAGCGGCTCGTCGTCGAGCACGCGGCCGTCGCCGACGCCGTGCGCCACGACGCCGAGACCATCGACGGCGTCAGCCGGGCCCGCGTGCGCCTCGTCGGCACCCCGCAGAAGCCCGCGCTGCGCATCGCGCTGACGCTGGTCGAGGGCACCGACGTCCGCGACGTGTGGGCGGACCTCGACGGGCGGGTGCTCGCCCGCGCCCGCGAGGCCTTCGCCGTCTCGGCCCTGCCGACCGCCGTGCGCCTGGAGCTCGACGCCTCCGCGGCGCCGACGCCGGCGCGGGTGGAGTAGCTCCTACCTGGCCGCCACCGCCGGCGGCGGCCGAGAGCGCGACGAAGGAGCGCTGACGGTCGACCCGCTTCGGCGGATCAACGAGCCGTCAGCACCTCGGCGAGGTCGAACCGCACCGGCCGGTCGAGCTGGGAGAACGTGCACGACGCCGGGTCGCGGTCCGGGCGCCACCGCTTGAACTGCGCGGTGTGCCGGAAGCGCACGCCCTCCATGTGGTCGTACTTGACCTCCACCACGCGCTCCGGGCGCAGCGGGACGAACGACAGGTCCTTCTGGGCGTTCCACCGGCTGTGCTCGGCCTCGCGGGGCGTGCGCGTCCCCTCCTCCTGGGCCGCCCACGCCCACGGGTGGCCCTCGAACGAGGTCACCAGCGGCTGCAGCTCGGCGAAGAGCTCCTGGCGCTTCTTCATGGGGAAGGCGCCGATCACGCCGACGCTCTGCAGCGACCCGTCCTCGGTGTGCAGCCCCAGCAGGAGCGAGCCCACCGCGTCCGGCCCCGACTTGTGCACCCGGTAGCCGGCGACGACGCAGTCGGCGGTGCGCTCGTGCTTGATCTTGCTCATGACCCGCTTGTCGGGCTGGTAGGTCAGGTCCGCCTTCTTCGCGATCAGCCCGTCGAGCCCCGCGCCCTCGAAGCGGTCGAACCAGTCGCGGGCGGTGTCGACGTCCTCGGTCATCGGGGTGAGGTGCAGGTCGGGGCGCTCGAGGCCGCCGACGACCTCGGCCAGGCGCTCGCGGCGCTCGGTGAAGGGGCGGCCGGTGAGGTCGTCGTCGCCGAGGGCCAGCAGGTCGAACGCGACGAAGTGCGCCGGGGTCTCCTCCGACAGCTTCTTCACCCGCGAGGCCGCCGGGTGCACCCGCTGCAGCAGCGCCTCGAAGTCCAGGCCCGTCCCCTCGGCGTCGACCACGACGATCTCGCCGTCGATGACGCAGCGCGGCGGCAGCGCGGACCGGACGGCCTCGACGAGCTCCGGGAAGTAGCGGGTCATCGGCTTCTCGTTGCGGCTGCCGATCTCGACCTCGTCGCCGTCGCGGAAGACGACCGACCGGAAGCCGTCCCACTTGGGTTCGTACCGCTGGCCCGCGGGGATCTCCGCGACGGCCTTGGCCAGCATGGGGGCGACGGGCGGCATGACGGGCAGGTCCACGGCAGCATTGTTCCGCCCCCTCACGCCGACGCCACCCGTGCCCGTCAGACTCCCCGGGGAGAACCACCCGCGCGAGGAGAGGTGCTGCGTGCCGCGACCCGTCAGCAGGGCGGCCGTGCTCGTGCTCGGCGTCGTCCTGGTCCTGGGTCTCGGGGCCTGCGCGATCGGGCCCTCCCAGCGGCCGCCGGTCGCGACGCTGGTCGACGAGCCGGCCGTCCCGGAGCCGGCGCCCGAGACCGGCGTGCCGAGTCCGGCGCCGTCGCTGCTCCCGCCCCTGCTGCCCACGCCCGCCGCGCCCGCCGGCTTCTCCGACTGCACCGCGGAGATCCGCGGCACGCTCGCGCCCGCCGACCTGGGCGGCCGCGACCTCCGCTTCGGCTGCCAGAGCGTGCCCGTCGGCGGGGGCGGCTCGTCGCGGGCGGAGATCGGCGTCCTGCAGGTGACGGTCGGGCCCGTCCCGCCCGGCGGGCCGGTCCCGATCGTCGTGGTCGGCGAGGCCGGCGGGCCCTCGGGCAGCGACCGGGCCGTGCGCCTCGCCGCGACCGCGCCCGAGCCCGTGCTCGCGGGCACCGCGCTCTACGGCGTCGACCTGCGCGGCACGGGCAACTCGGAGCCGGTCGACTGCATCACGCCGACCGTGCGCGAGGCGCTCGTCGACGCCGACCCGCTCGCCGCCGACCCCGCCGCCCTCGGCCCCCTGCGCGACGCGGCGGCGTCCGCGGCGAGCACCTGCACCCAGGTGCTCGAGACCGCGCTCACCGACTTCCGCACCGGTGTCGAGGCCGAGGACCTCGAGGAGGTCCGCGCGACCCTCGGTGTGGAGCGGATGCACGTGGTGGGCGTCGGCGAGGGCGCGGGCGTGCTCGCGGCCTGGGCGCGCCGGCACCCGTCGTCGGTGGGGCGCACGGTGCTCGACGGGGTCGCCGACCCCACGACCTCCTTCTCCCAGCGCGCCCGCGAGCGCGCGGCGGCGGCCCGCGAGGCGCTGGCCGTGTTCGCCGCCGACTGCACGGCGCGCCCCGACTGCCCGCTGGGCCCGGACCCGGCGAGCACCGTCACCGGGATCCTCACCAACCTGCGCGCGGCGCCCCTGGCCGCGCCGGGCGGCCGGCAGGTCACCGACGGCACCGCCACCCGCGCGCTCGTCACCGGCCTCGCCGAGCCGACGCAGTGGCCCGAGCTCGCGACGGCGATCGCGGCCGCCGGCCAGGGCGACCCGAGCGGCGTCCTCGACCTGCTCGCGCCCGCCGAGGCCGACGGCGGCGGCTTCGACGCCTCGGTGCTGCTGACCTGCAACGACACCGTGGAGCGGCCCACGCTCGACCAGGTCGCCGGCGACGCCGCCCGCGCCCGGGCCGCCGAGCCGCTGTTCGGGGCGTACTTCGCGCACGACGCGCTCCTGTGCAGCTCCTGGCCGGTGCCCGTCGACGTCCCCGAGCCGAGCAGCGCCGCCGGCCCGCCGTCGTTGGTGATCGGCACGCGCGGCGACCCGCTCTCCCCGCTCGCGGGCAGCGAGCGCGTCGCGACCCAGCTGGGGTCGGCCGGCCTCGTCACCTGGCTCGGCGCGGGCCACGGCGCCTACCCCGCCACGCCGTGCGTCCGCACCGCCGTCGGCGGCTACCTGCGCGACGGCGTGCTGCCCCAGCAGGGGACGGTGTGCCCGCCGTGATCTTCCTCCGGTGCGTCCCCGGCGCCCCGCGACCCGGGTCTCGTTAGCCTGCCCCCGTGCAGCTCCCCCGCCTCGTCGACGCCGCGCTGGACCGCCTGGTCGTGCCCGGCTACTCCCGTCTGGGGTACGCCGCGCGGCGTGCGGGCTGGCGCACGCTGCCGTCCGGGTGCCTCAGCGGACGGACGATCCTCGTGACCGGCGCGGCCGGCGGCCTCGGGGCCGCCACCGCGCGCGGGCTCGTGGGGCTGGGCGCGCGGGTCGAGATGGTCGTCCGCGACCGGGCGCGCGGCGAGCGCACCGCCGCGGACCTGCGCGCGGAGCACCCGGGGGCGGCGGTCGAGGTCGCCGCGTGCGACGTGTCCTCGCTCGCCGACGTCCGCCGCTACGCCGCCGAGGTCCGCGACCGGGAGGCGGCGGTGCACGGGCTGGTGCACAACGCCGGCGTCATGCCCGCGGAGCGCACCGAGACCGCCGAGGGCCACGAGCTCGCGCTGGCGACGCACGTGCTGGGCCCGTTCCTCCTGACCCGCGAGCTGCGCCCGGCGCTGCGGGCCGGGGCGAGCCCGACCGCGCCCGCGCGCGTCGTGTTCGTCTCCTCCGGCGGGATGTACACCGCGTCGCTGCCCACCGACGACCCCGAGTTCCGCACCGGCACCTACTCGGGCGGCGCGGCCTACGCGCGCACCAAGCGGATGCAGGTGGTGCTCGCCGAGTTGCTCGCCGACGACCTCGCGGGCGACGGCGTCGTCGTCCACAGCATGCACCCGGGCTGGGCCGACACCCCCGGCGTCGCCAGCTCGATGCCCGGCTTCCACCGCGTCACGGCACCCCTGCTGCGCACCGACGAGCAGGGCGCCGACACCGCCGTGTGGCTGCAGGCCGCGCCCGAGCCCGGCCACAGCACCGGCGTGTTCTGGCACGACCGGGCCCCGCGCCCCACCCACTACCTGCCCCGCGGCGCCGAGACCCCGCAGGCGCGGGCGGCCCTGTGGACGCTGTGCGTGGACGCGACCGCCGGGTCGGCCCGGTGAGCCGGTCGAGCTGGCCGCGGCGCGGCCTCGACGAGGTGCACACCGCGGCCCCGGCCGACGCCGCCCTCCTGACCCCCGCCCGCCGCGAGCTGCAGGCGACCACACGGGCGTTCGCGATGGAGGAGGTCCTGCCCGTCGCCGACGAGCTCGACCCGCGCCGCGAGGACATCCCGCCGTCGCTGCTCGCGCGCATGGCCGAGCTCGGGCACTTCGGGATCCTCGTCGACGCCGAGCACGGCGGGCTGGGACTCGGGGTGGTCGAGTACTGCCTGGTCTCCGAGGAGCTCGCCCGCGCCTGGATGAGCGTCGGCAGCATCATCGCCCGCGGCAACGGCACGGGCTGCGCCTCGCCCGACCCGGACCGCCGCGCGGAGCTGCTGCGGGCGAGCGCTGCGGGCCGCTGGGTGGGGGCGATCGCGTTCTCCGAGCCGCACGCGGGCTCCGACCTGGCCGGGGTGGAGTGCACCGCGCGACGGGACGGCTCCGCGTGGGTCGTGGACGGGACCAAGCGCTGGGTCGGGCACGCGCTCTCGGCCGACTTCCTGCACCTCCTCGCCCGCACCCGCCCGCCGCGCGAGGGCGAGAGCCGCTCGGACGGCCTCGAGCTGTTCCTCGTCGGGAAGGAGCGCGGGCGCTTCCCCGACGGCGTCACCGGCACGCCCATCGACAAGATCGGCTACTTCGGCCTGACCACCTGGCAGCTGGAGTTCGACGGCCTGCGCCTGCCCGCCGACGCGCTGCAGGACACGGGGCAGGAGGAGGGCCAGGGCTTCAAGGACAGCCTGCGCTGGCTCGGCACGGCCCGGGTGCAGACAGCGGCGCGGGCGGTGGGGCTCGCGCGCGGGGCGCTGGAGGACGCGGTGGCGTACAGCCGGCGCCGCGAGCAGTTCGGCCACCCCATCGCCGACCAGCAGGCCCTGCGCCACAAGCTCGCCGACATGGCCGCGGCCGTCGACGCCGCCCGCGCGCTGTGGTGGCACGCGGCGTGGCTGCTCGACGAGGGCGCGCCCGGCGGGGACGTCGCGGCGTCGTCGGCCAAGCTCTTCGCCTCGGAGACGGCGGAGCGGGTCACCAGCGACGCGCTGCAGATCTTCGGCGGCAACGGCTACACGACGGAGCACTCCGTGGAGCGCTACTGGCGCGACGCCCGCCTGACGACGATCTTCGAGGGCACCTCGGAGATCCAGAGAAAGATCATCTCGGACGCCCTCCTGCGGTGACCCGCCGTCCGGGGGAAGATCCGATCCCCGGACGCGGAGCACCGCGTTCACCCGGTCGTTGGCCCTCATCGAGGGGTGTCCCCCACCGTTCACCCGTCGATCGTGCGGAACGAACCGCTCGCGATGTCGGCGGTCGACCTCGCGGTGCGAGGGACGCCACGGTGGGCAGCCAGGCCCGGTGACACGAGGTGACCGTGCGGTCGCCGAGGGTCCGGGAAAGGGTCGAGATCGGGGGGCGGGGAGTCATGACGGATGCGGTGGAGTTCGCGCGGGCGGTGCACCCGGCGCGAGCCGACGAGTCACAACGGATGCGACACGAGGCGCGGGACTGGCTCGCCGGCCTCGACATCGACCAGGACACGCGCGAGCGGGTGCTGATCGCGGTGTCGGAGGCCGTCGAGAACGCCGTCGAGCACGCCTATCCCGGCGGCACCGACGGCACGATCGAGCTGACCCTGTGGTGCGAGGCGGACGCGGTGAACGTCCGCGTCACCGACAACGGGCAGTGGTCCGACGCCGCGGCGCCGGCCACGCAGGGCTCGCACGCCCCGCGCGGGCGTGGGTTCGTGCTGATGCAGCGCAGCGTGGACAGCGTGGCGGTCCGGCACACGTCGCGGGGCACGACGGTCGCCCTGCGTCAGCAGCGCGGGCCGGCGGCGGCCGCCGAGTAGACCTGCTCGGCGTCGTCGGTCTGTCCGGCGTCGTCGGCTCAGCGTCCGCCGGTGAGCCCGGCGAGGACCTGGTCGAAGAAGCCGAGCAGCTCCGCGCGCAGCGCCGGGTGCTGCTCCGGCGGCGCCTGGCCGAGCAGCTGTCCGGCGCTGGAGAGCATCCCGAGCACCAGCGTCGGGTAGGACGCGCCGGGCGGGGTGACGAGGTTGCCCTCGCGGGCGAGACCGTCGAGGACCCGGGCGATGAAGGCGTAGGCGTAGTCGAGCTCGCACTCCCGCCAGCGCTCCCAGCCCAGCGCCAGGGGGCCGTCGCGGAAGACGATGCGCCCGTAGGTCGGCTCGCTGCAGGCCTCGAGGAACGTGGTGAGCGCGGCGCGGGCGCCGACGAGGTGGTCCGGGGCGGCGTCGAGGGCGGTGCGCAGGCGCTCGTGGACCTCGGCCTCGCGGGCCGAGAACACCGCCTCGAACAGGGCCGCCTTGCCGGCGAAGTGGTGGTAGACCGCGCCCTTGGTCATGCCGGCGACCGCGGCGACGTCGTCGATGGAGGTCTCGGCGAACCCGCGCTCGGCGAACAGCGCCGTCGCCGCCTCGACCAGCCCGGACCGTGTCGCGGCCGTGGCCTCGGCGCGGGGGGAGGTCAGGCGAGGCACGATCGCAGGGTACGGATCGGGGGCGTCCCGGGCCTACGGTGCAGGGGTGTCCGACGAACCCGTGCTGCGCGTGCTCGGCCGCGTCTCCTCGCCGCTGACCGACCGGTCGCAGGCGCCGTGCCAGGGCGACGAGGGCGGCCCCGAGGCCGTCGTGACCCTCGAGCCGGACCTCGCCCCGGCCGTGCGCGACCTCGCCGTGGGCCAGGAGGTCCTGCTCATCACGTGGCTCGACCGCGCCGACCGCTCGGTGCTGCGCGTCCACCCGCGCGACGACCCGCAGGCGCCCGAGACCGGGATCTTCGCCACCCGCTCCCCCGACCGCCCGAACCCGCTCGGCCTGCACCAGGTGCGCGTGCTGGCGGTCGAGGGCACCGAGCTGCGGGTGTCGGACCTCGAGGCCATCGACGGCACCCCGGTCGTCGACATCAAGCCCGTCCTCGGCCCCGTCGGCGAGCGCTGTCACGACCCCGGGGGCGGCGCCTCGCCGTAGCGGGCGACGAGGGCCTCGGCGACGTCGGCGGTCTCCTCGAGCTCGCGACCGTCGGGGTGGGCGGCTGTGCCAGCCGTGCGTCCTCGCTGGCGTTGAACGCCAGGATCGCCACATCCTCGATGCGCGACACGCCGTCGAGGGTGCGTTGGACGGCGGTGGCAGGGCCCGGCGGCCGGGTCCTCGGCGTCGCACCTGGCCGGTGACCAGCACGAAGATCGTCCGGGACTGTCGGGGGTCGGGTCTAGCGTCCTGGTCATGGGCATCGCGGACCTCGACCCCGGCGGGCCGGTCGACGTCCTCGACGCGGTCGACCCGGCCGAGCTGGCCAGCGCGCAGGTGGTGGACTTCGCGCGCGACTGCTTCCGGGCCCGCAACCAGGCCACTGCCCGCTTCCTGACCGCGCTGCACGAGGCCGGGCGCACCGAGGAGGGCCGGAAAGGTCGCCGGGCGCTGCTCGACGAGTTCTCCGGCGACGAGGCAGCCGCCGCGCTGGGCTGGTCGCGGGCGATGGCCTGCCGCTGGCTCGACCTGGCCGACGACCTGCTGTGCCGGCTGCCCGAGGTCCACGCCGCGATGCGCGGCGGGGAACTGGAGGACACCAAGGCCCGGGTGGTCTCGGACTGGACCCGCGACCTGGCCGACGACCACGCCCACCACGTGTGCACCGAGGTGCTGCCCGAGGCACCGCGGCTGCCGGTCGGGGCGCTGATCGAACGCATCCAGCAACTCGCCGCCGCCCTCGACCCGGACTGGGCCGCGCGCCGCGAGCAGGCCGCGGAGAAACGCGCCCGGGTGCTGGCCTCGCGCAACCCGACCGGCACGGCGAACCTGGCGGGCCACGACCTGCCCCTCGAGCGCGCCGCGGTCAGCATGGCCCGCCTGGAGGCCCTCGCCGCCCGGCTGCGCCGCCGCGGGGTACCGATCCGGATCGAGGCCCTGCGCGCCGAGGTCTACCTGACCCTGCTCGACGGCACCGCCGCCGGCCTCGACGACGACACCCTGCTCGACCTGCTCACCACCCGCCTCACCCCACCCGACGAGCCCGACCAGCCCGACGGTGCCGGCGACCAGCCGCCGCCCGGCCCCGACAACGGGCCCAACGGCGGCCCTGACGACCGGGACAGCCCCGACGACAGCGGCCCCGGCGACGGTCCTCCCGGCGACGGCGCCGACGACAGCGGCCGAGACCGCGGCGGCCCGGATGGACGTGCCGGCAGCGAGGGCAGCGGCGGGCCGGGCGATGGACCCGACCAGCACGGGCGCGCAGACGCCTCCGATGACGACCGCGACCAGGACGTCGACCCGGGCGGGGAAGCAGCCCACGCGGCAGCCGACGACCAGGCTCCGTCGGGTCCGGTGGTGCGCGACGGCACCGTCGAGGTCCGGCTACGGCTGACCACCGCCCTCGGCCTCGACGACCTCCCCGCCCAGATCCCCCGCTGGGGCACCGCCCTCGCGCCCACCGCCCGCAACCTGCTCACCCGCTACCACCACGGCGAATGGCGCATCGTGCTCACCGACGACACCGGCCGCCTCCAGCACCTCCTGCTCGCCCGCCACCGACCCCACCCACCCGACCAGCCGCCACGAGAGCCGAGCTCACCCGCCGGGCGACCACCCGGCCCCCGCCGCGACCGGCGGCGGGGGCGACACGGACCAGCCATCGTCGAACTCCAGGTCCCGACGACGCTGCTCGCTGCCCTCGACCCCGCCGACCACCCCACCTGGGCGCCCCTGCTCACCGAACTCCACCGCCGCCTCCCCCACCTCACCGACGACACCGCAGGCCGCGCACCCGACGAGCACCTCGACCCCGCCCACGCCACCCACCACACCCACCACCCCCACCACCACCCCACCCCCCCCCACCCCCCCCCCCCCCCACCCCCC
>NZ_JAQZAN010000011.1 GCF_028737255.1 Actinomycetospora straminea | reverse complement strand
GACCCACGGCCGCCGGACCCACGGCCGCCGGACCCACGGCCGCCGGACCCACGGCGACCGGCCCGTACGCCGCCCCCACCCGCGGCGGGCCGCCGATGCCGCGTCCGGCCCCGCGTCCCGGGCCCGCGACCGCCGAGCGCCCCTGGGCGCCGGGCGCGCCGCCGCCGCGCGCCCCCGCCCGTCCCGGTCCCCCGCCGCCCGGCCCCGGTCCGGCCGGTCGTCCCGCCGCGCCCGGGGTCCCCGCGGCCCGGCCGCTGACCGCGCCCGGCGCGGTACCGCCGCCCGGCGACGCGCCCTCGGCGTGGACCCCGGCACGGATCGCCTGGTGGTCGGGCATCGCGCTGCTCACCGGCGCCGTCGCGGGGGCGCTCGCGGCCGTCGGCACCCTGGTCCTGCCGGGCTGAGCGGGTCCCACACGCGGACGAACCGGGTGCCCCACCGCTGGCACCCAGGGTCGCCGCGTACGGTGCTGAGACGTGTCGCCCACCCTCGCCGCCGCCACCACGGTGCAGGCCCTCGGCCCCGAGTGGCTGGACCCGCAGTACATCATCGAGGCGCTGGGCCCCTGGGCCCTCGCGGGTGTGTGCCTGATCATCTTCGCCGAGTGCGGACTGCTGGTCGGCTTCTTCCTGCCCGGTGACTCGCTGCTGTTCATCACCGGCCTCGCGGTGGTCACCGGCCTCATCGACACGCCGCTGTGGCTGGTGTGCGTGCTGCTGGTGGTGTGCGCGTTCCTCGGCAACGCGCTGGGCTACTGGATCGGGCTCAAGGCCGGGCCCCCGATCTTCGACCGGCCGAACTCGAAGCTCTTCAAGCGCGAGAACGTCGAGCGCACGCAGAAGTTCTTCGACAAGTACGGCAACCGCGCCATCGTGCTCGGCCGTTTCGTGCCGATCGTGCGCACGTTCATCACCGTCATGGCCGGCGTCGGGCGCATGGACGCGCGCCGGTTCCTGACGTTCTCGCTGATCGGCGGCATCGCGTGGGCCGCCGGGGTGACGCTGCTCGGGGCCGGGCTCGGCCAGTTCGAGTTCGTCAAGAACAACATCGAGGCCATGCTCATCCTCGTGGTCGCGCTGTCCCTGGTGCCGATCGTCGTGGAGCTCGTCAAGGCACGCCGGGAGCGCAAGCTCGGGGCCCAGGGCCTGGCCGAGGACGTCCTCGACGGGGCGACCGACGAGCCGACCCAGGTCATCGACCCCGGCGTCGACGGCCCCACCCAGCACATCGACCGGCGCCGCTGACGCCCGACGGCGTGACCTACCGCGCGGCGTGCGCGCGGATCCAGGCGTGCATGGCGATCCCGGCCGCGACGCCGGCGTTGATCGACCGCGTCGAGCCGTACTGCGCGATCGCCAGCACCGTGTCCGCGCCGGCCACGGCCGCCGGCGTGAGCCCGACACCCTCCTGACCGAACAGCAGCACGCAGCGGCGTGGCAGCTCCGCGGTCTCGAGCGCCGCCGCCCCCGGGCCGTTGTCGACGGCGACCACCGCGAGGTCCTCGGCGTGCGCCCAGGCGAGCAGGGCGGCGACGTCGGCGTGGTGGTGCACGTGCTGGTAGCGGTCGGTGACCATCGCCCCCCGCCGGTTCCAGCGCCGCCGCCCGACGACGTGCACGGCCGCCGCGGCGAAGGCGTTCGCGGTGCGCACGATCGTGCCGATGTTGGCGTCGTGGTGCAGGTTCTCGATGGCGACGTGGAACGGGTGGCGCCGCCGGTCGAGGTCGGCGACGACGGCCTCGCGGCGCCAGTAGCGGTAGCGGTCGACGACGTTGCGCCGGTCGCCGGCGGCGAGGAGCTCGGGGTCGTAGCGCGGGTCGTCCGGCCAGGCCGCCGGCCCGCCCGGCCAGGGTCCGACCCCGACCGGATCCGGCCCGGTCGTCCACTCGGTGGGGCCGGGCTGGTCATCCTCGGGGCCGGGGTCGCTCACAGCCCCAGGTCGGCCAGCCCGAGCAGGGAGCGGCAGGCCAGGCCACGGGCCTCGACGGCCTCGGTCGCGCCGGTGCCGCGGTCGACGACGGTGACGACGCCGACCACGTCCGCGCCCGCCTCGACCAGCGCGTCCACGGCGGTCAGCACGCTGCCGCCGGTGGTCGAGGTGTCCTCGACGGCGAGCACCCGGCGTCCGGCGACATCCGGGCCCTCGATGCGCCGCTGCATGCCGTGGGTCTTCGCGGCCGAGCGCACCACGCAGGCGTCGACCGGCGCGCCGGGGGCGTGCATCACCGCGAGCGCGACCGGGTCGGCGCCGAGGGTGAGCCCGCCGGCGGCGTCGTAGTCCCAGTCGGCGGTCAGCTCGCGCACGAGGCGCCCGATCAGCGGCCCGGCCTCGTGGTGCAGCGTCGCGCGGCGCAGGTCGACGTAGTAGTCGGCCTCGCGGCCGGACGAGAGCATGACCTTCCCGTGGACGACGGCGAGCTCGGTGACCAGGGCCGCGAGCCGGGAGCGGCCGTCGGGGTCCACCGCCGGGGCCGTCATCCGCGGCCCGTCGCCGTGCGGGCGGCGAGCGCCCGCAGCAGGGCGCGCGGCACCATCCGCGTCGCGCCGACGATCGTCTTGTACACCGCGCCCGGCACCGACACCGCCTTGCCCGCCTCGAGGTCGTCGAGACCCTCCGACACCACCCTGTCCGCGTCCAGCCACAGCCAGTCCGGGCCCTGGCGCTCCTGCCCCAGGCGCGCGTGGAACTCCGTGCGCGTGAAGCCCGGGCACAGCGCCATCACCCGCACCCCGGTGCCGCCCAGGGTCAGGGCGAGGTTCTGCGAGAGCGTGGTGACGTAGGTCTTGCCGGCGCTGTAGACCGACCCGCGCCCGGGCAGGAAGCCAGCCACGCTGGAGACGTTGACGACGTCGCCGCGCCCGCGCGCCACCATCCCGGGAAGCGCGGCGGCGGTCAGCTCGAGCACGGCGGCCATGTTGACCTCGTAGTTCGCGTGCAGGGCCGCCGGGTCGGTGTCGACGAACTCGCCGGCGGTCGCGTAGCCCGCGTTGTTGACGAGCAGGGCGATGGGACGGCCGGCGTCCAGCCGCGCGGTGACCCGCCGCCGCTCGGCGGCCGCCGCGAGGTCGGCGACGAGCACCTCGACGTCGACCCCGTACCGCGCCCGCAGGCGCTCGGCGAGGCTCTCGAGACGGCCGGCGTCGCGGGCGACGAGGACGAGGTCGTGCCCGGCGACGGCGAGCTGCTCGGCGAACGCGGCGCCGATCCCGGAGCTGGCGCCGGTGACCAGCGCCGTGCCGTCGCGGGCGCCCCGCGGAGCGCGGCGGTCGCGCAGGGCGCCGGCGAGGCCCCCGCCCCGGCGCAGTCCGGACGCGGCGCGCACGGCGTCGAACGGGACGAGCCGCGACACGCCGGCGAGCGCCTTGAGGCCGATGCCGGGCGTCGAGACCGGGTGCCCGGCGGCGTGGTCGGCGAGCGCGGCGGCCGCCACGGCGTCGGCGTCGGGCGGGGCGATGCGCATCGCCACCGCGTCGGCGGCCCGGCCCGGGGGCGGGGTGGGGCAGACGACGGTCAGGGCCAGCCCGTCGCGCGCCAGGGCCTGGGCCAGCGACTCGGTGAGCATGGCGACGTAGGCCTGCGCGGCGCCGTCGAGACCGGGCGCGCCGGCCAGCGGCACGTAGGCCCCGGGGCCGGCGACGGTGATCGCTCCGCTCGGGCCGGGGTGCCCGCGGGCGATCATCCCCGGCAGCGCGGCGCGCAGGAGCGCCAGCACGGCGCCGGCGCCGCGGTCGAGGGCGGCGCGCACCAGGGCGGGGTCGCCGTCGGGCAGGGCCTCGGTGCCCGCCGGCGCGGGGCCGACGACGAGCAGGTCGATCGGGCGCGTGTCGGCCGCGAGGCGGCGGGCGACGAGGTCGAGGTCGTCGGCGTCGGCGAGGTCGCCGGGCAGGACCTCGGGGCGGGTTCCGCCGGGCTCCCCGCCGAGCTCCCCGGCCAGCGCCTCGAGCGCCTCGCGCGCACCGCCCGCGAGGACCAGCTCGTCGCCCGCGGCGTGCAGGCGTCGGACGAACGCGCGGCCCAGGTCGCTGTCCGCGGACGTGACCAGGGTCCGGCGCGGGACGGGTCCGCTCACCGCCCCGAGGACGAACTGCTGCGGGCGCCGGGCCCGAACTCGTCGTCCTCGATGTCGTAGGGGATGTCCGCGGGGTTGTCGCGGTGGGTCGGGCGGGGGGCGGCCGGGGGGTCGACGGGGCGGGCGGCGTCCTCGGGGCCAGCGTCGGGGGCGTCGTGGGGAGCTGCGGCGTCCGCGGGCGCGGGCCCGGCGGCGTAGGGGTCCTCCTCGCCGCCGCCGGCGGCGTCCTCGAGGGCCACCGACACCTCGACGAGCGCCTGCAGCAGGCCCTGGACGCGCTCGGGGTCGGCGCCGGCGTCGATGCTCGCGAGCACCCACGTGTCCTCGGCCCAGACGAGCGGGACGTCGTCGCCGACGAGGTCGGCGGCGCGCGCGACCTCGGGGGTGATCAGCGGGCGGGCCTGGGCGACCGAGGTGACGAACGCGTAGCGCTCGCCGACCTGGCCCAGCGAGTCGAGGCCGGCGTCGTCGGGAAGCGGCGCCGAGGGCAGGCGCAGCTCGAGCGCGACGGGGAGCGTCGCCACCCCGCGCACCGCGGCGACGATGCCGGTGACCTGGCCGGCCTGCTCGTGGTCGAAGACGTGGGCGAGGCGGCGGCCGCCGGGGCCGGGCACGGCGCCGGTGGCGAGGTCGAGGGCGCGGCCGTGCCCGCCTTGGTGCACGGCGCCGTAGCGCCAGCGGCTCGGCAGGACGGGGTCGACGTCGACGAACTCCCAGCTCTTCTGCTCGGCCCAGCGGCGCCGGTCGCGACGGTGTCCGCCGGTGCGCGCGCGGTCGGAGAGCAGGAGCAGCGCCCCGCCGCCCGCGGCGAGCGCCGCGACGACGAACCAGACCCAGGCAGGCACGCCCTGCAGGGTACGACGCCCGCGTCCCCCCATCGTGCAGCCCGTCACCGGCGCGCCGGGTCATGTGCGCACTTTCCACGGCTAGGACCGTGGAAAGCGCTCACGAAGGGGGTCGCGGGGCGCGGTTAGAGTCGGTGATCGTGAGCGCCACGCTGGTCGCGCGGGACCTCGCCGCCGCGCACGGCGCCCGGGTGCTGTTCTCCGGTCTCGACCTCGTCGTCGCGCCCGGCGACGTCATCGGGCTGGTCGGGGTCAACGGCGCCGGGAAGTCCACCCTGCTGCGCCTGCTCGCCGGGCTCGCCGCGCCGGACCAGGGATCGGTCGCCGTCACCCCGCCGACCGCGACCGTCGGCCACCTGCCGCAGGAGACCGCGCGCGTCCCGGGCGAGACCGTGCGCGCCTTCCTCGGCCGGCGCACCGGTGTCACCGACGCGGCCGCCACGCTCGAGACCGCGACCACGGCGCTCGCCGAGGGCGTCCCCGGCGCCGACGAGGCCTACGCCGTGGCGCTGGAGCGCTGGCTGGACCTCGGCGGCGCCGACCTCGACGAGCGCACCGGCGAGGTCGCCGACGACCTCGGCTTCCCCGCCGACCTGCTCGACGCCCCGATGACCGCGCTCTCCGGCGGCCAGGCCGCGCGCGCCAACCTCGCCTCGCTGCTGCTCGCGCGCTTCGACGTGTTCCTGCTCGACGAACCCACGAACGACCTCGACCTCGCGGGGCTCGAGCGCCTCGAGCGCTGGGTGCGGGAGCTGCGCGCGGGCACGGTGCTCGTCAGCCACGACCGCGAGTTCCTGGCCCGGACCGTCACCTCGGTGCTCGAGCTGGACCTCGCCCAGCAGCGGATCACCCAGTACGGCGGCGGCTACGAGGCCTACCTCGTCGAACGGGCCACCGCGCGCCGGCACGCCCGCGAGGCCTACGAGGAGTACGCCGAGAAGCGCTCCGAGCTGACCGCGCGCATGCAGACCCAGAAGCAGTGGGTGGACAAGGGCGTGCGCAACGCCCGCAAGAAGGCCACCGACCCCGACAAGCACGTGAAGCACCACCGCGGGCAGACCTCGGAGAAGCAGGCGTCGAAGATCGCCCAGACCGAGCGGCGGATCGAGCGCATGGAGGTCGTCGAGGAGCCCCGCAAGGAGTGGGAGCTGCGGATGTCGATCGCGGCGGCCCCGCGCTCGGGGACGGTCGTCGCGACGCTCGACGGCGCGGTGGTCAGGCGGGGCGACTTCACCCTCGGCCCCGTCACCCTCCAGCTCGACTACGCCGACCGGGTCGCCATCACCGGCGCCAACGGGTCCGGCAAGTCGACGCTGCTCGCCCTGCTGCTCGGCCGCCTCGCCCCCGACGCGGGCCGGGCGGCGCTGGGGTCGGGGGTGGTCGTCGGCGAGGTCGACCAGGCGCGCGGCCTGCTCACCGGCGCGGACGCCCTGCTCGACGTCTTCTCCCGGGAGCCCGAGCTCGACCGCTGGCCGACCGCCGAGGTCCGCACCCTGCTCGCCAAGTTCGGGCTCGGCGCCGAGCACGTGCACCGCGGCGCCGACACCCTCTCCCCCGGCGAGCGCACCCGTGCCGCCCTCGCGCTGCTGCAGGCCCGGGGCGTGAACCTGCTGGTGCTCGACGAGCCCACCAACCACCTCGACCTGCCCGCGATCGAGCAGCTCGAGTCCGCGCTCGCGTCGTTCGAGGGCACGCTGCTGCTCGTCTCGCACGACCGGCGCCTGCTCGCCGGCGTCGCCACCACCCGGCAGTGGCACCTCGACGCGGGACGGGTGCGCGAGCACAGGTGAGCTGGTATCGCCCGGTGGGCGGGCCGGCGGGCGGTGACTGGCTCGTATCGCTCGGTGGGCGAGCGATACGAGCCAGTAACCCGGGACTCAGGCGTCGCCGGGTCCGATGAGGCCCTCTCAGGGAGCGCGGAGGACCTCGCGGGCGAGGTCGACGAGACCGTCGTCGTCGCGGGCGGCGCCGCGGCGCTCGGCGCGTTCGAGCTCCTCGTCGCCGAGATGCTCGGCGAGGTCGTCGCGCAGCGCGGCGAGGCGGGCGGCGTCGGCACCGAACAGCGCGCCGCCGGAGCGCCGGGTGAGCAGGCCGCCGAGGAGCTCCGCGGCCTGCTCGTCGCGGCCGGACGCGGCGAGGAGCTCGGCGACGGTGCGCAGCCCGACCCACTGGTGGGTGCGGTTGCCGGTGCCGCGCCAGTGCTCGAGCGACGCGAGCGCCGAGCGGGCCGCGGCGGCGGTGTCGCCGGCGCGGGCGCGCAGCGAGGTCACCGTCACCAGGGCGACCCCCAGCACGTACTGCTCGCCGACCTCGCCCGCGAGGCGGACGGCCTCCTCGATCCGCTCAAGGGCCGCCGGTGGATCGCGGTCGGCGCGGACCTCGCCGGCGGTGTAGGTGGTCCACGGGACGAGCAGCGGGTCGCCGGTGGCCCGGACCTGCGCGTCCAGGTCGTCGGCGGCGGCCACCGCGTCGGGGTCGCCGGCGTACGCGGCGGCGAGGACGCGGGTGCAGGTGGCGAGGGTCGACGCCCGCCCGTCGCCGAGCTGCTCGCTCTCCGCCGCCGCCCGCGCCGACGCGTCGGTCCGCCCGGCGAACAGGGCGACCTCGGCGGCGAGGAACGCCAGGACCGGCCGGGCGGGATCGTCCGGGCCGGCGAGCTCCTGACCGGCGGCGACGTGACGCTCGGCGCGGTCCAGGTCGCCCGCGAACCGGGCCCCGCCGGCCGCGACCGCGTGCACCGCGGCGCCCGCCGCGCCGAGGTCCGCGCCGCCGGCGAGCAGGTCGTCGGCCCACGTGAAGATCTCGGGTGTCATCCGGACCTCGGCGACGTCGGAGAGCTGCGCGACCGTCGCCGCCGCCAGCGCCGGGTCGTGCTCGGCGCCCCACGCCACGGCCGCGCGCACCTCGTCCCACTCCGCCTCGATCGCGCTGAGCCGGCGGGCCGCGTCGGGGCCGATGAGCTGCCCGTGGCGCTCGAGGTGGGCCCGCACGTGCTCGGCGTGGCGGCGCCGGACCGTGTCGGTCGCCCCGGCCTCGTCGAGCCGCTCGCGGGCGTGGGCCCGCACGGTCTCGAGCAGCGCGTAGCGCGTCGGGCCGGTGCCGGCGTGGTCCACCGACGCGGTGACCAGCGACTTGTCCACGAGCGCGGCGAGGACCCCGTCGAGGTCGGGCTCGTCGGTGACCGCCCGCGCGGCGGCCCGCGTGAAGCTGCCGGCGAAGACGCCGAGCCGGTCGAGCACCGTGCGCTCGCGCTCCTCGAGGAGGCGGTAGGACCAGTCGACGACGGCGTGCAGCGTGCGGTGCCGGCTGGTGCCGCCGCGGTGCGGGCTGCGCAGGAAGCGCCGGTGCACCGGGAGGTCGGCGGCGAGCTCGGCCGGCGAGACCACGCGCATCCGGGCCGCGGCGAGCTCGAGGGCCAGGGGCAGCCGGTCGAGCCGCCGGCAGACCTCGGTGACCGCCTCGCGGTTGGCGTCGGTGACCGCGAACGCCGGGTCGGCAGCGCTCGCCCGCTCGGCGAAGAGCGCGACGGCCGCGTCGTCGGTCAGCGGCGGGAGCGGGCGGACCCGCTCGCCGGGCACGCCGAGCGGCTCGCGGCTGGTGGCGAGCACGCTCACCGTCGGGCAGGTGGCGGCGAGGCGCTCGACCAGCTCGGCGACGGCGTCGACGACGTGCTCGGCGTTGTCGAGGACCAGCAGCAGGCGGCGCCCGCGCAGGACCGCGGGGACCCGCTCGCGGGCGTCGGCACCCGACGCGCCCGGGGCGCCCACGGCCGCGACGACCGCCGGCGCGACCTCGGCGCCGGCGGCCACCGTCGCGAGCTCCGCGACGACCACGCCGTCGGCGAACGACCCGCAGACCGACGCCGCGACGTGCCGGGCGAGCGTCGTCTTCCCGACCCCGCCGGGCCCCACGAGCGTCACCGGCCCGTTCCCCAGCGCCCCGGTGACGCCGGCCAGGGCCGAGGCGCGCCCGATCAGCGCCGGCCCGGGGTGGGGAGCGAGGGCGTCGTTCGCTGCGTCGGGAGCAGCGGACGTGACCTTCGCTGCCACCACCACGGGCGGCGCCGGCTCCCCCGCCAGCACGCGGGCCTCGAGCTCGCGGATCGCCGGGCCGGGGTCGAGGCCCAGCTCGTCGGCGAGCACCCGCCGGTGTGCGGCGACCGCGGCGAGGGCGTCGCCCGGTCGCCCGGCGCGGTGCAGCGCGTCGACCAGCAGCTCGCGGCGGCGCTCCCGCAGCGGCGCCGCCGCCACGAGAACCTCGAGCCGCGCGACGGCGTCCCCGGGCCGCCCGAGGTCGAGGTCGGTCTGCGCGCGGGCGTCCTCGAGCTCCCGGCGCAGCTCCTCGAGGCGCACGGCGACCGGGCGGAACGGCTCCTCGTCGGCGAACTCCGCGAACGCCGGGCCGCGCCACAGCGCCAGGGCCTCGTCGAGCAGCGACGCCCGGTCGTGCGCGTCGACCGCCGCCCGCGCCCGCTCCTGCAGCCCCGCCGCCGCGGTCGCGTCGAGGGCGTCCGGGGCGAGCTCGAGCGCGTAGCCGGGCGGGCGGGTGGCGAGCGCCGTGGCGCCGACGACCCGCCGGGCCCGCGCGACGAGGCTGTGCAGCGCGGCCTCGCCGTGCTCGGGCGCGCCGTCGGGCCAGACGTCGTCCACCAGCCGGTCGACGGGGACGACGCGGCCCGGCTCGAGCGCGAGGAGGGCGAGCAGGCGCCGGACGCGGGCCGAGCGCACCGGGGCGCCGTCGACCTCGATCGCCCCCAGCACCCGCACGTCCGTCACGTCCACCACCCGCGGCCGGAGCCTAGCCACCCTTGACCCCGGATTCACCCGGTGCTTGCATGGATGCACTCGTTGCACGACTGCAAGGATGGCCCGATGGACGAGCGCGAGCGACTCGCCGCGAGCTTCGGCGACATGCGGCGCGCGATGATCCCCGCCTTCCTGCTCGACCTGCTCGCGGTGGTCGACGGCGGGGACGAGCTCTCGATGACGCAGCTCGCGACGCTGTACGTGCTCGACGGCGGCGAGCCCGTGTCCCTCGGGGCCCTCGCGGAGCGGATCGGACGGTCGGTCTCGGCCACCAGCCGGCTCGTCGACGGCCTCGTGCGGCGCGGCGTCCTCGAGCGCCGGGAGCACCCCACCGACCGGCGGGTCCGCCGGGTGGCGATCGCGGAGGACGGCGCGGCCCTGCTCCGCCGCCTCGAGCGCACCCGGGCCGACGCCCAGCTCGAGATCATGGACCGCCTCGACCCCGCGGACCGGGCCCTGGTGGCACGTGCGATGGCCCTGCTCGGCGACGCCGCCCGGCAGGAGAGGAGGACCGCGTGACCACCACGCCGCCCACGCCCACCCCGCTCGTCCTGACCCTGGACGCGATCGACCCGGCCGACCCCGCCACCCTCGGCCGCGTCGGGGGCAAGGCCGCCAACCTCGCGGCCCTCGTCCGCGCCGGCCTCCCCGTGCCCGACGGGGTGTGCGTGACGACGGCCGCCTACCGGGCCGCGGTCGGCTCGGCGCTCGACGCGCTCCTCGCCGACGCCGGCGCCACCGACACCGGCGTGCTCGCCGAGAAGGCCCGCGACGTCGTGCTCGCCGTCCCCGTGCCCGACGACGTCGCGGCCGCCGTGCGCGCGGCCTGCCCGGACGGCCTCGTCGCCGTGCGCTCGTCCGCGACCGCCGAGGACCTCCCGGACGCCAGCTTCGCCGGGCAGCAGGACACCTACCTCAACGTGGTCGGCGCCGACGCGGTGCTCGCGGCGGTGCGCCGCTGCTGGGCGTCGCTCTGGACCGACCGCGCCGTCGCCTACCGCGCGGCCCGCGGCATCGACCACGCCGCGGTCACGCTGGCCGTCGTCGTGCAGCGGATGGTCGACGCACGCTGGGCCGGCGTGCTGTTCACCGCCGACCCCGTCTCGGGCCGTCGCGGGCAGGCCGTCATCGACGCCGCACCCGGGCTGGGGGAGTCCGTGGTGTCCGGGTCGGTCGACCCCGAGCACGTCGTCGTCGCCCCCGACGGCACGATCGCCGAGCGGCGCGCCGGGACAGGCGGCACCGTGGTCCGCGCGCGGCCGGGTGGGGGCACCGCGACGGAGGCGCACGCGGCGGGCGGTGCCGGGCTGCCGGCGGCCGACGTGCACGGGCTCGCGCGCCTCGGCCGCGAGGTCGAGGAGCTCTTCGGCGCGCCCCAGGACGTCGAGTGGGCGATCGACGGCGACGGCACCCGCTGGCTCACCCAGGCGCGGCCGATCACCACGCTCTACCCGCTCGTGCCCGGGCGCCCCGGCCTGCGCCTGTTCCTGTCCGCCAACGTCGCCCAGGGCGTCTTCCGGCCGTTCACCCCGGCCGGGATCTCCGCGGCGCGCCACCTCGGCTCGGGCGTCGCCGGGCTCCTCGGGGTCGCGGTCGACGACCCCGGGCAGGGCCCACCGATGCTCGCCGAGGCCGGCGGGCGCCTGTTCGTCGACATCACCGACGTGCTGCGCAGCCGGGTCGGGCGCGCCGGGGCGGCCGCGCTGCTCGGGGTGATGGAGCGCCGGTCGGCCGAGGTCATCGCCACGCAGCTCGACCGGCCGGAGTTCTCGCCGACCCGGCGCTCGCCGCTGCCGGCCCTGCGGCGGGTGGGCCGGATCGCGCTCCGGTACCGCATCCCGCCGGCCGTCGTCGGCGCCTGGCTGCGCCCCGCGCGCGCCCGGGACCGGGCCCTCGCGCGCGTCCGGGCGGCCGAGGCGGCGCTGCCGGCGCCCGCCGACGCCACCCGGGCCGAGCGCCTGGAGCGGGTCCGGTGGATGTTCGCCTGCTTCGCCCTCGTGCCGCCGCGGATCGCGCCCGCCCCGCTCGCCGGCTTCCTCGCCCTCGGCCTGGCGGCGCGGCTGCTCGGCGACCGCGCCCGTCCCGGCGAGCTCGGCACCGTGCTGCGCGGCCTGCCGCACAACGTCACCACGGAGATGGACCTCGCGCTCTGGGACCTCGCCGTCCGGCTGCGCGACGACCCCGCCACGGTCGCCGCGCTGACCGGGACCGCGCCCGCCGACCTCGCCGCCGAGCGCGACACCTGGCCGCCCGCGCTGGCCGCGGGCCTCGGCGCGTTCCTCGCCGTCCACGGCCGGCGCGCGGTCGCGGAGATCGACCTCGGCGTGCCGCGGTGGTCCGACGACCCCACCCACCTGCTCGGCGTGCTGGCCAACTACGTGCGCCTCACCGACGCCGTGCGGGCGCCGGACGCCGTGTTCGCGCGCGGCGCCGCCGAGGCCGAGATGGTGATCGCCGCCCTGGCCCGGCGGTCCGGTGTGCTGCGCGGGCGGCTCGTCGCCCACGCCCTCCACCGGACCCGGGCGCTCGCGGGCCTGCGGGAGCTGCCGAAGTACTGGCTGGTCACGGTGCTCGCCGCTGCCCGGGCCGAGCTCGCCGCGGTCGGCGCCGACCTCGTCGCCCGCGGCCTGCTCGACGACGCCGACGACGTGTACTTCCTGGACCTCGCGGAGGCCGGACAGGACCGCGACGACACCGATCGGCGTGCCCTCGTCCGCGCCCGCCGGGACGCCCACGCCCGCGAGCTGCGCCGCCGGCACGTCCCGCGGATCGTCCTCTCCGACGGCACCGAGCCCGAGGCACTCGTCGCGACAGGCGACCCGGGAGACGGCGCGCTCGTCGGCGTGCCGGCCTCGGCCGGGACGGTGACCGGCCCGGTCCGGGTGATCACCGACCCGCAGGGCGCCCACCTCGAGCCCGGCGACGTCCTCGTCTGCCCGTCCACCGACCCGGGCTGGACGCCGCTGTTCCTCACCGCCGGTGGGCTGGTGATGGAGATGGGCGGGTCGAACTCGCACGGCGCGGTCGTCGCCCGCGAGTACGGCCTGCCCGCGGTGGTGGGGGTCCGCGGGGCCGTCGACCGCCTCGCGGCCGTGGCCACGGTGCGGGTCGACGGCACCCGCGGACGGGTGGAGCCTCAGGACAGCCGGTAGAAGCGGAAGATGTCGTTGTCCAGCTCGTCGAGCACCTCCACCTGCGCGAACCCGGCCTCCCGGGCGTACGCCTCGAGCGTGCTGCGCCGCATGACCGTGCCGGTGCCGACCGAGCCGGCCGTGGACAGCCCGTCGGGCAGGCAGCACATCAGCGAGAAGCCGTAGAACAGCCGCTCGACCTCGTCACCGTCCGGGGCGAAGGCGTCCGCGACCTTCTCGTCCATGATCAGCACGGTGCCGCCGGGTGCCACCGCCCGGCGCATCGCGGCGAGCACCGCGACGGGGTCGGGCATGTCGTGCACGCACTCGAAGGCGCAGACCAGGTCGTACGCGCCGGCCTCGGCGGTGGCCACGTCGGCGTGGTGCACCGCGACGCGGTCGGCGACGCCCTCGTCGGCGGCGTGCCGGCGCGCGGCCGCAACCGACGCGGCGTCGACGTCGAACCCGTCGACCCGCGCCGACGGGTACGCGCGCGCGATGCCGACGGCCGACCAGCCCTCCCCGCAGCCGACGTCCGCGACCCGCCCGCCGGCGCGGAGGGCCGCGTCGACGTCGGGCAGCAGCGGCAGGTGGTCGCGGGACAGGCCGTCACGCAGCAGCGGGCGGTTCTGGGCCGCCTGGCCCTCGCGCGCGTCGTCCCCGAGCTGCTCCCAGCTGACCCCGCCACCGGTGCGGTAGGCCTCGAGGAGGTCGTCGATGCGGCGCAGCGACGCCATGAGGATGCGGGCGAACGGGGTCAGGATCGCCTCGCTGTCGAGGTCGGCGAGCACCGGGACGTGCTCCGGGGGCATCGCGAAGCGGCGCTCGTCGGGCGCGGCGGCGGGGTCGTCGACGGTGAGCAGGCCGCTCACCGCCTGGTACTCGAGCCACTCGCGGGCGTACCGGGCGGAGGTCCCGGTGCGCGCGGCGAGCTCCGGGGCGGTGGCCGGGCCGTCCTGCGCGAGCGAGGCGTACCAGCCGAGCCGGTCGCCGAGGTAGAGCGCGGTCGTGTGCTCCATCCCGAGGATCCAGCCGAAGACGGTCTCGGCGCAGGCGTCGGTCGAGTGGGTGCGGGTGTTCTCGGTGGTCGTCATGCGTCGACGGTGGCGGCCGGCCCTGTCGACCCGGTGTCGTCCCGCTGCCGCGTCCCGGCGCGGAGGAACAGCGCGCTCCCGGCCGTGGCGAGGACGACGGCCACGGCGATGCCGGCGGTCGGCCCGCCGGCGGCGTCGGCGGCGAGGCCGGCGAGCGCGGGCCCGAGCAGGCCCCCGGCCGCGGCGGCGAGGTGCAGCACCCCGAGGCGCAGCCCGAAGCCCGTCACACCGAAGAGCTGCGCGGCGGCGGCCCCGCTGACCCCGACGAAGGCGCCGTGGGCGCACCCGAACGCGACCGCGACCAGCGCCGACCCCACGACCCGGCCGTCGGCGAGCAGCCACGCCCCGAGGGTCACGGTCATCGCGACGGCACCGACGCGGCAGACGGTCCAGGCACCCCAGCGCGCCACGGCCGGCACGGCGGCGACCCGCGCGAGCAGGCTCGCCGCCCCGGCGGCGGCGACCAGGGCGGCACCGGTGGCGAGGTCGGCGCCGCGCGCGCCCGCGAACCCGGCGAGGTGCACGTAGGGCACGAACATCGCCGCGCAGAGCCCGACGTCGCCCAGGACGAAGCGGCGGAACGCCGGGTCGCGCAGCGCCGGCCCGACCGTGCGCAGGCCCGGGGCGGCCGCGTCCGGATCGCCGCCCGCGGGGACGGCCGGCACGCACGCGCCGAGCACCACGGCGGCGATCCCCGCCAGCACGAGGGCCGCGTCGCGCAGCCCCAGCGCGCCGACCAGGGCGACCGTCGACGGCGGGGCGACGACGGTGGCGAGGCCGGCGCCCGCGGTCGCGAGCACCAGCGCGGGCCCGCGACGCCGGGCGACCGCCCCGACGGCGGCCTGGAGGGGGACGAACAGGCACCCGGCCCCGCCCCCGACGCCGAGCGCGAACCCGGCGGCCGCGAGCGGGAACGACGGGGCGAGCGCCAGGACGACCAGGCCCGCGGGGACCGCGACGGCGCCGAGCGCGACGAGGTGCCGGGGTCCGTGGCGCTGGGCCCGCGGGCCGGTCACGACGCCGAGACCCAGCATCGTCGCGAGCGTCGCGGCGAGCATCAGCGACGCCGCGCCGGCGCCGACCCCGAACTCGGCGGCGACCGGCCCGACCAGCGGTCCGGTCCCCGTGGCGAGCCCCAGGGCCACGGTGGTGGCGGCGACCGTGGCCGCGAGCAGCCGGCCGATCCCCCGGGCCGGCGGCGCGGCGACGTCCGTGCTCACGAGGTGACCAGCGGCGCCGGACGGAAGTACTCGCCGGCGACGGAGTCGCGGTAGCGCGCCTCGCCGACGGCCGCCTCCAGCGCCACGGTCTGGCTGGCCTGCGCGCGCAGCGCGGCGACCTTGCGCTCCAGGAGGTCCCCGGTGAGCTCCAGGTCGACCACCAGCTCGTCGGACGGGCAGGGCGCGAACGCGTCGTCGCTGTCGTCCATGGGCTCGACGAACTCCCCGAACCGCGCGACCCACGCCTCGGTGACCGCGGCGTGCAGGACGCGCGGCGGCGCCGCCAGCCGGCGGACCGCGTGGTCGACCCACGCCGAGACCGCGCGGTGGTCGCCGTGCCCGGTGATCCCGTCGGGGCCGAAGGTCAGGACGGTGTCGGGCGCGACCTCGACGAGCAGCGCCGCGAGCTCGTCGACCGTCGCGGTGCCCGGGTCCGGTCGCAGCGCGCCGTCGAGGTGGCAACACCCGCGGCCGAGGAAGCGGTGCTCGATGGCGGGGTGCAGGGCGGCCAGCGAGTCGACGATCTCGACCGCGCGCACCCCGGCGAGCTGCGCCGGCGGGTAGCGCCCGGGGTCGTCGGTGCCGTGCTCGCCGCGGGTGGCGGTGACGACGACGACCCGATGGCCGGCGGCGGCCGCGGCGGCCAGCACGCCCGCCGACAGGTAGGCCTCGTCGTCGGGGTGCGCCCAGACACCGACGATCGTGCCCAGGCGGGCGACGGCGTCGGTGGTGGTGACGGTGGGTGCGGTGGCGGGTGCGGTGGCGGTCATGACGCGCTCCTCGGGACGGTCGTCGTCGACGTCCCCGAGGGTCGGCGGCCGGGCTGTCAGCCGGCGTGCACGCCGCTGTCAGCCCCGAGGTGCCGGCTGACGGCGTCGCGGGCCAGGGCGAGGGCCTGGTGTCGGTCCGGGGCCGGCTCGACCGGGCGCCCGCGCGGCCGCTCGGGGTCGTCGGGGGCGTCCGGGGCCCGGTCGGCGGCGGCGTCGAGCAGGTCGGCGGTGGCGGCGTCGCCCAGCTCGCGCAGCAGGTCGGCGAGGTTGCGCAGGGTGACCCACTGGTGGCCCCAGTTGCCGCCGCGGTCCCAGTGGTCGATGACGTCGCGGTAGCCCACGAGCGCGGCGGGGATGCGCCCGGCCCGCGAGAGCAGCGAGGCGAGCCCGACGGCGGCGATCGCCTCCAGGAACGTCGAGCCGACCGACCGGGCGGCCGTGATCGCGGTGCGGTAGCCGCGCTCGGCCCCGGCCGTGTCGCCCTCGACGCTGTCGATCTCCGCGGTGACGTAGGCGACGAGCCCGCGCAGGGTCGGGACCTCGCCGGCGGGCAGCAGCGCGACGATCTCCCGGGCCCGCGCCGGGTCGCCGGCGTAGAGCGCGGCGAGGGCGCCGACCCCGGGCTCCGGGACGGGCCCGTCGGCGTGCGCGACGGCCTCGAGCTCGTGGGTGACGGCGTCGTCCCAGCGCCCGGCGGTGAGGTCGGCCTGGGCGAGCGCAGCGAGCGCGAGGCGCCGGTCCTCCCCCGCGGGGGCCCGGGCGAGCGCGGCGCGGGCCAGGCGCTCGGCGACCGGGGCCTCGCCGCGCATGTACGCGTCCTGCCCCGCGGCCCCGAGCACCCGGGCCTCGAGCGGGTGGCCCGCCAGCCCCGGGTCGTCGAGCAGCGCGCGCGACCAGCCGCGCACCTCCACGAGGTCGCGCCACGTGGCCGCCTCGACGAGGGACACGGCCATCGCGGCGGCGGCGTCGAGGTCACCGCGCGTGCGGGCCAGGCGCCAGGTCGCGCGCAGGTTGCCGTGCTCGCGCTGCAGGACGGCGTCGACGGCCGGCTCCTGCGCGGTGCGGCCGGTGCGCTCGACCCAGGTCGCGAGGTCGACCGCCCAGCGCACGACGGCGGCCTCGGCGGCGTCGGCCTCGCCCGCGGCGACCAGCTCGTCCCGCCCGTAGGCGCGCAGGGTCTCCAGCACGCGGTAGCGGGTCCGGCCGGTACCTGCCCCCGTGTCGGCCTCCACCATCGACGCGTCGACGAGGCGGGCGAGCAGCTCGCCGGCGTCGGTGTCCAGGCCCAGCCCGTCGGCGACCGCCTCGACCGCGGTCGGGTCGACGCCGTCCGCGAACACCGTCAGGTGGCGGAAGAGGCGCTGCTCGTCGGGGGTGAGCAGGGCGTAGGACCAGGCGACGGTGGCGCGCAGCGTCCGGTGGCGCGCCGGGGCGCCGCGGTTGCCGAGCAGGTCGAGCGCGCGGTCGAGCCGGGCCGCCAGCGCCGCGGGGGCGAAGGTCGACAGGCGTCCGGCCGCGAGCTCGATCGCCAGCGGCAGGCCGTCGAGGCGTCGGACGACGTCGGCGACGTGGGCGAGCTCGTCGGCGCCGAGCACGAGGTCCGGGCGGACGCGGGCCGCGCGGTCGAGGAAGACGGCGACGGCGGGGACCCCGGCGAGCCCGTCGGGCCGGTCACCACGGGCGGGCACGGCGAGCGGCGCCAGGCGCACCACCGCCTCCTCGGCCAGGCCCAGCGGCTCGCGGCTCGTGACCAGCACCGTCACCCCGGGCGCGCGCTCGAGGAGGGTCGCGACGAGGTCCCGCACGCCGTCGAGCAGGTGCTCGGCGTTGTCGAGCAGCAGCAGCCGCGGGGCGCCGGCGAGCTCGTCGAGGCAGGCGTCGAGCACGTCGCCGGTCAGGGAGCGCAGGCGCAGCGCCTCGGCCAGCGCGTGCGGCAGGGCCGCGGGGTCGGTGACGGGCGCGAGCAGCAGCGTCGCCGCGGCGGGCGCCCGGGCGGCGAGCTCGCGGGCCAGCCGCGTCTTGCCGACCCCGCCGGGCCCGACCACCGACACCAGCCGCTCCCGCCCGAGCAACGTCCCGGCCGTGGCGAGCTCGGCGTCGCGGCCGTGGAGGGTCCGCGCCGTCGGGGCCGGGGGTGCCGGCGGTGCCGGTGGCGCGACGGCGACCGGGGCGGGGGCCAGCTCCCCGTCCGCCACCGCGCGCTCGAGCTCGGCCAGCGCGGGCGAGGGGTCGAGGCCCGCCTCCTCGGCCAGGCGCCGGCGGTACTCGCGGGCGGTCTGCAGGGCCCGCGGCGCCTGCCCGGTCGCCGCGCGCGCCCGCACGAGGCCGAGCACGGCGGGCTCGCGCCATGGGTCCTCGGCCACCGCGTCCGCCGCGGGGGCGAGGGCCTCGTCCGCCGCGCCGGCCGCGATCAGCGCCTCGACCAGCCGGTCGGTGACGTCGCACCACAGCTCGCGCGCCGCGTCGGCGGCCGCCCGCAGGCCCGGGACGTCGAGGAGGTCCGCCAGCGCCGGGCCGCGCCAGGTCGCGCGGGCGGTGCGCAGGCACTCGGCGGCGGCGCGGGGGTCGGTGAGGTCGCGGGCGCGGTCGCGCAGGTCGCGCACCCGGCGCAGGTCGAGGGCGTCGGGCGGGAGCCGCAGCCGGTAGCCGCCCGCGACGGTGACCAGGCGCGGCGCCGCGGGCCCGAGGTCGGCGCGCAGGCGCGAGACGTGGCTGTGCACCGTGGCGCGCCCGCCGTCGGGCGGCTCCTCCGGCCACAGCGCGTCGACGAGCTGCTCGACCGTCAGCGCCCGGCCCTCGGCCAGCGCGAGCAGCGCCAGCACGGCGCGCCGCTTCGGCCCGCGCACCGCCACCGTCGCGTCCCCGACCCGCAGGCGCAGCGGCCCGAGCACGTCGACGCACGCCGCCGGCCCGTCCTGGTCGTCGCCCACCGTGACGAGCATGCCCGGCTGCCAGCGCCGTGCAAGGGGCCTGTCAGCCGCTCGGCTCAGTCTTCTCGAGCACCGAACGCCACACCGTCACCGGGAGGCCCCCGTCATGTACGCCCTGCTCATCACGTTCACCTCGTCCGTCGACGCGGAGGACATGGCCGCCGACGCCGCGCACTTCGCCGAGGCCGTGCGCGCGGTACCCGGCTTCGTCGCCAAGACCTGGCTGCACGAGGGCGCCCACCACGGCGGCTTCTACCTGTTCACCGACCGCGCGGCCGCCGAGGCCTACCGCGACGGCCCCCTCGTCGCGGGCCTGCGCGCCCACCCGGCCTTCAGCGACCTCGAGGTCCGGGGCTGGCCGACCAACACCGAGCTCGGCGCGCTCACCGGCGCGATCCCCGCGCCCGCGACCGCCTGACACGCCGGCACACGACCCCAGGAGGAGGAGATCACCGTGACCACCCTCGACACCCGCGAGGACGCCCTCGTCGCGACCCTGCGCACGACCCTCGCCGGCGACGTCATCGACCGCGCCGACCCCCGCTACGACGAGGCCCGCGCGGTCTGGAACGGGCTCGTCGACCGGCACCCCGCGGTCATCGCCCGCTGCGCCGGCACGGCCGACGTCGTCGCCGCCCTCGCCGCGGCGCGGGCCCACCGCCCACCGGTCAGCATCCGCGGCGGCGGGCACCAGGTGGCCGGCAGCGCGGTCTGCGACGACGGCCTGGTCATCGACCTGTCGGGCCTCACCGCCGTCACCGTCGACCCCGAGACGCGGACGGTCCGCGTCGGCGCCGGCGCCCGCTGGGCCGACGTCAACCGCGCCACCCAGCGCCACGGGCTCGTCGTGCCCGGCGGCGAGGTGTCCGAGACCGGCGTCGCCGGCCTGACCCTCGGCGGCGGCATGGGGGCGGTGCAGCGCGCGTTCGGGCTGTCGTGCGACGCCCTCCGGGCGGTGGAGATCGTCACCGCCGACGGGGTGGTGCGCACCGCCAGCGCCACCGAGCACCCCGACCTGTTCTGGGCGGTCCGCGGCGGCGGGCGCGGCATCGGCGTCGTCACGACGATGGAGTTCGCCGCGCGCCCGCTCGGCCCGCAGGTGGCCAACGCGCTGGTGCTCTACCCGATCGAGCAGGCCGCGGCCGTGCTCGACGCGTGGCGGGCGCTGGTGCCGACGCTGCCCGAGACGGTGTCGCCCGAGTTCGCGCTGTGGAGCGTGCCGCCCGACCCGGAGCTGCCGACCGAGATGCACGGCGCCCCGGTGGTCGTCGCCGGCGGCCTCTACGCCGGACCGGCCGAGGAGGGTCTCGAGGTGCTCGCCCCGTTCGCCCGGCTCGGCACGCCGCTGGTGGACGCCACCGCGATCACCGACTACACCGCGAGCCAGTCGGCCCTCGACCCGCTCTTCCCGGCCGGGGCGCGCTACTTCTTCAAGTCCCACTTCCTCGAGCACATCGACGACGGCGCGGCCGCCGCGATCCTCGACGCGGGCCGGGACCGCCCGACGCCCGGCTGCATCGTCGTCGTGCGCACGATGGGCGGGGCGATCGCCCGGGTCAGCGACGACGAGAGCGCCTTCGCCCACCGCGGCGCGGCGTTCAACGTCAGCATCGACGCGGGCTGGACCGACCCGGCGATGGACGACGCGGCGATCGGCTGGGCGCGCCGCGGCTGGGACGGCCTCGCGCCCTTCGGCACCGGCGGCGTGTACGTCAACTTCGCCGGGCTCGACGAGGACGCCGACCGCGCCACGTCGTTCGGCGCCCACGCCGGGCGGCTCGACGCGATCGCGCGCACCTACGACCCCGACGGTGTCCTCGCCGGCGCCGCGGTCCGCCCCTGAGATCCCGGGAGTCGACGAGGTGTCACCACGGGGCCACCTCCGTAGCCCGTTCGGGTGACGCAGGGCCGATCGCGCAGCACCTCTTTACGACGTTGCGTCATCGGCGGACCGTGGGGCGCGCGGCGGTGTCGGACCGCCGCGCGCCAACGGGGGGCGAGGAGGCCCGACGACGACCGGCGGGTGCCGGGGTCGTCGGCGGCCACGCGCTCGTCGAGCCGCTCGACCGTGTCGCCGCGGCGGCACTCCTCGCTCACCACGAGGGGAGTGACCATGACCCGGACCCAGGAGCCGCGGACGGCCCCGGCACCCGCGCCGGAGATCGACCAGGGCAAGCTGGAGGCCTTCCTCGGCAAGGTGGTCGACGAGGTCGGCGCCGCCTACAACACGGTGCTGACGGCGATCGGCGACCAGCTCGGGCTGTATCGGGTGCTCGCCGACGCCGGACCCCTCACGACCGCCGAGCTCGCCGAGCGCTCCGGGACCGCGGAACGCTACGTGCGGGAGTGGGCCAACGCCCAGGCCGCGAGCGGTTTCCTGCGCTACGACGCCGCCGCCGGCCGGTACGAGCTCCCCCCGGAGCAGGCGTTCGTGCTCGCGGACGAGTCCAGCCCGGTCTACCTGGCGGGCATCTTCCAGGGCGCCCCGGCGGTGTTCGGGCTGACCCCGCGGATCGTCGAGGGCTTCCGCAGCGGGGAGGGTGTGGGCTGGCACGAGCACGGGGCGGCGCTGTTCGAGGGCACCGAGCGGTTCTTCCGCTCCGGGTACCGCGCGAACCTGGTCTCCGACTGGATCCCGGCCCTGGACGGGGTGGAGGAGAAGCTGCGCCGCGGCGTCGCGGTCGCCGACGTCGGGTGCGGCCACGGCGCCTCCACGCTCCTGCTCGCCGAGGCCTTCCCGAGCTCGACGTTCGTCGGCTTCGACTACCACCGGGCCTCGATCGAGGCGGCGCGCGGGCGAGCCGCCGACGCCGGCCTGGGCGCCGACCGCGTGCGTTTCGAGGTCGCCGGTGGTGACGAGTACCCCGGCACCTACGACGTCGTGGCGATCTTCGACGCCCTGCACGACATGGGTGACCCGCTGGCGGTCGCGCGCCACGTGCGGGAGTCGCTGACCCCGGACGGCACGTTCATGCTCTTCGAGCCGGCGGCCGGTGACGACGTCGCCGACAACCTCAACCCGGTCGGACGGCTGTACTACGCGATCTCGACCATGGTCTGCACGCCGGCCTCGCTCGCGCAGCCGGGACGTGCGGCGCTCGGGGCCCAGGCGGGGCCGGCGCGGCTCGGCGAGATCCTCACCGAGGCCGGGTTCACCCGGGTGCGCGAGGCCGCCCGCACCCCGTTCAACATCGTCCTCGAGGCCCGGCCCTGATCCCGTGGCCGACCGTGCGGTGCTGAGCGAGGGGGAGTCGTCGATGGTGTCCTGGCGAGCGGAGCTGGCCCGCGAGCGTGTCCGGGGCGGCGCGCGCCACGTCGTCGCCCTGTTCCGCGTGCTCGCCGGCGTCGTGTTCGTGCTGACGTCGCTCGGCAAGTTCACCGCCGGCGAGGTGTACGTGGCCCTGTTCGAGAGCTACGGCCTCCCGGGCTCACCGGCGCTCGTGCTGCTCACCGGCACGGTCGAGCTGATCGGCGGCATCCTGCTCGTCGTCGGTCTCGGCACCCGGCTCGTCGCGGTCGTCCTGGCCGGCACCATGGTGGTGGCGATCGCGACGGCGGGCGTGGCCATCGGCGGCCCGGTCCACCTGGGCCTCGCCCCGACCCTGCTGCTGGTCTTGGTGCTGCTGCTCTGGGCGGGGCCGGGCGCGGCGTCGCTCGACGGCCGCCTCCTCGGGCGGGCGGGGCCGGGTCGCCCGGCACGGGCGTGACACGCGCCCCTCCGCACCAGCACCGAGGTTCGGACGCGCACACCCCCGGGAAACGAACGGCGCTCTCGCGGCGGAAGCAGCGAGAGCGCCGTTCATTCGTCCAGGGCGACCGTAGACGGCCCAGCCCGCTGCGCCGTCAGGCCGCGCCCGACACCACGAGCGCGCCGGTGCCCATGTCGGCGGACTCGTCGAGGTCGACGGCCACGGTGTCGCCCTCGCGCACGTCGCCGGCGAGCAGCGCCCGGGCGAGCTGGTCGCCGATGGCCGACTGCACGAGCCGGCGCAGCGGGCGCGCACCGAAGATCGGGTCGAAGCCCTGCAGCGCGAGCCACTCGCGGGCCGCGTCGCTCACCGCGAGCGTCAGCCGCCGTGCCGCCAGCCGGGCGCCGAGGCGCTCGAGCTGGATGTCGACGATCGACGTCAGCTCCTCGGTCGACAGCGCGTGGAAGACGACGACGTCGTCGAGCCGGTTGAGGAACTCCGGCTTGAACGAGCGCCGCACGACCTCCATGACCTTCTCCCGCCGACCCTCGTCGTCGAGCGCCGTGTCCACGAGGGCGTGGGAGCCGAGGTTCGAGGTCAGCACGAGGATCGTGTTGCGGAAGTCCACCGTGCGGCCCTGGCCGTCGGTCAGGCGCCCGTCGTCGAGCACCTGCAGCAGCACGTCGAACACGTCCGGGTGCGCCTTCTCGACCTCGTCGAGCAGCACCACCGAGTACGGGCGACGCCGCACGGCCTCGGTGAGCTGGCCGCCCTGGTCGTAGCCGACGTACCCGGGCGGCGCGCCGACGAGGCGGGCGACGGAGTGCTTCTCGCCGTACTCGCTCATGTCGATGCGGATCATCGCCCGCTCGTCGTCGAAGAGGAACGCGGCGAGCGCCTTGGCCAGCTCGGTCTTGCCGACGCCGGTGGGGCCGAGGAACAGGAACGACCCGGTGGGCCGGTCCTCCTCCGCGATCCCGGCGCGGGCGCGGCGCACGGCGTCCGAGACGGCGCGGACCGCCTCGGCCTGGCCGACGACGCGGCGGCCGAGCTCGTCCTCCATGCGCAGCAGCTTCTGCGTCTCGCCCTCGAGCAGCCGCCCGGCGGGGATGCCGGTCCACGCCGACACGACGTCCGCGACGTCGTCCGGCCCGACCTCCTCCTTGAGCATCACCGGGGCCGCCGACGCCGCGTCCGCGGCCTCGAGCTCCTTCTCCAGGGCCGGGATCTCGACGTAGCGCAGCTTCGCGACCCGCTCGTAGTCGCCGTCGCGCTCGGCCCGGTCGGACTCGCCGCGCAGGCCCTCGAGGCGCTCCTTGAGCACCCGCGAGCCGTCGATCGCGTCCTTCTCGGCCTGCCAGCGGGCGGTCAGCGCCGACAGCTCCTCGCGACGCTCCGCGAGCTCGGACCGCAGGGCGGTGAGGCGCTCGCGGGAGGCGTCGTCGGATTCCTTGTCCAGCGCCATCTCCTCGATCTCGAGGCGGCGCACGATGCGCTCCACCTCGTCGATCTCGACCGGTCGCGAGTCGATCTCCATGCGCAGCCGCGAGCTGGCCTCGTCGACGAGGTCGATGGCCTTGTCGGGCAGGAAGCGCGCGGTGATGTAGCGGTCGGACAGCGTGGCGGCGGCGACCAGCGCGGCGTCGGTGATCCGCACGCCGTGGTGCACCTCGTAGCGCTCCTTGAGCCCGCGCAGGATGCCGATGGTGTCCTCCACCGTCGGCTCGCCGACCAGCACCTGCTGGAAGCGGCGCTCGAGGGCCGGGTCGTGCTCGATGTGCTCGCGGTACTCGTCCAGCGTGGTCGCGCCGACCATGCGCAGCTCACCGCGGGCGAGCATCGGCTTGATCATGTTGCCGGCGTCCATCGCGGACTCGCCGGTCGCGCCGGCCCCGACGATGGTGTGCAGCTCGTCGATGAAGGTGATGACCTGGCCCGCGGAGTCGGTGATCTCCTGCAGGACGGCCTTGAGCCGCTCCTCGAACTCGCCGCGGTACTTCGCGCCGGCGACCATCGAGCCGAGGTCGAGCGCCACGACGCGCTTGCCGCGCAGCGACTCGGGAACGTCCCCGGCGACGATGCGCTGGGCCAGGCCCTCGACGATCGCGGTCTTGCCGACGCCGGGCTCGCCGATGAGCACGGGGTTGTTCTTGGTGCGCCGCGACAGGACCTGCACGACGCGGCGGATCTCGGCGTCGCGGCCGACCACGGGGTCGAGGCTGCCGGAGCGGGCGCGCTCGGTGAGGTCCTGGCCGTACTTCTCCAAGGCCTGGAACGTGCCCTCGGGGTCGGCGGACGTCACGCGCCCGGAGCCGCGCACCTTGGTGAACGCGTCCTTCAGTGCCTCGGGCGTCGCGCCGTGGCGGGTCAGCACGTCGGCGGTGCGCCCGCCGGCCGCGGCGAGCCCGACGAGCAGGTGCTCGGTGGAGACGTACTCGTCGCCCATGTCCGCGGCGAGCTGCTGGGCGTGCTGGAGCACGCGGGCCATCTCGCGGTCGAACTGCGGCGCGGCGACGCTGGAGCCGCTCGCGCTCGGCAGGCCCGCGAGGACCTTGCCGACGTCCTGGCGGACGGCCGACGGGTCCGCCCCGACCGCGCGCAGCAGCGGCTCGGTCAGACCGTCGGTCTGGTCGAGCAGCGCGGCCGCGAGGTGGGCCGGCGAGACCTGGGGGTGGCCGTCGACGGTCGCCGCGCGGACGGCGTTCGAGACCGCCTGCTGCGTGCGGGTGGTGGGGGTGAAGTCCATCGGGTGTCCTCCTGCGCTGGGGAACGGGCGGCCCACCAAGCCGTCCTTGTTCTTGAGTCTACCTGGCTCAACTCTAGGGAACCGGAGTTTCTTCCCGCTCCGGAGGAGCCCGACCGGTCACCCACAGCAACGACGACGAGCGGCACCGGTCGAGCGCGTCGTCGCTGCTCACGGTGCCCGCGCGCACCGTCCGGCGCACGTGGCGAGCCGGACGACCCGTTCGCGTGGGGACCCTGCGTGACGAGACATGACGGGCTGTCATAGTGGTCGCGACGCGGGGACGGGTCCCCGCACCGGGGGGTCGAGGAGGCACGTCGTCCATGTCCGCGGAGCCGCTGTCCGAGGGCGGTCCGGCCGACCCGGGCCCGACCTCCGCCGGCCGGGACCGGCGACCCACGCCGGGTCGCGGGACGGGTCGGGGTGCCGGTCGGGGTGCCGTCCGGCGGCTCACACCGGTCCGTGCCGTGCCTGCGCCGCCCACGACGCCGATCGTCGCCCCCGGACGCCACGCGGCCCCGGACGACGCGCCCGCGGCGGCGAACCCGACCCCGGCCCCGGCTGTCGCTCGGACGCCGGCCCCGGCACCGACGGCCGCCCCGACGCCGGCACCCGCACGGACACCCGCGCCGGCGCCCCGCCCCCCGGCCACCCCCGAGGCGCACGCCGCCCGCCGGGTCCGGCAGACGTGGACCGAGGTCGAGCCGCGGGTCGACGAGCTCGCCGACTGGTTCGCCGCGCTGCTGTTCAGCCTCGCCCCCGAGGCGCGCACGCTCTTCCCGACGCGGGTCACCGAGCCGGCGCGCCGGTTGCTGCGCTCGCTCGTGCTGCCGATGAGCACCGTCGACCGCCCCCGCGAGCTGCGCGCCATGGTCGAGCCGCTCGTGCGCGAGCATCGCGCGCTCGGCCTGCGCGCCGAGCAGTACGAGGCACTCGGGGTCGCGCTGATCGGGGCGATGCGCCGCTTCGCCGGCACCTGGGACGACGCGAGCGAGCACGCCTGGGTGCGCGCATTCTCGCTGGCCGCGGGCCCGATGGAGCAGGCGGTCCGCGCGGCGGCGGTGCCCGCGGTCGCCGAGGGCACCGTCGTCGGGCACCGGCGGCTGAGCTGGGACCTCGCGGTCGTCCACGTCGCCCCGGACCGGCCGGTGCCGCACCGGGCGGGCCAGTACCTCACCGTCGAGATCCCGCAGCGCCCGCGGATGTGGCGCCCGCTCTCGCCGGCCACCGCGCCGCGACCGGACGGGCTGCTGGAGTTCCACGTCCGCGCGGTGGCGGGCGGCTGGGTGAGCCGGGCGATGGTCGCGCACGCCGCGACCGGCGACCGGTGGCGCCTCGGCCCGCCCGCCGGGCGGCTCGGGCTGGACCCGCGCAGCACCCGGGAGGTGCTCATGGTCGCGGGCGGGACGGGCGGCGCGCCGGTGCTCGCGCTGTGCGAGGACATGGCCCGCTGGGCGCGCCCACGCCCCTGCACCGTGTTCCTCGGCGGCCGCGTGCCCGAGGACCTCACGGTGCTCGACCGGCTCGAGGCCCTCGCGGCCGAGCACCCCTGGCTCGCGGTCGCCGCGGTGTGCGAGGACGACCCGCTCTCCGAGCACACGCTCCCGGGCACGCTGCCCGACGCCGTGCTGCGCAGCGGCGACTGGTCGGGCCACGACGTCCTGCTCGCCGGCTCACCGACCATGATCCGCGCGACGGCCTCGGCGCTGCTCGTCGACGGCGTGGGGATCGACCGCATCACCTACGACCCCTTCACGGAGTAGCGGGTCACTCTCGCCGGCGGGGCCCGGGCTGCCACACCACGACCGACTGGGTGCGCCGGGCCGGCAGGCGGTCGCCGGCGGAGGGGTTCTGCGTGGCGTTCTGGGCGGCCTGCTCGGCGGCGGCGCGCCAGCGGGCGAGCTCCTCGGTGACCTCGGCGAGGCGGTCGGTCAGAGCCCCGACCTCGCGCTCGAGCTCGATGATCCGCTTGATGCCGGCGAGGTTGACCCCGTCCTCCTGCGACAGGCGCTGCACCTCGCGCAGCACGGCGATGTCGCGCACCGAGTAGCGCCGCCCGCCACCGCTCGCGCGGCCCGGCGTCACCAGGCCGATGCGGTCGTAGGAGCGGAGGGTCTGGGCGTGCATGCCGGCGATCTGCGCGGCGACCGAGATGACGAAGACGGGGGTGTCCTCGTCGGCCCAGGCCGGGAGCGGGGGCACGGCGCTGCTGGACGAGCCGGACGAGGACGCGCCGAGCGGGGCCGGCCAGGGCCCGCGCTCGTCACGGCCGCGCCCGCTCACGACGCCGTCTCCCTCCGTGCGGCGGCCTCGGCGCGCCGGGTGAGCTCGGCGCGGGGGTCGTGGTCACGGGTGGCGTCGGCGTAGGCGTCGAGCGCCTCGCGTGCGGCCTTGTCCAGGCGGTTCGGGACGGCGAGCTCGACGGTGACGAGCAGGTCACCCGTGCGCCCGTCCTTGCGGCGGACGCCCCGGCCGCGGACCCGCAGCGTGCGGCCGCTCTGCGACCCGGCGGGCACCTTGAGCGAGACCTTGCCGTCCATCGTCGGCACGGTGATCGTCGTGCCGTCGACGAGCTCGGGGAACGTCACCGGGACGGTGAGCGTGAGGTCGTCGGCGTTGCGCTCGGAGCGCCCGAACAGGTCGTCGGGGTTGACGTGCACGACGACGAACAGGTCGCCGGCGGGTCCGCCCCGGCTGCCGGGCTGCCCCTGGCCGGCGAGCCGGATGCGCTGGCCGTCGTCGACGCCCGCCGGGATGCGCACGGTCAGGGTGCGCGAGCGGGTGCTGACGCCGTCGCCGCCGCACTCCGGGCACGGGTCGTCGACGATCGCGCCGGTGCCCGAGCAGTCGCGGCACGGCTCGCTGAACGCGAACGCGCCCTGGCTGCGCGAGACCACGCCGGCGCCGCCGCAGGTCAGGCACGTGCGCGGGCTGGTGCCGGGCTTGGCGCCGTTGCCGCCGCAGGTGCTGCAGCGCGTCGGCGACGCCAGGCGCAGCGGCAGCGTCGTGCCGCCGACGGCCTCGGAGAAGTCGATGCGCACGTCGGTCTCGACGTCCGCGCCGCGCTGCTCCCGCGGCCGGGTGGCGCCCATGCCCGGGGTCGGCCCCGCGGTGGGACCGCCCCCGGCGGCGCCGCCGAACAGGCCGCCGAGCAGGTCGCCGAGACCGCCGGCGCCGGCACCGCCGCCCGCGCCGCGCCCGCCGAAGAGGTCGCCGACGTCGAAGCCGCCGGAGAAGCCGGTGCCGCCGGCGCCCGCGCCGGCACCCCGGCCGCCGCCGAAGCCGCCGAAGCGCCCGCCCGCGAACAGCGTGCGGGCCTCGTCGTACTGACCGCGCTTCTCGGGGTCCGAGAGCACCCCGTACGCCTCGCCGGCGGCCTTGAAGCGCGCCTCGGCCTTCGCGTCGCCGGGCTTGGCATCGGGGTGGTTCTCGCGGGCGATCTTGCGGTAGGCCTTCTTGATGTCGTCCGCGGACGCGTCCTTGGCCACGCCCAGCTCGCGGTAGTAGTCCTTCTCGACCCAGTCACGGGCGCTCATGGCGGGACGGCTCCTTCCGCGGGGTGGGCTGTCGGGTGGCTGTCAGGACCGGCCGGCGTCCGCCGGCTCGGACGGGGTGGTGGCCGGGGCGGTGCCGTCGGAGTCGGTGACCCCGACCATGGCGGCCCGGAGCACCTTGTCGCCGAAGCGGTAGCCGCGGCGCATGACCGTGGTGACGGTGGGCGCGGAGACGTCGGGGGACGTCTCGTGGGCCACGGCCTCGTGCACCGACGGGTCGAACGCGTCGCCCTCGGCCCCGAAGGGCTGCAGGCCGGCGCGGTGCAGCGTCTCGGTGAGACGGTCGGCGACGACCTTGAACGGGCCGGTCAGGTCGCCGTGGGTCTGGGCGCGCTCGACGTCGTCGAGGACGGTGAGCAGCTCGCCCGCCACCGACGCCTTGGCGCCGGCCACGGTCGACTCGCGCTCGCGCTCGGTGCGGCGCCGGTAGTTCGCGAACTCCGCGGACACGCGCTGCAGATCCGCGGTGCGCTCGGCGAGCTCGGCGCGGACGCGCTCGAGCTCGGGGTCCGGGGCGGGCGCGCCGGCCTCGGCGGTGCCGGACGCGGCGGACGCCTCGGCGGCGGACTGCGCGGCCCGGGCCTCGGCGGCGACCGCCTCGGCCCCGTCGGGCGCGGCGGTCTCCCCGCCGTCGGTGACACCGTCCGCCTGGGCGGTGCCGCCCGGCGCGTCCTGGCCGGAGGTGGGCACCCCGCCGACGCTGGAGTCGGTGGGGACGTCGGTCGCGTCGGCGCCGTCCTGGCCGACGACCGGATCCTGCACTGGGACCTCCTCGAGAGGACTCCGACGCGCTCGCGCCGGGTGTGGTCTGGGAGCCGCGACGGTGGGGCCGCGGCCGGGTGCCGGCCGCGGCCCCACCGGGCGCGTCAGTCCTTCTTGTCGTCGTCGACGATCTCGGCGTCGACGACGTCGTCGGCCTGCCCGGCGGCACCGGCCTGGCCGGCACCCGCCGCGCCACCGGCCGCACCGGCGCCCGCCGACCCGTCGGCCTGCTGCTGGGCGTAGAGGGCCTGGCCGAGCTGCTGGGACTCGGTCGCGACCTTCTCCGAGGCGGCCTTGATCGCCTCGGTGTCCTCGCCCTTGAGGGCCTCCTTGAGCTCGCCGACCGAGGCCTGGACCTTCTCCTTGACGTCCGACGGGAGCTTCTCGTCGTTGTCGGTGATGAACTTCTCGGTCTGGTAGACCAGCGTCTCGGCCTGGTTGCGGGTCTCCGCGGCCTCGCGACGCTTGCGGTCCTCGTCGGCGTGGGCCTCGGCGTCCTGGACCATGCGGTCGATCTCCTCCTTGGAGAGGGCCGAGCCGCCGGTGATGGTCATCTGCTGGGACTTGCCGGTGCCCTTGTCGACCGCCGACACGTTGACGATGCCGTTGGCGTCGATGTCGAAGCTGACCTCGATCTGCGGCACGCCCTGCGGGGCGGGCGGCAGGTCGGTGAGCTCGAACATGCCGAGCTTCTTGTTGTAGGCCGCGATCTCGCGCTCGCCCTGGAAGACCTGGATCTGCACCGACGGCTGGTTGTTCTCCGCCGTCGTGAAGACCTCGGACTTCTTGGTCGGGATCGTCGTGTTCTTCTCGATGAGCTTGGTCATCACGCCGCCCTTGGTCTCGATGCCGAGGGACAGCGGGGTGACGTCGAGCAGCAGGACGTCCTTGACGTCACCGCGCAGCACGCCGGCCTGCAGCGTGGCGCCGACGGCGACGACCTCGTCCGGGTTGACGCCCTTGTTCGGCTCCTTGCCGCCGGTCAGCTCCTTGACCAGGTCGTGCACGGCGGGCATGCGGGTCGAACCGCCGACGAGCACCACGTGGTCGATCTGGCCGACCGAGATGCCGGCGTCCTTGATCACCTGGTTGAACGGGCGGCGGCAGCGGTCCAGCAGGTCGGAGGTGATCCGCTGGAACTCGGCGCGCGAGAGCGTCTCGTCGAGGAAGAGCGGGTTCTTCTCGGCGTCGACGGTGATGTAGGGCAGGTTGATGCCGGCGCTCGACGAGCTCGACAGCTCGATCTTCGCCTTCTCCGCGGCCTCACGGAGCCGCTGCATCGCCATCTTGTCCTTGGACAGGTCGATGCCCTGCGAGTTCTTGAACTTGTCGACGAGCCACTTGATGACGCGCTCGTCCCAGTCGTCGCCGCCGAGCTCGTTGTCGCCGTTGGTGGCCTTGACCTCGACCACGCCGTCGCCGATCTCGAGCAGCGAGACGTCGAACGTGCCGCCACCGAGGTCGAACACCAGGATGGTCTGCTCGTTCTCGCCCTTCTCCAGGCCGTACGCCAGCGCCGCCGCTGTGGGCTCGTTGACGATGCGCAGGACGTTGAGACCCGCGATCTGGCCGGCCTCCTTGGTGGCCTGGCGCTGCGCGTCCTCGAAGTAGGCCGGGACGGTGATCACCGCGTCGGTGACCGGCTCGCCCAGGTACGACTCGGCGTCGCGCTTGAGCTTCTGCAGCACGCGGGCGCTGATCTCCTGCGGGCTGTACTTCTTGTCGTCGATCTCGACGTTCCAGTCGGTGCCCATGTGCCGCTTGACCGACCGGATGGTGCGGTCGACGTTGGTCACCGCCTGGTTCTTGGCCGACTGGCCGACCAGGACATCGCCGTTGCGGGCGAACGCGACCACCGACGGGGTGGTGCGGCTGCCCTCCGAGTTCGCGATGACCGTCGGCTCGCCGCCCTCCAGGACGGCGACCACGGAGTTGGTCGTGCCGAGGTCGATGCCGACCGCTCGCGCCATGCTCGTGTCTCCTCTCGAGACCCGTGGATCCCGGGTGTGCTGTTGAGTGCTCTGTGCTCAAGTATTGGCCCGCAGCCATCGGCTCGCAAACCCGACCTGAGTCCTGTGCGCTCAAGTGTGTCATCCCGACCAACGGAGGGTGTCACGGACTTGTTCCCGACACGCTCAACTCCGCGGAAATCAGCGCGTCGGCCCGGCGAGCTCGGCCACCGTGGCCGCCAGCTCCGGGTGGCGGAAGCGATACCCGAGCTCCAGGGCACGGCGCGGCACCATGCGCTGGCTCGTCACGATCATCTCGGCCGCCGGGCCGAGGCGGGCGCGGACCGCGTCGGCGGGCTCGACGGCGTCGCACGACGTCCCGGCCGACCGCGCGAGCCGCACGGCGAGATCGCGGTGGCGCACCGGCCCGGGCGCGGCGACGTGGACGACCCCGGAGTACCGGTCGTCCTCGAGGCAGGCGACGAGCAGACCGACGACGTCGTCGACGTGCACCCAGGGCACCCACTGGGCGCCGGAGCCGAGCACCGCACCGCGCCCCTCGACGAACGGGCGGCGGAAGAAGTCGAAGGCGCCGTGGTCGGGCCCGAGCACGACACCGATGCGGGCGACCGCGACCCGCACCGCGGGCGGCGCCGCCAGGGCGGCCTCCTCCCAGTCGGCGTAGACGTCGCCCAGCACCAGCTCGCGCGACGCCGGGGCGTCGTCGGGCAGCTCGGCGTCCCCCGCGTCGCCGCAGACGGTGAAGCCGCTGGCGCTGACGAGCACGCCCGGCGCGCCGCGACCGGCCAGCGCGCGCACCACGCGGCGGGTGACGTCGACGCGGCTGCGGCGCATGACCTCGACGTACTCAGGGGTCCACCGCTGCTCGAACACGTTGCGGCCCGCGAGGTTGACCACCGCGCCGGCCGCGACCACCGCCTCGTCGAGCGCGTCGTCCGTCCCGACCCACGTCCACTCCGGGTGGGCGGCGGCCGCCGCGCTCGGATCGCGGGACACCCCCGTCACCGCGTGCCCGCGCTCGTGCAGGGCAGCGGCGACCCGGGCGCCGATCCAGCCGTTCGCCCCCGTGACGACGACCGGGGTCGGGGCAGTCATGCCACCGCAGCGTAGGAGCGACCACCGGACGGGGTCAGGCCCGATCGGACCCCGTCCCCGGACGCGTCGCGAGCGGCAGCAGCTCGCCCTCGTCCCACCTCACCGCCCGGGTGCCCAGCGGCACGCCGGTCTGCTGGGCCTCCATCATCTGCCCGTTGCCGAGGTACATGGCGACGTGGTGGATGGTCTCGGGGTCCGACTCGTCGTAGGCCCAGAACAGCAGGTCCCCCGGCTGCGCCTGCTCCACGGGCAGGTGGGCGCCGGCGTGGTACTGGTCACGCGAGACGCGCGGCAGCACGATCCCGGCGCGCTCGTAGGCGCGCAGCATGAGCCCCGAGCAGTCGTAGCTGCTGGGCCCGGTGGCGCCCCAGACGTAGGGCTTGCCGGTCTCGGCGGTCGCGAACTCGATGGCCGTGCGGGCGATCCCGGGCGGCAGCGCCTCCGCCGGCCCGGGGCCCGCCTCGTCGGCGGGCACGCACACCTGGATCGCGCCGGTGACGCCGGCGAGGTCGGCGACGAGGCTGTTCGCCAGCGTCTCCCACTTCGCGTAGGCGTTGGGGAACGCCGAGCGCTGCACGATCTGGGCGGCCTCGGTGACCGGCATCGTCTCCCACCCGGGCACCTGCAGCAGGCGGTCGAGGAAGGTCTTGGTGGCGTAGACGGGGTCGCGGACCTGCTCGGGCGTGCCCCAGCCCTGGCTCGGGCGCTGCTGGAAGACGCCGAGCGAGTCGTGGTCGACGGCCACGTCCATGCCGACCGTGCCCATCTGCGACTCCTGCATCGCCGTCGCCAGCGCGACCACCCAGCCCCGCGGCGGGACGGCCATCCCCTTGGCGACGCCGATGATCGTCGCCGCGGTCCGGCGCTGGACCTCGTCGAGCTCGGCCGACGTCTGCGGCACGTCGCCCGTCGGCGCCCCGGTCCCGGCCTCGCACGTCGAGCCGTCCGAGCCGTCCTCGCCGCCCGGGACGAACTGCCCGACGACGAGCAGCCCCGCCGCCATGACGACGACGAGGAACCCGGCGAGCGCCGCGACCGGCAGGAGCAGGCGCAGGATGCGGAAGCCGGGTGGCAGCTTCGGCGGCGTGTAGCCCGGGGGCAGCCGTGGCGGGGAGAGCATCGCTACGAGGCCCGGTCGTAGCCGGACACGCGCCAGTCACCCGGCCCGACCTGCACGAGCAGCAGCTCCAGGCGCACCGCGTCGGTCGGCACCTGGACGCGCACGGCCTCCGGGCGGACCTCGACGGCCTGCGCCGGGCCCGTGACGCGGGTGCCCGGGACGTTGGCGGGGTCGACCGACGAGAGCACGGCGAGGTACTCGTCGGTCGTGTACGGCGCGAGACCGGCGCTCCACTGCGCGGCCGTCGTCCCCGGCGGGTGCGTGGCCCAGGCCTGCGTCCAGCGCTGCGCGACGGCCAGGGCCACCGGCGGCGCGTCGGCGAGCGGCAGCGTGCGGGGGCGCAGCTCGGTCACCGGGGCCGAGCCCTGGGCCGGCGCCTGCCCGGGCGCGGCCGACGGCGCCGGGCCCAGGGCGCGCCCCGATCCCGGCCCGGAGCCGCCCACCGCGCCGCCGAGCGACGAGATCCCGATCGCCAGGGCGGCCAGGACGACGAGCACGCCGACCAGCCGCGCCGGCGAGTGCAGGGGCCACTCCCAGAGCGCCCGGTAGGCCGCCGCGCGTCCGCGCCTAGTCCGGATCGGCACCGGTGCCTCCCGGGGCGGGCCGCGGGCTGCTGCGGGACCGGCCCGACGACCCCGCGCCGACCGGGCGGCTGGGGCGGTAGATCCGGTACACCGGCGCGCCGTCGACGAGCTCGGCCTGGACGGGGCTGCGTGGACCACCCAACCCACCCGCCCCCGGCTCGCCCGTGCGGGCGGCCACGCTGCGGTAGAGGCTGCGGTCGGCGTCGTTGATCTGCGCCCGCGCCGGGGTGGCGTCCCGGTCACCGCGGGGCGTCTGCCCCGGGACGGCACCGGCCCCGCGCGGCAGCGCCCGCTGCGCCGCGGAGCGGGCGGCGAGCGCGGCGGCCGGGTCCGCGTCGTGGCTGGGCGCGCCACCCGCGCCCACCCGCTCGCTGTCGACCCGCACGGGCCCGCCCGGCGCGTCGACGGCGGCGGGCGAGGCGTCGGTGCGCGACGGGGCGCTGCTCTCCGGACGCCAGCCGCCGCCTCCGGTGGCCGCGGAGCGCCGCTCGCTCCACCAGTCGTCCTGCCGGTCGGACCCGCGCGGCAGGAACCGGGAGAGCACCCCGCCGCCGGCGGGCGGGAGGACGCCGCTCATCTGGTCGCGGGTCAGCGAGACCATCGCCGCCAACCGCCGGAACGGGCGCGCCACGGCCCACAGCACGACCGTCACGACCCCGGTGACCAGCAGCGCGAGCCACGTGTCCACCCCGGACCCCGGCCGGAACAGCGCGATGACCATCAACGAGTGCAGCCCCGCCATGGCACCCACGAGCAGCGTGTTGACCAGCGCCGCACCGCCGACGCGCAGGGTCGCGGGCAGCACCTCGGGCTTCAGCAGCGCGACCACGGCGAGCGCGGGCGCCACCATCACGAGCAACCGGATGATCAGCATGGAGACGAGCACGAGCAGCTTGCTCATCAGCTGGAACAGCCCGATGCACACGGCCTGGATGAACGCCAGCACGCCCGCGCCCGTCCGCGAGCCCTGCCGGCCCTGGAAGTAGCTGTACCGGTCGCCCGCGCGGTCGGCGACGCTCGTGTACTGCTGCTTCTTCGCGTCCGCCGTCGCCTGGGTGTCCTGGCCGTCGGCGATCTCCTGCTTGGTGAACGTCTGCGCGCGCAGCAGCTCGCGGCCCATGTCGCGCGCCTGCGGGACGTCGGCGGAGCCGAACTCCCCGCGCAGCCAGTTGTTGTAGACGATCTGGTCGGTCAGCACCGTCGGCAGCGTGTTCGCGTCGCCCACCCCGACCTGCGAGAGGAACCCGCGCTGCATCGCCGTGACGCCGTCGAGCAGGACCCCGTCGAGCATGCTCGACCAGCGCACCGGCGCCGCGTACGCCGCCGCCGCGATCGCCAGCGCGATCACCGCGATCGCACCGCGCTGCGCCTGGCGCGACAGGTCCCCGCGCATCGCGAGCACCAGCAGGATCGCCGCGAGCACGATGAGCGCGAGCCCGACCCACGTCGTGAACACCGCGTCGTACATCGCCGACGTCCCGGCCTGCACGATCCCGTCGAGCGGCGCGAGCAGCCCCGAGCCCTGCTCGATGAGGTAGTGCGACCAGTTGACCCCGCCGACGACGAGCTTGGCGAGGTTGAAGAACTGGTTGCCCAGCCACGTGTCGGTGGCCGCCGCGGGGTCCCGGGCGCCGCCCGGTCCGCAGCCGAGGTCGTAGGTCCACCAGATCTGCCCGGCGTAGCCGACCTCGGCGTACACGCTGCCCGGCGCGCCCACACCGAACGGGGCGGGGTCGAGCGAGCCGACGAGCCCGGTGCCGGGGCGGTCGGGGTCCGGTGGGGCCTTGCAGTCCAGCGGGGCCGCCGACGCGGGCAGCCCGACGAGCACCAGGCCGGTGACCATCGCGACGACCAGCGTGACCGCCCGCCGCCGGCCCCGGGGCGCGCGGGTGGTGGAGCGAGGGACGCCCTGGCTGCGTGGGGAGCAGCGAAGGACGCCCTCGCTGCTCGCGTCGACCGGCGCGCCGGCGGAGCGAGGGACGCCCTGGCTGCGTCGCAGGCGGCGGAGGAGTCCCTCGCTCCCACCACCCCGCGCGCGCCGCGACCGCCGCCACCCCACGACGAGGGCGGCGGCGAGGACCACGACGGCGAGCGTCACCCCGGTGTCCCCGGGGCGCGGCGGCCGGCGCCCACCCACCGGCCGGAGTCGTGCACCTCGCTGCCCTCGCGCCAGCCGGGGTTGCGGTCGGCCGGCGTCGTGACGGTGGCCTGGTCGGCGTCGTCGGCCAGCTCGCCGACGGCGTCGCCGGTCACCCCGCTCTCGCCGCCCTCGTCCATCACCCAGGCCTCGGCCCACTCGTCGTCGCCCGCCGGCGGGGAGGCCGCCCGGGCGTCGCCGAGGTCGTCGTCCAGGTCGGGCACCAGGTCGTCGAGCCGCTCGTCCGGGGTCCACGGGGCGTCGTGCTGCTCGTCGAGCACCGTCCCCTCGACGACCGTGCGCTCCACCAGCGGGTCCCGCGACGGCGTCACCGGCGACACGCGCGCGGTGCCCGGCGGCGGGGTCGGGGTGGCGCGGGGCGGGGTCGGCGGCGGCGTCCGTGGCCCGCGGGCCGGCGGAGGCGGCGTCGCGGGCGGCGGCGTCGCGGGCGGCGGTGTCGCGGGCGGCGGTGTGGCGGGCGACGGCCCCGCGGGCGGCGGCGTCGCGGCGGCCGGCACGACCGGCACCGGGCCGGTGCGCTCGGCGTCGGTCTCGGGCGGCGCGGTGGACGCGGGCGCGGCGGGCAGGGGGCGCACGCGGCGCGCGTCGGGGTTGGTGTCCAGCGTCAGGCGCAGGTGCTCGAGGTGCGGGCCCTCGAGATCGATTCGGATCTTCTCCACACCGCCGTGCCCGTCGGCGAACACGAACTGGCGGGGCGTGTCGTCGGGCCGGTCGTCGTGGCGGGGTCGCGGCGAGAGCGTGCCGAGCATCTCCTCGTAGCCGACCTCGGTGGGCACGCGCAGCAGGCGCAGCGCCTCGGCCTGCGCCTCCTCGTCGTCGGTGCGCCCGACGAACACCGCGTTGACCAGCGACGCGAACCCGGGCACGCGCAGCAGGTCGCCGGCGAGCTGGGAGGCGAAGAGCGCGCGGACGTTGAACTTGCGCGAGTCGCGGGCGAGCCGGTCGATGAGGACCTTGCCGGTGGGGATCTGCGACAGGAAGTGCGTCTCGTCGAGCGCGACGCCCTTCCGCAGGTTCCGGTCGGCGGTGTAGATCGTGCGTTGGGTCAGCCAGGACGCGAGGTTGAGCAGCTCGACCGCGAGCGACTCGCCGTCGGTCCACTCCTCGCGCGGGCTGCCCGGGCGCGGCAGGGACATGCCCTGCATCGTCAGCACGGTGAGGCGGTAGTCCTCCTCGCCCTGCCAGGGGTCGTCGCGCGGGTCGGCGTGGCGGTCGGGGAACAGCAGCGCGGCCTGGGGCAGCTCGCGGCGCTCCTCGAGGAAGTCGGCGACGACGTCGGCGTGCTCCTCGCCCTCCCGCGCGTGACGGCGGAGGACGGCGATGACCTGGCCGGGGTCGCGGTCCGGGGCGCCGCCGACCTCGCGGACCGCGCGCAGCAGCACGATCCGCGTGTGGGGCATGCGCGCCACGTCGAAGGGCAGCAGGCCGGTGAGGACGTCGAGCACCAGGCGCCGGCGGGTCGCGGCGGCCAGGGAGCGCTCGCGGCGCCAGGCCTTGTCCGGGTCGTCCTCGTCGAGGAAGTGGTCGCGCCGCGGCTCGGCCACCACGCGGTAGGGGTTGAGGATGCCGGGGTCGGCGCCCAGCAGGTGGATGTGCCGGGAGAACGGCGCGAGCTCGGGCAGCTTGGTCAGCTCCGCCAGCGGGCCCGACGGGTCGAGCACCGTCCACCGGGCCCCGGCGCGCAGCGTCTTGTAGACGAGCAGGCCGGTGAGGAACGACTTGCCCGAGCCCAGGCCACCGACGATCGCCGTCAGCCCCGACGCCCGGCGGACCTCCTGGGCCATCCACGGGTCCCACGCCACCGGGCGCCGCGTGGCCGTGCAGGTCTCGCCGAGCATGATCCCGCGGCGGTCGCCCACCGACGCCGACGCGGCGGGCACCCCCGCGGCGACCCAGGTCACCGAGCCGCGGCGGCGGTAGGCCGTCGACGCCAGCGGCTCGCCGGGGATGAACTCGCGCGCGTAGGCGTACTGGGCCTCGGGGTGCTCCATCGTGACGCGCGGGCGGTAGAGGTCGAGGACCTGCTGGGCGCGCGTCAGCGCCTCGCCCTCGTCGCGTCCGGACACCGCGACGCGCCACCAGCCGTAGACCCGCGTGTTGAGCTGCGTCAGCCCGCCCGAGAGCTCGTCCTCGATCTGCAGCACGCGGTCGGCCTGGCGCGCGAGCGACATCGGCGGGTCGAGGTCGTGGTCGTGGGTGTAGTGGCGGATCTGGCTGCGCACCTTGCCCATCTGGCGCTGCAGCTCGCCCGCGACCTCCTCGGGCTTGCGCACGTAGATCCGCGCCGACCACTCCACCGGGAACGGCAGGCGGTCGCTGCGCTGCATCCACGGGTCGTCGGCCTCGGGGATCCGCAGCGCGTCCATGAGGCCCACCGACAGCACCGCGACGTGGCGCTGCACCGGCTGCGTCCCGAACCGTCCGAGCACCTGCACGGTCGGCGCGTACGGCTCCTGCTGCAGGGCGACGCCGTCGGTGAAGGCGGCGAGGTCCTCGGTCTCCCAGTGCTCGCCCGACGCCGGCGCCACGGTGCGCGGGGCCGGCAGCCCCAGCGAGCACGAGCGGTGCATCAGCCAGGCCATGTCGTCGGCGGTGGCGGGCACCGCGTCGAGCCCGGCGCGCGACACGAGCGCCTCGACGTGCGCGATCTCCGACTCCAGCGCCGCGAGCTCGGCCGTCGCCGCCGACGGGACCAGGCGGCCGAGGATCGGCGCCGCGCCCTCGAGCCAGCGGTCGACCACCGAGCGCCCCGACACCTCGACGCCGAGGAAGACCTCCTTGTCCGACATCGACAGGCCCATGAGGTGGCGCTGCTCGCCCTCGAGGAAGCCCTCCCAGCTCAGGGCTCCCGCGACGTCGGGCAGGCGCCCCGGCGCGTTGTGGTCGAACGTCTCCGCCCACAGCGCCACCGGGTAGGGCCGCGAGGTGACGCGGACGTGCAGCCAGCGGCCCTGCAGCTCGCCGAGCTGGGTCGCGATCTGGCGGATGAGCGTCTCGCGCTGGGTGTCGCTGCGGAAGCTCCACGGCTGCGGGGCCAGCCGGTACCAGGCCGTGACGCTGGACGCGGTGCGCGCGAGGTTGCCGTCGATGGCGCGCAGCGCGATCGCGGACCGGTAGCCGGAGGCGGGCCCCTCGCCGGTCAGCGAGCGCCCGCGTCGCCGCCCGCCTGTGCCGGTCGCCGCGGGCGGTGCGGTGCGCGCGGGCCGCAGGGCGGAGCTGCGGTCGCCGGCCTCGATGGCCTCGGGCTGGCGGTCCGCGGAGCCACGGTCCGGGCGGTCCAGGGCGCGGCGGGACCTACCGCGGCGCAGCACCGTCGCCCCCTCCGCCCTCGTCGGCACGTCCGGGCGCACCGGCACGTCCGGCAGCACCGGCACCACGCGCCCGGCTGCCGGGCCCGAACGGCTGGTCGGTCGCGGCGGGCCCCGTCGAGCCCGCCGGTTCGTTCGACATCGGCCAGCCGGGACGACGACGTGGGCGGGCGGGGCGTCGCTGCGTGCGGTCGGGGTCGGTCTCGGTGTCGGGCTTGCGGCTGTTCGCGCGATGGGCCGGGACGGCGTCGCGCCGGGCGCGCGACCCGGTCCACGCGGCCATCGCGTCGTCGCCCGGGCGCGGGTCCGGGACGGGCGGCAGGGCAGCGGGCTGGTGCGCCCGGGTGGCCGGGGTGCCGACGTCGGCGCTCGACGGCGGGCCGAAGTCGGCGTCGGCGCGGGCGCCGGCGGCGCGGCCGGGGCGGGTGCGGCGGCGTCGCTCGGCCGGGGTCCCGCCCGACCCGGCACCGCGTCGAGCGCGGGCGTGGGAGGGCCGGACGTCGGCGACCTCGGGCGTGAGGTGGGCGGCGGGGGTCGCCGGGGTCGCCTCCGCCTCGTCAGGGGTGGCGGCCGGGGCGGTGGCGGCCGGGCCGGTGGCGGCCGGGGCGGTGGCAGCCGGGGCGGTGGCGGTCGGGGTGGCGGCGGGGGTCGCGGCCGGCGCCTCGTCGTCCCGCGGCGGCGGGCCCCAGGCGTCGTCACCCTCCGCGGGGCGGCCGACGACCCGCGCGGCGGGCCGGTCGCTCCCGCGCGGCAGGGCGATCGCCGTCGGCGCCCCGGTGAGCTTCGGCCGGTCGCGGCGCACGGCGACGTGGCCGGTGGTCAGCGCGCCGCCGACGGGCCGCCGCTGGGCGCGGGGCCCGCGCAGCTCGTGCACGAACAGCGTCAGCCACTCCAGCAGCGGGCGCTCGTCGTTGATCCGCCGCGACACGAACCGCGTGATCGCGACGGTGATCAGGAGCGCCCACGCCACGGAGAAGAAGCCGAGGTCGATGCCGAGGCGCCGCTGCACGAACATCACGACGACCATGACGATGAGGCCGACGCCGTACGCGGAGTAGCGGGCACGCCACGGGAACGTCGCCCGGGGCGGGCCGAGCCAGACGGCGTCGACGCGGTACACCTCGTCGTCGGTGCGGATGTGCACCCGCGTCACCCCGTGATGAGCTGGGCGAAGAACGCGCCCACGCGGGCGCCCGCACCAGGTGTGAGCGCGATGCCGAGGGCGATCAGCCCGATGATCAGGCCGACGCTGCGACGGGCGACGCCGGCGTTGTCACCGCGGCCGCCGATCCACAGCATGATGATCGCGATGCCCAGGAGGATCAGCGGGACGATGTTGTCCTGGATCCACCCCTGGAGCCCGCCGGTCCCCGGCGCCTGCGCGACCAGGTCGGCGCCGAGGAACGTGACGGTCATGGCGATCCCTCCGCAAACGTGCTGGTCATCGTGCCGGGACCTGATCTCGACCGGTCGAGTAAACACGGCACCCGGGGGGAATCAAAGACCTCCGACGACCGGCACGTCGCACCGCCCCGGGGCTCGTGAGCACCCGTTCTCCGCGCCCTCCCCCACAGGCGTTGCGACATCGTCAACCCTCCGCGACCCACGGGTGGCCACGACCCGCTCTCCTGGTCCGGACGAGCCTATCGTGATCCACACGCTGAGCCGGGACATCACGCTCCGGCGTGGCGCGACCGCGTTCACGTTCGCAAAGCATCGCCCGATGCGGTGGCCGCGGCGCACCGACGGGGAGGTCCACCGCGGTTACCGGTGAGTAGCTCTTCTCACCTCTCGCAGCGCCGGGGGCCCTACCGGCCGTTACAGTGCCGCCGACGCCGTCATCGCTCCGATGCCCGTCCAGTGCCCGTTCAGTGCCCGTCAGTCGCTCGTCAGTTGTCTCACCGGGTCACCACCACGGCCCGGCTCACGGGGAGGTCCCGTCGTGGTCGTCCGTTTGGTCCTGGGGCTCGCCCTGACCCTGGTCGTGGTCGCCGTGTCGGCCCGCCGGGCCTGGTGGCTCTACTCCCTGATCGCCTCCGGCCAGCCCGACGCGAAGCGCGCCGAAGGGCTGGGCCAGCGCGTGCGCGCCCAGTTCGTCGAGGTCTTCGGGCAGCGCAAGCTGCTGCGCTGGTCCATCCCCGGTCTCGCCCACCTCTTCACGATGTGGGGCTTCATCATCCTGCTGACGGTCTACATCGAGGCCTACGGCGCCCTGTTCGACGAGGACTTCCACATCCCGCTGATCGGGCGCTGGTCGGTCCTGGGCTTCCTGCAGGACTTCATCGCGATCATGGTGCTGATCTCGATCATCGCCTTCGCGATCATGCGCGTGCAGCAGGCGCCGGAGCGCAAGGCGCGCACCTCGCGCTTCTACGGCAGCCACACCGGCGGCGCCTGGCTGATCCTCTTCCTCATCTTCAACGTCGTCTGGACGCTCTTCGCCTTCCGCGGCACCGCGTCGGCGGCGGGCAACCTGCCCTACGACTCGGGCGCCTGGGCCTCGATCGGCGTCGGCTACCTCTTCTCGGGACTGTCGTACGGCACCCTGTTCGTCCTCGAGACGATCTTCCTGCTGCTGCACATCGCGGTCGCGCTGATCTTCCTCGTGGTCGTGCTCTACTCGAAGCACCTCCACATCTTCATCGCGCCGATCAACGTCTCGGCCAAGCGCCTGCCGAAGGCCCTGGGCCCGGTGCCGCCGATCGAGCACGAGGGCAAGCCGATCGACTTCGAGGACCCGCCCGAGGAGGCGTCCTTCGGTCGCGGCAAGATCGAGGACTTCACCTGGAAGGGCATGCTCGACTTCGCGACCTGCACGGAGTGCGGTCGCTGCCAGAGCCAGTGCCCGGCGTGGAACACCGGCAAGCCGCTCTCGCCGAAGCTCCTGATCATGGACCTGCGCGACCACATGTTCGCGAAGGCGCCGTACATGATCGGTGGCAAGGACATGCCCGAGGAGGGCGCCGCCACCCAGGCCGGCGCGAACAACCCGGGCGAGCCGGTGCACGACGGCCACGGCGTGCCCGAGTCCGGCTACGAGCGGTACCGCAAGAGCGACGACGTCCAGGCCTCGCGGCCGCTCGTCGGCACCGCCGAGCAGCTCGGCGTCATCGACCCCGACGTCCTGTGGAGCTGCACCACCTGCGGCGCCTGCGTCGAGCAGTGCCCGGTCGACATCGAGCACGTCGACCACATCATCGACATGCGCCGCAACCAGGTCATGATCGAGTCGGAGTTCCCGGCCGAGCTCGGGGTGCTGTTCCGCAACCTCGAGAACAAGGGCAACCCCTGGGGCCAGAACAACTCGTCCCGCATGGACTGGGCGAAGGACCTGCCCTTCGAGGTGCCCGAGTTCGACGGCGAGCTGCGCCCCGAGACCGAGTACCTCTTCTTCATCGGCTGCGCCGGCGCGTTCGACGACAACGCCAAGAAGACGGTGCGGGCCACCGCGGAGCTGTTGCACATCGCGGGCGTCGACTACGTCGTGCTCGGCAAGGAGGAGAGCTGCACCGGTGACCCGGCGCGGCGCTCGGGCAACGAGTTCCTCTTCCAGATGATGGCCATGCAGACCAAGGAGATGCTCGACGCCGTCTTCGAGGGGCGCGAGCCGGGGACGCGCAAGATCGTCACCACCTGCCCGCACTGCATGAACACCCTCGGGCGCGAGTACCCGCAGCTCGACGGGCACTACGAGGTCGTCCACCACACCCAGCTGCTCAACCAGCTGGTGCGCGAGAAGAAGCTCGTGCCCGTGGCGCCGGAGTCCTCGCCCGCGCCCACCGCGAAGCTCGACATCAACCCGGCGACGGGCCTGCAGTACCACGGCCCGCACTCCGACGGCACCGAGCGCGGGCTGATCCCCGCCAACGGCCACGGCACGCCGGGCCACGACGGCGACCAGGCCGCGCCGGCCGCGGTGGCCCTCGCGGAGGGGTCGAGCAACGGGCACGGCGCGTCGAACGGGAACGGGACCGGCCGCAAGACCGTGACCTACCACGACCCGTGTTACCTGGGCCGGCACAACGAGGTCTACACGCCGCCGCGCGAGCTGGTCGAGGCGGCGGGCGCCGAGCTCAAGGAGATGCCCCGCCACGCCGACCGGGCGCTGTGCTGCGGCGCCGGCGGTGCGCGGATGTGGATGGAGGAGCACATCGGCAAGCGCATCAACATGGAGCGCGTCGACGAGGCCATCTCCACCGAGACCGACACGATCGCCACCGGCTGCCCGTTCTGCCGCGTGATGCTCACCGACGGTCTCACCGAGCGCCAGAGCGAGGCCAAGGCCGTCGGCACCGAGGTCATGGACGTCTCGCAGATGCTGCTCGCGGCCGTCAAGCGCGGGCAGCCGACCGAGGGCGCCGAGACCGACGGTGTCGGTGACTCGGACCCCGGGACCGCGGCCACCTCGGCCAACGTCCAGAACCCGTCGACGGAGAACTGACCTCCCCGAGACGAACGGACGGCGCCGTCGCTGCATCGCAGGCAGCGACAGCGCCGTTCGTGGCCCCGGGGTCGCAGCGAACGGGCGGTTCGCTGCTTCTACGCGGACGAACTCCGCGCTCGCGACGCCGCCGACCCGGTGACCGATAGGGTCCGACCGTGCTGCTCTCCGACGGCGACATCCGCGCCGAGATCGCGGCCGGACGCGTCGGGCTGGACCCGTTCGACGCGACGCTGCTGCAGCCCTCGAGCGTCGACCTGCGCCTCGACCGGCACTTCCGCACGTTCAACAACCACGCCTACACGCACATCGACCCCTCGCTGCAGCAGGACGACCTGACGCGCATGGTCGAGCCGCCGCCCGACGAGGCGTTCGTGCTGCACCCGGGCGAGTTCGTGCTCGGCTCGACCTACGAGGTCATCTCGCTGCCGGACGACGTCGCCGGGCGCCTCGAAGGAAAATCGAGCTTGGGCCGATTGGGCCTCTTGACCCACTCCACCGCCGGGTTCATCGACCCCGGCTTCTCGGGCCACGTGACGCTCGAGCTGTCGAACGTCGCGAACCTGCCCATCCGGCTCTGGCCCGGGATGAAGGTCGGGCAGCTGTGCCTGTTCCGGCTGTCGTCGCCGGCCGAGCACCCGTACGGCTCGCCGGTCTACGGGTCGCGCTACCAGGACCAGCGGGGGCCGACGCCGTCGCGCTCGTACGTCAACTTCCGTCGCGGGCTGCCCGAGGACGGCCGCTGACGGTCAGTCGACCAGCCCGCCGGCCCGGTGCACGCGGTTGCGGCCGGCGTTCTTGGCGGAGTAGAGCGCCCGGTCGGCCTCGCTGAGCAGGGCCTCGCCGTCGCCGGCGTGCTCGGGCAGGCCCGCGACGCCGAAGGACGCCGTGACCAGCTGCTTGTCGCCGCGCCGGAAGTCCTCCTCGACGCGGTTGCGCAGCCGCTCGGCCAGCTTCACCGCGTCGTCGGGGCCGCCGCGGGTGACGAGGATGGCGAACTCCTCGCCGCCGTAGCGGTACGCCGTCTCGCCGTCGCGCATCGCGATCCGCAGGGTGCTCGCGACCTCCTGGAGCACGACGTCGCCCTGCTGGTGGCCGTAGCGGTCGTTGAGCTCCTTGAAGTGGTCGAGGTCGAGCATGATCACCGACATCGGCGAGGAGTGCCGCTTGGCGTTGGCCACGGCGCTGTCGAGGTCGGCGCCCAGCCGCCGCCGGTTGGCGAGCTGCGTGAGCGGGTCGAACTGCGAGAGGCGCTCGGTGGCGGCGTGCAGGCGGCTGGCCTCGATCGCCGAGCCGGAGAGGGTCGCGAGCATCTCGACCGCGGACAGCGCCTGGCCGTCGACCTCGCCGTCCGGGGAGTCGTAGCACTCGAGGATGCCGATGACCCGCGCACCGACGACCAGCGGCACCGCCACCGCCGCGTCCTCGCCGGTGTCGGGGTCGCCGCGCGAGATCTGGCCGTACCGCGCCGACCGCCCGACCACGCCCACCCCGAGGTTGCAGTGGGTCTCCAGGGGCGACACGGCGCCGCGGTCGGAGTCGTAGGCGAGCTCGAGGCCGTTGCCGTCCTCCTCGAGCAGCCACAGCAGCACCCTGCCGTCGGTGACCGCGACCGCCGCCTGGACCGTCGAGTCGATGACGTAGCGGGTGTTGAGACTGCCCGCGATCTCGCGAGCCATGATCAGGATGGTCCGCAGCCGGTCGGTCTGGGCCTGCAGCCGCTCGGCCTGGGCCGCGGCCTCCTCGCGCTGGCGGCGCAGGGAGACGGTCATGTCCGCGAGCCCGTCGCGCAGGGCCACGAGCTCCTCCGAGCCGTTCACCGGCTCCGGCGGGGCCAGGCGTCCCTCCCCGATGCCGCGCACCGAGGCGAGCAGGCCGTCGACGGGCGCGACGACGTGGTCCTGCAGCCGTCGCCGCCCGCGCAGGGCGACGACGAGCGTGACCCCGCCGACCGCGGCGATGAGGACGCCGACGACCCACTGGGCGGCGATGGCGTTGCGGTCGGCCGTCTCGATCTCGTCGAGGACGTCGACGCGGGTCGCGTCCTTGCGGGCCCGGTAGTCGTCGAACAGCGCCGTGCCCTGCTTGAGGAAGGTCTCGGCCCCTCCGGGCGGCGGCAGGCGCCGCGCCTGGTCGGCCCACTCGGTGCGCCACCGCTGCTGGGCCAGGAGGAGGGCCAACACGTCCTGGCGGAGCTGGGGCTCCTCGAGCAGGTTGACCATCTGCGTGTCGGCCGCGGCGAGGCGCGGCGCGGCCGCGGTGGCCGCGTCAGCGAAGAACTGGTCGCCCGTCGCGAGGAAGCCGCGCAGCGAGGCGTCCATGTCGAGCATGGCCTGGTGCGAGTCCTCGAGCGCGAGGAGACCGCTCTGCAGACGGTTGTCCGCGGGCGTGGTCACCGCGACCGACCAGACGAGCCTGAACACGACGAGGAGCACGATGACCAGGGCAGCGATCGACACCGTGATGCCCAGCCTCTGGACCTCGTGAATCAGCCTCGGTGCTCGCCTCACCAACCCCCGCCCTCCTGGCGCACGGCCTGTCCACCAGGACCATCAGCCGTGCGACGCATGACGTTAGCCGGGAGTGGGTAACACCTTCTACTTTTCGTGCCCTCCTCATCACTGAGTGATGAAGTGGGCGCCTGCGCTCGCTCTGGGTGACCGTCAGGCGGACAACGTGCGGTGGTTCGCGAGGCGCACGACGCGGGAGCCCCCGCCGGGCCCCGGGCGCTCGCGCACCAGTCGCTGGGCGGCCGCCGCGGCACGGACCTGGTCGGGGTCGACGTCCCGCGGGCTCTGCGAGGCGACCAGCGCGGCGATCGCCGCCTGGTTCGCGGCGCCGACCGCCGAGTCCCCGTTGACGGGCACCGCCACCACCGGGACGCCGCGCCACACCGCCGCCTGGGTGGCGGCGAGCGCCGTCGGGGACCCTCCGCGGACGAGGACCACCGCGGGCACGTCGTCGGCGACGAGCGCGTCGAGGCGCGGCAGCAGCGCGACGGTCTCCGGCACCGGCCCCTCGTCGGGCGTCTCGACCAGCAGCACCCGCCCGGCCAGGGCCCCGAGCCCGTCGAGGACGTCGTCGACGGCCATCGGGTCCGGTCCGGTCGCGACGAGGACGGGGACGACCTCGTGGTCACGGCCGGCGAGCGGTGCGAGGGCGTCGGCGTCCTCGGTGGACGCGACGATGACGAACATCTCGGGGAGCGACCGCTCCTGCTGCTCACGCGCAGTCATCGCGATCTCACCCCCACCGGTCTCCGTGCTCATGTCGCTGACCAGCCAACACGATGCCGAGGCCCAGCAGGAGGGCCGGGTCGTGGATCTACCCCGACGACGCAACCGGTGGTGACGCTGTGTGCGATCGGGTCGCGTCCAACCCGAGACCTGACCGTGATGAGGCGGTGAACCACACGCGTGTAGTCACGCTGGGCGCCGGAGCAACGGGCCCACCCGCGACCGCCGGGACGGCGTGTAGGCTGCTCAGAGCACCGCGCGAGTGTAGTTCAATGGTAGAACATCAGCTTCCCAAGCTGAGAACGCGGGTTCGATTCCCGTCACTCGCTCCACGCCCGTTCCTGCAGGTCAGCGGCCCGCTCCTCGATCACCGAGGGCGGGCCGTCGTCGTCTCGCGGCGACCGCGAAACCCCTTGCCGCTCGGTGTCCACCGGCCCCACGCTGCGCCCGTGCTCGTCCGACGCGAACGCCCCGGCGACGTCCCGGCGGTGCGGGCGGTGGTCGCCGCCGCCTTCCCCGTCCCCGACGGCGCCGCGGAGCCCGTCGAGGTCGGCCTGCTCGACCGGCTCCGCGCGGACGCGGGCTGGCTCCCGGCGTTCTCGCTGGTGGCGGTGGTCGGCGACGCGGTGGTCGGGCACGTCGTCGCCACCCGCGGCCGGGTCGGCGAGCACCCCGCCCTCGGCCTCGGCCCGATCGCCGTCCGTCCGGACCACCAGGGCCGGGGCGTCGGGACGGCGATGGTGCACGCCGTCGTCGGGGCGGCGGAGGCCCGCGACGAGGTGCTCGTCGCGCTGCTCGGCGAGCCCGGCTTCTACGCGCGCACGGGCTTCCGCCCCGCGAGCGAGCTCGGCGTCGAGGCGCCCGACCCGGCGTGGGGCCGGTACTTCCAGGCGCGCGCCCTCGTCGACGACCCGCCCCGCGGCCCCTTCCGCTACGCCGCGCCGTACGACGAGCTCTAGCGAGCCGGTGCACGGCCGGCCGCCGCGGGCCGGCCGGGCGGCGGGCTCACTCGGCCGCCAGCAGCTCGTCGAGCTGCTCGTAGCCCTCCTTGACGCCCACGTCCATACCGCTGGAGAGCATGGCGTCGCGGGCCTCCATCGAGTCGACCACCGACAGGCCCTCGAGGCGGGTGCGGCCGTCGCCGAGGTCGACGAAGGTCAACGTCTCGAGGCTGACGCCGTCGGGGAAGCCCTCGTAGGTGAAGGTCTGGACGATGCGCTCGTCCGGCCGGACCTCGTGGAACGAGCCGAAGAAGCGGTACTCGCCGTCGTCGTCGCGGTGGGTGTAGCGGTAGCCGCCGCCCGTCCGGGCGTCCCAGTGGTCGATCTCCATGGCGAGACCGCGCGGGCCGAGCCAGCGCTTCACGAGGTCGGCCTCGACGTGCGCGCGGAAGACGTTCGCGACGGGGGCGTCGAACTCGCGGGTGATGAGGATGGTCGGCACGGCCGGGTCGGCGGTGATGGTGGTCTCGCGGGTCGCGGTGTTCATCACGAGGCTCCTCGTTCGGTGTGTCGGGTGTCGATCGGGGACTGCTCGGTGTCCATCTCGGCGAGGACGTCGTCGAGACGGCGGTAGCGCTCCTCCGCCTGGCGGCGGTAGCGCTCGATCCACTTGGTCATCAGGTCGAAGACCTCCGCCTCGAGGTGGACCGGCCGGCGCTGGGCCTGCTTGGTGCGACTGACGAGGCCCGCCTCCTCCAGCACCTTGAGGTGCTTGGACACCGCCTGGACGCTGACGTCGTAGGGCTCGGCGAGCTCGTTGACGCCGGCGTCGGCGACGGCGAGGCGGGCCACCATGTCGCGGCGGATGGGGTCGGCGAGGGCCGAGAACACCCGCGAGAGCTGGTCGTCCACGCTCACTCCTTGTTCAACCTTGCGGTTGAGAAGAACGATAGCGCCGACCGGCTCCTTCTTCAACCCCTGGGTTGAACGCGATCCGTTGGCGAGTGCCGGGGACGACGGCGAGGATGCGCGCATGGCCGAGACCACGGACCGGATCGACCCCGAGCTCGCCGCGGCGATCACCCGCCTGACCGGCGACGGCCGGCTGCCGTTGACCCGCGCCGACGTGGGCGAGGCGCGCCGCAACTACCGCGAGCTGGCGCTGATCCGGCGCGGGGACGCGGCGTCGGTCGGGTCGGTGCACGACGACGTCGCACCCGCCAGCGGCACCGGGACCGACGCCGACGTCGCCGTGCGGGTCTACGAGCCGCCCGGGGAGCAGGCGGCAATCACGGTCCTCTGGCTGCACGGCGGGGGCTGGGTGCTGGGCGACCTCGACACCGGCGACGGCGCGGCCCGGCGGGTGTGCACGCACCTCGGGGCCACCGTCGTGTCCGTCGACTACCGCCTCGCGCCCGAGCACCCCCACCCCGCGCCGCTGACCGACGCCCACACCGCGCTGCGCTGGGCCGCGCTCCAGCGACCCTCCGACCGCCTCGTCGTCGGCGGCGACAGCGCCGGCGCCGGTCTCGCCGCCGGCGTCGCGCTGCTGGCCCGCGACTGGGGTCCGCGCCTCGACGCACAGCTGCTGCTCTACCCGGGCCTCGACCCGACGATGGCCTCGGCGTCGGTGGACGAGAACGCCGACGGTCCCTTCCTCACGCGCGCGGACCTCGTGTGGTTCTGGGAGCGCTACGTGCCCGACGCCGCCCTGCGCGACGACCCGTCGGTGGCGCCGCTGCGCGCGGCCGCCGAGCCGGGGGGCCTGGACGGGGTGGCGCCGGCCGTCGTGGCGACCGCGGAGCTCGACCCGCTGCGCGACGAGGGCCGCGCCTACGCCGACGCCCTGGAGGCCGCGGGGGTGGCGGTGCGGCGACTCGAGGGCGCCGGGCTCGTGCACGGGTTCTTCGGGCTGGCCGCGGCGTCGGCGGCGGCCCGGGCGGAGGGCGACCGCGCCCTCGACGCGCTCGGGGACCTGCTCGCGGCCTGAGCCCCCGACACGCTCGACACGACCGGCGGCGCCTCGCTGCGGTGAAGGGTCCGCCGCCCCGCGGAACCCGTGCGGCCGATCCGGGGACGACCGCCCGGCGCCGCGCGGACCGTTCGGCGCGCCCGCTCGCCCGCCCGCGGGCATGCGCGGGGACGCATCGGCAACCTCGCCCCGCCCGTCGGACCACCCGGCGCCACGGACACGGGAAGCGGGCGCGATCGGCGCCTCCGGGGCGGGGAGGGCCACGCGGAGCCACGGGACGACCTCGCTATGTTCCGAGGCGTCCGATCACGGAACGGTCACGGCGTCGCTCCCCCTCGTCCCGCCGACCGTCCGCCCCCGATGACCCGCGAGGTGACGGTGAGCCGACACGGGATAGGTGACCCCGACACGGTCCCGTTCTCCCTGAGCGGTACCCGGACGGGCGCGCGCCGAACCCGGTCGTCCTCCCCCCGGACGTCCTCGACCCGGTCCTCCACCCGGACGTCCTCGACCCGGTCCGCCTCCACCACGGGCTCGATCCTGGTCGCGGCGGTCGCCGCCGGCGCGGTGCTCCCCGCCGTCCAGACGCTCGACACGCACGTCGCCGACGCCGAGGCCCCGGTCGCACCCGACCCCGCGGCGACGGCCGCGCTCGCCCTCGCCTCCCAGCACCGCGCGGCGCCCGCGGCCGGGGGCGTCGCCACGATCAGCCCGGTCGCGATGCCCGCGTCGGCGGCGACCGCGGTGTCCTCGGCCTCCGCCGACGAGCCGAGCGCCGGTGACGCCGACGACGTCTCCTCGCTGATGAAGTCGATCACCGTCACGCGGGAGAACGGGCCGCTGGAGTTCGGCACGCCCTACGCGGCGGGCAACGAGCGCACGCTGGACGGCCAGATCGCCAAGGCGCTCGGGCTCATGGGCCTGCCGCAGCGGCTGGCGCCGGGCGTCAAGAAGATCATCATGCGGGAGTCGACGGGCAACGCCGACGCCGTCAACGACTGGGACTCCAACGCCGCGGCCGGCACGCCGTCGAAGGGGCTCATGCAGCTCATCGACACGACGTTCCGCAACGCGGTGCTCCCCGAGCTCGCCGACCGCGGCATCTTCGACCCGGTCGCCAACATCACCGCGGGTGTCCGCACGATGGTCGCGAACCACAGCATCGAGGACGTCGAGGCCGGCGGCCTGCGCAACTCGTCCGGCGACTACATCGGCTACGGCGGCGCGGCGATCCCCGACGACGGCCTGGGCCGCGCGGACTGACGCTGCGGGCTGGCGGGCTGACGGGCCGGGCTGACGGGCCGGGCCCCGCACGGGGTATGTCGGGGGCATGAGTGATCGCACCTGGCTGGTGACCGGCGCGTCCCGGGGCCTCGGCCGCGCCCTCGTGGAGGAAGTGCTCGCCGTCGGCGACCGGGTGGTGGCGACAGCGCGCGACGCCGCGACCCTCGACGACCTCGCCGACCAGCACGGCGACCGCCTGCTGACCCGCGACCTCGACGTCACCGACCGGGCCGCCGTCCTCGCGGTGACCAACCAGGTCGCCGCCGAGACGGGCCGCATCGACGTGCTCGTGGCCAACGCCGGCTACGGCCTGGCCGGCGGGGTCGAGGAGGTCAGCGAGGAGGAGGCCCGCGCGCAGGTCGAGGTCAACCTGTTCGGCGCGCTGTGGAGCCTGCAGGCGGTGCTGCCGACGATGCGCGCCCAGGGGTCGGGGCACCTGCTGCCGATCTCGAGCATCGGCGGCGTCGGCGCCTTCCCGAACACCGGGCTTTACCACGCCACGAAGTGGGGGCTCGAGGGTCTGTCGGAGTCGCTGGCGCAGGAGGTCGCGCCGTACGGCATCCAGGTGACGATCGTCGAGCCCGGCCCGTTCCGCACCGACTGGAACGGCGGCAGCATGGTCCGCGCGACGCCGATGCACGCCTACGACGAGGTCCTCGGCCCGCGCCGCGCGGCGATGGACGGCTCGCAGGCCTTCACCCAGCCCGGCGACCCGCACCGCGCCGGCCGGGCGATGATCCGCGCCGTCGACAGCGACGACCCGCCCCGGCGCCTGCTGCTCGGCGAGATGGCCGCCGACCTCGCCCCGCAGCTCTGGCAGCAGCGCATCGACGAGGCCAGGGCCTGGCGCGACGTGGCGGTCGGCGCGGACTTTCCGCCCGAGGAGCGCTGAGCGGGTTCGCAACGAACGGGTATCTCGCTGCTTCTACGCGCGCGAACTCCCCGTCGATCACGCCCGGATGGCCCCGGCGAGCTTGCGCATCGCCGACGCGGCGCTCGGGCTCACGGTCGGCCCGAGGACGGCGAGGCTCGAGAGCAGCGCCGCGATCTCGGGCAGGTCGAACCGGATCGGCGCCGGCTCGGCGGCGCCCGCGAGACTGATGCCGCCGTCGCGGCCGGGATGGGCGACGATCGGCACCCCGCTGTCGCGCAGGCGCTCGACGTCGCGCGCCAGCGTGCGGGCGGAGACGCCGAGGTCGCGGGCGAGGTCGCCGATCCGCCGGCGGGCGCCGCGGGCGGCGTGCAGCCGTTCGATCACGGCCTGCTGGCGCTCCACGCGGCGCAGGGCGAGGTGCCCGTCGCGCGAGGCCGCCGCCAGCGCGTCCCGGTCCACGGTGGCGAGACTAGATCAGACCACGACACCGGCGTGTCCGCTTCCGTCCCTAGCGTCGCCGGGCATGGAGCCCGTCGACGCCTTCTTCACCGCCTACGCCTCGGCCCTGCTCGCCCGCGACGAGCACGCCGTCACCGCCCTCTACGCCGTGCCGGCGCTCGTGCTCTTCCCCGGCACGGCGATCGCCGTCACCGACGCCGCGCAGACCGCCGCGTTCTTCGCCTCGACCTGGTCGCAGTACGCGGGGATCGACACGGCCAGGCCCTCAATCACGATCATGGGCGAGGGCCCGGTCGGCGTCTGGGCGGACGTCACCTGGGACCACGGCCACGGCCCGGCCGAGCGGTTCTGCTACCAGCTCGTGGCGGGTGAGGACGGCTACCGCATCGCCGTCCTCACCCTCCTCGAGCTGCCCGGGTGACGCAGCGAACGTGGCGTTCGCGCGCATAGAAGCCGCGAACAGCGCGTTCGCTGCGACACCCGCTGCACCACCCGCTACGCGCCCGGGCCCTTCTGCAGCACCGGGCGCAGGGTGTCGAGCACGCCGGCGTCGTCGATCGTCGACGGCACGGCCTCGTCCTTGCCGTCGGCGATCCCGCGCATGGTCTTGCGCAGCACCTTGCCCGAGCGGGTCTTGGGCAGGGCCGGGACGACGGCCACGTCCTTGAACGACGCCACGGCGCCGACCTCGTCGCGGACCATCGTGACGAGCTCCGCGGCGAGCTCGGACTCCTCGCGCTCGACGCCGGCCTTGAGCACGACGAAGCCGCGCGGCACCTGGCCCTTCATGGCGTCGTGCACGCCGATGACGGCGCACTCGGCGACGTCGGGGTGCCCGGAGAGGACCTCCTCCATCGACCCGGTCGACAGGCGGTGGCCGGCGACGTTGATGACGTCGTCGGTGCGGCCCATGACGTAGAGGTAGCCGTCCTCGTCGAGGTAGCCGCCGTCGCCGGTCAGGTAGTAGCCCTCGTAGCGGCTCATGTACGACTCGCGGAAGCGCTCGTCGTCGTCCCACAGCGTCTGCAGGCAGCCCGGCGGCAGCGGCAGCTTGATCGTGATCGCGCCCTCCTCGCCGCGGGGCAGGACGGTGCCGTCGACGTCGAGGATCTCCACCTGGTAGCCGGGCACGACCACCGACGGCGACCCGGCCTTGAGCTCCATCGGCTCGAGTCCGCGCAGGTTCGCCGCGATCGGCCAGCCCGTCTCGGTCTGCCACCAGTGGTCGACCACCGGGATGCCGAGCTTCTCCGACGCCCACGTCCAGGTCTCGGGGTCGAGGCGCTCGCCGGCGAGGAAGAGGGTCTCGAGGGACGAGATGTCGTACTGCTCGAGGTACGACGCCTCCGGGTCCTCCTTCTTGATGCCGCGGAACGCGGTCGGCGCGGTGAACAGCGCCTTGACCCCGTGCTCCTGCACCACGCGCCAGAACTGGCCGGCGTCGGGCGTGCCGATCGGCTTGCCCTCGTAGAGCACGGTCGTCGCCCCGATGAGCAGGGGCGCGTAGACGATGTAGGAGTGCCCGACGACCCAGCCGACGTCGGAGGCGGTGAACATGACCTCGCCGGGCCCGACGTCGTAGACGTTGGTCATCGACCACGCCAGCGCCACCGCGTGGCCGCCGTTGTCGCGCTGGACGCCCTTGGGCTTGCCGGTGGTGCCCGAGGTGTAGAGGACGTAGAGCGGGTCGGTGGCCGCGACGGGCACGCAGTCGACGGGCTCGGCATCGCGCATGGCCTCGGCCCAGTCGAGGTCGCGCTCGCCCATGGCCGCCTCGGCCTGCGGGCGCTGGAGGACGATCGAGCGGCCGGGGTCGTGGGACGCGAGCTCGATGGCCTTGTCGAGCAGCGGCTTGTACTCGATCACCCGCTTGCCCTCGATGCCGCAGGACGCGCTGACGATCGCCGAGGGCCGCGCGTCGTCGATGCGCACGGCGAGCTCGCGGGCGGCAAACCCGCCGAAGACCACCGAGTGCACGGCGCCGAGGCGCGCGCAGGCGAGCATGGCGATGGCGGCCTGCGGGACCATCGGCATGTAGATGATCACGCGGTCGCCCTTGTCGACGCCCACCGAGCGCAGGACGCCAGCGAAGCGGGCCACCTCGTCGCGCAGCTCGCGGTAGGTGAAGCGCTGGCGGTCGTCGGTCACCGGCGAGTCGTGGATCAGCGCGACCTGGTCGCCGCGGCCGCCGTCGACGTGGCGGTCGAGGGCGTTGTGGCAGGTGTTCAGCTCGCCGCCGCCGAACCAGCGCGAGAACGGCAGGGCCGACGCGTCCATGATGGTCTCGGGCTCGCGGTACCAGTCGATGAGACCCGCCGCGTCGCGCCAGAAGCCGTCGGGGTCGTTCATGCTGCGGTCGTAGGCCGCCCGGTACTCGCCACTCATGGTCCGGACACTAACCACGGCCCCGGACTCCGCGCACCGCCCGATCGGCCGCGCCGACCGCGTCGTGGCACGGGTGCATCCGCGAGCGCCCCGGCGGCCGTAGTGGGGTTGTCCGCGCGACCCCCACCTCAAGGGAGTACCGATGCGCCGCCTCGCCCGCGCCGCCGGAGGAGTCCTGATCGCCTCCGCGATCGCCCTCACCACCGCCGGCACCGCCGCTGCCCAGGAGACCGGCACCGTCTACGTCGTCCACGGCATCCCCGACACCCCTGTCGACGTCTACGTCGACGGCGAACGGGCCCTCGACGACTTCGCCCCCGGCACCAGCCAGGGCCCCCTGGACCTGCCGTCCGGCCCCCACCAGGTCGCGATCTTCCCGGCCGACGCCGCCGACGACTCCGGCGAGGCCCTGCTCTCCGGGCAGGCCGACGTCCCCGCCGGCGGGAACGTCACCCTCGCCGCCCACCTCACCGCCGAGGGGCAGCCCGCGCTGTCGCCGCTGGTCAACGAGGTGGGATCGGTGCCCGCGGGCCAGGCCCGCGTCGTCGTGCGGCACCTCGCGGCCGCCCCGGCGGTCGACGTGCTCGCCGGCGGGCAGCCCGTCGTGCAGGGCCTGACCAACCCGAACCAGGAGGCCCTGGAGGTCCCGGCCGGCACCGTCTCGGCCGCCGTCGCCGCGGCCGGCACCACCGATCCGGTCATCGGGCCGGCCGACCTGACCCTCGAGGAGGGCACGACGACCTTCGTCCACGCGATCGGGTCGCTCGACCAGAACAACCTCGAGCTCGTGACGTTCACCGTCGGCGGGGGCGACAGCGCCCCGAACGGCGTGCCCGCCGGGGCACCGTCCGGGGCTCCGGCCGGCGGACCCATCGCCGGCTGGGTCGCGCTCTCGGCGCTCGGCGTCGCGATCGTCGGCGTGTCGCTCGCGCGCCTGCGTCCCGCAGGCCGGCGCTGACCGGTCGGCTCCCCGCCCTGGTCGGGCTGGTCGTCGGCCTCGCGCTGGCGATCGGCCCGGCCTGGGTCGGGCTCTCCTCCTCCCGGCCCGCCGTCGGGGCAGCGACGGCGGCCCCGACGGCCCCGGCGGCCCCGGTCCCGGGGCCGTCGGTGGCGCCGGTGGTGGTCCGCCCGCCGGACCCGGGCGCTCCCGTCCGCGTGCGGGCCCCCGCCGTGGACCTCGACGCGCCCGTCGTCGCGGTCGGCGTCGCCGACGACGGGCAGATGGCGGTCCCCGAGCGGATCGCGGAGGTCGGCTGGTACCGGTACGGACCCGCCCCGGGCGCCCCGGCGGGCTCGGCGGTGCTCGCGGGCCACGTCGACGACAGCGTCCAGGGCCTCGGCGCCTTCGCCGACCTGGGCGCGCTGCGCGTCGGCGACGAGGTGAGCGTCGACGGGCCCGGTGGCACCACCACCCACCGGGTCCGCGAGGTCCGTGTGGTCGGGAAGGACGCGCTGCCGGTGGACGAGCTGTTCGACGAGTCGGGGCCGCCCCGCCTCGTGCTCGTCACCTGCGACGGACCCTTCGACACCGACGCGGGCCGGTACCGGGACAACCTCGTCGTCGTCACCGACCCGGCCGGCCGTGCCCCGTGATCGGGAGTTTGACCGCTTCGTCCCGGGTCACTCTCTCCCCGTGAGGAGCGCCCGGTGACCGACGGGCTCGCGCGCCGCCCGCGTCCCGCCGCCCCCGCCCCGCCCATGGCCGCCCCGGTCCCCGTGCCCGACGACGACCGCGTCGGCCGCGCCCTGCGCGCCGGGGAGCCGGGGGCCCTGCGCGAGGCGTACGACCGGCACGGCGCCTGGGTCCTGGCCGTCGCGGCGCGGCGGCTGGGCTCGGCCCACGACGCCGAGGACGTCACCCAGCAGGTGTTCGCCGACGCCTGGCGCGGGCGTGCCGGCTTCGACCCCGACCGGGGACCGCTCGGTGCCTGGCTCGCGGGCATCCTGCGCCGCCGCGTCGCCGACCGCCTCGGCAGCCGCGGGCGCGAGGCCCGCGTCGGCGCCCGCGCGGACCTGGCCGATCACGACGGCGGGCGCCCCGACGTGGCGGGCGGCGTCGGCCCGACGATGGCCGACGAGGTCGTCGGGGCGATGCTCGTCGCCGACGAGCTCGCGCGGTTACCCGCCGATCAGGCGCGGGTACTGCGCCTGGCGGTGCTGGACGAGCTCACCCACCAGCAGGTCTCGGCGGCCACGGGGCTCCCCCTGGGCACCGTCAAGAGCCACCTGCGCCGGGGGCTCGCCCGGCTGCGACGACGGTGGGAGGCCGATGGTGTCGCACCCGACGGCTGACCAGCTCACCGCGGCCGCGCTGCCCGGGGAGCCCGCCGACCCGGAGGTCACCGCGCACCTCGCGACCTGCGCGCGCTGCGCCGCGGAGGTCGACGCCCTGCGCCGCACGGTCGGGCACGCCCGCGACGGCATGACCATGGACGTCCTGCCCCCGCCGCGCCCGGAGGTCTGGGAGGGCGTCCTCGCGCGGCTCGGCGAGGACGCCCCGGCACGGCCCGCCCCCGTCGCGCCTGCTCCCGCACCGCCCCCTGACCCACCGGCCCATGACGCACCGCCCCCTGACGCACCGCCCCCTGACGCACCGCAGCCCCGCCGCCGCGTCCTCGGCGTCGGGCTCGCCGCGGCGCTCGCGGTCGTCGCGCTGGTCGTGGGCATCGTGGTGGGCGTCGTCGTGGGCGGTGACGACCGGCCCGAGGCCCCGACCACCGTGGCCCTCGTCGCCGACCGGGCGGGGGTCGCGGGCGAGGTCGTGCGCGAGGACGCCGGCGTACGGGTGGAGGTCACGCTCCCCGGGCCGGCGCCCGCCGGACACGACCTCGAGGTGTGGGACATCGACTCGGGGACCCCGCGCTCGCTCGGCGTGCTGCAGCCGGCCGCGGGCCGCGAGCGGTGGGCGGGCGACCTCGCGCTGCTGGCCGCCGACGGCCCGATGCCCCGCCTCGACGTGTCGCTCGAGCCGACCGGGGCCGGCCCGGAGCACTCCGGGCAGAGCCTCGCCCACACCCCGTGACCGTGAGGCCGTGACCGTCAGGCCTTGACCTTCTGCGCCACCCGCCGGGCGCCGGCGAGCACCTCGCCGGGGTCGACCCGCACGAGGGCGCCGTCGGCCAGCACCGGCTCGCCGGCCACCCAGACGTCGCGCACCCCGCGGGACCCGCTCGCCCACACGAGGTTCGAGATCAGCTGGTCGTCGTCGTCCGGGTCGACGAAGGCGTCGTCGAGCCGGACGTGCACGAGGTCCGCCCAGGCGCCGGGCGCGAGGACGCCGAGGTCGTCGCGGCCCAGCGCCCGCGCGCCCTCCCGGGTGGCGAGGGCGAGCGCGTCGGCGGCGGTGAGCGCGGTCGCGTCGGCGCCGCGCTGGCGGGCGAACAGCGAGGCGAGGCGCTGCTCCTCCCACAGGTCGAGGTCGTCGTTGGACGCCGGCGAGTCGGTGCCGAGGCCCGTGCGGATGCCGGCCACGCGCAGGTCGGCCAGGCGCGCGACCCCGGCCGCGAGCTTGGCGTTCGACCCGGGGCAGTGGGCGACGGCGACGTCGTGGCGGGCGAGGATCGCGATGTCGTCGTCGGAGAGCTGGATGGCGTGCGCGGCGAGCACCCGCCCGCCCAGCGACCCCGTCGCCTCGAGCATCGCGGGCACCGAGCCGAACTCGGCGCGCACCGCGTCGTCCTCGCCGGGGGCCTCGGCGACGTGCAGGTGCATGAGCGCGCCGCGCTCCTTCGCGAGCGCGGCGGTGGACGTGATCGCCTCGGTCGGCAGCGTGTACGCCGCGTGCGGGCCGTAGCCCAGCTCGACGCGCTCGCCCGGCCCGAAGCGCAGGCCGTCCGCGTCGATCCACCGCGTGATCGCGTCGCGCATCTGCTGCCACGTGCCGAGGCGCTCCATCCCGGGCGCGGTGATGATCCCCGGCGTCAGCACCACCCGGGACCCGATCTCGAGCACCGCCTCGACGACGTGCTCGGTCTGGAAGTACATCTCGGTCGACGTCGTCACCCCGCCGCGCAGCATCTCCGCCGACCCCGCGAGCATCCCGGCGTACACGTCGGGCCCGCCGAGCTTCGCCTCCGCGGGCCACACCACCTCGAGCAGCCAGCGCATCAGCGGCAGGTCACCGCCCATCCCCCGCAGCACCGTGAGCGGCGTGTGCGCGTGGGTGTTGACCAGACCGGGCAGCAGCAGGCCGGTGAGCCGGGTGGTCGGGGCGTCGGTCGCCGGGGCGCCGTCCGCGGGACCGACGTGCGCGATCCGCCCGGCGTCGTCGACGTCGACCACCGCGTCGCGCAGCACCCGACCCGGCTCGTCGCAGGGCAGGACGACCGGGGCGGCGAAGCGGCGTGCGGTGCTCACGGCGCCAGTCTGGACCTAACGCTCGAGCAGCGAGCGCAGGGAGCGCAGCGGCGGCAGCCAGGCGCCGGCGTCGGGCAGCGTGTCGAGGCTGACGCGCGGCAGGGGCTCGCGGAAGACGCCCTCGATGTCCTCGAGGTCGAGGAAGTCGACGATCTCCGACGACACGGCGAACGCGGCGTACTCGCGGAACCCGATCACCGTGACCGTGATGCCCTCGGCCACGAGCTCCTCGAGCGGCTCGCGGAAGGCGCGCCCGTCGCCCGACGCCACGACGACGTGGGACAGGCCGCCCTCGTTCCGGCGCAGCTCGATGTGGGCGAGCATGTCCTCGTCGACGTCCGAGTCCTCGGCCGTCTTGGGCTTGGCGAACACCGCGAAGCCGACGTTGCGCAGCGCCTCGACCCACGGCCGCACGATCTCGGTGGAGCCGGGCACGACGTTGGTGAACACCGTGGCCTCGGCGACCCCCTCCGGCCCGGCCTCCGAGAGCAGCCAGCGGCCGACCGCGTCGAAGCGGGGCCGGAACGCCGAGGTCGGGCGCGTGCCGAGCAGCGAGCCGAGGCTCATGTCGATGTTCGGCGCGTCCCAGACCAGCAGCGTGCGCCCGGGCGGGCTCGCCGCCGGTGCCGCGACGTCGCCGGCGTCCTCGATCCCGCCGGTCAGCGGCGCGGGCACCGTGGGCGCGGTGGCGAGGTCGGCGGGCGAGGGGGACGGCGACACGGGCCCGACTCTAACCGCCCGGCGGCGGACGCGACGGGTGCTCAGGGCGCGCTCCCCTCGGGCCCGGTGCGCACCAGGAGGAGATCCCGACTGGGCCGCCCCTCCCGCTCGGCGCGGGACTCGAACTTGGTGCGCGGCCGCCAGTCGGGGCGGGGCGCGAAGCCACCGTGCGGGTTGACCAGCAGCGGCTCGGCGTCGGTGACCTCGCGCATCTGCTCGGCGTAGTCCGCGACGTCGGTGGCCAGGTGCAGCGTCGCCCCGGGCGCGAGCCGCGAGGCCATGAGCGCAACGGTGGCGGGCTGGACGAGGCGGCGCTTGTGGTGGCGGCGCTTGGGCCACGGGTCGGGGTAGTAGACGCGCAGGCCGGCGAGCGCGTCCGGCGCGACGAGGTCCTCGAGCACGACGACCGCGTCGCCGCGCAGCAGCCGCAGGTTGGTGATGCCGTGCTCCTCGATGCGCAGGAGCAGCTGCCCGAGCCCGGGCGGGTAGACCTCGACGGCGACGTGGTCGGTGTCCGGCTCGGCGAGCGCGAGCGCGGCGGTGGTCTCGCCCATCCCGGAGCCGATCTCCAGGCGCAGCGGGGCCTCCCGGCCGAACCAGGACGGCGCGTCTAGGCGGCCGTCACGGAGCGGGGGCGTCGGGCCCTCGCCGTCGCGGTCGAAGCCCGGGGCGAGCGCGCCGTAGCGGGGCCACAGCCGGTCCCACGCGCGCTGCTGCCCGGCGGTCATCCGCCCGCCGCGGTCGGTGAAGCTCAGCACCGAGCGCCGCGGGGCCTCGCCCGACGTCAGCGTCTCGTGTCCCGGCCGCACCCCCCGATCCTCACACGCAGGCCGGGCACCGGCGTCGCGGTGGTGGGGCGTCCGGTCAGGGCCGGTGTCAGGCCCGCCGTCGGGCCGGTGTCAGTACCGTCGCAGCGGGGCGAGGGTCGCGCCGTCCGGGGTGATCCGGACACGGACGACGGCGGCGGGCACGCCGAGCACGGCGCCGACGAGACGGCGGGCGGCCGGATGGGCGTCGGCGAGGCGTTCGACGACGACGTGCTGGTCGGAGGGGCCGAAGCGCAGCGTCCACCCGGTCGAGCCGAAGGTCGCGGTCACGGCGTGCACGACGTCGGCGAGCCGCGGCAGGGGCGCCGTCAGGGGCTCGGCCACGACACGCGCCGGGCGACGGGTCAACGGGACGAGGGTCACACCCCGTCCATCGCGCTGGCCGGTGGACGCATTAACCGTCCGAGCGACGATGACCCGGACGGGCGAACGGGGACGGCCCGGACGGGGCCGTGGTGCCGCGTGTCGTCAGGACCCGCCGCCGGACGGCGGACCGCCCTCGATCACCTGCTGGCGCGGGTTCTGCCGGGCACGCCGCGACTGCTCGTACTGCTGCGTCATCTCCGTCTCGAGCGTCTCGCTGCGGCGCCGGCTGCGGACCCGGGCGAGCAGCAGCAGCGTCAGGCCGTGCAGGACACCGAGCACGAGCATGACGCCGCCGAGCTGGGTGACGACGATCTGCACCGTGCCCTGGACGTCGAACGGGCGGTAGGTCGAGATCAGGGCGAGGAAGCCCAGCGCCACCAGGTGGAACAGCACCCCGAGCAGGCGGTTGGTCGAGCGGGCGACCTCGTCGGAGTCGAAGACGTCCTCCAGGAAACCGATGCCCGAGCGCATGAGGATCTGGCCCACGATGAGCGTGAGGATCGCGCCGACGACGACGATGAAGAGGTACGTGCCGGTGTCGAGCACGATCGTTTCCCTCCCGGGTGACGGTTCGTGAGCAGTCTCCCCTGACGGGCGATCACGCGAAACCCTCCGCGACCTCCGGGAACCGGCCCCGTCGTGACGGGCCGGGCGCCTACTCTGCGACGACTGTGGGCCCTCTGCGCAGCGCCGTCGTCGCGACATGCCGAGCGCTCGCGCCGCGAGTGTCACTGCCCACGGCCGACGCCGTCGAGGCCGTCGCGTCCCGCATGCTCGCGACGCCCTCGCTCGTCGTCGCCGGGCCGGTCTCGTCGGGCAAGTCGACGCTGGTCAACGCCCTGGTCGGCCGGCGGGTCGCGCCCACCGGCGCAGGCGAGTGCACGGGGCTGACCGCGCACTACGTCCGCGGGCCGGCCGACCGGCTCGACGTCGTCCTCGTCGACGGCACCCGCCGGCCCCTGCCGCTCGCGGCCGGCGGGCGGGTGCCGGCCGCGGTCGGCGACCGGCTGGGTGTCCGCCCCGAGGACGTCGACCACCTCGTGGTGACGCTGACGAGCGCGGCCCTCGACGGCCTGACGGTGATCGACACCCCCGGCACGGGCTCGGCGCGGCGCCCCGACGGGCCCACCGGGGGCGCGCACGCCGACGCCGCGCTGGTCGTGCTGCCCGCCACCGCGCACGCGGGCGACCTCGACGTCCTGCCCGGGCCGGCGGCGCACGGGCCGGCCGGCGTGGTCGCCGTGCTCGGACGTGCCGACACCGTCGGCCCCGACGACGGCCGCGAGCTCGCCGTCGACCTCGGGCGGCGCCTCGGCGACCGGATCGGGCCGGTGACGCCGGTGATCGGGCTCCTCGCCGAGACCGCGGTGACCGGGGCGCTGCGCACCGAGGACGTCGGTGCCCTGCGCCTGCTCGCCGGCGCCGACCCCGCGGTGCTCGAGGTGGCGCTGCTCGACGCCGAGCTGTTCACGACCGCCGAGCTGCCGGTCCCGGTCGAGGCCCGGGTGCGCCTGCTCGAGCTGCTCGACCTGCGCGGGCTGGCCCTGGGTCTCGCGCTGCTGCGGGCCGACGCCGCAGCCGGGGTCGGCGAGCTCTGCGAGGCCCTGCTCGCCGCCTCGGGGCTCGCGACCCTCGTGGGCCGCCTGCACGACGAGGTCCGCGCGCGCACCGACCTGCACGGCGCCACCGCCGGGCTGCGCGACCTCGCGGCGCTGGCGCCCGGCACCGAGCGCGTCGCCGACGCCGTCGGGGCCCTGGCGCGGCGCGAGGGGTTCGCCGAGCGGGCGCTGCTCGACGTCCGCGCCCGCCTCCGCGCCGGCGCGCTGGGGCTGCCCGCGGAGCTGCTCGAGGAGGTCGACCGGCTCGCCGCCCCGGGCCCGCCCGACGCCCGCATGGCTCGCCCGGGCGCCCATCCCGTGGAGCTCGCCGGCCACGCCGCCCGCCGCGCCGCGTGGTGGCGGGCCTACGGGTCCTGGGGCTCGCCGCGGCGCATCGCCGACCTCACCCACGTCGTGCACCGCGCCTACGTGCGGCTCTGGCGCGAGCTCACGGCGGGCCAGGCGGCGTGAGCACCCTGCAGGAGGTCCCGGGCGAGGTCGCCAGGACCCGTGAAGCGCTCACGGCCCTGCTCGCGCGCCTCGACCCGGACGCCGCCTCCCGCGCGGCCGCGCCGCCGCCCCCGGCCCGGCCGACCGTCGTGCTCGTCGGCGCGCCGGGTCGCGGGCGGGGGGACCTGCTGGCCGCGTTGCTCGGGCTGGACGCGCCGCCCGGGCCCGACCGCGACGGGACACGCCGGGCGACGCACGCGCTCGTCGGGGTGCCCCTGCTCGAGGAGCTCGACCTCGTCGTCCCCGCCCGCGGCGCCGACCCGGACACCTGGCCGGTCGACGGCGCCACGGCCGCGCTGGTGCTCGCCGACGCCGCGGCGCCGCTCGGGGCGGGCGAGCTCGACGCGCTGGGCCGCGCCGCGGACCGCGTCGACACCGTGCTCTTCGCCCTCACCCGCACCGAGGCGCACCGCGGCTGGCGCACCGTCCTCGAGGCCGACCGGGCGCTCGTCGCCGAGCACGTGCCCCGCCTCGCCGAGGCGCCGTGGTTCCCGGTGTCGGCGGCGCTGGCCCGGCGCGCGCCCGACGTGCCGGCCGCGGGCGCGGAGGCGCTGCGCCGGCGCTCGGGTCTCGCCGCCCTGCAGCGCGAGGTCCACCGGCTCGTGGCGCGTCGCCGGCGGATGCTCGCCGAGGCCAACGCCCTGCGCCTGCTCGCGGCCGCGCTCGACGGCGTCGCCGCCCGCGCCGAGGCCACGCGCACCGCGCTGCGGACCCCGGCCGACGGCCCCGGGGACCTCGCCCGCCGGCGCGACGAGCTGCTCGCCGCCCGGGCGGCCCTGCGCCGCGACCACCACACCCGTTGGCGCGCCGACCTCGCCGCGGCCCGGGTCGCCGCCACCGACGACCTCGCCGCGCGCGTGCGGGCCCTCGGCGCGGCCGTCCGCTCCCGCATCGACGAGGCCGACCGTGCCGGGCTCGCCGCGATCCCCCGGGAGCTCGCCGGCGAGGTCGAGGCCCTGGCCGGCGCGGTCGTCGACGGCCTCGGGGCCCGGCTGCGCGCGCTGGTCGCCGCGACGCTCGCCGACCTGGTGCCCGCCGCGGAGCTGCCCGCGCTCCGCGTCGCCGACCGCGGCGAACCCGCCCTCGTCCCCGCGCCCCGCGCCCGCCCCGCCGAGGACCGCCTGCTCGTCGTCGCCGGCGCCGCCGGCGGGCTGGGGCTCTCGCGGCTGGCGCTGCTGCCGCTGCTCGCCGTCCCGATCGCCCCGGCCGCGCTGGGCGCCGCCCTCGTGCCCGTGTCGGTCGGGCTCGGCCTGGGCGCCGCCGGCTGGGTCGCCCGCGCCCGCCGCCTGGCCGCCGACCGCGCGCACCTGCGGCAGTGGTCGGTCGAGGCGCTCGCCGAGGTCCGCGGCGACCTCGAGCGGGTGCTCGCCGATGCGCTGATCGCCACGGAGCGCGAGGTGACGCTCGCCCTCGACGCCGCTCTGTCCGACCGGGCGCGCGACCTCGACGACGCGCTCGCCGCCGCCGAGCGCGCGATCCGCCGCGCGGGCACCGACCGCACCGAGGCCGACCGGGCCGCCGCCCGCACCGCCGCCGAGGCGCGCGAGGGCCGCGACCGCGCCGAGGCCCTGCTCCGCCGGCTCGCCGCGCTGCGCGACCGCGTCGACGCCGCCGCCGATGTCGCCGCCGATGTGCCCGCCGATGTGCCCGAACCGCACCCGCGGGCCGCGCCCGGGACCTAGCCTCCGGGCATGGTCGCGGCCGAGTTCCCCGAGGCGCACGTCGATCCCGCGGGCCCCGATCCCGCCGAGCCCCCAGCACCTGCAGCGCTGCTCGACCCCGACGGCGCGCACGTGCTCGGCCCGCCCACCGTCGACAGCGACGCCGACGGTCGGCCCGACACCGCCGTCGTCACCGAGCCCGACGGCCTGGTGCTCGGCACCGACCTCGACGGCGACGCCCGCGCCGACGTCCTCACGCGCATCGCCCCCGACGGGAGTGCGACGACCACAGGACCCGACGGGCCGGACTGGGACGAGGGCTGGGTGGGCGAGGTCCCGCCCGCGCCGACGATCGACCCGGTCACGGGGCGGTGGGTGCGCGACTGATCGGAGAACGGCGCGCGGTGGGTGCCGGTAGGTTCGGCGCCCGTGACGAGCCCCGTGACGCACGCGGTGGACCAGGACTTCCTCGCGCTGCCCCGCGCCGCGCTCGCCGACGCCGCGCTCGACGCCGCCCGCCGCGGTGGCGCCCGGCACGCCGACCTGCGCGTGCACCGCCTGCGCACCCAGCACCTCGAGCTGCGCGACGGCCGCGTCGTCGTCGCCGCGGACCGGGAGACGGTGGGGCTCGCGGTGCGGGTGCTGCACGACGGCGTGTGGGGGTTCGCCGCGCACGTCGACCTCACGCCCGAGACCGCCGCCGCCACCGCCCGGCGGGCCCTCGACGTCGCGACCACCCTCGCCGCGCTCGCCACCGAGCGCGTGACCCTCGCCGACGAACCGGTGCACCCCGACGCCACCTGGGTCTCGCCCTACGACCTCGACCCGTGGAGCGTCGACGTCGCCGACAAGATCGCCCTGCTCACCGAGCGCTCCACCGCCCTGCTCGCCGCCCCGGGCGTCGACCACGTCGCGGCGAGCTGCGTGCAGGTCAAGGAGCAGACCTTCTACGCCGACACCGCGGGCACGCGCACGACCCAGCAGCGGGTCCGCGTCGACCCCGACGTCACGATCACCACCGTCGACCGTGCGGGCGGCGGCTTCGAGACGCTGCGCACGCTCGCCCCGCCGGCCGGGCGCGGCTGGGAGTACCTGACCGGCACCGGCTGGGACTGGGACGCCGAGCTCGCCGAGCTCCCCGACCTGCTCGCCGAGAAGGTCCGCGCGCCGAGCGTCGGGGCGGGCCCCACCGACCTCGTCATCGACCCCACCAACCTGTGGCTCGTGATCCACGAGTCGATCGGGCACGCGACGGAGTACGACCGCGCGATCGGCTACGAGGCCGCCTACGCCGGCACGAGCTTCGCGACCCCCGACCAGCTCGGGACCCTGCGCTACGGCAGCGACGCCCTGACGGTCACCGGCGACCGCACCGTCCCGCACGGCCTGGCGAGCGTCGGTTACGACGACGACGGGGTGGCCGCGCAGGAGTTCGACCTCCTGCGCGACGGGGTGCTCGTCGGCTACCAGGTCGACCGCTCGTTCGCGCCGCGCCTGGGCCTGGACCGCTCCAACGGCTGCGCCTACGCCGACTCCGCCGAGCACGTGCCGCTGCAGCGGATGGCGAACGTGTCGCTGCGCGCCGACCCGGACACCGACCGGCCCACCGCGGCGCTCGTCGACGGCGTCGAGGACGGGATCTACGTCGTCGGCGACCGCTCCTGGTCGATCGACATGCAGCGCTACAACTTCCAGTTCACCGGCCAGCGGTTCCACCGCATCCGCGGGGGGAAGCTCGTCGGGCAGGTCCGCGACGTCGCGTACCAGGCGACGACGACGGACTTCTGGGGCTCGCTCGAGGCCGTCGGCGGGCGCTCGACGTGGCGCCTCGGCGGGGCCTTCAACTGCGGCAAGGCGCAGCCCGGCCAGGTCGCGCCGGTGAGCCACGGGTGCCCGTCGGCCCTGTTCCGGCAGGTCACCGTCCTGAACACGGGGAACGGGTCGTGAGCGCGCCCGGGTCCGCGCTGGTGGAGCGCGCGCTGGTGATCGCGGCGCGGCAGGTGCCCGACGCGGGCGCCGTGGCCCTGGTGCGCGAGGTGTCCGAGGCGGTCGTGCGCTGGGCGAACTCGACGCTGACGACCAACGGGCTGACCGTCGAGCGCCGGCTCTCGGTGATCGTGCTCGTGCCGCTCGAGGGCGGCACCGGCGCGGGCGTGGTGACGGTGCCCGCCCCCACCGCGCTCGCGGCGGGCCCCGAGGGCGACGCGGTGCTCGAGGAGGCCGTCGCCGGCGCGGTGCAGGCCGCGCGGCGGGCCGGGCCGGCGCGGGACGCGGCGCCGCTGCCCGCCCCGGAGGACGCCCAGGGCACCGACTGGGACGACGGCGCCGGCGAGACGTCGATGGCCGTGTTCGCCCGGCTCGCCGAGGAGCTCGGGGCGTCGTTCCGGCCCGACGAGGCGTCGTTCGGGTTCGCCGAGCACCGCGTGACGACCTCCTGGCTCGGGACGTCGGCGGGCGTGCGGCGCCGCTGGGTCGAGCCGGGCGGGTCGGTCGAGCTCAACCTCAAGGACCCGGCGACCGGCACGTCGGTGTGGGGCGGGGAGGGCGCGCTCGACGTCGCGGACGTCGACGTCACCGCCCTCGTCGAGCGCCTGCGCGACCGGCTGCCGTGGGGCCGGCGGCGGATCGAGCTGCCCGCCGGCCGCTACGAGACGCTCCTGCCGCCGTCGGCCGTGTCCGACCTGATGATCTACCTCGCCTGGTCGATGGGCGGGCGGCCGGCGCAGGAGGGCCGCTCGGCGTTCTCCCGCGCGGGCGGCACGCGGGTCGGCGAGCGCCTCGGCGCGCTGCCGCTGACCCTCGCCGGCGACCCGGCCGCGCCCGGCTTCCCCGACCTCGCCTACACCCCGGTGCTCGCGACGACCTCCTCCGGCGACGAGGTCTCGGTGTTCGACAACGGGGCGACGACGGGGAGGGTCGAGTGGGTGCGCGACGGCACCGTGGCCACGCTCGCCTACCCGCGCGCCGCGGCCGCCGAGTACGGCGCCCCCTTCGCCGCGCCCACCGACAACCTCGTGCTCACCGGGGGCGAGGACGCGAGGCTCGAGGAGATGGTGGCCTCGACCGAGCGCGGCCTCCTGCTGACCTGCCTCTGGTACATCCGCGAGGTCGACCCGACGACGCTGCTGCTCACGGGCCTGACCCGCGACGGCGTCTACCTCGTCGAGCACGGGGAGATCGCGGGCGAGGTGAACAACTTCCGGTTCAACGAGTCGCCGCTGGACCTCCTGCGCCGCGCCACCGAGGCCGGCGCCACCGAGCGGACGCTGCCGCGCGAGTGGAAGGACTGGTTCACCCGCGCCGCCATGCCCCCGCTGCGCGTCCCCGACTACCACATGACCTCGGTGTCCCTCGGCCGCTGACCCCTGTGCGTGATCTTCCGAGCTGTAGCTCAGGAGATCACGCACCTGGAGGGCGCACACTGGACACCGTGGTCCGGTCGTTGATGCCCTACACCGCGCCGCAGGAGGCGTGGGAGTCCGAGGTCGACGTCCGGGGTGACGTCAACGCGCTGGCGACGCTGATCGCCGAGGGCGGCGCGCTGGTGCTCACCGGCGCCGGCATCTCCACCGACTCCGGCATCCCCGACTACCGCGGCCCGACCAGCGCCGCGCGCCGCCACGCCCCGATGACCTACGACGCCTTCGTCGGCGACCCCGTGGCCCGGCACCGCTACTGGGCGCGCAGCCACGTCGGCTGGCCCCAGATCGCCGGCGCGCGCCCCAACGCCGGCCACCGGGCGGTCGCGTCGCTGCAGCGTGCGGGCCTGCTGCACGGCGTCATCACCCAGAACGTCGACGGGCTGCACCAGGCCGCGGGCGCCCGCGACGTGGTCGAGCTGCACGGCGCGCTCGACCGTGTCGTCTGCCTCGGCTGCCGCGCCGCGCCCGGCCGTAGGGAGGTCCAGCAGCGCCTGACCGCGCTGAACCCCGGCTTCGGCGCACCCGCCTCGGCGATCAACCCCGACGGCGACGCCGAGCTCCCGGACGCCGAGCTCGACCGCTTCACCATGGCGGCCTGCCCGGCCTGTGGTGACGGCCCGCTCAAGCCCGACGTCGTCTTCTTCGGTGAATCCGTGCCCCGCCCGCGCGTCGACCACTGCTTCGCGCTGGTGGAGGGTGCACGCTCCCTGGTGGTCCTCGGCTCCTCGCTGACGGTGATGTCGGGCCTGCGGTTCGTGCACGCCGCCACGCGTCGCGGGCTGCCGGTCGCGGTCGTCACCGCTGGTCCGAGCCGCGCCGACGCGGTCGCGACCGTCCGGCTCACCGACCGCCTCGGGGAGGTCCTGCCGGCCGTGCTCGACACCCTGGGTTTGCCGGATCGGGCCTGAATCGTTCAGCTTGATCGTGGAAGTGAGGCCCCCGACAGCAGTCGGCGGTGTCCTGCGGAAGAAGTCTCGTTAACGTCGTACACCCCGACGGACGAGTCAGCGGGGCACGAGGCCGTGCTCCGCGGTTCGTCCGTTCCCGAGGCGACCGGGGCCGCTTCGCGGTCGCGGCGTTCCGGCGAGCGAGCGACCGAGGAGACGCATGACTGCTGTTCCGACCATCCAAGGACTCGAGAACCCGCCGATCCGACGCCGCGAGGTGCTCGACTGGGTCGCGGAGGTCGCGGAGCTGACCACCCCCGACCGGGTGGTGTGGTGCGACGGGTCCCAGGACGAGTGGGACCGGCTGACCAAGGAGCTCGTCGAGGCCGGCACGTACGTCCAGCTCGACCCGGCCAAGAAGCCGAACTCGTTCTACGCCGCCTCCGACCCCGACGACGTCGCGCGCGTCGAGGAGCGCACCTTCATCTGCTCGGTCGACCCGGCCGACGCGGGGGTCACCAACAACTGGATGGACCCGGCCGAGATGAAGGCCACCATGACCGAGCTGTACCGGGGGTGCATGCGCGGTCGGACGATGTACGTCATCCCGTTCTGCATGGGCCCGACGACCGCCGAGCGCCCGATGCTCGGCGTCGAGATCAGCGACTCGGCCTACGTCGTCACCTCGATGCACATCATGACGCGCATGGGACCCGAGGTGCAGCGGCTCCTCGACGGTGACACCGACTGGGTCCCCGCGCTGCACTCCGTCGGCGCCCCGCTCGAGCCCGGCCAGCGGGACGTGACGTGGCCGTGCAACGAGACGAAGTACATCACCCACTTCCCCGAGGAGCGCACCATCTGGAGCTTCGGCTCCGGGTACGGCGGCAACGCGCTGCTCGGCAAGAAGTGCTACTCGCTGCGCATCGCGTCGGCGATGGCCCGTGACGAGGGCTGGCTCGCCGAGCACATGCTGATCCTCAAGCTGATCAGCCCCGAGGAGAAGGTCTACTACGTCGCGGCGGCGTTCCCGAGCGCCTGCGGCAAGACCAACCTCGCGATGCTCGAGCCGACGATCCCCGGCTGGAAGGTCGAGACGCTCGGCGACGACATCGCCTGGATGCGCTTCGGCGGCGACGGCCGCCTCTACGCGGTCAACCCGGAGGCCGGCTTCTTCGGCGTCGCGCCGGGCACGAACTGGAAGACCAACCCGAACGCGATGCGCACCATCGAGCGCGGGAACTCCCTGTTCACCAACGTCGCGCTGACCGACGACAAGGACATCTGGTGGGAGGGCATGGAGGGGATGCCCGACCACGCCACCTCCTGGAAGGGCAAGGACTGGACGCCGTCGAACGGCGACGCCGGCGAGCCCGCCGCCCACCCGAACTCGCGGTACTGCACGCCGATGAGCCAGTGCCCGATCCTCGCGCCCGAGTGGGAGGACCCCAACGGCGTGCCGATCTCGGCGATCCTCTTCGGCGGCCGCCGCAAGACGACGATCCCGCTGGTCAACGAGTCGTTCGACTGGCAGCACGGCACCTTCATGGGCGCCACGCTGTCGTCGGAGAAGACCGCGGCCGCGGCCGGCGCCGTCGGCCAGGTCCGCCGCGACCCGATGGCCATGATCCCGTTCATCGGCTACAACGTCGGCGACTACTTCCAGCACTGGATCGACGTGGGCAAGGGCGCGGACGCCGACAAGCTGCCGCGCATCTTCTACGTCAACTGGTTCCGCCGCGGTGACGACGGCCGCTTCCTGTGGCCCGGGTTCGGCGAGAACGGCCGCGTCCTCAAGTGGATCATCCAGCGGCTCGAGGGCAAGGCCGCGGCCACGGAGACGCCGATCGGCCACGTGCCCACCGCCGACCAGATCGACCTGGACGGGGTGTCCGAGCCGTTCGAGGACATCGAGGCCTCGCTGAAGGTCGACCTCGACGAGTGGAAGGCGGAGATCCCGCTCATCGAGGAGTGGTTCGACTCGATCGGCGACAAGCTCCCGACGTCCATGCGCGACGAGCTCGAGGCGCTCAAGCAGCGCCTCGGCGCCGCGTAGGGCCCGCCCGAGACGAACGAACGGCGCTCTCGCTGCTGCGAAGCAGCGAGAGCGCCGTCCGTGTGTCCGGGGCCGGCGCGTCCGGCCCCGCGCGCTACACCCTCAGCACCCTCAGCAGCAGCGCCCCTGCGGGTTCCGCTCCTGGTGGTCGATGCGCGCGCGCCAGAACTCGCGCTCGCCCATCGGCGGGTGGTCGTGCCCGCTGCGGTCGTGGTGGGCCAGGTAGCGCTCGTAGGCGTCCGCCCCGAGCACGCCGCGGAACCACCAGCGGACCGTCCGCCAGCCCGTGACGACGGCCGCGGGCATCAGTGCCCGCCCCCGCGCGACGGTGCGCCGGCCGACGCCAGCCACCGCTTCTCGAGCTCCTTCTCCGCCGGCGTCGGGATCAGCCCGGAGGGGGCGTAGCGCCGGGACGGCACGGGCTCGTCCTCGTGGCCCGGCAGCCCGCCGGCCCGGATCGAGCGGAGCGCGGCGACGGTCGCGGCGGCGATGACGATCAGCGTCAGCACGAGGAAGACGATCGAGAGGCTGCCCTGGATGAAGGTGTTGCGCACCACCGCCTCCATCTGGGCCGGGTTGCGCGCCGCGCCCATGCTGGTGCGGCCCGCCGCGATCGCGTCCCGGTAGGCGAAGTGCTGCGCCCAGTAGCCGACACCGGGCACCGGCGAGAAGATCTTGTAGAGCGACGCCGTCACGGTGATCACCGCGACGGCGACCAGCGGCACCAGGACGATCCACAGGTACTGCACCGTGCCCCGCCGCGCGACGATGGCGAGGCACACCGCCAGCGCGATGGCGGCGAGCAGCTGGTTGGCGATGCCGAACAGCGGGAAGAGCGTGTTGATCCCGCCGAGGGGATCGGTGACACCCATGATCAGGATGCCGCCCCAGCCGCCGACCATGACGACGGTCCCGATCCACGCGCCCGTGCGCCACGACGTGTCGCGGAAGCGCGGGACGAAGGTGCCCACCGCGTCCTGCAGCATGAAGCGCGCCACCCGCGTGCCGGCGTCGACGGCGGTGAGGATGAACAGCGCCTCGAACATGATCGCGAAGTGGTACCAGAAGCTCGCGAGGGCGGCGCCGCCCAGGAACTGCGAGAGGATCTGGGACAGGCCCAGCGCCAGGGTCGGGGCACCGCCGGTGCGGGAGACGATGCTCTGCTCGCCCACCATCGTCGCCGCGCCCGCGATCTGGTCGGGGGCGACGTTGACCCCGGTCAGCCCGAGCTGGTTGACGAACGCCGCGGCCGTCTCGACCGTGCCGCCCGTGAGCGCCGTCGGCGCGTTCATGGCGAAGTAGATGCCACGGTCGATGGAGATGGCCGCGACCAGCGCCATGATCGCGACGAACGACTCCATGAGCATGCCGCCGTAGCCGATGAAGCGGGCCTGCCGCTCCTTCTCGAGCAGCTTCGGCGTGGTGCCCGACGAGATCAGCGCGTGGAATCCGGACAGGGCGCCGCACGCGATCGTCACGAAGAGGAACGGGAAGAGCGGCCCGGGGACCACCGGACCGTCGGAGCGGCCGGCGAACTCGCTGATCGCGGGCGTCGCGACCTCCGGACGCACGACGACGACGGCCACCGCGAGCAGCACGACCGTGCCGATCTTCATGAACGTCGACAGGTAGTCCCGCGGCGCGAGCAGCATCCACACCGGCAGCACCGCGGCCACCACGCCGTAGATGACGATGCACCAGGCGAGGGTGGTGCGGCTGAGGGTGAAGGTCTCGGCCAGCCCGCTCTCGGAGATCCAGCCGCCGGCGATGATGGCGAGCAGCAGCAGCGCCACGCCGATCGCCGAGACCTCGCCGACCTTCCCGGGGCGCAGGTAGCGCAGGTAGAAGCCCATGAAGAGGGCGATCGGGATGGTCATGGCGACCGAGAAGACACCCCAGGGGCTCTCGCCGAGCGCCTGGACGACGACCAGCGCGAGCACCGCGATCAGGATGATCATGATGGCGAGCGTCGCGATCACGGCCGCCGCGCCACCGACGGTGCCGAGCTCGTCACGCGCCATCTGCCCCAGCGAGCGCCCGCCGCGGCGCATCGAGAAGAAGAGCACGAGGTAGTCCTGCACGGCCCCGGCGAGGACCACGCCGACGATGATCCAGATCGTGCCCGGCAGGTAGCCCATCTGGGCGGCGAGCACGGGACCGACGAGGGGCCCGGCGCCGGCGATCGCGGCGAAGTGGTGCCCGTAGAGCACCCGCCGGTCGGTCGGCAGGTAGTCCTGGCCGTTCTCCGAGTGCTCGGCCGGGGTGGCGCGCCGGTCGTCGGGCTTGAGCAGCTTGCGCTCGATGTAGGTCGAGTAGAACCGGTAGGCGATGAGGTACGTCGCGACGGCCGCGAAGACGAACCAGATCGCGTTGACCGTCTCGCCGCGGATCAGGGCGATCATCACCCAGCCGAGCCCGCCGAGCACCGCGATCCCCGCCCAGATCGCGATCTTCGCGGGCGTCCAGCGTCGGCGCTCCTGCTCGAGCACCTCGTCCTCGACCGCCGTTGGCAGTTCCTGGTCGGACGGCGCAGTCGCCCCGCCCGCTCCCCCTGACGTCGTCGTCATCGCGCCCTCCGCTCGGACCGGACCTCGGGGGAGGATAGGTCCTGGGACGCCCGATTGTCCTTGATCGACTCACGCGAAGTGGTGACGCGATGACCCTGCGCCACGAGGAGGGTCTCGGCAGGGTACGGCGGACGGCTCCTACGATCAGCCCGCATGGAGGACGTCGGGACCGCCCGCACCCTCGCCGACGTCTCCCCCTCGCTGGCGGCCGCGCTCGGCGTCGCGGGCTTCGAGGACACCCTCGGCGTCGGCGAGGCCCGCGGGGTGGCGCTGCTGCTCGTCGACGGGCTGGGGGCCGACCTCCTCGACGCCCACGCCGACCGCGCGCCGGCACTGGCCGAGCTCACCGCCCGCGGGCGCACGCTCGTCGCCGGCTTCCCGGCGACGACGGCGGTCAGCGTCACGACCCTCGGCACCGGGCTGCCGCCGGGCGAGCACGGCATCGTCGGCTACAGCATGGGCGTGCCGCCGCTCGACGACCCGACCGCGCCCGCCGACGTCGTGCTCAACACCCTGCGGTGGTGCGCCCACGGCGCCGCCGACCCCGTCGACCTCCGGGCCGAGCTCCCGCCCGAGCAGGTGCAGGCCGCGCCGACCGTGCTGCAGCGCGCGGCGCGGGCGGGCGTCGCGGTGAGCACGGTGGCCCCGGAGATCCAGCGGCGCTCGGGGCTGACGCGGGCGGCGCTGCGGGGCGGGCGCTTCCGCGGGGTCTCGGCGCTGGGCGACCTGGGGGCCGAGGTGCTCGACGCGCTGCACACCGACGCCGCCGACGAGCGGACCTTCGTCTACGCCTACCACGGTGATCTCGACATGGTCGGGCACGCGCACGGCCCGGGGAGCCGGCCGTGGCGCCTGCAGCTCGCGGTGGTCGACCGGCTGGTCGCGGCGATCGCGGAGGACCTGCCGCCCGACACCGTCCTCGCCGTCGTCGCCGACCACGGGATGGTCGGCACCGACGCCGGCTGGCGCATCGACATCGACACGACGCCGGCGCTGCTCAGCGGGGTCCGGCGTCTGGCCGGCGAGGCCCGGGTGCGGCACGTGTTCGCCGCCGACGGGGCCCTCGACGACGTCGTCGCGGCGTGGCGCGCCGAGCTCGGCGAGGCCGCGTGGGTGCGCACGCGGGACGAGGCGATCGCCGAGGGCTGGTTCGGCGGCGTGGTGACCGACACCGCCCGCGGGCGCATCGGCGACGTCGTGGCGGCGGCGCGCGGGGACTGGACGCTCGTGCGCTCGCGCATCGAGCCGATGGAGACCGCGCTGATCGGGCACCACGGCTCGCTCACCGACGCCGAGCAGCGCGTCCCGCTCCTGCTCGCCCGCTCGTGAGCGGTCGTCACGGCTATAGGCGTGACGACCGCTCACGTGGCCAGCGGTAGGCGCGCGCGGACCCGGCCGCCGTCGGGGGTGGCGCCGGCCTCGAGGGTGCCGCCGAGCTGGGCCAGGCGCTCGCGCATCGAGGTCAGCCCGACGCCCGGGGTCCAGGGCGCGCCGGGGTCGCCGTCGTCGACGACGAGCAGCTCGAGCGCGCCCGGCTCCCGGCGCACCGCCACCGTCGCGTGGCGTGCCCCCGCGTGGCGCACGACGTTGAGCACCGCCTCGGACACCACCCGGTAGGCCGCGACCTCGACCGCGGCGGGCAGGGTCCCGACGGCGTCCGCCTCGACGGTGACGGTCGGCCCGTCGTCGTGGGCGACCCGCTCGGCCTGCTGGCGGACCGCCGCGACGAGGCCGAGCTGGTCGAGCACCGGGGGCCGCAGGTCGTGGACCAGCCGCCGGACCTCGCCGATCGCGCCCGCGACGGCCTCCGCGCGGGTCTCGACGCCGAGCTTCGCGAGGATCGCCGACACGTGGTTGCCGACCGTCTTCGCCGCGAGCCCCAGCTCCTCCGCGATCGCGTGGTTGCGCCGGCCCCGGGCCATCGCGTCGAGGACGTCGCGCTCGCGCGGGGTGAGCTCGGGGAACGGGGCGGCGGGCGGCGGCGCCGCGAGCCGCGCGACCACGTGGGCCGCCGCCGCGGGCGCCACGATCATCTCGCCGGCCACCACGGCGTGGACGGCGCGGCGGATCTCCTCCTGGTCGGCGCCCTTGAGGAGGTAGCCGCGGGCGCCCGCGCGCAGGGCGGCCAGCACCGTCTCGTCGTCGTCGTGCATGGTCAGCACGAGGACCGCGACGCCCGGGCTCGTCGCGGCGATCCGGCGGCTGGCCTCGACGCCGTCGAGGTCGGGCATCTGCACGTCCATGAGCACGACGTCCGGGGCGAGCAGCTGGGCCTCGCGCACCGCCTCGCGCCCCGTGGCGGCCTGTCCGACGACCGCGATCCCGTCGACGGAGTCGAGCAGGGCCGCGAGCCCGCGGCGCACCACCGGGTGGTCGTCGGCGAGGACGACCCGGATCGGCGGTGTGGTGCCCACGTCGAGGATCGTGACACCCCGTGCTCGCGTTGTGGTGGTCGTCGGCGCCGGGATCACCCGGGAAGATGCCCGGGTCGGTCGGGACGCGGGCCGTTGTCACGCACGGTGGTCCGCGCGCACGCTTCTGCCACGTCGCCCGAACCGCGGGCCGGCGGCGAGGAGGACCACCGTGAGCACCTTGACCACCCGCGCCAGGATCGGGTTCTGGCTCTGCATCGTCCTGGCCCTCGGCGACATCGCCGGCGCCTTCGTCCCCGTGCCGGAGGGGGTCGAGGGCCCGCCGCTGGTCGTCATGGTCTTCTCGGCCGTCATGGGGCTCGTGACCCTGGTCGCGGCGGTGGCCGTCGCCCGCTCGGGCAGCCGCGCCGGCGTCCGCATCATCGCGGTCTCGCGGATCCTGTCCGCGCTGACGACCCTCCCGGCGTTCTTCGTGCCGGGCGTGCCCGCGGCGTTCGTGGCCTGGGGCGCGATCACCGTCGTGCTGACCATCGTCGCCGTCGTGCTGCTGATGAGCCGCAGCCGCACCCGGGTGACCGCGGGCGCCTGAGCCGCCGCGGACCGAGGGACGCCCTCGCTGCCTGCCGAGCAGCGAGGGCGTCCCTCGCTGCTCCCCGGCGTGCCTAGGATCGGTCGGCGATGAGCGAGATGCCGCCCGACCCCTCCGCCCCCGCACCCGGCGCCGTCGCGCCCGGCCAGGCCCCGGTCGACGAGGGGGTGCGCGAGCTCGCGACGCGGGTGTTCGGCTTCGCCCGCGAGGGCGATGCGGCATCGCTGGCGCGGTACGTGGACGCCGGCGTGCCGGTGAACCTCACCAACGAGAACGGCGACACGCTCGTCATGCTCGCCGCGTACCACGGGCACGCCGACGCGGTGTCCGCGCTGGTCGAGCGGGGCGCGGACGTCGACCGCCTCAACGACCGCGGGCAGTCCCCGATCGCCGGCGCGGTGTTCAAGGGCGAGGAGGCCGTCGTCCGCGTCCTCGTCGCGGCCGGCGCCGACCCGCACGCGGGTCACCCCACCGCCGTCGACTCCGCGGTGGTGTTCGAGCGCGAGGACCTGCTGGCGATCCTCACAGCGCCGTGAGGATGTCCTCCACGCGGGCCTTGGCGTCGCCGAAGATCATCGAGGTGTTCTCGCGGAAGAAGAGCGGGTTCTGCACGCCGGCGTAGCCCACGGCCATCGACCGCTTGAACACCACGACGTCCTTGGCCTCCCACACGCGCAGCACCGGCATGCCCGCGATGGGGCTGGTGGGGTCCTCCATCGCCGCCGGGTTGACGGTGTCGTTGGCGCCGATGACGAGCACGACCGACGTCGACGCCAGGTCGTCGTTGATCTCGTCCATCTCGAGCACGATGTCGTAGGGGACCTTGGCCTCGGCGAGCAGCACGTTCATGTGCCCGGGCAGGCGCCCGGCGACGGGGTGGATGCCGAAGCGGACCTCGACGCCGCGGTCGGTGAGCCGGCGGGTCAGGTCGGCGACGGGGTACTGCGCCTGCGCGACCGCCATGCCGTACCCGGGCACGATGACCACCGACGACGCGTCGCCGAGCATCGCGGCGACCTCCTCGGCGCTGACCTCGCGGTGCTCGCCCTCCACGGCGGCCGCCGTCCCGGACTCGACGCCGAAGCCGCCGGCGATGACCGACAGGAACGAGCGGTTCATCGCCTGGCACATGACGTAGGACAGGTACGCACCGGACGACCCGACGAGCGCACCGGTGACGATGAGCAGCGTGTTGTCGAGCAGGAAGCCCGACGCCGCCGCGGCCCAGCCCGAGTAGCTGTTGAGCATCGACACGACGACGGGCATGTCCCCGCCGCCGATCGAGGCGACGAGGTGCCAGCCCAGCGCCAGCGCCACCGCGGTGATCGCGATCATCAGGCCCAGCGACGGCGCGACGGTGAACCCGACGGTCAGCGCCGCGAACGCCACGAGCGCGCCGAGGTTCAGCGCGTTCTTGCCCGGCAGCGTCAGCGGTCGCGACTTCATGCGCTCGGAGAGCTTCCCGTACGCGACGAGCGAGCCGGTGAACGTCACCGCGCCGATGAAGACGCCGATGCCGACCTCGACCGAGTGGATGGCGAGGAGATCCGGCGCGACCGTGGTCTGGGCCGGCCCGACCGCCTCCACCTCCACGTAGCCGTTCCACCCGACGAGCACCGCGGCCAGGCCGACGAAGCTGTGCAGCAGGGCGATGAGCTCGGGCATCCCGGTCATCTCGACGACCCGGGCGCGCCAGAGCCCGATGCCGCCGCCGACGACCATCGCCACGGCGAGCAGCGCGACCGCCCCCGCCGACACCGACTCGGCCACCATCACCACGGTCGCGACGAGGGCGACCGCCATGCCGGCGATGCCGTACGCGACGCCCGAGCGCGCGGTCTCGTGCCGCGACAGGCCCGCGAGGCTCATGACGGTGAGCAACGCGGCGACGACGTAGGCGGCGGTCGCCGCAGCACCCGCGGTCATGCGGTGGGGCCCTTCGTGAACATGGCGAGCATCCGGCGCGTCACCGCGAAGCCACCGACGATGTTGATGCTGGCCAGCAGCACTGCGACGAACGCGAGCACCGAGACCACGACGCCGTGCTGCCCGAACTGCAGCAGCGCGCCGACCACGACCACCCCGGAGATCGCGTTGGTCACCGACATCAGCGGCGTGTGCAGCGCGTGGTGGACCTTGCCGATGACGTAGTAGCCGATGACCACGGCCAGCACGAACACCGTGAGGTTGGTGGCGAGCTCGGCCGGCGCGAACGCGGTCGCCGCGAACAGCAGCGCGAACCCGACGGCCACCAGCGCGTAGCGCCGGGCGGGCGACACCGGCCGCTTCGGCTCGACGACCGGCGTCGACGCGACCGGCTCGACCGGCACGCCCCCGGCCGCGGGCGCCGCCGACACCGGGATCGGCGGGGGTGGCCAGAGCACGTCGCCGTGGTGGGTCACGGTCATCGAGCGGATGACGACGTCCTCGAGGTCGAGGACCAGCTGCCCGTCCTTCTCGGGGACCAGCAGCTTGAGCAGGTTGACGAGGTTGGTGCCGTAGAGCTGCGAGGCCTGGGTGGGCAGGCGGGCGGCGAGGTCGGTGTCGCCGACGATCGTCACCCCGTTGCCCGTGACGACGACCTCGCCGGGCACCGAGCCCTCGACGTTGCCGCCCTGCCCCGCGGCCATGTCCACGATCACGCTGCCCGGCTTCATCAGCGCGACGTCCTCGGCGGTGAGCAGGCGCGGCGCGGGGCGGCCGGGGATCAGCGCGGTGGTGACGACGACGTCGACGTCCGCGGCCTGCTCGGTGTAGATCTCCGCGGCGCGCGCGTCGTAGGCGGCGGAGGTGGCGCGGGCGTAGCCGTCGGAGCTCGCCTGCTGCTCGACCTCGACGGGCAGGAACTCCCCGCCCAGCGAGCGGACCTGCTCGGCGACCTCGGGGCGCGGGTCCGTCGCCCGCACGACGGCGCCGAGGCTCGAGGCCGCGCCGATCGCCGCGAGCCCGGCGACGCCCGCGCCCGCGACCAGCACCTTCGCCGGCGGCACCTTGCCCGCCGCGGTGACCTGGCCGGTGAAGAACCGGCCGAAGCGGTGCGCGGCCTCGACCACCGCGCGGTAGCCCGCGATGTTCGCCATCGAGCTGAGGACGTCGAGCGACTGGGCGCGCGAGATGCGCGGGACGGCGTCGGTGGCGAGCACCGTCAGCCCGCGCGCGGCGAGGTCCTCGAGGAGCTCCGGGTTCCGCGCCGGGCCGACCATCGCGACGAGCGTGGTGCCCGGCGCCATCCGGTCCAGATCGGTGGCGACGGGCGGGCGCAGCGCCAGCACCACGTCGGCCGACCAGGGGTCGCCGAGCTCGGCGCCGGCCGCCGCGTAGGCGTCGTCGGGGAAGCTCGCGCGTTCCCCCGCGCCCGGCTCGACGACGACCGTCGCGCCCAGGTCGATCAGCCCGACCACCGTGGCCGGGGTCGCCGCCACCCGGGTCTCGTGCTCCCCGGCCTCCCGGGGCACACCGATGCGCACCGTCGTGCTCCCTCTTCCCACCACCGGCCTCGTCGCTGGACGATCGCCGCATCCTCGTCGCCACGACGGACGCGACAGCCGTGACCTTAATCTCTCCGGCGGAGCGCGCTGCGCGGGACGTCCCGGAACGGGACACGCGCCGGAACACGCGTCCCGCGCGACGACGTTGCACCCGACATGCGCGATCTCGAGCTCTCGGTCCTGGACCTGTCCCCGGTCCCCTCCGGCACGCCCACCTCGGCGGCCCTGCACGAGACCGTCGAGCTCGCCCGCACCGTCGAGCGCGCCGGCTACCGGCGCATGTGGCTCGCCGAGCACCACGGCATCCCCAGCGTCGCGAGCTCCAGCCCCGAGATCCTCATCGGGGCCGCCGCCGGCGCGACCACGACGCTGCGCGTCGGCTCCGGCGGGATCATGCTGCCGAACCACTCGCCGCTGAAGGTCGCCGAGACGTTCCGCGCGCTCGCCGGGCTCCACCCCGACCGCATCGACCTCGGGATCGGGCGCGCGCCCGGCACCGACCCACGCACCGCGATCGCGCTGCGCCGCAGCCGCGAGGCCCTGACCGCCGACGACTTCCCCGAGCAGTTCTCCGAGCTGCGCGGCTACGTCGACGGCTTCCCCGCCGAGCACCCGTTCGCCGGCATCGTCGCCGTGCCCGACGACGTCCCGCTCCCGCCGGTCTGGATCCTCGCGTCGAGCTACTACGGCGGGCAGGCCGCGGCCGCGTTCGGCACCGGCTTCGCCTACGCCGGGCACTTCGGCGGCGCCGACCCCGGCGAGGCCACGCGCATCTACCGCCAGCAGTTCCGCCCGAGCGACGCCGCCGGCGCGCAGGGCCCGCACGTGATCCTCGCCGCGGCGGTGATGTGCAGCGAGGACCCCGAGCGCGCCCGCGCCATGGGTCGCGCCCACGCGCTTTCGATGGCCCGCCTGCGCACCGGCAACCCGGGCCCGCTGCCCAGCCCGGAGGAGGCGCTCGCCCACGACTGGAGCCCCGTCGAGCTCCAGGTCGAGCAGGCGATGGCGTCGAAGATGACCGCCGGCACGCCCGCCGAGGTGCGCGACGACCTCCAGCGCCGGGCCCGCGAGGCCGACGCCGACGAGATCATGATCGTCACCCCGATCCACGACACCGCCGAGCGGCGCCGCTCGTACGAGCTGATCGCGCAGGAGTTCGGGCTGGAGGCCCCGGGAGTGACGGGCGCCGCGCCGTCGCTCGCCCAGGTGTAGCGCTCGTGTAACCGTCCGGAAACGGCTCCCCCGCAGCGTGGGAGCCATGGCCGGGCCCCATCTGCCGATCTCCGGATCGGCTCCCGAGCAGGGCGTCAGCACGCACTGCCCGTACTGCTCGCTGCAGTGCGCGATGACGCTGACCCCGCGCGCGCACGCCGCGGGGCCGGTGCTCGAGGTGACCGGCGCGCCGTTCCCGACCAACCGCGGTGGGCTCTGCGAGAAGGGCCTGTCGGCGGCCGAGCTGCTCGGACACCCCGACCGGCTCACGACGCCGCTCGTGCGGGACGCGCGCGACGAGCCGTTCCGCGCCGCGACCTGGGACGAGGCCCTCCAGAGGATCGCCGACGGGCTCACCGTCGCCCAGGAGCGCTACGGCCCGGACGCCGCCGGGTTGTTCGGCGGCGGCGGGATGACCAACGAGAAGGCCTACCAGGCCGGCAAGTTCGTCCGGGTCGCGCTGCGCAGCGCCTCGATCGACTACAACGGCCGCTTCTGCATGTCGTCGGCCGCAGCGGCCGCGACGAAGGCCTTCGGCGTCGACCGCGGCATGCCGTTCCCGCTCGCCGACATCGCCCGCGCCGACACCGTGCTGCTCGTCGGCTCCAACCCCGCCGACGTCATGCCGCCCGCGATGCGGTGGTTCGCCGCCGGCCGCGAGCGCGGGGCCACCCACATCGTCGTCGACCCCCGCTACACCGCCACCGCGGCCGCCGCCGACGTGCACCTCCAGCCCGTGCCCGGCACCGACCTCGCGCTCGCGAACGGGCTGCTGCACCTCGCGGTGAAGCACCGCCTCGTCGACACCGCCTACGTCGCCGAGCGCACCACCGGCTGGCCCGCGGTCCGCCGCGCCCTGCGCCAGTACTGGCCCGACCGCGTCGAGCGCATCACCGGCGTCCCGGTCGCGGTGATGGAGCGCGCGGTCCGGCTGCTCGCCGCGTCCCGCGCCACGATGATCCTCTCGGGGCGGGGCGCCGAGCAGCACGCCAAGGGCTCGGACACCGCCCTGGCGTGGATCAACCTCGCCCTGGCCCTCGGGCTGCCCGGCCGCCCCTACAGCGGCTGGGCGACGATGACCGGCCAGGGCAACGGGCAGGGCGGCCGCGAGCACGGGCAGAAGGCCGACCAGCTGCCCGGCTACCGGATGCTCGCCGACCCCGCCGCCCGCGCCCACGTCGCGGGCGTCTGGGGCGTCGACCCCGACGAGCTGCCCCGGCCCGGCGTCTCGGCCTACGAGATGCTCGACCGCCTCGGCGCCGACGGCGGCGTGCGCGCCCTGCTGGTCATGGCCTCGAACGTCGCCGTCTCCGCCCCGCGCGCCGCCCACGTGCGCGAGCGCCTGCAGGGCCTCGACTTCCTCGCCGTCTCCGACCTGTTCCTCTCCGAGACCGCCGAGCTCGCCGACGTCGTCCTGCCCACCACGCAGTGGGCCGAGGAGGACGGCACGATGACCAACCTCGAGGGCCGCGTCCTGCGCCGCCGGCGCGCCACCGACGCCCCCGACGGCGTGCGCGGCGACCTCGCCGTCCTCGCCGACCTGGCCCGGCGCCTCGGGCGCGGCGACCGGTTCGACGACGACCCCCGCGCCGTGTTCGACGAGCTCCGCCGCGCCAGCGCCGGGGGGAAGGCCGACTACGCGGGCATCACGTGGGAGCGCATCGAGGCCGAGCGCGGCGTGTTCTGGCCGTGCCGCACCGAGGACGACGCGGGGACCCCGCGGCTGTTCCGCGAGGGCTTCGCGACCCCCGACGGGCGCGCCCGCTTCCACGTCGTGCACCACCGCGACGCCGCCGAGACCCCCGACGACGAGTACCCCTACCGCCTGACCACCGGCCGCAGCCGCGCGCACTACCAGTCGGGCACGCAGACCCGGCGGACCAAGGCGCTGCTGGACGCCGAGCCCGAACCGTCCGTCGAGATCCACCCCGACCTCGCCGCGCGGCTCGGCGTCGCCGAGGGCGGCGACCTCGTGCTGCGCACGCGCCGCGGCCGCGCCCGGATGCGCGCCCGCCTGACCCCGACGATCCGGCCGGACACGGTCTTCGCGCCGTTCCACTGGTCGGGCGAACAGACGATCAACGACCTCACGAACCCCGTCCTGGACCCGGTGTCGCGGATGCCGGAGTTCAAGGTCTGCGCGGTCGAGCTCACGGCCGCCCCCACCACCGACGGCAAGGAGGACCCCGCGTGATGACGACCCCACGGTTCCTGCAGGGCGCGTTCGCGTTCGACGGGCAGGGGCTGGACAAGCCCGCACTCCTGCACCCGACGCTGACCTACACCGTGCCCGAGGGCGTGACCGGCCAGGTCCTCTACGTGCGCGCGGGCAACTCCTCCGACGAGCTCGCGACGGTCGTGCTCGTCTTCGACGGCGCCCCGGCGCGGTGGCTGCCGGTCGGCGCGAAGTCGGACATGCACGTGTCGCTGCGGGTGGTCGAGGACCTCCTCGCCGGGACGACGGTCGAGGTGCACTACACGGCCCCGGCCGGCACGAGCGGCACGCTCGTCGTCGACTGCGGCCTGGTGGAGGTGTGAGCCGATGACCCAGACCGCGACGCGACCCGAGACGCCCGACGCGGCGTCCACGAAGAGCCGGCTCGTCGTTGTCGGCAACGGCATGTCCGGCGCCCGCGCGCTCGAGGAGATCCTCGCGCGCGGGGGCGGCGAGCAGTTCGCCGTCACCGTCTTCGGCGACGAGCCCTACGGCAACTACAACCGCATCCTGCTCTCGGAGGTCCTCGCGGGGGCGGCCGGTGAGGCGGTCGACAACGAGGACAGCGACGACCTCTACCTCAACCCGCTCGACTGGTACGACGAGAACGGGATCACGCTGCACGCCGGCGTCCGGATCGTGCGCATCGACCGGCACGCGAAGGTGGTGCTCGGCGACGACGGCTCGGTGACGCCGTACGACGTGCTCGTGCTGGCCACCGGCAGCCGCTCGTTCTTCCCGCCCATGGAGGGCATGTGGGCGTCGGACACCGAGCTCACGCCGGGGGTCTTCGGGTTCCGGTCGCTGGACGACGCGCAGGCGATGCTCGCCCACGTCGAGCAGCACCGGACCGCGGTGGTGATCGGTGGCGGGCTGCTCGGTCTCGAGGCCGCCGCGGGGCTGCAGGCGCACGGGGTCGCGGTGCACGTCGTGCACCCCACCGAGGTGCTGATGAACCAGCAGCTCGAGGCCGAGGCGTCGAAGGTGCTGCGCAGCAAGCTCGAGCAGATGGGCATGCACCTGCACCTCGGGGTGAAGACGAACGAGATCCTGACAGCGGACGGCAGGGTCTCCGGGGTCCGCTTCACCGACGGCTCCGACCTGGCGTGCGACATGGTCGTGGTCACCGCCGGCATCCGGCCCAACATCGGGCTCGCGATGGTCTCGGGTCTCGAGACGCAGCGCGCGATCGTCGTCGACGACAAGATGCGCTCGGTCGACGACGACGCGATCTTCGTGGTCGGCGAGTGCGCCCAGCACCGCGGCGAGGTCTACGGGGTCGTCGGTCCGCTGTGGGAGCAGGCCGCGGTCCTCGCCGACGTGGTCACGGGTGCAGACCCGGACGCCGAGTACCACGGGTCGCGCCTCGCGACGAAGCTCAAGGTCGCGGGCGTCGACGTCGCGCAGATGGGCGTCAAGGCCCCCGAGCGCGCGTCCGACGAGTTCGTGCAGTTCTCCGAGACCGGGCGCGGCGTCTACCAGACCGTCGTCATCCGGGACGGGACGCTGATCGGCGCGACGCTGGTCGGCGACGTCAGCAAGGTCGCGGCGCTGACCCAGGCGTTCGACAGCCGCTCCGCGCTGCCCGAGGAGCGCGTCAAGCTGCTGTTCGACCTCGGCTCGGCCGGCGACGCCTCCGCCGCGGCCGACCTGCCCGACGACACGCAGATCTGCAACTGCAACGGCGTGTCCAAGGGCGACCTCGTGGCGTGCGTGGAGCACGGCGCCGAGTCGGTGTCCGCGTGCATGGCGCAGACGCGGGCGGGCAAGGGGTGCGGCTCGTGCAAGGGGCTGGTGAAGGAGGTCGTGGAGGCCGCCCTGGGTGGCGCGGGTGTCGAGGACCCCGCCGACTCGTACTACGTGCCGGGCATCCCGCTGGACAAGCCGACGCTGATGCGCGAGATCCGCACGCGTGAGCTGAAGAGCGTCTCGTCGGTGTTCGCGGCGCTGGCCCCGGAGGGCAAGGAGCACGTCGGCTCGAAGATGGGGCTGACCGCGCTGCTGCGCATGATGTGGCCCGACGACGTCGTCGACGAGCGCGACGGGCGGTTCATCAACGACCGCGTGCACGCCAACATCCAGCGCGACGGGACGTTCTCGGTGGTGCCGCGGATGTCCGGCGGGGTCACCGACGCCGCGCAGCTGCGGCGCATCGCCGACGTCGCCGAGAAGCACGACATCCCGATGATCAAGCTGACCGGCGGGCAGCGCATCGACCTGCTCGGGGTGCCCAAGGAGAAGCTGCCGGAGGTGTGGGCGGACCTCGACATGCCGTCGGGCTGGGCCTACGGCAAGAGCTTCCGCACCGTGAAGACCTGCGTCGGCACCGACTTCTGCCGCTTCGGGCTCGGTGACTCGACGCGCCTGGGCATCGACCTCGAGGAGCGCTACAAGGGCATCGAGGGCCCGGCGAAGATGAAGCTCGCCGTGTCCGGCTGCCCGCGCAACTGCGCGGAGTCGATGGTCAAGGACGTGGGTCTGGTGGCCGTCGAGGGCGGGAAGTGGCAGATCTACGTCGGCGGGGCGGCGGGCGCGACGATCCGCCAGGGCGACGTCCTCGCCACTGTGGACACCCACGAGGAGGCCATGACGATCACGGGCCGGTTCCTGCAGTACTACCGCGAGAACGCGAACTGGCTCGAGCGCACGTACGACTTCGTGCCGCGGATGGGGCTCGACCACATCATCGCCGTGGTCGTCGACGACACCGAGGGCATCGCCGCCGAGCTCGACGCGCGGATGCAGGCTTCGGTCGACCGCTACGTCGACCCGTGGGCCGCCGACCAGACCGAGGCGACGCCGGGGCAGTTCCACGACGCGCTGCCGCTGGTCCCGCTGCCGCAGGTCCCCGTCCGGGAGGGCTCGAGCCGATGAGCACCGATGCCCAGCCGGCGGTCGAGGCGCGCCTCGGCCCCGTCGACCAGATCCCCCTCGGCGAGGGGCGGGCGTTCCTCGTCGGGGACGAGCCCGTCGCGGTGTTCCGGCCGCGCTCGGGCGGGCTCCACGCGCTGCGGGCGATCTGCCCGCACCGCGGGGGCCCGCTCGCCGACGGGCTCGTCGACGGCGAGGTGGTGATGTGCCCGCTGCACAACCACCAGTTCTCGCTGGCCGACGGCACCTGTGCCACCGGCGCCGACGACGTCACGGCGTACGCGGCGACCGAGGAGGACGGCGAACTGGTCGTGCGCCTGCACTAGCGCGAGGATGCCTCCGTGCCCATCACCGTGCCCACCACGGAGCGCTTCCTCGACGAGGTCGTCCTGCACACCACGGCGTTCGCCGACGCCGTGCACGCCGCGGGCCAGGAGGCGCGCGTGCCGACGTGCCCGGAGTGGTCCGCGCGCGACCTCGCCGAGCACCTCGGCGCCGTCCACCGCTGGTGCGCCGGCACCGTCTCCCGCCCCGGCGAGAAGCTCGTGCGCCGGGGGCCGACCGACCCGCCGATACCGGAGTCCGACGACGAGGTGTCGACCTGGCTGCTCGAGGGCGCCGCGACCCTGACCCAGGCGATCCGCGCGGCCGGCGAGGACACCCTGGTCGGCGGCTTCGGCGCGCTGGTGCCGGTGTCGTTCTGGGCGCGCCGGCAGTGCCACGAGACGCTCGTGCACCGCGCCGACGCCGAGATCGCGGCGGGCCGGGACCCGCTCACCGACGTCGACCCGGTGATCGCCGCCGACGCCGTCGACGAGCACCTGGCGATGGTGGCGCTGAGCGCCCAGCGCCGCCCCGACCTGCAGGCCGACGGCGCCACGCTGCACCTGCACGCGACCGACGAGGGGATCGGCGACGCCGGCGAGTGGGTCGTGACGCTGGGCGCCGGCGGCCCGGTGATCGAGCACGCGCACCGCAAGAGCGACACCGCCGTGCGCGGCCCGGCCCGGGCCCTGCTCACCGTGCTCACCAGCCGCGAACACCCCGAGGACGTCGGTGTCGACGTCCTCGGGGCGGCGGACCTGCTCACGCTGTGGCGCCAGCAGGGCGGGGTCTGATCTAGAGGGTGCCGGTGAAGACCGCGGGCTCGTGGTCGAAGGACGGGGTGATGTCGACCTGGGCCTCGCCGCTGTTCGTCGTGGTGGAGAAGGCCACCTCGTAGGTCATGGTGCGGCCGGGCTGGAGCTGGTTCTGCGGCGGCGTGCCGGTCTCGGCGTCGAAGATCTGGGAGGCCGGGGCGCCGCCGGTCGACATCGCGGCCTGGAGCAGCACCGGGTCGAACGCGGCGCCGGTGTTGTTGGTGATGCGGACCGTGACGCTGTAGGCGTAAGGGTTCGAGTTGCCGGCCGCGTACCTCGAGGGGTCGTACGAGGCCGGCTCGCTGACGGAGACGGCGAGGCCGTCGGCGTAGGTGAAGGTCTGGCCGAAGCCCACGGCCGTGGTGGCGGGGGCGGCGGGAGCGGCCGGCGCGCTCGCCGCCGGCGTGGTCGCACCGATCGCCGACAGGTCGCGGTCGAGCTCGGTGAAGGCGTTGGCGACGATGACCAGGCCCCAGATGCCCAGCGCCACGGCCAGCACGCAGGCGACGACCCCGGTGACGGCGGTGCCGGTGTTGGTCGCCGCGCCGCGGCGGGCCCGGGCCACGCCGACCAGGCCGAGCACGAGGCCGACGACGCCCAGGAGGATCGCGCCCATCCCGAGCAGGGGGATGAGACCGACGACCAGGCCGCACAGGCCGAGCACCAGGCCGGCGATGCCGAGCCCGTTGCGCGGGGCGGCGACCGGCATCGCGACCGGCGCGGCGTGACCGGCCGGCCGGGGCATCGCGGACGGCATCGCGGGCGGCATCGCCGGAGCCGCCACGGGCCCCGCCGGGGCGCCCCGCATCCCGGCCGCGGCGTGGAGCGCGGCGCGGGAGATCGGCGCGGTGGGCGGCTCGACCGAGGCGTCCTCGGTGCCGACCGGCCGCAGGGAAACCACCGGCCCCGACGGGTGCGGCTCGCGGGTCCCGGCGGGAGCACGGTGGCGCGGCGGCTGGACAGTGGTCATGGTGGCGATCCCCCGACGAGATGCGTGGTATCCACCGAGCGGCGGACCTGCCGCACATGTCGTCGGGGCTCGCGATCCGTTAGCGCCTCTCACCGGAACGAGTGAACGGCGGCGGTGCGGGACACGGCACGACGAGCGGCCGATGCCGGACCCGCCGCGGACCAGGGCGATGAGGATCGTCGTGGTCCGCGGGCGGGTCCGGGTCGTCCAGCACCACCACGCGCAGCCAGCGCCCGGCGAACGGCTCGAACCGCACGCCGCGACCGCCGATGGCCTGCGCGACCCGCTGGGCCGGCGGGACCAGGTCCGCCGGGACCATGCCCGCCATGAGCTCGACGGAGAACACCGTCGGCGGGCCCATCTGCACGAAACCGATCCGCGGGCAGGTGATCGTGACCCCGGCCGGGACGTGGGTCTTCCTGCGCACCCCGAGGTACTCGCAGGCAGCCCGGAACTCGCGGCGCAGGTCGGTCTCGAACGCGTGCGCGATGGCCTCGTGACGGCGCTGCTCGGCGCGGCCCCGGAACGAGGGCAGCATCGGGAAGGACATCTTGCGGAAGATCCAGCTCATGACGTGCCCCCTCTCGGACGCGCAGGATCGAGCGCCGAGAATGGCGCTGCAGAACGGCCCAGAACGGCACGGAATGGCACGGAATGGCCGAGGAATGGCGCGGAATGCGCGTCCGTCCGCGCCGTCGGCGGTCCCCGACGGGACCAGCCGACGGCCGGCACGCGACCTGAGCAGCGAAGACGTCGCCGAGCCAGCCGGCGCGGGAGAGTGCGGAGCGCCGGGGCTCAGCAGTCCACGAACGACAGGGGGCCGGTGGCGACGATGTGCGTCACCCGATAGTCGGTGTCTGTCGTCAACATCGTCTCCACCTCCTCTCCGTGTCGAGAACGACATTAGAGGGCGTGGACGGTCATGTCCACGATTTCCCGAGAACTGTTGCCGCGAATGCGCGGCGCTGTCACAGCGTGAGCACGAGCTTGCCGGCCGTCGAGCCCTTCTCGAGCTCGCGGTGCGCGGCGGCGGCCTCCTCGAGCGGGAAGGTGCCGGCGATCCGGACGGTCAGCACGTCCTCGGCGATCAGCCGCGCGATGCCCGTCAGCGCGACGCCGTCGGGCTCGACGAGGAAGTCGGTGACCCGCTTGCCCTCGGCCTCCGCCTGCTCGGCCAGCCCCTCGGGGACGCCCGACGGCACGCACACCACGAGCCCACCGCGGCGCAGGACGGCCAGCGACGAGGGCCCGTTGACCTCGGTGAGGTCGACCGCGACGTCGATGTCCCGGGTGGCCTCGGCGATCTCCTCGGTGTGGTGGTCGATCGCCTCGTCCAGACCGAGGGCGACGAGGTCGGCGTGCTTGCCGGCCGAGGCGGTGCCGACGACGTGCGCACCCCGGGTCTTCGCGATCTGCACCGCGAGGTGCCCGACCCCGCCGCCCGCGGCGTGGATCAGCACCCGCTGGTCGCGCTGTACGTCGGCGGTGTCGACGAGGATCTGCCAGGCGGTGAGGCCGGCGAGCGGGAGCGCAGCGGCGGTGACGTCGTCGACACCGTCGGGGATGGGCGCGAAGTGCCGCGACGGGGCCGTCACGTACTCGCCGTAGCCGCCGGCCTGCCGCGGGAACCACGGCATGCCGAACACGCGGTCGCCGACGGCGAAGCGCGTGACGCCCATGCCCACGGCGTCGACCACGCCGGCGACGTCCCAGCCCACGGTGAAGGGCGGCGCGGTCATGTCGTCACCGAGCCCGGCGCCGCCCGCGCGCACCTTCGTGTCGACCGGGTTCACGCCGGCCGCCGTCACCCGCACGCGAATCTCGGTGGGGATCGGCTCGGGGACCGGCGCCTCCTCGACGCGCAGGACCTCCGGCCCGCCAGGGGCGTCCTGGGTGATCCGTCGCATCGTGGCCGGGGTGGTCGTCGCCGTCATGGTCGAGACGTGCCCGGCGACCCCGGGACGCACACCCTGAGCAGGCCGGAAGTGACTGGGGACCCCTCGGTAAACTGGGCGTCATGGTGCAGTCCGACCCCGGCACGCGTGTGCCCGAGAAGCCGACCCTCGACGGCCTCGAGGACCGGTGGGCGCGCGTATGGGAGGACGAGGGCACCTACGCGTTCGACCGGTCGGCGACGCGCGAGCAGGTGTTCTCCGTCGACACCCCGCCGCCGACGGTCTCGGGGTCGCTGCACGTCGGGCACGTGTTCAGCTACACCCACACCGACATCGTCGCCCGCTTCCAGCGCATGCGGGGCAAGAAGGTCTTCTACCCCATGGGCTGGGACGACAACGGCCTGCCCACCGAGCGCCGGGTGCAGAACTTCTACGGCGTGCGCTGCGAGCCGAGCCTGCCCTACGACCCGGACTTCACCCCGCCCGAGAAGCCCGGCAAGCAGCAGATCCCGGTGTCGCGGAAGAACTTCGTCGAGCTCTGCGAGACGCTGACCGCCGAGGACGAGAAGGCGTTCGAGGCGCTGTGGCGCCGCAACGGCCTGTCGGTCGACTGGTCGCACGGCTACCAGACCATCGACGCCCGGGCACGCGCGATCAGCCAGCGCGCGTTCCTGCGCAACGTCGAGCGCGGCCAGGCCTACGTCTCGATGGCCCCGACGCTGTGGGACGTCACGTTCCGCACGGCCGTGGCGCAGGCCGAGCTCGAGGACCGCGAGCACACCGGCGCGTGGCACCGGATCGCCTACCACGGCGCGTCGGGGCCGACGTACATCGAGACCACGCGCCCCGAGCTGATCCCGGCGTGCGTCGCGCTCATCGCGCACCCCGACGACGAGCGCTACCAGCCGCTGTTCGGCACGACGGTGCGCTCGCCGCTGTTCGACGTCGAGGTCCCGGTGCTGGCGCACCCGGCCGCCGAGATGGAGCGCGGCGCCGGCATCGCGATGTGCTGCACGTTCGGCGACCTCACCGACGTCCAGTGGTGGCGCGAGCTCGACCTGCCCAACCGCACGGTGATCAACCGCGACGGTCGCCTGCTGCGCGACACCCCGGACTGGATCACCTCGGAGGCCGGGCGGCAGCGCTGGGAGCAGGTCGCCGGCGCGACGGTGCACACCGCCAAGGAGCGGATCGTCGCGATGCTGCAGGAGACCGGCGAGCTGGTCGGTGACGTCCGCCCGGTGACCCGCCCGGTGAAGTTCTACGAGAAGGGCGACAAGCCGCTCGAGATCGTCTCCAGCCGGCAGTGGTACATCCGCAACGGCGGCCGCGAGGCCTCGGTCCGCGACGAGATGCTCGCCCGCGGTCGCGAGCTGCGGTGGCACCCGGAGTACATGCGCCACCGCTACGAGGACTGGGTGCGCGGCCTCAACGGCGACTGGCTGGTCAGCCGCCAGCGCTTCTTCGGCGTCCCGGTGCCCGTCTGGTACCCGCTCGACGGCGAGGGCGAGGTCATCCCGGACAAGCCGCTGACGCCGGACGACGCCGCGCTGCCGGTCGACCCGACCACCGACGTCCCGCCCGGCTACACCGCCGAGCAGCGCGACGTCCCCGGCGGCTTCACCGGTGACCCCGACGTCCTCGACACCTGGGCCACCTCGTCGCTGACCCCGCAGATCGCGGGGCTGTGGAGCGTCGACGACGACCTGTTCGCGCGCGTGTTCCCGATGGACCTGCGCCCGCAGGGCCACGACATCATCCGCACCTGGTTGTTCTCGACGGTGCTGCGCAGCCACCTCGAGCACGACAGCCTGCCGTGGGCGCACGCCGCGCTGTCCGGCTGGATCCTCGACCCGGACCGCAAGAAGATGTCGAAGTCCAAGGGCAACGTCGTCACGCCGATGGGGCTGCTCGAGGAGTTCGGGTCGGACGCGGTGCGCTACTGGGCCGCCGGCGGACGTCCCGGCGTCGACACGGCCTTCGACCGCGGGCAGATGAAGGTCGGCCGGCGGCTCGCGATGAAGCTGCTCAACGCCTCGAAGTTCATCCTCGGGGTCGGCGTGGACGCCGGCGAGCCCGACCTGTCCGCGGTGTCGACGCCGCTGGACCGCGCACTGCTCGCCCGGCTCACCGAGGTCGTCGAGAAGGCGACCGCGGCGCTCGACGACTACGACTACGCCGTGGCCCTCGAGGTCACCGAGCAGTTCTTCTGGTTCTTCTGCGACGACTACCTCGAACTGGTCAAGTCCCGCGCGTACGGCGAGTTCGACGAGGCCGGCCGCGACTCGGCGCGCGCCACGCTCGCGGCGGCGTTGCGCGTCCTGCAGCGGCTGTTCGCGCCGGTGCTGCCGTTCGTCGCCGAGGAGGTCTGGTCGTGGTGGCAGGAGGGCTCGGTGCACCTCGCGGCCTGGCCCGACATCCACGAGCTCGCGACCTCGGCCGAGGCCGACCCGCAGGTCCTCTCGGTGGCGTCCGACGTCATCGGCGGCATCCGGCGGGCGAAGTCCGAGCAGAAGCTGTCGATCCGCACCGAGGTCGAGAGCCTGTCGGTCCAGGCGGCGCCGGCCGCGCTCGAGGCGCTGCGGGAGGCCCTCGCGGACGTCCGGGCGGCCGGGCGGGTGCGCGACGTCGAGCTCGTCGTGTCGTCGGACGGCGAGCTCGTCACCACGGTCGGCGCCCCGACGGCCTGAGGTGGCCGCCGACCTCCTGGCGTGGGTCGACGACCCCGACGCCGGCTGGAGCGTGGGGACCTTCGGCGCCCTCGCCGAGTTCCTGCGCGACCCCGAGGAGCCGGCCGAGGTCACGCACGCGCCGGGCCGCGCCACCGTTGTCACCCCGCGCGGCGGCGTCGACGTCCGGCTGACCGAGGACGTCCGGCCCGTCGCGTGGGAGCGGCGCGCGGGTGAGAGCTGGAGCCAGGCCGTGGCGCTGTGCCTGGTCCGGCCCGCGGGCGGGCGCTCGGTGGTCACGGAGCTCGGTCCCGACGTCGACGCGCTGCGCGACGAGGACCGCGACGCGGTGCTCGTCGACCTCGGGGTCGGCGCGCCGCACCTCGAGGCGTGCGTGCGCACCCGCGATGCGGCTCTGCTGGCGACCTTGCGGTCGGTCGAGGGGCGGCCGCTGAGCGAGGCCGGCGCGGTCGCGGGCGCGCTGGTCGAGGCCGGCCCGCACCGGGTGTTCCGCACGGGGGTGGCGCGGCTCGAGGTGTTCACGCCGATCCCGCCGCCCGACGGGACGAGTCCCGACGGGCCGCACACCCACCTGCTGCCGCGGCTGCTCGCGCACGGCCGGACGCACGCCGCGACCGACCCGGTCCCCGCCGGCCACGTCCCGGGCGCGACGCTCCACCTGCCGCACCCGACCCGGGCGGTCGACGGCCGCCGGATCCCGGCGCGGCCCGAACGGCACCGGCGCGCGCAGGAGGTGCTCGCGCGGTACGGCGACCCGGAGGCGGTCGCGGCGAAGGCGGCGGTGGCCGAGGCGCTGGCGACGTCGACGGCACCGCCGGCGTGGGCGCGGGACCGCGCGTACCGGGCGGCGGTGGAGCTGGCGCTGCGTCAGTGCGAGGAGCTGGAGCCCGACCATCCGCATCTGCCGGGGTGGCGGGCGGTGCTCCCGCGGGAGCGGGTCGAGGGCGACGGGCAGCCGCTCACCCACGACCCGGCGCAGGGATGAGGAGCGCCGGGGCGGCCCCGGCGGCCCTGACCGGGCCCGAGCTCAGTCCTGGAGCTCGGACTGCGGCGTGATGGCGAAGCGGAACTCGTCCCCGTCACCGCGCTCGGCGTCGGGCACCCGCTCGACGTCGAGGACCTTGTCGTCCAGGGCCGACGCGGCCTGCGGCTCGAGGAAGATGACGGCGCCGCCGCCCTCGAGCACGGTGTCGTCCGCGGCGGGCGTCGGGGCGACCGAGAGCTCGAGGCCCTCCTCCGCCATGTTGGGGGTGGCCGCGATGCGCAGACCCGACCCCTCGGGCATCTCGTTGGACTCGAGGATGGTCGAGATGGCCTCGGCCGCCGTCTCCGTCAGTGCCAGCATGCCTCGTTACCATACGGGTCACGGATTGGTCACGCACGTGGATGCGCGTGCCGTCACGCGACGGATCCCCAGCTCCACGCGTCGAACACGGAGGGGAACGACAGGATGGCCCTCCCGGTGAGCCCCGACCCCACCGAACGGCGCGCTGCTGTCCTCCGAATGCTCACCGCGTCACCGGACGGCCTGTCCGACGCCGCGCTGGCACGCGAGCTCGGCGACGGCGTCCGCACCCAGACCGTCAACCAGCTCTGCCGGCGCCTGGCCGCCGAGGGCGCGCTCGAGCGCGTCGGCACCCGGCCGATCCTCAACCGCCTGCCGGCGCCACCGCGGCGGAAGCGGCGGGCGGCGGGCGGCCAGGGCCGCGGCACCACGGCGAGCCGGGCGGTCGCGGCGGTCGCGCCTCCCTCGTCGGATGCTGCGCAAGCCGGAGCACCCGCGGCGGGCGAGCCGGCCGCGGCGGCGGACTCCCTCGCTGCTCCGGTCGCTCCGGGAAGCAAAGCGTCTCCGGCGACCGAGCCCGCCGCGGAGGACGGGGCGGTCGACGCTGCGTCCGACGCCTCAGGACCCGAGGCACCAGCAGCGGCCGGACCGGCCGCGAGCGTCGACCCCGTCCCCCCTCCGTCCGATGCTCCGGGGACCGACGCGACTCCGGCGACCGACCCGGTACCGCCGGCAGCTCGGACGACGCGTCGCTCGCGGGCGAAGGCCGACACGGTCGAGGAGACCGCTCCTGCCCGCGCGTCGAGCGCGTCGAGCACGGTCGAGGAGGCGCCGGCTCCGCAGGCCCGGACGCGGCGCAGGGCCCCGGGCAAGGACGCCGCGGCCGCGACGGCGAGCAGCAACGGCGCGGCGCCCGCCGAGGACCATGTCGACGCGGTCGTCGCACCACCGATCGAGGAGGCGGTCGAGGAGCCGTCGGGAGCGGCCGAGCACGAGGTCCACCCACCGCCCGCGTCCTCCCCCACCTACGACCCCCCGCCGTACGACGCGCTGCAGGCGTGGTCGCGGGTGGTCAACGTGCAGGCGCTGGTCGCCGGGTGGCTCGTGCGGCGGGGGGCGACGCTGCGCTGGGCGACGGTGGACGGCACCGGCCCGGCCCGGGACCTCGTCGCCTCGCTGGACGGCGACGACGTGCACGTCGAGGTCACCGGCTGGCCCGCCGACGGGGCACGGACGCACCCGACGACGATCGCCGGCGACTGGTTCTCCGCCGCCGAGCACGCCGCGGCGGAGCGACGTCGGGCACACCCGCGGGCGCGGATCGTCATCGCCCTGCCCGACACCCGCCGTTACCGCAGCCTGGCCGAGCAGCGGGCGGCGTCGCTGGCGGGCGCGCGGGCCGAGGTGTGGTTCGTCGACGCCGCGGGGTCCGTCCACGCGAGGTGAGGCTGGCCTACCGGTTGCTCCCGTCGGGCTCGGGGTACGACCGGCACGCCACCACGCGAACGGAAGGTCCTCATGTCCGCCGACATCACCGAGATGATCCTCGACGACCACGACTGGTTCCGGCGCCAGTTCCTCAAGCTCGCCGACCTGCGGGATCAGCCCGAGGAGGCCGAGAAGGTGTGGACCTCGCTGGCGATCCAGCTGGAGATCCACGCGTCGGCCGAGGAGCAGCACTTCTACCCCTCGATGGCGCGCCGCGTCGACGACGAGGACGCGTCCGCGACCGAGGACGCCGTCGGCGACCACGACGAGATCCGCGAGGGCACCGAGAAGGCGCGGAACGCCACCGTCGGCAGCCAGGAGTGGTGGGACGCCATCGACGAGACCGACCAGGCGAACAACCACCACATGGCCGAGGAGGAGCGCGACGACCTCGCGCCCTTCCGCAAGGGCACCTCGCTCGCCTTCCGCCAGGAGCTCGGGGCGAAGTTCGAGCAGTTCAAGGTCGAGCACGCCGAGGGGCGCGGGCTGTCGTTCGAGGAGAAGGACCCCGAGCAGTACGTCGAGGCCGTGACCGCGCCGGTCCAGGCCTAGCGACCCGCGCCCGGGAGGTCGAACCCGACCGGCTCCACCGGGGTCGCCGGCACCGACGCGCCCGCGTCGGCGGCGGGCGGGGCGCCGTCGTCGGTCACGAGCACCGCCGCGGCGCCCACGAGGGCCAGCGCGAGCAGGCCCGTCAGGGCGGGCACGGCCCAGCGCGGCGGGCCGCTCGGCACGGGCACGGGGCGCGGGACCCGGACGAGCGCCGTGCCGTGCGACGCCCGCATGGTGCGGGCGAGGAGCGGGAGGTCGTCGGTCGGGGACGGGTCGTCGACGAGGTGCGGGCGCGGCAGGACCAGCGCCGCCGCGCCGTTCAGCGAGCTCGCGCCCGCGGTCGCGGCGACGACGGTGGCGCGCCACGTGCCGGCCAGGTGGTCGACGACCGCGGTGTGCTCGTCCGCGACGACGATCGTCTGCGCCGGGCGGGCGCCCTCGGCCGCGTCGGCGGTGTCGTGCAGGGCGTGCTCGAGGAGGTCGGTGAACTCCTGGCGGTCGAGGTAGACCTCGGCCTCGCCGGCGGTCACCACCAGCTCCTCGCCGTCGGTGGAGCACATCAGCCGGCGGGCCTCGCGCAGCTCCCGCCCGAGGTGGGCGGCGTCGCGGCGGCCGACGGGGTCGGTGCGCCGGCGCAGCGCCTCGGCGATGTCGGGCGCGACGACGGCGAGCTTCGCGTGCACGACCCCGGTGAGCAGCGCGTCGAGCCGGGTGCCGAGCTCGCGCGCGCCGTCGGTGCCGATCTCCACGCCGTCGTCCGTGGTGCGTACCCGCCAGACGACGGGCTCGTCGCCGCGCGCGTCGACCACCACCACCGGCAGGCCCGCCGCCAGGGTCACGAGACGGGCGCCCGCGAACGCGACGGCCTCCGGCAGCCAGGACGGGTCGGGGAGGCCGGCGAGCTCGGCGGCCTCGGTGAGGGTGGTGAAGCGGTGCTGGTCGAGGTCGCCGGGTACGACCAGGACGAGGTGCTCGGGCGGGCCGTCCTCGCTCGCGACGGCCGCGGTCAGCGACTCGCCGAGCGTCCCGGCGTCACCGTCGACGAGGTCGACGTCGATCGGGCGGTGGTCCTCGTCGTCGACCCGGATCGCACGCAGGGCACCGGGCACCGCCTCGACGATCATCGTCCATCGATCCATGAGTCCCCCTCCGGTGGCGCCCGACGTGGTCCGAGCAGGCGTACTGATGCTCGACTGTTCGGCTCAACGTGGCGCAGCGTTAGCCCTTCCGGGATCTTCTGCCACGATCGATACCTCGCGGTAGGCCGTTCGTCGATTGGCCGGTGACCGGTGGCTCCCGTCCACGGAACGACGCGTGACCGCGGTTGAGTAGTTCCCCGCACCCGCCCGCGCCCGCGCGGGGCGAGGGTGGCGTCCGTGCCCGCTACGCTCGCCGCCCACGCCGGGGGAGGTGTCGTGACGAGCGCCGACGTCTCGCCGCGCGCGCGGGCGCACCCCCAGCTGGTCCCGCTGTGGCGCGGCCTCGTCGTCTACCGGGTGGTGACGCTGGTCGCGGCGCTGGTCAACGCCGCGCGCTTCGCCGGCGAGTGGGCGCGCCCCGCGCTCGGGGTGGCCGTGGTCGCGGTGATGGTCGCGTGGACCGCGGTCTCGTCGGTCCGCTACCTGCGCCGCGGCGACGCCGGCACCGCGGTCGCGGACCTGGTGATCACGGCCCTGGCCACCGCGTCGACGCTGCTCGTCGACACCCCGGACCGCGTCGCGCAGGGCGGCTCGGTGATCACGACGGTGTGGTCGGCGGGCCCGGTGCTGGCGATGGCGATCGCGCTCGGGTGGCGCGGCGGGCTCCTGGGCGCGGTGGTCACGGTCGGGGTGCTGTTCGGCGTGCGCCGCGCCCTCGACGGCGACCTGCTCTTCGACGCCCAGCTCCTCCTCATCGCTGGGCTCGCGGTCGGGCTCGCGGCCGACACCATGCGGCGCTCGGTCGAGCAGCTGCGCGCCGCCGCGGCCCGCGAGGCCGCCACCGCCGAGCGCGAGCGCCTCGCCCGCGACATCCACGACGGCGTGCTGCAGGTCCTCGCGCTCGTCCGCCGTCGGGGCGACGAGCTGGCCAGGACGAGCACCCCGCACGACACCGCCCCCGGCCTCGAGCTCGCCCGCCTCGCCGGCGAGCAGGAGGTCGCGCTGCGCCGGTTGATCACCTCGGCGCCGCCGACGCCGGGGCCCGACGGCACGGTCGACCTGTCCTCGCGGCTCGCCGGGGTCCTGCCCGCCCACGCGTCGCTCGCCGTGCCCGCGGCGCCGGTGCTCCTGCCCGCGACGGTCGTCGACGAGCTGGCCGCGGTGGTGCGCGAGGGCGCGGGCAACGCCGCCGCCCACGCGGGCGCCGATGCCGGGCTGTGGGTGCTCGTGGAGGACGACCCGGCCGCGGTCACGGTGAGCCTGCGCGACGACGGCGTCGGCATCCCCGACGGCCGGCTGGACGAGGCCGTGGCCGAGGGGCACCTGGGCGTGGCCGGGTCGATGCGGGGACGGGTGGACGCCCTGGGCGGCACCATCACGCTGCAGACCGGGCCCGGTGAGGGCACCGAGTGGGAGATCGTCGTGCCGCGGTCGTCGGCGCGGAGCGGGAGGAAGCCGTGACGGTGCGGGTCATGGTCGTCGACGACCACCCGATCTGGCGCGAGGGCGTCGCCCGCGACCTCGCCGAGCGGGAGGTCGACGTCGTCGCCACCGCGCCCGACGGTGCCGCCGCGGTGCGCATCGCGAAGGCCGTGCGCCCCGACGTCGTGCTCATGGACCTCCAGCTACCGGAGCTGTCCGGCGCGCAGGCGACGGAGCGGATCCGGACGGCGCTGCCCGACACCCGCGTGCTCGTGCTCTCGGCCAGCACCGAGCACGGCGACGTCATCGAGGCCGTGCGCGCCGGGGCGTCGGGCTACCTCGTCAAGTCCGCCGGCATGGACGAGCTGGTCGACGCGATCACCCGCACCGCCGCCGGGCAGGCCGTCTTCTCGCCCGGCCTCGCGGGGCTCGTGCTCGGCGAGTACCGGCGTCGCGAGACCGAGGCCCCCGACGCCCCGCAGCTCACGCCGCGCGAGACCGAGGTGCTCCGCCTCGTCGCCAAGGGCCTCACCGCCCGCGCGATCGCGGCCCGCCTGACGCTCTCGCACCGCACGGTGGAGAACCACGTCCAGAACTCCCTGCGCAAGCTCCAGCTCACCAACCGCGTCGAGCTGACGAGGTACGCCATCGAGCGCGGTCTGGACGCCGACGGGTGACATGTCTTATTTGACATGTCGCGATGGACAGGTGGACGCTGCTCCCGTGGAGCACGGGAAGAGCGAGGCCGACGACGAGTCCGGCTACTCGGTCCTGCAGCAGTTCTCCGGCCTGTTCCTCGACGTCGGGGCGCCGCTCGTCGCCTACTACGCGCTGCGGCTGGTGGGCGCGACCGACTGGGTGGCCCTGCTCGTCGCCTCGCTGGTCGCGGGGGTGCGGCTGGTGTGGGTGGCGGTGTGCACGCAGCGGGTCACGTGGTTCGCCGCGCTGATGCTGACGGTGTTCGGCGTCGGGCTCGCGCTGGCGTTCGTCGACGGCGACCCGCGGTTCCTGCTGGTCACCGACTCGTTGACCACCGGGCTGGTCGGCCTGGTCTTCCTCGCGAGCCTCCTGGGCGCCACGCCGCTCACGCTCTCGGCGTTCCAGACCTCCCAGCCACAGAAGGCCCGCGAGATGGCCGAGTACTACCGGACGCTGCCGCCCGTGCGTCGCACGTTCCGCGTCTCGGCCGTGGTGTGGGGGGTCGGCCTGCTGCTCCTGGCGATCGTGCGCGTGCCGCTGATCTACCTGGTACCGCCCGACGTCATGGTCGGGCTCTCGACGGCGATGCTCGTCGTCACGATCGTCGGGCTGTCGATCTGGAACGGCTGGTACGGCGCGCAGGCCGGACCGAAGGCCCGCGCGTGGGCCGAGGCGCACGCGCAGGAGCCCACCGGGGCGACCCGACCGTCCGATTGACTCACCCGGGCACCCTCGCCCCGAGCCGCTCCAGGCTCCACCGCGCCCAGCCGTGCACGGCCTCGTACTGGCGCAGCCCGTACTCACCGGCGAGCCGGCCGAAGGGCACCTCCGCTCCCGGCGGGTGCTCGGCGTCCTCGGCCTCCATCACCGGCCGCAGCTCCGCGATCCGGTCCGCGCAGTGCGCGGCGATGCCCTCGAGCAGCCGGCGGGCGTCGTCGGGCTCGAGCGACTGGACGAGGAACATCCGCAGGACCGTCTCGTCGCGCACGGTGGTCTGCTCGGGCCAGTGCAGCATCCAGCGCCGCAGCTCGAGGCGGCCGTCGTCGGTGAGCGTGTAGGTCTTCCGCCCGCGCGGCCCGGTCTTCTCGACGACGACCTGCCCGGCCTCCGTCATCTTCGCGAGCTCGGGGTAGATGCGGCTGTGCCCGGCGTGCCAGGCGTAGCGGCCGATGCTGCCGTCGAAGGCGCGGGTGAGGTCGTAGCCGCTGGCCGGTCCGTGGGCGAGGAGACCCAGGAGCGCGTGGCGCAGTGACATGGGCGAACGCTAGCAGTCCACCTGGACATGTCCCGTACGACAGGTCAGGGCCCCATGTGCGTGATCTTCTGAGCTATAGCTCAGAAGATCACGCACATGGGGCCGGTCAGTTCAGGTGGGCGCGCCAGCGGCGGGCGTGGCGGCGCAGGGGCTCGGCGTCGCGCGGCAGGACCTCGGCCCACTCCTCGAGCAGGTCGGCGGCCTCGCGGAAGGCGGCGCGCCGGCCCCGGACCTCGGCGAGCTCGGCCACCTCGACCGCGCTCACCCCCGGCAGCCCCATCCGCATGCGCAGCACCCAGCCGAGCTCGGCGAGGTCGCCGCGGGCACGGTGGATGCCGCGCAGGTTCGTCAGCATGCGCACGAGTACGGCCTCGGTGCCGATCGGTTCGAGCACCGTGTCGTCGAACGGCACGTCGGGTCCGAGCCCCGTGGACTCGCGGAAGCGGCGGATGCACTGCTCGCGGTCGAGCATCTCGCCGGTGAACGGGTCGAGGTGCTGCAGGGACGTGACGGGGTGCACGAGGAAGTGCCCGGGCATCCCCACCGGCTCGAGCTCGATCCCGGCCCGCCGGCCCACCTCGAGGCACACCACCGCCAGCGTGATCGGGATGCCGGTGCGGCGGGCGAGGACCTCGGTCAGCGAGGAGTTCGCCGGGTCGTAGTAGTCGTCGCGGTTCCCGTGGAAGCCCTCCTCGACGTAGAGGCGGCGCACGAGGCCGTCGAGGTCGGTGACCCCGGCGGCCAGACGGTCGAGCTCGGCGCGCGCCCCCGCGACGTCGGCGGCGGGGTCCGCGGCGCGGGCGATCTCGAGGACCGCCGCGAGGAGGTCGGGCTCGCCGTCGCGGACGAGGGCCAGGAAGCGGTCCACGGCGTCGTCGACGGCCGCACGGCGAGCTCCGTCGTCGTCCATCCCGCGCATCCTGCCCTGCGTGGGCACGGCGCGCCGTGCTCAGACCGGTCCGCGCACCGTTCCGGTGGCCCGCTCCCAGGTCAGCGCCCCGTGCTGGAAGTCCTGCGCGCGGCCGCCCGGCACGTCGCGCTCGGCGCCGGTCGGGTAGCCCAGCGGCGAGGCCTCGGCCCCGGCCGCGCGCCAGTGCGCGGCGATGGCGCCGGTCAGCGGCCAGGCACCGGTGCGCGGGGACCAGACGACGGTGCCGTGCTCGAAGTCCGTGGAGCGCCCGGTGCCGTCGGCCGTCGGCGACTCGACGCGCGTCGGCTCCCCGAGCGCCGCCCGCTGCGCCGACCACGCAGCGCGGACGTCGGTGGCCGACCCGTCGATCAGCGCCTTGACCTTCGCCCGCAGCGGCCCCATCTGCGCGTAGCCCACGTCGCCCGGGCACGAGGTGTTGCCGACGTCGCGGTGGGCGAACAGCGCGGGCACGGTCGTCGTCTGGCCCTTGGGGAACCGCGACGTGCCGCCGCCCGCCGAGGTGAGCTGGACCTGCTCCTCCGGGTCGCGGTAGAGCCCGCCGAGCTTCCAGGCCGCCAGCGCGGCGAGCGAGTTCGTCGTCGCGGCGTTCGGGGGCAGCGTGGAGTGGTTGCCCATCATCGCGATGCCCCAGGTCTCTCGGTTGAACCCGCCCGCGTGCGCGCCGACGACGGCCTTGTCCATCCCGCCGGCGCGACCCTCGAAGATCGTCCCGTACTTGTCGACGAGGGCGTTGTAGCCGATGTCGCCCCAGCCCTGCTTCTGCGTGTGGTACGCGAAGATCGCGCGGACGATCGCGGGCGACTGGTCCGGGCCGTAGTCGTTCGTCTCGCTGGTGTGGTGGATCGTCACCGCGCGGATCGTCGGCGTGGTCTCGGGGCGGGCGGCCTTCGACTCGTCGGCGCCCCACTGCGCGCGGGTCACGTAGCGCGGCGCGGCCGGTCCCCGCGCCGCGCCCAGCGCCCCGATCGCCGCGTCGTTGCTGCCGACGCCCGGGTCGATGCGCAGGACCTGGACCTCGTCGGTCACCGGCTGCCCCGCGCGCAGGGCCCGGACCTCGACGGCGGTGCGGTCGCCGACCCACACCGGGTCGGTGCCGCCGGCCGTGGCCGGGACGTCGTCGCGCTCGTCGCCGGGGGCCTCGAGGTCGGTCCAGGTGCCCCACTGCCCGGCCGCGTCGGTGGTGCGCAGGGCGACCGCGTCCGGGGCCGCGCCGGTCCAGGTGACGGCGACGAGGCGCAGCGGCTGGTCCCCGCGCACCTCCCGCACGCCCGTGGCGTCGCGGGCGCCCGGCGTGAAGCCCACCGGGGCGATGCCCGCCGCGACCGGGGCCGCGGGCGGGAGCCCGGCCGGCGGCATGACCGCGTGCGCCGGGTCGAGCTGGGTGATCCCGGTCGGGGCGTCCATGGGGACGGCGGGCACGGCGGGCACGGCGCCGACGGCCTGACCGGCGGGAGCGGGCGGGACTGCCGGGTCTCCCGGCGCCGCGGAGGCCGGGGCCGGCAGCAGCAGCACGGCGGCCGTCGTCAGCGCGACCGCGCCCAGGCGCGCCCGCGCCGCGCGTCGCCGCCGCGCCCCGCCCGTCCCGTGCCCGTGCGGTCCCCCGGACCCGGCCATGGTCGTCGCACCTCCGCTCGCCCGACGATCCCGATGATCGCCGGCGGCCCACCATGACCCCCACACGGGCACCATCCACCACACCACGCGCAGAAGGCGCCCGGTCGGGTGACTTCGCGTGACCGGGTGAACGCGCTGCGTGCGAACGGGTCGGCCGCCCCTAGAGGTGCGCCTGCGCGAACGTCGCCACCGTCCGCATGGCCATCGCGTCCGCGCCCGCCCCGATGGGCCCGGCGACGACGGGGATGAGCTTGGTGACGTTGAGCGCGCCCCGACGGGTGAAGCGCGAGGTGAGCCGGAAGCCGATCCGCGTGTCGAGCTGCGCGCGCACCTCGGTCGGGAGCCCGCGCAGCCCGTGCAGCAGCGAGGCGTTGACCAGGTCGAGGCCGGTGCGCTCGGCGAGCTCGACGCCGTCGGCCCCGAGCACGCAGACCAGCGCCGCGGTGCGCACGACCGGGTCGGTGAGGTCCCGGCCGCGCAGGTGCGCGATCGCCGCCGACAGGCGCGTGCCGAGCAGGTAGAGGCCCGTGGTGCCGGCCGGCGCGGTCACGACGAGCGTCGCGGCGCCGCCGAGGCTGGTGAGCAGCCCGGAGCTGGCGGCGAGCCGGACGTGCGCGCCGACCACCCGGCGCACGGCGGCCTCGACGTCGTCGTCGGTCGCGGCCAGCGCGTCCGCGGCCACCGCCGGCGCGCCCGAGAACGGGCCGATCCCGCCGACCGCGCGACGCCACAGCTCGTCGACCAGGGTGTCGGGCAGTCCGCGCGAGCTCGCCACCCGATCAGTCTGGCGCCCCCGCGCCCGCCAGGTCGCAGGCGGCGGTGATCGTGCCGGCCCAGGGGCGCCCGCGGTCCCGGTCGCGGGCGCGCTCGAGGCGGGCGCGCTGCGCGTCGGCGCGCGCCCAGGTGATCACCCGCGGGTCGACCCGCGCGCCGTAGAAGGCGTCGACGACGAGCTCGGCGAGGTGGTGGTCGGCGCTCGCGATCTCCTTGTACTCCCAGATCGCGAGCAGCCGGTCCGGCGGCTCCCCGAGCGCCGCGATGCTGTCGAGCATCGCGACGGCGGTCGCGCTGTCGGGGGCGTCGGGGTGCGTGTCGAGCAGCGCGCTCCACACGGCGTCGACGACGTCGCGCACCGCGTCGCGCTCGCGGTCGGTCCAGTCCGCCCAGTGCTCGGCGATGCGCTCGAGCACGGTGCGCAGGTCGACGCGGTCGCCGGTCAGCGCCCGGCGCACGAGCCACGGGGTGAGCGCGCGCAGGTCGTCGCCGGTGCCGAGGGTGTTGCCGAGGGCGAGCACCAGCGTGAGCGGGTCGGCGTCGGCGACCCGCACCTCTCCGTGACAGTGGGGGCAGCCCGAGAGCGTGCGCGGGGGCGGGTGCGCCACGAAGGCGGCCTCCAGGCCCCACAGCGCGGCGTCGACCCCCGCGTCCGTCTGTACGTCCATCGAGACAGATCCTCGGCACCCGCAACGCGACACGCTGGGCCGATAGGGCGAATATCCATCGGTTGTGTGACCGAGAGTGGCGCGATCTGCCGCCGAGCGTGTCAGCACGTCCACTCGTCCTGTCGTCGAGGGGTCGCTCCGGAGACCGCGACACGCCCGGGACGGGGCTCGTCGATCACATCGGCGGGCGGTGGCGGGGCCCGTCGAACAGACTCGGGGTATGCGTTCACGGCACCACGTGACGACCCCGGGCCCCGAGGTCAAGACCACCGGCGGGCTCGTCCGCGGCGTCACCGCGCACGGCGTGCACTCCTGGCGTGGCGTCCCGTACGCGGCACCGCCCGTCGGCGAGCTCCGGCTGCGCGCCCCGCAGCCGGTGGTGCCGTGGGAGGGCGTGCGCGACGGCTCGCGCTTCGGCCCGGTGCCGATCCAGGAGCGCATCGGCGAGTTCATCGGCGCTGGCAAACAGACGCCGATGAGCGAGGACAGCCTGACCCTCAACGTCAGCGCGCCCACGACGCCGTCCGACGAGCCGCGCCCGGTGATGGTCTGGTTCTACGGCGGCGCGTTCGTCGTCGGGGCGTCGTCGGCGCCCACCTACCGCGGCGACGACTTCGTGCGCCGCGGCGAGTGCGTCTTCGTCAGCGTCAACTACCGCCTCGGGGCGCTCGGCTACCTCGACTTCTCCGCCTACGGCACGCCGGAGCGGCCGATCGAGGACAACCTCGGCCTGCGCGACCAGATCGCCGCGCTGGAGTGGGTGCGCGACAACATCGCGGCCTTCGGCGGCGACCCCGGCCAGGTGACGATCTTCGGCGAGTCGGCCGGGGCGATCTCGGTGACGACGCTGATGGCGACCCCGTCCGCCCGCGGCCTGTTCCACCGCGCGATCGCCGAGAGCTCCGCGCCCGGCATGGTGTTCGGGCAGGAGCGGGCCCGGTCGTGGGCGGCCGGGTTCGTCTCGGCGCTGGGGGCCGACGACGACCCGCTCGCCGGCCTGACCACGGCTACCTCGCACCAGCTGCTCGGCGCCGCGCAGGTGCTGCGCGACCGGCTCGGCGACCAGCCCGGCACCATCCCGACCGCACCGGTCGTCGACGGCGACCTGCTGCCCGAGGCGCCGCTCGACGCCTTCGAGGGCGGGCGCGCGGCCGACGTGCCCCTCATCATCGGCACCAACGACACCGAGGGCCGGCTCTTCGAGCTGCCCCGGCTGCGTCTCGACGTGCTGGTCAGCGAGGACAGCGCGGAGCGCATGTTCGCGCTGACCCAGCCGGAGCTGCGCGACCAGGTGCTCGCCGCCTACGCCGGGACGCCGCACCGCAGGGACCTCGGCGGCGACTACATGTTCTGGTACCCGTCGGTGCGCGTCATGCAGGCCCACCGCGGGCCGGTGTGGGCCTACCGCTACGACCTCACGACGCCGGTGCTGAACCTCATGGGCGTGCGCGCCACCCACGGCATGGAGCTCTACGCCGTGTTCGGGCTGGCCGACTCGACAGCCGGCCGGTGGCTGACCGCGCTCGGCGGCCGTCGGGCGCTGCGCGGGGTGCAGGAGCGCGTGCAGGCCGACTGGATCCACTTCGCCCGCCACGGCACCCCGGCCTCGCACTGGCCGACCTACGACCCCGAGACCCGCCTGACGAAGATCCTCGACCGGGTCGACCGCGTCGAGTCCGACCCCCGCCGCGAGCGCCGCCTCGCGTGGGAGGGGTTCCGCGGGTACGACTGATCGTCAGCTCGGCCGGGCGCTGCGCTTGCGCTGGAAGGCGCGCAGCGTGATGGCGCCCGCCACGAGCGCCACGACGACGAAGACGATCCCGAGGACGACGCTGTGCTCGAGGAAGAAGAAGATCAGGGCCACGCCGATCGACAGGATCGTGCCGATGACGCCGATCCCGACGTTCAGCTTGAGCTCGCTCTGCTTCTCCGGCGCGTGGTCCGGATCGCCGGCGGGGTTGCGGGCCTGCGGAGTCTTGCCCTCCTCGGTCATGGGGTCGGGCTACCCGGTCGCGCGCCGCTATAGCCAGCCGGGCAGCACGAGCAGGGCCCAGGCCAGCAGCGGACCCGTCGCCACGACGATCCCGCTGTAGACCAGCATGCGCCGGTAGAAGGCGTCCCGGTCGACGTCGGCCGGGGTGGAGGCGAGGACGAGCGCGCCGTTCGTCGAGAACGGGCTGACGTCGACGACCGTGCTCGCCACGGCCAGCGCGGCGACCATCCCGATCGGGCTCACCGCCCCCTGCTGCAGGAAGGGCAGGGCCAGCGGGATCGCGACGCCGAGGATGCCCGCCGACGACGCGAACGCCGAGAGCACGCCGCCGAGGTAGCAGAGCAGCAGCGCCGCGAGCAGCGGCACGCCGAGCGCGACGATCGCCTGCCCGACGACGTCGACCGTGCCGGCCTCCTGCAGCACGCCGACGTAGGTGAGGACGCCGCAGACCAGCAGCACGGTCGACCACGCGATGCCCTTGGCCGCCTCCGCGTGACCCGCCGGGCACAGGATCCCGAGCGTCACCGCGATCGCCAGCGACAGCACGCCCACGTCGAGGCCGAAGCCGACCGTGCCGACCGCCAGCGCCAGGATGCCGATGAGCGTGAGGACCTGCGGGCGCCCGACCCGGACCTGCTCGTCGTCGTCCTCCTCGTCCGTGCGCCCGGTGGCGTCGGTGGAGCCGGTGTCCTCGGTGGTGACCGGCGCCCCGTCACCCCCCGACGACGGCCGCCCCGCCCCCACCGGCGCCCCGTGCGCGACCTTCGTCCCGGCCAGCGACCGGCCCCCGAGCACGACGAAGATGACCGCCGCGATCACGATGTTGATCACGAGGGGGGCGAGGAAGAGCGTCGTGGAGCTGAACGGGATGCCTGTGGGGCCGACGACGCCGGCGACGAAGGTGCCGTAGACACTGATCGGCGAGAACGCACCCGCCAGCGACCCGTGGATCACCATCATGCCCATGAGCAGCAGGCTCACCCCGTAGCGGCGGGCGAAGGGCATCGCCAGCGGCGCCACGATCGCGACCGCGAACAGCGCCCCGATCGCCGAGAACACCGCGGACAGCGTGAAGAAGATCCAGGGCGCGGCGACGAGGTGGCCGCGCACCAGCCGCATCGACCACCGCACGAGCAGGTCGACGGTGCCGTTGTGGTGCGCGACCGCGAAGAGGTAGGTCAGCCCGACCAGGATGAGGAACAGGTCGCCCGGGAACTCGGCGAGCACGTCGTCGAGGCTCATCCCGGCCGCCAGCACCCCGACGAGGGCCGCCGCGACGAACCCGAGGGCCCCGAGGTTCACCGGCAGCACGGTCGCGATGACGAACATCGCCACCAGGACCACGATCGACACGATCACGGGCGTCATCCACGCACCTCCCCGCCGCGCGGGCCGCACCGCCCGCCGGGAGGGGAATTCGCCCATACGGGTGGGCGGACGTCAAATCCGCCTGAGGTCCCGGGCTCAGAAGCGGCGGCGCAGCCCCGACGCCCGGCCGATCGGCCGCGCGATCGCCGCGCGCACGGCCTCCTCGGTGCCGACGAGCCGCACGCGCACCCGCGCCCGCGTCACCGCGGTGTAGAGCAGCTCGCGGGTCAGCAGCGGCGACTCGGCCGGCGGCAGGATCACCGACACCCGCGCGAACTGGCTGCCCTGGGCCCGGTGCACCGTCATCGCGTGGACGGTCGCGATGCCGTCCAGCAGGCTCGGCGCGATCTCGACCGGGGCGCCGCCGCGCGCGAACGCCGCCCGCGGGCCCCGCGGCGTCCCGATGACGACGCCGGTGTCGCCGTTGTAGATCCCGCGGTCGTGGTCGTTGGCGGTCACGAGCAGCGGGCGGCCGGGGTACCACTCCTCGTCGCGGTCGGCGACCGGCCCGGACTCCACGAGCCAGCGCTCGACGTCCGACGCCCACCGGCTCACGCCCCAGGGCCCACGGCGGTGCGCGCAGAGCAGGCGGTGCTCGTCGAGGCGCGCGAGCGCGAGCGGGGCGTCGCCGTCGAGCGCCGCGAGCTCGGTCTCCGCCGCGCTGCCGACGACCTCGTCGCGCAGCTCCCGCAGCCCGCCCGGGTCGCGGGCGGTGAGGTCGGCGTCCTCGACGAACACGACGTCGTGCTCGCCGGCCCGCAATGCCGCGACCGCGTCGTCGGCGTCGCCCGACCGGATCGCCGCCGCGAGCCGCGCGATCGTGCCGTGGAAGCGCCAGGTGCGGTCGAGCACCGTCACCCCGCCCCGCACCGGCGAGCCGGGCGCGCCGACCTGTTCCAGCGCGCGGTCGAGCTCGGGCTCCGGGTCGGCGGGCGCGGCGACGAGGTCACCGAGCACCGCGCCGGCCTCGACGGAGGCGAGCTGATCGGGGTCGCCGACCAGCACGAGGCGCGCGTCGGGCCGGACCGCCTCGAGCAGCCGGGCCATGAGCGTCAGCGACACCATCGAGGTCTCGTCGACGACGACCACGTCGAAGGGCAGGTGCCGGTGGCGGTCGTGGCGGAAGCGCGAGGACCCGCGGATCGGCCCGAGCAGGCGGTGGATCGTCGAGGCCTGCAGCCCCGCGATGCGGGCCCGGTCGGCCGGCGGCAGGTCGACCTCAGCCAGCGCCTCCTGCATCCGCGCCGCCGCCTTGCCGGTGGGCGCGGCGAGCGCGATGCGCAGGGACGGGTCCTGGTCGCGCAGGACCGCGAGCAGCGTGGCGACGGTGGTCGTCTTCCCGGTGCCCGGGCCGCCCGCGAGCACGCTGGTCCAGCGCAGGGTGCAGACCGCGGTCGCGCGGCGCTGGCCGTCGAGGACCGGGAACAGCCGGTCGAGCGCGGCGCGCAGCCGGTCGGCGTCGACGGCGGGCGGCGGGGCCGCGGCGCGCCGGGCGAGCGTGGCGCGGACCTGCTGCTCCTGGCGCCAGTAGCGGTCGAGGTAGAGCAGGCCGTCGACGAGGCGCAGCGGGCGCCCGGTCGCCGCCTCGTCGTCGCCCCCGACCAGCGGCGACGCCGCGCACGCCGCGAGCCACGGGGCGGGGTCGGGCCAGGGCAGGTCGGAGGTGTCGACGACCTCGTCGCCCTCGGCCAGCACCGTCCGGTCGATCGCGGCGAGGTCCAGGCACACCGACCCGGACCGCAGCGCGCGCACGACCAGCGCCGCGGCGAGCAGCACCTGCTCGTCGGCCTCACCACCCAGGCGCCCGAGGCGCCGCGCGACGTGCACGTCGGTGGCGGCCAGCACCCCGCGCTCGTTGAACGCGGCGAGCAGCCCGGTGGCGCGGGTCGCGAACCGGACGCCGTCCTCGGCGAGCAGCTCGGGGATCACCGCCGTCACCGCACACCCCCGTCGAGCAGCCCGGACAGCGCCACGACCAGCGCCGGCGGCGGGTCCCACGCGAACACCCCGCACGTCGTGCCGTCGACGACCGGCGTGTCCGTCCCGCACATGCCGCGCAGGAACAGGTAGAGCACCCCGCCGAGGTGCGCCTCCGGGTCGTAACCGCGCAGCCGCCAGCGCAGGAACCGGTGCAGCGCGACCGCGTAGAGCACCGCCTGCAGGGGGTAGTGCGCGTCGATCATCGCCGCGGCCATGGACCTCGGGCCGTAGTGCGCGACGGTCAGCGGCGCCCGGCCCGTCGGTCCCACCGGACCCAGCCAGTTCGTCTTGTAGTCGACGACGACGAAGCGCCCGTCGGGTCCGCGCAGGACGCCGTCGATGCTGCCGGTGAGGTAGCCGCGCAGGACCTGGGCGCCCAGCTCGTGGGCTCGCGGGTGGTCGAGGACGTCGGGGTAGCCGGCGAGCGGGTCGTCGGCGGGCAGGTGGCGGCGCAGCAGGCCCGCCACCGCGCCGAGCGTGACAGGCGCGGCGTCCGGGCGCGCGCGGTCGCCGCGGGCCAGCGGCAGCTCGAAGTCGAGCTCGGCGAGCCGGTCGCGCGGGGCGACGTCGGCGAGGCGCGCGGGCCCGCCGGCCGGCAGCGGCGTGAGCATCACCGGCAGCAGCGCGTCGGCCAGCGTGGCGGCGTCGACCTCCGCGTGCGGGCGGTGGCGCAGCTCGGCGTCGGCGGCCGCGACGAGCGCGCGGTGGAGGTCGCCGGTGCCGGTGTCGACGGTCTCGAGCACCGCGTGCACGAGCGTGCCGAAGGCCGGGCCGACGGGGAGGTCGGCCATCGGCGACGGGAGGGGCTCGACGTCGTCGACGTCCCGGGCCGGCGCGTCCTCCGGCTCGGTCTCGTCGGCGAGCCGGCGCTCCTCGGGCTCGCTGCCCACCGGAGCTGGCCCGGCGTGGGCGTTCGCGGTCAGCGAGGAGTACGACGAGCGCCGCCACGCGAGGTCGAGGCCCCGGTCGAACAGGGCGGCCGCGAGCGGGTGTGCCCGCCCGGCCGGCGGGACGTAGGGCAGCGCCTTGCGGGGCTCGACGCGCTCGACGGCGATGTCCTCGCCGGCCAGCGTCTCGAGGTGCGCGAGGACGCGCTCGTCCTCCCACACCGGGTAGGCGCGGTCGGGCCCGGTCCGGGGCGTGGGGCGGCCGACGAGCAGGCGGTGCACCGCCGAGGCCGAGGTGTTCGTCGACGGCGCCCACCAGCACACGACCTGCCCCTGCGCGCGGGTCAGCGCCACGTAGAGCAGGCGCAGATCCTCGCCGTCGTCCTCGTCGCGGGCCGTGGCGACGTGCTCGCGCCAGGCCGGGTCGGTCTCCCCGCCGACGGCACGCACCCGCTTCCCGTGCTCGTCGTGGTGGGTGACGACGGTCGGGTCGTCGGCGACCCACCGGTCCCACCCGAACGGCACGTAGACCACCGGGTACTCGAGGCCCTTGCACTTGTGGATCGTGAGCACCTGCACCGCGCTCGCGTCCGACTCGAGGCGCCGGCTGCGCTCGGGCCGCAGCTCGCCGGTGCCCGCGGCCGCCTCGGCCATGCGCGCCCGCAGCCACTCGACGAGCGCGACGACGCCCAGCCGGGACTCGACCGACGCCGCGTGCAGCACCTGGCCGATGTGCCGGATGTCGGTCATGCGCCGCTCGCCGTCGACACGGGCGAGCACCCGTGCGGCCAGCCCGGTCTCGGCCGCGACGGCCTCGAGGAACGCCGCGACCCCGCGGTCGTGCAGCACCGCGCCCCAGCGCCGCAGGGACGCGCCCACCTCGGGCAGGACGACGTCGGCGTGCGCGTCGAGGTCGGCGGCGGCGTGCCCGAGGAACACGGTCAGCGCCGCGGCCCGCACGCGCGCCGGGCGTCCGGGCTGCTCGACGGCCTCGAGCAGCACGAGCCACTCCTCGGCGCTCTCGGTGGCGAACACGCTGGTGGCGCCCGCGAGGACCGACGGGACGCCGGCCTCGGTCAGCGCCTCGCGCACCAGGTCGGCCTGCTTGTTGGTGCGCACGAGCACCGCGACGTCGCCGGGGCCGAGGCTCGGGTCCGCGCGTCCGGGCTCCTCCCAGCGCGAGTCGGCGGCGACGAGCTCGGCGATGTCCGCGGCCAGGTCGGCGGCGACCTTCTCGCGCACCGGGGCGACGAGCGGGAGCCCGCTCGACCACTGCGCGCGCAGCCCCGCCCGCGGCAGCACGCGCAGGCGGAACGGCGCCGGCCGCGGCGCGCCGACGAGCCGCCGGCCCGGGTGCGCGGACGCGACCGGGGGCACGACGATGCGCTCGTCGCCCAGGGCGGCCTCGGCGAAGATCTGGTCGAGCGCGCGGACCAGGGGCGCGTCGCTGCGCCAGTTGGTGTCGAGCCCCTCGCGGCTGCCCGCCGACTCGACGGCCTGCAGGTAGCTGACGACGTCGGCGCCGCGGAAGCCGTAGATCGCCTGCTTGGGGTCGCCGATGAAGGTCAGCGCGCTGTGGCCGTGGAACGCGACGCGCAGGATGTCCCACTGGATGGGGTCGGTGTCCTGGAACTCGTCGACGAGCACCACGGAGAACCGGTCGCGCAGGCGCGCGCACGCCGCCTCGCCGAGCCGGCTGTCGGTGAGCGCGCGGTGCAGGCGGGTGAGCATGTCGTCGAACGTGAACAGGCGCCGGCGCCGCTTGCGCGCCTCGACCTCGCGGCGCACCGCCGTCGCGAAGGCCGCCCGCGCGCCGGCCGCGTCCGGGGCGTCGGGGGCCGGCTCGATGCGCGCACCCGGGTCGCCGACGACCGCGCGGCCGATCTCGAGGGCGGTCGCGCGGTCGAAATCGGGCGCGGGCGCGCCGGGGATCGCGTACTTGCGCAGGTAGAAGTCGTCGACGACCTCGGTGACCACGTCGTCGATCCGCTCGACGAACGTGCCGTCGGGATCGGTGTCGCCGACGATCCCGAGCCCGGTGAGCATGTCCTGGCAGAACTGGTGGGTCGTCGCGATCGTCGCCGCGTCGAAGCCGGCGAGCGCCGCGGTCAGCCGGGCCCGGCGGAGCGCGACCTCCGCGTCGTCGGCCTCGGCGAGCAGCCGGATCACCGGGTCGTCGTGGTCCCGCGCGGCCGGGGCGTCGGCCAGCGCCCGCTCGGTGCGCACGAACCGCTCGCGGACGCGCTCGCGCAGCTCGCGGGTGGCCTCGCGGCCGAAGGTCACGAGCATGACCTGCGGCAGCGTCGCGTGGCCCTCGGCGACGTAGCGGGCCGCGAGCGCGGCGATGGTGAACGTCTTGCCGGTACCGGCGCTGGCCTCGAGGACCGTCGTGCCGCTGGGCAGGTCGCCGCAGACGTCGAAGGAGCGGGTGAGCGTCGACGTCATCGCCCGCCCCATCCCTCGGCCTCGCGGACCGGGGTCCACAGCCGCGTCGCGAGGCCCGCGAACCGGCTCGGCGCGTCCCCGCTCGCGGCGCCGACGAGGTCGTCGAGGGCCCGCCGGCGCCCCCACACCAGCACGTGGGCGGGGTCGGACTGCTCGCCGCCGTAGCGGCTGGTCCACGTGTCGCGGGCCTTGTTCATCGCCGCGACCTCGCCCTTCGTGCTGCGCGCGAGCGCGTACGTCTCGGAGGTCTGGCACATCAGCGGCAGCGGTTCGACCATCCCGTCGGCGTGCAGCGCGAGCAGGTCGGCGAGGATCTTCTGGGCGACCTCGGGCTCGAGCGGGCCGAGCGTCGACACCGAGGGCGGCTTCCCGGACCATCCCCGCCCCACGGTGACCGCGCGCCACGGCCGGTCCGGGTGCGCGGCGGTGAGCGCGACGAGGTTCACCCACGCCCGCAGGCGGTGCCTGGGCGCGAGCCGGGAGAACGTGACCGTCACCAGCGTCGACGCGTGCACCCCGCCGACCGCGCCGACGAGGGTGTCGGTGGTGACGTCGACGTCCACGGCGGCGGTGTCGCGCAGGCCCGCGACGGCCGCGGTCAGCGGCTCGACCTGGCGCCCGACGTCGCGCACGAGGCGGTCGCCGAGCGGGCCCGGGGGCAGCTCGCCGCGACGGCGCTCGCCGGCGATGCACGCGGCGACGTCACGGCCGGCGAGCCGGTCGCGCAGCAGGCGCTCGCCGATCGCCCAGCGCGCCAGGCCGTCCGGCTCGACGGGCACCGCCTCGCTCGACTCCTCCTCCTCGCCGCGCGCGTGCACCCCGAGCCGCTGGCGCAGGAACGCCTTGACGGGGTGCTCGACGAAGCGCGCCAGGTCCTCGAGGTCGAGCACCTCCCGCGGGCGGGCGGGCAGCGGACCGGGCAGGAACGGGGCGAGCGCCGACCGCTCCGCGAGCAACGCCGTCGTGCCCGCGAGCGCGGCGCCGTCGAAGGAGAAGGGGGTCTTCCCGTCGGTGGCGTCGAAGTCGTCGGCGGCGAAGGGCTGGAGCGGGTTGCGCCGGGTGAGGTGCTCGCGGGCGAGCCGGTCGTCGCCGAAGCGGAAGCTCGCGTCGAGGGTGTCGAGCAGCTCGCCGATCGGGACCGCCGGCGGCCGGTCGGCGCCCGTGCGCTCGTCGGCGCCGGAGTGGACGACGACGAGGTGGTCGGTCGCGGCGACGATCGCGTCGAGGAGCAGCTGGCGGTCCTCGGCGGCCGGGTCGCGCTCGCCGACCCGGGGGTCGCGGGCGAGGACGTCGTCGCCGTCGGCGCGGGTCTCGCGGGGGAAGACCTGGTCGTCCATGCCGAGCAGGCAGACCACGCGGTGGGGCACCGAGCGCATCGGCATGAGCGTCGCGACGGTGAGCGTGCCGGTGCGGAAGTTGGCGCGCGTGGGGCGTCCGGCGAGGCGGTCGGCGAGGACGGCCCGGACGTCGTGCAGCGTCATCACCGGGTCGTGCGGCGCGCTCTCGAGCACCGCGGTCAGCTCGGCCCGCGCCTGCGCGAGCTGCCACGCGTCGGCCGGCACCGTCGCCGTCAGCCCGTCGAGCCCCCGCCGCAGCGCCGCGATCCACGCCGTCAACGGCTGCTCGCCGCGCAGGCCCTCGACGACCGTGCCGACCCGGTCGACCAGCTCGCCGAGGCGCCCGACGCGCTCGACGTCGCCCGAGTCGACCTCGTCCAGGGGCAGCGCGTCGCCCAGCCAGTCGCCGCCGTCGGCGGACATCGCCACGCCGACCAGCAGCCGGTCGAGGCCCTGCGACCAGGTGTTCTCCGGGAACCGGGCCAGCGAGAACGCCGTGCGGTGCGGCGCGTCGAGCCCCCAGCGGACCCCGGCGCGCTCGGCGAGCTCGCGCAGGCGCGGGAGGTCCTCGTCGTCGAAGCGGAAGCGGCGGCGCACCGGGTCGGACTCGGCGAGGTCGAGCAGCTGCGAGGCGGTGACGCGGGCGTCGGCGAGGTCGAGCAGCGTCGCGAGCGTGCCGAACAGCGGGTTGACCTCGCGCAGCGAGCGGTCGGCGAGACGCACCCGCAGCCGGTGACCCGGGTGCGACGCCTCCTCGCCGTCGCCGGGGCCGAAGCCGGCGGTCACCAGCGGCGCGAACGTCTCGATGTCGGGGCACAGGACGATGACGTCGCGCGGCTCGAGCGTCGGGTCGGCGCGCAGCAGGCCGAGGATCGTCTCGCGCAGCACCTCCACCTGCCGGTCCGGGCCGTGGCAGCGGTGGATGCGGATGCTGCCGTCGTCGACGGCGTCGCGCCCGGACGGGGCGCGGTCGCGGCGCAGGTCGTCCTGGAGCCGGGCGAGCAGCGTGGTCGGCGTCTGCTCGGCGGCGTGGTGGTGGTCGGTGCGCTCGAGCCGGGACAGACGGAGCTGCAGCTCCCGGACGTCCCGCCCGAGGCTCGCGAGCAGCGGGTGCGCCACCGCCTGCGCGCTCGCGTCGTCGGCGCGCCGCTCGGCCGTGCGGCCCGCGAGGCGTGACCACAGCGCCGGCGAGGGGTGCGGCAGCCACAGGTGCACGTCGTGGTCGACGGCCAGGGCGTCGAGGACGGTGAGCTCGGTGTCCGAGAGCCGCGTGGCGCCGAAGAGGCTCAGCCGGCGGGGGAAGCCGGTGGGCGCCGGGACGTCGGCGACCGTCTCCGCCGGGCTCGCCGCACCCAGGCGACGGCGCAGCCGCCGCCACAGCTCGGGCTGCCAGCGCAGGTCCTCCGGCGTGCCCGCGTCGTCGCCCTGCGCCCAGGCCCGGACGAGCGCGGGCCGGTGGTCGGCGTAGCGGGTGAACAGGCGCGCGAGGTGCCGGGCCGCGGCGAACCGCCGTCCCTTGCGCGTGCCCGTCGGGTCGCCGATGCCCAGGAACGTCCCGAGCGGCGCGCACCAGGGCTCGTCGGCGCACGCGTCGATGGTCTCCAGCAGCGGCCACACCAGCCGCTCCGGGCGCCACGGGTCGTCCTCGGGGACCCCGAGCACCCGGGCCACGACCTCGGCGGGCGACGGGAAGACGACGTTGGCGCACACCCCGTCGTCGCCCCCGGTGACCCCCAACCGGTGCGACAGCCGCTGCGCGAGCCAGCGCTCGATCCCCCGCGTCGGCACGGCGACGAGCTCGGCCTCGATCGGGTCGTCCAGCGGGTCGGCGAGCACGTCGGCGAGGGCCTCGACCAGCCGGTCTGCCCGCTCGGCGCGGTGCACGTGGAGCACGCCCGCACCTCCCCCCGGCTCGCCCGATCCCCACCCGATCACCCGTGCCGCCGACGCTAGACGAGCAGTCCGACGGTCCCGTCTCCCGGGCACCCGTGTCGCCGTTTCCGTCGCTTGACCTCGACCTTTCTCCAGCCCCGACCCTCACGGCATGGACGTGGTGCAGGTGGAGAGATTCGGTGGACCCGAGGTGCTGCGGCCCGCGACGGTCGCGGACCCGTCGCCCGGACCGGGCGAGGCGGTGATCGACGTGACCGCCGCCGACGTGATGTTCCTGGACACGCTGCTGCGCTCGGGCTGGGGCGAGGACTTCTTCCCCGTCCGCCCGCCGTACGTACCGGGCAGCGGGGTCGTCGGGCGGGTGGCGGGGCGGCGGGTCGTCGCCGACACGAAGCAGACGGTCGGCGGGGCGGAGATCCCGGTCGGCGGCTACGCGCAGCGGGCGGTGGTGGCGGAGTCGGAGCTGATCCCGGTGTCCGATGCGCTGACCGACCAGCAGGCGGTGGCGCTGCTGCACGACGGCCCGACCCTGCAGTCGCTGCTCGACGCCGTCGGCACGCCCGCGCGCGTCCTCGTGGCCGCGGCGGCCGGCGGTGCGGGGGTGCTGCTCGTGCAGGAGCTGGTGCGCCGGGGCGTGCAGGTCGTCGCGGCCGCGCGCGGGTCGGCGAAGACGTCGCTGCTGCGGACCCTCGGCGCCGCCGCCGTCGTCGACTACGGCGAGGCGTCGTGGACGGCGTCGGTGGCCCCGGTCGACGCGGTGCTCGACGGCGCCGGCGGCGCGCTGGGCCGGGAGGCGTTCGACCTGGTGGCCGACGGCGGCCGCTTCGTCTCCTACGGGACCGCGGGCGGGGAGTTCGCGTCCCCGGACCCCGACGCGGCCGCCCGCCGCCGGGTCACGGTGGTCGGCCTGACCGACCTCCCCCGCCTCGACCGCGCCGCCCGCCGCGCAGCGGTCGAGCGCACGCTGGCCGACGCCGCGGCGGGACGCTACCGCCCGGTGATCGGCCAGACCTTCCCGCTGCACCGGGCCGCCGACGCCCACGCGGCCATCGCGGCGCGGGCGACGGTGGGGAAGACGCTGCTGGTGCCGTAGGTGGGGGCCGACCCGTGTCCTCGGGACACGGGTGCGCTCGGGCTTCACAGTGGACGGAGCATTCCCCGGGGAGCGGTTCGTTGGTCGCCGGGCGTGCGGGGTCCCGGTGCCGACCCGTGTCCTTGGGACACGGGTCGGCGGATCGAGTGCCGGTGGTGAGGAGGCGTTGCCTCGGGAGACCGTTCCTACTTGGCCGGGAGCATGGGGAGCGCGGCCACGACCCGCTGGGCGATCTGTTGCGCCTGCCCACACGGATCGTTCGGCTGCCCGTCGGGCTTGAAGGTTCCGTCGTAGATGACGAGGAAGCCCTGGTTCTGCGCGGTCCCGACGGTCACGTTGCACGAGATGGAAGTGGCGTTCGTCTGCTCCACCACCGCCGGGAGATCGTCGATCGTCGTGGGTCGGAAGATCGAGAACTGCCGCACGCGGTAGGTGTCGACCAGGATGTCTCGCGCGGTCGCCACGCCCACGTTGGTGTACGGCGAGCCCGCCGGCCCGCGCCACTCACACGACGCTTCGCCGGTCGGGAGGGTGACTCGCTCACCGGCGGGTTCGAAGCCGAGAGCCCGCAGCTGCGCTGCTGTGATCGCTGCGCAAGGGTCCGCCGACAACGGCCGGACATCCCGTGGTGCCTGAGGGAGAGCCGCGCCGTGTCGGCCGTCGCCGGCGGGCGGCGCGGCCGGAGCCGCCTCCGAACCACATCCTGCGAGCGCGAACAGGAGGACGGCCAGAGCAGCTCGACCGAGGGCGATCACGACGACTGCTGGGCGCGGGCGTCGTCGTCCGCCCGCCGGTAGGCGTCGAAACCGACCTGGAGCGCCTCGATCATGCGCGTGATCTCCGCGATGCCGTCGGTCAGCGCGCTGAGCAACGAGCCGGGCCCGAGCGACGCCGTCTCGCGGAGCATGCGCGTGGCGTCCTCACTGACCTGGTCACCGGCCGGCGCCTGCAGCTGCCCGAGGTACACGGCGTCGCGCTTGATCTCCTCCAGCTCGGCGAGAGCGGTCCGCAACTCCCGGATCGCCTCGGGCGCCCGGGTGATGTCGACGGTGAAGGCCCCGCCGCCGACGGGCAGGGGTCGGGTCATGTCTCGCCCCTCCTTCGCGCCGATGACACGCACGCTATCGATCGACGAGCCGCGGTGGGTCCGGTTCGGAGGATCTCGCCCGCTCATGACGGCGGTCGGCGCCCGCGCCCGGTCGAGCCCGGCGGCAGACCGCGGCAGACCGCGGCAGACCGTTCTCGCGCCAACGGTGGGGCCACGCACTGCCGGTCAAGCGGGAGGCGGTGCCGACCCGTGTCCTCGGGACACGGGTCGGCGGACCGAGTGCCGGTGGCGAGGAGGCGTTCCCCCAGGTGCGGACCCACGTCGAGCTGCACCGCGCCGGCTACCGGTCGGTCACGTTCCCTGCCGTGCCGCATTGGCGTGCGCGGCATCGTGGACGTACTGCGCCAGCCCGGGCGCGATGTCCTCGTAGGTCGTGGTGAACCGCTCGTCGGCCACGTACATCTCGGAGAGGCCGGCGTGCATCTCCGGCGAGCAGTCGTAGAACCACCGCGAGATGTGCTGGCGATGGGCCTCCGCGACGTCCATCGCCGCCGGGGAGTCGGCGGGCTCGCCGGCCTGCAGGGCCGCGACGAACCGGGCGTTGACCTCGTCCATCTCGGCCTTCATGGCCTGCCAGTCGGCCTTCGTGTAGCGCGCGGTGCGCTCCTGGGACTGCCGCCACACCTCCGTGTCGCCCCAGCGCTCCTGCGCCTCCTGCTGGTACTCCTCCTTGAAGCCCTCCCCGAACAGCTCGCGCTGCTCGTCGGGCGTGAGCTGGATTCCGGACACCTCTGCCTCCAGGGCTCGGTCGATGGCCGTGACGAGCTCGGCGAGCTCGTCCAGCCGGGACATGACCTCGGCCCGCTGCCGGCGCAGGTGCGCGGCGACGTCGGCGTCGGGGTCGTCGAGGAGGACCGCGACCTCCTCGAGCGCGAACCCGAGCCGCCGGTAGACGACGACGTGCTGCAGCCGCACGAGGTCGTCCGGGGTGTAGAGCCGGTACCCGGCCGTGCTGCGACGGCTCGGGCGCAGCAGCCCGATCTCGTCGTAGTGGTGCAGGGTCCGCACCGTCACCCCGGACCGCTCGGCGACCTGCCCCACCGTCCAGGTGGTCGTCCCCGCTGCCGTCCCGGTCATGGGCACCACCCTCGGCCCTCCCGTCGCGTGAGGGTCAAGTCTCCCGCACGAACCCGATGAGCCGGGGCACGATCGCGCGCGGGACGTCCCCCGCGACGTCCGGGCGGAACGCGTCGCCGACGACGTCCTCCTCCGGCTCGCCGTACATCGCCAGCCGCTCGACGGTGCAGTGCTCCATCACCTCGCGGATGTAGGGGTCGGAGAGCTCCCAGTGCCGCACGATCGCCGCGGAGTCGGGGTAGAGCTGGAAGCTGTGGGCGAGCAGGTGCTCCTCGTCGACGAAGACCTGCACCGCCAGCTGCGGCCCGTGCTCCTCGACGAACGCGACGGCCTTCTCGACCGCGGCCCGGAACTCCGCGAGGTGACCCGGAGTGATCCGCATGGTGTTGTGCAGGAGCAGCGGCGCGTGCCGCGTCGACCTCACGACGCCTCCCCCGGCAGCAGGAGCGTCGAGTCGCCGAACTCGTGCCAGAGGTAGCGGCCGGCGAGCGCGGCCGCGTACGCCTGCCCGACCAGCGCCGGGCCGGCGACGGCCTCGAGCAGCGCGAGGTGGCTCGCCTCCGGCTCGTGCAGCCCGGAGACGAGCCCGGTGACGGTGCGGGCGGGGCGGTCGGCGCCGAGGACGAGGTCGGTCCACCCGTGTCCCGGGGACACGGTCCCGCCGGGTGCGGCCACGGTCTCCAGCGCCCGCACCACCGTCGTCCCCACCGCGACGACCCGCGACCCGGCCTCGTGCGCCGAGTTCACGAGCCGCGCCGTGGCCGCGGGCACCACGAACCGCTCGGGTGTCGGCGGCTCGTGCTTCTCGGGGCTCGACACCCCGGCGTGCAGCACCAACGGCGCCACCGTGACCCCGCGCGCCATGAGCCGCACCAGCAGGCGCTCGGACAGTGGCCGCCCCGCGCTCGGCATCTCCGCGCTGCCGGGCACCGTGGCGTAGACGGTCTGGTGGTCGGCCAACGGGAACCGGCCGGCGAGGTGCCCGTAGGCGATGGGCCGGCCGTAGGTCGCGAGGTAGCCCGCGAGCCGGACCGGCGGCCACGGCCGGGCCCGCCACAGCCGCCGCGGCGCGTGCTCGTCGGGATAGGGCGCGACGAGCGTCAGCACGAGACCGGGCGGGCCGAGCCGGTCGCCGACGGCCACGTCGGTCTCGGGCCCGTCGGGGCGGCGTGGCTCGACGACCCAGTCGCCGTCGTCGAGGGCCGTCGCCACGTGCAGGGTCATCGCCCGCCCGTCCCGGTGCCGGACGTCGAGCGCGGCCGGCAGCGTCGCGGAGGTGTTGACGACGAGCAGGTCGCCCGGGTCGAGGACGGCGGCGAGCTCGTCGAACCGCCGGTGCTCGACCACCCCGGGCCTTGCCACCAGCAGCCGCACCCCGTCGCGCGCCAGGCCGCGGTGCTCCGGCGGCTCGTGGGCCTCGGCGTCGGGCGGGAGGACGAAGCGGGTCAGCGGGAGGACGGTCACGACGTCACCACCAGGTCCGCGGCGCGGTAGCGGCCGCTCGGCCGGTCGCCGTCGACGAGCGCGCGCAGGGCGGGGACGACGGTCTCGGGCTCCGGGCGGTCGCTGATGTCCTCGCCCGGGAAGGCCTCCTGGTGCATGACCGTGCGCATGTCGCCGGGGTCGACGACGAGCACGCGCCACTGCGGGTTCTCGACGGCCAGGACCGACGCCAGGAACTCCAGCGCCGCCTTCGACGTGCCGTAGCCGCCCCAGCCGTCCATCGGCTCGGCGCCCGCGTCGGAGGTGATCGCGAGGATCCGGGCACCGGGCCGCAGCAGCGGGCGCAGCGCCTGCACGAGCCCGAGCGGCGCGACCACGTTGACGCGCAGCACCTGCTCGAGGACGTCGAGGGGGTAGTCGGCGAGCGCGGGCTGCGGGCTGGGCCCGAGCAGGCTCGCGTTGAGGACGAGGACGTCGAGCCCGCCGAGTTCCTCGACGGCCTGCGCGAGGGCGATGCGGTGGGCGGGGTCGGCGACGTCGCCCGGGACGTCGACGACGCCGGGCAGGCCGGCGACCGCCTCGGCGAGCGCGTCGCCGTGGCGGGCGTCGACGACGACCTGCCAGCCGTCCCGCGCGAGGTCGGCGGTGAGGGCGCGACCCAGTCCGCGGGACGCGCCCGTGACGAGGGCCGTGGGTCGGTGTTCGCTCATGGCTCGACGGTGCGACCTCAACGACGGTGGAGGTCAAGACTGCAGGTCGAGCGGCGGTTTCTCCCGTCCCCGGACCGCAGTAGCGTCGCCGGGACGGAGGCGCACATGGACATCCGAGAACTCCGCTACGTGGTGACGCTCGCGGAGGAACGGCACTTCCGGAAGGCGGCGGAGCGGCACTGGATCGCGCCGCAGGCCTTCGGGCGGCACGTCCGCGCCCTGGAGAAGGAGGTCGGCGCGCTCCTGTTCGAGCGCACCAGCCGCCGGGTCACGCTGACGCCCGCCGGCGCGCGGCTGGTCGACCGGGCCCGCGAGGTGCTGGCCCGCGTCGACGACCTCGCCGCCGCCGTCCGCGACGCCCCGCCGGCCCCCGACGACGCCGTCGTCCGCGTCGGCGTCCTCGGGTTCGGGGCGGCCGACCGGTGGCCCGCGCTGCGCGAGCTCGTCACCGCGCAGCTGCCGGGCCGCGCGCTCGTGCACATCGAGCTGGACTGGGACACCCAGTACGAGGCGGTGCGCGCCGGCGAGGTGGACGTCGCCGTGATCCACGACGTGGGCGCGGTGGACGGCGTGCGCCTCGACCGGCTGTTCGCCACCCCGCGCGTCGCGGTCGTCCCCGCCTCCTCCCCGCTCGCCGACGCCGACCACCTCGCCGAGGACGACGTCGACGGCCGGCCCTGGGTGGCCGTGGCCGGGCGCCACCCGGGCCTCGGCCGGTGGGCGGGCGTGACGGGCCAGACGTCGCGGCGCAGCCCCGTCGTCCGCACCCCGGCCGCGATCCCGGCCGCGGTCGCGACGTCGGGGATGCTCGGCGTCCACGGCCTGCTCGCCGAGCGCTACTTCCCACGCCCCGACGTGTGCTTCGTGCCGCTCGCGGGCGCGGAGGCGCAGGTCTCGGTGGCCACCCGCGCCGACGACGACTCGCGCACCGCCGTCGCCTTCCGCCAGGCCGCCGAGCTGCTCACCACCTGACCCTGTCAAGGCCGCATCGCAACCGATTCGGCACGTGACCCGGCGCGGCTGGCACGCCACGGTGACGGGACGACCCCCTCGACGACGTGGAGGCCCGCCATGCCCCGCCGGCTCAGCGACCACTTCGGCCACCTCTTCCCGACCACCGCGGTGGGCTCCTACCCGCGGCCCAAGTGGAACACCTTCGACCTCGGCGGCGAGGACATCCGCGTGGCCATGCGCCGCGGGGACTTCGCCGAGGCCTACAGCGACGGCGTCCGAGCCATGATCGGCGACCAGGTGGACGTCGGCCTCGACCTGCCCACCGACGGCCACCTCTGGTACGACCGCCACGAGGGCTTCATCTCCTCGTTCCTGCTCTACCCCGCCTACCACCTCGACGGCATCACGGTGGAGCCCGAGCAGAACCACCTCACCTCGCTGCTCGGCCGCGAGGGCACCGCCGCGTTCGCGAACACGTGGAACGAGGTGGCGGTCGACGGCCCGGTCGGGCGGGGCACGATGCACCTCGCCGACCTGTGGAGCGCGGCACGCGCGGTCAGCCCCCGCACGGTGAAGTTCTGCAGCGGCATGGGCCCGACCAACCTCGGCGGCTGGCTCACCGACCGGCACTACCACGACAAGAAGGCCCTCTACAACGACCTCGCGGACGCCTACAACGCCGAGTTCAAGGACGCGGTGGCGGCCGGCGTCGAGGTCCTGCAGGTCGACGACGTCGGCTTCACGCTGCACCAGCCCGAGGACTACCCGCTGATCGTCGACACCCTCAACCGCGCGCTCGACGGCGTCGACGCCCTGCGCGTGTTCCACATCTGTCACCTCGGCAGCGGCGCCCAGATCGGCATCACGCCCTACGCGGGCTTCCACGAGCTGGTCGCGAACGACCTGCAGGTCGACGCCGTCGAGTACGCGTTCGCCGAGACGCTGTTCTCCGACGACGACTTCGCCCTCTGGTCGCGCCACCCCAGCGACAAGGGCCTCGGGATCGGCTGCATCGACATCAAGCGCCTCGTCGTCGAGACCCCCGACCACATCGTCGCCGGCGTGCGCAAGGCGCTCGAGCACGTGCCGGCCGAGCGTGTCCACCTGACCACCGACTGCGGCATGTTCTCCCTGCCGCGACCGCTCGCGCGCGCCAAGCTGCAGTCGATGACCCTCGCGGCCGAGCAGCTGCGCGCCGAGTTCGCCTGAGTCCGACGAGGAGGAGGAGCGTTGCGCTGGAGCACGTACCGGACGGCGGACGGTGACGAGCAGGTCGGCCTGTGGCGGGGCGACCGGCTCCACCCCGTCCCGGGCTCGTCGTCGCTGCTCGAACTGATCGCGCGGGAGGGGCTGGCGGCGGCCGCGGAGCAGGTCGGCGAGCCGATCGACCCGGGCACCGTCACCCTCCTGGCGCCGATCCCCCGGCCACCCTCGATCCGTGACTTCATGGCCTTCGAGGAGCACGTCGTCACCGCCAGCGCGGCGATCGGGCTGACCGTCGACCCGCTCTGGTACGCCCAGCCCTGCTTCTACTTCACGAACCCCGCGTCGCTGCGCGGGCCGCACGAGGACGTCCCGGTCCCGCCCGGCAGCCAGGCCCTCGACTACGAGCTGGAGATCGCGGCGGTGATCGGCCGCGAGGGCAGCGACCTCGCCCCCGACGAGGCCGGCGACCACATCGCGGGCTACGTGCTGTTCTGCGACTGGAGCGCCCGGGACCTGCAGGGCACCGAGATGAAGCTCAACCTCGGTCCGGCCAAGGGCAAGGACTTCGCGTCGAGCTGCGGGCCGTGGATGCTCACGCCCGACGAGCTCGCGCCCGGCGCCGCGATGGCGGCGTCGGTCAACGACCGGCCCTACAGCGCCGGGCGTCTCGACGCCCTGTACTGGTCCTTCGCCCAGATGATCGCCTACGCCTCGCGCGGCACGCGGGTGGTGCCCGGCGACCTCGTCGGCTCCGGCACCGTCGGCACCGGCTGCATCCTCGAGCTCTCCCGGGTGCACGGCACCGACGCCTACCCGTGGCTGGCGCCGGGCGACCGCGTCCACCTCGAGGCCGAGGGGCTCGGCGCCATCGATGCCGGCATCGTCCCCGGTCCGGATCCGATCCCGCTGAAGGAGGCGTGATGAGCTCGCGTACCGACGACATCACCGTGCCCGGTCCGCCGCGGTGCGAGGAGGTCTCCGACGGCGTCCACGCCTACGTCCAGCCCGACGGGACGTGGTGGATCAACAACACCGGCTTCGTGGTGGGCCCACAGGGCGTCGTGGCGATCGACTCCTGCTCCACCGAGCGCCGCACCCGCGCGTTCCTGGACACGATCGCGTCGGTCACCGACCGGCCGGTGCGCACGCTGGTGAACACCCACCACCACGGCGACCACACCTTCGGCAACGCCCTGTTCGGCGGCGCCACGATCCTGGCGCACGAGCGGACGCGCACCGAGGCGATCGCGTTCGGCCCGGCCCGCGAGCTGCCCTACTGGCACAACCCCGAGTGGGGCGACCTGCCCCTCGACCCGCCGTTCGTCACCTACACCGACCGCGTCGCCGTCCACGCCGGTGACCTGCGCGGCGACGTCCTCCACGTCGGTACCCCGGCCCACACCACCAACGACTCGATCGTCTGGTTCCCCGACCGCTCCACGCTCTTCTGCGGCGACCTGATCTTCAACGGTGGCACGCCGTTCCTGCTCATGGGGTCGGTGACGGGCGCGATCGACGTGCTCGAGAACGTCGTCGCGCCGCTGGGGGCGCAGACGACCGTGCCCGGCCACGGCCCCGTCTTCCACGACCGCGCCCCGCTCGACGCGACGCTGGACTACCTGCGGTTCGTGCTCGACGTCGCCGAGCGCGGGCGCGCCGCCGGCGTCACCCCGCTGCAGGCCGCGCGCGACACCGACCTCGGCCGCTTCACCGACTGGCCCGACGCCGAGCGCATCGTCGGCAACCTCCACCGCGCCTACGCCGAGCTCGACGGGCTGGAGCGGGGCGGGCAGATCGACGTGTTCGGGGCGCTGGACGACATGGTCACCTACCACGGCGGCCCGCTGACCTGCTTCGCCTGAGCAGGACGCGGCGGCGCCTCCTCTCTCCGAGACGCTTCGGTCGCCGAAGCACCTCCACGACCGGCGCGTCCCCTGCCACCCTGGACGGTCTCGGCAGGGAGGCACGGCATGACGACGATCTCCGGCGCGCGGGTGTTCGACGGCTCCGACGCGCTCGGCGTCACCGACGTGACGTTCGAGGACGGCGTCGTGACCGCGGTGGGTCACGGGGCGCGGGACGGCGACGTCGACGGCCGCGGGATGACGCTGCTGCCCGGCCTGATCGACGCCCACGTGCACCTGCGCGGTGCCGGCAACCTCGACCAGGACCTGCGCTACGGCGTCACCACCGTGCTCGACATGTTCTCCGCGCCGCCGCAGTTCACCGCGATGCTGCGCCGGCGGGCGGCGAGCCACGCCGACGAGGCCGACCTGCGCAGCTCCGGGCTCATGGCCGGCGCCGTCGACGGCTGGCCCGCGGTGATCCTGCCGCCGGACCCCTCGGGGTGGCGCATGCCCGGGCTCGCCGCGCCGGAGGACGCCGAGCAGTTCGTCGCCGACCGGGTCCGCGAGGGCTCCGACTACCTCAAGATCTTCGTCGAGAACAGCGCCGACGTCACCCGTCCCACGTTGAGCCCCGAGACCGTCGCCGCGCTGTGCGCCGCGGCGAGATCCCACGGGCTGATGACCGTCGCGCACGCCCCGACCCGCTGGGCCTTCCGCACCGCGCTCGACGCCGGCGTCGACGTCCTCACCCACGTCCCGCTCGACGGGCCGATCGAGGACGGGCTCGACGGCACCGACCTCTCGGGCCTCGTCGTGTGCCCGACGCTCACCATGATGCGCGCCCGCGCCGACGCCGACAGCACCGCCGAGCTGCTCGCCGACCCGCGCCTGCTCGCCGGGCTCGACCCGGAGGTCGTGGACGCGCTGCGCGCCGGCGACCGGGGCCACCTCCCGGTCAGCACCCGTCCCGGCACCTCCTACGACCACGCGAAGGACAACGTGGCACGCCTCGCCGAGAGCGGCGCGACCCTCCTGGCCGGCACCGACGCCAACGACGTCCCGGGGCACGCGGCGGCCGTGCTGCACGGCGCGTCGATGCACCTCGAGCTCGCGCTGCTCGCCGACGCCGGGCTGACGCCCCGCGACGTCCTGAGGGCCGCGACCTCGGTGCCCGCCGACGTCTTCGGCCTCCCCGACCGTGGGCGCATCACCCCGGGCCGGCGCGCCGACCTGGTGCTCGTCGCCGGCGACCCGCTCACCGACGTCACCGCCACCCGCGACGTCCGCGGCGTCTGGCGCGCCGGCGTGCGCCTCTCTGCCGTCCGATAGCGCCGTCTCGCGATCTCCGTAGAGACCGCGAGAGAATGCGAGCGCGGCGTCGATCGCGGCGTATTGAGTCGTCTCTGGGAACCGCTAGACGATGCGAGACGAGGCGAGATCGTCCGGGGCGAGCAGCGCGGTCCGGGGCATCAGCCAGCCCGCCTCCGGCCCGGCCCGCCACGTGCGATGCGCCAGGGGCCCCTCGTCCTCGACCTGCTCGAGACCGAGCAGGACGTTCGTGTTCTGCGCGAGGACCGTGGCCATGTCGTCCTCGGTGAGCGGCCGTCCGTCGAGCCCCCAGAACCGACCGACGACGTCGTGGAGCGTCTCGACCAGATCGTCCCGGTGGAGCGGACCCTCGGTGAGGAGGCGCGCGACGACGTGGTGGACGACCATCCCCAGGAACGTCTCGACCGAGAACGCGGCGCGGACGCGGCGCAGGACCTCGAACGGGTCCGCGGCCGCCTTCGTCGGCGTCACCACCCGGTCCCGCACGCGCGCGAGCCGCGTCTCGAGCACGAGGTGGTGCAGGGCGGCCAGCGGGCGGAGATCGTCCTCCCGGTGCGCCGGCCGTCCTTCGTCGCCGAGCCGGTGCCACGTCGGGCGCGCGCGCTGCACCTCGCGGACGAACGCCTGCGGGAGCCGGCCTCGCGGCGTCAGCCTCACGCCGCCGTCGAGCAGGTCGAGGACGACCTGCAGCCCGCCGGGCACGCGGCCGAGGACCCGGTGGAGGCGCCGCCCGATCCGGCCGGCGTCGAACGGACGCAGCTCCCCGGCGTCGAGGGCCTGCTCGTAGCCGGGCCCGCCGCCGATGTCGTCCTCCGGCTCGTCCCCCTCCCCGTACACCAGCCCGGGCTCGTCGGCGCCGGGTCCCAGGACCTCCACCTGGTGCGACCACGAGTCCCCGAAGTCGTACAGGTAGACGAACGAGGACGGGAGAGCCGTGAGCCGGGTCGTCACGGCGTCCAGGACGTCCTCGGGGGCGTCGGGGTCGATCGGGCCGTACCGGAGCTCGCCGGCGCCGAACTCGTAGAGATGGGAGTCGTCGAAGCCCATGGCCGCCTGGAGCGCGAGGTGGACCTCCTCGAGGGTCGATGCCGCGGGGACGTCGACGACCCGCAGGACCGTCGGGTCGACGCCCTCCAGCCGCACCCGGAGTCGCGTGGTGTGCACGACCCCACCTCACCACGCAGGTCGACCACGGCGGCCGGGTCGTCGTCTTCCTCAGGTCGGGTGAAGGGGCGCCCCTGCCGGCGTCGTCTGCACGTGCACGGGCGACACTGGGGACGACGGCCACGGTCGGGAAGGGACCGGGACCGCCGGGGGGAGGACCTCGCATGACCTCGACGCAGGGTCTCCGCGTCGTCCCGACGCTGACGCCGCCGCGCGCGTTCGACGCGGCGTGCCGCATGGTCGTCGACTACCTCGCGCGGGTGGTGCCGCTGGACGCCTGGGCCGTGACGCGCGTGACCGACGGGCACCAGACGATGCTCGTCACCGCCGACTCCGGCTACGGGCTCGCGCCCGGGCTCAGCACGCCGTGGTCCAGCTCGATGTGCCAGTACATGGTCGCCGGCTCGGCGCCGCGGATCGTGCCCGACACCCGCGAGGTCCCCGACCTCGAGCGCATCGCGTCGGAGGCCGCGGCGCAGGGCATGGAGGTCGGCACCTACGTCGGCACCCCGATCGTCACGGGCGATGGTGCCCTGTTCGGCACCGTGATCGGGATGAACCGCGCGCCGGTGGACCCGGCGCTCGTCGCCCAGGAGCCGCTGCTCGACCTGCTCTCGAGCCTGCTGTCCTCGGTGCTCGAGGCCGACACGGCGGCGGTCGACTCGGCGCGCGCCCTCGAGCGCGCCGTCAGCGACGCCGAGACCGACGCGCTGACCGGCCTGCTCAACCGCCGCGGCTGGGAGCGCTGGCTCGCCCGCGAGGACGAGCGGTTCCGGCGCTTCGGCGACCCGGCGTCGGTCGTGGTGCTCGACCTCGACGGCCTCAAGACCGTCAACGACACCGAGGGCCACGACGCCGGCGACCGCCACCTGCGCCACTGCGCGGCGGTCCTGCGCTCGACGATCCGCGGCACCGACCCGCTCGCGCGCCTCGGCGGCGACGAGTTCGCGCTGGTCGCGCAGGTCGGCGTCGACGACGCGCACCACCTCGTCGAGCGCCTGCGCGAGGCGCTCGACGCCGCGGGCGTGCCGTGCTCGATCGGCGCCGCCGCGTTCACCGTGGCCGGCGGGTTCCCCGGCGCCTGCGCCGAGGCCGACGCCCTCATGTACACCGACAAACGCGCCCGCCGCCGTGGCGGGCGTGCGGTGCCCGGTCCCCGCCCCGAGCCGCCGAGCCTCCCGACGGCCTGACGGTCCCGCCCCTCGGCTACCCCCTGAGCTGCGCCGTCGCCGTGGCCGCGGCGTGGCGGATGTGCCGCACGCAGGCGTCGGCGGCGGCGTCCGCGTCCCGGGCCTCGACGGCGTCGACCACCGCGCGCAGCTCCTCCGCGGCCTCGGCCGGGCGCCCCGGCGCGGACAGCGACGTCGCCCGCAGCAGCCGCACCCGCGCCTGCAGGCCGGCGAGCGTCTGCTGGAGCGGGCCGCTCGCCGAGCCGTCCATGAGCACCTCGTAGAAGCGGTCCTTGGCGCCGAGGTGGTCGCCGCCGCCGTCGGCGCTGCGCGCGATCTCGTCGACCGCGGCGCGCAGCGCCCGGACCTGCTCGTCGCCCGCGCGCTGGACGAACCGCCGCACGGCGAGCGCCTCGAGCGACGCCCGCATCTCGTAGATGTCCGCGGCGTCCGACGCCGACAGCGACGTCACCTCGGCGCCGCGCTGCGGGACGACGGTGACCAGGCCCTCGGCGGCGAGCTGGCGGATGACCTCGCGGACCGTGGCCCGCGAGACGCCGAGGCTCTCGGTGAGCTCGCGCTCGATCAGCCGCTCGCCGGGCCGCAGCCGCAGGTCGAGGATCGCCTGCCGCACCCGGTCGGTCACCTGCTCGCGCAGCGGCGCGGCGACCCGCGGCAGCGGCTCGGACCCCCACACCGACGACGACACGCCGACCATGGTCCCACCCGCGGCGGTCAGCGCTCCGCGGCCAGCTCGGCGAGGATCGGGGCGGCCGTGGTCGCGGCGTGGATGCCGACGACGCTGGCGATCTCGAACATCTCGAGGATCTCCGGGACCGTCGCGCCGTGGCCCAGCGCGTTGCGCAGGTGCAGCTTGAGCCCGGGCACGTAGAGGTGCGTGGCCGAGGCGTCGAACGCGCAGTAGACGAGCTCCTTGACCTTCGGCTCGAGCGTCCCGGTGTGCCAGGGCACCGAGGAGAACGCGACGTAGGCCTCGAACAGGTCGGGGTCGAGCTCGAGGATCTCGTCCCAGAAGCCGTGCCAGTAGCCGCGGGTCGCGGTGAACTCGGCCTTGAGCCGCTCCTGGCGCTCGTCGAGCGGGGCGGGCCCGTCGCGCAGGCCCTCCTCGACGAGCACCTCGACCAGCAGCGGCACCCCGATGTTGGCGGCGTGGATGCCCAGCGTGCTCGTGAGCTCGAGGACCTCCATGATCTCGCCCGGCGTCGCGCCCGCGTCGAGTGCGGCGGCGATGTGCTGGCGCACGCCGGGCGTGTAGAGGTGGGTCGCGGCGGCGTCGACCGCGACGTAGAGGAGCTCGCGCACCTTGGGCGTGAGGGCTCCGGGCTCGCGACGCCAGGGCACCGCGGAGAAGTCGAGGTACGCGCGGACGAAGGCCGGGTCGAGCTCGAGCATGCGCTCCCACGGCTCGCCCCACGTGCCGCGCACGCGGACGAACTCGTCCTTGATCGTCTGCTGCTCGTCGGTCAGCGTCACGACGCCTCCTTGTGCGCGCGCAGCCAGCGCGCGATCTCGGTGTGGTCCGCGGTCGGTCCCAGCTCGGCGAGGGCCTCGTCCCACAGCGCGACGGTCGCCGCGGCGTGCCGGGTCGGCACGGACGTGCTCGCGGCGAGGTCGAGGGCGATGTGGATGTCCTTGACCATCAGCCCGAGGCCGAAGCCCGCGCCGTAGGTGCCGGGCAGGATGTGGTTCGGCCACTTGTTCTCGGTCGAGCCGCTGCGTCCGGACGAGCCGTTGACGACCTCGAGCATCACCGCCGGGTCGAGCCCGAACTCCTCGCCGACGAGCACCGCCTCCGAGCTCGCGACGAGGTGCGCGGCGGACATGAGGTTGTTCAGCGCCTTGAGCGCGTGGCCCGCCCCGACCGGTCCGACGTGGCGCGGACGGCCCATGGCCGCGAGCAGCGGCTCCAGGTCGGCCACGACGTCGTCGGGCCCGCCGACCATCACCGCGAGCGTGCCGGCCCGGGCCCCGGAGACGCCGCCGGAGACCGGCGCGTCGACCAGCACCCGGCCGGTGTCGGCCAGCTGCTCGGCCAGCGCGCGGGTGCGCAGGGGCTCCGAGGAGCTCATGTCGACGATCACCCGGGCCGCGTCCAGCTCGGCGACCACCGCCTCGACGACGTCCGAGTCGGGCAGGCAGAGCAGCACCGCCTCGGCGCCGGTCGCGGTGTCGGCGGCGGTGTCGACGACGGTCGCGCCCGGCACCGCGGCCGCGAACGCCGCCCGGGCGTCGGGCGACGCGTCGTAGGCGCGCACCGTCGCCCCCGCATCGACCAGCCGCGACGCCATCGGCGTGCCCATGTGCCCGAGCCCGACGAACCCCACGGTGCTCGCGGAGATCGTGGGCGAGCTCACGAGACCGCCCCGTCCTCGACGAGCACCTTCTCGGCCACCCGGAACGCCTCCAGGCCGGCCGGTGCGCCGCAGTAGACCGTCGCCTGGAGCAGGGCCTCCCGGATCTCCTCGGTGGTGGCGCCGTTCGTGACCGCGCCCCGCACGTGCACCGCGAGCTCGTGCGAGCGTCCGAGCGCGGTGAGCATGACGAGGTTGAGCAGGCTGCGGGTGCGGCGGTCCAGCCCGGGCCGGTCCCAGACGTCGCCCCAGCAGGCCCGCGTCACCCACTCCTGGACCGGCCGCGAGAAGTCGCTGACCTGCGCCATCGACCGTTCGACGTGGGCCTCGCCGACGACCTCCTTGCGGACCGCCAGGCCCCGCTCGAAGCGCTCGTCGGTGCCGTTGTCGCGGCTCTGCGGGCTCACCGGTGCGCCTGCCCGTACTCGTCGGCGGACACCTCGTGCAGCCAGGTCGTCGTGCCCAGCGACGTCGCGAGGTGGGTCATGATCGAGTCGGGGCCGGCGCCGTGCCAGTGCTGCTCGCCCGGCGGCACCCAGACGACGTCGCCGGCGGTCAGCGGCTGCGGCGCCTCGCCATGGGTGCAGACCCAGCCCGTGCCGGCGGTGACGACGAGGATCTGGCCGCGCTCGTGGTGGTGCCAGTAGGTGCGCGCGCCCGGGGTGAACGTCACCGAGTTGATCGTGGTGCCGTCGGTGGTCGGCAGGACCGGGTCGCCCCAGACGGTGCCGGTGAAGGTGGCGCCGCGCGCCTCGGTGACGGCGCCCTCGGCGCGGCCGTGGACGATCTTCACTGTGCCTCCTGCTGGATGCGGACACCGCCGGCGAGGTCGCCGAGGGCGTCCACGACGCGGTTGGAGATGACGTCGCCGTAGCCGAGGTGCGCGGCCAGGCCGAACGCCGCGAGCGGCCCGGCGGCGTTCAGCGAGGGCACGCCGAGGCGGCCGAGCAGCTCGGTGTAGAGCGTGACGTCCTTGGCCATGAGGCGGCTGGTCAGGCCGCCCTCGAGGTAGTCGCCCTCGACGATGTGCGGGAACCGCTTGCTCGACGCGAACGACTGCCCGCTGCCCCCGTTGATCGCCGCCAGCAGGGTGCGCAGGTCGAGCCCCGCCCGCTGCCCGGCCACCATCACCTCCGCGGTCGCGGCGAGCGTGACGGCGTTGAGGAAGTTGTTCAGCAGCTTGGCGGTGTGCCCGGCGCCGACCGGCCCGAGGTGGTGGACGGTCGCCGCGAACGGCGCGAGGACGGGACGGACGGCGTCGACCGCGGCGGCGTCGCCGCCCGCCATGATCGTCAGCGTGCCCTTCTCGGCCGCCGCCGCGCCGCCGGAGATGCCCGCGTCGAGGTAGGTGACGTGGCGCGCCGCGGCCTCCGCGGCCAGCGCGACGGTCGACTCGGGCGACGCCGTCGACAGGTCGACGACCGTGGTACCGGCGCGCGCCGCGGGGAGCAGCGCGCGGACCACCGGCTCGACCACCGTCGAGTCCGGCAGCGAGAGCAGCACGGTCGTGCAGCGCGCGGCGACGTCGGCCGGACCCGCGACCGCCTCGACCCCGTCCACCGCGGCCACGGGATCGTGCCCGACGACCTCGACGCCCGCGTCGACCAGCCGGCGGGCCATGCGCCCGCCCATGTTGCCCAGCCCGATCATCCCGACCGGCCCCATCAGCGGCTCCCCTCCACGTCCAGGCGGATCACGAGGTCGTCGATGCCGGTGCCCTCGAGCCGCCCGGGGAAGCGGCGTCCGACGTCGGTGTCGTGGCCGGCGACGAGCACGCGGCCGGGGCCTGCGGTGAGGTCGCGCAGCGTGTCGAACCCCGCGTACATCGCCTCCAGGTCGGCGACGACGAAGAACGGACGGTCCAGGGTCAGCTCGTCGTAGAAGTGCAGCGCGTCGGCCGCGAGCACCACCTCGCCGCCGGGCACCTCGACCCGCCCGATGAGCTGGCCCGGCGTGTGCCCGCCGACCTCCACCAGCGCGAACCCGTCGCCGAGCTCGCAGTAGCCGCTGAACGTCGTGACCCGGCCCTCGGCGTGGGCGCGGGCCAGCGCGGCGATCTCGTCGGGCTCCGTGGAGTGCGCGAACTGCACCCGCCCGGCGTGCGGGCCGGTCCAGAACGCGAGCTCGCGGGCCGTGAGGACGATCTCGGCCGCCGGGAAGCGCGCGAGGTTGCCGATGTGGTCGTAGTGCGCGTGGCTGACGACGAGCCGGTCGACGGTCGCCGGGTCGACCCCGAGCCGCCGCAGCGCCTCGACCGGGTCGACCAGCGTCTCCCGGCGCCGGCGCCGCCCGACCTCGGGGTCGTAGCCGCAGTCCACGACCGTCGTCCGGCCGCCGCCGCGGACGAGCCAGAAGAAGTAGTCCATGCGGAACCACGCGTCGGGCTCGCCGTAGACGTGCCAGTTCAGGTAGGCCTCGCCGCGTGTGGTGACGCGCGTGCCGTAGCGGACGGCCAGGACCTCGTGCTCGGTCACCGCAGTCCCTCCAGCACCGGCAGCAGGTACTCCAGCAGCCCCTCGGGGTCCTCGGCCATCGGGAAGTGACCGCGGCCGGGCATGACGACGAGCTCGCCGCCGAGCTGGTCGGCGGCGGCGCGGCTCATCTCGGTCGTCGCCGAGTAGTCGTACTCGCCGCTGAAGACGTACAGCGGGCACGTGGCGCGGCCCAGGCGGGCGGCGATCGGCGGGAAGTCGATCGAGTAGAAGGCGGTGTCGCCCTGGTAGACGCCGGGGCCGTTGCTGGCGTAGCCCCACAGCGTCTGCGCGCGTGGTCCTTCCGGGCTCGCCGGGGCGATCAGTCCGCCGACCCAGCTGGCCAGGAAGGCGGAGTGGTCGACGTCGGCGCGGTGGGTCCACTCCACGAAGCGCCCGGGGCTGCCCAGGCCGCCCTCGAGCGCGCACACCCCGCGGAAGCGGTCGCCGTGCTCGGCGGCGAGGTAGAGCGCGATCGCCCCGCCCATCGAGCACCCGAGCAGCACCGGGCGGTCGAGCTCCAGCGCGTCGGCGACCGCGAGGACCGTCGAGGCGTAGGTCTCCGTGTCGAGGCGGTAGCGGCGGTGCTGCCAGTCGTCGGGCGGGTCCGAGCGCCCGTGCCAGGGCATGTCGAAGGCGACGACCTGGTGGTGGTCGGTCACCCGCGTGTCCTCGAGCAGGCCGCGGAACTGCCGCGAGTCCGCGCCCGCGGTGTGCAGGCAGAGCAGCGGCGGGCCCGCGCCCGCGGTCTCGACGAAGATGCGCCGGCCGTCGTCCAGGTGCAGGTAGCGCCCGACGCTCGGGCCGAAGCCGGGCGGCGACGGCGCGGGGTCGGGGCGACGATCGACGGGTCGGCGCGCCGCGTCGCGCAGGGCCTCGAGGAACCGGTCGATCGCGGGCGCCGCGCGCGCCCAGACCTCGCGACGGCCGGTGATCCGCTCGGCGCCCCGGGTGGCGACCAGGGCCTGCGCCGATGTCGCTCCGCGCGGCGGCGGGTCGGCGCAGAAGTCGGCCCACTCCTCGTCGGAGATGGCGAAGCCCACGTCCCAGGTGGCGTTGATGCCGGGCGCGCCCTCGCGGCGCAGGGCGCCGTCGACGACGCGCACGAGGTGGCGTTCCGACCCGATCTCCAGCAGCAGGCTCCAGTCCGGACCGGGTGGGAGCCCGGCCAGCAGGTCGTCGGTCAGCGAGTCCGTGATGCGTTGCGAGTCCAGCCTCATCGCGCCTCCTCGTCGAGACCCCGCGCGGTTGACGTCCGGCTGTGAGCGACCCTACGTTCTCGATTGTCAGACAGCCAGACAGAGTTCGCCGCGGGCGAGGAGTGGTCTCGATGACGAGTCACGAGGGGCCGACGAGCACGACGGCCACCAGAGCCGCTCCGGGGGAGTCACCGGAGCGGGCGGCGAAGCGGCGGTCGGCGACACGAGGGGCGTTCTTCGCCGAGTTCGTCGACATGTTCGACATCTACCTGCCGACCGTGATCCTCACGCCGGCCCTGATCTACTTCCAGCCCGCCGGCCGGCTCGACCCCGGCCTCGCCGCGATCTTCACCTCGCTGGTCTTCGTGACGACGCTGGTCGGCCGGCCGATCGGCGCGGCGGTGTTCGGCGCGCTCGCCGACCGGGTCGGACGGCGCCGCAGCACGATCATCTCGGTCACCGGCTTCGGCGTGATCACGCTTCTCATCGCGCTGGTCCCCGGCTACTCGACGCTCGGCATCGCGTCGTACTGGCTGCTCATCGTGCTGCGCTTCCTCGACGGCATCTGCCTCGGCGGCGGCTACACCGGCGCGCTCCCGCTGGCGATGGAGTACTCGACGAAGAGCCGCCGCGGCCTGCTCGGCGGGATCATCCTGGCCGCGTTCCCGCTGGCCTACGTCGTGATCACGCTGGTCGGGCTCGCGTCGTTCGCGCTCTTCCCGCTGGCCGGGCCGGACTCCCCGTACGCGGTGTGGGGCTGGCGGGTGCCGTTCGTGCTGGGCGCGCTGCTCGCCTTCGTGCTGGCGATCTACTACGTGCGCAGCGTGTCCGAGTCGGAGATCTGGGAGGCCGCCGAGGCCGCGAAGTCCGAGGGCACCTCGCAGGGCGGCGCCGGGCGCCCACTCATCGCCGTGCTGCGCAGCCGGACGTTCCTGCAGGTCTTCGGGATGATGACCGGCTTCTGGCTGACCCAGAACCTCGTGACGCTGTTCCTCCCGACCACCGTGCTGCGCAACCTCGTCGGCCTGTCCAACAACCAGCTGACCGTCGCCCTGCTCGTCGCCTACGTCTGCCTCGTCGGCAGCTACATCGCGGCCGGCGTCATCGGCCAGCGCATCGGCCGGCGGCGGTTCTTCGTCATCGCGGGCGTCCTCATCGCCACCGTCGGGGTGGCGCTCATGGCGGTGCTCGTCAACGGCCGTGGGCTGCCGTTCGGGCTGGTCGTGCTGGTGGTGGTCGCGTTCTCGGTGGTCGTCACCGCGCCGTGGGGCGTCGTGCTGCCCTACATCACCGAGCGGTTCCGCACCGACGTGCGCGCCTCCGGCTTCGGCCTCGGGTTCAGCGTCTCGGTCGTGATCCCGTCGTTCTACGCGTTCTTCCTCGAAGGTCTCGGCGCGCTGATGCCCTACGCCACGGCCGTCCTCGTGCTCCTCGCCCTCGGCGGTGTCCTCGGTGCCGTCGGCGCGGCCGCGGGGCCGGAGACGAAGGACGTCGACTTCGAGTAGGTGCGCTCCGCGCAGGTGAGCAGAAAGGAGTGCTCCGGCACGCCGTTCTGCTCACCCGGGCGGAGCCCACCGCTGCTGCTCGGCGAGGAAGTGGGCGGCGTCGGCCGTCGCCGGATACAGCGCGCGGTAGTGCTCGTGGAAGGCGTCGTAGCGCGCGGTCCGCTCGGGGTCGGGCGTCACGGTGGCGACGATCGGGTTCCAGGAGGCCGCGTCGGCGTCGAGGCCGAGCGCCCGGGCCGCGAGCAGGGCGTCGCCCAGCGCGGCGCCGGTGGTGTCGGCGGGGATCTCCTGCGGCTGCCCGATGACGTCGCTGACGATCTGCGTCCACAGCCCGCCCCGGGTCCCGCCGCCGACCGCGACGAGGCGGGGCACGGGGCCGCCGGCGTCGCGGAACGCCTCGAGGTTGTGCCGCACGCCGTGCGCGATGCCCTCGAGCGCGGCGCGGTAGAGCTCGGCGCGCCCGTGGCCCGTGGTCAGGCCGAGCACCAGGCCGCGGGCGTCGGGGTCGAGGATCGGCGTGCGCTCGCCGGCGAAGTAGGGCAGCAGGAGCAGGCCGCGGGCGCCGGGCGGGACGTCGGCCGCCTCGTCGAGGAGGGTCGCGTAGTCGGCGCCGACGAGGTCGCGCAGCCAGGCGGTGATCGCGCCGGAGGTGGCCATGCCGGCCGCGGTGGTGAACGAGCCGGGCGCCACCCCGCGCGTCGCCCAGAGCGCCGGGTGCCGCACGGGCGCGTCCGTGACCTGCACCAGGAACATCGTCGTGCCGTACATGACCATGGTGTCGCCGGCGCCGGTCACCCCGACGCTGGCCGCCTCCGCCCAGGCGTCGACGGTCCCGGCGATCACCGGGACGCCGGCGGGCAGGCCGGTCGCGCGGGCCGCGTCGTCGGTCACCGTCCCCGCGACCTCGCCGGGCCACACCAGGCGCGGCAGCGGGAGGCCGGGGGCGACGACGTCGGCGAGGTCGCGGGCCCAGTCGGCGGCCTCGAGGTCGTACATCGGGTCGCACTGGCTCGCGGAGTGGTGATCGAGGACGTACTCGCCGGTCAGGCGGTGCACGGCGTACGAGCTCGCCATGAGGAAGCGCTCGGTGCGCGCGTAGACGTCGGGCTCGTGGCGCTGCAGCCACCGCCACTTCGGTCCGACCGCCTGGCTCGACAGCGGCGTGCCGCCCCGCGCGACGACCGCCTCCGCGCCGACCTCCTCGGTGAGCTCGGCGATCTCGCGCGTGGCCCGGGTGTCCACGCCGTAGAGGATCGCCGGGCGCAGCGGCCGGCCCTCGGCGTCCGCGGGCAGCAGCACCGGGCCGATGCCGCTGACGCCGAGCGCGTCCGGCGTGCCGTGCGGGAGCAGCTCGCGCAGGAGCGCCGTGACGTCGGACCACCAGACGCCCTCGGCGTCGTGCTCGACCCACCCGGGCTGCGGAAACGACGTCGCGTGCTCGGTCTCGGCGCGCGCCACGACCGTGCCCCCGCCGTCGACGAGGACGCCCTTCGACGACGACGTCCCGATGTCGATCCCGAGCACGAGCGTCCCGTCCGGCACGGTGCCCGACCCTAGGCCGGTGCACTCCGTGCTCGTGAGCAGAAAGAAGTGCTGGGGCACTTCTTTCTGCTCACCTGCGCGGAGCGCACCAGGTCAGCGGCAGGCGGGTCAGGCCGTAGATCAGCGCGCGGCCGCGGAACTCCGGCTCGCCGTCGAGGCGCAGCGCCGGGAAGCGCGCCAGGAGCGCCGGGAACGCCACGCGCATCTCGATGCGGGCCAGCGGCGCGCCGAGGCAGTGGTGGATGCCGTGCCCGAAGGCCAGGTGCGGCACCGGCGCGCGGCCGATGTCGAGGGTCTCGCCGTCGTCGACGACCTCCGGGTCGCGGTTGGCGGCGACCAGCGAGCCGACGACGAGCTCGCCCGCGGCGATCGGGTGCCCGCCGATCGTCGTGTCCCGGGTCGCGGCGCGCGGGAAGCCGCCGTGGACGACGCTCAGCCAGCGCAGCAGCTCCTCCACGGCGCCGTCGACGGCGGACGGGTCGTCCCGCACCCGGGCCAGCTGGTCGGGGTGCTCGAGCAGGGCGAGCGTGCCGAGCGCGAGCATGTTCGACGTCGTCTCGTGCCCCGCGATGAGCAGCAGGTTGCCGATGCCGATGAGCTCGTCGTCGGTGACGTCGTCGGAGTGCTCACGGATCAGCATGCCGAGCAGGTCCTCGCCCGGCGCGTCGCGGTGGCGCGCCACGAGGGTCGCCATGTACTCCCGCGACGCGTCGGCGAGGCGCATCCGCTCGGGCGCCGGGGTCGTGGCGTCGAGCTGGCGGGCGCTGCGCTCGGTGAACTCCCCGCGGTCGTCGTACGGGACGCCGAGCAGCTCGCAGATGACCATCGACGGCACCGGCAGCGCGAAGTCGGGGACGAGGTCGGCCCGCCCGGCGCGCTCCATGGCGTCCAGGTGCTCGGTGACGATCTCCTCGACGCGCGGGACCAGGCGCTTCATCCGCTTGACGGTGAACTCGCCGGTGAGCATCTTCCGCAGCCGCGTGTGGTCGGGCGGGTCCTGGCCGAGCAGGTTGCCGGCCTGGCGGCGCCGGAACTCCGCGGTGTCCCGGCCGGCCTGGATCAGCGCGGGCGGGGCGGGGACCGCGTCGAGGCGGAAGCGCTCGGGGTCGCCGTGCAGCTCGCGGACGTCGGCGTAGCGGCTGACCATCGTCGCCTCGTGCCCGAACGGCGTCGTCACCCGCGCCGTCTGCCCCGACTCCCGCAGCGCCGTGACGTCGCTGAGCAGCGTGAATCGGTCGCGCTGCGCGGCCACCTCACCGGTCCAGCGCTCGTGCACCTGCTCGCTCACGACGGCCTCCTCATCGACGGCGACCCCTCGATGGTGCTCCCCGCGCTCAGGCCTCGCCCGTCCCCTGACCGGTTCGTCCGGGATGCGCCCGCGCCGCGATCCCGTCGAGATAGGCCGCGACCGCCCGCTCGAGGATCCCCTCCCCGGCGAGGATGTCCTCGGCCGCGAAGCCGCCCGCGTACCAGAGGCGGGTCATGGCGGGGTAGCGCTCCTCGTCGAAGTAGCGGTCCCAGAACACGGCGTTGAGCGTCGACCAGTACTCGGCGTACCCGACGCCGGTGCGCCGGACCTGGTCCTGCTCGCTGCGCGAGTCGCGGGCGAGCCCGGTGACGAGGCTGCGCAGGGCGATCGCCGCGTTGGCCGATCCCGCCGGGGACAGCCCGATGTCGAGGAACGGCGTGTAGAAGGCGTCCTCGAGCGCGAGCACGTGCGGGGCCATCGGCATGCGGTGGCCGTGGTCGAGGATCCAGGGGTGGCGGCCGTAGAGGTCCCACAGCGTGCGCGCCTGGCGGGCGGCGGCGTCGCGCCACGGCTCGCCGTCGCGGCGGGCGAGGGTGTCGGTGACCTCGGCGAACGCGCGGTCGATCATCAGCACGACGAGCCCGTCGCGGCTCTCCACCTGGGTGTAGAGCGACATGACCCCGACGCCCAGGTCGGCCGCGACCTGGCGCATCGACAGGTCGTGGAGGCCCTCGGCGTCGGCCCGCGCCATGCCCGCCGCGACGACCTCGTCCCGCGTGGTGCGCGCCGGCCGGCCCCGGCCGCGCGGGACGTCGTCACCCCAGAGCAGCTCGAGGTGGTGCTGGTCGGCCATCGGCCCTCCTTGTTTTCCGGACGGCGTCAGCTTAATCTAGACGGGCTTTCCATACACTGTCCTGAAAGGATCGGGCCATGATCCTCACCGAGGACCTCCGGCGGACCTTCCGGCGACGCGGCGCGGCGGTCGAGGCGGTCCGGGGCATCTCGCTGCGGGTCGAGCGCGGCGAGCTCGTCGCCGTCCTCGGACCGAACGGCGCGGGCAAGTCGACGCTGCTGCGGATGCTGACCACGCTGCTGCGGCCCACCGCGGGCACGGCGCGGGTGGCGGGCGTCGACGTCGTCGCCGACCCGGCGGGCGTGCGGCAACGGATCGGCTACGTCGGCCAGGGCAACGCCGGCGGCCACCACCACCGGGTGCTCGACGAGCTCGTCACCCAGGGCGCGCTCTACGGCCGGACCCGCGCCGAGGCCCGCCGACGGGCCGGGGAGCTGATGGAGGCCCTGGAGCTCCGCGGCCTCGAGCGCCGCACGGTGGCGTCGCTGTCCGGCGGGCAGCGGCGGCGCATGGACGTCGCGATCGGGCTGGTCCACCGGCCGGGGCTGCTCTTCCTCGACGAGCCGACGACGGGGATGGACCCGCAGGCGCGCGCCAACCTCTGGGAGCACATCACCCGGCTGCGCCACGAGACGGACACGACCGTCGTCCTGACCACCCACTACCTCGACGAGGCCGACGCCGTGGCCGAGCGGATCGTGGTCGTCGACCACGGCGAGGTCATCGCCGACGCCGGCAGCGCGGCGCTGCGGGCGCGGCACGCGGAGGACCGGATCGAGCTCGAGGTGGACGAGCCGGGGACCGTCGCCGGGCTGGTCGACGGCACGGTGGCGGGGTCGCGGGTGGAGCTGCGCCTGGCCGACGGCGCGCGTGTGCTGCCCGGCCTGCTCGCCCGCCTCGAGCGCGCGGGGGTCACGGTGCACGCCGCCCACCTGCACGAGGCGAGCCTGGACGACGTCTTCCTCGCCCTCACCGGTCGCAGCCTGCGCGAGGAAGGAGCGGCGGCGTGAGCGTCACCGTCGAGACCCCCGTCGAGCCCGACACCGTCCGCCCCGGCGTCGTCCGCGACACCGTCACGATCTTCCTGCGCGAGTTCCAGCTGGTCCTGCGCGACCCGTTCTCGCTGATCTTCTCGCTGCTCCAGCCCCTGGTCTTCCTCGGGCTGTTCGCGCCGCTGCTCGCCGGCTCGCTGTCGTCGGACCAGGTGGGCGGGGAGTCGCCGCTGACGTGGTTCCTGCCCGGCGTGGTCGTGATGATCGCGCTCTTCGGCACCGGGAGCACCGGCGCGAACCTCCTCTACGAGCTGATGACCGGCAGCTACGAGCGGGTGCTCGCGACACCGGTGTCCCGGCCGGCGATCCTCGTCGGGCGCGCGCTCAAGGAGCTGGCGCCGCTGGTCGTCCAGGCCGTGCTCGTCACGCTGGCGGCCCTGCCGTTCGGGGTGACGTTCTCGCCGGTCGGCGTGGCCGTCGGCCTGGCGATCCTCGGGGTGTTCGGCGTCGGGCTGGGCGCGCTGTCGTACGCGCTCGGCCTCGCCTCCCGGGACCGCGAGTGGCTGTTCTGGGGCGTGCAGCAGACGTTGATCTTCCCGCTGCTGATCCTGTCCGGGATGATGCTGCCGCTCGAGTCCGGGCCGGGCTGGATGCAGGCCGCGGCGACGGTCAACCCGCTGACCTACGTGGTCGAGGCCGAGCGGGCGGCGTTCACCGGCGCCCTGACCGACCCGGCGATCCGCCACGGCGCGATCGCCGCGGCCCTGACCTGCGCGGTCGGCCTCGTCGTCGGCGTCCGCGCGGTGCTCCGCAGCGCCGGCTGAGGCACGGGGTGTCTCAGCGTGGCGTCCACGCTGACACTCAACGCCAGTTTCTCCACCAGCTCGCGGCGCCTCAGGGCAGCGGGCGGGCGTGGTCCCGGAGGCCGGCCAACGGGTCGGCCTTCCGGGCCAGCCGGCGCGGGATCGACCGCACGTCGTGCTGGTCGGGGGCGACGCGGGAGAGCTCGTCCCAGTCCAGCGGCGTCGCGGTCGGACCGCCGGGGCGGGCGCGCGGCGCGTAGGGCATGACCGCGGTCTGGCCGTAGGCGTTGCGGCCGACGTCGAGGAAGGTCCGCCCGCCGCGGGCGTCCTTGCGCACGGCCGTGGTGAGCTCGTCGGGGTGGTCGGCGGCGACCGCCTCGGCGATCTCGACGGCCGCGGCCTTGACGGCGTCGTGGCCTGCCGACCCGTCGAGGGGCGCGACGACGTGGTAGCCGCGGCTGCCCGTCGACTGGAGGAAGGCGACGAGACCCCGCCCCTCGACCGCCGCTCGCACCGCGCGGGCGACGTCGCGGATGCCGGCGAGGTCGATGTGCTCACCGGGGTCGATGTCGACGATCAGCCGGTCGGGGCGCTCCAGCGACCCGGCCACGGCGTTCCACCCGTGCAGCGTCACCGTGCCGAACTGGACGAGGCGGACGAGGTCGGCGGTCTCGGTGACCTGCGGGTGGTGGACGACGTCGTCGGCACCCTTCCGCTCCCGGCGCGGGGTGTCGACCGTGTGCAGGCCCTTCGGCGCCCGCCCGCCCGCGTCCTGCTGCACGAACCCGCCGGCGTCGAGGCCGTCGGGGAACCGCTGCAGCGTGAGCGGCCGGCCGGCGAGGTGCGGCAGGACCGTCGCGGCGATCGACTCCCAGTAGTGCGCGAGGTCGGCCTTCGTGACGTCCTCGCCACCCTCCCGGGCGGGCAGGAGCACCTTGTCGGGGTGCGTGACGTCGACGCCCGCGATGCTGGTCATGCCCGGGCGTTTGCCGCGACCGCCGGGGTGACAAACCACGCCCTCGTGGACCGGGTGCGGCTCTCGAAGCGCATGTCGCGGGCGCTGCGCCACGACCCGGCGCGGGCGGGGCTGGAGCTCGACGCCGGCGGCTGGACGTCGCTGGACGCGTTGTGCGCGGCGCTCGGGGCGACGCCGGACGAGGTCGAGGACGTCGTGGCGAACGGGTCGAAGCCGCGCTACGAGATCGCCGACGGGCACATCCGCGCCCGCTACGGGCACTCGCTGCCCGGGCACGTGGAGCTGCCGCACGCCGACCCGCCCCCGACCCTGTTCCACGGGACCTCCGCCGCCGCCGTCGACGCGATCCTCCGCGACGGCCTGCACGCGGGCGGCCGGCAGTACGTGCACCTGTCGCCGTCCGAGGCCACCGCGCGCGAGGTGGGCTCGCGCCACGGGCGTCCGGTGATCCTCGCCGTCGACGCCCGGGCCGCGGCCGCCGCCGGCGCCGTCTTCCGCCGCGGCAACGCCGACACCTGGCTCACCGACGCCCTCGCCCCGGCGTACCTCCGCCGCGCCTGATCCCTCAGCGTGGCGTCCACGCTGGCGCTCAACGCCAGGATCGCCACATCCTCGCCCGCGCGACACGCCGACCGCGCCTCACAAGGACCTCACGAGCTCCACGAGCACACGCGGCAGGACGTCGACGGCGTCCAGGTCCGCGAGCCGGTGCCACCCCGCGACGAGCCCGGGCTCCGCGCTCACCGGGTCGTCGGCGTCGATCGTCACCGCGAACACGTGGTCGACCTCGTCGTGCTCCACGCCGTCCCCGACGAACGGGTTCGGGACCGTCGCGAGGTGCTCCCGGAGCGTCACACCCACGTCGAGCTCCTCGCGCAGCTCCCGGACCAGGGCCTGCGCCGCCGTCTCGCCGTCCTCGACGTGGCCGCCGGGGAAGTACCAGTAGCTCGCCCCGACGTCCCGCACGAGCAGCACCGCCCCGTCCCGCACGATCACCGCCCGGGCGACGACCTCCACGACCCCCCAAGGTCACGAACCGATCACGGCCCCACCGAACGCCACCAGCGCCCGCCGGCTCCTCCCTAGCGTCCCCGACCATGACCGAGCGCGGGCGGGCCTGGGCACTGGGCGTGGCCACGGTGCTGCTCATGCCGCTGGTCGCCCTCGCGCTCTCCCTCGCCTCGCCGCGCCTCGGCGAGACCGTCTCGTGGACCAGCGCGCTCGGGCTCATCGCGGCGGTCCTGGTCTCGGCGACCCTCGTGCTGGTCTCGCGCGTCCGGGGGCTCACCCGGCTCCTCGGCGTCGAGCTCGGCAACCACCTCCACCGCCGTCTCGGCGTCGCCGCGCTGGGCTGCGTGCTCGTCCACGTGGTCTCCGCGATGCTCCACTCGCCGCGGGGCCTGGGCATGCTCGACCCGTTCGCGGTCGGCTGGCCGATCAGGGCCGGCATCGCCGCGCTCGCGCTCCTGCTGGTCGGCGCGCTGCTGCGCCCCCGCGGATCGCTGCGCCGCTACGGCCGGGTCGCACGCGCGCATGCGGTCCTGGGCGGCTGCGTCTTCCTGCTGGTCGCCACGCACGTCACCCTGTTCGGCCACCTCGTCGAGAACCCGCTGGTCGGCACCGCGCTGGCCGGCCTCGGCGTCACGGTGCTGGCGGTCCTGCTGCGGCGCTGGCTCGTCCGGCCGGTCCTCGGGCCGGGCGCGCACCTCGTCGCGGCCATCCGCCCCGAGTCCGGCGACACCTCGACGGTCGTGCTCGTCCCCGCCGGCCGCCCGCTCGATCCGGCACCCGAGCCCGGCCAGTTCGTGTGGCTGCGGCTACGCCGACTGCCCCTCGCCGAGGAGCACCCGTTCACCATCGCCGCCTCCCGCCGCTCGGGTGTCCTCGAGCTGACGGTCCGCGACGCGGGTCCGTTCTCCGGCGGCCTCCACGCCCTTGAGCCGGGCCGCCAGGTGTGGGTCGACGGCCCGCACGGCGCGTTCGTGCCGGGCGCGACGGCGGGTGGCCTCGTCCTCATCGCCGGCGGGGTGGGGGTCACGCCGATCATGAGCATCCTGCGCGCCCACGCCGCGGCGGCCGACCCGCGGGCCCACGCCCTGCTGCTCGCCGAGCGCGAGGGCGAGGCCCTGTTCGCCGCCGAGATCCTCGCGCTGTCCCGGCGCCTCGACCTCTCCGTCCTGCGCACCGGCGGCCACCGCCTCGACGCGGGCATGCTCCGGGCGGTCCTGCCGTCGGGTGTGCCCGGGAGCCACCAGTACCTCGTCTGCGGTCCGCCGCCGCTGGTCGGGGCGGCGGTCGACGGCCTCGCCGGCCTCGGCGTCCCCGCCGGCGCCATCACCACCGAGCGCTTCGGGTGACCGCCCTCAGCCGCTCGGCAGGTGTCCGAGCTGCCCGAGGATCGTCATGTTGTCCCAGGTGACCCACAGCTCGGCGATCTTGCCGTCCTCGACGCGCACGATGCCGCCGAAGTCGAACAACGTCTTCCGCCCCGACGCCGGGAACGGGCCGAGCGGCCCCGTCTGGGTGCCCTCGTAGGTCGTCCAGATGCCGGCGCGATCGCCGTCCTCGACCACCTGGACGAACGTCTGCACGTTGTCGGGGAACGACGCCGTGTTCCGCCGCAGGAAGTCCTTGAAGTCCTCCCGGCTGCGGACGTCGAAGTCGGGCGTCGCCTGGCAGTGCCGGACGAAGTCCTCGGCGACGATGTCGTCGAGCCGGTCCAGCTCGCGCGAGTTCATCGCGTCCTCGAGCCGCTGCAGCAACTCGCGGATCGGTCCTCCATCGGTCATGACCGTCCTCCCCCTCCACGAGCCGGCGCCGCTGCCGGACGTGCGGCATCCAGGGTGGGCCGACCCGGCACATCCGGCGATCGGCCATCAGGGCGCGGCGCTTGCACCGCGAACTCCGGGCCAACTCTCGGTGGGTCCGACGCGTCCTGCCCCGCAGTGGACGACGATGACGCGGTGCGACGGACCCCGCGGGCGCTGCTGCTGGTCCTCGCGGTGCTGGCGGTGCTCGTTGCCGGGTGCACCACCCCGCCGCCACCACCGGGCCCCCCGCCGGGCCTCCGCGTCATGACCTGGAACGTCCAGACCGGCGCCCACGACCCCGACGAGTGGGCCCCGGTCGTCGCCGACCACCGGCCCGACGTGCTGGCCCTCCAGGAGGTCTGCACCCGCGACGCCGAGGAGCTCGCCGACCTCCTGCGCCGCGACCACGCCCTCGCCTACGCCGTGGTCCGCGGCCCGATCCGTCCGCCGTCGCCGGCCGAGGCGCTCGCGCCGATCAACGCCGCGCTCGGGCCGGCGTGCGACACCGGCCCGAACGACGTCCTCTACGGCGTCGCGGTGCTCTCCCGCCTGCCCGTCGGGCCGCCGCGCATCACGACCTTCCCGCCCGACCCGCGCGACGAGCAGCGCGGCGCCCTCTCGGTCGAGGTCGCCACGCCCACCGGGCCGGTCGCGGTCCACAACAGCCACATCGGCCTCGACGGCGTGCAGACCGCGCAGATCCGCCGCCTCGCCGAGGTCGCCGTCGGGCCCGGGCCGGCCGTCGTGCTCGGCGACCTCAACGTCGGACCCGACGACCCGGAACTCGCAGCGCTGCGGCAGGGCTTCACGAACGTCGACCCCGACGGCCCCGCCACCTCGAGCCGTGGCCGCATCGACCACGTCTTCGTGCGCGGCCTGGTCCCCGTCGGGGCGGAGGTCCCCGACGTCACGGCCTCCGACCACCGCCCGCTGGTCGTGGACCTCCGACCCGGCTGACCTACGAGGACAGCGCCCCGATCTCCCGCAGGAACCCGAGCGTGTCCCAGTTGACCCACTCCTCGACGAACCGCCCGTCGTCGATCCGGCTCATCAGCTGCCCCTCGAAGGACACGGACCGCCCCGTCGGCGCCGTGCCCTCGATCTCGCCGGCGTGGGTGCCGCGCAACGACCAGTACGTCGACACGAGGTCACCCTCGGCGAGCTGGCGCACGATGCGCAGGTCGAAGTCGGCGAGCACGGCCCGGTAGGCCTGCACGCGCGTCTTGAAGCTCTCCGGGCCGCGGCCCTGGTCTCCGTTGTAGGGGTCGTGGTTGACGTAGTCGGACGCGAACATCTCCTCGAGGGCGTCCCACTTGTCCCCGTTCCACATCTCGTCGAACTGCCGCGCCACGAGCTCCTTGTTCTGCTGGGTCGACACCTCGCCGCTCCCTCGCCTCGGGGGCGCGACCGTCCGCGCCCGGAGGGCCAGGCTGGACCCGCTCGGACAGGCGGAGAAGGTCGTAGTTCCCGCCCCCCTACACCGGCACCGACGCCCCGAGCACGGCCGACAGCGGCGTCGCGGGCCGCCCGATGAGCCGGGGCAGCGTGGGGTCGACCGCGGCGAAGTCGCCTCGCCGGCTCGCCGCGAACATCGTCAGCAGCATGTCGGCCGCCTCCCCGGGCACGCCGCGCGCGACCTGCTCGGCGCGGTACTCGGCGTCGGTCACCGTCACGTGCCGGATCGTCCGCCCCGCCCCCTCGGACGCCATGCCCACGATCTGCGCCATCGTCAGCGCCTCGGGCCCGGTCAACGGCGGGGTGACGCCGTCGAGCGCGTCGCCGACGAGCGCCTCGACCGTGACGGCGGCGAGGTCCTCGTGCGTGGTCCAGGCGACCGGCCCGTCCTCGGGGACGCGCAGCTCGCCGGTGTGCCAGGCGCCGGCGAGCAGCATCGGCACCGTCGAGGCGTAGAAGCCGTTGCGCAGCGAGGTGAACGCCGTGCCGCACCGGCGGAGGATCTCCTCGGTGGCGGCGTGGTCGGGCATCGGCGCCATCGGCGAGGTCGGGTCGGCGCCGGCGTGGCTGGTGTAGAGCACCCGCTCCGCGCCGGACGCGACGGCCGCCTCGACCGCGACGCGGTGCCGGCGCAGGGCCTCCTCGCCCAGCACGTTCGCCGACACCACCAGCACCCGCGACGCGTCCTCGAACGCCGCGGCCAGGCTCGCGGGGTCGGTGTAGTCGCCGCGGCGCACCCGCACGCCGCGCTCGACGAGATCCCGCGCCTTCTCGGGATCGCGGACGCTCGCCCCGATCTGCTCGGCGGGCAGGCGCTCCAGCAGCCGCTCGAGCACAGCGCGGCCCAGGCGGCCGCTCGCTCCGGTCACGACGATCATGGCATCTCCGTTTCCAGTGGTAACAGCAGAACGCTAGCACCGTTGTTAGCACCGGAAGCAACTCCGCGCTATCGTCGTGATCGTGGAGGAGGGCCCACGCGACCGGATCGTCGCGGCCGCGCTGCGCCTGCTCGAGGAGGGCGGGCCGGACGCGGTGTCGACGCGCGCGGTCAGCGCCGCCGCGGGCGTCCAGGCCCCGACGATCTACCGCCTCTTCGGCGACAAGCAGGGCCTGCTCGACGCCGTCGCCACCCAGGGCTTCGCCTCGTACCTCGCCGGCAAGACCGCCCGCGAGCCCACCGACGACCCTGTCCGGGACCTGCGCGACGGCTGGGACCAGCACGTCGAGCTCGGCCTCGCCCACCCCGCGCTCTACCGGCTGATGTACGCCGGCAGCGTCCCGGACTCGCCCGCCGCGGCCGCCGCCGTCGGCGTCCTGGGCAAGCACATCGGCCGGATCGCCGAGGCCGGACGGCTGCGCGTGCCCGAGGCGCGGGCGGTCGCGCTCGTCCGGGCCGTCGGGGAGGGGACGACGCTGACGCTGCTCGGCACCCCCGAGGAGCAGCGCGACCCGGAGCTCGCGACGGCGGCCCGCGAGGCCGTCATCGCGGCCATCACCACCGATGCGCCGGCCCTGCCCGACCCGGGGCCGGTCCCCGCGGCCGCGGCCCTGCGCGCGGCGCTGCCGGAGGTCGACGCCCTGAGCCCGGCCGAGCTCGGCGTGCTGCGCGAGTGGCTCGACCGCATCACGTCCGCCCCGTGACGGTCAGGTGGGCACGCTGTGCCCATGCCCGTCGACTACGGCCCTCACGGATCGAGCCTGCGCGACCTGCCCCGCCTCCGCCGCACCCGACGGCGCCGGTCGTCGAGCTGGGACCGCACCGGCGGCAACGACGACCGCGTGACCCTGCGCCCCGGCGCCACCGCGACCCTGCTCGACGTCACCGGCGCCGGCGTCGTCACGCACCTCTGGGTCACCGTCGCCGCGTCGCGCAGCCTGCGGAACCCTCGCGGCACGGCCCACGACCTGCTCCGGCGCCTGACCCTGCGCGCCTGGTGGGACGGCGAGGAGCACCCGAGCGTCGCAGTGCCGCTCGGCGACTTCTTCGGCGTCGGCCACGGCCGCACCAGCAACTTCGTCTCGCTCCCGCTGCAGATGAGCCCGGAGGACGGCAAGGCGTTCAACTGCTGGTTCGCGATGCCGTTCGGGGACGGCGCGCGCATGGAGATCACGAGCGAGGTCGACGACGCCGACGTGCTCGTCTACTTCTACGCCGACTACGAGGAGCTCGACGCCCTCGACGACGACATCGGCCGCTTCCACGCCCAGTGGCGCCGCCAGCTGACATCCGGTGTCAGGCCCGGACGGTCGAACGCCGCGTACCAGTTCCACGGCACGAACCTGACAGGCGCTGACAACTACACGATCCTCGAGGCCGAGGGCCACGGGCACTACGTCGGTTGCGTGCTCAACGTCCAGAACCGGCGCCGCACGCGGAAGTGGAACTGGTACGGCGAGGGCGACGACATGATCTTCATCGACGGCGACGTCTGGCCGCCGACCCTGCACGGCACCGGCACCGAGGACTACGTCAACACCGCCTGGTGCCCGACCCAGCCCTACTCCGCGCCCTACCACGGGGTCACGCTCGCGGGCGGGAAGAACTGGCGCGGCCCGGTGAGCCTGTACCGCTTCCACGTCGAGGACCCCGTCGTCTTCGAGCGCTCGATCCGCGTGAGCATCGAGCACGGGCACGCGAACCGGCGCAGCGACGACTGGTCGTCGGTCGCCTACTGGTACCAGGCCGAGCCCCACCGCCCGTTCGACCTCGCCCCGGTGGAGCAGCGGCTCACCCGTCCGTAGGTGAGCGACCGGCGTCACCGCCCTGTTGGCGAGGGTCACACCTGCCCGACCTGGCAGGGCACGGCATCCTCCTCGCACCATCGGGCATCGACCACGGAGGTACGGAATGAACGACCAGGAACGCTACGACCGCTTCCTCTCCGCCCTCGGCTTCCGCGCCGATCTCGACGGCAGCCCGTCGGACGGCCGCGGCGCCATCGACCTGACCGGCCTCGACGGCGAGCCCGTCGAGCCCACCGTGCGCCTGCACGTCAACCCGCAGCGCCTCGCGCACCACGTGTGTGACGACGAGGGCCGCGACCCGGCGGCCCGCCAGCCCCGCTTCGACGACGTCGAGGCCGACGAGCTCGACGACCCCGAGGCCGCCTGCCTGCAGACCCTGCTCGCGCAGATCGAGGAGGCGATCCTCGTGCGCGAGCCCGGGCACGACCACCTCGTGCTCGTCGACGGCGGCGTGCGTGCGGTGCCGGCCGACCGGGTGGCCTGACCCCGCTCAGGCCTCGTGCGGGATCTTGAAGGGCTGCAGGGCGCCGGCGTCGATGATCTGCGTGGTGCCGGTGACGTAGCGGGCCTCGTCGGAGGCTAGCCACAGCACGGCGTTGCTGATGTCGATCGCCTCCACCCACGGCACCTTCATCGCGTTGAGCGTCGTCATGCCCACCTTCGCGTCCTCGTAGGTCGCGCCCTGCACCCCGAGGAAGAGCTCGTAGATCGGCTCGTTGTGGATCATGTCGGTGCTCACCGTCGTCGGGTGCACCGAGTTGACCCGGATGCCGTACGGCGCGAGCTCGACGGCGAAGGTGCGCATCAGGCCGGTGACGCCGTGCTTGGCCGCGGTGTAGTGCGCGAGGTTGGGGAAGGCGCGGAGGCCGGCGATCGAGCTGGTCAGCACGATCGACCCGCCCGTGTTCTGCTCGATCATCGTCGGCACCGTGGCCTTCAGCGTCTTCCAGACGCCGGTGAGGTTGACGTCGATCATCTCCTGGAAGCTCTCCTCGGAGAGCTCCCAGCCCGGCGCGAAGCTCGCGATACCCGCGTTGGCGCAGACGACGTCCAGGTGCCCGAGCTCTGCGACGCCGTCCTGCACCGCGGACTGCAGGGCACCGAGGTTCCGCACGTCGGCCTCGCGGGTGACGATCCGGCGGTCGAGGTCCTCGACGAGCTTGGCGGTCTCGGCGAGGTCGTCGGGCGTGGCCATGTCGTAGGGCACGGAGTCGAGCTGCGCGCACACGTCCACCGCGATGATCTCGGCGCCCTCCTGAGCCAGCCGCAGGGCGTGCGCGCGGCCCTGACCCCGCGCCGCACCCGTGATCAGCGCGACCTTGCCGTCCATCCGTCCCATGGCCGTCTCCCCGAGCTCGATGTGATGGCGATCTCATCGTGATCGAGAGTGGGGCGCGCCGTGTACCGCCGTGCGGCCGTGGACACGGCCGACGTGCAGGGGATGGACAGGTTCAGTCCGCGGCTGCGGCGCGGCGCGCCACGCGCGACTCGAGCTCGTCGGCGCTCAGCGCCACCGCGACACAGAAGAGGTCGGACGCCTCGACCGCCTCGCGCGCGTCCTGCAGGAACACGTTGTCGGGCCGGCGGGCGCCGGCGATCGCGATGAGCCGGCGCACGTTGTCGGCGGCCCGCGCGATCTGTTCCTCGAGCGGCGCGCCGTCCATCGGCACGATCTCGCCGCCGAACCGTCGCTCGGCCATGAGCACCCAGGTGGCCACACCCCGCGCCGTGACGCCCGTGAGCGGGCAGCGGGCGTGCAGGAAGTCCGGGTCGTCCCGATCGGTCACCGCGCACCTCCGCGAGGAGCATGACGACTCATCTGGCCTCGGACGGCGTGACACGCTGGGCGCATGTCTGAGGCGGTCGCTCGCGTCGCGTCCCTGACCGTCTTCCCGATCAAGGGCTGCGCCGGGATGGCGGTCGACCGCCGCGAGGTGACGACGACCGGGCTCGCCGGCGACCGGCAGTTCATGGTCGTCGCGCCCGACGGGCGCTTCAAGACGCAGCGGCGTCACCCCCTGCTCGCGACGATCCGCCCGCACCTCGACGGCTCGACCCTGACGCTGGCGGCCGAGGGCCGCGCGCCGTGCACGGTGGAGGTGGCCGACGACGGCCCGCGCCGCCGTGTCGAGATCTTCGGCAAGGAGCACCCGGCCCTCGACCAGGGCGACGAGGCCGCCGCCTGGCTCTCCGACGTGCTCGGGGTCGAGAGCCGGCTCGTCGGCGTGACGCCCGAGCACCGCCGCCCCACCGACGGCCTCGTGCCCGGCCTGTCGGGCTGGGCGGACAGCGGCTCGCTGCTGCTGCTCTCCCGCGCCGCGGCGGACGACCTCTCCGACCGCGCCGCCGAACGCAGCGGCGAGCCCGTCCCGCTCGAGCGCTTCCGCGCCAACGTCGTGCTCACCGGCTGCCCGGCCCACGCCGAGGACCACCTCGACCGCGTCCTCCTCGGCTCTGCTCGACTGGCGTTCTCCAAGCAGGCCGTGCGCTGCGCCGTCGTCACCGTCGACCAGCAGACCGGCGCCCGCGTGGGTCCCGAGCCGCTGGAGACGCTCGCGACCTACCGCCTCGAGGACCAGGGCGTCGTGTTCGGGGCGAAGTACACGGTGCTGGAGCCGGGCGAGGTCGCGGTGGGGGACGAGCTCCAGGTCGAGTAGAGATGCCCGTGCCATCCTTCGCCCCCGCGTCCATGGCCGCCTCGTCGGACGCCCGGACGACGACCACGAGTGCCCGTTGGCAGGACGACGTCTGCGATCGCAGTACGGCCTAGCTCGCGTCCACCAGCCCCTTGCTCAGCAGGTCTTGCGGCATCGGCCGGTGCAGCCGCCAGGTGATGCTGATGGGTCGCTCCCCCTGGTGATCGACGTGCGACACCTCGCCGAGGCAGAGGTAGGGCGACGACCCGAGCTCGTCCTCGCGTGCGACGCGGACGAAGAGGAGCACGCGGCTGGTGCCGCGCGTGTACCGCTGGCCCGGCGCCGAAGTCAGGGTCGTGCTGTTCTGCGACTCCCAGTGGAAGAGGTCTGCCGAGACCGGGTAGTCGCGGTAGCGCGTCGACGGCGCGAAGTCACGCTCCTCTTTCCTCAGCGTCACGAGGAGGGCATCGACGTTGGTCACCTCTGAGTAGGCGACCCCACCAGCTTGTCCGTGGGGCTTGCGGTCCCAGGTTGCCCAGCCGATCCCCGTCAGGATCTCCTCGCGTCGATAGGACGCGTGGGACAGCAACGTCACACCCTCGATCCCGAGAGGCCTCGGCACGTGACGCGCTCGATCGCTCGTGATCGCCATGAGCTCGGCCAGCTCACTCGTGATGGCGGGACAAGCGCGGAGTGCGTCGAGGCCGTCCTGGAACGACTGCAGTCCAGCTCGATTCGACCAGACGCTGTACACGAGCATCCGCGCCATTGCCTGCTGCTCCGTCGAGAGTTCGGCGTAGTCCGGCCCGTCGATCGCGAGCAGCTGTGTGTACACGTCGGTGCGCTGCGGGTCGTCGACGTGGGTGAAGGACCGCACGCGCTTGAGCAGGGCGTCCTCGCCGGGGCCGCTCGGCGGGGTCGGGTAGCCCGCGTCTCGACGAACGCGCGTCCAGTTCGAGCCCACGCGCGGGTAGACCTCGGCGAGGTCCCGGCCGGAACGCGAGAGGTATTCGGCGAGCGGGAGGTCACCGTGGGACCGGACATCAGCGACCAGTACCGCATGCCGACCGCTGAGGCTCTGCCGAACGTTCGCGAGCACCACCTCGCGCGCCACGCGGTCCAGCACGAGCTGGGAACCTGCCGGGAGGTAGGGAAACCCTTCCTCGATGTCTCGCACCAGTTGCGCGCGCGTCGAGCCCGTCAGAGCTCGGTATCGGGTGTCGAAGCGGTACTCGCGACGGTGCTGCCCGATGAAGTCCAGGACGGTCAGCACGGCCTTTCCCGGAGCCCGACGGAGTCCGCGACCGAGTTGCTGGAGGAAGACCGTGGCGCTCTGGGTCGGGCGGAGGAGGAGAAGCGTGTCGACCGTCGGGAGGTCGACGCCCTCGTTGAACAGGTCCACCGTGAACAGGCACTGCACCTGCCCGTTCCGCAGCGCCGATGCGGCGGCCAGTCGGTCACCGAGCGCTGTCTCACCGGTCACCGCGAGGGATGGGATGTTGGCCTCGGAGAACTTGCGCGCCATGTACTCGGCGTGCGCCACCGAGACGCAGAAGCCGAGCGCACGCATGCGGTGCACGTCAGCGACGCGGTCGCGGAGGGCGCGGAGCACGAGCAGGGTGCGTGCATCGTTGCCCGTGTAGAGGTTGCTGAGACCGGACACGTCGTACGCACCCCGCGACCACTCGAGCGCCGAGAGATCGGTGTTGTCGGCGACACCGAAGTAGTGGAACGGACAGAGCAGGTCTTGTTCGAGGGAGTCCGCCAGGCCCAGCTCTACGGCCGTCCGACCGTCGAAGAACTCCTCGCGGACGTCGATGCCGTCGGCCCGCTGCGGCGTCGCGGTCAGGCCGAGGAGTTCCCGCGCCACGAGTCGATCGAGGAGATTCCGATAACTGGCCGCTTCGGCGTGGTGGAACTCGTCGATGACGGCGACGTCGAACGCCGGAAGGTCGGCCGCGCCTCGTAGGGATTGGATGGAGGCGAAGACGTTCTTCCAACCGCTCGGCACCTCGCCGCCGACGAAGAGCTCGCCGAAGGTGCCGTCACCGAGGACCTCGCGGTAGGTCCGCCGCGCCTGCTCGAGGATTTCCCGTCGATGGGCGACGAACAGCAGGGAGCCACCGAGCCTCCGGTAGTCCAACGCGGCGACGACGGTCTTTCCGGTACCCGTGGCCGCGACGACGAGGTTCCGATGACGGCCGTGCACCACGCGTTCCGCGTCGAGCGCCTCGAGGATGCGCTCTTGATGAGGACGGGGGCGGACTTCGAGGCCCGAGAGCGAAATGGTCGACGGGCCGGAACCCGACTCCGCGCCCAGAGCTGCATCGAGGAGGGCCGCATCGCGATCCGGGTCGTAGGCGCGGAAGTCGGGGTTGTTCCAGTACGTGTCGAAGGTGGCTTCGAACTTCCGGACCAGCGCCGGTGTCGCGATCGCGGAGATCCGGACGTTCCACTCGAGTCCGTCCACCAGCGCTGACCTCGACAGGTTCGAGCTGCCGACGTAGCCGGTGTCGAAGCCGCTGTTGCGGCGGAAGAGCCATGCCTTGGCGTGGAGCCGCGTCGACTGGTCCTCGTACCGGATACGTACATCCGCACCGAAACGGCGTACGAGTTCGTCCACGGCACGCCGCTCCGTGGCGCCACGGTAAGTCGTGGTGATGACGCGGAACGGGATGCCGCGCTCGCGCAGGCGCGTCAGCTCGTCGGCGAGGACGCGGATGCCGTGCCATCGGATGAACGCGCAGAGCAGGTCGACGTGGTCTGCGGTCGCGAGCTCCGACCTCAATTCAGCGCCGAGTGATGGCTCGTCGGCGGTGTTCGTGAGCAGAGCCGTCTCGGACAGTGGCGTCGTCGGTCGGACGAGCCGGTGGACGCCAGGCGCTGTGCTCACCGCGAGCAGCTGCTCGAGGTCCACGACGAGGTCGTCGGGTGAGTCGAGCAAGTCGATGATCCGGTTCACGAGCTCTCGGCGCGTAGAGGCGTCCTTCTCCTCGGCCAGCACTCGACGTACAGCCTCGCCGACGTGCCGGGCAAGGACGTCCGGCGCGGCAGCCGTGGTGAGCTCGCCAAAGGTGGCTGCGTCCGGCGACAGCCCCTGCAGCCGCCGGTCGAGCTCCCGCGTGCGGACCGACTCGTAGAGGCCTGCGGTGGCGTCCACCGTCACTGGCCGAGGTCCTGTGGGGTACTCCCGCTCATCACAGGGCGTGATCTTTCCTGCAGACCGCTACCCGGTAGTGAGAGGGTCTCCTCCAGCGACTGCAGCCGCGCGTCGGCGCGCGCAACCAGATGCGCTGGCCGCGCCACAGCACAGGACTCAGCCGGCGGCGCGGAAGTCCTCGTACCGCTCTTCCAGTCGCTCACGATCTGGGTGTTCTGCTCGCCGCTTCGGCAGCGTCAACGACACGCCGTCCATGGCCTGGAGCCCGTGCTTCAGCACACGGCTCGATGCCCACCGCCTCCTGATTGCCACGAGCGAAGTGGATCTAGACGACGTTGCGAGCCAGGCAGCCGTTCTTCCTCAACCTCGGCCGCGCGGTCGCCGCATCCTCATCGACGGGGACGACGACCCTCGGCTCCGCCGGGAGGTGATAGACGAATCGGTGCCGCCAGAGGTGATCCCGCATGCAGAGGATTGGCATGGCCATGAGCAGCAACGGGCTCTACGACCAGCTCGTCGGCGGCCTGATGGCCGAGGGCGAGGCGACCGAGGACCGGGGCCAGGGCGTCGTCACGCTGACGGAGTTCGATCACCGTCCCCTGCCGACTCCCCTCCGCCTGCACGTCACCCCGACGTCGTTCGACCAGCACCTGCGGTCGATGGCCTAAGGGGCTGCCGTCCTCTTCCCCGACCTCGACCCGCTCGAGGCCGCCTGGCGGCTGTTACTCGTCCACCTCGAGGAGGCAGTGCGGACGGCGGAGCCCGGCGAGACGGAGCTCGTCCTCGCCCGGGACGGGGCGCGCTCGGCGCGTCCGTGAGACGCCGCGGAGTCGGACGGTGACCCGCTGCACGCGATCACGTCGCCCGCGACGAGGTCACGACGGACTCGTGTCCTCGCCGAGACCTGCGCAGGTCAGAGCGGCGCCACGCTGCCCTTCCGATTCGGATTCAGGGGGCAGCCATGGCGCGGTTGGACGGCAAGGTCGCGATCATCACCGGTGGGGAGAGCGGGATCGGGCGGGCATCGGCCGGCGCGATGGTCGACGAGGGCGCGCAGGTACACCTCGTCGGGCTCGACGCCGACGCGCTGAAGCGGGCCGTGACCGAGCTCGGCGAGGACAAGGCCGCGTTCACGAGGGCGGACGTCACCGACGAGGACGCCGTCCGTACCGCCGTCGCGGAGGCGATCGAGCGGTTCGGGCACCTCGACGTCGTCTTCAGCAACGCCGGCAACACCGGGGCCGTCGCTCCGATCGAGGACTACCCGTCCGACGAGTTCGCCCGCACGCTGCAGGTCCACGCCCTCGGCGCCTTCCACGTGGTCAAGCACACCTCGCCGCACCTCGGCGCGGGCGCGAGCGTCATCATCACCTCCAGCGTCGTCGGGCTCATGGGCTTCGGCGGCATCAGCGGCTACGTCGCCGCCAAGCACGCGCAGGTCGGGATGATGCGGGCGGCCGCGAAGGAGCTCACGCCGCGCCGCATCCGCGTCAACTCCCTGCACCCCGGGCCGACGTCGACGCCGTTCCAGGACTCGATCGAGATGCGCGCGACGGGCCTGGGCCAGGAGGAGGCCGCCAAGGCGTTCGACGACCTCGTCCCCCTCGGCCGGCACGCCACGCCCGAGGAGATCGCGAAGACCGTCGTCTACCTAGCCTCCGACGACAGCGCCTACATGACCGGTGCGACGGTCGCCGTCGAGGGCGGGCTGATGCTCTGACCCTCCGTCGTGCGTCACAGGGGCGCGGGCTTCCGATGCCGCAATATGTTGCATACGGTCCTCGTCGAGCGGTGCTGAGCCGCGGCTCGGCGCCCCGACGAGGACCAGGAGGACCCGATGTCCCTCGACGACTTCGAGCGCTACCCGCTGCTGTTCGGACCGAGCCCGGTGCACCGCCTCGACCGCCTCACCGCGCACTTGGGCGGCGCGGACATCTGGGCCAAGCGCGAGGACTGCAACTCCGGCCTGGCCTACGGCGGCAACAAGACCCGCAAGCTCGAGTACATCGTCCCCGACGTGCTCGCCTCGGGCGCCGACACGCTGGTCTCCATCGGCGGCTACCAGTCGAACCACACGCGGCAGGTCGCCGCGGTCGCGGCCAAGCTCGGGCTCAAGGCGCGGCTGGTGCAGGAGAAGTGGGTGGACTGGCCGGACTCGGTGAACGACAAGGTCGGCAACATCCTGCTCTCGCGCATCCTCGGCGCGGACGTACGGCTCGACCCGGCCGGCTTCGACATCGGCATCCGCGACTCGTGGGAGCGCGCGATGGAGGAGGTCCGCGCGGCCGGCGGCACGCCCTACGGCATCCCGGCCGGCGCGTCCGAGCACCGGCTCGGCGGGCTCGGGTTCGCGCAGTGGGCGCGCGAGGTCGAACAGCAGGAGGCGGAGCTCGGCGTCTTCTTCGACACGATCATCGTCTGCACCGTCACCGGCTCGACCCACGCCGGCATGATCGCCGGCTTTGCCGCGCAGGAACCGGCGCGTCGGGTGATCGGCATCGACGCCTCGGCGACGCTGCAGAAGACCCGCGACCAGGTGGAGCGGATCGCACGCCACACCGCCGAGCTGATCGGGCTCGGGCGCGAGCTGCGCGACGACGAGATCACCGTGCTCGAGGGCTGGGCCGGGGACCTCTACGGCATCCCGGTCGCCTCGACGATCGACGCGATCCGGCTCACTGCCGAGCTCGAGGGGATGATCATCGACCCCGTGTACGAGGGGAAGTCGATGGCGGGGCTCGTCGACCTCGTGCGGTCGCGCGAGATCGGGCCGGACTCGACGGTGCTCTACGCGCACCTCGGCGGCCAGCCGGCCCTCAACGCCTACGCGGGCGCGTTCTCCTGAGTGGCGGGCCGCTGTCGGTCGTGCTCGCTATCGTCGACACGTGAGCAGCGCGAGGCCGGAGGCACCATCGCGGGAGGATCTCCCGCCGCTCCCGCGCGCCGGCGCCACGCCGCGATCGGTGCTCGAGGCGCTCCATCCCGAGCACCGCGAGGCGTTCAGCCAGGCGTTCCGAGCGGCCCTGGACGAGGCCGCACGCGACATGGACCTGGCGGTCGTGCACGAGACGATCGGGTTCTGGCGCCGTCGCGCATGGATCACGCGCGACCGCGACCAGCACCGTCGCGTCGTCCACGACGCGGTCACCGCGCTGACCGGCACGGCGCCGCCCGAGGACGAACCCACGGACGTCTCCGAACGTCGCCTCTGACGCCACCTCGTGTACTCGCTCGACACCCGCGGGCCCGTGCAGGACCAGATCCAGGCTCTCCCAGCCGAGGCCGTCGACGACTTCGAGCGGCTCAGCCGGGCGCTCGAGGTGAACCCGTGGGACAGCGACCCGTACGTCGCCGGGAAGCCGGCCGGGCCCCTGCGGACACGAGCCTTCGGCGAGGGCGGGCTGGTCACCTTCCTCGTCCTCGAGGATCAGCGGCGCGACGACCTGCTGCTCGTCCAGTGGGCGTGACCGGACCGCCCACCGGGGTACTGGCGCCGGAGACCACGCTGTCGAGAAGGAGGCGCTACCCGTGTCCCACCAGCCGCCCGACCCGTACCAGTTCCTGCCGGACGTCGCGTCGTTCAGCGTCACCAGCACCGACGTCGCCGACGGCCAGACGCTCCCGAACGCGCAGGTCAGCGGCATCATGGGCGCCGGGGGCGAGGACGTGACGCCGCAGCTGGAGTGGTCGGGCGCCCCCGAGGGGACGAAGAGCTACGCCGTCACCTGCTTCGACCCCGACGCCCCGACCGCGAGCGGGTTCTGGCACTGGGCGGTCACCAACATCCCCGCCTCCACCACGAGCCTGCCGGCCGACGCCGGCGACCCCGAGAAGGGCCTGCTGCCCGAGGGTGCGATCACCCTGGCCAACGACGCGGGCGCGAAGCGCTACATCGGCGCCGCCCCGCCGCCCGGGCACGGCGAGCACCGCTACTTCTTCGTCGTGCACGCGGTCGACGTCGAGGACCTCGGCGTCGGTGCGGACGCCACGCCGGCGTTCCTCGGCTTCAACCTCTTCTTCCACAGCATCGGGCGCGCGATCATCACCCCGACCTACGAAATCCAGGGCTGAGCACGACGGGGGCGGCGGTGGAGGGTGACGACGGCCGGCCGCTGCCGTCCCTCGACCGCCTCTCGGCGCTCAGCGACGGCATCTTCGCCATCGCGATCACGATCCTCATCCTGCCGCTGACCGACGTGCAGATCCGGGACGGGCAGGTCGTCGGGGACCTGCTCGCCCTGGGTCACCAGTTCCTCGCGCTCATCCTGAGCTTCGCGGTGATCGGGGGCTTCTGGGTCCTGCACCACGACGACCTCCTGGCGCTGCGCGGCGCGAGCCGCCGGCTGCTGGTCGCCAACCTCGTGTTCCTGTTCTTCGTCGTGATGCTCCCGTTCCCGACCGCGCTGCTCGGCGACGGCGACAGCATCGCCGCGACGATCATCTACGCCGGCTCGATCATGGGGACGGCGCTGAGCTCGCTCGTGCTGTGGCGCATCGCCGAGCAGGACGGCCTGGTCGGGGGCGACGGCTGGGCGCGGCGCTGGGGCCACGGCAAGTACTGGGGGACCGCGGCCGTCGTCGTGGGGTTCCTGCCGTCGATCCCGCTGGCGTACGTGTCGCCGACCTGGGCCCGCATCAGCTGGGCGCTCGCGCTCCCGCTGAGCATGCTCGCCGACCGCCTCGAGGCCCGGACGGCGATCAGGCCGTGAGCGAGCAGGTGCACCCCGACGACGTCGACGCCTGGCGGGCCTGGCTCGCCGAGCACCACGACCGCGGCGAGGGCGTGTGGCTCGTGACGTGGAAGTCGCGGACCGGGCGCCCGACCGTCGGGTACGAGCAGGCCGTCGAGCAGGCGCTGTGCTTCGGGTGGATCGACAGCACCACCCGCTCGCTCGACGACGAGCGCACCGCGATGTGGTTCAGCCCCCGCCGGCGGGGCAGCGGCTGGGCGCGGTCGAACAAGCAGCGCGTCGCGCGCCTGGAGGCGGCGGGGCTGATCGCGCCGGCCGGGCAGGCGATGATCGACGCGGCGAAGGCCGACGGCAGCTGGACGACGTCGAGGACCTGGTCGTCCCGCCCGACCTCGCGGCGGCCTTCGACGCGCACCCCGGCGCGCGCGAGCAGTGGGACGGCTTCAGCCGCTCGAAGCGGCGGGCGATGCTCGTCTGGCTCGTCGAGGCGAAGCGGCCGGCGACGCGGGCCGGGCGGATCGCGCAGATCGCGGAGCGGGCGGCGGCGGGCGAGGTCGCGTTCCCGCGGGCGTGAGACGGGCGCGTGAGACGGGCCGGGGCGCGGGTAGCCGGGCAGCCATGATGACCGTGATCACCCACGTCACCCTCACCCCGGGCCGCGAGCCGGAGTGGGACGCGGCGATGCGCGACCGCCTCGAGACCGCCCGCGAGAAGGAGGGGTGGATCGGCAACCAGCTCGTCATCCCGCTCGAGGCGCCGAACGAGCGCACGGTGATCGGCACCTGGACCACCCGCGCGGCGTGGGAGGCGTGGCACTCCGACGAGGCGTTCCTCGAGACCCGCGAGCGGATGGAGGGCCTGCAGGACGGGCCGAGCGAGACGAGCTGGTACGAGGTCGTGTCCGACGAGCGCGCCTGACCTGGGCCCGGTCGCCGGCGTGTCGCGTCGGCGAGGATGTGGCGATCCTGGCGTTGAGTGCCAGCAAGGCCGCATCGCTGGCACACCCCGTGCGCCGTTCGGGCCTAGAAGCCGGGCGGGCGGAGGTCAGGAGACGGCGAGGCGGCGGGACACGACCACGACGTCGCTCTGGTTGCCCCGGGCCTGGCGCAGCTCGGGCGGGCGGGGGCTGATGTCCGGGACGCCGGCGAGGCCGAGGGTCTGGTCGTCGACGCGCAGGGTGGCGGGACCGGCGAGCTGCAGGTCCACGACGGCGCCCTCGGGCGGGACGTCGTCGAGCTCGAGCCGCAGCGGACCGCCGTCGAGCGGCATGGAGACCGGCGGGCGGCCCGGGTAGGCGACGGTCACCGCGGTCGCGGGACGGTCCGCGCGCACGAAGATCGTCGGCGCGCCCCGCGGCGACGACACCAGCAGCCGCACGCCGCCCGGGATCGGGCTCGGGAGCGCGGCGGGCCCCGGCGCGGGCCGCACCGGCGCCGGTCCGCTGCCCACCGGCTCGCCGTACGGCCAGGCCTCGACCACCGACGGCGGGTCGGGCGCGTAGCGGCGGGTCCAGTCCGCCGGCGCCTCGTCCGCCGTCACCCAGCGCGCGACGCCCGCGTCGGCGTCGAGGACGTAGGCGAGGCTGCTGCCCTGCGGGGTGCGGGCGTCGGGGCGGTCGACGAACAGGCCACCGGCGGCGAGGATCAGCACCCAGAACAACGCCATGATCGGCAACGCGTAGCCCCGCACCTGGCCGGGGCTCGGCAGCGCCGAGAGCCCCGCGGCGATCGGCACCCCGACCAGCACGAAGACCGCGACCGCCAGCCCGTCGGACACCCCCGCGACGCCGTAGGACGCGACCGCGAACGGGACGAGCAGGGCGACCGCGGGAACGGCGCCGAGCACGAAGAACGGCACCGCGAGCCACGGCCGCTCCCCCGCCAGCGCGACGACGAGCAGCCCCACGGCGAGCCCGACGACCGGCCACGCGAGGAGGAACACCGAGCCCGGTGCGACGGCCGCGAGCCCGAGGGAGAGCAGCGCCAGCACCAGCAGCGCGCCGCACGCGAACGCGAGGCCCCCGGGCCGGCGCCGCAGCAGGCTCACCACCAGCGTCACCACGACGAACGCGAGGATCCCGGCCGCGACGTCGTAGAGCGTCGGGCGGCCGAGGAACGGGCCGGTGTCGGCGTACGACGGTCGGAACCAGACCAGCGCCCGCCAGAACCCGATCCCGGCGGCGACCGCGACGCCCAGCGTCAGCAGGTAGACGGCCAGGCCGCCCAGGACGCCGCCGATCGTCGCCTGCCGGCGCACCCGCGCCACGACGACCAGCACGACCACCAGCAACAGCGCGAGGCCTGCGACCCCCCAGGCCCAGGAGCTGTCGTAGGTCACCAGGTAGCCCAGCGCGGCGAAGTAGGTGCGGTCGCCCGTCGGCTCCCGGCCCGAGGCGACCGGGTCGAGCGGGGCCAGGTCCTCGGCGCCCAGGGCCCGGGTCAGCGCGAGCGCGTTCCCGCCGTGGTTCTGCACCGAGGCGCGGCTGAGGTTCGCCGGGGTGTCGCCGGGGGTGTGGTACTGGTACGGCCGCTCGATGAACGCCGCGTTCATCCCGGGCCGGCCGGCGTCGAGGACCGGCGACAGGTCGGTGTCGTTGGGCAGGAAGCGGTAGACCTCGACCAGCGAGGAGTCCCCGCGCGGATGCGGCACCGAGCGCGCCCACGCGTCGACCAGCCCGGCGTTGCCCGGCGAGGTCTCGAACAGCAGCGAAGGGCCCTCGACGCCGCGGGCCTCCCAGTTGAGGACGACGGTCGGGCGGTCACCCAACGGACCGAGCAGCTGCTCGCGGACCCACGCCCGAGCCCCGAGCAGGCCCGCCTCCTCGCCGTCGGTGAGCACGACGGTGACGTCGTTGCGCAGCGGAGGCCCGGCGCGCAGGGCCCGCACGGTTTCGAGGACCGTCGCGACGCCGGACATGTCGTCGGCGGCGCCGGGGCCGGCGGTCACCGAGTCGTAGTGCGCCATGAGCACGACGGCGCCGGTCGGGTCGGTGCCGGGCAGCGTGGCGACGACGTTCTCGACGCGCGCCGCCCGGGCCTGCCCCTGCTCGGCGGCGATCGCGGCCGTGGCGTCCACCCGCGGGTCGAGGCCCTCGGCGCGCAGCCGCCCGACCAGCGCGTCCCGGGCCGCGTCCGAGGCCGGGCTGCCGACGGGACGGGGCTCGCGGGCGAGCTGGTCGACGGTCCCGGCGGCCCGGTCGGCGCTGAACTCGGCCGGCGGGGCCGACGCGGGCACGGGGTCCGGCGGGCGCTCGAGGAGCACCGCGTAGGCCCCCACCACCGCGAGCAGCACCACGGCCAGCAGGCGCCCGATCACGGCGTGCACCGTCTCGCACCGGCGCGTGCCGCGCCAGCGACAGGCCCGCAAGATCGGCCGTCCGGCCGTGGCGTGCTCGTCGTGGTCTGGGTCACGCTCGGGGGGACGTCGTTGTCGAACGCAAGGAGCCCGAGCATGGGACAGCTCGACGGGAAGGTCGCCTTCATCACCGGGGCCGCGCGCGGCCAGGGCCGCAGCCACGCGCTGCGGCTCGCGCAGGAGGGCGCCGACATCATCGGCGTCGACATCTGCGAGCAGATCGGCACGGTCCAGTACGCGGGCGCGACGCCGGAGGACCTGGCGGAGACCGCGAAGCAGGTGGAGGACCTCGACCGCCGGATCGTCACGCGCCAGGCCGACGTCCGCGACCGGCGGGCGCTGCAGGCGGCGTTCGACGACGGGATCGCCGAGCTCGGGCGGGTCGACATCGTGCTGGCCAACGCGGGCATCGCGAACCAGGTCGGCGGCGAGCCCGACGACGAGGAGCGCGGCTGGCAGGAGGTCATCGACGTCAACCTCACCGGCGTCTACCACACCGTGCGGGTGGCGGCGCCGCGCATGATCGAGCAGGGCGACGGCGGCGCGATCGTCTTGACCAGCTCCACCCAGGGCCTGTCCGGACGCGGCGGTGACGGCGGCGGCGCGATGAGCGGCTACGCCGCGGCCAAGCACGGGGTCGTCGGGCTCATGCGGACGTTCGCGCACTGGCTGGCGCCGCACAGCATCCGCGTCAACACCGTGCACCCGACCGGCGTGAACACGCCGATGGTCGTGAACCCGCAGCTCGAGGCGTGGATGGCGGAGAACCCGGAGAAGGGCGACGCGCTGGCCAACCTCCTGCCGGTGGAGATGGTCGAGGCCGTCGACATCTCGAACGCGATCCTCTACCTCGTCAGCGACGCCGGCCGGTACGTCACCGGCGTGACGCTGCCCGTCGACGCAGGCTTCAGCGTCAAGTGAGGGACGACCTGACGGGCGTCCGCGAGAAGGTCGCCGCGCGGGTCGTCGGCCGGGAGCGGGAGCTCGACCTGCTCCTCGCCGCCGTGGCGGCCGGGCGCGACGTCCTGCTCGAGGGCCCGCCGGGGACGTCGAAGTCGACGATCCTCGCGGCGATCACCGCCGAGTGGGACGTGCCGATGGTGTTCGTCGAGGGGAACGCGGACCTCACGCCGACCCGGCTCGTCGGGCACCACAGCCCGGCGCGCGTGCTGCGCGAGGACTACTCCGCGGAGACGTTCGTCCCGGGCCCGCTGCTGGAGGCGATGCGCGAGGGCGGCTTCCTCTACGTCGAGGAGTTCAACCGGGCGCCCGAGGACACGCTGAACACGCTGCTCACGGCCATGGCCGAGCGCCGGATCGCCGTGCCGCGGGTCGGGACGGTGGAGGCGGCGCCGTCGTTCCGGGTGGTCGCGACGATGAACCCGTACGACACGATCGGCACGACGCGCCTGTCGACGTCGGTCAGCGACCGGCTCTGCCGCCTCGCCGTCGACTACCAGGACGCCGAGGCCGAGCGCGCCATCGTCGCCGCGCGCACCGACCTCGACCTCCCGCGGCTCGTCGCCGACGCGGTCGGCCTGACGCGGGCGACGCGCGGGCACGAGGCGATCCGGCAGGGCAGCAGCGTGCGCGGGGCGATCGACCTCGCGCTCGTCGTCGAGCGGCTGGCCCGGCTGCGCTCGGTGCCGATCCCGGACGACCCCGGCGCGACCCCGCCCCGGGGGCTGCCCGACGACTACACGGGGCTCGTCCTCGACGGGCTGCTGCTCGCGCTCTCGGGCCGCGTCCACCTCGACGAGGTCGTGGAGGCGACGCCCGAGCAGGTGCTGCGGACGATCTGGGAGTCGTGGTTCGTGCTCGACCCGGCACGCGCCGAGCCCGGTTGAAAGCAGGTCGAGGCCGACAGCCCCGTCCGACGCGAGTCGCGGCGTCCGCCGTTGCGCCGGAAGCCGAAGCAGCTGACCGAGGAGCCGGCGCTCTACGAGCGGGCCGGGGCCGGTGGCGGGCTGGTGCTCTCCGACGGCACGCGACGACGCCGGGGGGACCGGTCGGTCGGGAGCCGGACCGCGCCCGGGGCGTCGGACGAGCCGGCCGAGGTGGTGGCGCTGGAGGAGCTCGCGGCGCGGACGACCGACGAGGTCGCCCGCGCCCGGTCCCGGCGGATCGCCCGGCGCCTGGCGCTGCGCCCGCCCACGGACGAGGAGCGCTCGACCGGCGTGGCCGGGGAGCTGGTCAGCCGGCGGTGGCACGGCGCGGGCGACGATCTCGAGCTCGACGCGACCCTCGAGGTGCTCGCGGCGAACCCGGCGCCCGCCGACGAGGACCTCGTGGTGCGCGAGCGCCGGCGCAGCACGCGGACGGTGGTGCTGGCGGTCGATGTGTCGGGGTCGATGACCGGGGAGCGCGCGCTGACCGCGGCGGCCGCCGTCGGCGCCCTGGCCGGCGAGCTCGGGCGGGACCGGCTGGCGGTGCTCGCGTTCTGGTCGGACGCGGCGGTCCTCCTGCGCCCCGGCGAGCGCCTCGCCCCGCTCGCGGTGCTGGACCTGCTGCTGCGGGTGCCGACCCGCGGGCTCACCAACGTCGCCTTCGCGCTGACCACGGCGGCACGCCTCGCGGCCGGGACGCCCCACGGGCGGGTGCTCCTGCTCTCCGACGCCGTGCACAACGCCGGCCCCGACCCGCGCGGGATCGCCGGGCGCCTGCCGCGGCTCGACGTGCTGCTCGACGTGTCCGGGGAGCGCGACGTCGAGCTCGGCCGCGACCTCGCCCGCGCCGGACGCGGGCACTGCCGCCTCGTGCACGACCACCACGACGTCGCGCCGGCGCTGTCAGTGATCTTCTCCTCGTGAGCGGACCCTCGAGCGGGACCATCCGCTCACGTGGGCGGCCACCACCACCGGCCACACCGCCTGAGCGAGCACCACGATCCGCTCGGACAGGCCGTACCAGGTGCCGGTGGTGACGAGCTGGACCGCGAACCACGCCACGAGCACGACGAGGACGCCCGTCGCGACCGCCGAGGCCACGCGCAGCCGCCGGTCGACCGCGGGCGACGCCACGAGGCCGAGCGGCCAGGTGGTGTAGGCCGCCCACGCCAGGCCGCCGGCGACCATGTGCACCGCGGAGTAGCCGCCCACCGGCTGCGGGCTCAGGCCCGTCACCACGAGGAACGCGCCGCCCGCCGCGAGCAGTCGCCACGCCGCGGGCGGGACGCGGGGGCGCAGCGCGAGCGCGGTGAGCACCGTCAGGGCGCCCACGAGGACGAGGGTGCCGGTCATGATCCAGCGGCTGGTCGCGGCGTGGCCGGACAGCGCGCTCAGGGACTGGTCGAGCGGGTCGGGACCGGGCTGGGCGGCCTGGGCGGCGAGGACGCCGACGACGAACACGACCGGCCCGAGGACGGCGACGGCGGTCGCGGGTGGGACCCGGGCCACGCGGGCCGTCACGACCAGCGGCCAGACCATCTCGCCGAGCAGCAGCGCGCGCTCCGCGGCCCCGAGCGACGCGCCGTCGGTCCACGCCTGGGCGCACAGCCAGCCGAGCAGGGCGAGCATCGCGACGACGGCGACGAGCGAGCCCCGGCGCAGGACGGGGTCGAGGCGCCGGTCGGCGACCAGCGGGATCGGCCAGAGCACGAAGGTGACCGCGCCGGTGACCGTGGCGGCCATGTGCACCGTCGAGCTGCCGTGCGCGGGCTGGGCGGCGAGCGCCGCGACGACCACGGCCGCCCCACCCAGCCCGAGGACGGCGCGCGCGGCCCGGGGCACGCCGCGCAGGCCGGCCGCGACCAGCAGGTACAGCACGCCGACGAGGGCCAGGGCGCCCGCCATGATCCAGCGGTCGGTGGCCGCGCGGCCGGCGAGCGTGCTGACCGTCTGCCCGACCGCGTCGTAGGCCCCCGGCGGCTGCGCGGCCTCGGCGAGCAGCGCGCCGACCACGAGCACCACCGGCGCGGCGAGGGCCAGGGCGGCGACTCCGGCAGGGTGCGCGCGGGCGGGGGCCAGTTCCCGCTCGCGTGCCGGCGTCGCCACCTGGATCGTCCCCTCCGCGCGTCGATCGATCCGGCGACTACCCCGTCGCCGGATCACCCCACACTCAGCGCCGCGGCTCGCGGCGCATCGACCAGGTCCGCGGCCCGGCGTCGGGCACGGCCTCGCGCGCGACGCCGAAGCCGCTGCGCTCGTAGTAGGCGACGTTGGCCTCGCTCGTCGTCTCCAGGTAGGCCGGCAGCCCCCGCTCGTCGGCGTCGGCGAGGGTCGGGGCCGTGAGCGTCCTGCCGACCCCGCGACGCTGCCAGACGGGGTCGACGCCGAGCGCGAGCAGGAACCAGTGCGGGTCGGGGGCGAGCTCGCGGCGCTGGCCGTCGAGCCAGCTCGTGTAGGCCGTGAAGCGCCGGAAGGCGGCCGGCCCGAGGGTCACGGGGAACGTCAGCATGCCCGCGCGGGCCATGGCGGCGACGGACATCGTCGTGTGGCCGGGCGGCAGCCAGATCGCGACGCCCGCGCGCTGCGGGGTCGTCACGACGGTGCCGGCGAGCCGGCCGTAGCGCACGGCGCCGCGGAAGAAGCGGTCGAGCTTGGCGGGCCGCGCCGACCGGTCGGGGAAGACGAAGGTGAACATGCCGTCCTCGGCGAACGCCCGCGCCGCGGCGGCCGCCACCGCCGGCACGTCGGCCTCCCCCACCGGCACCGCCTCCCCCATGACCCGGATGGTGCTCCGCGCCGAGGCGCCGGGTCCAGCAGGTGCGCTGCGCGCTCGTGAGCACTTCGAGGTGCTCTAGCCCGCGAAAGTGCTCACGTGCGCGGAGCGCACCGGTGCAGCGTCGTGCTCGGAGCCTCGCCGAACCGCGCGCGGTACTCCGCGGCGAAGCGTCCGGCGTGGGCGAAGCCGTGGCGCAGCGCGACGTCGGCGACGGTGGTGCCGCCGGCGGGGTCGAGGTCGGCGAGCTCGCGGTGGACGGCGTCGAGGCGCCGCCGCCGCAGGTAGGTGACCGGCCCGACCCCGAACTCGGCATGGAAGACCGTGCGCAGGGTGCGCTCGCTGACGCCGGTGAGCCGCGCGAGCTCGGGCGCCGTCGGGGGCCGGGCGGGGTCCGCGGCGGCGCGGTCGAGCACCCGGCGCACCACCGTCGACGACGCCGGCGCCGTGGGCGCGCGCAGCGCCTCGGTGTACGAGTGCGGGTGCCCGAGCAGCAGCGCCGTCGCGGCCGCGTGCTTCAGCGCCGCCCACACCCGGGGCGGCGGGCCGTCCGGGCCGGCGGCCGCGCACGTGCTGCGGACGAGCTCGGCGGCCCCGCTCACCGTGCCGCCGGCGCGCGGCATCGCGAGGTCGAAGGCCAGCGGGGCGTCGGGCGCCCGGCCCAGCAGGGCGGCGAGCTCCCGCTCGAGGTCGGCGCGGTCGATCTTGAGGACGAGCAGGTCGAGGCCGGCGTCCCACCGCATCGTCAGCGGCCCCGACGAGGAGAACACCGCGCCGCGCGAGGCGTCGGCGCGCACCCGCATCCCGCGGTGCTCGGCGTGGAAGCCGGCGCGCACGGGGAGGTGCACGGTGGCGAAGGCGTCGAGCGGGTGGGAGCGGATGTCGACGGCGGCGCCGTAGGAGAAGCGCAGCAGACCCAGGCCGTCGCCGGCGACCCACCGCACGTCCGCCGCGAACGACGCGCCCTCGCGACGCACGGTCATCCGGTGCCCGGTCATGAGCGGCTCGGTGCGCTCGTGGGCGTCGTCGGGGTCGGCCGTCCGGAAGCCCCCGCGACAGACCTCCACCCCGCACCTCCTCGTGCCGCGCCCGACGCTGGTCGGACCCGGCGAGGGTGTCAAGGGCCACACCCGGCTCGCCGGAACCGGACGGCGCCGCCGGAAGCGGCTACCGATCGCCCGTCACCCGCTCCTAGCGTCGCGCCACCGCAGCCCAGCACGAGGACGTGAGCCGGTGACGATCACGGAAGAGTCGAGCACGGTCATCCCCCTCGGCGAGTACGCCGACGGCGACTTCTACCCCGGCTACGAGCCGCGCCTGGAGTCCCGGCCGTTCCTGGCCGAGCCGCTGGCGCCCTTCACGCGCGCCGACGAGGGCCGCTTCTGGATGCGGGACTCCCAGCACTTCGCCGAGGGCATCACGCCGGCGAGCATGGGGCTGCTCGAGGATGCCCAGACCTGGGGCACCCAGTACGGCGCCGAGATCGTCGGCATCCCGCCGACCGCCGGCATGGTCAACCGGATCGCCGGTGTCCACGTCTACCTCGGCCAGTGCCCCATCACCTCGATCTGGCAGATGGGCGCGCGCGCCGAGCGCTTCGGCGCGTTCGCGGGGCCGCGGCTGGCCGACTTCGCGAGCTACTGGGCGGGCTACCGCGCCGAGCTCGAGGCCGCCTACACCCACTTCGACGGGCTGGACGTCGACGCGATGGACCGCGCGGAGCTGCGCGCGGCCCTGGTCGACACGATCGCGTTCCACCGCCGCGCGTGGGGCGTGCACTTCGAGGTCATGTACCTGCTCGCGGCCAACTACGTCGCGCTCTTCGGTCTCGTCACCGACCTCGGGCTGGAGACCGGCCAGATCCCGAAGTGGCTCGCCGGCGAGGAGACCGCCTACCTGCGCACCGACGAGGAGCTCTGGCGCCTCGCCGGACGGGCCCGCGAGCTCGGCGTCGCCGGGGCCCTCGCCGAGCCGACCGTCGAGGACGTCCGGGCCGCGCTCGAGCGGGAGCCGAACGGGCCGGCGTGGTGGGGCGAGCTCGAGGCGTTCCTCGCGGTCTGGGGCCAGCGCACCGACGAGACCGCGACGATGGACCGGCCCTCCTGGGCCGAGCACCCGGCGACGCCGCTGGGCACGATCCGCGAGTTCCTCACCCGTCCCGAGGGCCACGACTTCGCCGCCGCGCGCCGCGACGTGCTCGCCGAGCGCGACCGTCTCGTCGACGAGGCCCGTGCCTCGCTCACCGAGGAGGACCGCACCCGTTTCGACGCGGCGCTGGCGTCCAACCGCTCCGCGAACTTCGTGTGGTGGAACGAGGAGCACAACTTCCTCATCGACCGCCGCGTCCACCTCCCGGTCCGGCGCCTGACGCTGGCGGCGGCCGAGCGGCTCGTCGCCGACGGGGTGCTCGACGCGCGCGAGGACGTGTTCTTCCTGTTCCGCCACGAGCTGCTCGACCTGCTCGAGGGCCCGGACGGCAGCGGCGGCCCGGGCGACTGCCGGTCGCTGGTGACCGCGCGCCGCGACTACCACGACCACTGGTCGGCGCGGGGCGGCGAGCTCCCGCCCGTCGTCGGGACGGTGCCGGACGCGGTCAACGACCCGATCATGACCGAGCTGTTCGGGCTCACCCCGGAGTACTTCGCGACGATCAAGGCGCAGCGGGCCACGGCGTCGCTGTCGGGCTTCCCGGCCGCCCGCGGGACCGTGGTCGGCACCGCGCGCGTCGTGCGCGCCGCGCAGGACATCGACCAGGTCCGCGACGGCGACATCCTCGTCTGCGGCGGCACGACCACCGAGTGGACACCGGTGTTCGGGCTGGTCAGCGGCTGTGTCACCGACACCGGCGGCACCCTGTCGCACACCGCGATCATCGCCCGCGAGTACGGCATCCCGTGCGTCGTCGGCACCGGCGTCGCCACCTCGACGATCACCACCGGCGACCGCGTGCGCATCGACGGCGACCGCGGCGTGGTGGAGGTGCTGGGGTGACGGCCGACCTCACGGAGCTGGCCGGCGTCGCCGAGCGCGCAGCCCGCGCCGGCGGAGCGGTGCTGCTCGAGTACCAGGACAAGGTGCTCGAGGTGACCCTCAAGGACGCCCGGGTCGACGTCAGCTCCTCGGCCGACCTGGCCGCGCAGGAGGCCGTCGTCGCCGCGATCCGGGCCGAGCGCCCCGACGACGTCGTGCTCGGCGAGGAGGACGCCCCCGACACGAGCGAGCCGGTCGCCGGCCTGTGCTGGTGGGTCGACCCCCTCGACGGCACCCGCGCGTTCATCGACGGCTTCCCGTGGTTCGCGACCGCGGTGTCGGCGACCCTCGACGGCGACCCGGTCGTCGCCGCCGTCCACGACCCGCTGCGCGACGAGCTCTACGCCGCCGTCCGCGGGGGCGGCGCCACCTGCAACGGGCGGCCTCTCGGCGTGTCGCCGGCGACGCGCGCGGCCGAGGTCGTCGTGTGCGTGCAGGCCCAGTCGGCCGACCCCGCCGTGATCGCCGAGTTCGCCCGCCTCATGCGGGCGATGCTCACGGTCGCGGGCGGGGTCCGCTTCCCCGGCGCGCCCGCGCTCGTCATGGCCCACCTGGCCGCGGGGCACCTCGGCGGCTACGTCGAGCGGGACATGGCGCCGTGGGACGTCGCGGGCGGACGGCTGCTCGTCGAGGAGGCCGGCGGGCGCGTCACCGACTTCGCCGGGCGGGTCCGGGACGGGTCGGTCCGCCACGACATCGTCGCCAGCTGCGGCGGCGCGGTCCACGACGAGCTCGTCGCGGCCACCGGCATGCGCTTCGAGGAGGGCTGATGACCGTCAACACCGAGATCGCGGTGACCACCACCGGCGGCTGGGCGCGGCCGGGCTGGTGGGACGTCGTGGAGCCGGCCGAGGCCGCCGGGCGCTTCGGGCCGGACGACGAGCGCGAGCTCTACGACGACTACTGCCGCCTCGCGATCGGCGACCAGGAGCGCTGCGGGCTCGACATCGTCACCGACGGCGAGCACCGCCGCCGCGGCTGGATCGAGAACATCACCGCCGCGCTGCCCGGCCTCGTCCTGCAGCCGGCGCCGCGACGCCTCGGCGCGCTGGGCTACGACATGCTCGACGTCTGGAAGGTCACCGAGCCGCTCGACGACCTGAGCTGGATGTGGGACTTCGTCGGCGAGTACCGCTTCCTGCGCGCCGCCACCGACCGTCGCCCGCGCGTCGGCATGCCGGGCCCGTACGGCATGACCACCGAGCTGGACTTCCGCGACGTGTACCCCTCGCGCAAGGCGTGCGCGCAGGCGCTGGTCCCGGCGCTGCGCGGGCACATCCAGGAGCTGCTCGACGCGGGCTGCGACTACATCCAGCTCGAGGAGCCGATCACCCCTGCCGTCGCCGACGACGACCGGACGCCGCAGGCGATGGTCGACGTCATCAACCAGGTCGTGGACGGGTTCTCGGGCTGCACCTTCACGGTGCACATCTGCTTCGGCTCGTTCCGCCGCCTGCCCTACGCGAAGCGGACCTACCGCTGGCTCTTCCCGACGCTGCTCGACGCGCACGTCCACGGCTTCAGCCTCGAGTTCGGCGGGCGCGAGATGGCCGAGATCGACCTCGTCGGCCAGTGGGACCCGGGCCGCATCCTCTCGGCGGGCCTGGTGGACATCAAGACGCACTACGCCGAGACCCCCGACGACCTCGTCGAGCGCCTGCGGACGTGCCTGAAGTACCGCAGCGCGGAGGCCCTGGAGATCTCGACGGACTGCGGGCTGCGGCGGGTGCCCCGCAACCTCGCGATCGCCAAGATGACGGCGGCCGCGCAGGCCGCGGAGAGGGTGCGCCGCGATGGCTGACATGACGATCCGGGCCGAGACGGTGGGGTCGTTCCTGCGGCCCGCCGCCCTGCGGGAGGCCATGGCGGACGGCGTCACCGACCTCCGCCCGCTGCAGGACCAGGCCGTGCTCGACGTCCTCGAGCTGCAGCGATCCGTCGGGCTGCCCGTGGTCGGGGACGGGGAGATGCGCCGGCGCATCTGGCACGGTCCGGTCCTCGACGTCACCGACGGCTTCGACCCCGAGGGCTTCACGCGCACCTGGACCGCCCCGGACGGGCGGACCGCGTCGCACACCTCGCCCGTCGTGGCCTCGCGGCTGACCCCGCGCGGCAGCCTCGTCGACGTCGAGGCCGCGTTCCTGCTCGCCCACGCCGACCGGCCGGTGAAGGTGACGCTGCCCGTCCCCACGAACTTCCTGAGCTACTGGACCGCCGGCGTCTCCGACCGGGCGTACGCCGACCCGCAGGAGTTCCTCGACGACCTCGTCGCGATCATGAACCGGCAGGCGCGGGAGCTCGCCGACGCCGGCGTGCGCTACCTGCAGCTCGACGCCCCGAAGTACACGTTCCTGGACAACCGGCGCCTCTTCCCCGACCCGGACCGGTGGTCCGAGCAGCTCGCCTCCTACGTCCGGACCGACCGCCGGGTGTTCGACGGGCTGCCCGACGACGTCGTCACCGGGATCCACATCTGCCGCGGCAACTACCGCAGCATGTACGAGAGCTCGGTGCCCTACGACGAGATGGGCGAGGTCCTGTTCTCGGAGGCGGACTACGACCGGCTGCTGCTCGAGTACGACGACGCCCGCGCCGGCGGGTTCGCTTCGTTGCGCCACGTGCGCCCCGGCACGACCGCCGTGCTCGGCCTGGTCACCACCAAGCACCCCGAGCCGGAGTCCGTCGACGACCTGCGGCGGCGGATCGACGAGGCCGCGACCCACCTCCCCCTGGAGCGGCTCGCCCTCAGCCCACAGTGCGGGTTCGCGAGCACCTGGGAGGGCAACGAGCTCACGCCCGACGACCAGCGGCGCAAGCTCGAGCTCGTCGTGCGGACCGCGGATCTCGCCTGGTCGTGAACCGTCCTTGATCCTCGGCGGCCGCTCGGGGAGGGTCGCGCGATGGCGACCGAGGCGGAGCCCGCTGCGGGTCGGACGAGCGCGGTCCGGGACTGGGCGTCCGGGTGCCTCGACGAGATCGTCGACGACCTCGCCGTCCTCGTCGACACCGAGACCCCCAGCACCGACCCGGTGCTGCTCGCGGCGGGCGCGGCCGTGCTGACCGGCTGGGTGCTGGAGACCTGGACGGGCTCGACGGCGACGACGCTCGGCGCGGGCCCCGGCGCGGTGCTGCAGGTGGACGCGCCGGGATCGCGGGACGGGACCGTGGTGCTGCTCGGGCACCTCGACACCGTGTTCGAGGCCGGGACGGTCGCGGCGCGGCCGTTCACCGTCACCGACGGGGTGGCGCGCGGCCCCGGCGTGTTCGACATGAAGGCCGGCCTGGTGGTGGGCGTCTACGCGGTGGCCGCGCTGGACGCCCTCGGGGTGGCGCGGCCGTCGGTGCGATTGCTGGTCAACGCCGACGAGGAGGTCGGGAGCCTGGGGTCGCGGTCGTCGCTCGTCGACGCGGCCGCGGGCGCCGAGGCCGTGCTCGTGCTCGAGCCCGGCGCCGTCGCGGGCACCGTGAAGACCGCCCGCAAGGGCGTCGGGCTGTGGACGGTGACGGCGACCGGGGTGGGCGCGCACGCGGGGCTGGACCCGGAGGCGGGCGCCTCGGCGGTGCACGCGCTCGCCGCGCTCACCTCGTACCTGGCCGGGCTCGCCGACCCGGCCGCCGGCACGACGGTCAACGTCGGCGTGCTGACCGGGGGCACGCGACCCAACGTCGTCGCCGACCACGCGCGGATGGAGATCGACGTGCGGGCGCGCACGGACGCCGAGGCCGCGCGGGTGACGGCGGCGTTGGCGGCGTGGCGGCCTGCCGATCCGCGGGTGCGGATCGAGATCGCCGGTGGGTGGAACCGGCCGCCGTGGTCGACGCCGGCGCCGGGCATGGTCGCGCGGGCGGAAGCCGTGCTGGCGTCGCTCGGGGTGGCGGTCGATCCGCGCGAGGTCGGCGGCGCCAGCGACGGCAACATCCTCGCCGCGGCCGGGCTGCCGGTGCTCGACGGGCTCGGGGCCAGCGGCGGCGGGGCGCACGCCGAGCACGAGCACGTCGTCGTCGCCGACCTGCCGGTGCGGATCGCCCTGCTCGCGGGACTCATCGCGCCCGACGGCTCCTGAACCACACGTCTGTGGTCCAACAAGGTCACGGTCGGGTCACCGGAATGTTGCGGAGGAGGGGTGATGGTGCGCGATCGGGTGAGTTAGGGTCCGCCCTCGTGACCCAGTCGGGGGATGCCACTCAGACCAATGTGTTCGACCTGACGAAGCGGGGCTACAACCCGAACCAGGTCGACGGGCACGTGCAGGCCCTGCTCGCACGTGTCGAGATGCTCGAGCACGCCCACCGGCAGGAGCAGCAGCGCGCCGAGGACGCCGAGGCGGAGCTCACCCGTGTCCGGACCCGCCCGGAGCGCCAGGGCGACGGTGACTCGGCCGTGGAGGGCGGCTTCGGCCACCGCATCGAGCGCGTCCTGCGCGTCGCGGAGCAGGAGGCCGCCAACGCGCGGGCCACCGCCGCCCGCGAGGCCTCGGCGCTGATGGAGCGCACGCGCAAGGAGGCCGAGGCCCACCGTCAGGACGTCGAGCAGAACCTCGCCGCCCGCCGGGCCGCGCTCGACGAGGAGGCCACGCGCCGTCGCGGCGACCTCGACGATCGGGAGCGCGAGCTCGACGAGCAGGCCGCCTCGACCCGCGAGGAGGCCGAGCAGACGCTCGCCGAGGCGCGGATGGGCGCCGAGCAGATCACCCGCGACGCCGAGGCCGAGGCCCAGCGCCGCCGCGACGACACCGAGGCGATCATCCGTCGCCGCCACACCGAGGCGGAGAACGAGCTGCAGCGCCTCAAGGGCCTGCACGACGGAGTGCGCACCGACCTCGGGCGCCTGCTCGAGTCGCTGTCGGGACAGCTGCCCGCGCGCGAGCGCCACCTCCAGGCCGCGCCCGCGGCGCTCCAGGCGACCACCGTCGCGCAACCGGCGCAGGCCGACCAGGGCGCGCGCCTCGACGGGGCCGGTTCGTCGTGACCGCCGGGCGGGCGGCGCCCCCGCCGTTCGGCGCGGTGGTCGTGCCGACGCGGACGGTGCGCCGCCCGAGGGCGAGCGACGACACCGACGTCCTCGCGCCCGTCGGTCCCGCCACCGGCGCGGCGCACGCGGTGCGCGCCCGTCCCGGGCGAGTGGCGGCTCCGGCTCCTCCGGCTGCTCCGGCTGCTCCGGCTGCCCCGGCTGCTCCGGCGGAGCGGGCCCTCGAGGCGCTCCCGTCCGTCCAGCGCCGGGCGCTGGTCCTGCGCCACGCGCAGGGGACGGCCGCACCCGAGATCGCCGACCTCGACGGCGTCCCGGTCGAGGTCGTGGAGCGCCGGCTGGCGCACGGTGCGCTCGCCTTCGCCCACCGCCTCGGCCTCGCCACCGGGACCGCGAGCCCGGAGTCCGTCGCGGCCCGGGAGATCGCCGCGCTCGGGACCCGGGCGGCGTTGCCCCCGGCTCCTGCGGCGCCCGCCGCCGTGCCCGCGGAGCGCGACCGCTGGGTCCCGATCGCCGCCGTGTGCCTCGCAGCCGCGGCGGTGGCGACGGTCGGTGCCGCGGTCGCCGCGACCACCAACGGGTTCGACACCAGCGGCTCGGTCGGCGACGGGTTTCCCGGTACGCCGGTCGGCCAGCTCCCGGCGCCCGGGCTCGCCGGGGCCCCCGGGGCCGGTCCGGCCTCGCCCACCGCGGGCGCGATCGACGACCTCGGCCTGCGCGAGGGCACGTCCTCGCCCGGAGCCTCGTCGCCCACGCCGTCGCTGGCCGCGGCGACGGGGCTCGTGCCGGGCGGGGTGCCGGCGGAGACGCCGGGCGGGGTGCCGGGGGGCGTGGGCGGCGGACCGGGTGGGCCGCCGACCGCTCCCGGCGGTGGAGCCACCGGCGGTGCGGGTGGAGCCGAAGGTGTCGGTGGTGGTGCCGGTGGTGGGTCCTCGCCGGGTGCCGGGCCGACGGTGCCGTCGTCCTCGACCCCGCCGCCGAACACGACCTCGCCGTCCTCCTCGACCCCGACCTCGCCGCCGTCCACCGGGGCTCCGTCGGACGATCCGTCGGACGAGCCGACCCGTGACGACCCGCCCCCGCGGGCCGCCGCCTCGAGCGGGGACACGGGCGTTGAGGGCGACCGCGATCGCGCGGACAGCGGCGGTGGCGGTGGCGGTGGCGGTGGCGGTGGCCAGCACGGCGGTGGCGATCGGGGTGGACCCGAGCGTGGCGGAGACCGCTGAGCCGCTTGCGCGCTACCCCGGCCGCTGACCGACCACCTCCCTCCCGACCGATGTCGGCGCGGTGTCGTCGACCAGCTGTAGGTCGGCGACGTAGACCGCCTCGTCGGTGACGGCCGAGGGCAGGGGCACGGCCTCCAGGCGCCGCGGATCGGCGGGCCGGTAGGTGGTGCGCCGGTACTGCCGGATCTCGCGCACGCGGTAGCGCCGCCGGCAGAGCGCCACGGCCTCGCCGTGCTCGGTGCCCGCCGCGAGCTCCGGGTCGAGGTAGAGCGCGCCCTCGACCCACAGCCTCCCGTCGGCGGGTTCGGCCCCGGCCCAGTTGAGCGGGAAGAGGCGCCCGTCGACGTCGAGGACGTCGACGCGACAGGTGGACGATGCGCCCGCCACGGGTGCGGCGAGCACCGCGCCTCGGGCGTCGAAGCACCCGAACTCGTCGACCTTCCAGACCTCACCGTCCGAGAGCGTCGGCAGGTGCCCGGCGGCGTAGATCGCGGGCGCGACCTCGATCTCCCGAGCGACCACCACCATCGACAGCTCGCCGGCCGCGAGGTGGTGCGGGAGGAGCTGGACGGTCAGCTCGCCGTCCCACCTCTCCTCGCGCAGCGCCCGCCGCCCGAGCGTGCGGCGCACGAAGTCGTCCCCCTGCTCGTGGTGCCGCCCCGCCACCGTCCGGTCCTTGCCGCGCCGCGCTCGTGCGGGCTTCGCCATGTCTGCCTCCTCGGGTCTCCACGGGGTTGGAGAGCCGGGAGGGCCGATCGGTTCCGTGCGGGTGCCGGCCTGTGGACAACTCAGGGCTGACCCGCGGCGAACATGCACGGCTGCCAGGGCTCGAACGGCTTGGCGCCGCTCACGACCTGGTCGACGTACTACTCCAGCTGGCGCGCCGAGTCCTCCCGCGAGGAGGGCCACGGGACGAAGGCCCCGGGCTCGGTGCCGACGTCGCCTGGGACGAGTCGCCCCTCGCGCACCAGCTGCGTGACGAGGCCGCCGGCGCGGCGCAGGAGCGCGAGGTCGTCGTCGCCACCTTCGTCCAGGCTGACGATCCCGATCGCGTGGCCCATGTCGATCCAGTCCGCCCGGGCCTCGGCGACGATGTCGTCCATCATCCGGTTCTCGCCGGTCACTGGTCTCCTGTCGGCCTATGGGGTAGCCAGCGGCTCTACGACGACGTGACGCGCTCGGGCAGCGCCAAGCTGCACGGCTCGCCGGGCACGATGGGCTGCTCGCCGGCGAGGACGCGGCGCACGTAGTCGTCCAGGATGTCGGCGGCTTCGTCCGCAGAGACGGTCCAGGCGTCGAAGCTGCTCGAGTCATCGCTCGGCTCGCCGCACAGCAGCCGGCCTTGCCGCACGAGGTCGACCACGAGGGGTCCGGCGCGGTGGAGCAGGGAGAGCCGGCCCTCCCCTCCTTCGACGATCTTCACGAGGGCGACGACGTGGAGCAGGTCGATCCAGTCGTCGCGAGCCTCGTCGACAATGTCGCGCTCGAGGTCGCTGTCCGTCGTCATCGCTGCCCTGTCCTCGGTGTGTGCACCTTGACCATGTCACCGGTCGCGCTGTTGATGTCGACCGCCGACTCACCGGGTGTGGACCCCGCCGACGCACGCCACGTCAGGTACGTCCCGTCCTCGAGGAGGACGACCGTGAGACGTCGGTTCGTGCGCACGACCTGCCCGCCGCGCGACAGCTCCCGGTACACCTCGTCCACCTCGGCAGGGGTGTCGAGCTCCCGGGTCGGCACCTTCATGTTCTTCGCGCTCCCCTTCCGCCCTATGTGCGCTCCCCGCGTCGCGGCGTGCTCCGCCGCGGTCAGGCCGTTGTACCGCCCGAGAGTCGGCGGCGGTCCATCCCGGGTCGCTGGCGATCGCGACGGCAGGGCGTCGGCCGCGCGGGTGGCGCGCTCGATGCGGCCCGCGGCGCCGGCTCCACCGACCGCGGAGAGCCCGAGGCCGGCGAGCGTCTCACCCGCCCAGCGGGTCGGGTTGGTCATCGCCTCGCGCGGGCGGAGGGCCTGCTCGATCGTCTCGGCGGGGTGGGTGACGGCGTGGGCGACGCCGGCGCCGAGGTCCCGCCAGCCGTCGACGGCGGCCGCGGGTTCGACGAGGAAGCGGGTGGGGTTCACCTGCCAGAAGAACTGCCCGGTCGCCGCGATCTCCGACCAGACCCCGCCCGCGAGGTCCCCCAGGAACCCGCCGACCTGCTGGGCCACCGATGGTGCGGGCGGAGCGAGGTCCCGTGCGTGGGCGACGAGCGCGGCGGCTCGGTCGCCCGCCTCGCGGACCGCCTCGCGCGCCACCCGTAGCCGGTCGACCGCGACGATTCGGCCTGCCGCGCCCTGCCCGAACGCCCCGAGCTCCTCCGCGGCGCTCCACTCCTGCACCGCGCCCGCGGCCTCGTCGCGCGCCCCCTCGAGCACGTCCGCGAACTCCGTCAGGGCGTCGGCGGCCTGCAGGAACGCCTCGCCCGTCCCGATCCACTGCGTCGGCACCGGATCGAACACCCGGCGGTAGCTGTCGGCGGCCTCGCCCTGCCACGCGTTGGTGTCGATGCGGCGCAGCCCGTCGCCGGCCCCGACGAGCGCGGCACCGAGTCGCGAGATGGCCGCCGCGGCGTCGCGCACACGCGCCGGATCACCGGGCACCAGCGCCACCGGATCGGTCGTCTCGCCGAGGTCGGCCACCGACGGCGTCACCGCCCCCAGCGGAACCGGTCGACCGCGAGGTCCTCGGCCTCCGCGTACGTCCGCGCGGCCTCCTGCAGGCCCTGCGCCAGCGCATTGCCGTCGTCGGTGAGGTTGGCCAGTCCGTCCGACCAACGCGCGGCGAAGTCGGCGGTCACCGCGCCCAGTCCGTCGTGACCGAACGCCGCTCCGTCAGGAAGGTCCTCGACGTCGTGGTGCGCGAGCTCCGCCATCACGGCGTCGACGCCGTGCGCGGCGTCGAGCAGCGCCTGCAACACCACCTGCACATCGGCCACGACCAGCGACGGTAGGGAACGCGGCGCCGCGACGGGTGCGGTTCGGTGCAGCTCGCGGCACGATCGCGCGGGTCATGGGTGATCGGGGCGCGCGCACGGACGACTACACCCGCGCGGTGCTGCGCATCCCCGGCCTCGACGGCCGGGCGCGGCTCCTGCGGCCCCGGGCGCGCGGTCACGTCGAGGGCGTCTTCCCGTTCGAGGCGCCCGTCCACGTCGTCACCGCCCACAACCCGGGCGCCGCCCGGCTCGGCGACGCCGAGAACGCCGCGCGTCAGAGCCGTCTCGAGGTGGAGCTCGACGCGCGCGGCCTCGCGCACCGGACCGTGGTCGCGGGCGCCGAGGACGGGTCGCATGCCGAGGAGGGCGCGCTGGTCACGGGCCTCGACGACGAGACGGCACGGGCCCTCGGCGCGGCGTGGGGCCAGGACGCGGTGTTCCGCTGGAGCCGCACGGCCTGGACCGTGCTCGCCTGCGACAACGCGCCATCGGTGGACCTGGGGTGGGAGCTCACGGATGTCCGCGCCGGCGAGCAGGGGCAGGATGGCGGGAGTGAGTGACTGGAACCAGCAGATCATCGACGAGTTCCGCGCCAACGAGGGGCGGGTCGGCGGCAACTTCGAGGGCGCGCCGCTGCTCCTCCTGCACCACATCGGGCGCAAGTCCGGCACCGAGCGCGTGACGCCGATGATGTACCAGGCCGTCGGCGACTCCTACGCGGTCTTCGCGTCGAAGGCCGGCGCCGACACCCATCCCGACTGGTACCGCAACCTGCTCGAGCACCCCGACGTCAGCGCCGAGATCGGCACCGAAACCGTCGAGCTCCGCGCCCGCGACCTCGAGGCCGACGAACGCGCCCCGATCTGGGAGAAGCAGAAGCAGGACTACCCGGGCTTCGCCGGCTACGAGACCAAGACCGACCGCACGATCCCGGTCGTGCTGCTCGAACGACGCTGATGTCCCGACCGGTGTGGAACAAGCTCGCCCACGAGCGGGGCGAGCTGCTCAGCCGCGACCTCGCCCCCGATGTGCACGCCGAGCGCTGGGCGCGGCGCTACGACGGTGCGGTGGGCGAGCTCAACCGCTGGGTCGACCACGTCCGGGACACCACCTACGAGAACCTCCCCTATCTCGACCCGGCGAGTGCCGGTCAGGGCGCGCGGGTGCTCGTGCTGCTCCAGGACCCGTCGGGCGAGGCGGAGGAGGGCTCGGGGTTCGTCAGCCGCCACAACAACGACCCCACCGCGCACAACACCTACGTCGCCGCCGACCGCGCGAAGCTCGGCTACGACATCACGCTGCACTGGAACGTGGTGCCGTGGTGGGTCGCGAACCCGGCGAAGCCGGTGCGCTCGCTGGAGAAGGAGGCGGTGCGGGCCCAGCCCTACCTGGTCGCGCTGCTCGAGATGCTCCACCCGGCGCCGTCCGAGGTCGTGCTCCTGGGCAAGCCCGCCGCGCGGGCGTGGACGCGGCTCGTGCGCGCGGGGGTGCCCGAGCAGCTGCGGGAGGCGACGGTCGCGACCGCGCCGCACCCCGGGCCGCTGGTGTTCCCACGCGTCGACGCGGCGACGGGGCGGGGCAACAGCGACCTCGTCGTCGAGGCGATGCGGATGGCCGGACAGCGGGCGCGGGGGGAGAAGGTCCGTCCGGCAGCGGGTGGTCCGGCGGGGCGGCGCCGGCCGTTCTGACGGATCCGGCCCTGCGCCGGCGGGGATCTCGCTAGCGTCCGTGTCGATCGGGGTGATCCACGGGAGGGAGGCGACGTGACCGAGCCCCAGCCGCCACCGCTGCAGGCCGACTCGCCCGCGACCCTGCCCGACGGGTCGGTCGTGCCGCGCTTCCGGCCGCCGGAGGTGGGTGGCGGCGCGTTCACGGTTGACCTCGCCCGCGCGCCCGAGGCGATCCGGGAGCTGGAGGACGCCGCTCGGGAGCTCTTCAGGATCCGCCAGGACGCGGAGCAGCTCGGCAAGATTGATCCTCCTGCGCAGGACCAGGTGAGCTTGGACGCGGCGAGGGTGCTCGGCCTCGCCGCGAACGGCGGGAACGGCTCGTTGGTGGCGGCTCTCGACTCCGGGCTCGACCAGATCGGTGCTCTGATCGGCTCACTCAGGACTGCGTTGGCGGCTTACGAGGCGGCAGACGACGAAGGCGAAGCGTCCCTGAGGCAGCCGTGATCCGCGTTGTCCTGCTCGTCGTCCTCGGGTCGCTGGTCCTCGGCGCTTGCTCAAGCACCCGGCCGGCGCCGACTGCGCCCCCGGCCGCCGATCGGTTCGGCGCACCGGTGCCAGCACGGTCTCTGGACGCGTCCCAACGAGCCTCTCGACCCTGCGCTGCGCTGACCGAGACGCAACTCCGGGGGCTGGGCCTGGAGCCGACCGGACGACTCGACGCCCTGCCCACGGGCGGCCCCGCCTGTATATGGGAGGACGCAGCGTTCACCCAGCAGGTCTCCGCCGTCCTCTACCCCACCCGGGACTACCTCGTCGACACCTACCGCGCTCGCGGGACGTACCAGTACTTCGTGCCCACCACGATCGCCGGGCTCCCCGCGGTCGCGCAGCAGACAACACCCGGCGCACGGACGTGCACCATGACCACCGGCATTGCCATCGGACAGGCCGTCGACGTCACGGTCAACGAGGTCGGTGTGCCGGCCGGTGCGCGGTCGACGTCCTGCGCGAAGGCGCGCAACGTCACCGAGGCCGTCGTCAGCAACCTCCCGCCCGCACCGCAGAAGTGACAACACCCCACGGGTTCGCCCACCACCTCGCCTCGCTCCCGCCCTCGGTCGGCACCACGGTGCTGATCGGCGTCGACGGCTTCTCCGGCGCCGGCAAGACCGCGCTGGCCGGAGACCTGGCCCAGCACGACGAGGTCACGGTCGTCTCGGTCGAGGAGTTCTACCTCGGCTGGGAGGGGCTGGCCGAGGCGCCCGCCCGGGCGCTCGCCGGCCTGGTCGAACCCCTCCATCACGGCGAGACCCCGCGCTGGCGACCCTGGGACTGGGAGCACGACCGGGAGGGCCCCGAGCAGGAGCGACCGGTGACCACCCGCGTCGTCGTCCTCGAGGGCTGCGGCGCGGGAGCACGCGCGCTGCGGGAGCACCAGGCCCTCACGGTCTGGGTCGACGCCGACCCCTCGGTGCGGGAACGGCGTCTGCGCACCCGCGAGGACTGGCCGCTCTACGCGCCGCACCGGGACGCGTGGCGTCGCACCGAGCAGGCGCTCGCGGAGCGGGAGGAGCTACCGGGCGCCGCGGACCTCGTCGTCCGCCGTCACCCGGACGGATCGCTGGACACCGAGCCGTCGCGTCACCGATGAGGTCGTGTGTGCTCCCTGTGGGTACCGTCCGAGGTGTGAGCGCGCCGACGGACGACGTCCCCCGCCCCATGCCGGACGTGTCCCCTGCCGATGCCGAGCGTTGGCGCGAGGTCGTGCAGTGGAAGGACCGCGAGCTGCAGGGCCCGGCGGGCCTATTCAGCCCGGTCGTCAACGGCATCGCCGGGATCCGTACCGAGGTGACGTCGCTGCTGCGCCGGGTGCCGGGCGTGTCCCAGGTCGACGAGGGCGTGCAGGGCGTGCTCCACCAGCTCGCGGCCGCCGGCGCCGGGGCCGGCGCGGCCACCCTGCGTCGTGACGCCGTGTTCGCCGACTTCCGCGCGCACGGCCACGACGTCACCGACTTCAAGCACATCCGCCGCCTCGACATCGCCGACGTCGAGACGGCGATGCCGCGGCTCGACCTGGGCTACACGGTGTTCGCGGGCGTCCAGGGCGGCGTCACCGGCTTCCTCACCGGCACCGGCGTGACCGCCGCGGCCGGTGGCACCAGCGGTGCAGGGCTGGGCAGCATCCCGGGGATCGCGGTCATGGTGGCGACGCTGACCGGCGACACGCTGCTCACGGTCGCGTCCTGCACCCGCGCGGTCGCGCACGTCGCGGCCTACCACGGCTACGACGGCACGAAACGGTCCGAGCAGATCATCGCGCTGGCGGTGCTGTCGGTCGGGCTGTCCTCCGACGAGGACTCCCCCGCGGCCTACCAGGAGCTCTCCGAGCTGATCACGGCGAAGACCGAGGAGAACCAGAAGCGCAAGCAGCAGCAGGCGCAGATCAAGCGCCTCGGTCACGCGGTCTACCAGCGTCTGCTGGGCCAGATCGGGCAGCGGGAGCTCGCGCAGCTGGTGCCCGTCCTCGGGATCGGGGTCGGGGCGGTGCTGTCGGCGCGGCTGCTGGCGAAGGTGGTCGACACCGCCGAGCACCTGTACCGCGAGCGCTTCCTGCACGACAAGTACGAGCTGCCCTTCGGCGTCGACCTCCCGTTCGACCCGGCGACCTACCAGCCCTACGTCGACGGCGAGGCCGACGACGGCGGCGAGGACCTCGACGACGAGGGCGACGAGATCTTCGCCGGCGCCTGACGCCGTTCGGCGCAGCGTCCACCGGGCGTTCACCGGGCGGCCACCGACCGGGCACGTGGTGGATCTCCGCGCCCCGTCCCGGCGACCTAGCGTCAGCCCGGATGACCGCCCTCGTCGCGCCCGTCACGCCGGTACCGGGAGATCCGCCGAGCCGGTTCGCCGGCCTGGTCGCGACGGTGCGGGGCTGGGTGCGCGCCCTACCCGCACCGGGTGACGTCGCCGCCGTGGCGGGCGCCGCCGGGGAGTGGCTCGGGCACGCGACGCTGGACCCGGCGCGGGTGCTCCTCGGGCGCGAGGACGAGGAGCACGAGCCGGCCGACGACGTCCTCGACGAGGCGCCGCCGTTCGCGCGGATCTACACCGTGGTCGGCGCCGTGCAGGCGGGCGCGACCGGGCTGCTGTCCGGGCTCCTCGGGGCGGGCCGGTGGGCGCCGGTGGTCGGGGTCGTCGGGTCGCTGTGCCTGGACTCGCTGCTGACGACGGCGACATGCGTGCGCGCGGTCTCGCACGTGGGGGCGCACTACGGGTTCGCGGTGCGGTCGGACGAGGACCGGACCGCGGTGCTGGCGCTCGTCGCGACCTCGCTGGGCGGGACGGCCGAGGGCGACCGCCGGCACCTCGCGGCGCTGGTCGTCATGCGGCTCTCAGTGCAGCGGGGACCGACGGAGCTCGCGCGCCTGGTGCCGACGGTCGGGCCGGTGCTCGACGCGGCGCTCGGGGCGTACCTGGGCGCGCGGCTGCTGGCGCGGGTGGTCGACGACGCGGAGCGGCACTACCGGGCGCGGTACCTCCGCGAGCGCGGGGTGCTCGCCGCCTGAGGACCTCGATGATCGTGGGGGCTTTCCTGGCGTTGAGTGACAGCGTGGACGCCAGGCTTGCAACACCTCGGGTCAGGAACGCTCGGCGGAGGCGGCGAGGTGGGCGCGGAGGTCGGCGACGGTCGTGAAGACCCGGTAGCCGAGGTCGCGGAGGCGCTCGCGGGCCAGGTCGCGGACGTCGGGGGCGAGGAGCACCGGCGGCGCGAGGGCCCGACGGCTGATGCCGGTGGGCCACAGGGCCGCGGCGTCGGTGAGCACCCCGCCACCGCGGGGGTCGTGCACGCGCGCGTCGCGGCGTGGGGGCGGGAAGCCCTGGGCGGCGAGGTCGTCGACGAGGTCGTCGAGGGTCTCGGGCACCTCGGACGTCTCGGCCCCGATCACCGCGCGCCCCGAGCGTCCGCGCCGCGGCCGGTACTCGGTGTGGTCGGCGGGCGCGGACTCGACGACGGCGAGCGGCCCGGTCGGCGCCGACGGGGTGATGTCGGCGGCCGCCGCGGCCTCGAGCACCGGGGTGATCGCGCCCTCCGGGTCGCCCAGGTAGCGCGACTCGGCGATCCGGACGACGGGCCAGCCGCAGCGGCGCAGGTCGTGCTCGGCCTCGACGTCGGCGCGGGTGGCCGGGCGCCGCGTCTCGTCGCCGTCGCAGAGGACCGCCAGCCGCCCGCTCGCGCCGGTGACGACGAGGTCGAGCACCCGCCCGTGCACCTCCACCTGCGGGACGACCGCGAACCCCAGGTCCGAGAGGTCGGCGAACACCCGCTGCGCGAACAGACTGCCGAACGCCGGGTGCCGGCGCTCGCGGTCCACCTCGGCCGGCGCGGGGCGGTTCTCCGGCGCGCCCGCGGAGCCGTCGGGCGACCGCGCGGTGACGTGCTCGAGGAGCTTGCGGCGCAGGTCGGTCTCGGCGAGGTCCTCGGCGTGCACGGAGTGGAACAGCCACATCTGGTCGCGCGCCCGCGACGCGGCGACGTTGAACGCCTGCCGGTAGCGCTCGGCCGTGAGGGCCACGAGGCGGTGGCCGGGCGCGACGACCATCGAGAGCCACACGACGTCGCGCTCGTCGCCCTGGAAGTCCGCGGCCACGCCCACCCGCAGCCGCCGGCGCTCCCAGGTCTCGACGTCGAGCCGCTCGCGCAGCAGGCCCTCGATCAGCTCCACCTGCCCGTGGCCCTGGAGCACGACCACCCCGAACGTCGCGCCGGCGTAGGCCGGGTCGGCGGCGCAGCGCGCGACGGCGTCGACGAGCGCGGCGGCCTCGGCGTCGTTGGCCAGCGACGACCCCTGCCCGCGCACCGCCGCGTCGGGCACGAACGTCGCGCGCAGCGGGGGCAGGCGGTCGGCGCCGAACTGGCGCAGCGGCACCAGCGGCGCGTCCGCCTCGCCCGGCCCGGCGTAGAACTCGCGCGACGACCACCCGACGATCTCGGGCATCGACCGGAAGTGCTCGCGCAGCCGGATCGGCGGCCCGAACGTCGCCCGGAACACCGAGAAGACGCTGGCCCGCGGCGTGAACTGGCTGCGCAGGTAGAACGGCACCTCGGGCAGGTCGGTCTCCAGCCGCGCGAACGCGGGCTCGAGCGACCCGCCGCCGACGTCGGCGGGCGTGCACTGCCGGTCGTCGCCGACGACGATCACCCGCGGGGCGAGCCAGAGCAGGAACAGGCTGGTCAGGTCGGCCTGGCTGGCCTCGTCGACGATGACCACGTCGAAGGCGTCCGGACGCGGCTCGACGGCGGCGAGCACCTCGCGGATCGGCATCACCCACGCCGGCACGGCGTCGCGGGCGACCTCGACGGCCTCGCGGGCGGCCTCGCGGTACCGGTCGGCGTGGCGCCCGGTGCCGCGGCCCACCGCGGCGACCGAGGCGCGGTGGCTCTGCAGCGCGCGCATCTGCTCGGCGGTGATCCGGCCCAGGCACGCCCGCCATGCCTGCGCGGCCGCGAGCTTCCCGGTGGTGCGGGCGAGCTCGACGTCGAGGTCGGCGAGACGGTCGGGCGCGTCCTCGGCGGCCGCCCACCGTCGCGTCCGCGCGGCCGCCCGCGCGTAGGCCCAGGCGTGCTCGAGGCGATCCTCGCGGTCGGGCCACGGCTCGGCCGCGTGGGCCCGCAGCAGCGCGACGACCCCGGGCGCGGCCCGCTCGAGACGGTCGGCGAGCGCGTCGAGACGGCGCTGGTCGCGGGCCTCGGCGTGCGCGGACTCGACCGCCGCCACCGCCTCGGTGTACGCGTCGGCGTCGCGGCGGCGCAGGGCGTCGAGGACCGCGACGAGCTCGGGCGCCTGGCGCTCCGGCGGCACCCCGCCCTCGACGCGCTCGACCACCTCGTCGAGCTCGCCGCGCGCGAGCTCGGCGGCGCGGTGGTCGTCGACGTCGAGGGTGAGTGTCGCGAACACCCGCAGCCGGGCGAGCGAGTCGACCCGCGGGCGCTCGGCCGGCGGCAGCGCGGCGAGCAGGGCACGCACGGCGACCGCGGCCGTCAGCACCCGCCCGACGGCCAGGCACGTCGCGCGCAGCGTCAGGGCCTGCTCGACGAGCATCGCCCGGTGCTCCGCGCGGCGCAACGGACGCCCGAGGGGGCCGAAGCCCTCGGCGAGCCGGTCGGTGATCTCGAGGATGCGCAGGTGGTGGGCGATCGCGCTCGCCCCCGAGACGGTGGCGGGATCCGCGCCCTGCAGCCGGATGCCCGCCAGGTGGGGCTCGACGGCCTTCTGCTCGTCGGGCTTGAACAGGCGCCGCGTCGTGCCGCCGTCGGCGAGGAACGCGGCGAAGCGCTCGACCACCGGGGCCGCGGCGGCCACGTCCACCGCGTCGTCGACCCGGACCTGCGCCGGGCCGGCGCGGCGGTCGTGCTCGAGCAGGTCGTCGACGGCGCGCAGCCCGTCGGTCGCGCGGCCCCACAGGTGTCCGGCGCGCCCGGAGAGCACGGCGTCGGCGACCCCGTGCGCCCACTCGGCGTCGTCCCCCGTGTCGTCGAGCTCAGCGAGCGCGTCGGCCGCCCGCCGGCTGACCCCCGGCAGGTGCGCGGCCGCGTCCGGGGGCAGCCCGCCCAGCGCGGCCACCAGCGGCCCCACGTCGCCCGACGTCGCGTCGAGCCCGCGCAGGACGGTGGCCGCGAGGTCGGCGACGTGGTCCTCCGGCGGCAGCTCCACCGGCGGCGGCAGCACCTGGCGGGCCCGTTCGCGCCGCGCCGGCGTCTCGGTGGCGAGCAGCGTGCGCAGCGTCCGGAACTCGGCGACCGACAGCGGCGGCGACGGGGGCAGCTCGGTCTCGGGGTCGACGACCTCGGCCAGCCACCCGTCGCGCTCCCGAGCGCTCCGCAGGCGGCGGACGACCTCGGCGCGCGTGCCAGTCATGCCGGGGCCGAGGTCGCGCTGAATGGTGGTCTCGGCGGTGCGCTCGGCGACCAGCGCGTCCAGCGCGGCCTCCCGGTCCGCCCGCAGGGCGTCGCGACGCTCGGCGAGGTCGGCGACGGCGCGGTCGGCCTCGTCGGGGTCGAACTCGGTGCTGCGCGTGGCGAGCCCGGCGATGCCCGCGCCGAGGCCCGGGTCCTCGTCGGCATCGGCCAGCGAGACGCACAGGTCGCGCATCTCCGGGGGCAGCTTGTCGCGCAGCACCCGCAGCGCCTGGGCCTTCTCGCTGGTCACGAGGACGCGGCGGCCCTCGGCGAGCAGGGCGCAGAGGAGGTTCGCGATGGTGTGGGTCTTGCCGGTGCCCGGCGGCCCCTCGACGACGACGCCCGAGTCGCGGCCCAGCCGTCCGAGGATCCGGCCCTGCGCGGCGCCGACCGGCAGCGGGAAGAGCGGGTCGGTGACCGGGGGCTCGTCGTGGCCGGTGCGTGCGAGCCACGCGGCGCGGTCGGCCGGCTCGATGGCCGCGACGAGCTGGGCGAGGCCGACGGGCAGGGGACGTGTCTCGTCGGCTCCGGTGTCGGCGCCTGTGTCGGCTCCGGGGCCGGCGAGGTCCGCGACCATCGCGTCGTAGAAGGTGCGCAGCGCGGCGGCCCCGCGGCGGCGGGCGAGCAGGGCAGGCGCGGGCACGAGGGCGGTGCCGGGACCGGTCGGGCCGATCCAGTCGTCGCCGCGGGCGTGCTCGACGCGCAGGTGGCGGTCAGCCCAGCCGGCGAGGATCCCGACGAGGTCGGGGTCGAGCGGTGAGGGCGGCGCGTCCTGCTCGGCGGGCGCGGCGTCGTCGACGAGGCCGGTGCCGACGAGCAGCTCCTCGTCCTCCCAGCGCGTGGCGTCGCCGGCGAGTGTCACCACCATGGCGTTCGCGTCCGCGTCGCGCTCGATGCGCACCGGGCGGGTCAGCAGGTGCACGCGCACGTCGTGGTCGGGGGCGTGCAGCAGGCCGCCCGCGAGGACGAGCTCGACGGCCTCGGGCTGGTCGGCGGCGGCGCGCATGAGGTCGAACAGCGCGTCGAACGTCGCCCGCATCGCGCCCTCGGCGGGCGCGCGGAGGATCTCGTCGCCGGCCTCGCGGGGGCGGCGGACCGCGCCCTGGTCGGCGACCTCGACCAGCGGGAGCGCGCCGACGTGGTGACGGGTGTGGCGCACCGGCCGCGCCCGCGCGAGCGCCACCCGCCGCAGGACCCCGACGAAGCGCTGGACGCGGTCGCGCAGGGCGGGGTCGTGCTCGGGGAGGTCCTGCGGGCTCGCGGCGGCGCCGACCGGCTCCTGCGGCACGCCCACGACCACGCTGCTCCTCCCTCCTCGAGGTGCTCCCCCGACGGCCCAGCGTCGCATCCTGCCCCGGTGACGGGGCGCCTGCCCTGCCGTCGGGGCGGATCGGTCGGCGATGGAACCGTGCAGGTCCCGGCTGCGTCGAACCCGGGTGACGAGACGGTCGACGGCACGGCGACGGCACGGGCAGGGAGGGTGGATGGGCACGGCGGACGACCCGCGGGGGGCCGCGCGGTTCGTGGCGGGGCTCGCGGCGGCGGGCGGTCGGGGCGAGGACGCGGTGGCCGTGCTGCGGGCGCGGTACGGGACGTCGCGCACGCTGCTGGCGGGCGCGGAGCTGGCGCTGCTCGACGCCGCCGACGCGCTGCACGCCCGCGGGTGGGGCGCGCGCGACGTCACCGAGGTGGTGCGCCGGCGGCTCCCGGCGGCGCGCGTGGTGCTCGCCGTCGACGTCCTGGGCGCCGCCGCGGCCCGGCGGCCCCGCGGGGAGGCGGACCTCGCGGAGCTGGACGCCGAGCCGCCGGCGCGGGACGTGCCGCTGGTGGGGCAGTGGAGCTCGGTGCGCGGGCTCGACCCCGACGACGCGCTGGCCGCGGCGGTCTCTCTGGTCGGGCTCCTGCGCTCGCTGCCGACGCTGCCCCGGCTCGGGGAGGAGGAACGCGCGCCCGCGGGGGTCGACGCGCGGGTCCTGGCGCGGGTGCGGGGGCTGCTGGCCAAGGCGGAGTCCACCGAGTACCCCGAGGAGGCCGAGGCGCTCTCGGCGAAGGCCCAGGAGCTGATGGGGCGCCACGCCCTCGAGCAGGCGCTGGTCGCCGGGCCGGCGACGTCGGCGCCCCGGGCCGCCGCGCGGCGCCTGTGGCTCGACGCGCCCTACGCCAACGCGAAGTCGAGCCTCGTGCACCAGGTGGCGGCGGCCAACCGGTGCCGGGCGGTGAGCCTGCCGTCGCTCGACATGGTCACGGTCGTCGGGCACGCCGCGGACCTCGCGACCGTGGAGCTGCTGGTCACCTCGCTGCTGGTCCAGGCCGACCGCGCGATGCTCGCGGCGCACGACGGGTCGGTGCCCCGGTCGCGGACGCGGTCGTTCCGCCACGCCTTCCTGCTCGCCTACGCCACGCGCATCGGCGAGCGTCTCACCGCCGCCGCCCACGAGGCACAGGCGCACGCGCGCGCCGAGCTGGGCGAGGGCCTGCTGCCGGTGCTCGCGGCGCGGGCGGAGGTCGTCGAGCAGACGGTCGGCGAGCTGTTCCCGCGGCTGACCCGGCGGCGCTTCAGCGTCGGCAACGGCGACGGCTGGGCCGCCGGGCGCGCCGCCGCCGACGCCGCGAGCCTGACACCGGGGCGCGAGGCGCTCGCCGATCGGCAGGGGTGAGGATGCACGAGTGCCCGGCAACCGCGAGCGACGCGCCGCCAAGCAGCGACGGCGTGACGCCAAGCGGGGCCACGCGCCCGCGGAGGCCGCGCGGCCCGAGGACCCGGGCCTGCCGCCGGAGTCGTTGCAGGCGCTGCTGCGACGTGCCGCGGCGGACCTCGCCGGCGGCGACGAGGGCGCGCTCACCGAGCTGCGCCACGTCCTGGCCGAGCACCTCGCGCGCCGCCGGGAGCGGGTGCTGGCCGCGTGCGACGCGGTCACCGCCGAGGTGAGCGTGCCGTCGGGCCTCGACGACGCCGCGGGACTCGGTGCGGCTCTCGCGCGCGGGGGGACGGTGTCGGCGTGGGCCGAGCGCGCCGGCGCGCGCACCGAGGAGGCGGCGGTCGCGACGGTGCGCGTGCTCGCGGGCGTGCGCTCGGCCGAACCATTGACCTGAACGATGGTCGAGGTTCTACCGTCGGTCCCATGACCGAGACCGACCAGACCGTCCCGCTCGCGGTGGTGATCGGGAGCGTCCGCGCCGGTCGCTTCGGTCCCGTCGTGGCGCAGTGGTTCGCCGAGCGGGCGCGACGACGGGCCGGGCGTCCCCCGTTCTCCGTGGACGTCGTCGACCTGCTCGAGACCGGACCCGACACCGGGTTCGCCGAGCGCATCGACGCCGCCGACGCCGTCGTCATCGTGACCCCGGAGTACAACCACAGCTTCCCGGGCCCGCTGAAGACCGCCCTCGACGCGACCGGCGGCGAGTGGCGCGCCAAGCCCGTCGGGTTCGTCGCCTACGGCGGGCTGTCGGGTGGGCTCCGGGCGGTGGAGCAGCTGCGGCCCGTGCTCGCCGAGCTGCACGCGGTGGGGCTGCGCGACACCGTCAGCTTCCACGGCGCGTCCGGGGCGTTCGACGGCGCGGGACGGCCCCGCGAGGACGCCGCCGACGCCGCCGCGACGGTGCTGCTCGACGCCCTCGCGTGGTGGGCGCCGACGCTGCGCCGCGCCCGCGACGAGCAGGCCGCGGGGGTCTGACGTGAGCGACCACTCCGCACCCCGTCCGTACCCCGGCCAGGAGCTCACGGTCGGCGAGGTCGCCGAGCGTTCCGGCGTCGCGGTGTCCGCGCTGCACTTCTACGAGCGCGAGGGCCTGATCCACAGCCGGCGGACGCCCGGCAACCAGCGACGCTTCCGCCGCGAGGTGCTGCGGCGGCTGTCGTTCATCCGCATCGCCCAGCGCGTCGGCATCCCGCTCGCGGAGATCCGCTCGGCGCTCGACTCGTTGCCCGACGGGCGCACGCCGACCCGCCAGGACTGGGAGACGCTCTCGGCGCAGTGGCGCTCCGAGCTCGACGACCGGATCCGCCGGCTCCAGCAGCTGCGCGACGACTTCACCGGCTGCATCGGCTGCGGGTGCCTCTCGCTCGACCGCTGCGGGCTGGTGAACCCGCACGACCGGCTCAGCGCCGAGGGCCCGGGGCCGCGACGGCTGGCGGGCTAGAGGATCCGCACCCGTCCCGGCGGCGGCGCGGGGACGGCGTCGGGGTTCAGCGCGTGCGCGATCGCCTCGATCCCGTCGACCAGCCGCGGGCCGGCCCGCACCACGTAGGACGCGGAGTCGACGGCCACGAGCGGCACGCCCGGGAGCCGCTCGCGCACGACCTCCGCCTGGGCGACCGCGTCGTCGAGCCCGAAGCCGCAGGGCGCGACGAGGACGAGGTCGGGCGGGTCGTCGGCGATCTCCTCCCAGGTCGTCGCGACGCTGCGCCCGCCGTCGATCCCGGCGAGCGGCTCGCCGCCCGCGCAGCGGACCATCGCCGGCACCCAGTGCCCGGGCAGGAACGGCGGGTCGACCCACTCGACGGCGAGCACCCGGGGCCGCGGGCGGTCGGCGAGGGCGGTCTGCACGGTGGCCAGGCGCCGGCGCAGGTCGTCGACGAGCGCCTGTCCGGCCTCGGGTGTGCCGGCCGCCGCGGCGACCTGGGTGACGGCGTGGAGCACGTCGTCGAGCGTGTGCGGATCGACGGTGAGGACCCGGGCGTCGATCGCCAGCTCGCCGAGCGCCTCGGACACCGTGGCCTCGGGCAGCGCGCAGACCCGGCACAGGTCCTGGGTCAGCACGAGGTCCGGGGCGGCGGCGCGCAGGGCCTCGCGGTCCAGCACGTACTGCGGCAGCCCCGCGGCGGCGCGCTCGCGGACCACCGCGTCGATCTCCCCGGGCGTCAGCCCGGCCGGCAGCGCGGTGTCGACGACGACCGGCCGCCGCTCGCGGATGCCGGCCGGCTCGTCGCACTCGAAGGTCACGGCGACCAGGTCGTCGGCGAGCCCGAGCGCGCCCACGATCTCCGTGGCCGCGGGCAGCAGCGACGCGATCCGCACGCGCCCGAGCCTATGTGACGACGGGCTGCTCAGCTCCCCACCGATGAACACCACCAGCGTCGGCCAGCTGGGGACGGTTCACATCGATGCCTGTGAACACCATGTGCAGTTCCGGCATCGGTGCGGTGGCCGGCGAAACGTCGACCGCGGGTGAAAGTTCGACGGTGTCGACCGATTTCTCTGCGCCCGCGAGAAAGAAGTCGATATGCCGCCGGTAGCTCTCATCGGAGAGCCAGAACGCCAGATCACCTTCGTATGGGAGGACCTCCCCGATGACCCCTCTTCGCAGTATCGCGACCTCGTCCGCCCCTGAGTCCGCCCACCCCAGTTCGACCAGACTGCACAACATCCCTTCAGAGGGAGTGTTCCGATAGCGGCGAACCCGCATCTTGACGTTCTTCGCCGGGCCCCGACGTGCGACGCGACAGCCTGGAGGGGCTACGGGAACCAGACAACCGGGCCGGACGACCCGACGGCCACCGAAGACGATCGACAGCGTCCGCTCACCGATGTCGATCCGTGCCGATCTGACCTGGTCAGCGCCCGCGATGGGCGCCACGGAGAGCACTCGCCCCACCACAGGCGCCCTGGGCATGGCCGAAGCGTAGACCCTGACGCCACCACCACGACCACGACTCCCCCTCGACCGGTTCAGACCGTGACCTTCGCGCTCCGCCACGCCGACTCAAAGGCGACGCGCGCCCGTTCCCGTCGGTCCTTGCTCATGGCCATATCGGCATTTGACTCGCGGTTAGGGCGGATCGCGTATCCGATCCACCCTTCGTTGCTGATATAGCTCTCCAACTGCTCGTACAGTGCGGGCTCTTCGGCCGAGAACGACACCACATCGATCTCGAGCAGACAAACGCCGACCATCACCGGCACGGTCGTCAGCCGAAAGTTGCACAACGCCGCGACGTCGTCGCCACCGGCTCGGGCGATGAGCATCTCCCGCAGCGTAGACTGAGAGTCCGACCCCTCCTCGGCAGAGGCGAGAAAGCGGTAAGCGCAGTTCCTCGCCAGATTGCTCGCGACCTGCTCCAGGAACGCGCCTGCAGCCGCCGTACCGTCGGGGAGCGTGACCACGTCGAAGTCCAAGTCGGGGCTCAGAACGTCGACGCCTCGGGCGTAACGCTCGAGCCGGAGGAGCTCGTCGTCCTGCAACAGCCCCTCCCTCGAGGCGTTCGGCGTCTCAGCGAGCTCACGGGCAACGTCGTCCACCCGGTCGGCGAGGACGCGAGTGATCCGCCGGACGATCGCGGCATGGCGACTCGTCCGCGCCCGAGCGTCGGCCAGTGCGTGCTCGATCATGGCCGGAACAGGCCCAGTATCCACCGAGGGCGCCTCGCGCTGGCCGAACACGAGGTAGTCGAGGCTGACATCGAAGAAGGTCGCGAGGGAGACGAGCTTCTCGAAGCTGGGCCTGCTCTGGTCCCGCAGGTACTGCGAGAGCGCCGAGGAACTGACGCCGACTGAATCGAGAATCTTCTGTCGATTCCTACTGTAGCCCTGGCGCTCGATCAGCGAGCCGAGCACGGCGCCCAACTTCACCGTGCGTCGGTCGACTTGAGTCATCGGACCTCCCCCGAGATTCTCACGATCATTTGTCGTCCGATCATCAAGCTGAACTACTCGCAGGTTGGAGTTCAGCTTCACCTTGACACTTGACCCGACAGTAGGAACCGTCATCCTCAAGGCTGACGCCAAGTCGTAACGGACCACCGAAACCCGGGGTCGGCGAGTGCGGCGTCGTCGGGGGTGCTGATCGTGGTGCTCGTTGCCTGGCTCGTTCTCCTCATCGGGGTTCTCCTCGGCGCCCTCGCCGGCGCGACGGTCTGCTTCAAGGTCCTGCGGGACGAGATGCTCGGTCGGGTGCGGCCGCAGATGGACGTCATGGAACTCAAGGTCGACAACCTTCGGACAGAAGTCGGCTTCCTCGCCGACAACCAGGACGCGCTGCGTCGCGAGATTGGCCCTGGTGGTGCGGGCCTGAACGCCGGCTGAGGTCCACCAACGCGCCCGACCTTATGTGAGCACTTTCCACGGCTATAGCCGTGGAAAGTGCTCACATAGACCGGTTAGCCCAGGAGTGGGCGGGGGTCGAAGACCGCGCGGATGGTCTGCGCGCGGCCGTCGACGACATGGGCCCAGTTGACGGTGAGCAGCGGGGCGTCGGTCGCGGTGGTGTGCAGGTCGTAGACGGTGAGCACGTCGGGCCCGTCGACGAAGACGTGCCGGACCTGCACGTCGGTCACGATCGACAGCAGCCCGTGCAGGCTCGCGACGTTGTCCTCGAGGCCCTCGACGTGGCCCATCGGCCCGTCGAAGACGACGTCGTCGGCGAGGACGTCGCGCAGCGACTCGGCGTCGTGGCGGCGCCAGCCGTCGAAATAGGCGGTCATGGTGTCGGCGGGGGTGCGCATGGCTCCAGCGTCGGACGCCGCGTCCCAGAAGTCGAAGAGCTGCTCGAACTCCCTGCTACAACTGCGGCTTATGGATCTGCACCAGCTGCGCTACCTCGTCGCCGTCGCCGAGGAGGGCGGGTTCACGCGGGCCGCGGCGCGCGAGCACGTTGCCCAGCCCGGCATCAGCGCGCAGATCGCGCGGCTGGAGCGCGAGCTCGGGCAGGTGCTGTTCGACCGGTCCGCGCGCGGGGTGCGGCTCACGCCGGCCGGGGAGGCCGTGCTGCCCCACGCGCGGGCGGCGCTGGCGGCGGTCACCGGCGTCCGCGACACCGCCGACGAGCTCGCCGGCCTCGTCCGTGGCCGCGTCGCCGTGGGCATGGTGCGCGGGGGCGGCGTCGTCGACCTCCCCGGCCTGCTCGGCGCCTTCCACCGCGACCACCCGGGCGTCGCGATCCGGCTGGTCGAGGACGCCACCGACGCCCTGCTCGACGGCCTGCGCCGCCACGACCTCGACCTCGCCTGGGTCGGGCGCCACGGCGACCCGCCCGCCGACCTCGCCGTCGACGTCGTGCTCGACGTGCCGCTCGTCGCGGCCTTCCCGCCCGCGGAGGCCCCGGCCCAGGTGACGATGGCCGAGCTCGCCGCCCACACCGTCGTCGCCCTGCCCGTCGGCGCGGGCGTGCGCGCGGCGCTCGACCGGGCCGCCGCCGACGCCGGCGTCGCGCTCCACCCGGCGCTGGAGGCGGGCTCGCCGCCGGTGCTCGCCGACCTCGCCGCGCAGGGTCTCGGGGTCGCCGTGGTCCCCGCGCCCGCGCTCGCCGGCCGGGACGACGTGCGCGCGGTGCCGATCGCCCCCGAGGTGCGTGCCGCCATCGACCTCGCCCGCCGCCGCGACGCGCCGCTGAGCCCGGCCGCGCGCGCCCTGCTCGACCGTGCCCGGGCCGCGATCGCCTGACGCACCCGACCAGGACAATCGCCACCGTGGACCTCGTGCTCGGTGTCCGGCTGTTCGTGCGCGGCGCCGTGACGGTGCTGCGCACGCCGCGCCTGCTGCTGCTCGGCGCGATCCCCGCGCTGATCGTGTCGGTGCTCTACGTCGGGGCGCTGGCGACGCTGGTCGTCTGGCTCCCGGACCTCGCGGCGGCGCTGACCCCGTTCGCCGACGGCTGGTCGGAGACGGGGCGGTCGCTGACGCGGATCGCGGCGGGCGCGGCGATCGTGGCCGCCGCCGGGGCGGTCGCCGTCGTCACCTTCGTCGCCGTGACCCTCGCGGTCGGCGGCCCCTTCTACGAGCGCCTGGCCGAGATCGTCGACGACGAGGTCGGCGCGGTGCCCGCGGTCCGGGAGACGTCGTGGGTGGGGTCGGTGGCACGCGGGGCGCGCGACGGCCTGCTGCTCGTCGCGCTGTCGGTGCTCGCCGCGATCCCGCTGTTCCTGCTGGGCCTGGTGCCGGTCGTCGGTCCGGTCCTCGGGCCCGCCGCCGCCGCGCTCGTCGGCGGACGCCTGCTGATGATCGAGCTGACGGCCCCGGCGCTGCAGCGTCGCGGGCTCGACTTCCGTGCGCGGCGTCGTCTCCTGCGCACGCGGAGGGCCGCGACCTGGGGCGTCGGCGTCCCGACCTACCTGCTCGCGGCGATCCCGTTCGTCGCGATCCTCGCCATCCCCGCCGCGTCGGCCGCCGCGACGCTGCTCGCGCGGGAGCTGCGCGGGGAGCCGATCGCTCAGGCGTAGGCGGTCCAGTCGGGCATCGGCGTGCCGCGCAGGGAGGCCCCGAGCCGGTCGAGGTACCAGCGCCAGCCCGCGTCGACGTCGGCCGACGTCTGGCCGTCGACGAGGCGCTGTGCGAAGACGAGGACGGCGCCGGAGCCGTGCGGCTCGACGGTGAGGTCGAGGTACCAGGACTGGTCGCCGTCCGCGGGGAACTCGACCGCGAGGTGGCGGGGCTCCTCGCAGGCGAGGATGCGCACGTCGGTCGGCGCGTCGACCTCGCCGCCCGCGTCGACCTCGCCGGTCATGGTGAACGAGACGGTGCCGCCGACGCGCGGCTCGCCCGTCCAGGTGCCGATCCAGCGCCCGAGCCGCTCGGACTCGGTGATCGCGGCCCAGACGTCCTCGACGGGGTCGGGGTACTCGCGGCGCCAGATCGCCGTCGTCGTGCCCTCGGGATCGGTGCGGACCTCAGCCGGCGGCGTGGTCATCGGTGTCTCCCCTCTCGGTGGTCCGGCGGGCGCGCCGGCCGCGGTGCATCTCGGTGTCGAGGGCGTCGAGCCGGCTCGCGGGGCCACCGAGCGCGGGCAGCGGGCGGAACCGCCCCAGCCACGCGTCGAGCTCGGCCAGCGGGCGGCGATCGAGCGCGTAGATCCGGTGCTGGCCCGCGACCCGCGAGGTCACGAGCCCCGCCTCGCGCAGCACGCGCAGGTGGCGGCTGATCGCGGGCCGACTCACGGGGAAGTCGGCGGCGATCTCGCCCGCCCCGACCTCCCCGTCGGCCAGCCGCTCGACGATGGCCCGGCGGACCGGGTCGGCGAGGGCCTCGAGCGGGAGCACGAGAACATGTAACCACGGCTTTCATTAACCGTCCAGCTACATGTCGGTCATCGACGTACCGATACGGACGTCGAGTGTCAGCGACGGCACTTCGGTGACACGTCAGAGCAGGGTCGGCTGCTCGTCGGCGTCGTCGCCCTCGGCCACGGTGACCGCCGGGGCGTAGCGGGCGGCGGCCGGCAGCACGCGCAGGGAGCCCTCGGCCTCCTTCGCGACCAGCCGCATCGCCTCGAGCAGCCCCACCACGTCGGCGGCGAAGCGCTCGCCGTCGGCGATGGCCGCCTTCGACCAGTACCGGCCGTACTCGCCGACCAGCTCCGCGAGCACCTCGCGCACCGAGGGCCACGGGATCGGCTCCGGGTCCTCGGCCGGCCGGAACTGGTAGATCAGCTCGCTGACCAGCAACAACGCCGCGTGCGCGACCGTGCCGCTGCCGGGGAACGCGACGTCGGAGCAGCCGCCGTCGACGTCGAGCGCGGCGAACCCCTCGGCCCGCGCCTCCACGACGAGCCCGGTGCGCGCCTCGATCCGCCGGGCCTCGTCGCCGGCGTGGCGGCGGAGCTCGGCGGAGCGCGCGGGCTCGAGGTCGTCGGCGAGCACCACCGGGTCCTCGACGAGCCGCCGCCGCGCCGCCGTCGGCACCGACCCGCGCGCCCGGGCCCGGGCGAGCAGGTCCTCGGCCGACTCGGCCCCGACGACCGCGCCGGTCGGCAGCAGCGCCATCCGGTCGTTGCGCACCTCGAGCAGCGCGTCGGCGTCCGCGTCGTGCTCGTAGAGCCCCACCCCGCGGTCGAGCTCGCGGACCATCCCGTGCGCGATCAGCCACCGCAGCGCCGTCACCAGCGCCCGCCGCGACGCCGCGTCGGTGTCCACGACGATCCCCGCCTCGGCGGCCGCCGAGTGCACGGCGTTGACCAGGTCGCGCAGGCTCGTGCGGTCGGGGCCCGACGTCGTCGCCGCGAGCACCAGCGCGAGCGCGGTGTACTCGGCCGGCGTGAACGCACGCGGCGTCGTCGCGATCGTGCGCAACGGCCGGTCGGTCGGCACGTGCCCGACCTTGACCAGCCGCGCCGTGTCGGCCGTGACGACGAGCCGGTAGTTGAGCTCCTGGGTGAACCACGCGTCCAGCGCGTCGGCGTGGCGGCGGACGAGCGCGACGACCTCGGGGTCCTGCTCGGCCGTGCGCCACGGCCGGGCGAGCAGCGCCCGCGTCGCGGTGACGAGCTCGCCGTCGCGCTGGGGGTCGCTCCGGGCCGCGGTCACGGCGCCGGCTCCACGGTCAGGGTCAGGTCGCGGACGCGCAGGGCGCCGGCGTGGGTGGGGACGGTCACCGACGCCCCGGGCGCGCGCTCGACCGTGCAGCGGACACCGTCGAGGACGACGGTGCCCGACGACGCCGCGGGCCCGAGGTCGGCGACCGCGCGGGCGAGCACGCGCTGGAGCTCGCGCAGGGCCGGCTCGGACAGGCGCGCGGTGAAGCCCTCGGCGCCGGTCTCGAGCAGTTCCGCCCGGGCCGCCGCGGCCCGCTTCTCGGCTTCCGCGCGGCGCGCCAGCAGGTGGCGACGCTCCTGGCTGCGGTCCTGCACGCGGCTGGTGCGCCCGCGGCTGGTGGCGTCGCCGCGCTCGCGCAGGCTGATCGGCACCTGCGCGGTCGGCGCGTCCCACCACGACACCGACGCGTCGACGGGGTCGGTGTCGTCGCCGCCCGCGCCACCGAGGTGCCGGGCGCCCGAAAGCCCGAACGCCGCCGCGGCGAGCTCGTGGATCGCCGACGGAGCGGAACGGTCGAAGAACAGCGCGAGCCGCAGGTAGTCCGCCCGGCGCGAAGCCCCCGCGGTCCCGGTGCGGGAGAGCCGCGTGAGGTTCTGGGTCAGGGTGCGGACGGCGTCGACGGCGTCGCGCTCGAGCGTCTGCACCCGGCTCGGGCGCCCGAGCGAGGACACGAACCACGACGCGAGGTTCTCCCAGTCCGCCTCGCTCGCGCCCGGCTCGCGGCGGATGCGCACCGACGAGAGCCCTGCCGCCGCGACCCGCGCCGCCAGCCCGTCCGCCGCGCGCTCGACGATCACCGGCACCCGCGGCAGCACCGTCTCCAGCAGCGCCGCCAGCGGGCGGGCGCGGCGGCGCAGGGCCTCGAGCCGCTCGCCGACGTAGCCGACGAGCACCTCGGAGAAGAACGCGAACTCGTCCTCGTCGAGGTCGAAGCGCGACTGCCACTGGTTGATCGCGGCGAAGAACTGCGTGATCTCCGCGGAGAACGCCACGTGCGGGTCGAACACGGCGCGCACGGCCTCGGCGAGACGGTCCGGCGGGGCGGTCGCGGGGTCGAGCGCGGCGACGGCCTCGAGCCCCGCCCGCACCTGGTCGAGGCGGCCCAGCGACACGTCGCGCACGTCGTCGACCTGCGCGAGCACGCCCTCGACGAGGTCGTGCACCTCCTGCCCGACCCGCGTGATCAGGTAGCGGTTGCGGCGCCGGTAGTAGTCCTCGACCGTGCCGACCTGGCCCACCGACGCCGACACCTCGAGGTTGCCCCAGCCGCGCAGGGCCTCCAGCCGCGCGGTCACGGTCGCCTCGTCGAGATCCGTGTCCGCCTCGGAGAGCCGCGCCGTCACCTCGGCCGGCGTGAGCTCCGCGAAGAACGTGCCGGCGAACACCGCGAGGATCGCCCGGTACTCCGGCGACTCGGTGACGTAGGCGAAGACCGAGGTCCGCACCCCCGTCACGCCGTGACCTCCAGGGCGGACCCGTCCCACCGGTAGTGCACCAGCGCGATCGCGCGCAGCTCCGGGTCGCGCAGCACCTCGGTGATCGCCAACGCCGGCACGGTCGGGTGCGTGCCCCACAGCCGCTCGGAGGTGACGACGAAGTCGACGTCGAGGTCCACGAGCAGCCCGAAGAGCTTGGCGTGGTTGTCCTCGGACACCTTCGCGAACGCGTCGTCGAGCAGCACGAGCCGCGGCGCGCCGACCCCGTGCGGGTCGTGCGCCGCGGCGCTGGCGGCGGCCGCCGCGGCCATCGGCAGCACCGTGACCAGCTTCTTCTCGCCCTCCGACAGCGTCGTGCGGCGCGTGAGCAGCTCGTCGCTGCGCCCGGGCCGGCGCAGGTAGAGGCGCATCTCGTGCCAGGTCCGGTAGTCGAGGACCTCGCCGATGACGCTGCGGTACGACGCCTCCGGGTCCCGCGCGCGGGCCTGCTCGACGAGCGTCTTCACCGCCTCGCGGACCTGGTCGTCCTCCTCGGGCGAGCGCCGGTCGGGGTGCTTGCCGAGCAGGTCCAGCGCGGTCGCGGTGTCGGGGTCGAGGTCGCCGCGGGCGCGCCAGTCGAGGCGCACGCCGATGCCCTGGCTGGAGGTGACGCCCCGGAGGATGCGGTTCATCCGGTCGACGAGCTCGCGCGCGGCGAACAGGGCGTCGGCGACCTCGCGGGCGATCCGGCCGTGCAGCAGGTTGCGCAGCGCCTGGTCCTGCTGCGCCGAGAGCAGGCTCGTCGCCCGCCGGCGCTGCACCGCGACCCGGTGCACCATCTGCGCGAGCACCGCCCGCGACGGCCCGCTGACGTGCACCGCGAGCGGCATGCCGTCGCGACCGTCACCGCCCCGACGGCTCTCGACGTCCCAGCCGCTGGCGAGCTCGTCGCGCGCGGCCCGCAGCGCCTTGTCCAGCGCGTCCTCGCCGACCGCCCGCCGCGGGGCGGGCAGCCGCTCGCGCAGGGCCGCGACCAGCTCCTCGGCGCCCTCGACGGTGTCGGCGACCGAGGGCAGGGGCTCGGGGCCGGTCTCCTCGTCGGTGTCCTCGGCGGGAGCAGCCGATCGCTCCGCCGCCTGCAGCAGCCCGGGCACCGCCGCCGCGTCGACCAGCCGCGCCCGCGCCGACCGCGCCGCGCGCTGCTTCTCGTCGAGGCCCCGGCGGGTCTCCTCGAGCGTCATCTCGGCCTTCGACACCGCGACGGCGGCCGCGGTCTGCTCCTCGCGGGCCTCCTCGAGGCGCGCGGCGATCGTGCGCAGGCGCTCGTCGAGCTCGCCCACACGGGCCGCGACCTTGGCCGGCTCCTCGCCGAGCGACTCCTCGATCGTCGTCAGTTCGGTGCGCACCGACGACGCGCGTCCCGCGGCCTCCCGGTGCTCGCCGACGGCGGTCGCGTGGTCGGCGGCGTCGCGCTCCCACGCGGCGATCGCCTCACGCCAGGCGCGGGCGGTGCGGGCGACGCGGTCGCGGGCGGCGTCGACGGCGGCGAGCGCGCGCTCGGCGTCGGACACCGCCTCGAGCAGGCCGTCGAGGCGGTCGGGGTCGGTGGGCACGCCGGCCTCGGACGCGGCGCGCGACAGGGCCGCCCACGCGTCGTCGGCCCGGCGGCGGGCGTCGCCCGCGGTGGCGGCGAGCTCGCGGTGGCGGTCCTGCGCGCCCTCGGCGAAACGGACCGCGCCGGTCGCGGCGGCCACCGCGTCGTCCACCCCGCGCGTCCCGGGGAGCTCGGCGACGAGCCGGCGCAGGCCCTCGGCGTGCCCGTCGAGGGCGTCGGCGACGGTGCCCGCCGCGTCCCGGTGACCCTGGGCGTCGGTGATCGCCGCGGTCAGCTCGGCGAGCCGGCGCTCCCGCGCCTGGGCCCGGGCGCCGGCGCCGACGTGCTCGGCCGCCGCCTTCGCGTGGCGGCCCCGCAGCGGGCCGGCGGCGAAGGTCCCGTCCGTGGCCACCCGCACCGCGCCCGCGGACGTCCCGACGGCCGCGAGCACGGACGCCACGACCTCGACCGGCACGGTCTTGGTGTCCACGGGCACGAGCAGGGTGTCGAGCGCCGGCCCCGCGACCGGGTCGGCCGCACCGACGACGAGGTCGCCCCCGCGCAGCGTCCCGTCCCCGTCGACGTGCGCGGTGAGCAGCCCCGACGCCTCGAGCGCCGCCTCGAGCCCGGCGCGCTCGGTGTCGTCGAGGTGCTCGCGGAAGTCGACGAGCGCCGCCAGCAGGGCGCCGTCGGGGGCCTCGTCGTCGCTGCGCCAGGAGGCACGGGGCAGGGGCAGCTCGCCGGCGTCCTCGACCCGGGCGTGCTCGGCGAGCAGGTCGGCGAGCGTGGCGTCGAGGTCGGCGACGGTCGTGCGCCCGCGGTCACGGGCCCGGTCCAGCGTGCTCGTGACGTCGTCGGCGACCTGGCGGGCTCCCGAGCGGCGGCGCTCGGCGGCGCGGCGCAGGTCGTCGTCGGGCCCGTCGACCTCGGACGAGGGCAGGCCGAGCCACCCCGGCGCGCCCCCGGGCTCGGCGGCCGGCACGGCGGCGACGTGCTCGGTCAGGCGCCGGGTCCAGCCGGCGACCGCCTCGGCGTGCTCGTCCGCCGCGGCCCGGGCGGCGCGGCGGGCGGTGGCGGCCTGCTCCTCGGCGGCCCCGCGCGCGGCGAGCGCCTCCCTGGCGGCGGTGTCGGTGGCGTCGGCGACCTCGGTGGCGCGCCGGGCGCCGCGGGCGTGCTCGGCGACCGCCCGCACCGTCGTGCGGTGGGCGCGCAGGGCGTCGGCGACGGGCGTCAGCTCCAGGTCCGCGGCCGGGTCGTCGTCCTCGACCGGCACCTCGACCGTGGTCTCGCCGGCCTCGTCGCGGCGGGGCTCGGTGGCCGGGGCCGGCGGGTCGGGGAGCCGGCCGGCGATGCCCGGCGCCGACGCCTCGCGGGCCGCGTCACCGACCGCGCGCAGGTGCTCGGCCACCCCGGCGAGATCGGAGTCGAGCTGGCCCCGCGCCGCGCCCACCGCGGCGGCCGCCGCGACCACCCGCTCGCGGGCCCGGGCGCGGTGGCCGTCGAGGGTGGCGACGTGCGCGTCGGCGCGGGCGACCTCGTCGCGGCGGCGCACGAGGTCGGCGTGCGCGGTGTACTCGGGCAGCGCCGCGAGCCCGGCGCGCTCGGCGGTGGCCTCGGCGTGCTCGTCGGCGAGGTCGCCGGTCGCCCGGGTCGCCGCCTCCTGCGCGGCGGTGGCCTTGTCGACCCCGGCCCGGTCGCGGTCGACGCGACGCGCGGCGGAGCGGGCGATGTCGAGCGCGGACGCCACCGCCTCGACCTCGGTCATCAGCACGCGGCGGGCGTAGTCGGTGTAGGTCTCGACGGCGCCGTCGAGCGCCTCGGCGGTGCGGGCGAGGTCGGTGACGTTGCGGCGGTGGTCCTCGAGGTCCTCGAGCGGCTGCGCGGCGTCGTGCACCGCGTCCTCGGGCACCGGCGGCAGCGCCTCGCGCAGCGTGCGCGGCAGGTCGGCGTCGATGCGGTCGCCGACGCGCGGGTTGCGGACCTGGTGCAGCAGCCGGAAGTACGCGCCCGGGTCGACGCCGCCGAAGAAGCGGCGGGCGATCTCGGCGCGGTACTCCCCGGTCGACGTGAAGACCTGCCCGCGCGTGCCGAGCTCGGCGCGCAGCGCGTCGACCGAGAACGGGACGTCGGCCTCGGTGAGCCGCAGGTCGATGCGCACCCGGCGGTCGGTGGAGAACCACCAGGTCGCGACGCGGTCGGTGCTGCGGTTGGCGCGGATGCCGCACCCGACCGTCCGGTACTCCCCCGCGCGCTCGAACTCGATCCACAGGTAGCCGGTGCGCTGGGTGTCGTCGTGGTCCGACAGCATCCAGCTGCGCAGGACCCCGCGCTGCTCGCCCGCCGCGTCGATCTTGCGGACGTCGGCCTCGAGCAGGAACGGCAGCAGCATGTTCATCGCCGTCGACTTGCCCGACCCGTTGACCCCGCGCAGGAGCAGGCGGCCGTCGCCGAACTCCAGCACCTCGTCCTGGTACTGGTAGACGTTCAGGATGCCGGCGCGGGAGGGCTTCCAGCGCTGCTGATCGTCGGCAGGCACTCGACGGAGGGTACGGAGCACATTCCTGGGGCGGGGGTTCAGGTGCCCGCCAGCCAGTCGGGGTCCCCGAGGGCCGCGAGCGTCTCGCGGGGCGCGTCGACGAAGCGGGGGTCGGCCGACGCGCCCCGGGTCCAGGTCAGGGCGCGGGCGACGACGGCGGCGCGGCAGGCGACCCGGCTCAGGTGGACCAGCCGGTCGCGCGGCGCCACGTCCGTGAAGACCTCGAGGTACGCGTCGCGAGGCCGGGTGACGGCGACGTCGTCCGTCGTGACCTGCAGCCGGCGTCGCAGCGACCCCAGCGCCACGAGCAGGCTCGCGAAGGGGTGGGCGAGGACGGCGTCGCCCCAGTCGGCGAAGCGGCCGTCGGCGAGGACGTTGCCGGCGTGCAGGTCCTGGTGGTCGAGGCTGGACGGGACGGTGCCGGCGAGCTCGTCGGCCCAGGCCCGGACCTCGGCCGTGCGGTCGGGACCGCCGATCGTCGCGACGGCCTCGGCGTACCGCGCGGGCAGGGCCGGCGGGGTGGCGTCGGGCACGCCGAGCGCGGCCATCGCGGCGAGGTGGGGGGCGAGGCGGCGCTGGAGGTCGGCGTAGCGGGGCAGGGCCGCGGTCAGGGCGGCCGACGGGTCGGAGCCGTCGTCGCGGACGCTCGGGCCCGTGTCGGGCAGGAGCAGGCGGTGGCGCTCGACGTCGACGGCGAGCGGGGTCGCGACGGCGTCGGGGGCGACGCGGGCGAGCAGCGCGTGCAGCCCGACCTCGGCCGCCATGCCCGTCACCGGCTCCTTGAGCCACACCGGACCGTCGGCCGTCGGCACGCGCAGCACCGTCGACCAGGCGCGGTGGCGCTGGGTCACCTCGCCGACGGGCCGGAGCCCGGTGACGTCGGCGATCCACGCGAGCACCTCGTCGCGCCAGCCGGGCGTCCCGCGCTCCTGCACCGTGCCCACCGAGCCCATCGTGCCCGGGCTACCGTGCCGGGTGTGCTCGTCGTGCTGCCGCCGTCGGAGACCAAGGCCCCCGGCGGGCGCGGCCGCCCGCTCGACCTCGACGCGCTGTCGTTCCCGTCTCTCAACCCGACGCGCAAGGTGCTGGTGGACGAGCTGGTGGCGCTGGCCGCCGACGTCCCGGCCTCCCGGGCGGCGCTGGACGTCTCGGAGCGCCAGGACGACGAGATCGCCCGCAACGCCGCGCTGTGGACCTCGCCGACCACGCCCGCGCTGCGCCGCTACACCGGTGTGCTCTACGACGCGCTCGACGCCGCCTCCCTGACGCCGGCGGCGCGGCGGCGGCTCGTGATCTGCTCGGCGCTGTTCGGGCTGGTCGGGGCCACCGACCCGATCCCCGCCTACCGGCTCTCGGGCGGCAGCGCGCTGCCGGGACGTGAGGGGCTGCGGGTGACCTGGCGGCCCGAGCTGATGCCGCTGCTGGCCGGGCAGGACGACCTGGTCGTCGACCTGCGGTCGGGCCCCTACGCAGCGCTGGGCCCGGCGAAGGGCGCCGTGACGCTGGACGTGCACAGCGAGGCCGCCGACGGCTCGCGGACGGTGGTCAGCCACGCGAACAAGTCGCACAAGGGCCACGCCGCCCGGCTCCTCGCCTCCTCCCGCCGCCGCCCGAAGGACGCGGGCGGCGTGCTCGCGCTCCTGCGCGACGCCGGCCTGCGCGTGGAGCAGGCCGCGGAGCACGCGCTCGTCCTCGTCGTCCCGCGCTGATAGCTCTTCGTGACCCAATCGCGACCGTTGCTCACTCCAACGGGTGAGTGTTCTGCTCCTGGTTAACGACCTCTCGGGTCCTTTCGAAGCTCTCCGTACACGATGCTCCAGCCAAGTGGGCGTTGCCGGGGGGTCAACCAGATGTCCGTCGCCACACCGATCACGCCACGGTCCACGCGGCACGCCGCCGGGGACCGGCCGCCGATGCACAGCGGCCGTCGCCTGGCCGACATGCTGCGGCTCTCCGACGCGATCGGCACACCGGTGTCACCCCCGGCCACCGCCGGCGAGCCGCGGGTCACGGTGCTGATCCCGGCGCACGACGAGCAGGAGGCGCTGCCGGCCGCGCTCGCCTCGTTGCGCTGGCAGGCGCACCGACCCGCCCGCGTCGTGGTGGTCGCCGACAACTGCACCGACGCGACCGTGACGGTCGCCGCGGAGCTCGGCGCCGAGGTGCTCGTCACCCGGGGCAACCGCGACAAGAAGGCCGGTGCGCTGAACCAGGCGCTGGCGTCCGTGCTCCCCGACCTCGCCGACGACGAGCTGGTCATGGTCATGGACGCGGACTCGATGATCGTGCCGGGGTTCCTGGCCGCGGCGACGGCGCACCTGCGCCGCGACGAGGGCGCCGGGGCGATCGGCGGGGTCTTCTACGGCGAGGCCGGCGGCGGCCTGATCGGGGCGCTGCAGCGCAACGAGTACGCCCGCTACGCCCGCGAGGTGGCCCGCAAGAAGGGCCGGGCCGTCGTCCTCACCGGGACCGCCACCGTCTTCCGCGTCCCCGTCCTGCGGGCGGTCGCGGACGCGCGCGGCACGGAGCTCCCCGGCGAGCACGGGACGATCTACGACACCCTCGCCCTCACCGAGGACAACGAGATCACGCTCGCGGTCAAGAGCCTGGGGTGGCGCACCGTCTCGCCCCGCTCGTGCGGCGTCCTGACCGAGATCATGCCCAGCTGGCCCGCGCTGTGGAAGCAGCGCATGCGGTGGCAGCGCGGCGCGCTCGACAACCTCCGCCACTACGGGATCACCCGCGTGACCGTCCCCTACATCGCGAAGCAGACCGCGATGTACCTCGGGATCGCGGCGGTCGTCCTGTTCCTCACGGCGACCGTGGTCTTCGGCCTCCTGGGGTGGCTCGGCCTGCCGTCCGGGGTGTGGTGGGCGCTCCCGGCGCTGTTCGTCACCGAGCGCGTCTGGACGGTGCGACGCCAGGGCTGGACCGCCATGGCCCTCGCCGCCCCCATCGTCCTCGAGTTCGCCTACGACCTCGTCCACCAAGGCATCTACCTGGTCGCCGCCCTCCACGCGCTCACGGGCCGCGTCGCCGTCTGGCACCACGCCGACGCCGGCACCGGCTGACCACGCGCCGCCGTCCCCTCCGTCCCGTTCCGTCCCATCCCGCGGTACGCGCACGCGTGCCGCGACCCGAGAGGAGTCCCTCATGTACGGAAAGCTCGGCACCACCGCCGTCGCCGCCGGCGCGCCCGCGGGCGTCCTGGCCTACACCGGCCTGCCGCTGCTGTGGTTGGTCGTCTCCGCGATGACCCTCATCGCGGCCGGCTTCGCCCTCCTGCGTCTCGTGCCCCGTGCCGAGCGGTGACACCGCCGTGGCCGGCCCGGCCCGCGCGACCGGTCGACGGGACGGTGCCCACCGCGTGATCCGTGGTCTCGCGGAGGTCCTGCTGACGCTCGGGGTCGTCCTCGTGCTCTACGTCGTCCACGAGCTCTACGGGACCGCCGTGACGGCCCGGTCGGCGCAGGCCTCGGCGTCCGCGGCGCTGGACGACGCCTGGCGTGCCCCGGTGGCCGCGCCACCGGTGGTGGGGGAGCCCATCGCCCGGCTCCGCATCCCGGCCTTCGGACCCGACTGGTCGTACGCGGTCGTCGAGGGCACCGACCGTCCGGAGCTCGCGGCCGGGGTCGGCCACTACGCGGGGACGCCGCTGCCCGGGCAGCCGGGCAACGTCGGGCTGGCGGGCCACCGCGTGACCCACGGCGCGCCGTTCGACGGTCTCGGGACGCTCCGGTCGTGCGACGCCGTCGTCGTGGAGACGCGGGACGCGCGGCTGACCTACCGCGTGCTCCCCCTGGCCTCCGAGGTCCGGGCCTGGCCACGGGAACGGGCACGACGTGCGGAGTGCGCCGACGTCGCCGCGCCGGAGGGCGTCTACGCCGGGCTGACGGGTCGCGAGGTGGTCCGGCCGACGGAGACCAGCGTCCTGGACACGGTGCCCGGCCGTCCGGCCGAGGCCCCGGCGTCGCCGCAGCGCCTCCTCACGCTGACGACCTGTCACCCGCGGTTCTCCGCGCGCGAGCGCCTCGTCGTCCACGCCGTCCTCACCGAGACGGCACCGAGATCGGGTCGGGAGGAGAGCTGATGTACGCGTGGTTGTGGCGGCGGCTGCCCGGGCCGGTCGCCGTGCGGGTCCTCCAGCTCCTCGTCCTCGCCGTGGCGGTCGTCGCCGCCCTGTTCGGCGTGGTCTTCCCGTGGGTCGACCTCGCGCTGGGACTCGACGGCGTCTCGGTCGGCTGACCGTCCGCCGGGCCCCGCTAGCTGTACTCGGCCGTCACGTTGGTGACAGGCGGCTGGTGGGTGGTCGGTTGGCGCAG
>NZ_JAQZAN010000010.1 GCF_028737255.1 Actinomycetospora straminea | reverse complement strand
TGGTCGTCACGGGGGGGTAGGGCGGGCGGCTGGTTCACGGGCACCTCGGGTGGACGGCGGAGCGGGCTCGCGACCGGTGCCGGCCGCACACGGGGAGCAGCGTGCCGCGCGGCCCCGTTGGCTCCCGGTTCGTTTCCCGGGCCCCATCGGGTCGGCAGCACGCGGAACCCGGGTGTCCGCGCCGGGCGGCGATCACACCGGCGGGGTCGTGCCGCCTCACCGCCACGGGTCGGTGATCTCCCGCAGGTCGGTGAGGATGCGGCGCAGCTGCGCCATCCGCCGGGCGCCGAGGTGGGCCTCCCACTCCGCCTCCACCCGGGCCACGACCGCCCGCGAGGCCTCGACGCTGCGGTGACCCCGCTCGGTGATCCGGACGAGACGCGCGCGCCCGTCGTCCGGGTCGGGCACGCGGTCGACGTAGCCGAGGCGCTCCAGCTGGTCGACCAGGAACGCCGTGCTCTGCTTGGTGATCCCGGCCTGGCGGGCGAGGTCGCTCAGCCGGCTCCCGTCGGGCGCGATGCGCTGGAAGACGCGCGCCTGGGACGGGGTGAAGTCGAAACCGGCGGCGGCCAGCTCCTCGAACACCCGCGTCTCCATCGCGCGGTAGGGCAGGTACAGCAACACCCCGGTGTTGAGGTCCTCGGGCACGTTGACGAGCGTACGAGATGGTCAGACACTCTGACCTGTTTGGTCAGTCTCTCTGACGGGATCAGGGCATGGACGTCGACGCGAAGTGGCGGATGATCAGCGAGCAGCGCGTGGTGCTGGCCGACCTGGCGGCGGCGCTCCCGGCCGGGGACCTCGACCGGCCCTCGCTCTGCGGACGATGGCGCGTGCGGGACGTCGTCGCGCACGTCGCCTTCACCCCGCGCTCGCCCGGCCTCCCGCGCATCCTCGCCGCGGCGGTCCGTGCCCGCGGCGACTTCGACGAGGTCAACCGCGTGATGGCGGTGGGCCACGCCGACCGGCTCGGGGCGGGCGTCGCGGCGGAGCTGCGCGCGGTCGCGCCCCTGCGGGACAAGCCGGCGATCACCACGCTCGACAACCTCGTGTTCGACACGCTGGTGCACGTCCAGGACGTCGCCCTGCCCCTCGGTCTCGAGGTCACGCCCCCGCTGGACGGCCTGCGCGCGGGCGCCGAGCGCGTCTGGCGCATGGGCTGGCCGTTCTGGGCCCGACGACGCCTGCGCGGGCTGCAGCTCGTCGCCACCGACACCTCGTGGGTCCGGGGCGACGGCGAGCCGGTGCACGGGTCGATCCGCGACCTCCTGCTCCTGCTCACCGGCCGCACGCAGGCCGCCCTGCCCCGTCTCGAGGGCCCGGGCGTGCGGCGGCTCGCCACGACCTGACCGTGCTCGACGGCGGGCCCGGGGGAGAGGAGCATGGCCGGGCCCATCCCGTACCCGCAGGACGAGGCGGTGACCGCGTGCCGAGGTTCAGCTTCCGGCTCGACGTGCGCGACCCGCCCGACCAGGTCATCGGCGCGATGGTCGACTTCTCGGAGCGCCGCCCGGAGATCTGGCCGAACCTCACCCCGCGGCTGTTCCGCGTGCACTCCCTGGGCGACGGCCACGCCGACGTCACCGAGGGGACCGCCCTGCCCGGCGTCGACATCTGGGAGCGCGTCAGCTACGAGTGGACCGACGCGGTGGTCCGCGGCGTGCTCACCGACGGCCGGATCTTCGCGCCGGGCGGCACGTTCGAGATGCACGTCGCGCCGCACGGCACGGGCAGCCGGATCACCGAGACCTACGACCGGCGGTCGCGGACCCTGCTCGGGCGGTGCCTCGGCGCGGTGTTCCAGGTCAGCGGCGGCGCGCCGATCAAGCGCTCGCTGCGGCAGGTCTACGGCGTCCCGGGCTGAGGGTCCCCACCGGAGGTCCTCACGTGAGGTCGGGAGCGTGGACGCGCTCGGGGTGGAACACGCGTCGGACCAGGGGCTCGAAGAACTCCAGCGGCTCGGTGGGGTAGTCGGGGTCGAACGAGTTCTGGTCGTAGTGCGCACAGAAGTCGACGCAGGCCTGGTACCAGGGGTGGCCGGCGTAGCGGTCGCGGGCATCGGGGTCGGCGCCGACGTGGTGGAACCAGTGGACGCCCTGGAACACCCCGTGGTGGCGGAGGATCCAGTGGTTGCGCTCGGAGACGTACGGGCGCACGACGGCCGCGACGACCTCGGAGTGGTTGGCCGGCGCGAGCACGTCGCCGACGTCGTGGACCAGGGCGCAGACGACGGTCTCCTCGTCCTCGCCGGCACGGTGCGCGCGGGTCGCGGCCTGCAGGCTGTGCCCGAGGCGGGTGACCCGGTAGCCGGTGTGGTCGTCCATGGCGCGCAGCCACCCGAGCACGCGGTCGGGGAACCGGGCCAGCTCGGCCTGCTCGTAGCGCTCGAGCAGCGCGTAGTCCGCGGACGTGCCGTCGGCCATGGCGGTGAAGGTGACGGTGGGCAGCTCGCCGGTCACGCGTCCTCCTGCGGCTGGGCGGGCAGCGGCCGGTGCTCGCCGCGCAGGACGCGACGGCGGGCCAGGAGGTCGTCGACGTCCATGTAGACGTCCTGGAGGTGGCGGGCGCCGCTGGCGGGGTCGTAGGGCAGACGGCCGTGCAGGACGCGGTGGGAGTGCAGGGTGAGCAGGTCGCCGTCGCGGGCCGGGAAGGTGGCGCGGTACCGGCCGGAGTCGATGATGGACCCGAGGTGCCGGTACGCGTCGTAGAACGCCTCGACCTGCTCGAAGGGGACGGCGAGGGGTTGGGCGAGCTGGTTGGAGAACCGCAGCAGCCGCACCTCGCCGTCGGTGTCGAGCGCGACCATCGGGTTCTCGGCCCACGTGTCCTCGTCATCGCTGAACAGCTGGAACGGCACGGGGACGCGGGTGAGGGTGTCGAGGTGGTGCGGGGCGTCGCGGCGCAGCTCGGCGAGCGCGGCCCACCCGTCGACGAGCGTGGACTCGCCCCCGGTCGCCCGGTTGGTCAGGAAGTGCAGCAGCTGGATCGACGGCGGCCAGTCGTAGCTGGGCATGTCGGTGTGGGGCTTGAGCTCGCCGGGGGTGTGGGCGACGTTGTAGCCGGCCGGGTCGTGGTGGACGTCGTGGACGCGCTGGAAGGCGACCTCGCGCACGTGACCGATGGCCTGCGCGAAGCGCTCGACCTCGTGGTGCTCGGACGGGACGCCGGTGACGACGGCGGCGCCGTGCTCGCGGACGGCGTCGAGGTAGGCCAGCTGCCCCGCGGTGCTGCCGACCACCTCGGCGTGCGGGAACCGGGGCGGCTCGCCCGCGGCCTCGGGCCACAGGGTGACCGTGGGTCGTCGGGCGGCGCGTGCGGCGGGGGAGTAGTCGTGGCGGCGCAGCCACGCCGGGGCGTACGTCGCGGCCCGGCGGTCGTTCCACAGCACCTCCAGGCCGCGGTCGTCGTCCCACGACGCGGCCGTGGGCGCGATGCCCGGCGGGATGGACGGCGTGAACAGCCGCCGCTCGCCGCTCTGCCGGACGCGGTCCTCGGCGGCCCAGCTGTTGTCGCGCAGCCACACGTAGTGGAAGTGGCGCCGGCGGCCGTCGAGGACGACGGCGAGGCTGCGCTCGCCGAGCTCGAGGGTGCCGTCGGCGGGGACGTCGGCGCGCGTGGTGGTGTCGGGGCCGAGGGTCTGGCTCACCGGGTGGTCTCCTGCGGTCGTCGAGCGGGTCGACCCTCAGCCTCACCCGCGACGAGGGCGAACTCAAACGACGGGATCCACCTCTGAGACCCCGAAAAGGTGTGGCTCGCCTAGTCTCGAACCGTGCGTGACCCGCTGCCCCCGTTGCCCGGCGTGCAGGCGTTCGAGGCCGCGGCGCGGCTCGGGAGCTTCGCCGCCGCGGCGGGCGAGCTGCACCTGTCGCCGGCCGCGGTCAGCCAGCGGGTCCGGTCGTTGGAGACGCACCTCGGGGTCCCGCTGTTCGAGCGGCTCGCGCGCAGCGTGGAGCTCACCGAGCTCGGCCGCGCCTACCTGCCGTCGGTGCGCGAGAGCCTGGACGACCTCGCCGTCGCGACCGGCGGCCTGTTCGCCCCGGCCCGTCGCGAGCAGCTCACCGTGCGGACCCAGGTGTCCTACGCGACCACCTGGCTCGCGCCGCACCTGCACCTCTTCCGGGCCGAGCACCCCGAGATCGACCTGCGCCTGGTGTCCGCGGTCTGGTCGGAGGCCCTCACCCTCGGCGAGGTCCACGTCGACGTCCACCAGGGCCGCGGCGCCTGGCCCGGCGTGCACGCCCGCCTGCTGCACCACGACGACGCCGTGGTCGTCCACGGCCCCGGGCACGTCGAGCGGTACGGCCCGGTCCGCGACGCCGCCGACCTCGCCGCCCGGCCCCGCGTCCAGGTGCTCGGCTTCGACGACGTCTGGCAGCGCCTCCTGCCGACCGGTCCCGCCGGTCCGGCCATCACCGTCGACACCACGGTGGTCGCGCTCGAGCTCGTCGCGGCGGGCGACGCCAGCGCGGTGGTGCCCGAACGCTTCGCGCGCTCCGCCGTCCGTGCGGGACGGGTGGACCTCGCCCTGGCGGAGGCGTTCCCCATGCGCCAGGCCCACTACCTGCTGCGACCCGTCGACGACCCCCGGCCGTCGGCCCAGGCACGGGTGTTCCTCGACTGGCTCGCCGACCTCGACGACCACGTGCCGGCCCTCCCCATGCCGGCCGAGGACGGCGGCTGACCGGCGGTGCCGGGGCTCAGGCCGGGGCCGCGGCGGGCGCCCGGTCGTCGCGCCGGGGCGGTTCGCGGAGGTCCGACCAGCGACCGCGCGAGACGACGACGGCCACGACGACGAGCAGGACGCAGACCAGGATCCCGGACTCGCCGACCCAGAGCGTGGCGCCCTCGCCGCTCGAGGCCCCGTCGAAGGGGACCTGGATGATCACGTTCCAGGCGCTGTGCGCGAGCACGGCCGGCCACACGCTCCCGGTCTCGAGCCGCATCCGGGCGAGGAAGAAACCGAACGACGTGATGGCGACGAGGATCAGGACGCTGGAGAGCAGGCGGTTCGTCCCGGCCGCGTAGAAGCCGCCGAGGACCATCGGGAGGTGCCACACGCCCCAGATCAGCCCGCTCGCGAGCACCGGGCGCGGCACGCCGGCGTCGATCAGGCGCGTGAGCATGTAGCCCCGCCAGCCGATCTCCTCGCCGGCCGTGGACAGGCACGTGCCCCAGACCGCCACCAGGAACATCGACGCGACGCCCACGGCGACCGAGCCGACGGTGCCGGTGAAGCCCGCGAGGCCGGTCGCCCACGCGGTGCCGTACGCGATCGCCCCGACGACGATCGGCAGGACCGCGGCGGCGACGAACCACGGCACGATCCGGCGCGCGGGCCCGAACCGGAACGAGACGTCGACGAAGCCCTCGCGCCGGACCAACCGCGTGACGACCGATGCCAGCGCGGGCGTCAGCATGAGGACCCCGATCGACACCGCCGCGGACGCGGGGTGGGTGAACGCCCACACGTTGATCACGAGCGAGGAGGCGACGATCAACGACAGGTACATCGCCAGCCCGCGCCGGGCGTTGCCGCGCACGCCGCCCGCGGCGACGGACCGGTCGACGGTCTCGGTCACGGCGTCCCCCTCACGTCGGTGCCGAGCGAAGTGTCGACGCGGCGTGAGCGGAGTGTCCATCAGCCGCCACCCGAACGGCCCAGCAGTTGGCGGAAATCTGACACGGAGCGGGATCCGGCGACGGCTGGTAGACCGGCAGGTGTGATCGACGAGGTCGACCTCGACCTGCCGGTGCGCGCGGCGCTGCCGGAGCTCGGGGCGGCGCTGGGCGAGCGCGGGGCGGCCGTCCTCGTCGCCCCGCCCGGCACGGGCAAGACGACGCTGGTGCCGTTGGCGCTCGCCGGGTCGGTCGGTGGGCGGGTCGTCGTCGCCGAGCCGCGTCGGGTCGCGGTCCGCGCGGCGGCCGCGCGCATGGCGTGGCTGCTCGGCGAGGCGGTGGGCGGGCGGGTCGGCTACGCGATCCGCGGCGAGCGGCGCACCGGGCCCGACACCCGGGTGGAGGTCGTGACCACCGGCCTGCTCGTCGCCCGGCTGCAGCGCGACCCGGAGCTCGCGGGCGTCGACGCCGTCGTCCTCGACGAGTGCCACGAGCGCCACCTCGACACCGACCTCGCGCTGGCCTTCGCCGCCGACGCGCGGGCCGCCCTGCGTCCCGACCTGCGCCTGCTGGCGACGTCCGCGACGGCCGCCGCCGACGACCTGGCGGTGGCCCTCGACGGTCCCGTCGTCACCGCGCCCGACCCGCTGCACCCCGTCGACGTCGTCTGGAGCCCGCCGCCGCGCCCCGTCCCGCCGCCGCGCGGGATGCGGGTGGAGCCGGCCCTGCTCGACCACGTCGCGACGGTCGTGCGGCGCGCGGTGATCGAGACGGCCGGTGACCTGCTCGTCTTCCTGCCCGGTCGCCGGGAGATCGACGAGGTCGCCCGGCGCCTCGGCGACGTCGGCGCCGAGGTCCTCTCGCTGCACGGCGGGCAGGACGCGGCGCACCAGGACCGGGTGCTGGGCGGCTCGACCGACGGGCGCCGCGTCGTGCTGGCGACCGCGATCGCCGAGACGAGCCTGACCGTGCCGGGGGTGCGGGTCGTCGTCGACGCCGGGCTGTCCCGCCGCCCCTGGACCGACCACGCCCGCGGCCTCGACGCCCTGGTCACGGTCCTCGCCTCGCAGCCCTCGGCGACCCAGCGCGCCGGGCGCGCGGGTCGGGAGGCGCCCGGCACGGTGTACCGCTGCTGGTCGGAGGCCGAGCACGCGCACCGCGACCGCGACGACGCACCCGAGGTGGCGCACGCCGACCTGGCCGGCTTCGCGCTGCAGCTCGCGCGGTGGGGCACCCCCGACGGCGCGGGGCTCGCGCTGCTCGACCCGCCCCCGGCCACCGCGTTCGCCGTCGCGCGGGAGGTGCTGCGCGGGCTCGGGCTCGTCGGGGGCGCTGCGACGGGAGGACGTCCGGGCGACGAGGGGCGGATCACCGAGCGGGGGCGGTCGGTGGCCACGGCCGGCGTCCACCCCCGCCTCGGTCGGGCGCTGCTCGACGGTGCCGAGGCCGTCGGGGCGGACGTCGCGAGCGAGGTCGTGGCGCTGCTCGCGGCGGACGTGCCGGGCGACACGGACGACCTCGAGGAACGGCTGCGCGCGGCCCGGAGCGCGAACGACCCGCGGTGGCGGGCGGAGGTCCGCCGGCTCCGGCAGGTGGACGGGCTGCCGCGTCGTGGCCGCCGCTCGGGGAGCGCGGCGACGGTCGTCGCCCTCGCCTACCCCGACCGGCTCGCCCGTGCCCGCGCTGCCGACGCGCGCGAGTACCTGACGACCGGTGGCACCGGGGTCGAGCTCGCCGCGGGGTCGCGGCTGCGGGGCAGCCCGTGGCTCGCCGTCGCCGACGCGGTGCGCGGGCCGGGGGACCGGGTCGCGCGGGTGCGGCTCGCCGTCCCGATCGACGAGGACCTCGCCCGGGAGGCCGCCGCGGGCTGGTGGCGGGACGACCCGGTGGTGGCCTGGGAGGACGGCGACGTGGTGGCCGAGCGCCGCGAGCGTCTGGGCGCGATCGTGCTCGCGCGCCGTCCCCTCACCGACCCCGACCCGGCGGCGGTCGCGGCCGCGGTGCGCGACGGCCTCGCCGCGGAGGGGCTCGGCCTGCTGCGCTGGGACGACGCGGCGACGGCGCTGCGGGCCCGGCTGGCGTTCCTGCACGCGGCGCGCGGCGACCCGTGGCCGGCGGTCGACGACGCGTCCCTGCTGGCCCGGATCGACGCGTGGCTCGACCTCACCCGGGTGCGCCGCCGCGCCGACCTCGCGCGCCTCCGCGTCGCGCCCGCGCTGCGCCACCTCGTGCCGTGGGCGGAGGCCGGCCGGCTCGACGAGCTCGCGCCCACCGCCGTCACGACCCCGTCCGGGCACCGCGTCCGCGTCGACTACACCGACCCGGCCGCGCCCGTCGTCGCCCTCACGGTCCAGCGGGCGTTCGGGTGGCAGCGGGCGCCGGTGCTGGCGGGCGTGCCCGTCGTCGTCCACCTGCTCTCGCCCGCGGGACGCCCCGCGGCCGTGACCGCCGACCTCGCCTCGTTCTGGGACTCCGGCTACCCGCAGGTGCGCGCCGAGCTGCGCGGGCGCTACCCCAAGCACGCGTGGCCGGAGGATCCGCGGCGCTGAGCCCGCGACTACGGTGCGGCGGTGGCCCCGCTGCTGACCTCGGACGACCTCGACGCCATCGGCGCCGCCGTCCAGACCGCGCGGGACCCGCGGGCCCACGCCGACGAGCTGGTCGCCGCGGTCGACGGGGGCCGGCTCGCCGACCCCGGCGACGCCGGCTACGCGCTGAGCCTCGCCGCGGAGGCCCGCGAGCGCGCCGGCGACCACGAGGAGGCCCTCGCCCTCTCGGCCCGCGCGGCCGACACGGGCGGCGGCACCCTCGACGCGTCGTGGCTGGCGGCCCACCACGCCGAGCGCCTGCTCCGTCTCGGCCGTGAGGACGAGGGCATGGCGGCGCTCGCGACGCTGCGCCCCCTCCTGCACCGCGACGCCGACGCCGTGGGGCCGGTCGCCGAGGCGCTCACCGAGACCGGGCGCGGCGAGCTGGCCGAGCAGTGGCTCACCGCCGCCCTGCTCACCGCGGTCGAGCGCGAGGACCGCACGACCGAGGGCTCCGACGAGGAGCTCGAGGTGTCGGAGGTGGTGGACGAGCTGGTCGTGACGCGCCGCGACGTGCGCGCCGCGCTCGGCCTCGCCCCGGACGAGTACGACGTGCTCGCCGACGACCTCGACGCCGCCCCCGACCTGGTGTTCTTCCCGGAGGCGGCGTTCGCGCAGCTGCTCGCCGCGCAGCCGTCGGCGGCCGAGGAGTTCGGCCGCGACTGGGACGCCCACCGCGCGCTGGTCGAGGGCGAGCTGCAGGCCGCGGACGCCGAGGGCGAGGTCCTGGAGGTCGAGGTCGCGACCCCGGAGCTGCTGGCCCGGATGCTGTCCGACGGAGCGGACGGCGCCGACGCCACCGAGCCCACACCCGGCCCCCGCCTGCCCTGGCCGCCGGGGCGCAACGACCCGTGCTGGTGCGGGTCGCGCGCGAAGTACAAGAAGTGCTGCCTGCCCCGCGGCCGCGACAGGGCCGACGACCCGCCGGCTCCCGCCGAGCCCCCGGCGCCGCCGCCGACCCCCACGACGTCGACCTCGTCGGAGCGCGTGATCTCCCGCCGCCCCGGCCCGCGGACCCGGGCGCGCTGAGCGACGAGGACACCGGGGTCAGCGCGACGGGATCTCGATGTCTCCCTGCGCCGCCGCCGCGACCGCCTCGCTGCGGCTGGACACGCCGAGCTTGGCCAGGACGGCGGAGACGTGGTGGTCGACGGTGCGCACGGACAGGACGAGCTCGGCGGCGATCTGGGCGTTGGTGCGCCCGCGGACGAGCCGGACGAGGATGTCGAGCTGCCGCTCGGTGAGCCCGTAGGGGTTGGTCCGCGTGGTCGCGACCGGCCCGCGCGGCACGACGGCCACCCCGAGCTCCCGCAGCCGCCGGCGGACCCGGGCGGCGGCGGGGACGGCGCCCAGGTCGTCGAGGATCGCCAGCGCCCGCCGGGTGGCCTCGACCTCGTCGGACCCGGCGAGCTCGAGCGCCTCCTCGTACGGCTCGCCGCGCTCCCGCCACCGCACCGCGGCGCCCGCCCAGTCCCCGCGCAGCCCCGACGCGAACGGCTCCGGGCACCCGTCGGGCACCGGCACCTCCTCGCCGAGACGGGCCCGCCAGCGCAGCACCTCGGCGCGACGGACCGGGACGACGTCGCCGGCGGCGAGGTCGTCGAGCCTGGCCAGCGCCCGCCGGGCGCGCGCGCCGTCCCCGCCCAGCCACGCGCTCTCGACCTCGGCGAGCAGGGCGGGCACCAGCTCGAACCGGCTGTCGGTGCGGGCGGCGAGGTCGAGTGCCCACGCCAGCACCTCCTCGGCATCGTCGGAGCCGCGACGCACGAGCAACCGGGCGAGCCACGGCAGGCCGAACCGGGTCGCCATCGACTCCCCGCCGTCGCGCTCCCCGACGACCCTCCGCAGGCCGGCCTCCGCGGCGGCCCACTCGCCACGCACGGCCTGGCAGCGGTACCCGTGCGCGAGCAGGTGGTCCGCGTAGATCCCGAGCTCGCGCTCGCGGGTGTACCCGAGGCCCTCCTCGACGACATCGGCGACCTCGTCGAACCGCCCGAGCACACAGAGGTGCCGGGCGGCGAGGATGTAGGTGTACATGACGAACACGTGGTGGCCGACCGCGACGGCCAGACGCCGGGCCTCCTGCAGGTCGGCCGTCCCGTCCGGGGCGTCGAGCAGGAGCCGCTGGCTCCCGCGCATCATGCGGGGCAACGCCTCCACCGGGGCGACGCCGAGCCGCTGCGCCGTCCCGAGGGCGGCGTCGGAGATCGCGAGAGCCTCCTCGTGCCGCCCCGCCTCGGCCGTCAACCAGGCGTGCCAGGACAGCGCGACGGCCAGGGTCGGGCCGTCGCCCGAGGGTCCGAGCAGGTCGACGGCGCGGCGGGCCGCCCGTGCCGCCTCGTGTGGCCGCAGCAGCGACCAGAGGATGGGCCCGAGCGGGACGAGGGCCTCCCCGAGCGCGACCGGGTCGCCGAGCTCCTCGCGGATGCGGACGGCGGCCTCGGTGGCGGCCAGGGCGGGGGCCTGCGCGTCGATGCTCTGGTGGGCGGTCGAGCACGCGAGCAGCAGCGCGGCGTGGTCGGCGGGGGCGAGGAGGTGCGAGCGGTCGAGGACGTGCTCGAGGAGCGCGATCTCCTGGCGGAAGCTGCCCACCCGCCCCGCCGCCCGTGCGGCGGCGGGGCCGTGCTCGACGACGGCGTCGTCGTCGCCCGCACCCACGGCGTGGTGCACGATCCGGGCCGGGTCGCCGTCCGGTCGTGCCCGCAGCGCCGCGAGCACGTGCGCGTGCAGCGTCATCCGCCGGCTCGCCGGGAGCGTGTTCTCGAGCGCGTGGCGGGCGAGCTCGTGGCGGAACGCCACCGCGTCGGGACGGACCTCGAGCATGCCGGCCCGCTCGGCGGGTTCCAGCACCTCGAGGCCGCCCAGCAGGGTCCGCGCGAGGGAGAGCTCCGCCGCGCCGGGGACGACCGACAGCTGCTCCAGCGCGGCCTGCGTGTCGTCGTCCAGCCGTCGCACCCGCGCCAGGACCGCGTCCACCACCGTCGCCGGGACCGTGGTGCCCGGTCCGGTGCCCGAGGTGGCGAGCACCTCGGAGACGTAGAACGGGTTGCCGCCGGTCAGCCGGTAGAGGTTCGCCGAGGTGAGGTGCGTGCCCCCGGCCCACCGCGTCACCGCGGCACGGGAGAGCCGGACGAGCGCCACCCGGTGCACCGTGGGCCCCGAGAGCGCGCCCAGCACCCGCCGCAGGGACTCGCCGACCTCCTCGTCGCGGAAGGTCAGCACCAGCACCGACGGCGCCGACGCGAGGCGCCGCCCCACGTGGCGGAGGACGTCGAGCGTGGCGTCGTCGGCCCAGTGCACGTCCTCGACCACGAGCACGGTCGGGCGCGCGGGGTCGGCGAGCTCCGCGAGGGTCGCGGCGAGGACGGCGTCGCGGTCGCCCTCGCGCAGCGCCCGGTCGAGGCGGTCCGCGCCGTCCTGCGCGACGTCGCGGAGCGGGCCGAGGGCCCGCGGGGAGAGCAGGTCGTCGCAGGCCCCGAGCAGCACCCGCGCCCGGTCCCGTGCCCGCTCGAGGAACGACCGGACCAGGGTGGTCTTGCCGATGCCGGCCTCGCCGGACAGGAGGACCACGGAGCCCCCGCGGCCGGTGACCGCGCGCTCGAGGCGGTCGAGCAGGAGGTCGAGCTCGGCGTCACGTTCGAGCAGTGCCACCGCCATCGCACCCACCCCCGCGCCGACGCTAGGGGAGTCGCCCGAGCGGCACCAGCAGGTCCGGCGAGCCACCGGCCGGGGACGGTCGTCAGAGCCCGGGCAGGATCGCCCCGAGATCCGGGGCGAAGCGGTGGACCCCGCCGACCACGTAGAACACCAGGAGCGCGGCCAGCGCCACCAGGCCCCGGGCCCGGACCCGCACGCGCTCGGCCCGCGGGCGCGGGTGGTCGTGGTCGGTCTCGCGGGTGGGGGCGGACATGTCGATCCTCCCTCTCGGTGCCGACGCCCGTCGTCGACCTCGATCGGTTGGACACGACGGAACGCGGGTCCTCACGCGACCGCGGACGTGAGCCCGGGCACGGCGACGGTCCCGGCCGTCGCGGCCGCGGTCGGTCGTCAGCGCGCGTAGCGCTCGCGGGCCCGCTCCCGGGCCTTGGCCGCCTCGACCTCGCGGTCCTTGGGCGGGGCGGTGGTGACCAGCTCGTCGAGCAGCGTGCGGGTGCTCGCGGTGATCTCGGCGACCGCCCGGGCGAAGGCCGCCTCGTTGGCCTTCGAGGGGCGTGCGGCACCACTGATCTTGCGCACGTACTGCAGGGCGGCCTCGTGCACCTCGCCGTCGGTGGCCGGGGGCTCGAAGTTGTGCAGGACCCGGATGTTGCGGCACATGCTGCGATCGTGCCCCACCGCGGGACGGCGCGAGACCCGGTGTCGAACACCGGCGGGGCCGGTTCGTCGTCGTGGTGAGGGCCCACCGACGAGGGAGAACCGCCATGACCACCACCGCCCGGCGCCTGCACGAGCTCCTGGAGCCGATCTGCCTCGTCACGTTCTTCGCGGCCGAGTGCGACGAGGAGCTGGCGGCGCTCGGCCACCGCACCTCCTGGGACGGCTACTTCGCCGGCCGCGCCGCGCCGCTCGGGCGGGTGCCGGCGGAGGTCGTGCACGCGGCGTTCTACAGCTTCGCCGACGGCGAGGTCGCGCGGCACATCCCGAGCGCGTGGGAGACGGTCCCGCCCGAGGCGTCCCTCGCCGCCCGGCAGCGGGGCAGCGTGGCCTCCCTGCGGCGCATCCTCGGCGACGAGCTGGCCGACTCACCCGGCCTGGTGCGCGCCGCCGACCTGACCGCGAAGGCCGCCACGAGCGCGCCCGTCGAGGGCCGGGTGATGTACGCGGGGATGCGCAGCCTGCCGGTGCCGGGCGACCCGGTCGCCCGGCTGTGGCACGCCGCGACCATGCTGCGCGAGCACCGCGGGGACGGGCACGTCGCCGCCCTCGTCGGCGCGCGGATCGGCGGCACCGAGGCCCACGTGCTGTCCGCGGTGGACATGGGCATCCACCCGCCCGAGTCGTTCGGGCGCCTCCACCACCTCCCGCGGCGGCGGCTGGCCGCGGTCATGGACGGCCTGCGACGGCGCGGGCTCCTCGACGCCGACGGCCGGTTCACCGACGCCGGTCGTGCGACCAAGGACCGCGTCGAGGCCCTCACCGACGAGCTCGCCGCCCCGCCCTACGACGCCCTGTCACCGGCCGAGCTCGACGAGCTGGTCGGCGCGCTCGCGCCGATCACCGCGACGCTGGTGGCCGCGGGCTCGCGGTGAGGGGCGCGTGAAGCGTCTAGACATCTGATGTCTCGTCCTGGCACGGTGCCTGGTGCTGCTGCGTCGTCAGTAGGGGCCCGACGGCGAGATCGAGACGTCAGAGGAGTGAGATGCCCGGGGTCATCGTCGACGTGGAGACCGTGGACCTCCGCTTCCCGACGTCACGCGCGCTCGACGGGTCGGACGCCATGAACGAGGCGCCCGACTACTCCGCGGCCTACGTCGTGCTGCACACCGACGTGGGGCTCGAGGGGCACGGCTTCACGTTCACCATCGGGCGCGGCAACGAGCTCGCGGTCGCGGCGGCGGCCGCGATCGGGCGCCGGGCGCGGGGCCACGCGATCGACGAGCTCGTCGCCGACCCCGGCGGCTTCTCCCGGTACCTCCAGGCCGACAGCCAGCTGCGCTGGCTCGGGCCCGCGAAGGGCACGATCCAGCTCGGGCTCGCGGCGGTCGTCAACGCCGCGTGGGACCTCATCGGCAAGGTCGCCGGCGCGCCGGTGTGGAAGGTCCTCGCCGACATGGGCCCCCAGCAGCTGGTCGACCTCGTCGACTGGCGCTACCTGCGTGACGTGCTGACCCCCGAGGCCGCGCTCGAGATGCTCGAGAAGCAGGTGCCCGGGCGGGCGGAGCGCGAGGCCCGGCTGCGCGAGGAGGGCTACCCGGCCTACACGACCAGCGCCGGGTGGCTGGGCTACGACGACGACAAGCTCGCCCGCCTGTGCCGCGAGGTCGTGGACGCGGGCTGGGACGCGGTCAAGCTCAAGGTCGGGCGGGACCTCGCCGACGACGTGCGCCGCTGCGCGCTCGCGCGGGAGGTCCTCGGGCCCGGGCGTCGCCTGATGATCGACGCCAACCAGACGCTCGGGGCCGCCGACGCCGTGCGCTGGGCCGAGGCGCTCGCGTCGTACGACATCTGGTGGTTCGAGGAACCCACGAGCCCCGACGACGTCCTCGCCCACGCCGCGATCGCCCGTGCCATCGCCCCCACGCGGGTCGCCACCGGCGAGCACGCGCACAACGCGGTCATGTTCAAGCAGTTCCTGGCCGCGGGGGCCATGGGCGTCTGCCAGCTCGACGCGGCCCGGCCCGGCGGTGTCGACGAGGCCGTCGCGGTCCTGCTGCTCGCCGCCGCGCACGACGTCCCGGTCTGCCCGCACGCCGGTGGCGTCGGCCTGTGCGAGCTGGTCCAGCACCTCTCGATGCTCGACTACGTCGCGATCAGCGGCTCCCGCGAGGACCGCATGATCGAGTACGTCGACCACCTGCACGAGCACTTCGTCGACCCGGTGCGGATGCGGGGGCCGTCCTACCTCCCGCCGCAGCGGCCCGGCTACAGCGCCGAGATCCTCCCGGCGTCCCGGGCCGCGTACGCGTTCCCCCACGGCTCGGTCTGGCGGGCCGCGACGTGACGCGGACCGCGGAGAGCACCCGGACCGGGAGCGTCGTCGACCGGGTGATCGGGGCGCTGGTCGCCCGCGTGGAGAACGGGGAGTTCTCGGCGGGGGAGCGCCTGCCGCCGGAGGCGGACCTGGCGGCCGAGCTCGACGTCTCCCGCCTGTCGTTGCGCGAGGCGGTGCGCACGCTCGCGGGGGCGGGCGTGCTCGAGGTGCGGCGCGGGGACGGCACGTTCGTCAGCGACCTGCGGCCCGACCGGCTGGTGCGGGCCAGCGGGACGTTCCTCGACCTCGTCGGCGAGCACGGGGTCGCCGAGCTGTTCGAGTGCCGCCGCGTGCTCGAGCCCGGCGCCACCGCCCTGGCCGCCACCCGCATCGACGAGGCGGCCCTCGAGGACCTGCAGGACCGGCTCGAGCACATGCGCGGGCTCGACGACCCCGAGCGCCTCGTCGCCGAGGACCTCGACTTCCACGCCGCGATCGCCACCGCGTCCGGCAACGCGACGCTCGCGTCGCTGACCGCCGCGGTCGCCGGGCGCACGGCCCGCGTCCGGATCTGGCGGGCGATCGTCGAGCACGACGTCCTGTCGTGGACCCACGACCAGCACGTGGCGATCCTGCGCGCCCTGCGTGCGCGGGACTCGCTCGCCGCGTGGACCGCGGCGAGCACCCACGTCGTCGAGGTCGAGGAATGGGTCCGCGCCCACCTGACGACCGCGGGAGGCCGCCCATGAGCGGACGCAGCACGGCCTGGTTCGGCGCCGAGGGCCGGTCGGGGATGATCCACCGCTCCTGGATGCGCAACCAGGGCGTCACCGACGAGGTCTTCGACGGCCGCCCCGTCATCGGGATCGCCACCACGTGGTCGGAGCTCGTCCCCTGCAACGCCCACCTGCACCGCGTGGCCGAGGCGGTCAAGCGCGGGGTGTGGCAGTCGGGCGGCTTCCCGCGGGAGTTCCCGTGCACCGGGCTCGGCGAGACGCTGCTGCGCCCCACCGCGATGCTCTACCGCAACCTGCTCGCCATGGAGGCCGAGGAGCTGATGCGGGCCAACCCGCTCGACGGGCTGGTCCTGCTCTCGGGCTGCGACAAGACGACGCCCGGGCTGCTCATGGCCGCGTCCAGCGTCGACATCCCGGCGGTCGTGGTCACCGGCGGGCCGATGCTCAGCGGCCGCTACCAGGGTCGCCAGCTGGGCTCGGGCACGCAGGTGTGGCGGTTCGAGGAGGAGCTCGCCGCCGGGACGATCACCCAGGCGGAGTGCGCCGTGGCCGAGGGCGCGATGGCCCGCTCGCCCGGGCACTGCATGACGATGGGCACCGCCTCGACGATGGCGTGCCTGGCCGAGGCGCTGGGGATGCAGCTGCCGTACTCGGCGACCTGGCCCGCCGTCGACGCCCGCCGGGACGAGACCGCGCAACGGGCGGGGCAGCGCATCGTCGACCTCGTCCGGGACGACGTCCGGCCCTCGACGATCATGGTCCGGGAGGCGTTCGAGGACGCGGTCCGGGTCAACGCCGCCATCGGAGGCTCGACCAACGCCGTCATCCACCTGGCCGCGATCGCCGGTCGCCTCGGCGTGCCGTTCACGCTCGACGACGTCGACGCCCTGGGCCGCGACGTGCCGACGCTCGTCGACCTCGAGCCCTCGGGCCGGTTCCTCATGGAGGATCTCTGCTACGCCGGGGGGCTCCCGGCCGTGATGGCCGAGATCGCCCACCTGCTCCACCTCGAGCGGCCCACGGTGGCCGGCGGCACCCTCGGCGACGCGATCGCCGACGCCGCGTGCTGGAACCGCGAGGTCATCCGCCCGTTCGACGCGCCGCTGGCGCCGGCGGACAGCGGCACGGCGGTGCTGCGCGGCAACCTCGCCCCCGACGGCGCCGTGATCAAGCAGTCGGCCGCGTCGCCGGAGCTGCGCCGGCACCGGGGCCGCGCGCTGGTCTTCGAGTCGCCCGAGGAGTACCGGGCGGTCAGCGACGAGCTCGACGCCCCGGAGTGCGACCCCTCGACCGTGCTGGTGCTGCGCAACAACGGACCGCGCGGCTACCCGGGCATGCCCGAGGTCGCCAACGTCGGGCTGCCCCGCAAGCTGCTCGAGCGCGGGGTGCGCGACATGGTGCGCGTCTCCGACGGGCGGATGTCCGGCACCGCGTACGGCACGGTCGTGCTGCACGTCGCCCCCGAGGCCGCGGTCGGCGGGCCGCTCGCGCTGGTCGAGACCGGCGACGAGATCGAGCTCGACGTCCCCGGCCGGCGGCTGGTGCTGCACGTCGACGACGAGGAGCTCGCCGCCCGGCGGGCGCGGTGGCGTCCCCCCGCGCCGCCGAGCAGCCGGGGCTGGACCCGGCTCTACACCGAGCACGTGCAGCAGGCCGACCGCGGCGCGGACCTGGACTTCCTGGTCGGCCACAGCGGCGCGGAGGTCCCGCGCGAGTCCCACTGAACCCCCACCCGACGAGGAGGTACCGGGATGGATCCCGTCTTCACCGGCGTCGGCGTCGCCCTCGTGACGCTGTTCGACGAGCACCGGGCGCTCGACGCCGACGCCACCGCCGACCTGGCCGCACGGCTGGTCGACCTCGGCTGCGACGCGATCGTCGTGGCCGGCACGACCGGCGAGGCCGACGCGCTCGACGACGACGAGCGTCTGCGGCTCTTCGCGGCGGTGCGCGCCGCGGTCGGGGACGCCGTGGTCATCGGCGGCACGGGCGCCGCGTCGACCCACCAGGCAGCCCGCGTCACCGCGCGGGCCACCGAGACCGGCGTGGACGCCGTCATCGCCCGGACGCCCCGCGGGCTGGCCGACCCGTCCGGCTACTACCGCGAGATCGCCGACGCGGCGGGCTCGACGCCGGTGCTCGCGTACCACTTCCCGGCGGTCTCCCCGCCCGGGATCCCGGTGGAGATGCTGCCCTCGCTGCCCGTCGCGGGCGTCAAGGACTCCTCCGGTGACGCGACCCGCCTGCTGGCCACCGTCGACTCGTACGCCGGGCCCGTCTGGACCGGGCAGCCGGGGCTGATGCATATGGCCGGGGCGCTCGGCTGCGCGGGCGGCATCCTCGCGCTGGCCAACGTCGCGCCCGAGCTCTGCGCGGCGGCCTTCGCCGGTGACGGCGAGGCGATGCGCAAGTTCACCCCGACCCACCTCGCCGCCGAGCGCGACTTCCCCCGCGGGGTCAAGGCGCTCGTCGCGGAGCGGTTCGGGACCTCGGACGTCGTGCGGATGGGGTGAGCCCCGGGGTCGTCCCTCACGGCGCGGCGAGTCCGCGGTCGAGCATGCTCTCGGCAGCGGCGACGATCGCCTCCTGCGGCGGGCGCGGGGTCCACCCGAGGACGCGGCGCGCCTGCTCGTTCGTCGGTCGGCGGTCGTCGGCGGCGACGAACCGGCGCCCCGAGGGTTGTCGGCGCGGACGATGACGCCGCCGCCCGCCGGTTCCTAGCGTCGAGGGCATGCCGCTCCCCGAGAACCCGCCCCGCAACCCCGACTCGCCGTTCGCCTCGATGCGCGCCCACCACACCGGCATCCGCTACCCCGACTTCGAGGACGCCCGCTCGTTCTGGGTCGACAAGATGGACTGGCGGGTCCTGCAGACCTGGCCCTACGGCGACCTGACGCTGGCCTACGTCATGCCGCCCGACCAGGACGACTTCCACCTCGAGATCCTCGCCGGCCCCGGCGCCACCGCGCAGCCCGACTTCGCCGACGTCGACGAGAGCCTGGGCGTCACCGGGCTCAACCACGTCTGCATCGAGGTCGCCAGCGTCGACGACACCCTCGCCGAGCTCCGCGCCCGCGGCGTCGACGTGGTCAACGAGCCCTTCGAGCTGGAGCAGATCAGCGCGCGGCTCGCCTTCTTCCGCGACCCGTGGGGGAACATGTTCGAGCTCTCCCAGCGGATCTGAGGTGTCGACGCGAGACCTCGCCGCCGAGGACGCCCGCAAGCGGACCGTCGCCGCGGCCTTCGACGACTGGGCCGCCGCTCGCGGCGGCCCGTTCACGCTCCTCGCCGACGACGCGCGGTGGACGATCGGGCTCCGGCCCGTTGTCGCGGACCTACGAGAGCCGCCGGGAGTTCCTCGACGTCGTCATCGACCCGTTCGACGCGCGGATGTCCGCGCCGCTCGTGCCGGTCGTGCGCGGGCTCTACGCCGACGGCGACTGGGTGATCGTCCTGTTCGACGCCGCCGCGACCGCGCGCGACGGCCGCCCCTACCGCAACACCTACACCTGGTACCTGCGCCTGGACGGCGGGGCGATCGTCGAGGCCGTCGCCTTCTTCGACACCCTCGAGTTCGCCGACCTGTGGCACCGGGTCGCGCCCGCCTGACCGGTGTCCGGTGACGGCGACGGTGCCTAGCATCGAGCAGGTGGCAGGGACCCCCACCGAGCGCCTCGCGGAGGCCCTGGCGGCCCGCGCCGACGGGATCGCCCGGGCCGTCCACCGGGACATCTCGGCGCACATCCCGACCTACGACCGGGTGCCCCGCGTCGACGTCGAGGCGTCGGTGGTCGAGATCGTCGACGACGTCGGGGCGGTGCTGCGGGCCGGCGCCGTCCCGGCGCCGGCGTCCATCACGCAGGCCGAGCAGTCGTCCCGGGCGCGGGCCAAGCAGGGCGTCCCGATCCACGAGATCATGCACGCCTTCCGGTTCTCGATGGGCGCGATCCGGGACGCGGTGGCGGCGATCGCCGGCGAGGTCGGCATCGACGCCGCCGAGACGGTGCGCCTGCTGACGCTGATGTGGTCCTACAGCGACGCCTACACCGCCGAGGTCGTCGCGGTGTACCGACAGTCCGACATCGAGAGCGCGCTCGAGCAGGCGCGCCGCACCCAGCAGTTCCTGCTCGGGCTGCTCGACGGCACGCTCGAGGGCGCCGACCTGACGCTCGCGGCGTCGTCGCTGCTGCTCGACCCGACGGCGTCGTACCGCGCCGTGCGGGCCCGGCCCCCGGGTGGCGACGCCGGCCCGCTGCTGCACGAGCTGCAGCGCCAGGGCGCCCGGCACGCCGGGGTGAGCGTGCTGGCCGCGATCGGCGCCCAGTGCGTGGGGGTGGTGCCGTTCCGCCCCGAGCCGGTGGGCGACGACGGCGTGATCGCCCTCGGCCCCGCCGTCCGGGTCGCCGAGCTGCCCGCCTCGTTCCGGTCGGCGCACGCCGTGCTGGCGGCGGCGACGACCCTCGGCCTGCACGGGGTGCACGACCTGCCGGACCTGTCCTGGCGCGCGGCCGCGGTGAACGCCGGCGAGCTCAACGGGCTGCTCCGCGAGCGCTACCTGGCGCCGCTCGTGGAGCAGGGGGAGTTCGGCGAGCTGATCCTCGAGGCCGTCGCGGTCTACCTCGCCGCGGACCGGAACGTCCCGCGCGCCGCCCGCGCCGTCCCGGTACACGTCAACACGCTGCGCTACCGCCTGCGCCGGTTCGAGGAGCTCACCGGCCGCCGCCTGGACTCGACCGAGACGATCGTCGAGGTCAGCTTCGCGCTCGGGGTCACCGCGCGGTCGGTCTGAGCCGCCCGTCCGCCACCCACCCGGACCGACGCCGGTCCGGGTGGGCGGGCCCCGGTCAGTGCCGCAGCCCAGCCTGCTTGAGCAGGGGCATGACGTTCTCGTCGAAGTACTGGAGCTCCTCGTTGTAGTCGATGAGCCCGAAGATCATGCCCTGCATGCCGGCGTCGTTGAGCTCCCCGAGCTTCTCGGTGACCTGCTCCGGGGTCCCGACGATCGGGTAGCCGCCCCAGCCGGCGATGAAGCGCTCCTGCATCTTCGTCGCGGCGTGGTCGAACGACTGGCTGGCCCCGGAGGTCGCCATCTTGATGACGTTGCCCGCCGCGCCCCAGTCGCCCTCGTCCACCACCTGCTGGAAGGCGCGCTGCGCCTCCTCCTCGGTGTCGCGGCAGACGACCAGCCCGTAGGTCATGACCTGGATGTCGCGCTGGTGGTCGTCGCGCGCCCTGGCCCGCACCCTGTCGCTGTAGGCACGGATGTTCTCGAGCGTGTCGAGGGACGCGAAGTTGATGTCGACGTTGCGGGCGGAGAACTCGATGCCCGAGGCCGAGTTGCCGGCGTTGAGCAGCGCCGGGCGCGGGGCCTGGTGCGGCTTGGGGTAGGCCTCGAGCAGCTCGCCGTCGAAGTACCGCGTGTGGACCGCGAAGGTGCCCTCCTCGCTCCACAGGCGGTCGGCGAAGTCGAGCCAGTCCTGGCCGAACGCGTAGCGCTCGTCGTGCTCGCGCTGCTCCGAGCCGAACATCTCCATCTCCGGGGCGACCCAGCCCATCACGAGGTTCAGCGCGAACCGGCCGCCCGAGATGTGGTCGATGGTGGTCGCCATCTTGGCGGCGACGATCGGGTGCACGGTCGGCAGGTGGGAGGTGGACGCGACCGCGATCCGTTCGGTGGCCTCGGCGATGCCCGCGGCCCAGGTGAAGGTCTCGAAGCAGTTGCCGTTGAAGTTGGTGGAGCCGCCGAAGCCCTTCCAGCGGGCGACCGGGACGAGGACGTCGAAGCCGATCCGGTCGGCGCGCTGGGCGATCTCCCGGGTGTGGGCCCACGTGATCTCGTAGGTGCTGGGCGCGTGGCTCATGATCAGGCCGTACGAGCAGTTCACGCCGAACAGGCCGAGCTTCATCTTCTGGTCGCCGAACAGCGGGTTGGTGAGGGCGCGGTCGACCAGGGGCCGGGTCTCGGTCACGGGCCGGGGGTCGGTGGGGGCGAGCCCCAGGCGCTCGTTGGCGGTGACGGTCACGGGATCTCCTTCGTCGGGGTGGGGTGTCGTCGGGGGAGGGGTCAGCCGAGCTGGAAGGGGTCGCGGGTGCCGCCGGTGAGCTCCACGAACACGGACTTGTTCTCCGTGTACTCGGCGATGGCGTCGACGCCGTTCTCGCGGCCGATGCCGCTGGAGCCGAAGCCGCCGAAGGGCATGTTCGGCGCGATCACCCGGTAGGCGTTGATCCAGACGGTGCCGGCGCGCAGCCGCGCGGCGACGCGGTGGGCGCGGTGCACGTCCTTGGTCCACACGGCGCCGGCGAGCCCGTAGGGGGTGTCGTTGGCGAGCTTGAGGGCCTCGTCCTCGTCGGTGAACGTGTAGGCGGCCAGGACCGGTCCGAAGACCTCCTCGCGGACCACCGTGTTCTCCGGGGTGACGCCGGTGATCACGGTCGGCCGGACGAACAGCCCGCCGCGCTCGTCGTCGGGCCCGCCGCCGGAGGCGAACGTCGCGCCCTCGTCCGCGGCACCGCGCAGGTAGCCGAGGACCTTCTCGTACTGCGGGCGGTTGGCCACCGGGCCCATCTCGGTCGCGGCCTCCGTGGGGTCGCCGAGGACGATCGCCTCGGCGCGGGCGGCGACCTTCTCGACGAGGGCGTCGTGCACGTCGGCGTGCACGATGAGCCGGGAGCCGGCCATGCAGGTCTGCCCGGTCGCGGCGAACACGCCGGCGACCAGGCCGTTCGCGGCGGCGTCGAGGTCGGCGTCGGGGAACACGATCTGGGGCGACTTGCCGCCCAGCTCGAGGGTGACGCGGTTGATGTTGGTGCCGGCGGCCTGGGCGATCTTCGCGCCGGTGGCGGTCGACCCGGTGAAGGCGATCTTGTCGACGCCGGGGTGCCCGGCGAGCGCCTCGCCGGTGGCGCGGTCCCAGCCGGTGACGACGTTGAGCACCCCGGCGGGCAGGCCGGCCTCGTGGAGGATCTCGGCGAACGCCACGGTCGAGGCGGGGGCGTGCTCGGAGGGCTTGACCACCATCGTGCAGCCCGCCGCGAGCGCCGGGGCCAGCTTGAAGGTGAGCAGCAGCAACGGCGAGTTCCACGGCGTGATGGCGCCGACGACGCCGACCGGCTCGCGCTGGGTGTAGCCGAAGTAGTTGGGGTTGACCGGGGGCACGGTGCGGCCCTCGACCTTGTCCGCCAGCCCGGCGAAGTAGTGGTACCACAGCGGCAGGCTGGTCAGCTGCCCGCGCATCTCGCGCAGCAGCTTCCCGGAATCGTTGACCTCGAGTCGGGCCAGGCGCTCGGCGTTCGCCGCGATCGCGTCGCCGCACCGCCGGATGATCGCGGCGCGCCCGAATCCCGTCATCCGCCCCCATTCGCCCTCGAAAGCGGATCGGGCCGCGGCGACCGCCTCGTCGACGTCCTCGGCGCGCCCGTCCGCGAGGCGTGCCCAGGCGGTTCCGGTGTAGGGGTTCTGTGACTCGAACGTGCCCCCGGCGCGGGCCGCGACGGATTTCCCGTCGATGAAGAGACCGAACTCCTCCGGTGTGGTCGTCATCGGCGTTCTCTCCCCGGTGTCGGTCCCGCCGGGAATCGGCGGGAGGAATGCCGACGACGCTAGGAACCGGGGAACGGTGCCGATATCCGCGGACGGCACGTCGCGATCCGCTCCGTGCACGCGTGCCGTGGCCGAGCGCACCACCGGACGCGCCGATCGTGCACGGAACGGATGGCGGGTCGCGCTCATCGGCTGTTCGCCGGCACGGGGCGCCCCTACGGTTCCCGGAGAGGGACCTCGCCGCGGCACGAGGAGGTGTCGACGCATGCCGATGCGGAGCGACGACGAGCCCGGTGCGGCTCGTGGCCGGCTGAGCGAGCACGCGGTGCTCGACACACGCCACCTCGACGAGGCGCGCGAGGCCGTCTCCCGCGTCTACCTCGCGCACGACCTCCGCGCGCCGACGGGCCGGATCGCGATGACGCTCAACGCCACGTCGGACCGGCTGTTCACCTTCGGCTACCTGACCTACGGGTCGTCGGCGACGCTGGTGATGCCGCCGACCGAGGACAACTACCACGTCAACCTGACGATCGCGGGGGAGACGAACGGCGAGCGCTCGGACGGGACTCGGCGCGCCACGGCGGCCGGACGGTCGGGCCTGATCCTGCTCCCGCACCACACGACCACGGTGCACTGGTCCGCCGAGGCCGAGCAGTGGCACCTCAAGATCCCGCGGGTGACGCTGGAGTCGCACCTCGGCGACCAGCTGGGACGGCCCGTGCACGACGTCGTCGACTTCGACTTCGGGGTGGACCTCACGACCCCGGTGGGGCGCACCCTGATGTCGTCGGTCGAGTTCCTCGCCCGCGAGCTCGACCGGCCGGGCGGCCTCGGGGACATGCCGCTGGCTCGCGAGCAGCTCGAGGCGTTCATCGTGACGCAGCTGCTGCACGCCGGCCGGCACCGCTACAGCGACGCGCTCGCCGCGCCCGCGGACCCCGTCCGCCGGGGTCGGCTGGGGCCCGTGCTCGAGTACATGGAGCAGCACGCCGACGACCCGCTCACCCCGCAGGAGCTCGCCCGGGTCGGGTGCCTGAGCGTCCGGACCCTGCACGCGACGTTCCAGCAGGAGCTCGGGGAGTCACCGATGAGCTACCTGCGCCGCCTGCGCCTCGACCACGTCCGCGCCGAGCTCCTGCGCGGGCACCCCGCCGACGTGCAGGTCACCGAGGTGGCGCTGCGCTGGGGCTTCCTGCACCAGAGCCGGTTCGCGCAGCAGTACCGGGAGCGCTTCGGGGAGCTGCCCCGCGAGACGCTCCGTCACCGCGGCTAGACCCCGCGCGGCCCGGCGAGGACGTCGTACGCGCCGCGGTGGAACAGCAGCGGGGCGAGGTCCGGGTCGGCGTCGAGGGACCGGACCCGGCCCACGACGATCGTGTGGTCGCCGCCGGGGAACTCGCCGTGGAGCGTGCAGTCGATCCACGCGACCACGCCGTCGAGGCGCGGTGAGCCCGACGGCGCGGGCGACCAGGACACCCCGGCGTACTTGTCGGCCCCGGAGCGCGCGAACGCCGTGCTCGTGTCGCGGTGGCCGTCGGCCAGGACGTTGACGCAGAACCGTCCGCTCTCGCGGATCCGGGGCCAGGTGGTCGACGTGCGGGCGGGCGAGAACGACACGAGGGGCGGGTCGAGCGAGAGCGAGCTGAACGACTGGCAGGTGAATCCCGCCGGGCCGTCCGGCGTCATCGCCGTGACCACGACGATGCCCGACGCGAAGTGGCCGAGTACGTGACGCAGGTGCGTGGGTGCGATGCGGACCGAGTCCGCCGACCATTCGTCCATGCTCCGGACCGTAGGGAGGCGCCGCGGACCGGCGATATCCGCACACGGCCGGCTCCTATCCGCCGGCGGCGACCCGCCGGGATCGGTCATCGCCGTGCGCGGAACGGATGGTGGCGACCGTCCCGGGATTCCTAGCGTCGGGGCAGGAATCGTCGCGCGAGAGGACACCGCCATGACCGACACCGCACCGGGAGAATGCACACCCGTGGCCGAGCTGCCGTCGACGACGTCGGTGCAGCGCGCGGTCGCGGCGCTCGCCGCGGGCCGGATGGTGGTCGTCACCGACGACGCCGACCGCGAGGACGAGGGCGACCTCGTCGTGGCCGCCGACGCCGTGACCCCCGCACAGCTCGGGTTCGTCGTGCGGCACACCACCGGGATCGTCTGCGCCCCGATGACGGGCGAGCGCGCCGACGCCCTCGGCCTGCCCCCGATCGTCGACGCCAACGGCGACCCGCACGGCACCGCCTTCACCGTCACCGTCGACCACGTGGCGACCGGCACCGGCGTCTCGGCGGCCGACCGGGCGCGGACCATCGCCGCCCTCGCCGACCCCGCGACCCGCGCCGACGAGCTCCGCCGTCCCGGCCACGTCTTCCCGCTCCGCGCCAGGAACGGCGGTGTCCTCGTCCGCGCCGGGCACACCGAGGCCGCGGTCGACCTGCTCCGGCTGGCCGGCCGCACCCCGGTCGGGGTCATCGGCGAGATCGTCGACGACGAGGGCGGCATGCTCCGCGGGCCGGCGCTGACCCGCTTCGCGGCCGAGCACGACCTGCCGGTCGTCGCGATCTCCGACCTCGTGCGCCACCGTCGCGCCACCGAGAGCTTCGTCGAGCACGTCGCGACCTCCGCGATGCCGACCGCGGCCGGGCTCTTCCGGGCCGTCGCCTACCGCTCCACCGTCGACGACACGGAGCACCTCGCGCTGGTGCACGGGGACGCGGCGGCCGCCGGCCGCTCGCCACGGGGAGCCCTCGTGCGCGTGCACAGCGAGTGCCTGACCGGCGACGTCCTGGGCTCCCTGCGCTGCGACTGCGGCGCGCAGTTCGAGCAGGCGCTGCGCGCGATCACCGCCGAGGGCGCCGGGGTGCTGGTCTACCTGCGGGGGCACGAGGGTCGCGGCATCGGCCTGGCGCACAAGATCCGCGCCTACGCGCTGCAGGACACCGGCCTCGACACCGTCGACGCCAACACCGTCCAGGGCCTGCCCGTCGACACCCGCACCTACGGCACCGGTGCGCAGATCCTCGCCGACCTGGGCGTCAGCCGGTTGCGGCTGATCACCAACAACCCGGCGAAGTACACCGGGCTCGCGGGCTACGGCCTCGAGATCCTCGAGCGCGTCGGCCTGCCGCCCGCCGCCGGCCCGGACAACCTGCGCTACCTCCGGACCAAGCAACAGCGCCTCGGCCACGCCATCGCCCTGGACAGCGCGACCAGCTGATCACGGCCCCGCGGGGCCGCCGGCCTCGGCGAGGTCGTCGATGAGGGCGGCGAGCGTCTGCCAGTTCGCGCGGTTCGCGGCGGCGGCGCCGTCCACGTCCCCGGCCGCGCAGAGCGCGATGATCCGCTCGTGCTGGGCGACCGAGTCCCGGCCGCTCAGCGAGGAGAACCGGAGGCGCTCCAGCCGTCGCAGCACCGGCGTGTACCGCTCGAGGACCTCGCGGAGGGCGTCGTTCGCGCTGGCCGTGACCAGGACGCCGTGGAAGTCGTCGTCGGCGGCGATGGCCGCGTCGGCGTCGTCCCGCTGCAGGGCGTCGGCGAAGCGCCGGTTGGCCGTCCGCATCGCGTCGAGCTCGGTGGCGGAGAGGTTCGGCAGGGCCTCCCGGGTCGCGAGCTCGTGCATGACGGCGGTGACCGACTGGGCGTTGCGCGCCGCGCGGACGTCGAGCGGGCTGACCATCGTGTAGCGGCCGGGCTTCGTCTGCACGAGGCCCGCCTGCTCGAGCCGGGCCAGGGCCTCGCGCACCGGCGTGCGGCTGACGCCCAGCCACTCGACGAGGTCGGCGTCGACCAGGCGCTCACCGGGCGCGAGCGTGCCGTCGACGATCGCGTCCCGGATCGCCCGGTAGGCGTCCTCCCGCAGGAGCGACCTCGCGACGAGTCCCCGACCTCCCGGTACCGGCATGCCGCACACCGCATCCCGAACGTCGGCTCCTGTCAACGCGGCGTCCTTGCTCGGTGACGTGAGGCGTGCAATATTTTGCATGTCAACGAGGTTCGACGAGGGGAAGGCACCCCATGAGCAACTCCGACACCCGTCCCACGGTGGTCCTGGTCCACGGCGCGTTCGCCGACTCCTCCAGCTGGAACGGGGTGATCCGCGAACTCGCGGCGGACGGCCACCGCGTCGTCGCCGTCGCCAACCCGCTCCGCGGCCTGCACGAGGACGCCGCGTACGTCCGCGCCGTCCTGGACGGCCTGGAGGGCCCGATCGTGCTGGCGGGCCACTCCTACGGCGGCTCGGTGATGAGCGAGGCCGCCGACGGCCACCCGGGCGTCCGGGCGCTGGTCTACGTCGCGAGCTTCATCCTGGAGCCGGGGGAGAGCACGGGGGAGCTGGCCGCGCGGTACCCCGGTGCTCAGCTCGGTGCCGCCCTCGACGCCCTGCCGGTCCCGCTCCCCGGTGGCGGCACCGCCACCGACCTCTCCATCCGGCAGGAGGAGTTCCGCAAGGTGTTCGCCGCCGACGTCGCCGAGGAGGTCGCGGACCTCATGGCGGCCACCCAGCGGCCCATCACCTCCGCGGCGCTGGAGGAGCCGGCCACGGCGGCCGCCTGGAAGGCCGTCCCGTCGTGGAATCTGGTCACGACCGACGACCTCGCCATCCCCGCCGCCTCGATGCGGTTCATGGGGGAGCGGGCGGGGGCGCACACGGTGGAGGTCACGGCCTCCCACGCCGTCACGGTGTCCCGGCCCGACGCCGTCGCGCAGCTCATCCGCGAGGCCGTCCGCGCGACCGTGCCGGCGGAGGGGTAGCCCCGTCGCCGACGGGCGGGGACGACGTCGCCGGCCCCCCTCCCGGCGACGCCGCCCACCCCCCGACGCGGATCAGGGCCCCCGACTGCACCAGGCCCGCTCGTGAACCGTACCCAGCGGTACGGTTGCGGGAAAGGGGCGGTTCCGTTCGCCGGCCAGTCGCAGCGCTCGACGTCCAGGAATGCGACGACCGGCGCACGCGGTGCCCGCCGGACGGGCTGCCCTCTGTCGGGGGTGGACGCCGACCGGCAGGCTGTGGGTCGGTCGCGTGGGTCGACCGGGCAGGAGGACGTGCGGTGGCGCGCGAGGCCACGCCGGCGACGGAGGGAAGGGTGCCGCAGCAGGAGCGGTCCCGGGCCACGAGGCGGGCACTGCTCGCGGCAGCGGGTGAGCGCTTCGCGGTGCAGGGCTTCCACGGCACGGCGCTGAGCGAGCTGTTCGGCGACGGCGGCGTCCCGACCAAGGGCGCGTTCTACTTCCACTTCGCGTCCAAGCACGCCGTCGCCGAGGCCCTCGTCGCGGCGATGAGCGAGTCGTGGGAGCAGGTCCTGCCCGCGGTCCGCCGGGTCGCCGGGGACGCCCTCGAAGCGCTGGTCCTGCTCACCGACGCGGTGATCGTCCGGCTCGACGACCCGATCGTGCGCGGGGCGGGTCGGGTGCTGCGCGACCGTGTCGTCGCCTCGCCCACCCTGGCCGAGGTCGGCACCTGGTGGCGCGACGAGGCCGAGGGGCTGCTCGTCGAGGCGCAGGCGGCCGGCCTGCTCCGGGCGGAGGTCGACCCGGGCTGGGCGGCCTCCGAGGTCGTCGCGGGCTTCGCGGGACGGGCGACGATGTCCGAGGAGTGGTGCGGCGGACCGCCCCTCTGGGAGCTGGTGAACGATTTCTGGGCCGGGTTCCTGCCGCTGATCGCGACACCGGACTGGTCCCGGCGGTGGGAGGGGCGACCCTGGCGGCAACGGCGGCGACCGGTCGGGGTGGGTCCCCAGGACATCGCCGGCCTAGAGATCCCCGCGATCAGTCCGTCCGGCCACGACGGGTGTGGTCGGACACCAGGGCCGCGATCAGCCGGCCCACCCGCCGGGTCATCTCCTCGGCGCCCTGCTCGGGGTGGGCCACCCACCAGTCCATGAGCGAGTCGACGATGCCGAGCCACGTCCGGACCATCGCCGAGACGTCGAGCTCGTCGGTGATCCCGGCGTCGCCGAGCAGCTCGAGCACCCCCTCTCGGGCGAGGGCCTCGATGCGGGCGGAGTACCGCGCGACGACCTCGGCCGCCGGACCGTCCGCCGGGGCCGTGCGGTCGTGCAGGAGCCGCCAGACGTGACGCCGGTCGTCGAGCACCGCGAACATCGCCGCGAGCGTGCGCACCCCCCGCTCGACACCGGCGCTCCCGTCGCGGGCCACGCGCTCGATCTCCGCGGCCAGCAGTCCGCCCGCCTCGGCGAGGCACGCCGCGTGCAGGCCCTCCTTGGAGCCGAAGTAGCTGTAGACCAGCGCCTTCGAGATGCCCGCGGTGTGCGCGACGTCGGCGACACCGGTGGCGGCGAAGCCGTCGCTGCCGAACGCCACCGACGCGACCCGCAGGATCTCCTGCTCCCGGTCGGCGCGCGGGACACCCTTCGTCCCGGCGTTCGGTCGCGGAGCCACGGGCGGACCCTATCGCGACGATATGACCCTGCGGTAACTTACCCGGAGGTCACATCGCAGGAGGGCTGATGGACGCACTGCTCGACCCGATGCAGAACCCGGTCACGTACGCGGTCCCGTTCTTCGTGCTGGCGATCCTCGTCGAGCTCGCGGCGCTGCGGTGGCTCGACCACGACGACTCGGTCACCGGCTACGCGCTGCGCGACGCCCGGACGTCGATCTCGATGGGCGTCGTGTCGCTGGTGTTCCTGACGCTGTTCAAGGTGGTCACGTTCCTCGCGTTCAGCGCCGTGTACGTCTACCTCGCCCCGTTCCACCTGCCCACCGACACGTGGTGGTACTGGGTGCTCGTGGTGCTCGGGGTCGACCTCGGCTACTACGGACACCACCGCTTCAGCCACCGCGTGCGGATCGCCTGGGCCGGGCACCAGGCGCACCACTCCAGCGAGTTCATGAACTTCGGCACCGCGCTGCGCCAGAAGTGGAACCCCTGGTTCGAGTTCTTCTTCTGGCTGCCGCTGCCGCTGCTCGGCTTCGCGCCCTGGACGCTCTACGCGGCGTTCGGCGTCAACCTCGTGTTCCAGTTCTTCGTGCACACCGAGCTCGTCGACAAGCTCCCGCGCCCGATCGAGTACGTGTTGAACACGCCGTCGCACCACCGCGTGCACCACGGCCGCGACCCCGAGTACCTCGACCGCAACTACGGCGGCATCCTCATCGTCTGGGATCGGCTGTTCGGCACCTTCGCAGCCGAGGAGCGCCGACCGTCGTACGGGCTCACCACGCCCGTCGACACGTACAACCTGCTGACGCTGCAGTACGGGCACTACGGCGACATCGCCCGGGACGTCCGGGCGGCCCGCCGCTGGCGCGACCGGCTCGGCTACGTCCTGGGTCCGCCCGGCTGGCAGCCGTCACCCGACCCGGCGCCGACGCGGACCTGATCGGCCCGCACCGTCAACGCAGCGCCGCCCGCAGTGCGTCGGCCGCCGTGTCCACGACCTCCCGTGCCTTGTCGACGACCCCGGCCATCGAGATGAAGCCGTGGATCATGCCGTCGACGCGGAGCAGTTCCGCGTCGACGCCCGCCGCCCGGAGCTTGCCGGCGTAGGCGGCGCCCTGGTCGCGGAGCGGGTCGAACTCCGCGGTGATCACCAGCGCGGCCGGCAGGCCGCTGACGTCCTCGGCGCGGGCGGGCGAGAACCGGGTGTCGGCGCCCTCGTCCGGCGAGTGCAGGTAGCAGCCGTAGAACCACTCGATCCACGCCCGCGACAGCAGCGGGCCGGCCGCGTTCTCGTACATCGACGGGCTGTCGTCGAAGCGGTCGGTGGCGGGGTAGATCAGGAGCTGGAACGCGAGCCGTGGCCCGCCCCGCTCCTTCACGAGCTGGGCGACGACCGCCGCGAGGTTGCCGCCCGCGCTGTCGCCCGCGACGGCGAGCCGGGACGGGTCGCCGCCGAAGTCGCCGATCTTCTCCGCCGCCCAGGTCAGCGCGGCGTAGGCGTCGTCGACCGCGGCGGGGAAGCGGTTCTCGGGCGCGAGCCGGTAGTCCACCGCCAGGACCAGACACCCGGACCGGGCGGCCAGCGTGCGGCAGAGGGCGTCGTGGCTGTCCAGGCTCCCGATCACCCACCCGCCGCCGTGGTAGTAGACGACGACGGGCAGCGGACCATCGCCCGGCGGCACGTAGACCCGCACCGGGACGTCGCCCTCGGGGCCGGGCGCGGTGGTGTCCTCCACGCGGGCGAGCTCCGCCGGTGGCCCGCCGAGCGCGGCGAACTCCTCGATCATGGCCCGGTTCTCGGCGACGGTCATGCTCTCCGGCGACCGCGCGCCCTGCGCGGCCATCTCCGCGAGCAGGGCCTCGATCTGCGGATCGAGCGGCATGGGGGCACCGTCCTCCCGTCGGGGAGCGCCGACGCTCCCGCTCGCCGAGGAGTATGCGTCGGGAGGCGGTGCCGGGTCACCGTCCCTCCCGAACGCCGTCCCGGCTTCCGTCACCGGCCCGGACCGTGTGAGGTGGACCCATGACGATCTCGTGGTGCTCCCCGTCCGCCACCGGCGACCGGTGGGCCGCGTGAGGGGCGCCGAGGCGCTGGTCGGCTCGCTGGTCGGGGCGGGTGTCGACGTCTGCTTCATGAACCCCGGCACGTCCGAGATGCACTTCGTGCAGGCCCTGGACGACGTCCCGGCGATGCGGGGCGTCCTGACGCTGTTCGAGGGCGTCGCGACGGGCGCGGCCGACGCGCACGCGCGCATCACCGGCCGGCCCGCCGCGGTGCTGCTGCACCTCGGGCCCGGGCTCGGCAACGGGATGGCGAACCTGCACAACGCGCGGCGCGCCGGCACCCCGCTGCTCTGCGTCGTGGGCGCACACGCCACCGACCACGTCCGCCATGACGCCCCGCTCGAGTCCGACATCACCGCGCTGGCGCGGACGGTGTCGGGCTGGGTGCACACCTGCGGGGACGTGCGCGACGTCGCCGACGACGCCGTGCGCGCAGTGGCCGCGGCGACCGAGCGCGGCGGCCAGGTCGCGACGCTGGTCCTGCCCGCGGACGTGTCGTGGTCCGACGGCGGGGTGCCGGCGCCGCCGCTGCCGGCCGCGGCCCCGTTCCCGCCGGCGGCCTCCCGGGTGACCGACGCCGCGAAGGCGGTGCGCGAGCCCGGCGCGGTGATCCTGCTCGGCGGCCCGGCGCTGACCGCGCGCGCGATGGACGCCGCGGGCCGGGTCGCCGCCGCCACCGGCGCGCGCCTGCTCGTCGAGACCTTCCCGCGGCGCTGGGACACCGGTGCCGGGCGCCCCCGCGTCGACAAGCTCGCCTACTTCGCCGAGCAGGCGCTCGAGCAGCTCGACGGGGCGTCGTCGCTGGTGCTGGCGGGAGCGCGCTCCCCGGTGTCGTTCTTCGGCTACCCCGGAGTCCCCGGCGACCTCGTGCCCGACGGCGCCACGGTGGTCGGGCTCGCCGACGCGGCGACCGACGCGGCCGCCGCGCTCGAGGCGCTGGCCGCCGAGGTGGCGCCGGACGCGGTCGCCGAGCCGGCGCCGCGGGACGCGCCGGAACCCGCGCCCGGGCCGCTGGACGTGCGCTCGCTGTGCGCCGCGGTCGCGGCGACGCTGCCCGAGGACGCGATCGTGGTGGACGAGTCGCTGACCGCCGCGGCCGTGCTCGCCCCGGCCCTGCAGACCGCGGCTCCCCACACCCAGCTGGCGCTCACCGGCGGCGCGATCGGCCAGGGCCCGCCCGCGGCGGTGGGCGCGGCGGTCGCGGCTCCGGACCGGCCGGTCGTCGCGGTGCAGGCCGACGGCAGCGCCCTCTACACGCTGCAGGCGCTGTGGACCCAGGCCCGCGAGCAGCTCGACGTCACCACCGTGCTGATCAACAACGCGGCCTACGCGATCCTGCGCGTCGAGCTGGCACGGACCGGCGCGGGCGAGGCCGCCCACTCCGGGCGCGCCGGGCGGATGCTGACCCTCACCGACCCGACGCCGGACTTCGTCGCGCTCGCGACCGGCTACGGCGTCCCGGCCCGGCGGGTCGAGACGACCGAGGACCTGCTCGACGCCCTGCGCTGGGCCCAGCGCGAACCGGGCCCGCACCTCATCGAGGCGATCGTCCCCGCGGTCGGGTAGTCGCCGTCAGGCCCTCGCCGGGCCCTGGTCAGCGGTCCGCGCCGGCCCGGCCCGACGACCCGCCGCCGTCGGAGCCGGGCTCGGAGCGGTCGGAGCGGTCGGAGCGGTCGCCCCGGTCCTGGCCGGAGCGGTCGCCCCGGTCCTGGCCGGAGCGGTCCTGGCCGGAGCGGTCCTGGCCGGAGCGCTCCGACCGATCGCCCGCCGAACCGTCACGCGACTGTTCGCGGCGCTCGGACCGGTCCTCAGCGGACCGGTCGGCAGCGGACCGGTCGCCGGCGCGCTCGTCGTCGGCCGACCGATCCCGTCGGGACCCGTCCCGCTCCGCCGAGCGGGTCCTGGGCTCGTCGTCGCGGTCGTGGCGCGGGCGCGCCCGGTCGTCCGAGTCCTCGGAGATCGTGCGGCGGTCGGACGTCGCGCGGCGGTCGGACGACGAGCTGCGGGTCGCGCTCTCGTCCCGGTCGGACGCCGACCGGCCCTCCGACGCGGTGCGACCCGCCCGCTCGCCCGAGGAGGTCTCCCGGTCCGTCTCCCGCTGCGTCTCCTGCTCCGCCGCCCGGATCTGCGCGGCGATGTCCTGCGCCGACGCACTCCGGGACGACGCCGCCGACGGCCCCTCCACCGACGCGTCCGACGACGCGGAGCCGCCGGCACCCGGCGCCGGGTCCTCCGCCGCGGCCTGCAGGGCCTCGCGAGGGGGTTCCGGCGGGGTGGGGCCGTACTCGACGTGCCAGGTCCGGAACTGCACGGAGCTGGGCTGCGCGAGGAGCCGGTCCCGGTGCAGGCCGACCTTGAGGTAGCTCTGCTGGCCCGGGTAGAGGGTGCCGCCGGGCGGGTGGTCGTCGACGACGAGCAGGCCGTCGCGCCACACGCTGACGCGCGCCCTGTCGGGGTTCGCCGAGAAGTCCACCTGCACGCGCAGGTCCGTCCACTCGCCGACCGGGGCCGGTCCGAGATCGTGGGTGACCGTGCGGGGGCCCGACGGGTGACCCTCGCCGCCGTGCAGAACGAGGGCCCCGTCGCGGACCCGCAGATCGAGCGGCGCCGTCCCCGGACCGTCGTTCTCCCACCGGGCGATGACCTGCTGGGCCGCGGGACTCCGGGCGAACTCGCCGTCCAGCCGCACCGAGAAGGTCACGTCGTGGCGGTCGCCCTCCTGGGCGGCGGGCACGGCGGGCTCGAGCTCGCTGCGCTGGCCCCGTCCCGTCAGGACGACGGCGACCTCGTCGTCGTCCACCCGGGGCGGCGGGGCGCCGACGGTGTTCCACGGCGTCCGCCGGAAGGCACCCGGACCGTCGGCCCGCCACACCGACGGCGCCGGCGGCTCCGCGATCGGGGCCGGCGCGACGGCCGGGACCGCCTCGGCCGGCGCCGGGGTGTCCGTCGGCGGCACGGGGGCCGCCCCGGGCTCGGCGTCGTCCGCACCCGTGGGGTCCCCGGCACGGGCCTGGGGCCGGTCCGGCGCGCCGTCGGGCGACCAGGGCCCGGACGTGGCGGCGACCGCGATCCCGCCCGCGAGGGCGCCGACGGCCACGACGGAGACGGCGCGGTTGCGGGTCACGCTCTCCGGACGACGGTGGGAACGGCTCCCGTCGGCCGGCAGCTCCGGGCGCGTGCCGGCGCCCGTGTCGCGATGGCGTGCCACCCCAGTGACGTTGCCGTCTGCTCGCGAGGAAAACGCTCTACCGGCGAGCTTGGTGCGAGCGACCGAGCGGATTGCGACAGCTGCGCCGCGATGCCCACCGTGACCGGGCGCGGGGTCGGAGGGCGACGCGCCGCGGTCACGCGACGAGTGTGGCGTGAGGCGCGCCAGGGGGACGACAGGGCTGCGACACGAGGAGCGGCGCGCGCCGGCGTCTGCATCCGCCGCCACGACTCCGGGAGGCGCCGTTCGTCCCCGCGACGACGGATCCGGCGGGGACCTGGGGCCTGCCCCACCCCACCCGGGTGCCCGCCCCCTCGTGACCCACGTCACCACCGAGCACGCTCGGGGGCATCCGGGACAGGCCGGCCGGGCGGTCCCGCACCACGAGGGGCACGCGATGACCACACCCCGCACGCACCACGACCAGACCCCGTGGCACGGCCCGTTCCCCGGGGTGCCGCCCGTCCCCTCCCCGCGCAGCGTCCACCCGGGGACGCCGGCGCCGTACGCGCAGCCGTTCGCCCCGGCGACCCCGCCGGCCGGGTACCCGGCCTTTCCGCCGCCCCCGGCGGTCCCCCCGGGTCCGCCGCCCGCCGGTCTCGGAGGGCCACCGGCTCCTGGCGGGCCCCCCGGGCCGCCGCGCCGCCGGACGGGGCGCACCGTGCTGATCGCCGTGGCCGTCGTCGTCCTCGGCCTGGTCGGGCTGGTCCGACTCGGGGCCTCCGACGCGTCGCCCCCGGGGCCGGCCGCGACCACCGCGGCTCCGGCACCGACCACGCCGGCTCTCCCCGGGCCGAAGGGACCGCGCCCCGCGACCGGCACGGTGCTCGTCGAGCGGGGAGGCACCGGGAGCGGCCAGCTGACCGCCGAGAACGGCGGGAGCACCGACGCCTACGTCACCCTGGCGTCCGGGCAGCAGGTGGTCCGCGGCGTCTACGTCCGGGCGGGGGAGACCGCGACGGTCACCGACGTGCCCGACGGCACCTACGAGGTCTACTTCGCCACGGGCACGGGGTGGAACGAGGACATCCGCGGGTTCACCGCCGACCGTCAGGCCACCCGCTACGACGACACGTTCCCGTTCACCACGTCCTCGACGCAGGCCACGACGTGGACGGTCACGCTGACCCCGGTGGTCGGCGGCAACGCCCAGAGCAGCGACCTCCCGCCGGACGCCGTGCCGCGGTGAGCCCGGGGGCGGGGCCCGATCCGGCGAGTCCGACCCGGACCGGGCTCCCGCTGCTGCGTCCCCTCGCTATTGTCGTGCCCCCCGACCCGAGGAGCCCGTGGTGATCATCGTTGGCCTCGTCCTCAGAGTGCTCGGCCCCGCCGTCAAGGCCCTCGCGGTGGCGCTGGCCGCCGTCGCCGCCGTCCTCGCCTGGGGTGCGGTCGAGGACGGGATGGACAAGAGGAAGAACAAGGCCGTGGAGGTCGGGACGGGGCTCTGAGGTCCCGACGAGGCCCCGACGAGGTCCTGACCCTGAGGCGCGGCGGTCCGCTCAGCGCGGCGCCGGGACGTCGGCGAGCAGGTGGGCGACGAGCCGGGCCGGCGCGTCCTCCTGGAGCAGGTGGCCGGCGTCGTCGATCCAGTGCATCTCGGCGTGCGGGATGTGCTCGTGCAGCCACGTGCCGTACTCCGGCGGCAGGATCCGGTCGTGGCGGCCCCACAGCAGCCGCACGGGGATGCTGATGTCGGCGAGGAGGGGCTCGTAGGGGCGGGTGTCGGCCTCGGCGAGCTGGCGGTACTGCCGGTAGTAGGCGGCCTGCCCGTCGGCGCCGCGCCACGGCGCGAGGTAGGTGTCGAGCACCTCGGGGCGCAGGCCGCGGTGGCTGGCGTTGCGCAGGTGGGCCGCGACGAGGGCCTCGTGGGCGTAGCCGGGCAGGGCGGCGAAGACCTCGGGGTTCTCGCGCATCAGCGCGAACAGACCACGCTCCCACCGCCCGCCGCTGACGGCGTCGAAGATCGTGAGGTCGCCGTAGCGGGCCTCCTCGAGCAGGTGGGCGCGCAGGACGATCGCGCCCCCGATGTCGTTCGCGACCACGCTCGGGGCCTCGAGTCCCCAGTGCTCGAGGAGGCGGGCGAAGCGGCGGGCCTGGGCGGCGAGGGTGAGGTCCTGCCCCTCGTGCTGGTCGGACTGCCCGTAGCCGAGGTGGTCGAAGACGTAGACGGTGCGCGTACGGGCCAGCGCCGGGGCGACGTCGCGCCAGAGGTAGGAGGAGTACGGGGTGCCGTGGACCAGCACCATCGGCTCCCCGCGCCCGCCCAGCCGCGCCCAGCGCACGACGCCGTCGTCGGTCTCCACCGCCTCCGGCAGCACCCACCCGGTGCCGTCCTGCCCCGCGCCCATCCGGACCGCCTCCTATACCGATCTGTGAAGTCGCCGTCGACGGTAGGTACACAGAGCTGTGAAGTCAAGGACGGCTGGGGCCCTGCCAGGCGGTGGGCCGGCGCAGCGTCACCGTGAGGACGACCGCGACGACGGCGAGCAGGACCGGCACCGGGCTGAGCGCCCAGACGAGGCGACCCTGGTCGACCAGGACGGCCCCGACGACGGCGCCGGCGAACATCGCGACCACGGCGAGCACCCGTCGGGTCAGGACCCGAGGGCCGCCGGAGCGCTCGTCGGCGGCGATGCCCGTCAGGGTCATCGTGAGGACGGTGGTGGTCAGGTCGGGCACACCGAGCCGGCGCACCGCGGCGTTCTGCAGCCCGAGTGCCGCGGCGAGGAGCCCGGCGACGACGGACGCCGTGCCGGTACCGGGCGGGCCGTCCAGTGGTGCGAGGAGCACCAGGACGACGATCACGACGATCAGCTCGACGAGCACCGCGTCGCGCAGCAGCCGCCCGCGCCCGGACGTCCGGGCGGCGACGAGCCTGCCGCCACCGAGCGCGCCGACCAGGATGCCGCCGAGTGCGGCGAGGGATGCGGCGAGCGCGAAGCCCGGCGCGCCCGCGACGGCGAAGCCGAGGAAGACGACGTTGCCGGTCATGTTGGCCACGAACACCCGGCCGAGCCCCAGGACGCTGACCGCGTCGACCAGGCCCGTGCCGACGGTCAGCAGCAACAGCAGCGCGGGCAGGGGGCCGTGGGCGGCTCCGCGCCAGAGCGAGCCCTCCCGGTCGGTACCGGTCGCGGGCTGCTCGGGCGTCATCGCTCGTCGCCCCGCCGCTCGGCGACCACGACCCGTCGACCCGCCGGACTCTCGAGGGCGACCCCGACCGGGGCCTGCGAGGTGCTCACGACGCCAGCGTGCCGCGACGCGTGGCGCGGCGTCATCGGTCGACCGACCGGTCCGCTCGCCGCCGGCACGTCGATCAGCGCCTCGCCCCGCGCGCTTCGGTCGAGGGTGTCTCGGCGTCAGCTCTGCAGCTGCTGGAGCCCGATGACCCGCAGCAGGTCGAGCTTCTGTTCGTCCTCGGAGCCCGGGGCGGCGGTCATGACCACGATCGTCTGGTCGCCCGGGCCGCCGGTGAAGGTGTCGCAGTCCACGACGATGTCGCCGACGGCGGTGTGCAGGGTCTTGCGGCTGGTCCGCAGCTCCCCGACCGTGCCGGCCCGCCAGCGTCGGGCGAAGTCGGGGGAGGCCTCGAGCAGGCGCTCGATGAGCTGGGGGAGCTCGGGGTCGTCGGGGTAGCGGCCGGTCGCGGCGCGCAGGTGGCCGACGAGGTCGCAGGCGTAGGCCTCGTCGTCCTCGAGGGTGTGGGTGACCGGGATGGAGCCCTGGAAGTACCGCCAGGCGACGTTGCGCTCGAGCCTGCTCTGGGTGGACGGGTCGCCGAACAGGGCCGCCCAGAGAGGGTTCCAGAGCACCAGCTCGTAGATCGCGGTGTGCACGGCGACGGCCACCGGGGCGTTGCGGAACCGGTCGACCATGCGCTGCGCGGTCGGCGTCACGTGCCGCGGCACGTGTCCGGCCGACGGCACGGCCGCGCCGGCGACGCGGAACAGGTGGTCGCGCTCGGCGTCGGTCAGGCGCAGGGCGCGGGCCAGGGAGGTGAGCAGCTGCGGCGAGGGGTGGCGGGCGCGGCCCTGCTCGAGGCGGACCACGTAGTCGACGCTCACCCCGGCGATGTGGGCCAGTTCCTCGCGGCGCAGGCCGGGCGTGCGGCGGTTCGGCCCAGGGGCGAGGCCGACGTCCTCGGGACGGACCCGGTCCCGCCAGGCCCGCAGGATCTCCGCGAACTCGTCCACGGGATCCATGGTGCCCGGCGATCGGCGGCGCGGGTGGTACTGCTGGTCCCACCGTCGAGCAGTGCCTGCCGGCCGGCCCGGCGCGGGCGCACGGTGGCGACATGACCACGACACTGGTGACCGGGGCCAACAAGGGCCTCGGTCTGGAGACCACCCGCCGGCTGATCGCCGCGGGACACACCGTCCACGCGGGGGTGCGGGACCTGCGGACCGCGGACGCCGCCCGCGAGCTCGGCGCCGTCCCGCTGCAGCTCGACGTCACCGACCAGGACAGCGTCGAGAAGGCGGTCGCCGCGCTGCCCGAGCTCGACGTCCTGGTCAACAACGCCGCGGTCGTCGGCCCGTCGTGGACCCTCGACGACCTCGACGTCGCGGCGATGCGCGCGGCGTTCGAGACCAACGTCTTCGGCGTCGTCCGGCTCACCCAGGCCGCCCTGCCCCTGCTGCGGCGCTCCTCGCGGCCGGTGATCGTCAACGTCGCCTCGGGACTGGGCTTCCCCCGGGCCATGCTCGACCCGCAGGACGACTCCTTCCACGGGCTGATGGTCCCCTACGCCAGCTCGAAGGCCGCCGTCATCGCGCTGACGGTGCAGTACGCGAAGAACCTCCCCGAGATGCGGATCAACGCCTCCGACCCGGGTTACACGGCGACCGACCTCAACGCCCACTGCGGCCACCAGACCGTCACCGAGGGCACCGACGCGACGGTCGCCCTGGCCCTGCTCGGCCCGGACGGTCCGACCGGCGAGTTCCACGACCGGCGCGGCCGGATCGAGTGGTGAGGAGCGACGATGACCGATGAGGATCTGCGCGCGTTCTACCGGCGCTACGTCGCGACCCTCGACGCGCACCGCCTCGACGAGATGGACCGCTTCGTCGCCGACGACGTCGTGCTCAACGGCGAGCCGGGGACACGCGACGACGTCGTCGCCGACATGCGGCGCATCGTCGACGCCGTCCCGGACTTCCACTGGGAGGTCACCGAGCTGCTCGTCGACGGCGACCGCATCGCCGCGCGCGTCGTCAACACCGGGACCCCGGTCGCGGAGTGGCGCGGCATAGTCCCGACCGGCGCCTCCTTCGAGATCGTCGAGTACGCGATCTACCGGGTCGCCGACGGCCGTTTCGTGCAGATGACCAACCTGCACGACACGTCCGACGCCCGCCGCCAGGTCACGACCTGAGAACGGCGCGAGGGGCCGGACGAGGTGCTCGGCCGGCTCCTCGCCCGCGGGCTCGCGACGGATCACGCCACACGCCCGGGCAGGCCCCGTAGGTTCTGCCCGTGACCCTCCACGACCACCGGGACGACCACGCCGAGAACGCCTACGCGATCCTCGACGGGAGCGGGTGGTCGGTCGTGGAGGGGGACGAGACGCCCGTCGAGCCCGGGGCAGTTCATCGGGGTGACCGTGGACTCGTCCCGACACCTCCGAGCCGGCGCGGAGGCCCTCGTCCTCGTCGCCGTGTGCGCGTCGCCCTGATGGGCCGGCGGCCGGACCGACTCCCGCTGCCGTGCCGCCTCCGTCACGCCCTCCGCCCCACCGAAGGACAGGCTCCATGACCGCCCCGGCCTCCCGCGACGGAGTCGTCGCCCCCTTCTTCGCCGACCCGGACTTCGACTTCGAGTTCCGCGACGCCCTCGGCGCCGCCGCCTACGGCGTCGGCGACGTCGGACTGTGGCTCGCGACCGCCGCCCGCATCGTCGACGGCGATCGCGAGAGCTGGTTCACCGCCTGGTCCGACCGGGGACGCGAGCTCGCCGCCCTCGCCGAGGCCTCCGCCACCGATCCCGCCGACCTCGCCACGGCGGCGTGGGCCTACCTGGCGGCCTCCTCGGCCTGGTCCCGGGCCATGGGGGCGATCGACGGCCTGCCTCCCGACCGGGCCGACGCCGCGCTGCTCCCCACGTTCCGGGAGTCGCGGCGCTGCTGGGAGGCCATGATCGACGCGTCGTCCGGACGGCACGTGCGCCTGGAGGTCCCGTACGAGGACACCACCCTGCCGGCGTGGCTGTTGCGCCCCGACGCGAGCGGGACGCCGCGGCCCACCCTCGTCATGACCAACGGCAGCGACGGCGCGCTCACCGGGCTGTGGTCGGCGGGAGCCGCCGAGGCCCTCGCCCACGGCTGGAACGCCGTGGTCTACGACGGCCCGGGGCAGCAGAGCCTGCTCTTCGAGCGGGGCATCCCGTTCCGCCCCGACTGGGAGGCGGTGCTCACCCCGGTCGTCGACGCCCTGGTCGCACGGGCCGACGTCGATCCCGCCGCGCTCACCGCCTACGGCATCAGCCAGGCCGGGTACTGGCTGCCCCGGGCGCTGTCCGCCGAGCACCGCTTCGTCGCCGCCGTCGCCGATCCCGGCGTCGTCGACGTCTCCACGTCGTGGATGGGCCACCTGCCGCCGCCGATGACCGCCCTGCTCGACGCCGGCGACAAGGCCACCTTCGACCGGTACATGGCCGAGGTCGGCGGCGACCCCGCCGCGGCCCGGGAGTTCGCGTTCCGCGCCCGGCCCTACGGCGTCGACGACCCCTACGACCTGTTCACCGCGGTCCGCACCTACCAGCTCCGCGACGTCGCCGCCGACATCCGCACGCCCTTGCTGATCACCTCGCCGGACGACGAACAGTTCTGGCCCGGCCAGTCCGACGAGCTCGCCGACCTCCTCACGTCACCCCGCGAGGTCCTGCGCTTCACCCGCGCGGACGGGGCGAACCTGCACTGCCAGCCCCTCGGCCGCCGCCTCACCGCCACCCGGATGATCGGGTGGCTCGACGCGCGGATCCAGCGACGTCCGTCGACCTGAGCCGCCCAGGCGGCCGCGCGAGGGCGCGAGGACGGGGCACGATCACGTCGTGGACGCGCGGGGCCCGGCGATCGATGCACGCCCGGCGCTGCGGCGGGATCGCGCCCGGTTCCTCGAGCTGCTGCGCGTCCTGACCCCCGACGACTGGCACCGACCCACGGTGTGCGGGCCCTGGCTGGTCAGGGACGTCGTCGCGCACGTCCTCGGTGACGACTTGTCGCGCCTGTCACGGTCCCGCGACCGCTACGACCGGTCCGGCGGCGGGCCTTCCGGCGGCTCCTCGCTCTACGCGCTCCGCGGGTAGCTCGCGACGAGCGGGGTGTCGGTGCCGAGTCCGCCGACGCCGCCGGCTCCGCCCGGCTGCTCGCCGACCGGCTCGTCGCGGCCGGGAAGGACCGAGGTGAAGAACGCGGCGTTGTCGTCGACGAAGACCTCGCTGCCCTCCTCGACGTTCCGGTCCTCGGTGATCGCCTCGACGGGGCAGGCCGGCTCGCAGGCGCCGCAGTCGATGCACTCGAAGGGGTTGATGTAGAGCTTGCGGACGCCCTCGTAGATGCAGTCGACGGGGCACTCCTCCATGCAGGACTTGTCGGTGACGTCGATGCAGGCCTCGGCGATGACGAACGGCATGGCGGGTCCTTGCGGGTGAGCTGCGGGAACGCCCATCATTCTACAGAAGACGTAACGCACGCGGTAGTGTTGTAGAACATTGCTCAGCCCCGCGTCACCACCCGCGTCGGGGGCGGGTCGACGGACAGCAGCGCGACCTCGTCGCTCCGCCGCTCGCGCACCACGCGCTGGTTGACGTAGCCCTTGTCGGTGATCTCCCCGGCGTCGAGGACGGCGGGCTCGGTGAGGACGAGGAGGCGGTCGACGCGCTGGGACGCGCCGCCGCCCTCCGCGGCGAGGCGCCGGAGCGAAGCGGCGAGGTCGGCGCGCAGGTCGTCCTCGGGGACGCCGTCGGGGCAGCGGTGGGCGTGCTCGGGGTGCAGCCACACCACGGCGGTGACCGCGTCGGTGCCCTCGCCGCAGAGCACCGCGTCGGCGAGCAGGCCGTGCGAGGCCGACAGCAGGCGGGGTCGCAGGGTGCCGACGCTGACGAACGTGCCGGAGGAGAGCTTGAAGTCCTCGGCGATGCGCCCGCGGAACACGAGACCGGCGGCGGGGTCGGTCTCGTCGACCAGGGCGACGGCGTCGCCCGTGCGCAGGTAGCCGTGCTCGTCGAACGCGGTCGCGGCGAGATCGGGACGGCGGTGGTAGCCGGGGGTGGTGTTGGGTCCCGTGATGCGCAGCTCGAGCTTGCCCGCCTCCGGGACGAGGGCGAGCTCGACGCCGGGCAGGGGGACGCCGAGGCAGTCCGAGCGGGTGATCGGGAAGTGCGCGGTGGTGGCGGCGGGCGAGGTCTCGGTCATCCCCCACGAGGTGGTCATCTGCATCGACGACCCGTGCCGCTCGGCCAGCGCGGTCAGGCGGTCCCACAGCTGTTGGGGCAGCGCGGCGGCGGCGAAGAACCCGAGGCGGAGGCGGTCGAAGAACGCGCGGGCCGCGTCGTGGTCCCGCTCGAGGTGGGGGAGCAGGGCGGCGTAGCCGGCCGGGACGTTGAGGTAGATCGTCGGACGGGCCTCGGCGAGGTGCGCCACGGTGCGCCCGATCAGTGCCGGTGTCGGGCGGCCGTCGTCGATCCACAGCGTGCCGCCGTTCGCGAGCACCATGTTGCTGTCGTGGTTGCCGCCGAAGGTGTGGCTCCAGGGCAGCCAGTCGAGCAGCACCGGGGGCTCCTCGGCGAGGAACGGCCACGCCTGACGCATCTGCTGCTGGTTGGCGGCGAGCATGCCGTGGGTGTTGACGACGCCTTTCGGGGTGCCGGTGGATCCCGACGTGAACAGGATCTTCGCGACGGTGCCGGCCGTCAGTGCCGCACAGCGCTCCTCGACGGCCGCGGTCGGCTCGGCCGCGAGGTCGTCCGGGGACAGGCCCCCCGGGACGTCACCCAGCACGGTCCGGCCGCCGGCCACGGCGGCGACCGCCGCCGCGAAGGCGTCGTCCTCCGCGAGGACCAGGCCCGGGTCGACGAGGTCGACCATGGCCCGCAGCTTCGCGTGGTCGCTGCTCTGCAGCGAGTAGGCGACGCTGGCCGGCACCACCGGGGTCCCGAGCGTCATCGCGGCGAGCGCGACCGTGAGGTGCAGGACGCTGTTGCCCGAGAGGATCATCACCGGCCGCGCGGCCAGGCCACGGTCGAGCAGGCCCTGGGCGAGCCGGTCGGCCGAGGCGCGCATCTCGCCCCAGCTCACGCGGTGCCAGCCGCCGGCGCCGTCGGGCTCGGCGAGCAGGAGGCGGTCCGGGTGCGCCGCGGCGTGGGCGCGGAACTCGTGGACGATCGACACCGCGTGCGGCGCGAGCGGGTCCGTCGAGCGCAGCAGGACCCGCCCGTCCGGGGTGTCCTCCCGCACGATGTGCGGCGGGGCGAAGGTGGGGGCGAGCCGGGCGTCGGTCATGCGTCGACCTCCACGACGATCGCGGCACCGGTGTCGCCCGCGGCGCAACCGGTGAACAGGCCGCGACCACCGCCGCGGTCACGCAGGGTCTCGATCAGCTCGGCGATCGAGCGCAGTCCGGTGGGACCCTGCGGGTGGCCGAAGACGAGGCTGCAGCCCCGGACGTTCACGGCCTCGAGCGCGATCCCGGTCTCCCGGGCGAAGTACAGGTCGTTGACGGCGAACGGGTCGTGGGTGGTGACGGCCTGCAGATCGGCGAAGTCCAGCCCGGCCGCGGCCAGCGCCGCGCGGGCGGCCGGCACCGGGGCCTGCGGCATCCGGGCGGGCGCGACGCGGGCGAACCCGCTCGCCAGCAGGCGGACCACACCGTCGCCGAGCGCGCGGGCCCGCTCGGTGGTGGTGACCACCGCGCCCGCCGCGCCGTCGGCGGGGTGGGTCTGCGCGGCGAAGGTGTGGATGCCCCCGGGCGTCGCCGGCGGGAGCGCGCCGGCGGTCCCCGCGTCGACCGGCCGCACGCCCTCGTCGGCGTCGAGCTCCACCGAGCGCTTCGCACCCGGGATCGACACCGGCACCGTGTAGCGACGCTGGAAGGCGCGGTCGTCGGCCAGCGCCGAGGCGTACTGCTCGCTGCGCAGCACCGCCACCGCGTCCGCCTCGCCGCGGGTGAACCCGGACTCCGCGGCGACCGCCTCCCCGGTGGCGAGCATGCCCTGGCCCGTCCCGGGGTCGCGGGCGAAGCTGTCGAGCACCCAGTGCTCGGTGCGCGGGGCACCGCCCGGCCGTGACGGCGCCGGCCACGCCAGCGTCGGGCCGTTGCTCGTGCGGTCGGCGGCCACCACCAGCTGGGGCCCGTCCCCGCCCTCGACGGCGCCCGCCGCGGCGTGCAGCGCCGCCACCGACGTCGCGCACGCCTGGCTCACCATCGGCCCCGTCACCCCCGACAGCCCGAGGCGGGCGGCCAGGCTCGGCGCGCCGTAGAAGATGTCGGGCTGCGGCACGGTCCAGCCCAGCACGAGACCGTCGAACTCGTCGGGCGACAGACCCCGATCGGCGAGGGCGCGCCCGGTGACCGCCGCGGCCAGGTCGAGGCTGGACGTCTCCGCGAGCGTGCCCTGCCACTTCGCGAACGGCGAGGACCAGGCGGCGCCGAGGGGGATCGCGACATCGGTGTACCGCACCGCGGGTGCTCCCTCCAGGAGGTGGTTCGACAGGTGCTGCTGGTCAGGCGCGGACCGCGGCGAGCCAGGCGGCCACGGCCGTGACGTCGGTGTCGGCGGGGCACTCGTCGCTGAGGACGAGACCGGTGGACGGCGCCGGTGCACCGAGCGGACGCGTGACCGGCGCGGCGAGACCGGGGCCGTGGGCCATCGCGCGGTGGAAGCGGCACACGTTGCCGACCGTCCTCGCCGTGGCCGCGTCGACGCCACCGGTCACGACGACCCCGTCCACCCCGGCATCGAGGTAGGCCTTGACGTCGTCGAGCAGGCCCGGCCCGTCGAGCACGGCGAGCAGGACGGCGGTGTCGCCGCGCGATGCCCGCAGCCGGCGGGCCGCCTCGACGGCGGCGTCCCGATGACCCGCGACCTCGGCCAGGGACGGCAGCGTCACGGCGACGCCGTCGGGCGCCACGGCGTCGAGCAGGTCGCCCAGCCCGTTGGCGAGCCTTCCATCACGGGGACCTGCGCCGGTGCGGGCTCGACGGCGACCGCGTGCTCCAGCAGCCCGAGGCCGTGCTCGTCGATGCGGAGCACCCGGCGGGGCGGGACGACGATGGTGGTGAACTCGGCCTCCACCAGCCCCGGCCCGTCGACCTGGTTGCCGGGAGCGAGTCGGTCGAACGCGTACACGGGGGTGTCGACGCGCCGCCCGAGCTCGGGCCAGTAGGCCTCGCGGCTGCCCCGGCGGGCGGGCGACGGGTCGGCGTCGCCGAGCTCGTGCACGGGCAGCTCGAGCTTCTCCTGCGGCACGGTCGCCTTCACGATGATCGACTCGATGTAGGCGCCGCCGGGCTTGTTGACCACGTGCGGGCTGAACGCCGCGGAGTACTCCTCCTCGAAGGCGTCGTAGACCGCGGCGGCGTCCGCCTCGCTCCGGATCTCCAGCAGTGGGGAGGACACCCGCTTCACCTGGACCTGGCCGCCGTAGAGCATGTCGAGCTCGACGGTGAACAGGGCATCGTCCGGGTCGAGGCCCTCGGAGGTGAGGTCCGCGCGGGCCTGGGCGACCATCTCGCGGACGGGCGCGTTGTAGGCCTCGTAGTCCTCGGTGAGCCGCTGGCTCATGCCGTCGAGGAACAGGATCCGCTTGGACTGCTCGTAGACGTGCATGACGTCCATGACCGAGCTGCCGAGCGCGGAGAACACCGGTGCCTGGGGGAAGATCACCGCGGTGGGCACGTCGGCGCCGTAGCCCGCGACGTGGGTGGGACCACCGCCGCCGAAGGCGAAGAGCACGAAGTCCTCGGGGTGGTAGCCGCGCAGGTGGACCTCGCGCTGGATCGCGGAGGCCATGGTGCTCTCGATGACCTGGCGGATGAGCGCCGCGGCCTCGTCGACCGAGACCCCGAGGGGGTCGGCGATCCTCGTGCGGATGGCCTCGGCGGCCTTGTCGCGGTCGAGCGGCATGCGTCCGTCGAAGTAGCCGTCGGGGGCGATGTAGCCGAGCACGACGTCGGCGTCGGTGGTGGTCGGCTCGGTGCCGCCGAGGTCGTAGCAGACCGGGCCGGGGTAGGAGCCCGCCGAGCGCGGACCGACCTCGAGGCGGTTGCCCAGCAGCTCGTTGATCCAGGCGATCGAGCCGCCGCCCGCGCCCATGGTGGTGGCCTGCAGCATCGAGATGCCGACCATCCACCGGTCGATGATCGGACGGAACTCGTAGGACCGGACCGAGGCGTCGACGACCATCCCGAGGTCGAACGACGTGCCGCCGACGTCGGAGGCGATGACGTTGCGGAAGCCGAGGGCCTGGCCGATGTGGTAGCTGCCCATCAGGCCGGCGATCGGCCCGCCGTTGTAGGTCCGGGACGCCGTGGTCTTGAAGATCTCGGCCGAGCCACCGGTGTTGTGGGTGAGCAGGAAGCTGCCCCGGTAGCCGTGCTCGCGCAGCTGGTCCCAGGTCTGCTCCATCTCGGCCTTGATGGAGCTCTGCAGGTAGGCGTCGAGGACCGCGGTCATCGTCCGCTCGTACTCGCCGACCTTGCCCACGACCTCGTGGGAGAGCACCACGGGCAGGTAGCCGACGTGGTAGCTGCGGTACTCCTCGCGGATGATCTCGCGGATCCGCTTCTCGTGGGCGGGGTTGGCGAACGACCACAGCAGCGACACGGCGATGGCGCGGGCTCCGCCGTCGACGAGGACGCGCAGCTTGCGGCGCACGTCGTCCTCGTCGAGGGGGCGCAGCACCTGGCCGAAGGAGTCCACGCGCTCGCGGATCCCGGCGATCATGTCCCGGGTGACGAGCGGGGCCGGCTTCTTCTGCACCGCGAGGTTGCGCCGCTCGGAGATGCGCGTGCCGTCGGTCCACTGGGCGCCCCGTCCGATGAGGATCGCGTCCTCGTGGCCCTCGGTCGTCAGCAGGCCCAGCCGCGGCCCCTTGCGCTCGATGAGCCGGTTCATCGCGACGGTCGTCGAGTAGCGCACGAGCTCGACCTGCGGCAGCAGCTCGTCGATGTCCATGTCGAGCTGTTCGGCGCCGTCGCCGAGCACGTCGAGGAACCCGACCGAGAGGTCGTAGGGCGTGGTCGGTGCCTTGGCGGTGATCCGGCGCTCGTCCCAGGTCAGGACCAGGTCGGTGAACGTGCCGCCCACGTCGATGTCGATCGTGCGGCTCACGCCGTCACCTCGCTGTCGTTCCTCGTGGCGAGCTTCCCGGCCTCGTCGATGCGCAGCTCGCCGGCGTCGAGACGTCGCTTCAGCGCGTCGATGTCGATCTCGGTGTCGTGGGTGATCGGGTGGCCGGGCGGGAGGTACTCGGTCTCGACCTGGCGCCCGCAGCCGGGGCAGTGGAACTCGATGATGCGGATCCACGTGGGGTCCGGGGCGAAGGTGAACCGACCCTCGATGAGGGGCGGGTGGACCTCGCCGGGGTCCCGCTCGGTGAGCAGCAGCCCCGTCTTGTAGTTCTCCCGGGCCGCGGCGATGTCGTGGCCGCAGGAGTGGCAGTGCCACCGCTCGGTGCCGACGTCGAGGTCGAGGTACTCGGCGACGTGGATGCGCGTCATGGTGTCCCTCCGGTGGTGCGGGTGGCGGTGGCGTCGCCGTTCTCGTCGACCTGCAGCGACCAGCCGGGCCCGACGAACCAGGTGAAGGCTCCGCCGTCGACGAGGACCGGGCCGTCGAGGCGCTGCCCGGCCACCGACGACCACCCGTGGACGGGGAGGCCGCCGCGCTCGCCGCCCGCGGGCTCGTCGCCGCCGGCCGGCGCCGTCCGTTCCAGGCTCGGCAGGACCGAGCGGGCGGTGAGGTGGACCAGGCGGGGCGTGCCGGTGAGCACGCTGTCCACGGTTCCGTCGACGTCCCCCTCGGCCGTGTGGCGCGTGCCGTCCGCGTCGCGGACCTCCCACGCCAGGACCGCGCCGTCGGGATCGAAGCCCTCGCCGCGCAGGTCGCGGCGGGCCTCCTCCCGCAGCCTCGCGGCGGCGCCCCGCGCCTCCTCGGCTCCGGAGACCGCCGACTCGTAGACGTGGACGACGTCGGAGATCGCCGAGCCGTAGGCCGACAGCACGTTCCCGAAGCCGAACAGCCGCACCGTCGAGGCCCCGAGCCGCTCGGCGACCCCGGTGGCCAGCAGCGGACCGTTGCCGCCGAGCGCGTGGACCGCGGTATCGGCCGGGTCCCAGCCCATCTCGGCCGCGGTGTCCCGCGCGAGCTGCGCGGCCATGTCGAGCGCGGTGTCGACGATGCGCTGTGCCGCGTCCTCGGTCGAGAGCCCGAGCGGCGTGCCGACGGCCCGGTCGATCGCCGCGCGGGCGGCGTCGACGTCGAGCGTGCGCCGACCCTCGAGGAAGGCCGTGGGGGAGAGCAGGCCCAGGACGACGAAGGCGTCGGTGGCCGTGGCGCTGCGCCCGCCGAGCCCATAGCATGCCGGCCCGGGCGCCGCGCCCATCGAGTCCGGGCCGAGGGTGACGTGCCCACCGGCGGAGCCGGACGTCCCGCCCTCGCCCGCCACCCGGGCGACCGAGCCGCCGCCGAGCGCGATCGAGCGCAGCAGCGGGAGGTTGGTGCGGACCGGGATGCCGAAGAGGTGGCCCTCGTCCCGGTCGACGACGCGGCCGTCCTCGACCGCCGAGACCTTGGCCGTCGTGCCGCCGACGTCGATGGCGAGGACCGCCGCGTCGCCGAGGCGGGCGGCCTCGGCGGCGCAGGCGTGCGTCCCGAACAGCGGGCCCGACTCGATGGTGTCGAACGCGGTGGTCTTGCCGATGCGGGCCACGCCGCCGTTGATGTGGCCGACGAGCACGTTGCCGCGCCAGGAGTGCTCCTGCTTCAGGGTCTCCTCGGCGCGGTAGAGGGTGGTCGCCAGCGAGGGGTGGACGTAGGCGTTGATCAGCGAGACGAACGTGCGGGTGGCGTCGTCGGGACGCAGCAGGATCTCGCTGGCGGGCAGCGCCGGGATCGAGCCCAGGTAGTGGTCGGGGTACTGCGCGTCCACCAGGGCCACGATCTTCTGCTCGGCGGCGTCGTCGGCGAACGCACCGCGGAGGCTGATGTTGATCCGGCGGATGCCCTGGTCGAACAGGCCCTTGACCGCGGTGCGGATCTCGTCGTCGCTCGCGCCCTCGGGGATGCCGGTGATGTTGTCCCGGTCGATGAGCGGGCCGACGACCGTCGCCGCCTCCTCGGGGCTGGTGTAGAGGTCGTCCTCGTGACCGGCCGAGACGAGCAGGCCGAGCTTCGGCCCGCTCTTCTGCGCGAGCACGTTCGAGGTGATGGTCGAGGACCAGCGGATGAGCGCGACCTCGTCGAGCAGGTCGCGCATGCTGGCCGCCCCGACCCGGCGACGGGCGGCCTCGAGGACCTCGGCGAAGGCGATGGTCACGTCGTGCGGCGTGGTCTCGACCTTGACGCTGAACACGCCGGAGAAGCCCGCGGACGGCGCGTCCCCGCTGACCAGCCCGTCGGTCATCGTGCCGCCCGTGTCGACGTCGATGTTCAGCACGGTGTCTCCCGGCGCATCGGCCCTCCTGTGTCGCGGCTGGTGTGATGGCCGCTACACCGTGGCCGCGGGAGCCGCCGCCCCGACAGCGTGAGATCACCCCATCGCCCGGGGCCGGCCTACGCAGGTAGATCAGCAGCACGGGGGCACCGGCCGGGGGTGACCCGTGTCATGCTCCAACCGGGAGACGCAGCGACGGGGAGGCGTCACATGGTCGACGTCGTGCAGGAGGAGCGGGCCCCCGCGCCCTCCGGCGGGCGGCGGGTGTGGACGTCCCTGACGAGCTTCGTGGGCCGGGAGGGCGACCTGGACCGCGTCCGCGCGGCGCTGGCCGACCGGCGGCTGGTGACGCTGACCGGCCCGGGCGGGGTCGGGAAGACCCGCCTCGCCCTGGCGGTCGCGGCGGAGGCCGGGTCGGCACACGTCGTCGAGCTGGCCAGCGTCACCCATCCCTCGCAGATCGCGCCGGCCGTGGCCACCGCGCTCGGCGTGCCCGACCAGTCCAACCGCGACGCCGTCGACCGCGTGATCGACCACCTCGGCGGGCAGCCGGCCCTGCTCGTCGTCGACAACTGCGAGCACCTCATCGAAGGCAGCGTCGTGCTGCTGCGCCGGCTGCTCGAGGCGCTGCCCGACCTCACCGTGCTCGCGACGAGCCGGGAGCCGCTCGGCCTGTGGGGCGAGCAGGTCCACCGGCTCGCGCCCCTGCCGGTGCCCGGCGACCCGGACGCCGCGGGCAGCCGGTCCCTCGACGAGGTGCCCGCGGTGCGCCTCCTGCTCGACCGGGCGCGCAGCGTCCTGCCGGAGTTCGCCATCACGCCGGCCAACCGTGCCGCCGTCGTCGAGCTGTGCCGGCGCCTGGACGGGCTCCCGCTGGCCATCGAGCTGGCGGCGGTGCGCCTGCGGACGTTGCCGGTGTCCCAGGTCGTCGAACGGCTCGGCGGCCGGCTGCACCTGCTCCGGGCGCCCGTGCGCGACGCCGAGCCGCGGCACCGGTCGCTGCACGCGCTCATCGACTGGAGCTTCGACCTCTGCGGCGACGACGAGCGGCTGCTCTGGGCGCGCATGTCGGTGTTCCCGGCGTCGGTCGACCTCGAGACCCTCGACGGCGTCTGCGGCTACGGCGAGCTCGACGACGACCGGCTGCTCGAGGCGCTCGACGGCCTCGTCGGCAAGTCGGTGGTGCTGGCCGACCGCGACGGCGAGACCGTGCGCTACCGGCAGTTCGTCCCGCTGCGCGAGTACGGCGCCGAGGCGCTGGCGCGCTCGGGCGAGACCGTGGACGTCCGCCGCCGGCACCGTGACCACTACATCCGTCGCGCCGAGGCCATGATCGACCGGTGGTGCGGGCCCGACCAGGCGCGTGACCTCGCCCAGCTGCGCGCCGACCACCCCAACCTCATCGCCGCGCTCGCCTTCTCCGCCGAGACCCCCGGTGAGGCGGTCGGCGGGGCGCGGCTGGCCGCGCAGCTGCGCTACCACTGGATCGCCGGCGGCTTCCTGACCTACGGCCGCCGCTGGCTCGAACGGCTGTTGCCGCAGCTCGACCCGGACAGCGCCCAGCGGGGTGAGGCGCTGTGGGTCGTCGCCTGGGTCGCGCTGATCCAGGGCGACCGGGCCGAGGCGAGGACGTGGCTCGCCGAGTGCAGCCGGCTCGCCCACGCGCGGGGCGATCTCGCGATGCAGGGGCACGCCGCGCACTGGACGGCGTTGCTGCACCTGTTCGAGGGCGACCTGGACGACGCCATCGCGTGCTACGGGCGCGCGATCGCCCTGCACCGGCGCATGGGGCTCCACGGCCCCGAGCTCACCGCGGCCTTCCAGCTCGCCATGGCGCAGACGTACTCGGGCCGCTCGCACGCCGCGCTCGCCACCGCCGCCGACGTCGTGGAGCGGGCGACGGCCGCCGGTGAGCTGTGGAACCGCGGCTACGGACGGTGGATCGCGGCCATCAGCCACCTCCACCTCGGCCAGCTCGACCGGGCCCGCGAGGCGATCCTCGCGACGATGCAGATCGAGCGCGACTTCCGCGACGGGGTCTGCACCGCGCTGAGCATCGAGGTCTGCTCGTGGATCAGCGTCGCCGGCGGGCGCGCCGCCGACGCCGCCACCCTGTCCGGGCTGGCGCGCTCGGTGTGGCGCCGGCTCGGGACGTCGCTGGCCGCGTTCGGCCCGCACGCCTCGGCCGAGGGCCGGGAGCACGCCGCCCGCATCGACGCCGCCCTCGGCGCGTCCCGGGCCGAGGCGCTCCGCGAGGAGCAGGCCGACGTCGCCCTGCCCGACGCGGTCCGGCGGTGCATCGCGCTCGCCGGGTCCGGGACACCTCGGCCGTCGGCGGCGCCGAGCGGCGATCCGCTGACCTCGCGGGAGCGCGAGATCGCGGCACTCGTCGCCCAGGGCCTGAGCAACCGCGACATCGGCGAGCGCCTCGTGATCTCCCGCCGCACCGTCGACGGGCACGTGGAGCGCATGCTGCGCAAGCTCGACTTCTCGTCCCGCACCCAGATCGCCGGCTGGGTGGCGGGCCGGTCGGGCTGAGGCGCCCGTCGTTCCGCCGGTCCGGACGACGTCGGGATCACGGCCCGGACGCGGCGGGACGCGTCAGCGCTCGGTGGCGCGGATGGCCTCGCGGATGACGTCGGTGACCTCCTTGGGGTGCGACAGCATGACCACGTGCGAGGAGTCGATCTCGGTGACGGTGGTGCCCGCGCGCCGATAGCCGAAGCGCTCGATGTCGGGGTTGATGGTGTGGTCCGAGGAGGACACCACGCCCCACGACGGCGTCGTGCGCCAGGCCGGGGTGCTCGCGGGTTCGCCGAACACCGCGGTGGCGAGCGGGCGCTGCGACACCGCGAGCACACGTGTCAGCGCGGGATCGAGGTCCTGGGCGAAGATGTCGTGCACCCGGGCGGGGTCGACCGAGATCTCGGTGCCGGTGGAACCGTCGGGCAGGGGGTAGGTGGTCGGCACGAGTGCCGGGGGCAGGGACGACTCCGGGAAGCCGCCCTGGAGCTCGGCGAGGGTCTCGCCCTCGTCGGGCACGTAGCCGGCGAGGTAGACCAGCGCGCGGACGTTGTCCTCGACCCGGCGAGCGTGATGACCGCGCCGCCGTAGGAGTGCCCGACGAGGACCACGTCGCCGGGGATCTGGCGCACCACCGAGGCGATGTAGGCGGCGTCGCCGCTCAGGGAGCGGTTGGGGCCGGCCGGGGCCACGACGGGGATGCCGTCGTCGAGCAGGTGCGGGATGAGGGCGCCGAAGCTCGAGGCGTCGGCGAAGGCGCCGTGGACGAGGACGACGGTCGGTGGGGTGGGCATGCGGACTCCTCGGTCGGGATGGGTGGAGGTGTTCGATCGGCTACAGGCCCCGGCGGGTGAGCCAGTCGAGGCCGTCGTCGGCGAGGACCCGCCAGCCGTGGTCGAACGGGGCGCTGTGGCCGCGGTCGGGATAGGTGGTGATCTCGGTGTCGGCGGGTGAGGCGGAGTAGAGACGGTGCGCGGCGCGGACGACGGTGGCGGGCACGGTGTGGTCCCGGCCGGCGGCCATGAGCAGCAGGGGGCCGCGGTCCGCCCGGCCGGTGTCGACGGCGGTGGCGGCGTGGCGGGTGAAGGCCGCCGTGGCCGTCTCGAACAGCGGCCGCCCCGGCCCGGGGATCGCGTAGCGCCGGTACAGCTCGTCGGACTCGTCCCGGTCGAGGGCGTTGCCGAACGCGTACGCGAACTGCGGTGGCGTGAGGGCGACGGCGCGGTGCCGGTTCCGCGGGCGGGACAGCACCGGGAAGCTCGACCGCAGTTGGGCCGGGGGGAGGACGCGGATGCCCTTGAGCGGCGCGGGGGAGATGACGATGGCCGCGGTGGCCCGGCCCTCGTCCAGCAGCTTCTCGGCGATGAGGCCGCCGAAGGAGTGCCCGACGACGATCGGCGGCACGGCCAGTCCGGCGATGACGTCGGCGTACGCGGCGGTGATCCGGTCGACCCCGACGTCGGCCATCGCGGACGGGTCGGCGCGGGTCTCCTCCGGGGAGGCCGCGTCGCCCGGCCACCCGGGGGCGTGGGTCTCGTAGCCCTCGGCGGCGAAGAGCTCGCGCCAGGGCTCCCACGACGCGGCGTGGATCCACAGGCCGTGCACGAAGACCACGGGTCTCTTCACCGGACACCTCACGCCTCGGGGGGTGTCCGGCAGGGTCGTCGGGTCCTGTTGACGGTCTCTGGACGCCCCGTGGACGGCCGCGTTCAGTGGCGGACGGAGTCGCTGCGCAGCTCGCCGAGGAGGGCGTCCGCGCGGTGGACGACGAGGTGCGCCTCCTGTTCGAGCGCGAGGGCGCGGCCCTCCTCCGCCGTGGCGACGACGGTGGCGTGCGCGGCACCCCGCGCCCGCAGTACCCGCGCCCTGAGCAGGACGAGCAGCGCGGCGGCGTAGCGCTGCCGGGACGTCGCGAGGAAGTGGTCGGCGAGGTCGAGGGCCGCCGCGGCCGCATCCGGGTCGGACGCCGCCAGGCACATCTCCCCGATGAAGCCGTACCAGGTGGCGACGCAGGACCGGACGGGATCGCGCAGGTTCGTCTCGACGAGGCGTCGGGCCTCCGTGGTGTGGCGGACCGGGTCGTGGCCCGTCAACGCGTGCGCCCAGCACCGCGCCAACCGCTGGTAGGTGCCGAGGAAGACGTAGGAGAACTCCGGGTCCACCGCGATCCCGCGCTCCGCGTCGCGCAGGGCGGTCTCGGGGTCGCCGGCGATGGCCGCGATCCGGGTGCCGATGGTCGCCCGGACCGTCACGGCGTAGCGGTCGTCACCGATCGCCTCCAACCGGTCGAGCAGGACCTGCGCCCCGCCGAGGTCGCCGTGCAGTGCCGTCGTCTCCGCCAGCAGACCGGTCATGAGCAGCTCGAGGTCCCGACGGACCGGGTCCTCCCCGCCGCGGCGCGAGCGCTCCAACAACCGGACGGCCCGGCTCTGGTACCGGTACGCCTCACCGATCCGGCCCGCATCCCACTCCTCGATGCCCCACGCCTCCAGGCCGTAGGCGCGGACGATCGGGTCGTCGGACGCCTCGCCGTACGCGAGCAGGCGACGCGCCAGCGGCGTGCTGTGGTCGAGGTCCAGGGCCTGCACGTGGGCCGCCCACCGCGAGTACAGGAACCCCGCGGCCTCCGCCTCCCGGCCGAGACCGCGGGCCAGGTGCTCGGCGCGCTCCAGGACCCGCAGCGCCGCGCCGTACATCGACCGCATCCCCGCGACGGCGGTGAGCTGGGCCAGGGCGGTGAGCTCCAGCTCGCGCAGGCCCGCCGACCGTGCCACCTGCGCCGCGGCGCGCAGCGAGCGTTCCGCGGCCTCGAGCGCCGACTTGGTGGCGGCGCGGCGCCCGGCACGGATGAGTGCCGACGCGGTGCGTGCCGGGCCGGCCATCGGACCGGCGGCCCAGAGGTGCGCGGCGACCCGCTCGGGGGTCGACTCGTCGGTGTCGAGGCGCTCGAGCACGTCCGCGGCGCGCCGGTGCAGCCGCGTCGCCCGCCGCGGTGGGGTGGTCTCCGAGACCGACTCGCGGACCAGGTCGTGCGCGAAGCGGTAGGACGACGGGTCCTCGGGCGCCGGGGCGATGATGCCCAGCGCCTCCGCCGCCCCGAGCAGGTCGAGGCAGCGCGGGACCTCGACGTCGGCGACGTCGGCGAGCACGCGGAGGCGTACGTCCCGCCCGAGGAGGGCGGCGACCTGGAGCAGGCGCACGGTCGACTCGTCGAGACCCTCGATGCGGCTGCGCACGACGTCCCGCACCGTCGCGGGCACCCCGACCCGCGCCGCCGCCTCGTCGGTGACCGCGCCGCCGTCGGCCAGGAGCCGCGACAGCTCGAGGACGAAGAAGGGGTTGCCGGCGGTCCGGGCGTAGACGTGGTGCGCCACCCCGGGTGCGAGGTCCTGCCCGATCTCCCGGTGGACCAGCTCCGCCACCTCGGACGCGCCGAGCGGGCCCAGGCGGACCCGTCGGTGGCCGGGGACACGGCTCGCCGCGGCGAGCGCCGCCGCCAGGCCCGCGTCGGGCACCGGCGCCCGGTCCCGCAGCGCGCCGACCAGCGCGACGCCGGCCGGCAGCCTCGTGACGAGGTGGCCGACCAGCTGCAGCGACGCCTCGTCCGCCCACTGCAGGTCGTCGAGGATCAGGACGACCGCTCGTCGGGCCGCGACGGCGCCGAGCAGGGCGACGACCCGTTCGAACAGCCGGAACTGGGCCCGCCGCTCCGGGAGTACCTGGTCGGGGACGGCCCCGTCACCCGGCGCCACGAGCTTGCCGAGCTCGCCGGCGAGCCACGACTCCCGCTCGCGGGCGGGCAGGGCGTCGACGAGCCCGTGCAGGACCTGGACCCACGGCCACATCGTCGGCGCACCGCGGTCGTCGAGGCCGCGTCCCCACACGACGAGCGCCCCGCGCTGCGCGGCGTCGGCGGCGAGCTCGACGAGCAGCCGTGTCTTGCCGACCCCCGGCTCCCCTTCGACGACGACGTGCGCGCCGTCCCCGGCGGCCGCACGCCGCAGCGTCGCGCGGACGACGGCGAGCTCCTCGGCGCGGCCGACGAGGGAGCCCTGTCGCCCGGACGGCGCCTCCTCGGCGGGCGACCGTCGCCGTGGCGGCGGCGCCCCCGCTCCTGCGGGTGTCTCCTGCGCCAGGACCCGTCGCTGGGCGTCGTCGAGCAGGGGTCCGGGGTCGACGCCGAGGTCCTCGGCGAGGCGGGCGCGGACCGCTCGGGAGACGGCCAGGGCCTCGGCCTGCCGACCGGCAGCGCCGAGCGCCGTGACGAGGGCCGCGTGCACCGGTTCGTCCCAGGGGGCGGTCGCCGCGGCCAGGCGCAGCGGCGCCACCACCGACGTCGAGCGGCCCACCGCGAGGGCGAGATCGGCGGCCGCGGTGCAGGCGTCGCGGAACTCGTCGTCCAGGGCCGCGAAGAGCGCCTCCGCCGCCGGGCCGCGGGGGAGGCCCTCACCCGCTCGACCTCGCCAGAGCCCCAGCGCGGCGATCCAGTGGTCGAGGGACTCCTCCGGCCGGTCCCGCTCCTCCCGGGCGGCGGTGGCGAGCTGCCGGAACCGCGCGAGGTCCAGGACGTCGGGTCCGGCCGCACACAGGTAACCCTCGCCGTGCCGGAGCAGGTAGGAGCCGGACCCGCGCGCGGGGAGGTCCGGTTCGAGCAGGTGCCGCAGCGCGCCGACGTACTTGTGGATGACGTTGACGACGCTCTCGGGGGCGTCCTCGCCCCAGATCGACTCGATCAGCTCGCCGCGGCTGACCGGCCGGCCCGCCGCGGCGAGGAGGACGGCGAGCAGGAAGGCCTGCTGGCGAGGACCCGCATCGAGCTCCACGTCGCCTCGCCACAGGCGCAGCGGACCGAGGATCGACAGGCGAAGCGCTCCACCCCCCACGTCGGCCACGGCGCCAACTCCACCGCACCGCCGCGCCCGGCGCCATCACCTCGCCCGTCCACGGACGCGACGTGAGCAGGCGGCGTCGGACGGTGACGCCTTCCCCCCGCGCGTCAGGTGGCGACGGGCTCCACCCGGGTCACGGCTACGGGGGACGGGGGAGATCGACCTGCTCGCGGCGTCACGACGGCGATTGCCGGGCCGGTGTCGCGGGGGATCCTGTCCTCGACGCCGAGAGAGGGGATGGCCCATGGCCGCGCCGACCCGCGAGGACAAGTTCAGCTTCGGCCTGTGGACGGTGGGCTGGCAGGCCCGCGACCTGTTCGGCGAGGCCACCCGGCCGGTGCTCGCCGCGGTCGAGGCGGTGCACCGGCTCAGCGAGCTCGGCGCCTACGGCATCACCTTCCACGACGACGACCTGATCCCGCCCGGCAGCAGCGCGGAAGAGCGGGCGCGGATCGTGCGCGAGTTCCGGGCCGCGCTCGACGAGACCGGGCTCGTGGTGCCGATGGCCACCACCAACCTGTTCGGCGACCCGGTGTTCAAGGACGGCGGCTTCACCAGCAACGACCGCAGCGTGCGCCGCCACGCGATCCGCAAGGTGATGCGCAACCTCGACCTCGCCGCCGAGTTCGGCGCGCACACCTACGTGTTCTGGGGCGGCCGGGAGGGCTCGGAGGTCGACTTCGGCAAGGACGTCCGCGCCGCGCTCGACCGCTACCGCGAGGCGATCGACACGCTCGCGCAGTACGTGCTCGACCACGACTACGGCATCCGGTTCGCACTCGAGCCGAAGCCCAACGAGCCCCGCGGCGACATCCTGCTGCCCACGATCGGCCACGCCCTCGCGTTCATCGGAGAGCTCGAGCACGCCGAGATGGTCGGGATCAACCCCGAGACCGGGCACGAGCAGATGGCCACGCTCAACTACACGCACGGGATCGCGCAGGCGCTGTGGGCCGGCAAGCTGTTCCACATCGACCTGAACGGGCAGAAGGGCCCGCGCTACGACCAGGACCTCGTCTTCGGCTACGGCGACCTGCTGCAGGCGTTCTCGACGGTCGACCTGCTCGACAACGGCTCGCCCGGCGGCGGGCCGGGCTACGACGGGCCGCGGCACTTCGACTACAAGCCGCTGCGCACCGAGAGCATGGAGGGGGTGTGGGAGTCCGCGCTGGCGAACATGGAGACCTACCTCGCCCTGCGCGAGAAGGCCCGCGCGTTCCGCGCCGACCCCGAGGTCCAGGAGGCACTCGAGGCCGCCGGGGTCCCCGGGCTCGCCCGGCCCACCCTCGGCGAGGGGGAGACCTACGCCGACCTGCTCGCCGACCGCAGCGCCTACGAGGACTTCGACATCGACCGGGCGCGCACCCAGGGATACGGCTTCGCCCGCGTCCAGCGCCTCGCCGTGGAGCACCTGCTCGGGCAGCGCTGAGCCCCGCGATCGTCACCCGTGGGCGGGCGCCTGCGGCCGGTGCCCGGCGACGAGGAGGGCCAGCTCGGTCCGGTTGCTGCAGCCGGTGTGCGCGAGCACCTGACCGATGTACTTCTTCACGGTGTCCAGCGTCAGCCCGGTCTGCCGGGCGATGCGCGCGTTGGTCAGGCCGCGCCCGACGAGCTCGGCGATCTCGGCCAGCCGCGGGCTGAGGCCGACCGCCGGGGCGGGGCGCGGCGGCGGCACCGTCGACGGCAGGCGTCCGGCGATCGCCGACAGCTGACGGACCACGATGGCGAGGCCCCCGAGGTCCGCGGCGCCGAGGTGGTCCCGTGTCTCACCGAAGATGCCGACCACGCCCCGCTCGCCGCCCGGGAGGTCCAGGTCGAGGGCGCACACCGACTCCAGGCCGGCGCGGAAGACGAACCTGTCGAGGTAGACGCTGGCCGTCGGCGGGACACGCCGGGGCTCGAGCTGGCTGAGCGCGCTGACGCCCGCCCGGCGGATCCGGGCCATCGAGTCCGGCGTGAACATGACGTCGTCGGCGAACCACCGGTCGCGGTACTCGTCGATGATCCCGGGGATCCTGCCGTTCATGACGGGGGCGGGGTCGGCGTGGGTCCGCGTGAACGCGTCGGTCCGGAAGAAGGCCGTGTGGACGCAGCCGTACGCCGAGCCGAGCGCCTCCAGGAACTCCTCCTGGAGGCACTCGACGCTGTCGATCGCCGCACAGCGGTCGAGCACGGTGAGGGCGCGCTCGTAGTCGCGGGGCTGCATGTCGGGGGAGACCGTGACGGCGCAACGCATGGCCCACCTCCGCGCTCCCGCGGGCTCGGCGAGACGCCTAGAACGGGAACAGATCCGGCTCAGGGTAGCCGTGGTCGCGACAGAACTGCAGGTAGCGCTCGGCGAAGCTCTTGGCGGTCTCGACACCGACGACGGTGCCGTCCCCGTCGAGGAAGTGGATCGGGCCCTCGACGTAGATGAACAGCACGATGTCCTCGGCCGGGTCGGCGACCAGCGTGTGACGGCTGTTCGCGACCTCGTAGACGAAGTCGCCGGGGGTGGCCTCCCAGTCGTGCTCGGCGTAGCTCCACTTCCCCGAGATCGAGTAGGCGAGGACCCGTCCGAAGTGGTCGTGCACGCCGAGGTGCGCACCGGCCTTGGCGCGAAGCAGCACGACGGTCTCGTTGCGGGCGAGGTCGGCAGTGAAGATCTTCAGCTCGACGTCCTCGCTGTAGGGCGTGAACGGGTGCCAGTGCCGGGACCCGCCGCCGAAGTGCGCGGGGTCGAGGGACGTCGACGTCGGTGCCGTGGTGGTCATGGAACTCCTCCTCGAACGGGGGAACCACGACGCTAGTGACGCCGCGCGCGGAGGGTCAGTGCACCAAAGTGCGGGTGGTGACCATCGCCGGATCCGTGTCGGTCGGACCGCGTAGGTTCCGCGCGTGAGCTTCCAGATCGTCGACCCGGCCGACCTCGACACCGGACGGGGCCCGCACCCCGCCGCCAGCCCCTTCGAGAAGCGGGTCGGGGAGGCCATCGGCATCACGGCCTTCGGGCTCTACCAGGTCGAGCTGCCGGCGGGCGAGGAGACCGTTCCCCACGACCACCGCGACGACGGGGCCGAGGACGCCTACGCCGTCCTGCGCGGGAACGGCTGGGTGGTCGTCGACGGGCAGGAGACGCCCGTCGTCCCCGGGCAGTACATCGCCGTCACGGTGGAGTCCTCCCGGTACCTCCGCGCCGGCCCGGACGGCCTCGTCGTCGTCGCCGTGTGCGCGTCGCCCTGACGGACCGGCGAGGGTTCGCCCGACGCCGTGGCAGCGGCGTCCCGAGGTGCGCAGCTCCGGCGTCGTACGCCAGAGTTCCGCCCGGACGACGAGTTCGTCGGACGGGTCCGGGCGGGCGCGGTGCGGGGGGACGACCATGTACGACATCACGGGCCTGGCCGTGCTCGTGTTCTGCGGCGTCGCCGTCGTGGTGGCCGAGCTCCTCGCCCGACGCACCGGGTTCAACGGCCCCGTCCTGCTGATCGTCGGGGGCGTCGGCCTGGGCTTCCTGCCGTTCACGTCCTCGATCCGGGTGCCGCCCGAGCTCGTCGTGCTGCTCTTCCTGCCGGCGCTGCTGTACTGGGAGGCGCTGACGGTCTCGCTGCGCGAGATCCGCCACGACTTCCGGTCACTCGTCCTGTCGTCGGTCTTCCTCGTCATCGCGACGGCCGCGGCGGTGGCGACGGCGGCCCACGTCGTCCTCGGTCTGAGCTGGCCCGTCGGCTTCGTCCTCGGCGCCATCGTCGCGCCGACCGACGCGACCGCGGTGGCTGCGGTGGCCCGCGACCTGCCTCGCCGTCCGCTGACGATGTTGCGTGCGGAGAGCCTGGTCAACGACGGCACGGCGCTCGTGCTCTTCGGGGTGGCGGTGGGGGTGGCGAGCGGGGCCGAGCCGTTCCGGGCGCTCGACGCCCTGGGCGGCTTCGCCGTCTCCTATCTCGGTGGGGTCGCCATCGGGCTGGTGGTTGCGTGGCTCGCGATCACGGTGCGCCGGTTCGCTCGGGACGCGCTGCTCGAGAGCGTGATCAGCGTGCTCACCCCGTTCGTGGCCTTCCTGCTCGCCGAGGAGATCCACGCGTCCGGCGTGCTGGCGGTGGTGGTGTGCGGGCTGGCCCTGAGTCGCGTCGGCCCGCGCTCGATCGGTCCTCGCACCCGCGTGCAGGCCCACGCCTTCTGGCGGATCACGACCTTCCTGCTCAACGCGACGTTGTTCCTCCTGGTCGGTCTGCAGCTCCCGTCGGCTGTGTCGGGGTTCTCCTCGCGGACGTTCGGGTTCGGGGTCGCGGCGGCCCTGCTCGTGGCGGCGGTGGTCGTGCTCACCCGGTTGACGTGGCTCAACGTGGTCCCCTACGTCATCCGCGCGGTGGATCGGCGCGCGAGCCAGCGGGCCCGCCGCATGTCCGCGCGGCAACGTCTCCCGCTGGCCTGGTCGGGCTTCCGCGGGGCGGTGTCGCTGGCGATCGCGCTCGCCGTGCCGCTCACGACCGTCGGCGGCGCGCCGTTCCCGGATCGCGACCTGCTGCTCGTGATCACCTTCGGGGTCATCCTGGTGACGCTCGTGGTGCAGGGACTGACCCTCCCGGCCGTCATCCGGTTCGCGCGCTACGGCCCGGACACCGCCGCGGACGAGGAGATGGCGCTGGCCCACGACGCGACCATCAGCAGCGCGCTGGCGATCCTGCCCCGCGCCGCGGCCGACCACGGCGCGCCCGACGAGCTCGTCGACCGGCTGCGCGCGGAGCACGAGAGCCGACGCCGGCGCACCGACGCGGGCGACACCGACCAGCAGCACCGTGACGGCGACGACGTGGAGACCGCGGTGCGGCTCGCCCTGCTGCGCGAGCGACGCCGGGTCCTCCTCCGGCTCAGGGACGACGACCGCATCGACGACCAGGTCGTGCTCCGGATCCAGGCCGAGCTCGACAACGAGGAACTGGGTCTGCTCGGAGCACCGGGGCCGGAGTGAGCCGGGGACACGGCGGTGGCGGCCCTCTGACCTGCCTGGCCGGGGTCGCACCCGCCACCCGCCACCCGCCAGTCCGGCAGGCTCAGCGTCGTCGGCTTCCGCTGGGCCGCCGACGAACGGCTACGCGACGCGGTCTGCGACTTCGCCGGCGACAGCCGACACGCCAACCCCTGGGCCGCCGACCTCTACCGGCGAGCCCGCTCCCGCGGGCACACCCACCCGCACGCCGTGCGCATCCTCGCCCTCGCCTGGCTGCACGTGATCTGGACCTGCTGGCAGACCGACACTCCCTACGACCCCGCCCGCCACCGGGCCCTCCGAACCGTGCTCAACCAAGATCGATCAGCGGTGGCTCGACACAGGGCATCTCAGGCCGCCCGGTCGCGGACGACCATGAGCCGGTTCTCGCGGTACGCGGCCAGATAGGGAACGCCCGCGGTGTAGCCCGAGCCCGTGGCATCGCCCAGCATGCGGGCCGCGAGGCTGTGGTGGGTGGTCTTCCACCGCTGGTGGGCCTGCTCGAGGTCCGCGGCGGCGGCGTCGAGGACCTCCGAGCGGGGGCCGTCGACCAGGGCACGGGCGAGGTTGTCGTGGTGGCGGGCCTCCGCGCGGACGGCGGGGACTCCGGCGAACGCCTCGGAGTCGAGGCGCGCCGGGTCCGGCTCGCCGCACGCCAGCTCGAACCGCTTGTAGGCCTCGGACTGGATGGCGCTGGCGCCCTCGGTGAACCGGCGGAACGAGTGGAACGCCGCGGGGCGCATCGTCGCCACGAGACGGAACAGCAGGCTCGCCCGCTCGAACACGCTCGCTGCGCGTCGCAGCAGCGCGGTCGCCTCGTCGGGCCTTGCGGCCCGGACCTCGTCGGTGGCGGAGCGGAGCAGCCCGGTCAGGGTGGTGAACACGAGCTCGTGGGCCTGCAGGGCGCGGATGAAGAAGTACTCGTCGTGCTCGGTCGACACCGGCAGGACGGTGAGCTCCAACCAGTCGCCGGCGAGGGTCCGCGGCGGCGTGTCGTCGGCCGGGGAGCGCTCGACCGTCCCGAGGAACCGCATCGCCTGGCGGACGCGCTTGCGGCGCAACGCGGGCTCGACCGCCCCCGGGTGGCGGCTCTCGTGCCGGACGACGTCGGCGAGCAGCAGCGCGGAGAGGCGTTCGGGGGAGAACGCGGTGTCCCGGAGGAACTCCTCGAGCAGGGGGAGCGCGAGATACTCGGCGTTCCGGAACCGGTCGCGGTGGCGGGCGAGGACGGCGTCGAGGAACGCGTCGAGGAAGCGGTCCCGGCCGCGGTGCCGATTCGCGGTGTCGGCGAGAGCGTCCAGCACCGGGTCCGGGAGCGCGTGACGGCCGATGCGGCGGGTCTCGGCGGTGACCAGCCGGCCGAGGGCCAGGGCCTCGCGGGGGGTGGCGAGACGGCCTGCACGCAGGGCGTCGAGCCTTCGGGCGAGATCGCGGTCGTGGGGGCGATCGTGCGCGGGACGGGACTCGGCCATCTCGACCGCCTCCGGGATGCCTGGACCCGTTCGGGCGTCGGGTCGTGAGGGGTCGAGGGTCCGCGGGACGGGGCACCGCGACGATCGGGTGCGCCCCACACCGTGGGGGAGACACCCCCCGGCGGGGAGTCGGGTAGCTGTCCGGACTCCGGCATCGGGGAGCGTCCGGTCGCGATCAGAGCCGGGACGGCGACCCCGACCGTGCACGGGTGGAGCAAGATCCCCGATGTTCTGAACGGATCGTGGTCGACGCTGTGACTCCTCCGGGGTGTCGCACTCATCGACGGGATTCGCCGCATTAGCCTCCGAATCGTGGCGACGGGCACAGTGGGGATCGATGGTTGCGGTCGACGGAGGACAGCGGCCATCGAGGCCGCCTGCCACGGCGAACGCGGCCGATCATGACGCTCGCAGCGCCCGCAGTCCGGGGTCATCGGGAAGTGCGAGCGGCTTCGCTGCTCGTCGTCCTGCCCGCTCTCAACGAGGCCGAGTCGATCGCCGGAGTGGTGGCGGAGGTCCGGGCCCACCAGCCCTGTGCCGATCTTCTCGTCGTCGACGACGGCTCCACCGACCGTACCGCTGAGGTCGCCCGTGCGGCCGGTGCCAGGGTCATGTCCCTGCCGTTCAACCTCGGGATCGGTGGTGCGATGCGCGCCGCGTACCGATTCGCCTACGAAGAGGGATACGACTGTGTCGTCCAGGTCGACGGGGACGGTCAGCACGACCCGGCGGACATCGCACGGTTGCGCTCCGCCCTCGGTGAGGCGGACGTCATCATCGGCGCCCGGTTCGCGGGGACGGGGGAGTACGCGGTCCGCGGTCCCCGACGCTGGGCGATGTGCGTGCTCGCGTCCACCCTCTCCCGGCTGGTCGGAACTGCGCTCACCGATCCGACCTCCGGGTTCCGGATGGTGAACGGACGCGCGCTCTCCTTGTTCGCGTTCGACTTCCCCGAGGAGTACCTCGGAGACACCGTCGAAGCACTCGTCCTGGCGAGCCGCGCCGACCTGCGGATCGCGCAGGTCCCGGTGGCGATGCGCGAGCGGACCGCCGGCACGCCGAGTCAGAACGCCTTCCGGTCGTCGGCCTATCTCCTGCGGGTCGTGACGGCGATCCTGCTCGCGGTTGCTCGGCGGGCACCGATCCTGCGTCCGGGATCGACGGTCGAGGCGGTCTGAGTTGGCTCGCCTCACGATCGTCACGATCGTCGTGGCGATCATCGCTGCCGCGCTGGTCGTCGAGCTCCTGCGCGGGCGCAGACTGCGTCAGAAGTACGCGTTCCTCTGGATGGTCGTCGCCGGTGCGACGGTGGTGATCTCGATCTCCCCGACGCTGCTCCAGCGCGCTTCGGTCGTCCTGGGCATCGCGGTGCCGAGCAATCTGCTCTTCCTGGCCTCTCTGTTGATCCTCTTCGGGGTCTCTCTGCAGCTCTCGATCGAGGTCGGAGTGCTGGAGGAGCAGGCACGGCGGCTGGCCGAGGAGGTCGGTGCCCTCCGGCTGCGTCTCGAGGACGTCGAGTGGCGCGCCGAGACGGAACCCGGGGTGGACGTCGGGTCCGCGCACGGATCGGAGACGGACGTCAACGAGCCCCACACGCGCCTGGACGGGATCCGTCCCCTCTGACCGGACGACATCCGACGGCCACGGCCGAGACCACGGCCGTGAGGACGAGGCTGTCGGAGGCTCCTGCTAGCGAACGTGTCCGTGACTCGCCGTCGGGCCGCGCCGCTGCGCGACACCCACCAGGACGTTCTCCATCAGGGCTCCGGCCCGTTCCCAGCTCAGCGAGTCGACCGAGGCGCGCGCGGCACGGGCCGATGCGGGTTCCCAGGTCGTGGAGAGGAGCGCACGGAGCTCGGCCGCGAAGCCCGCTCCGTCGGTCGCGTACCGGAGGTTGTCGAGGACGGCCGGAGGCAGCCCTCGTGTTCCCACCACTGTCGTCACCAGCGGGCGTCCGGCGGCGAGCGGCTCGAGGACCTTGTTGTTGACCCCGGCGCCTCTGGTGACCGGTGCCACGACCGCCCGAGCTCCCCGGTAGACGTCGGCGAGCCGTTCCACGAAGCCGGCGGACGCCATCCGTGATCGCGAACGTTCGAGCGCGCCGCCCTCGGCGCTGATGGTCCACGGGTCGCCGGCACCGAAGAGGGTGATCCGTTCGAGAACGGTGTCGGGGAGGCGCGGTGCCACCTCCTCGACGAACCAGCGGAGCGAATCCCGGTTGGGCGCGTACGTCCAGTCGGCCAACCAGGCGACGTATCCGTCGTCCGGTGGGGGGCACAGGTCCAGTTCGAAGAGGGGCGCCGCGATCCCGTTGGGCACGACGTGGGTGCGGGGACCACGGCGCACCCGTGCTCTGTCCCAGGACGCATCGTCGTCGGAGATGTAGGTGACGGCGGAGACGAGCGGGTAGAGCAGCTGCATCACGGGCACCAGTTGTGCGGCACCAGCGAGCGTGTGGCATTTCTGGGCCATGGTGCGGCGCGGGTCGGAGCTGGCGAGCCGATAGGGGCTGTCGACGAGATCGAGGATGATCGGGATCTCTGAACGTCGAATCAGGGGAACGCTCGGCAGGCAGAAGACATCACCGAGAAGGGCGACGTCGGAACGCGCGAGAGCGTCGCGGAACGCGCGCTGGGCGACAACCTGGACGGCGCGGATCGCCGATCGGGGGCCGGGCCTGCTCGGGACGTCGAAGCGGGCGACGTGGTGCCCGCGCTCCGCGAGGGCACGCAACAGGTTGTCGCGCCGGAGTCGTCCGCCGGTCATGGCGGTGTGCTCGCCGTAGCTGGTCAACGCGAGGATCCGAAGCTCGGTCACACACCCTCCCCGGTAGCGGTCGGCGACAACGTAGCAACGCCGGAGTCACCATCGACTTCGGCGTGTCGAAGGGCGTGCGGAAATGCCCGGTGCCGTGCGCCGTAACCTCCCCTCTCATGGCATCTCTCCGTCTCGGGCAGGTGGGCGATGCCGGACTTCGGGCCGCGGTGTGCGTGCCGATCAGCCAGGTGCTCCTTGCAGGGGCGGGATACGTGCTGCTCGCACTCGCGGCACGCACGATGCCGGCGGCCGGTTTCGCTGTGATCAGTGCCTTCTACCTGTTACTGAACACCATCGGCCGAGGAGTTTTCGCATCCGTCGAGCTCGAGACCAGTCGAGTTCTCGCCGCCGCCGACGCGGCCGGCAGGAACGGTCGTCCGGTTCTCGCGACCGCCATGCGTCGCGCGGCTGTGCTCCTCGTCGCCGCCATCGCCCTGTCGCTCGCCGCGACGCCGTTGCTTCCCGGCGTCGACGTCGCGCTCGCGCTCGCGCTCGGCTCATGCACGATGGCGGCCTCCTACTGCGTCCGGGGTCCGCTCGCGGCGCGGCGACGGTTCGGGCCGTACAGCCTCACGTTCGTCGTCGAGGCAGCCTCCACCCTGCTCGGCGCGGCGGCGCTGGCTCTCACGGGCGTGGAGACGGTGGTGGGGTGGGCCGCCGTGCTGGTCCTGTCCCCCGGTGTCGCCGCGGTCCTCGTCGCGCTGCGGACGTCAGGTGTCGGGCTGTTCGTGCGGATGCGCACCTCGTGGTCGGCAGAAGACCGCGAGGCCGCGCGCGGGAGCGAACACCGGGTCGTCATGACCGCCCTGATCTGGACGTCGATCTTCTACCTCTCCTCTCAGGGCGTGTGGAACCTGGCTCCCGTCTCGGTGACCTCGGCGTTGGCGGCGGCTCCGTCCGAGGCCGCCGGCTTCGTCGCGGTCGCGGTGATCCTCCGAGCGCCGGTGTTCGTCTTCCCCGCCATCCAGGCCGTCCTCCTACCGTCGGTCGCAGCTGCGGCTCACCACGACGACCGGCGCGGGACGAGACGCGCTCTGCGGCCCCCACTGCTCCTGCTGGCCGCCGCGTCGATCCCGTGGCTGCTCGCGGCCACGCTCGTCGTGCCCGGTCTGGCGCGCACGGTGTTCGCGGTGCAGGAGGTTCCCCCGTGGCCGGCGACGACCACACTCGCGGCCTCGACCCTGATCGGGGCGGCGGCCTTCGTGCTGCAGACGCGGGCGCTGGCCTTCCGCCGTCACCGCGACGTCGGTCTTGCCTGGCTCTCCGGCTTGTGCGTGCTCGGGCTGGTGTCCGCCGTGCCGGGCGATCCCCGGTTGTGGGGTGCCCTCGCGCAGCTCGCCGCCGCCGTGGTCGTCCTGGTCGGTGTGCTCCTGGCCGACGGTCGGATCGGCCGCATCCACGATGAAGCAGGCCTTCCCGCGGCGTCGGTGCACGAGGCGTCGGACGCCGACGGATCAGGTGCGGAACCCACCGCCGTCGATCGTCGACACGCCTGAGGGGCAGCAAGCCACCCTCCGGGCGCGGCCGGCACTACGGTGGGCGACCGGAGACCCGGGCGGGGTCTGTCGGTGTCGCAACTCCCGTCTCTCCGGGCTCTCCCCGACATGAGGCCACCACGTCCACCGGCGCGGGCACCACGGCCGGCCCGCGGTGTCCGGGGGGAAGGAGGGCGCCGTGCTCCTCGACGTCGCCGGGTTCGTCGTCGGGGTCTGTGTGGCCATGCTCCCGGGCACATGCGCGATGCTGTTGATCGGCGTCCGAGGACCGTGGTGGTACCTGGCTCTCGCGGCACCGTGCTCGGTCGCCGTCGCGTCTCTGACCGGTCTGATCACGACGGCCGTGGGTGCGTCGTTCGGGTTCGTCGCTCTCGCGGTCGTGAGCGTCGTCCTCGCCGGAGCCGCAGTGGTGCGCCGGGCACTCCGACGCCGGGGTCGAGCGGCACCCGGCCGTGTCTCCCGCGCCCCGGCCGTGCGGACCCTGCCGATGCTCGCGGGCACGGCCGCGATCGGCGCCGGGCTCGGCGTCGGTGTTCTCACCTGGCTCGGTGGCATGGGTTGGTCGTTGCGGACCTACCCGCAAGAACACGACATGATCTATCACCTCGCGGTGTCGTCCTACGTCGCGCGGACAGGCGTGGGCGCGCCGTGGGCGCTGGCGCCGACCGACGTCCTCTCAGGCTCCGACACGATCTTCTACCCGGCTGGTTTCCACCTCCTCGCGGGTGCAGTTGCGCAGGTCACCGGGGACGTCGTGGTCTCGGTCAATGCGCTCGCGCTCCTCCTGGTGGGCATCGGTATGCCGCTCGCTGCCGCGTGTCTGACGGGGGCGCTCGCACGGGCGAACGGGTGTGCGTCGGACACCGCGGTGGGAGCGGCGGGCGTCGCCTGCGTCCTCATGGCCACGCTCTACCGACCCGGAGTGCAGCTTGCGCACGACGGCGGCGTACTGCCGAACTCGGTCGCCCTCGCATTGTGCACCGGCGTCCTCGCCGCGCTGGTCTCCTGGCGCCGGGCGTCTCGCGCAGTCTTGGTGTCCGCCGGGCTCGCCACTGCCGGAGCGGTGATCGCCCACCCCAGCGCGGTGGTGACGCTCGGCGTCACCACGGGCATCTATCTCATCGTCGACGTGGTGCGGCGTGGTCGGCGCGACCTCCTTCGCGCCGTCCGCGCCCTGGCGGCCCCGGCGGCTCTCGCTCTCCTCGTCGCTCTTCCGACCCTGCTCATCGGGTCCCGCGCGGTCGCCGCGACGACGTCCTTCGACTCGGAGACACCGGACCGGCCTGTCGCCCAGGCGGTCGGCAAGGCCCTGACCTTCGCCTACGGTGGCTACCTCGACCCGGACAGCACGCGCGCACAGGTCAGCGCTGCTGTCCTGATCGTGGGCGGGCTCCTCGTGCTCGTAGCGACCCGGCGCTTTCTCCCCCTGCTGGCGGTCGTCGCCGGATGGTTCGCGATCGTCGTCTCCTACTTCACCGCGCCGGGACGAGGAGCTCCGGGGGTGATCACTTCCTTCTTCTACAACTCCGAGCCGCGGGTGTGGTCGCAGCTGTCCCTCGTCGGCGTCCCGGCAGGAGCGCTGGGCGTCGCGATCGCGGCTCGATGGGCGGCACGTCGGCTTCCCCACGTGGGTCGCCGGGTCGTGCCGTGGGTGACGGCAGGGCTGCTGCTGCTCGTCCTCGCCGCGTATCTCGTCGGGCCCGGCTACGGCTATGCGCGCGTCAACGAGAACGCCGTCGCCTCGCGCTTCGCGACGCCCGACTTCACCCGGGTGAACGGGGACGACGAGGCCGCGGCGGCGTGGCTCGCCGGTCACGTGCAGAGCGGCGAGCGCGTCCTGAACTCGGCCAACGACGGTTCGACGGTCCTCTACACCGAGCACGGCATCCCCGTCGTGAATCTGGCGAGCCTCGGGAGCGCCGCGGCGCCGTACACCTACCGGCTGCTAGCCGGTTTCCGACATTACCCGACGGACCCGGCGATACGTCGGGACCTCCTCGATCTTCGCGTCGCTTGGCTGTACGTCGACTCCGAGGCGCCTCCCATCGGGGTCGGCGGAGCACCGTCGGGATGGCCTGGGACCGATCGGTTGACCGTGCCCCGCGGCTTCGAGGACCTCACGGGACTTCCCGGTCTCACCCCGGTCTTCCGCGCCGGGACGGTCACTGTCTACCGCCTCGACCCGGTCGTGGTCGCCGGCCTCTGAGCGCGGTCCGAACCCCCGCAGGCCCAGCGGGTCGACGGGCACCCGCCCCGCCGCTCGGTCTCGATCAGCTCACGGCGTCGTGGTGACGAGTAGCGCGTTCGCGGCCTCATGGGGAGTGCCGTAACGGGCTTCGAGGGCTCCGTTGCGATCGGTCCTCGACCAGTCGTATCGGGAGTCGCGCCGATAGAAGACGTCGCGTCCGAGGGTGAATCGGCCGGCCGCGATGTCCTCGTCGAGGCCCGGATGCCAGTCGATGGGAACAGTCACCAGCATGCGTCCGCCGGGTGCCAACGATCGCCGGAGATTCGTCAGGGCCTTCATCGACCCTCGTGGGTCTTTCTCGACCTCGTCGCATCGCACATGTTCCAGCGTGGAGATGGAGACGATGGTGTCGTAGCGTGAGTCCGGGTCGTAGGCCAGGACATCCTCGTTCAGGACCCCGGGAAGTCCCCGCTCGTACCGGTCGAGGACGTCGTGGCCGCGCATCCCGTAGTGGCTGAGCACATTCCCGACCTCGAGCATCCGACCCGGCGCGTCGGCGAGGAAGTATCGGGCGATGGCGATCTCGATCGTGCGTTCGTTACGCCAGGTCTGACCGTAGAGCGAATACTCGTACTCCAGCTCCCTGCCGTCGAAGGGAAACGTGTCGCCGGCTCGGCGCCGCCGAAGAATCGGCAGGGTGGCGTGCTCCCAGGCCTGCAGAGCGAAGAAGCGGCCGGTCGCCCGAACGCCATCCTCGCGAAGCATCTTCTTGGTCCGCGCAGCGACGCGCGCGGCCTCGATCTGGACCGTGCCCACGCCCACCATCAGACCAGTCTGGCACGCCTCGGGCCCGTACCCGCGGAGCCTCCTCCGGCGGTAGCGAGAGGGGCACGACAATTTCTCGGTGCGTCACGTCCCCGAATGCCATCCACAGCCGCAGCGGGCGCCCCGCGGGAGGACCTGACGGCGACGTCACTTCCCCGACGCGGCCTGGAACGGCGGTTTCGCTCCGGTGGCGACCCGCGGGGAAGATGCGGATCGTCGCTCCATGACCTTCCGGTGACGCCGGAGGTCGTACGGGGTCGACGAGATGTCACGCCACGGGCGTCAGGCGTGGGCCTTGGCCTTGCGGCGCCACTGGGTGAGGGGGCGCTCGGTGTAGCCGTTCGGCTCGGTCCCGCCCGTGAACACCAGCTCGAGGGCGGCCTGGAACGACTCGCTGTTCTCCAGGTCCGGCGCCATCGGCGGGTAGCCGTCCACGCCCTCGTTCTGCTCGTCGACCAGGACGGCCATGCGCGCGAACGTCTCCCGCACGGTGTCGGCGTCGACGACGCCGTGCTCCAGCCAGTTCGCGATGAGCTGGCTGGAGATCCGCAGCGTCGCGCGGTCCTCCATGAGCCCGACCCCGTCGAGGTCGGGCACCGTCGAGCAGCCGATGCCCATCCCGACCCAACGCACGACGTAGCCGAGGATCGACTGGGCGTTGGTCTCCAGCTCCCGGCGCACGTCGTCGTCGGACAGGGTGCTCGGGTCGGAGAGCGGGAGCTCCAGCAGGTGGCGGCGGTCGGCCGTCTCCCGCTGCGCGATCTCCTCCTGGACGGCGTGCACGTCGACGCGCAGGTAGTGCAGCGCGTGCAGGGTCGCGGCGGTCGGCGAGGGCACCCAGGCCGTGTTGGCCCCCGCCTTCGGGTGCCCGATCTTCTGCTCGAGCATCTCGGCCATCGCGGCCGGCTTGGCCCACATCCCCTTGCCGACCTGCGCGCGGTGGGAGAAGCCGGCGGCCAGGGCGACGTCGACGTTGCGGTCCTCGTAGGTCTGCAGCCAGACCGTCGACTTCATGTCGCCCTTGCGGAGCACCGGGCCGGCGGCCATACAGGTGTGGATCTCGTCGCCGGTGCGGTCGAGGAAGCCGGTGTTGACGAAGATGACGCGGTGCGCGGCCGCGCCGATGCACGCCGCCAGGTTGGCCGTCGTCCGCTTCTCCTCGTCCATGATGCCGATCTTGAGCGTGTCGGTGTCGAGCCCGAGGGCCTCCTCGACCGCCGCGAAGAGCTCGACGGTCAGCGCGACCTCCGCCGGCCCGTGCTGCTTGGGCTTGACGACGTAGACGCTCCCGGCGCGGGAGTTGGTGTGCGGGCCGAGCCCGCGCAGGTCGTACAGGGCGGCGACGGCGCACACGAGCGCGTCGAGCACGCCCTCGGCGACCTCCTCGCCGTCCGCGGTGAGCACCGCGTTGGTGGTCATGTGGTGGCCGCAGGTGCGCACCAGCATCAGCGAGCGGCCCGGCAGGGTCAGCGCCGAGCCGTCGGCGGCGGTGTACTCGCGGTCCGGGTGGACCCGCCGGGTGACGGTCTCGCCGCCCTTCGTGAACTCGGCGACCAGGTCGCCCGTCATCAGCCCGAGCCACGTGCGGTAGGCCATGGCCTTGTCCTCGCCGTCGACCGTCGCGACCGAGTCCTCGAGGTCGACGATCGTGGTCACCGCCGACTCGAGCACGACGTCGCTGACGTCGGCGTGGTGCTGGCCGCCCACCCGGGTCGACGGGTCGATGACCAGGTCGACGTGCAGGCCGTGGCGGACGAGCAGCACGTTCCCGCGGCCGTCGCCGTCCGGGGCGGTGAACCCGGCGAAGGCCGACGGGTCGGCGAGGCCGACGGTGCCGTCCGCGGTGTCGGCGACCAGCCCGTCGGTCGACGGGCGGTAGGCGGTGACGTCGGCGTGGCTCCCGCGCTCGAGCGGGAACAGCTCGTCGAGGAGCTCGTCGGCGGCCGCGATGACCTGGGCGCCGCGGCGCTCGTCGTAGCCCTTGGCCAGCTCGTGGTCCTGGGGGAGCGCGTCGGTGCCGTAGAACGCGTCGAACAGCGAGCCCCAGCGGGCGTTCGCGGCGTTGAGCGAGAACCGGGCGTTCGTCGAGGGCACCACCAGCTGCGGGCCGGGCACCTCGGCGATCTCCGGGTCGACCCGGTCGACGTCGATCCTCGGGACGCTCGAGGGCTCCGGTTCCAGGTAACCGAGATCGGTCAGCAGCTTCTCGTAGTCGTCGCGGGAGCCGGCGCCGTGCTCGGCGTGCCAGGCGTCGATCTTGCCCTGCAGGTCGTCCCGCTCGGCCAGCGCCGTCGCGATCCGGGGCGCGAACCGCTCCTGCAGGTCGGCCAGGGTCGACCAGAACTGCTCAGGCGTGATCTCGACCTGCACGAGCAGCTCGTCCTCGACGAACGCTCGCAGGTGCTCGTCGACCTTCAGCCCGGAGCGCTCGGACATCTCGGACACGGACGGACCGCCTCTCTCTCACCGTGGGCTGTCGTGCTCTCGCCCCCCGCCGCGGGACGGCTCGGAGAGCCGACCCTAGGACGATTGCCCGCCCGGGCGCCCGCCGAACACCCTCACCCCGGTCCGAGCTCGCCCGGGGCAGCACGCCGCGCCGATCAGGAGTCGGTCACGTGACGGGCCTCGCGTCGGTGGAGGTCGCGGCCAGGTCCTCACGCACGGGGAGGACCGCCGGCTGACGGGGCGGGCGCAGGAGGGCGACGACGACGAAGGCCAGCAACGAGGCCGCGAACCCGATGAAGGTCGGGTAGCCGTCGAAGCCCGGGCCGACGAGGTCGTTGGGCACGTAGAGCAACGTGTTCTCCGCGCCGAAGATCGTCGGGGTGAGCACGAAGAGCGTCAGCCGCACGACCAGCCCGACGACCACGGCCGCGACCGCCGCGGCCGCGGTGGCCCGCCGGGGCCACCAGTGCCCGGCGACGAACGGCACGAGCAGGCACGCCAGGAGCAGGTCGAAGGCGAGCGTGAGCAGGATGCCGGTCTGGGGCACGCGCAGGGCCAGCAGGATCGCCAGCGCGCACACCAGCGGCATCGTCCAGCGCACCGCCCGCAGCAAGGGGTCGGTGCGGCTGTCGCCGGTGCCGATCGCGGGGTCGCGCAACCCTCGGATGTTGCGCACGGCCACCGACGCCGTGCCGAGGATGACGCCGTTGGCCGTCGAGCACGAGGCGGCGACGATCGCCGAGAGCACGAGGACGGCCAGCCAGGCCGGCGCGAACCCCTCGAGCAGCGCGAACAGCACCGGCGTCGCCGGCTCCGGGCCGAGGACGGGCACGATCGCCAGGGCCACCAGCGCGTAGACGACGCCCACGCCCGCGGTCATGGCGGCCCCGACGAAGCAGGCACGACGGGCGATGCTCGGCGAGCCCGCCGAGAAGATCCGCTGCATGAAGTCGATCGCGACGATGTCGCCGATCCCGAGCGACACCAGGGTCGCCCAGTTGATCGGCGCACCGGCGCTCGCCGAGGTCAGCTGCTCCAGGTCGAAGGGCCCGAGCCCCTCGGGCGTCGACAGCCCGTAGGTCGCCGCCACCCAGACCAGGAGGGACACCGAGCCGATCACCGTGATCACCATCTGGACCAGGGCGGTGTAGGCGTCGGAGAACATGCCGCCCGTGATCGTGTACGCGAGCACGACCCCGACGATGATCAGGACACCGCCCGTGTAGCTGGCGCCGAGGAACGCCTCGAACAGGTAGCCGCCGGCGACGAGGTTCCCGGCGAGCAGGATGCAGAAGCTCGCGATCATCAGCACCGAGGCGGTCATCTCGACACCGCGGCCGTAGATGCGGCGATAGAAGTCGGGCAGCGTGTACAGGCCCATCGCGTTCATCCGCGCCGCGAACAGCAACCCCGTGAGGAGCAGGCACAGCGCCAGCCCCAGCGGCAGCGAGGCCCCGGCCCAGAACCCGAGCGAGAACGTCAGGTCCGTGTTGCCCAGCGTCGCGTTGGAGTCGACGGCCTGGCCCATCAGCCCGGCCGCCGAGAGCGGCAGGGCCAGCGACCGGCCCGCCACGAGGAAGTTGGTCGAGTCGCCGTCCACCCGGCGGGCGAACCACAGCCCGACGGCGACGACGAGCAGGACTCCGACGCCCACCCCGACGATGATCACGACACACGACCCTTCGGGAGATGGCCCGAGCGGACGAGGCAGCCGAGCGTGTCGCAGATGACCCGGCAGGCGATCAGCGCGGTGATCTCGGCGTTGTCGTACGGCGGGGAGCACTCGACGATCTCGATGCCGGCGAGGGGCCGGGCGTCGGCGATCAGCTGGATGAACTTCAGGACCTCGCGGGGCAGGAAGCCGCCGGGCTCGGGCCAGCCCGTGCCCGGGACGAAGGCCGCGTCGAGACAGTCGACGTCGAACGACAGCCACACCGCGTCCGCGCCGTCCCAGGCCACCTCGAGGGCCCGCTCGGCCGCGGCCTCGATGCCCATCTCGACGCAGTCGGTGACCGTCATGATCGTCGTCCCGCGGTCCCGGCCGACCTCGACGCCGGGCCGTGGCGCCTGCCAGCCGCCGATGCCGATCTGGACGAGGTTCTCCGGCGGCACGTTCGGCAGGTCCGTGGCGTGGAACCACGGTGTGGTGTGCATCCGCTCGTCGAGGTCGGTCTCCTGCGTGTCCACGTGGCGGTCGAAGTGGATGATCCCGAGCTTGCCGTCGAGGTTCTCGGCCACCCCGCGGCTCGTCGGGTAGCCGATGGAGTGGTCGCCACCGAGCACCACCGGGAAGGCGCCCGAGGCGTAGACGTGGCTGACCGCCTTCGTGATCTGGTCGAACGTCTTCTCGATGTTCGCCGGGATCGTGAAGACGTCGCCGACGTCGCACATCGTGATCGACTCGCGCAGGTCCACCCCGAGCTCGAAGGAGTAGGGGCCGTACAGCAACGAGATGTCGCGGATCCCCTTGGGCCCGAACCGGGTGCCGGGTCGGTAGGTGGTGCCGCCGTCGAAGGGTGCCCCGACGATCGCGACGTCGTACTCACCGCAGCGGCGGACGTCCTCGACGAACGGCGCCTTCATGAACGTCGGGATGCCGGCGAAGTGCGGCAGCTCGCCACGGGAGAAGGTCGGGATGGTGCGGTCGACGATCGAGTCGGCGCCGGGTAGGCCCATCTCCAGGCCACGGGCGATCTCCGCGTCGCGCCCGGCGTGACCGAGCGTCCGCTCGATCTCGACGGCGCGCGCGGCCTCGGGGCCGTGCCGCGGCCCCCTGCGGGGCGGGCCCTCGTGGGGGACGGGATGGGACGGGGCGAACGGCACGGGCGACTCCCGGGGTGGCCGGCCGTCGCGAGACGACCGGGACGTCGGTCATCTCCCGGGCTTTTGTCCCGCCGTGGAGCGGCGGTCCACCCGCCGCCTGCGTCTCTCGGACCAGCCCCTGCCCCTGTCCTGCGCGGTGCAGACGGAACCCTAGACGCGCCTCACCGGAGGTGAGTCGTCGACGAGTGAAGACGTGGCTCGTTGCCGTGGTGGGTCGGCGGCGTTGCGTCCCGGCGCCTCGGATGACGATCGCGTGGCGCGCACGGTCCCGGGCGGATCCGCCGAGGCTCCTGCCGCCCCCGACGATCGTCGCCGTCGTCGGCGGCGGCCCGGGCGGGGGTGCCGGGAAACAGAACGGTGAGCGCCGGGACACCGGCACGCAACGAGGCGCTGATGGTGTGCGGCGGTGCGGACACCACCTGGCAAGGCCACGGCCACCGACCTCGTCCACGGGCTCGGCCGTCGCGGGTTCCTGCTGGCGGCGGCGGGGGTGTCGGCGGGTCTCGTCGGTGCTGCCTGCAGCGGGGCACCGGCGGGGGCCGCCGCGCCTCCGGGCCCGATCCGCACGCTCCAGCCGCTCGCCCCCGGGACCCCGCCCCCGGCCGGGACCTACGTGCCGGCGTCACCGCAGGGCGTGGTGTGGGGACGCCTCCCGACGCGGGCGAGCGCGCCGGTCGCCGTGGTCGACTCCGGCGCCGTCGTCACCATCGACACGATCTCCCACGAGGGCATCCTCGAGGACCAGGGCAAGGACCCGCGGGCCTACTTCTCCGGGCACGGTGTCGCGGCGGGCGACGTGCTGGACGACGCGGCGGCCGTGGCCGCCGGCACCCCCCACGACGGGCCCGGCCCCCACGTGATCACCGGGCCGATCGCCGTGCGGGGCGCCGAGCCCGGGCACACCCTCGCGGTCGACGTGCTCGAGCTCGTGCCGCGCGTGCCCTACGGCGTGATCTCCAACCGGCACGGCAAGGGCGCGCTGCCCGGGGAGTACCCGGAGGCGTGGGAGGGCCGCGCGGACCTGCGGCCGTGGTTCAACGCCGGTGGCGAGATCAGCGTGTTCACCCCGGCCCGTCCCGGGGCGTCGGGCCTGGTCGGGGTGCTGCCGGCGGGCGCGGGCGAGGTGACGTTCCCGCTCGCGCCCTTCCTCGGGCTCATGGGCGTCGCGCGGGACACGACGGCGCTGGTCGACTCGGTCCCGCCCACCGACAGCGGCGGGAACATCGACATCAACGAGCTGGGGGTCGGCTCCCGCCTCTACCTGCCGGTGCGGGTGCCCGGCGCGCTGTTCTTCGCCGGCGACCCCCACTTCGCCCAGGGCGACGGTGAGGTGGCCCTGACCGCGCTGGAGGGATCGCTGCGCGCGACGGTGCGGCTCACGACGATCCCGCCCGGTGGGCCGGTGCCGGCCGCCGCGGTGGGGCGCCCCTTCGCCGAGAGCCCGACCCACTGGATCCCCATCGGGCTCTCCGACCCCGACGGGCCGGAGGGTGGCGGCAACCAGACCTCGCTGGACCTCGCGATGAAGGACGCCGTGCGGCAGGCGATGCTGTTCCTCGTCCGCGACCGCGGGATGGCGGAACCGGTCGCCTACGCCTACCTCTCGGCCGCGGCCGACTTCCAGGTCTCCCAGGTCGTCGACCGCACCACCGGCGTGCACGGCCTGATCCGGAAGGCCGACTTCGGGGTGTGAGGCCGGCCCGGTGTTCGAGTTCGGCGGACCCGACCTCCGGTCCCGGGGCGGCCGCGACGGGTCCCGTCGGCCCCGCCCGCGGGATCGGCGTCGCCGCGGTGCCGATCTCGCCACCGAGGCCTCCATGATCGCGGTCTCGGTGACGGAGCGCCGCAGATGTGCGGGGGTTCGTCACCGAGACGGCGATCATGCGCAGGATGCGGGGCGAGCGACGGCGGCGCGTCCGACCGAGATAGGGTGAAGTGAACTCGTTTCGGGTCAGTGTCACGGCGGGAGCTGCGGGTGACGGCGCCGGACCCGGCGGGCGACCCCGGAACCCCGAACCCGGAGGAGGAGCTGTGCTCGCGTACCGGATGACGGCGCCCGGATCGGCGGAGCTGGTGGAGCTGCCCACGCCGGACCCCGGCCCCGGACAGGTGCGGCTCGACGTGCTCGCCGCCGGCGTCTGCCACTCCGACCTCGCCGTCCTCCACGGTACGGCCGCCGCGAGCTGGGAGCTGCCGTTCACGTTCGGGCACGAGGTCTGCGGGCGGGTGGCGATGCTGGGGGAGGGCGCCGAGGGCCTCCGGGTGGGGGAGCAGGTCGTCGTGCACGCGCCGTTCGGTTGCGGTCGCTGCCCCCGGTGCGTCGGCGGCCGGACCAACTACTGCGACCTCCGCGCGAGCCTGCCGGCGGCGGGGCTGGGGCTCGGCGTGGACGGCGGGATGGCGGAGGCGCTGGTCGTCGACGCGGTCCGCGTGGTGTCCGCGGAGGCACTCGACCCGGTCGCGGCGGCGACGCTGACCGACGCGGGCCTGACGTCCTTCCACGCCGTCCAGGGGTGCCGCGAGGTGCTCTCCGAGCCGGGGGCGGTCGTCGTGGTCATCGGGGTGGGCGGTCTCGGACACCTCGCGATCGGGGTCCTGCGCGCCCTCGGGTCGCCGACCGTCGTCGCCGTGGACACCCGGGAGGAGGCGCTGGGGCTGGCGCGGGAGTGCGGGGCCGACGTCGCGGTGCTCCCGGACGGGGCCCGCGCGGCCGTCGGGGGCACCGGGGCCGCCGGCGCGGACGTGGTGCTCGACTTCGCCGGCGCGCAGGGCAGTCTCGACCTGGCGGTGACACTGCTGCGGACGGCGGGCGAGCTGGTCGTCGTCGGCAGCGGCGGAGGCAGCGTCACGGTGTCGAAGCCCGGGGTGCTGCCGGCCGGCGCCGGGCTCCGGTTGCCCTTCTGGGGCTCGCGCCCCGAGCTCGAGGCGGTCGTCGGGCTGGCACGCGGTGACGGGTTGGTCGTCCGCACGACCACCTACGACCTGGTGGACGCGGACCGCGCGTTCGCGGACCTCCACGCAGGTCGCCTGGTCGGCCGCGCGGTCCTCGTGCCCCCCTGCCGCTGACGCGCCGCTAACGCGCCGCCCAGCCGCCGTCCACGTAGATCTCCGAGCCCGTGCTGTACGCCGAGTCCTCGCTCGCGAGGAAGGCGACGGCCGCGGCCACCTCCTCCGGGCGTCCGAGGCGGCCCATCGGCGTGTTCGCCAGCATCGCCCGGTGCCGCTCGCTGCCGCCGTAGCGGTCGAGCAGGGCGCCGGTCCCGATGAAGGCGGGGACCACGGCGTTGACCCGCACGCCGCGCTGCGCCCAGTGCAGCGCCGCGTTGAGCGTCATCGCGCGGACGGCGCCCTTGGCCGCCGCGTAGGAGAAGCTGTTCGCGAGCCCGCCCGTCGCTCCGAGGATCGAGGCGACGTTGACGACGGCGCCGCCGCCGCTCTCCTCGATCAGCGGGCCGACGTGCTGCATGCCCAGCCAGGTCCCCAGCTGGTCGACCGCGACGACCTGGTCCCAGCGCTCGCGCGTCTCGGTCTCGACGGTGCCGAGGCTGCCGATGCCCGCGTTGTTGACGAGCACGTGCGCCGCGCCCCACCGGTCCCGCACGGCCTCGACCGTGCGGGCCCAGTCGTCCGGGTCGGCGACGTCGAGGACGGCCACGGACGTGTCCCCGCCGAGCGAGCCGGCGAGCGCGTGCAGCGCGCCCTCGTCGACGTCGGTGAGCGCCACCGAGGCGCCCTCGTCGAGGAGCCGCCGGGCGATCGCCGAGCCGAGACCGCCCGTGGCCCCGGTCAGGACGGCCCGTCGGCCCTCGAGTCCCCGCACGGCGTCAGCGCTCCGCGGTGGCGGGCACGGGGGTGGCGTCGTCCTCCTGCGGGCGGGTGCCGTTCGCGAGCCTCTGCCCGGCGCTCTCGGCGATGGTGCGCAGCATCAGGAGCCCCACCACGGCGGCGAACACGGCGTAGAAGGCCGGGGCGAGCGTGATGCCGGTGGCCGCGACGAGCGAGGTCGCCACGAGGGAGGCGGTCCCGGTCCCGACGATGCCGCCGATGTTGAAGCCCAGGGACACCCCGGAGTAGCGCACGCGCGTCGGGAACAGCTCGGCGTACATCGTGTAGATGACGCCCTGCTGGATCGCGAAGGGCACGTTGAGCACGAGGGCGGCGATGATCGCGAGCAGCAGCGAGCCCTGCTGCATGAGCCAGAAGCAGGGCACCGACAGCACGACGAAGCCGATCATGCCGGTGGCGGCCACCCGCTTGCGCCCGAACCGGTCGCTCAGGGCGCCGGCCCAGGGGATGAGCCCGATCGGCACCAGGATGATGAGGACGGTCAGCCACAGGCTGCTCGAGAGCGAGTACTTCAGGACCCCCGAGAGGTGCACCACCAGGTAGACCGACGCCAGGGCGCCGGTGGTCAACGTGGAGTACGCCAGGCCGACGACCCGCAGCAGGCTGCCCTTGTGGTCGCGCACGACCTCGGTGAGCGGCGCCTTCGGCGGCGCCGACTCCTCCACCATCTGCAGGAACAGCGGCGAGTCCTCGACCTTGAGCCGGTAGATCACGGCGGCCACGAGCAGCGGCGCGGCGATGAGGAACGGGATGCGCCAGCCCCAGCCGGCCATCTGCTCGGCGGTGGTCAGGGCGCTCACGGTGCCGACGACGGCGGCGGCGCCGGCCAGGCCGATCGCGACGCCGATGGAGGTCGCGGACCCGAACAGACCCCGTCGCTTCGACGGCGAGGACTCGGTGGACAGCGACACCGCGCCGCCGACCTCGCCGCCGGCCGACAGGCCCTGCAGCAGGCGGAGCACCGTCAGCAGGATCGGCGCCGCGACGCCGATCGAGGCGTAGGTCGGGAGGAGCCCGGTGAGCGTGGTCGCGACGCCCATCAGCGCGACCGTCGCGAGGAGCACCGTCCGGCGCCCCTTCCGGTCGCCGAGGCGACCGAAGATCAGCCCGCCGAGGGGACGGATGACGTACGCGCCGGCGATCACGCCGAGCGTCGACAGGAGGGCCACGAAGCCCTGGGTGGCGGGGAAGAAGAGCTTCGCGAGGACGACCGCGAGGGCGCCGTAGATCGCGAAGTCGTAGTACTCGATGGCGGTGCCCACGGCCGCGGCCGTACTGGCGCGGCGGGCGACCACTTCTCGGTCGGTCCGGGTGTCCGTCGTCATGCGGCGCTCCTTCGCGCTCCTGCGCCGAGACCCTACGTCCGGGCGGTGCGACGTGACGGTAGACACTGAACTGACATCAGTTCAAGAGGGGAATCGGACGGAGCAGCCCTTGACAGCGACCCGATCCGGCCGCAGTCTTTGACCTGAACTCAGTTCAATTCGGGAGGATCGATGGCAGTCGAGGACGACATCCAGTTCGAGCGCGACGGGCACGTCGCCCGGGTCTGGTTCAACCGACCCCACAAGCGCAACTGCATCACGGTGCCGATGCTGCACCGGCTCGACGAGATCATCACCGAGATCGAGGGCGACGACGAGATCCGCGCGGTGGTCGTCCGCGGCCGCGGCAACACCTTCTCCTCGGGCTTCGACCTCGACAGCCTGCAGTCCGACTTCATCGGCTCGAGCACGGCCATGGACGTCGCCGTGGTCTCCGCGAAGGTCTGCGACCGCTTCTACAACATGTCGAAGCCGTCGGTGGCGGTCCTCGAGGGCTACGTGACCGCGGGCGGCTTCGAGGTCATGATCTCCTGCGACTTCGCGATCGCGGACGAGGCGGCCCTCATCGGCGACTTCCACATCCGTCGCGCCCTGTTCGGCGGTGCGGGCCCGATCTACCGGCTGCCCCGCATGATCGGCATCCGCAAGACCAAGGAGCTGATGCTCACCGGCAAGCTCCTCACGGGCCAGGAGGCCGACGCCTTCGACCTCGTCAACGCGAGCGCGCCGGCCGACCAGCTCGACGCCACGGTGGAGGAGTTCGTCTCCCACCTGACCGACAAGAGCCCGTTCCAGATGAAGCTCACGAAGATGGCGGTCGACCGCGGCCTGGACGCCGACATCGCCTCGCTCATGGTGCTGGAGCACCTCGCGGTCGGCGTGACGCTGAACTCCGACGACGCCGCCGAGGGCGTGTCCGCCTTCCTGGAGAAGCGCGACCCCAAGTGGACGGGCCGCTGACGCGGTCACCGACGACGGCGCCGACGACCCGCCCGGGTCGTCGGCGGGCCGCCCGGGCCGACGACGATCCGGTGGGAGGAACCCGATGACACACCAGGCGGTGTCCGTGGAGACGACGGACGCGGACCCGGTGCTCGGTGCGCGTGTCCGCGCGGCCCTGGCCGCGCCCGACGCCGGGCCGCTGACCGTGCTCGAGGGCGGCCGGTCCGGACTGACCTACGTCCTGCGCGACGGCGGGTCGGGCTTCGTGGTGAAGGCCGTCCCCCCGGGGCGGCCCGCGAGGGGCCGTCACGACGTCCTCCGCCAGTCGCACGTGCTCTCGGCCCTCGCCGGGCACGGGCTGCCGGTCCCGGCGGTCCTCGCCCGCGAGGACGACGAGCCCGCCTGGTTCGCCATGGAGCTGGCCGACGGCGAGGCCGTCGAGCCCGTGCTCGACGTCGACACGGCCCTGTCGCCGGAGCTGGCGCGCGAGCGCACGACCCGGGCCGCGCGCGTCCTCGGCGCCCTGCACGCGGTGCCGCGCGACCGGCTCGCCGACGGCCTGCGGGCCGCCGGCGGCGTCGTGCCCGACCCCGCCGGTCCCCGCGACGAGCTCCTGCGCTGGGAGCAGACGATGCAGGCGGTGCCCACCGAGCTCGTGCCCGGGGCGGCCGAGCTCCTCGAGGCCCTGCACGCGGAGGTCCCGGAGCCCGTGGCGTCGGTGCTGGTGCACGGCGATTTCCGGCTCGGCAACCTGCTGTGCTCCGGCACCCGGCCCACGGCCCTCGTCGACTGGGAGATCTGGGGCATCGGTGACCCGCGCATCGACCTCGGCTGGTTCGGGGTCTTCACCGACGGGTCGCTGTTCCCCGGCGTCGGTCGTGTCGTCCCGGGGCTGCCGACCGAGGACGAGCTCGGGGAGCTCTACCGCGAGGCCGGCGGCGTGCACCCGACGACGGCCTGGTTCCGCGCCCTGGCGCGGATGAAGATGGCCGCGATCATGGGGCACAACCTGCGCCGCCACCGCGAGGGCCGACACCACGACCCGGTCCAGGAGCAGCTCCCGCCGACCATCTCGGCCCTGATCTCGTCCGCCCACGCGTTGCTGCGCGGGGGCACGCCGTGACCGTGGCCGCCCCCGCCGAGCTGTTCGACCTCACCGGCCGCACCGCCGTCGTCACCGGCGCCTCGTCGGGGCTGGGGGCGCGGTTCGCCGCGGTGCTCGCCGCCGCGGGCGCCACGGTGTGGACGGCGGCCCGGCGGGAGGACCGGCTGCGCGAGCTCGCGGCCGGGTGCCCGTCGATGCGCCCGGTCGCCGCGGACCTCGCCACCGAGGACGGTCGGCGCGCGCTGGTCGACACCGTCCGGGAGGGCTCGGGCACGATCGACCTGCTGGTGAACAACGCCGGGGTCGACAGCGGGGCGAAGCCCGCCGACGAGACCTCCGAGCGGTTCGCCGAGGTCCTCGGCACCAACCTGGTGGGCCCGTTCCACCTGGCCCGGCTCGCCGCCGAGGCGGCGGGGCCGCGGGGCCTGGCGGTGGTCAACGTCAGCTCGATCCTCGGGCTGGTGTCCGCCGCACCGATGGGCGGGGCGAGCTACGCCGCGTCGAAGGCCGGGCTGCTCGGGCTGACCCGCGAGCTGGCCGGCCACTGGGGCCGCCGGGGGGTCCGGGTCAACGCCCTGGCCCCCGGGTGGTTCCGCACCGAGATGAACGACGAGCTGTTCGCCGACGAGCGCTCGGTGCGCTGGATCGGGCGCAACACGATGCTCGGCCGCGCCGGGGAGCCCGCGGAGCTCGACACCGCGCTGCTGTTCCTGTGCTCGCCCGCCAGCAGCTACCTCACCGGACAGACCCTCACCGTCGACGGAGGGTGGACGGCACGATGACCAGCGTCAGCGAGACCGAGCTCGACGCCTTCACCGACCGGGCACGGGAGTGGTTCGCCGAGACCGTGCCGCGGCGCGCGGACGACGACCGGCGCTCGGTCGCGGTCTTCCACGACCTCCCGTTCGACGAGGAGCGGGACCTGCTCGCGCGGATCCGCGCCTGGCTGCGGACGAAGTTCGACGCCGGCTACGGGGCGCTGTCCTGGCCGTTGGAGCACCACGGTGCCGGCCTGTCGGCCCTGTACGAGGAGGCGTTCGCCGAGGTCGAGCGCGAGTTCGCCACCCCGGGCCAGCACGAGCTGACGTCGGTCTCGACCGCGCTGGTGGCGCCGACCGTGCAGATGTTCGGCACCCCGGAGCAGACCGCCCGGCTGGTCCGCCCGCTCCTGCGCGGCGACGTCACGGCCTGCCAGCTGTTCTCCGAGCCCTCGGCGGGCTCCGACCTGGCCGGTCTCGCCACGCGGGCGGTGCGGGACGGCGACGAGTGGGTGGTCAACGGGCAGAAGGTCTGGAGCTCCGGCGCCCAGTTCGCCGAGTGGGGCGAGCTCGTCTGCCGCACCGATCCCGACGTGCCCAAGCACCAGGGCCTCACCGCCTTCCTGCTGCGCATGGACACCCCGGGTGTCGACGTCCGGCCGCTGCGCCAGATGTCGGGCGGGAGCTCGTTCTGCGAGGTGTTCCTCGACGACGTGCGGATCCCCGACGCGTGGCGGCTCGGCGAGGTCGGCGGGGGCTGGGGCGTCACGCTCGCGACCCTGGGTTTCGAGCGCGGGCACTCCGGCGCGAACGCCGACCTCGGGGGCGGCTTCGACCAACTCCTCGACGACGCCCGCCGCTTCGGGCGCACCGGCGACCCGGAGGTCCGGCGGCTGCTCGCCGCGGTGTACGCGGCGGAGAAGGTCGCCGCCGTCTCGGCCCAGCGCGACCGCGAGGCGCGCCTGGCCGGCGAGGAGCCCGGCGCGATCGGGTCGCTGCGCAAGCTGGCCTGGACGCAGCGCCTGTCCCTGGTCTCGCAGGCCGCCGCCGCCGTCCTGGGGTCGCGGCTGGTCGCCGACGCGGGCGACGGCAGCTACCGCTGGACCGAGCACGTCCTCGGCGCCCCGGGCTACCGGATCGCCGGCGGGTCGGACGAGGTCCAGCGCACGATCATCGCGGAGCGCCTGCTGGGGCTGCCGCCCGAACCCCGCGCCGACCGCGGCGTCGCGTGGAAGGACATCCCGAGATGAGTGGATCGGTGGCCGACGCCGTCGCGGCGGCGCGGCCGGACACGGAGCCCCTGGCCGGGCGCACCGCCCTGGTGACCGGCGGCTCGCGGGGCCTGGGACGGGAGATCGCGATCGCGTTCGCCACCGCGGGCGCCGACGTCGCGGTCGCGTCGCGCAAGAAGGACGCCTGCCTCGCGCTGGCGGAGGACCTGTCCGCGGCGACCGGCCGCCGGGTCACGGCCCACGCGGCGCACATGGGGCAGTGGGACCAGGTGGACGCCCTGCTCGACGAGGTCGAGGCCGAGCTGGGCCCGGTCGACGTCCTCGTGAACAACGCCGGGATCGCCCCGACCTACCCCTCGCTCGACAAGGTCTCCGAGGACCTGTTCGACAAGGTCTTCGCGGTCAACGTCAAGGGACCGTTCCGGCTCACGGCGCTGGCCGGGGCCCGCATGGTGCAGCGCGGCGGCGGGGTCGTCCTCAACATCTCGTCGATGGGGTCCGGGCGGCCGACGGCGGGCGACCTGCCCTACACGGCGGCGAAGTCGGCGCTGAACACGCTGACGGCCGGCTTCGCGCAGGAGTACGGCCCCGCGGTCCGGGTGAACACGATCCTCGCGGGCCCGTTCGCCACCGACATCAGCCGGTCGTGGGACCCGGCCGTGGTGGCGCGGATGGCGCAGGACTGGCCGTTGGAGCGGGTCGGGGACCCCGCCGAAATCGTCGGGGCGGCGCTGTACCTGTGCGGGCCGCGGGCGACCTACACCACCGGCGCGCTGCTGGCCGTCGACGGCGGACGGCTGGCCGCGCCGTGACCGCGCCCAGGTTCGTCGACCCCTCGCTGCTCACCGACACCGCGGACGGCCCCGCGCTGCTGGGCAGCCGGTGCTCCGACTGCGGCGCCCACACCTTCCCCCGCCAGGGCGGCTGCCCCCGCTGCACGGGCGCGGCCATGGAGGACGTCCCGCTCTCGCGGACCGGCACGCTCTGGTCCTGGACGACGCAGGGCTTCCGCCCCAAGCCGCCGTACACCGGCACCGAGGCGTACGAGCCCTACGCCGTCGGCTACGTCGAGCTGCCCGACCAGCTGCTCGTCGAGACCCGGCTGGCCGAGACCGACCCGGACCGCCTGGAGATCGGCATGCCGGTCGAGCTCGCGCTGGTGCCCTTCCGCGGCGACGACCAGGGGTCCGTGCACACCTACGCCTTCGTGAGGAGGACGTCGTGAGCGGCGTCGCGATCGTCGGGATCGGCATGCACCGGTTCGGCCGCACCGAGGGCGTCTCCGGCCGCGCCCAGGCCGTGCACGCGGCGCGCCGGGCCCTCGACGACGCCGGGCTGCGCTTCTCCGACATGCAGTTCGGGTTCGGGGGCTCGCACTCGGCGGGGGACGCGGACACGCTCGTCTCCGAGCTGGGCCTCACCGGGCTGCCCTTCATCAACGTGGCGAACGGCTGCGCGACCGGCGGCTCCGCCCTCATCGCCGCGGACGCCGCCATCCGGTCGGGGACCCACGACCTCGGCATCGTCATCGGGTTCGACAAGCACCCGCGCGGCGCCTTCGACACCGACCCCGCCGAGCACGGGATCGGGTCCTGGTACGGCGAGACCGGGATGATGGTCACGACGCAGTTCTTCGGCATGAAGATCCAGCGCTACCTGCACGACCACGGGATCAAGCCCGACGTGCTCGCCGAGATCGCGGCCAAGGCCTTCCGCAACGGCGCCCGCAACCCGATGGCGTGGCGACGGAAGGAGATCACCGCGGACGAGATCGCCGCGGCGCCGATGATCTCCCACCCGCTCACCCAGTACATGTACTGCTCGCCGGGCGAGGGCGCGGTGGCGCTGGTGCTGTGCCGCGCCGAGGACGCCCACCGCTACACCGACCGTCCGGTGTTCCTGGCGGCCGCGACCTTCCGGAGCCGCCGCTACGGCTCGTTCGAGGTGTTCTCGCCCTGGCTCGCCCTCGACCGCGCGCCCTCCCCGACCGTCGATGCCGCCGCCGCGGCGTTCGACGCCGCCGGGGTCGCGCCGGCGGAGGTCGACGTCGCGCAGATCCAGGACACCGAGTCCGGCGCCGAGCTCATGCACATGGCCGAGACCGGGCTCTGCGCGCACGGCGAGCAGGAGGAGCTGATCGTCTCCGGCGCCACCGCGATCGAGGGCCGGCTGCCGGTCAACACCGACGGCGGCTGCCTGGCCAACGGCGAGCCGATCGGCGCCTCGGGCCTGCGGCAGGTCCACGAGAACGTGCTCCAGCTGCGCGGCGACGCCGGCGAGCACCAGGTCCCGGGTGACCCGCGGGTCGGGTTCACCCACGTCTACGGCGCGCCGGGCATCTCCGCCTGCACCGTGCTCACCCGCTAGGAGCCGCACCGCCATGAGTTGGGGATTCGAGTCCGAGCCCGAGGTCGCCCGGGAACTGGAGTGGGTCGAGGAGTTCGTCCGCGACGAGGTCGAGCCCGTCGACCTCGTCGTCGAGCACGCCTGGAACCCGCACGACCCCGTCCGCAACGCGCTGATCCGGCCGCTGCAGGAGCGGGTCAAGGAGCGGCGGCTCTGGGCCTGCCACCTCGGCCCGGAGCTGGGCGGGGAGGGCTACGGCCAGCTGCGCCTGGCGCTGCTCAACGAGAAGCTGGGTCGCACCCACTCCGGTCCGGTCGTGTTCGGGTGCCAGGCACCGGACTCCGGCAACGCCGAGATCCTCGCCCACTACGGCACCGACCACCTGAAGAAGACCTACCTCGAGCCGCTGATCGCCGGCGACATCGTCTCCTGCTTCTCCATGACCGAGCCGCACGGCGGCTCGGACCCGACCGGCTTCCGCACCACGGCCGTCCTCGACGGCGACGAGTGGGTGATCAACGGCGAGAAGTGGTTCTCCAGCCACGCGCTGTTCGCGGAGTTCCTCATCGTCATGGCGGTGACCGAGCCGGACGCGGAGCCCCACCGGTCGATGTCGATGTTCGTCGTCCCCGCGGACACCCCGGGGATCGAGCGGGTCCGGGACGTGTCGGTCTGGGGCCACGAGGAGCCGGTCGGCACCCACCAGTACCTGCGCTACACCGACGTCCGCGTCCCGGCCGAGAACATCCTCGGCGAGCGCGGCGAGGCCTTCGCCGTGGCCCAGACCCGTCTGGGCGGGGGCCGCATCCACCACGCCATGCGCACGGTGGGGCTGGTCGCGTCGGCCTTCGAGATGATGAAGCGCCGGGCGGTGTCGCGGACGACCAAGGGCACGCGGCTGGCGGACACCCAGCTGGTCCAGGAGATGATCGCCGATTCCTGGATCCAGATCGAGCAGTTCCGCCTGCTGGTGCTGCGCACGGCGTGGCGCATCGACCGCTACCAGGACTACCGCAAGGTCCGCGCCGACATCTCGGCGGTCAAGGCGGCCATGCCGAAGGTGCTCGCCGACGTCGCCGGGCGCGCGATCCAGATCCACGGCTCGCTGGGCATCTCGAAGGAGCTGCCGTTCGGCAAGTGGGTCCTGGAGTCGTACCACATGGGCCTCGCCGACGGCGCCACGGAGATCCACAAGATCAACCTCGCCCAGGCCCTGCTGCGCGGGACCGAGCCCGACGACGGGCTGTTCCCGCCCTACATCCTGCCCACCCGCCGCGCCGAGTCCCGGGAGCGCTTCGCGCAGGTCCTGGCCGAGGCGGCCGACGACGGGGAGACCCCGTGAGCCTCCGTATCACCCCCGACGCCGACGCCGAGGACCTGCGGGTCGTCGTGCGGGACTTCCTCGAGCGGCGGACCGAACCGTCCCGGGACCCGGACACCCCGTGGGACCGCGACCTCTGGCGCCGGTTCGCCGCCGAGCTCGGGGTCGTCGCCCTCGACGTGCCCGAGGAGCTCGGGGGCGCCGGCGCGACCTTCCGCGAGGTCGCGGTCGTCGCCGAGGAGCTGGGCCGGCGTCCGGTCCGCCTGCCGTGGTTCTCCACCGCCGTCCTCGCCGTCGGCGCCCTGACCGCCCTGCGGGGCACCGACGACCTCCGTCGGGAGCTCCTGGCCGACCTGGCCGCGGGCGAGCGGACGGCCGCCTTCGCGTTCCGCGAGGACCACGACACCTGGGACCCCGACCGCCTCCGCACACGGGCGGAGGGGGACGACGACGGCGGGTGGCGGCTGTCCGGCACCAAGCTGCAGGTCGTCGAGGGCGCGACGGCCGATGTCCTCCTCGTCGTCGCGGCCGTCGAGGGCGAGCCGGCCGTGTTCGTCGTGGACGGCACGGCCGAGGGCCTGGTGCGGTCGCCGCTGCGGGCCCTGGACCCGAACCGGCAGCTCGCCGACGTGCTGCTCGACCGGGTCCCCGCCCGACGGCTGGGCGGCACCGGCGACGCCCGCGACGTCGTCACGCGGGTGCTCGAGCGGGGCCGGGCCGCGCTCGCCTGCGAGCAGACGGGCGGCGCGGCGGCCGCCATGGAGCTCTCCGTCGCGTACGCCGGGCAGCGGGTCCAGTTCGGCCTCCCGATCGCCACGTTCCAGGCCGTCAAGCACCGGTGTGCGGACATGGCGGTGCGGGTGGAGGCGGCACGCTCCGCGTCCTGGTGGGCCGCGGCCGCGCTCGCCGAGTCCTCCCCGGAGGCGCCGGCGGCCGTCGCCACCGCCGCGCTCGTCTGCGGGGAGGCCTACTCCTGGGTGGCGGGGGAGACCGTCCAGGTCCACGGGGGCATCGGCTTCACCTGGGAGCACGTGGCCCACCTCCACGTCCGTCGCGCGGCCACCGACGCGGTCCTGCTGGGGACCGAGCACACCGAGGCGCTGCTGGCCGCGGTCGGCGTGGCGAGCGCATGAACCCGGTTCAGGAGCTGTCTACGCTGGGGGAGACCCACCCGGCGAAAGGGCTGCCCATGAGCATCGAGGCACTCACCGAGACCGACGACGGTCCACGGTCCAAGCGGCCCGCCATCCTGGCCGCCGCCGTGGAGTGCTTCGGGGAGGCCGGCTACGAGGGCACGAAGTGGTCGGCGGTCGCGGACCGCGTCGGCATCGGGCAGACCGCGCTCTACCACTACTTCGAGTCCAAGGCCCACTGCCTTCTCACGATCATGCGGCTGGGGTTGCGGAACTCCGACGCCGCGTTCCACGACGCCGTCGCGGGCGCACCGACGGCACTGGCCGGGCTCCGGGCGGCGGTGGGCGCGGCGTACGCCCTCTCGCCGCCCGAGGTCCAGCAGAACCGCATCCTGGTGGCCAACATCGGGCTGCTCGCGACGGCCCGGCTCTCGGAGCGCGAGGAGTCCGAGCGCCAGGCCTGCCGGGCGCTCGTGGCCCGCGTGGAGCGGAACTGGGTCGACCTGCTCGAGCAGGGCATCCGGTCCGGGGAGTTCCCGGGCCGCGACCCCGCGATCATGGCGCGCAGCCTCCTGGGTCTGATCACCGGTGTGTGGCGCTGGTACCGCCCGGACGGTGCGCTCGACCTCGACGCCATCGCGGAGTTCATGGAGGGGTGCGCGGTCCGCATGGTGGCCGCCGATACGCCGTGACCGTCGAGGAGGACGGCAGTTGATCATCGAGGAGTACTACGAGCGGCTCGACGGGGCGGACCCGCTGAGCGGGCTGGACCTGGTCGCCCCCGACGTCGAGTTCCTGATCGCGATCCCCGGCCACGACGTGCGGGGGTCCGGCCGCCCCGACCTCGAGGCCTACGTCGCGGGCCGGCCCGCCGTGGGCCGGCGCCACCACGTCCACCGCCGCGCGGTCGACGGTGACCTCGAGATGGTCCACGGCGTGGTCACCGAGGCCGACGGCCGCGGGACCGGGTCGTTCACCGCGACGGCGCTGGTCGCCGACGGTCTGGTCACCCGCTACCAGGCGTTCTTCCGGCCCGACTTCGGGATGTTCCCGCTGCCGGTGGGTGGGGAGTGAGCATGGAGGCCGACGAGGTCCTCACCACCACCCGGGCCGTCCGGCGTCGCCTCGACCCCGCCCGGCCCGTCCCGCTCGACCTGATCCGCGAGTGCGTCGACGTGGCGCTCCAGGCTCCGGCCGGGTCCAACCTGCCCCGGACCCGCTTCGTCGTCGTCCGGGACCCAGTGCTGCGGACCGGGCTGGCCGACCTCTACACCGAGGTCTACGAGGGGACCTACCGCGACTCGGAGGGTTACATCGGGCGGGTCGCGACTGACGACGCCGGAGCCGCCAGGACGCAGGAACGCTCCGCGCGGTCCGCCGACGCGCTGGCGAACGCCCTCCACGAGGTCGACACCATCGTGCTCGTCTGCCTGGAGGGAGCGCGGCTGGACGGGCTCTCGGCGATGGCGAGCGCCTCGCTGCTCGGGGGCGTGCTGCCGGCGACGTGGAGCTTCATGCTGGCCGCCCGGGCCCGCGGCCTCGGCACCTGCTGGACGACGATGCACCTGGCCCGCGAGCGCGAGGCCGCCGACCTGCTGGGGATCCCGTACGAGCGGGTGCAGCAGGTGTGCCTGACCCCGGTGGCCTTCACCGTGGGCGAGCGCTTCGGCCGCGCGCGCCGGCCGTCCGTCGACGACGTCCTGCACCTGGACGGGTGGGACGCCGGCCTGCCGAGCGTGCCGGACGTCCGGGGCCTCGCGGCCCGCTGACCCTTGCCGCCGAGGCGCGCCGTGCCTACTCTCCACTAAATCGAATTGAACTCAACTCAGGAGTCGGGATGATCGACGACGATCTCGCCACGACCACGGCGCCGTTCCTGCGTCGCTGGTTCGCCAGCCTCGACGGGGACTCGCCGGACGACATCCTGGACATGATCGCGCCCGACTTCCGCTTCTCCATCGTGTTCGGCACCGGGGGTGGGGAGGCGCGGGACTTCGCGGGCGGCCGCGCGGCGATGGAGGGCTACCTCGCCCAGCGCGAGAAGGGCGTCCTGACCCACCACGTCCTGAGCGCCTCCACGGTGGCCTCCGACGAGCTGGTGCTCGGCCAGGCCCGTCGCGGTGGCGCGTTCGAGTCCACGTTCGTCGCGGCCGCGCGGCTCGACGCCGAGGGCAGGGTCACCGACCTCATGATCGGTCGCTCGCCCGAGCTCGACGTCGTCCGCTGACACCCGCCGCCGAGAAGGAGGAACCGTGTTCAACCTGGTCCTGCTGGCCGCCCGTCCCCCGGAGTGGACGCACGAGCAGTTCATCGACTGGTGGCGCGGCGAGCACGCGGAGATGACCTACCCGCTGCCCGGGCTGCGGGCCTGGCGGCACACCGCGGTCTCGAGCGCGCTCGAGCCCCGCTCGGAGGGGTGGGACGGTCTCTCGGTGCTGAGCTTCGACGACGAGGCCTCCGCCCGCGCCGCGCTGGAGAGCGAGGAGTGGGCGGCCGCCGTCCGTCACGTCGGGTCGATGCGGGGTCGTCGGATCGCCCTGCTCGGCGACGAGCGCGACATGCTCGGGGCCGTGCGGTGAGGCAGCTCGTCGCCGAGCTGGACCGGCGCGCCGCCGTCGCGCCCGACGACGTCGTCGCGATCGACGCCGAGGGTCCGCACGGCCTGGCGGACCTCCTGCGGCGCGGCGCGGGGCTCGCCGGCGAGATCGAGACCCGCACGGGGCGCCGACCCACCCTGATGGTGCAGGCGGACAACTCGTGGCGCACGCTCGTCGCCGCCGTCGCGGTCGGGCGGCTCGACGGCACCCTCGCCCTCCTGAGCCGGCACACCACCTGCGAGGAGTTCGCGGCCGCGTGCGAGGACGTCGACCCGGACGCGGTCCTCCTCGCGCCGGACATCGCCCACGCCATCGCCCCTGACATCGCCCACGACACCGCGACCCGGTCCGACGCCGCGGTCCTCGACGGCTGGCGCCTCACGGCCCGCCCGGCGCGCCCGCCCGAGCGCTGGCGCGGGGGCGCGGTCATCGGGCTGACCTCGGGCTCGACCGGCCGGGCCAAGGGCGTCGTCCAGACCGAGGCCGCCCTGCGCTACGCGGGCCGGGCCACCATCGACGCGGTGGGGCTGCGGCCCGGGGACACGGTCGCCGCGCTCGTGCCCCTGTCCTCGGCGGCCGCCGTCTGCTTCGGGCTCTACCTGCCGCTCATGCTCGGGGGCCGGGTCCTGCTGCTCGACCGCTGGGACCCGCAGGTCGCGGTCGACCTCATGGCCGCCCACGACGCGCGCTGGACGATGTGCGTGCCCACCATGGCGCTGCAGATGGGCGCCGCGGCCCGTCACGGCGGCGAGCTCGCCGCCCTGACGGCCATGACGGTGGGCGGCGGGCCGATGGACGCCGGCGCCCTCGGCCGGGCCGAGGAGCGGCTCGGCACCCGCATCCTGCGGGTCTTCGGCATGTCCGAGTGTCTCGGGCACACGACCTCGCGGCCGGACGACGACCCCGTGACCCGCCTGGCGACCGACGGCACCCCGTTCCCCGGGACCGAGCTCCGCGCCGTCGACGAGACCGGGGCGCCGGCCGCCGTCGGGGTCACCGGTCGGGCCGAGGTCCGCGGACCGTCGCTGTTCCTCGGGTACGCGCGGGCGGGCGAGGTCGTCCCGCCCGACCTGACCCCCGACGGCTTCCTGCCGACCGGCGACCTCGTCGAGATCGCGCCCGACGGGACGGCGTCCATCCGCGGCCGGGAGAAGGACATCATCATCCGCGGTGGCCGCAACATCGACGTCACCGAGGTCGAGTCGGCGGTGGCACGGCATCCGCACGTCGACCAGGTCTGCGTCGTCCCCGTGCCCGACGACGTCCTGGGGGAGCGGGTCGCCGCCCTGCTCGTGACGTCCCGGGACGACCTGGATCTCCCCGAGCTGCAGCGCCACCTCGGCGACCTCGGGCTGACGAAGGGGAAGTGGCCGGAGTTCGCCTTCCGGGTGGACGGCCTGCCCCAGAACCGCGTCGGGAAGCTCTCGCGGGCCGACGCCGCGCGCCTGGCCCTCCGCCTGCGCGACCAGGTGTCGGCCTGACGGGGCCCTCCTCGCCGTCCACCTCGTCCCGGCGCAGCGGAGCCCGTGTCGGGCGAGGGGTCAGAGCGTCGGCACCATGCCGCCGTCGCAGCGCAGCGCCGTCCCGGTGATGTACGCGGCGGGGACGCTGCACAGGAACGCGGCGGCCGCCCCGAACTCCTCGGGGTCGCCGTAGCGGCCGACCGGGATCGTCGCGCGCACATCGGCCTCGACGTCCTCGCGCGGCCGGCCGGTGCGCTCGGCGACCGCCGTGTCGATCTGCTCGGCCCGCGGGGTGGCGATGCGGCCGGGCAGCAGCGAGTTGACCGTGACCCCGGAGGGCGCCACCTCCGCCGCGAGGGTCTTGAGGTGGCCGGCCAGCGCCGCCCGCGCCAGGTTCGACAGCGCGAGGCCGGGGATGGGCGCCTCGATGCTGGTGGAGCTGATGCTCAGGACCCGCCCCCACCCGCGACGGACCATCTCGGGCAGGGCGAGCTCCAGGAGGACCTGGTGCGGCACGACGAGGGTGTCGATCGCGCTCCGGACGCCGTCGGCGTCGACGTCGCGGGCGGTGCCCGGCGGCGGGCCGGGCCCGTTGAGCACCAGGATGTCGGGTGACCCGACCTGGTCGACGGTGGCCGCGAAGAGCTCCTCGGCGCCGCCCGGCGCGACCAGGTCGGCGCCGATGCCCACCGCGCCCGGCAGCTCCTCCGCCGCGGCGCGCGCCCGCTCGGCGGACCGTCCCGAGACGACGACGCGCGCGCCGTTCCGGGCCAGTGCCGCGGCCGTGGCGCGGCCGAGGCCGGAGGTGGAGGCGCACACCAGCGCCGACCGGCCGGCGAGACCCAGGTCCATGACCGGCAGCCTAGGAGGCCAGGGTGTCCGCGAGCGCGTCGAGCCCGTCGGGGTCCCGGTGCGCCCGGACAGTTCGCCGATCCTCAGGGCCGCCCTCTCATCGTCGTCGCCCGCCTCCTGCCGGTCGCGTGCCGCTCGTCGGACACCCGTCAGCCGCCGCTGTGGCTCGTCGGAGCGGTCGCGTCTCGCGCGGCGCGCAGGGCCGGCATGATGACGACGTCGATCGAGGCCAGGAGGAAGTCGCGGTCGAACGGCTTGCGCTCGACGAGGGAGCGGTAGGCGGCCATCGTCGGCAGGACCCGGCAGATGGTGTCGATGTCCGCCTCGCGCGGGACCTCGCCCCGTTCGACACCGCGCAGCATCACGGTGCGGTGTGCCTGCGCCCACGGGCCGACGAGCGCGGCGTCGGCCGCCTCGGCGAGGGTGGGTTCGTGCCAGAGCACCGAGGCCAACCCGACCAGGTCCCGCATCCGACGAGCACTCTGCTCGGGGGTGTCCGGTCGGAACAGGGCGACGAGGTCACCCCGCACCGACCCGGTGTCGGGCAGGGCCGCGAGATCGACCTGAGCACCCCGGAAGCGCTCCACGGCGTCGAGGACCAGGTCCTGCTTCGACGCCCAGCGCCGGTACATCGTCGCCTTCCCGGCCCGGGCCCGTGCGGCGACCATGTCCATGGTCAGACGGGCGTACCCGACCTCGCCGAGCACCTCCGTGGTCGCCTCGAGGATCGCGTCGTCGCGGCTGGGGTCCCGCTTGCGACCACCACGTCCCGCGGCCTTCCGCTGCTCGGTCTGCTCGGACATGACGACCCTCCCCGGCCTGCCGACCGGGAGCGCCGCCGTCGACGGACCGAGGGGCGGCGGCAGGGGCGACCACGGTCGCTCGTGGAACTGTAGAGTTCCGGATCGTAGCACCGTCGTCGTCGCGGCTGGTCAGTCCGACTGCGCGTGCGCGTTCATCGAGTGCGTGACCCGCTCCAGGAAGCGGGTCACCGCCTCGTGCTCGGCGGGCTCCAGGGAACGGCTGATCGCGTCGACGTCGAGGATCGAGGGCAGCCAGCTCTGTCGGGCCAGGTCGCGGGCACCCGGGCGCAGCCGCACGACGACCCGTCGACGGTCGGTCGGGTGCGGGACACGGTCGACGTGCCCCGACGTGGCGAGCCGGTCGACCAGCGCGGTCGCCGCGTTCGCGGAGATGGCGAGGCGACGCGCGAGCTCCGTCGCCTGCAGGGGCCCCTGGATCTGGAGCAGTGACAGGGCGCGCATGTCGGTGACGTGCGTGCCCATCCGTCGCGCCTGCGCGGCCGCGAGGTCGTACGCGGCCGCGATCAGGAGGTGGACGCCCGTGGTCGCGTCGTCCAACGGCTGGATCGACGTGTCATCCGACCCGGCCATGCTCTACCGTCCAAGTCATCGAATGTTTCCATCATGGAAGTACGAGGCAATCTTCCTCCGTGACGGCTCCATCTTCCACCACGTCCGCCGCTGCCGGCGTCGGTCGACCGCGCGCCCTCCTCCCCGCGGTGGCCGCCGCGCTGTTCGCCGTCATCGGGGCGAGTACGTCGTTCGGGATCGCGCTGCCGGTGCTCGCCGGCGAGATCGGGGCCGGCCAGACCGAACTGACGGTGATCGAGACCGCCTACACGGTGGTCTTCGCCGCGGTCCTGCTGCCCGCCGGGCTCGCGGCCGACCGTTTCGGGCGCCGGCGGGCCCTGGTGGGCGGCCTGCTCGTGTTCGGTGGCGCCCAGCTCCTCATCGGGCTGGCCGGGACCCCGGTGCTCATCGCCGCGCTGCGTGCGGTGTCCGCGCTCGGTGCCGCCGCGGTGTTCCCGAGCACCCTGGCGGTCCTCGTCGACGCCTACCCGGAGCGGCTGCGGGCCCGGGCCGTCGCGATCTGGGTGGGCGTGTCGTCGGTGTCGGCGACCCTCGGCGGGCTCATCAGCGGCGTCCTCGTCGACGTCGTGTCGTGGCGGGCCGTGCCCGGGCTGTTCGGGGTCGTCGCCCTGCTGGTGGCGCTCCCGGTCGCACGCACCACGCGGGATCGCCCCCGTCGCGAGCTCGCGCTCGACTGGCCCGGGGCCGTGCTGGCCCTCGTCGGCCTCGCCGGCGTCGTCCTCGGCATCACGCAGGCCGGGCAGTCGGGGCCGACCGCCCCGGCCGCCCTGGTGCCGATCGTGCTCGGGGCCGCGGCCCTGATCGGGTTCGTCGTCCGTGAGCTCCGCGCCCGGACGCCGCTGCTGCCGCTGCGCCTGCTCCGGGACCGTGGCGTGGTCGTCGGCAGCCTCCTCCTGCTCCTGGTGTTCGCGGCGTTCTCCGCCTTCACGTTCCTCGGGCCGCAGTACCTGCAGTACGTGCGCGGCTACTCCGGCCTGACCGCGGCGGTGGCGCTGCTGCCGGCCGACGTCGGGCTGGTCCTCGCCATCCCCGCGCTGACCGTCGTGCTCCGCCGGTTCGGCGCCCGGGGGACCGGGGCGCTCGGCGCCGGTCTCACCGCCGCGGGGCTGTTGCTGCTGGCGCTCGGGGCCTCCGCGACGTCCTACTGGCCGACCGCCCTCGCGCTCGTGGTGTTCGGCGCCGGCACGACGCTCGCCATCACGCCGGCGACGACGCTCGTCGTGGCCGGGCTGCCGGCCTCCCGCCTGACCGTGGCCTCCGCCTTCACCTACCTCACCCGCCAGGTGGGCGTGGCCGCCTCGAGCGCCGTCGTGGGGGCCGGCCTCCTCGTGGTCTACCAGTCCCGGGTCGCCGACGCCCTCGTGGGACTGCCCGGTCCGGCCGCCGCGCGGGCGTCGGACGGCCTCAGCGAGGTGGTCGGCCTGGCCCCCGAGCTCGGCCCCGCCGGTGACGCGCTCCTCGCCGCCGCCCGGTCCGCCTTCACCGCGGGCTACCAGGTCGCCCTCGTCGGCTGCGCCGCCGCGGCCGCCCTCGGTGGCCTGCTCTGCGCCCTGCTCGCCCCCTCCGGACTCACCGAGGTCCTCGACGCCCCGCCCGACCTCACCCCGACGACCACCCCGACGACCACCCCGACGACCACCCCGCCTGCCCGCACCCGGCCCGACACCCCTGGAGGCAGCTCGTGAGCCGCCACGCCCTCATCTCCGGAGCCAGCATCGCCGGACCCGCCCTCGCGCTCGAGCTCGCCCGGCGGGGCTGGCGCACCACCATCGTCGAGCGAGCACCGAAGCTGCGCGACGAGGGTCAGAACGTCGACGTCAAGGGCGCCGGACGCGAGGTCCTGCGACGCCTCGGCCTGGTCGACGCCGTCGCCGCGGCCACCACCGGCGAGCGCGGGCTGCGCTTCGTCGACGACGAGGGCCGGGTCCTCGCGTCGTTCCCCGTCTCCGAGACCGACATCGGCACCGTCGAGTACGAGATCCTGCGCGGCGAGCTCTCCCGGATCCTCGTCGACCGGACGTCCACGGTCACCGACTACCGGTTCGACACCCGGATCGAGGACCTCGAGGACCGTGGCGACCGCGTGGTCGCCACCCTCTCCGACGGCGAGACCCTCTCCGCCGACGTGGTCGCGATCGCCGAGGGCCTGCGCTCGTCCACCCGCGACCTGGTCCTGCCCGACGCCCGCATCCGCGAACTCGGTATGTACTGCGCCTACGTGACGCTGCCCCGCACCGACACCGACGACGCGTGGTGGAACTGGCACCACGCTCTCGGGCGCCGCAGCGTGCACGTGCGGCCCGACAACCTCGGCACCACCCGCGCGCTGCTGTCGTTCATGACCGACGTCCGGGGCCTCGAGACCCTCGACCGCGCCGACCAGGCGACCATCCTGCGACGCACCTTCGCCGACGTCGGCTACGCCGCCCCGCGCATCCTCGCCGCGCTCGACGACGCACCGTTCTACTTCGACGCGATCGGCCAGGCCCGGCTGCCGCGCTGGAGCGCCGGGCGTGCCGTCGTGGTCGGCGACGCGGCGGGCTGCGCCTCGCCGATCAGCGGCATGAGCACGAGCATCGCGCTGGTCGGGGCCCACGTCCTCGGCGGCGAGCTCGACCGCCACGACGACCACCGTACGGCCGTCGGCGCCTACGAGAGCCGGGTGCGCCCCTACGTCGAGCGGGCACAGCGGCTCACGCCCGGCGCCCCGGAGCTGGGCAACCCCGACACCCGGCTCGGCCGCGCCGGCACCCTCGCCTTCTTCCGCGCGATGTCCCACCCGCTCGTGTCGCGGGCCGCGGGGCTCCTCGGTCGTCCGTCCCGCCCGCCCGCCGACGAGATCGACCTGCCGGCGGACGACGCCCCGACCGCGGCCGTCACCTCGTGATGATCTCCCGGGGCGCCGTGCCGCTCCACGTCAACGTCTACGGGGGTACCGGTCCCGCGGTGCTGCTGCTCCACGGGGCCGGGGCCGACAGCAGGAGCTTCGACGTCCTCGGCCCCCTGCTCGCGGACCGCTTCCGCCCCGTCGCGGTCGATCTCCGCGGCCACGGCGGTTCCGGGGCCGGCCCGTTCACCTGGGACGCCGTGCTCGACGACCTCGAGACCGTCGTCGACGCCCTCGAGCTCGGGTCCCCGGCCGTGGTGGGGCACTCGGTGGGCGGCCTGGTCGCGGGCCGGTGGGCGGGACGCCACCCCGACTGCCCGGGGGCGGTCAGCCTCGACGGGCACCGGCAGGCCGGGGTCGACCTCGCCCACCACGACCCCACGGGGACCGGCCTCGACGCGCAGACCCTCGGCCTCGCCGCCGCGGACTACACCACGTGGTTCGAGCAGGTGTTCGCCGGCCTCGAGGCGCAGAAGCCGTCGACACAGGCGCAGGCGAGCGCGGCGGCCCGTGCCCTGCTGCGCGCCGACGACCTGCGCTCGTTCGAGGAGGTCACCGCGCCGGTCCTGCTCGTGGTCGCGGCGTCGAGCGGCCCGATGACGCCCCCACGATGGGAGCCCCTGATGAGGGCGTTCCGCAGCGGACTACGGCGGGACCTGCTCGAGCTCGCCCGGCATCGCCCCAACATCAGCGTCCAGGAGGTCGACGCGTCCCACGCCGTGCTGGCGGAGAGACCCGAGGAGACGTCCCGGATCGTCCACTCCTTCCTGGCCGCGTCCCGTCAGGGCGTCGAGGGCGCGCGCGGGTGCGTCAGGACGACCCCGTCACGGCGTCGAGCCGTCGGGTGACGACGTCGATGAACGCGGCGACGACGGGACCGGTCGCACGCCCCCGGTGCCAGACCAGGCCGATGAGGCGGTGCGCGAGCACGTCGGCGAGGGGGACGTACGCGACGCCGGGCTCGGCGCGGCCCGGGCGCGGCGCGGGCACGATCGCGACGCCGAGCTCGGCCGCGACCAGGCCCTCCAGGGTGCCGATCTCGGTGCTCTCGAAGGCGACGCGGGGGGCGATCCCCGCCCGGGCGCAGAGCTCGTCGGTCAGCCGACGGAAACCGATCGGTTCGCGCAGGACCACGAACGGCTCGTGCGCGCTCTCGGCCAGATCGATCCGGTCCCGGCCGGCGAGGGGGTGGTCGGCCGGCACCGCGAGACACAACTGTTCACGGTGCAGCGGTGCCCAGGCGAGGTCCTCGCCGTCGGGCGGCGAGGTGGTGAGCGCGACGTCGACGCGCCCGGCCCGGAGGTGCTCCAGGATCTCGTGCGCGACGCCCTGGGTGAGCTCGACGGTGACCCCGGGTGCCCGGGATCGGTGGGCGCGCAGGACGTCCGGGGTGAGCCAGGTGGCGATCGAGTGCAGGAACGCGAGGCGGATCGTCCCGCGCTCGGGATCGCGCCAGGTGGCGATGCGTTCCCGGGCGGTGTCGAGCTCGGCGAGGCCGCGGCGGGCGTGCTCGAGGAGGATCTCTCCCGACCGGTTGAGTCGCAGCCGCCGGTTGACACGGTCGAACAGCGGCGCTCCCATCTCCCTCTCGAGACGCCGCAGGGCACGGGAGAGCGTCGGCTGGGCGACCCGGAGGCGATCGGCGGCGCGGGTCATGTGCTCGGTCTCGGCGAGCACGACGAACCACGCGAGCTCGTCGATGGTCGTCACGGGGCCATCATGGCCGCCGGCTCGTCAGTCGCGGTCGAGTCCACCGCGCTTGACCAGTTGCGAGGCGATGACGTTGCGCTGGATCTCGTTGGTCCCCTCGCCGACGATCATCAGCGGCGCATCGCGGAAGTACCGCTCGACGTCGTACTCGGTCGAGTAGCCGTAGCCGCCGTGGACGCGCACCGCGTTGAGCGCGACCTCCATCGCGGTCTCGGAGGCGAACAGCTTGGCCATCCCGGCCTCCAGGTCGGCCCGGGCGCCGGTGTCGTACTTCTCGGCGGCGTGCAGGATCAGCTGCCGCGCCGCGGTGATCTTCGTGCCCATGTCGGCGAGGTAGTTGCCCACCGACTGGTGCTGCCAGATGGGCTTGCCGAACGTCTCCCGCTCCTGGGCGTACCGCAACGCGTCCTCGAACGCGGCGGTCCCGACGCCGAGGGCACGCGCGGCGACCTGGATGCGTCCGGTCTCGAGGCCCTTCATCATCTGGGCGAAGCCCCGACCCTCACGGCCCCCGAGCAGCGCGTCGCCGGGCACCCGCATGTCGGTGAAGTTCAGCTCGCACGTCTCGACGCCCTTGTACCCGAGCTTGGAGAGGTCCTTCGACACCTCGAGACCGGGCCCGTGCTCGACCAGCAGGATCGAGACGCCCCGGTGCGCGGGCTCGGCGGCGGGGTCGGTCTTGCACAGGAGGGCGATGAGCCCGGAGCGGCGGGCGTTGCTGATCCACGTCTTGGCGCCGTTGACGACGTAGTCGTCGCCGTCCCGGTGCGCCCTCGTGGTCATCGCCTGGAGGTCCGACCCGCCGCCGGGCTCGGTCAGCGCCATGGTGGCGCGCAGCTCGCCGGTGGCCATCCGCGGCAGGTAGCGGTCCTGCTGGTCGCGGGTCCCGAACTCGACGAGCAGCTTGGCGACGACGGTGTGCCCGCCCATGGCGCCGGCGAGGCTCATCCACCCGCGGGCGAGCTCGGCGGTGACGAGCGCGTAGCAGGGCATGGAGACCGGGGCCTCGCCCCAGGGCTCGGGGATCGCCAGCCCGTAGATGCCCATCTCCTTCATCTGCTCGATGAGGGCCTCGGGGTAGGCGTCGGCGTGCTCGAGCTCGTTGACGTGCGGTTTGACCTCACGGTCGACGAACTCGCGCACGAGGTCGACGACCGCTCGTTCCTCGGTGTCCAGCGTGGGCATGGCGGGCCTCTCGGTCAGCGGAAGCGGGCGGTGGCGGTCAGGGAGGGCGGACAATCCCGGGCCCCGACGGCGAGGGACGCCCCGTCCCCGTCGGGCGCACCGGCGGCGACCAGCGGCGTCGGGAGGAAGGCCGGTCGCACCAGTCGGTAGGAGAACTCGGCCACCACGGCGTCCGGCGCGCAGGTGCGGGGCAGCTCCAGGGCGAGCAGCGCGAGCAGCGGCCCGTGGACCACGAGGTCCGGATAGCCCTCGACGCCGGTGGTGTACGGGTGGTCGTAGTGGATGCGGTGGCCGTTGTAGGTCAGGGCGCTGAAGCGTGCGAGCAGCACCGGATCGGGCTCGAGGCCGCGTCGCCAGGGGCCCGGCAGCTCGGTCCCGTCGGCGAGGGGACGTCCGATCGACGGCCGGGTCCGGCCGGGGGTCTCCGAGCGGTACACGACGTCCTGCTCCTCGACGGCGACGTCTCGCCCGTCCACCGTCAGCTCCCGGCGCACCGTGACGAAGGCGCTCGCGCCACTCCGGCCCGACTTCACGGCCACGTCCGACACGCGCTCGCGGCACCGCAGCTCGGCGCCGACGGGGAGGGGGCCGGACGACCACAGGCGACCTCCGGCGAACATGCGTCGCCGCCGGGGCAGCGGCGGCAGGAAGGGGCCCTCGACGGGGTGGCCGTCCTCGCCGATGTCGGACGACGCCCGGTGCTCGAGCAGGGTGAACCAGTGCCACAGGGGAGGGAGAGGGGCGCCCTCCTCGAGGTCCGGCGGCTCGGCGTCGAGCAGGTCCGCGAAGGCGGCCGCCGGCCACGGGTCGATCGACCGGGCGGTGCTCACCTCCGGCGGGGCCCAGTCCTCGAGGAGGTCGGCCAGCTCCCGCGTGGTGGTTTCCGACATGGCGGGACCTCACGACGTCCGGGGGCGGGGGCGGCGCGGGGTGCGCCGCACGCTCAGCCTGCGCCCGGACGACGACGGGGGAAACGGCGACCTGTGCGCGAGATCGATGCACCGGGTGCATCGACGTCGGCGACGCGGCGGGCGCCGCCCCTCCGCGGGACGACGCCGTTCCCGCGGAAACCTGACCGACCGGCCCATGTCACCCCCGGACCACGTCCCGGCGACGGGAGGCCCTTGCGTCTGCGCTCCGCATGTCGCTATTTTCAAACCACCGGTGGATCGAAGGAGGATGGCCCGTGCGGTACGTCGACTTCCTGGACCGCGGCGCGGAACTGTTCGGCGAGCAGGACGCGGTGCGGTCGTCGGAGATCGTGTGGACCTACGACGATCTCGTCGCGATCACCCATCGCATCGCCCGTGGCCTGCAGCGCGACGGCTTCACCCCGGGGGAGCCGGTCGCGATCTGGACCCCCAACCACCCGCGGGGCTTCGCGTGCCAGTTCGGCGCGGCGCGCGCCGGCCAGCCCTGGATCCCGGTCAACGCGCGCAACGGCATCGAGGAGAACGTCGCGGTCCTGACCCGGCTCGGGGCGCGCCACCTGTTCTTCCACCCGAGCGTCGCCGCCGACGCCGCCCGGGCGCTCGCCGAGGTGCCGACGCTGCGGTCGGCGGTGCAGCTCGACGGTCTACCCGTCCTCGACGGCGTCCCGACGTTCGAGGACTGGCTGCCCGGACCCGGCCCGACCGTCACGTGCCCGACCGGGCCGGACGACGTCGTCATGCTGCCCAGCACGAGCGGGACGGCCGGGCGCCCCAAGGGCGTGCGGCACACCAACCGCGGCTTCGAGGCGATGGTGGCGAACTACCAGAGCCTCATGCACTACGAGACGAACCCCGTCACCGTGGCGGCGGCGCCGCTGACGCACGCGGCGGGCTACTTCGCCACCACGCTGCTGTCCCAGGGCGGCACCGTCGTCACGCTGCCCGCCCCCGAGCCGCTCGCGATCATGCAGGCGATCGAGGAGCACCGCGCGACGACGCTGTTCCTGCCCCCGACGTTGATCTACACGATGCTCGCGCACCCGCGGGTCGGCGACTTCGACTACTCCTCGCTGCGGTACATGATCTACGGCGGGGCCCCGATGGCCACCCACAAGCTGCGGGAGGCCATCGACGTCTTCGGGCCGGTCCTCGCGCAGACCTACGGGCTCACGGAGGCGCCGGTGGTCCTCGGGTTCCTCCTGCCCCGGGACCACGTCGAGGCGCTGGCGGACCCGGCGAAGGAGCGTCGCCTGCTCAGCTGCGGACGTCCCGGCCCCTTCACCGAGATCGCCATCGCCGACGACGACGGCCGGCTGCTCGGCGTGGGGGAGCGCGGCGAGATCGTCTGCCGGGGCGGCACCGTGATGGCGGGCTACGTCGACGACCCGGAGGAGGACGCGCGGGCCTTCGCCCACGGCTGGTTCCACACCGGCGACATCGGTGAGCGGGACGCGCAGGGCTTCCTCTACGTCGTCGACCGCAAGAAGGACATGATCATCTCCGGCGGGTTCAACGTGTACCCGGCCGAGGTCGAGCAGGTGGTGTGGGACCACCCCGCCGTCCAGGACTGCGCCGTCATCGGCGTCCCGGACGACCGCTGGGGCGAGGCCGTGACCGCGGTCGTCGAGCTGAAGCCGGGAGCGGAGCTCGACACCGCCGAGCTGATCGCGACGCTGCGCGCGCGGCTGGGCGGGGTCAAGACGCCGAAGTCGGTCCGGGTCGTCGACGCGCTGCCGCGCAGCGCGGCCGGGAAGGTGCTCAAGCGCGTGATCCGCGAGACCTACTGGAAGGGCCGCGACCGTGTCATCTGAGGCGTGGTCCGAGGCGTCGGAGCGGGGCCGGCCGGCGCTGCGCGTCGAGCGCCGGGCCGGCTGCGCGGTGCTCACGCTCGACCGCCCGGAGTCGCTCAACAGCCTCGGTTCCCCGCTGGTCGAGGCGCTGGACGAGGCGTGCGCCGCGATCGAGGACGATCCCGCGGTCCGCGGCGTGCTCATCCGCGGCAGCGGGCGCAGCTTCTGCGCCGGGGGCGACCTCGCCGAGGCGCGCCGGGCCCGCGCGTCCGGGCCGGGCGGCGCCGGGCGCTACTTCGCGACGATCTCGGCGGTGCTGTCCCGGATCGAGCGCCTGCCCGTGCCCACCGTCGCGGTCGTGCACGGGTGGGCCGTCGCCGGGGGGCTCGAGCTGGTGCTGTGCTGCGACCTGGTGCTCGCCGCCGACACCGCCCGGTTCGGTGACGCGCACGCCCGCTGCGGGCTCGTGCCCGGCGGGGGCGGGTCCGTGCGCCTGCCGCGGCGGATCGGGGTGAACCGGGCCAACTGGTTGACCTACACCGGCGAGAGCGTCTCCGCCGCAACGATGCAGCAGTGGGGTCTCGTGGCCGAGGTCCTGCCCGAGGGGGAGCTGTGGGCGGGCGCCGACCGGCTCGCAGCGACCCTCGGCCGTCGCAGCGGGGCGGGGCTGCGGGCCATGAAGCACCTGTCCGACGTCGGGGGCCGGCTCGCCGTCGACGAGGCCCTCGCACTGGAGGGCGCGGTGTGCGCCCGGCACGCCGAGTCCGCGGACGCCGCGGAGGGCTTCGCCGCGTTCGCCGACAAGCGGGAGCCGGGGTTCGCGTCGTGACGGCGCGTCCACGGCCCGCCCCGCCGGAGCCCGACGCCGACAGCGCGACCTTCTGGGCCGCGCTGCGCGAGGAACGCATCGCGCTCCAGCGGTGCTCGGCCTGCCAGCGGCTGCGCTTCCCGCCGATGGGCCGCTGCCCGTGGTGCGCCACGAGCGGCGGGGCGGCGGAGGACGTCCCCGGCACGGGGAGCGTGTACTCCTGGATCGTGGTCCACCGCGCCTTCGACGAGGCGTTCGCCGCCGACGTGCCCTACGTCGTCGCCACGGTGGACCTCGACGAGGGGCCGCGCCTCGCCCTGCGCCTCGACGAGCCGGACGGGGTGGACTTCGGCGCCCGCGTCCGGCCCCGGTTCCACCACCACGAGGACTGGAGCGAGCTCCGGATGGTCCTCGATGGCTGACCGCGCCGTCGCGGTCGCCGGCGTCGGGTACACCCCGTTCACCCGGTCCTCGGGCCGCCCGGTCCTCGACCTCGCCGCCGACGCGGCCGTCGCCGCGTGCGCGGACGCCGGCCTCACGCTCGCCGAGCTCGACGGCATCGCGAGCCACATGGTCGGGTCGGACTCCGAAAACTGCCAGGCCCTCGCGACGGCCCTGGCGCTGCCCGGGCTCCGGTTCGTCCTCGACCTCAACCAGGCCGGCCACGCCCCGTGCCACCTCGTCGGGCTGGCCGCAGCCGCGATCGCCACCGGGCGCGCGGAGCACGTGCTGGTCTTCCGCGCGCTCAACGGGCGGTCCGGGACCAAGGTCGGCTCGGCGCGCTTCCCCGGGCGCGGCGGGCAGTACCGGTACCCGATCGGCTACGACGCCTACCCGATGTACATCGCGATGTGGGCGCGCCGGTACCTGCACGAGACCGGGCAGGGGATCGAGGACCTCGGATCCGTCGCCGTGGCGCACCGTGCCTACGCGGTGCGCAACGAGCGCGCGGTCCAGCGGCGTCCGCTGGACATGGCGGGCTACCTCGCGTCGCCGATGGTCGCGGACCCGTTCCGCGCGGCGGACTGCACCACCGAGGTCGACGGGGCCTGCGCCCTGCTCGTCACGTCGCTGGACCGGGCGCGGGATCTCGCCCGGCCGCCCGCGGTCGTGGCGTCGGCGGCCTACCGCGCGGGTCCCCGGCCGGGTCTCGACATCGGCGACCACGTGCTGACCGGGGACTACACCCGCAACTTCACCGAGGGACTGCGCGACGAGCTGTTCGGGCGGGCCGGGCTGACCCCCGGCGACGTCGACGTGGCCGCGCTCTACGACTGCTTCACCAGCGCCGTCCTGATGAGCCTGGAGGGCCTCGGGCTCGCCGACCGGGGCGGGGCGGGTGAGCTGGTCCGGTCGGGCCGGCTCCCCGTCAACACCCACGGCGGCCTGCTGGGGGAGGGGTACCTGCACGGCATGAACACGGTCGCGGAGGCCGTGCTGCAGGTGCAGGGGCGCGGCGGCGACCGCCAGGCGCCCGACCACGAGGTCGCCGTCGCGACGTCCGGCGCGTTGATGGACGGGTCGGCCCTGCTCCTGCGGTCCGACCGCTGAGGGCACGAGGGTCGACGGATCGGGGAGGAGGACGAGGATGCTGACGCGAGGCGCGGTCCTGCGGGAGGTGCCCGGCCGGTACGAGGTCGTCGAGCTGGAGGTGGACGACCCGCGGCCGGGCGAGATCCGCGTGCAGATGGTCGCGAGCGGGCTCTGCCACTCCGACGACCACCACGCCACCGGGGACATGAAGGTCGGGATCCTCCCCTTCGCCGGCGGGCACGAGGGCTCCGGGATCGTCGAGGCCGTCGGGCCGCACACCCCGGGGTTCGAGGAGGGGGACCACGTGGTGTTCTCCTTCCTGCCCGCGTGCGGGCGCTGCCGGTGGTGCGCCACCGGCCACCAGAACCTCTGCGACATGGGTGCCGCGGCCGGCACGAACGCCCGGTGGGACGACCCGACCAGCTTCCGGCTGGCCCTCGACGGTGCCCCCGTCGGTCAGATGTGCGGGCTCTCCACGTTCTGCGAGCACACGACCGTGGCGACGGCCTCGGCCATCAAGGTCGACCCCTGGATCCCGCTGGAGACGGCGTGCCTGACCGGCTGCGGCGTGGGGACCGGGTGGGGCGCGGCGGTCAACTCGGCCGAGGTGGAGCCGGGTCACGTCGTGATCGTCATGGGTGTCGGCGGCATCGGGATCAACGCGGTGCAGGGGGCCGCGCACGCCGGGGCGCTGGCGGTCATCGCGGTCGATCCGGTGGAGTTCAAGCGGACCCAGGCGCTCGCGCTCGGGGCCACGCACGCCGTGGCGGACATCGCCGAGGCCACGGAGATCGGTCGGGAGCTGACCAACGGCCAGGGCGCGGACGCGGCGATCGTGGCGGTCGGGGTGACGACGGGGCGGCACGTCGGCGCCGCGCTGCGGGCGGTGCGCAAGGCCGGGACCTGCGTCGTCGTCGGGCTGGGGGCGACCAGGACGGGGGACGGCGACATCCCGCTCACCGAGCTGGTGCTCTACCAGAAGCGCCTGCAGGGCTCGCTGTTCGGCGCCTCCGCCCCCACCGCGGACATCCCGGCCCAGCTCCGTCTCCACCAGGCCGGGGCGCTCAAGCTGGACGAGCTGATCACCACCCGGTACACGCTGGACGAGATCGCCACCGGCTTCGACGACATGCACGCGGGCCGCAACCTCCGCGGGGTCGTCGTGTTCTGACCGGGCCGCCGCGCGCGTCCGCGAGCGGTACAGCACGCCGGGGGAGTTCCGCCGCGGACGGGGGTGGCCGCCGCGGCTTCAAATTCCACCCATCGTTTGGTCGAATGAAGCGACGCCACCTGAGGAGGTGCCATGTCCGGGGCCGCGCAGGACACCGAGCTGCTGGTCGAGCTGCTGGTCGAGGTGCAGGGGCCGGTCACGCGCTGGACGCTGAACCGTCCCCACCGGCTCAACGCCCTGAGCCCGTCGTTGGTCGCCGCGCTGGGGCGGGCGATCGACACGTTGCCCCCGTCCACCCGGGTGCTCGTCATCGGCGCCCGCGGCCGCGCGTTCTGCGCGGGCGGCGACCTGGAGGCCGTGTCGGCCCTCGGGGAGGGCCCGGGTCTCGAGCAGTTCCACGACGACATCAGCTCCACGCTGAGCCGTCTCGCGGCGCTCCCCGTGCCCGTCGTCGCGGCCGTGGGCGGCCTCGCCGTCGCCGGCGGCCTCGAGGTCGTCCTCGCGTGCGACCTGGTGGTCGCCGCCGAGTCGGCCGTCTTCGGCGACGGGCACGCGCGCTACGGGCTGCTGCCCGGCGGCGGCGGATCGGTCCGGCTGCCGCGGCGTCTCGGGTCGCCGCGGGCCAAGTACCTGCTCTACACCGGCGAGAGCGTGCCCGCGGCCACCATGGAGTCCTGGGGCCTCGTCTGCCGCGTCGTCCCCGACGCCGATCTCGACGCGGCCGTCGACGACCTCGCGGCCACCCTGGCCGCCCGCAGCCCGGACGGGCTGCGACGGATGAAGACGCTGGTCGACGAGGGGCTCGAGCTCCCGGTCGAGGAAGCGCTGCGCCGCGAGCAGGAGGCGGCCGCCGAGCACGCCCGGTCCGCGGACTACCGCGAGGGCGTCAGCGCCTTCCGCGAGCGCCGGACGCCGGCCTGGTGAGCGCCGCGGCGGCGCGGACGTGTCAGTCGATCGAGCACCCGCCGGGGCGGGGGAGGAGAGGACCATGACCAGCCACATCATCGGGGCGAGCACCACCGCGTTCGGGCGGCGTCCGGAGGTCGGCGTCAAGGAGCTGGCCCGCGAGGCGGTCGACGGCGCGCTCGAGGACGCCGGGACCACCCTCGACGCGGTGGAGGCGGTGTTCTTCTCCACCGCCATGCAGGGAGCCCTCGAGGGCCAGCACGCGGTCGCCGGGCAGATCGCGATGCGCGACATGGGCTTCCAGCGCGGGCCGGTGTTCAACGTCGAGAACGCCTGCGCCAGTGGCGACACGGCCCTGCTGCTCGCCGAGTCGCACGTCCGGGCGGGCAACGCCGACGTCGTCCTGGCCGTCGGGGTCGAGCGGATGACCGCGGACAAGGCGGGCTCCTTCGCCTGGTTCCACGGCGCCTGGGACGTGCACGACGCGGACGCCACGACGGCGGGCCTGCTGGCCCTCGGCGCCGACGTCCCGACCCCGGACGGGGTGGCCGAGCCGGCTCCCGAGGCGAAGAGCCTCTTCATGGACGTCTACGCGGCCCTCGCGAAGTACCACATGAAGCGCTACGGCCTGACCGACCGCCAGCTCGCGGCCGTGGCGGCCAAGGACCACCGGCACAGCGTGCACAACCCGTGGGCCCAGTACCGGCGCCCGTTCAGCGTCGACGAGGTGCTCGCGGCCCCGACGATCTCCTGGCCGATCAGGCTCCCCATGTGCGCCCCGATGTCCGACGGCGCCGCCGCGGTGCTCGTCTGCAGCGACCGCGTCCTCGGCCGCCACGGCGACCGCGCGCGGAGCGTGCCGATCGCGGCCGTGGAGCTCGCCAGCGGCCAGGACCGCTCCCCGGACGACCTCGACCGCCACCTCTCGGTGGTCGCCTCGACCCGGGCCTACGAGCGGGCGGGCATCGGCCCCGAGGACGTCGACGTCGCCGAGCTCCACGACGCCACCAGCTTCGGGGAGATCCTGCAGAGCGAGAACCTCGGGCTCGTCGCGCGGGGCAACGGCGGTGCCGCCGCCGAGCGCGGGGAGACGACCCTCGGGGGCCGTATTCCCATCAACGTCTCCGGCGGCCTGGTCTCCAAGGGGCACCCCATCGCGGCGACCGGGCTGGCCAAGACCTTCGAGCTGGTCACCCAACTGCGGGGCGAGGCGGGTGACCGCCAGGTCCCCGGCGCGCGCTGGACGATCAGCCAGAGCGGCGGCGGCTTCTACGGCGTCGAGGACGCATCGACCTGCGTCACCATCCTCGGCGGGAAGTGACGCGGCGCGGCGCGGGTCAGCCGTCGGGATCCGACGGGGCCCGCGCCGCGAGCCCGCCCACGACCAGGTCGGCGAACTCCTCGCCGACCTGCTGACCGGTCTTGCGGCCGTCGGCGCGGAACCAGCGCGACACCGAGTTCACCATCCCGAACAGGGCGAGCGCCGCGGTGCGCGGATCGACCTCCGCCCGGACGGTCCCCGCGGCCTGACCGGCGGTGAGCCACTCCTCGACGGCGGTCTCGTGGCGTCGTCGCTCGTCGAGGATCGGCTGCCGGCGCTCGGGGGGCAGGGCGCGCCACTCGGTGTGGAACAGGCTCGCGCGCTCGATGTTGTCGGCGACGTGCGCGGTGTCCGCGGCGACGAGGGCGCGCACCTTGTCCAGCGGCGCGGCGCCGGAGGCGACGATCCGCTCGAAGTGCTCGAGGGTGTCGTCGTGGTACTGCGCGATCAGCTCGAACAGCAGATCCTGCTTGCTGGAGATGTAGTAGTAGACGCTGCCCTTGAGCATGCCCAGCGCGGCGCCGATCTCCTGCGTGGTGGTGGCCGCGTACCCGCGCTCGTGGAACATCCGCGCGGCGACCTCGAGGACCTCCTCGCGACGGGCGTGCTGCTGGCGTCGCCGCCGCCCGGCAGGCCGGGCCCGTCCGGACCCGGTGTCCGCCGTGCTCGCGTCTGCACTGGACACGATGTCGACGTCTCCCTCGCGCTCGGCCCCGGTCGGGAGGCCAGGATAGGCCGGGACGGGCGGAGGCCGGTGTCCCCCGCCCGTCTCCCGTGCCCGGACGCGGGTGTCACGCCCCGCTCACCCGGGTGTCGCGATCGGCCCAGTACGGGTCGCGCAGGACCTTGCGCTGGAGCTTGCCGGTCACCGACTTGGGCAGCGGCTCGGTGACGAACTCGACGCGGGACGGCTTCTGGTAGCGGCCCAGTCGCTCGGCCACCAGGTCCATCAGCTCGTCGCCGGTCACCGCCGCGCCCGGCGTGGTGCGGCAGACCGCCAGGGGTGTCTCGCCCCACCGGGCGTCGGGCACGCCGAACACGGCGACCTCGACGACGTCGGGGTGGTCGGCCAGGACGGTCTCGAGCTCGGCCGGCCAGATGTTGAACCCGCCCGACACGATCATGTCGTCCACGCGGTCGAGCACGTAGAGGTAGCCGTTCGCGTCGAGCTTGCCGATGTCGCCGGTGCGGACCCAGCCGTCGACCAGCCGCTCGGCCGTACGGGCGGGGTCGCCCCAGTAACCGCGCATCTGGGCCTCGACCTGGGTCCAGATCTCGCCCTCGGCGTCGAGGCCGAGCACGCGGCCCTCGGGGTCCCGGATCTCGAGGCGGCAGAAGGGCAGCACCCGCCCCGCCGAGCGCATCGGGGTGGAGCCGGGCACGTCGGCGAACCACTCGGCGGGCGTGGCGATGGTCAGCGGCGTCGCCTCGGTCTGGCCGAACACCTGGTAGACGACGTCGCCGAACGCGGCGCGCCCGCGGTTGATCGTCGCGTCGGTGATGGGACCGCCGCCGACGAGGATGCACCGCAGCGCCGTGAGGTCCCGGTCCGGCACCGTCGGGTCGCTCGCGATGCCAGCGAGCATGGACGGGGCCGCGAACGTGTGCGTGACCCGGTGGCGCTCGGTGAGCTCGAGGAACGTCGGCACGTCGAAGGCGCCGTAGAGCAGGTTGGTGGCGCCGGCCAGCCACGCCGGGATGAACAGGTAGCCGGCGGCGTGGGAGATCGGCGCCGCGTGGCCGACCACGGAGTCCCAGCCGAGGGCGGGCAGCCGGTAGAACCAGTTGCGGCAGTTCACCAGCCAGTCGTGCTGGGTGTAGCCGACGCCCTTGGGGCGGCCGGTCGTGCCCGACGAGTGCCGGATGATGTACCAGTCGTCCGGGCCGACCTCGACGTGCGGGTCGACGTTCGACTGGGCCGCCAGCCAGTCCTCCCAGGTCTCGTCGCGGACCAGGACGTGCGCGAGGCCGTCGACCTCCTGCTCCAGTCCCTTCACCCCGTCGGCGTGGGCGGCCTCGGCGACCACCGCCACGACGCCGGTCTGCTCGATCATCACCTGGTGGGAGCGGCGCGAGTTGCGGGGGTAGAGCGGCACGCGCACCGCCCCGGCGATCGCCGCGCCGAGGAAGAAGTCCGCGGCCCCGAGGGTGTTGTCCTCGACCGCGGCGACCCGGTCCCCGGGCCGGACGCCCAGGGCACGCAGGCCGTTCGCCACCCGCACGCCCCGGTCCCAGGCCTGCGCGAAGGTCAGGCTCCGGTCGCGGGTGACGATCGCGGTGCGGTGTGCGTTGACGGTCGCCGCCTGCCGCATGAGGCCGGGCACGTCCATGGGTTGACCTCCTAAATCCACCGGTGGTTTGAATTGTGGGGGAGGTCGTCGGCGGGCACAAGGGTCGACGTGCCGTCGGAGCGGGCCTGCGCGTGCTCGGCCGATGCTTGCCCGCTGCATCTCCTATCTTGTATCAACTATTAGGACGGTCCTGTCCGGGCGCGGTGCGGCCCTGGTCCCCGGGACCGCGGAGCCGACGAAGGAGTGCGTCCATGTACAGCACGACACTGCAGGGGTTCGAGGACAAGGTCGTCCTGATCAGCGGCGCCGGCCGCGGTCAGGGGGCGAACCACGCCCGGGCGCTCGCCGAGGCCGGGTGCGACATCGTCGCCCTCGACACCACCACCCCGATCCCGGACCTCTACCGCGTCGCCGACCGCGACGACCTCGACCGCACGGTCAAGGAGGTGGAGGCGCGCGGACGCCGGGCGCTGCCGGTCGTCGCCGACGTCCGCGACGAGCAGCAGGTCAAGGCCGCGGTGCAGGAGGCGCTGGACACCTTCGGCAAGATCGACGTCCTGATCAACAACGCCGGGATGGCGGCGATCGACCCGATCCACGAGATGCGCAGCCACGTCCTCGACGCCGTCATCGACATCAACCTCAAGGGCCCGATGTGGCTGGCCAAGTACGTCGTCCCGAACATGATCGGTCGGCGCACCGGCAAGATCATCAACATCTCCTCGGCCGTCATCGGCAGCGGCCACGCGATGCTGTCCCACTACGTCGCGTCGAAGCACGGTGTCGTCGGCCTGACCCGGTCCTGGGCGACCGAGCTCTCCGAGTTCGGCATCGCCGTCAACGGCATCGCCCCGGCCACGATCAAGCCGGACCCCGACGGCGGCTCCTACATGGTGATCGGTCTCGCCGAGGCGCTGGGCGGCATCAGCATGGCGGAGTCCTACGAGCACTTCTCGGGGCTGGTGAACTTCGAGGGCTGGCGTGCCGAGATGGACGACATCACGAACGCCGTGCTCTACCTGGTCTCCGACAACGCCCGCGTCGTCACCGGGCACATGCTGCACGTCGACTGCGGCCAGGCCACGCGGTGACGACGGCACCACGGGCCCGCACCGCGGGCGCGTCGGAGGACGCCCCGCGGTGAGGGCCGTCCACCTCACCCGCCGCGGCCCCGACGGCGGGACGCTGACGACGGTGGACGCCGACGTCCCGGCCCCGCGCGAGGACGAGGTCCTCGTCCGGGTCGAGGCGTGCGGTCTGTGCGGCCACGACCAGGCCGACCGCTACGGCCTGACGCGCGGCGCCCCGCCCGACCCGCTGGTCCTGGGCCACGAGATCGCCGGGACGGTCGAGGCCCTCGGGCCCGCCGCGCGGGGTCTCGCGGTCGGGCAGCGGGTCGCCTCGAAGCAGTTCGCGACGTGCGGGCGTTGCCGGTGGTGCCGGTCGGGCGAGGAACTGCGCTGCCCGGACCGCGCGTTCGTGTACGGGGGGTTGGCCGACGACGTGCTCGTGCGGTCCTCCGCGCTGCTGCCCGTCCCGGACGAGGTGTCGTCGCCCGTGGCCGCCGTGGTCGCCTGCGCGGTCGGCACGGCGCTCCAGGCCTGCCGCGCCGTGGGGGTGCGCGCCGGCGAGTCGGTGCTGGTGACGGGCGCGGGCGGCGGCCTCGGGCTCCACGGGGTCCAGGTGGCCGCCGCCCTCGGCGCCCGGGTCACGGGGCTGACCGGCTCGCCGGAGAAGGCCGAGACCGTACTCGCCGCGGGCGCCGACCGGGTCCTGCACACCGCCGACGTGGTCGGCCGCCGGTCGTCACCCGGCCCCGCGGTGGACGTCGTGCTCGACACCGTCGGCGCGCCGGAGACGTTCACCGCCCTCCTGCGCGGTCTCGTCCACGGCGGACGGCTGGTGCTGGTGGGGCAGCAGACCGGCCGGCCGGTGTCCTTCCACCCGTTCCACCTCTTGTCCCGGGAGCTCGTCGTCACGGGGTCGGAGTCCACCAGCGCGGCGACGTTCGCCGAGGCCCTCCGGTGGGTGGCGTCCGGGACGGTGGTGCCGGTGGTCCGGCCGTACCCGATGGACATGGTCGCGGAGGCGTTCGCCGACATGGACCGTCGGGCGGTGGCCGGGCGGGCCGTGGTCGTACCCTGACCGTCGTCGGGGGGCCGGCCGGGACGGGAGGCGGCGACGTGTCGGAGCGGGATCTCCCGGCGCGCGGTCCTCGGCGCGGTTCGGCCGCGGCGCGCCTCGCCGCGCGGCGGCCCATGCCCGCGGAGGTGGAGACCTACGTCCGGGGGCTCATCCTCTCGGGCGAGTTGGGCGCAGGCCGGCTCGTGTCCATCGACCGGCTCGCCGAGGACCTCGACATGAGCCCGACGCCGATCCGGGAGGGCCTGCTGGCGCTGCGCGCCCAGGGCTTCCTCGCCCTCGAGCCCCGTCGCGGCTTCCGCGTGGTCGAGCTCCGGCCGTCGGACATCGCCGACATGTTCGACGCGCAGGCCTATCTGGCCGGGGAGCTGGCGAGCCGCGCGGCGGCACGGATCCCCGCCGAGGAGGTGGACCGGCTCGAGGCGGTGCAGGACCGGCTGGAGTCCGCCGCCGCCGAGGGCCGGACCGAGCTCGTCGAGGACCTCAACCACGAGTTCCACCGGACGATCAACAAGGCGGCGGGGTCGCCGAAGCTGACCCTCCTGCTGGCGGTGGCGGTGCGCTACGTGCCCCGCCACTTCTTCGCCAGCATCGAGGGCTACGTCGACACGAGCGTCGCCGACCACCGGGCGATCCTCGCCGCGTTGCGCGCGGGGGCGGTGGAGGATGCCCGCGCCCGGATGCGGGAGCACATCGACCACGGCGGTGCCCTGGTGCGCGCCAACCTCGTCCGCCGGGCCGCGGAGGACGCCGGCTGACCGCCGGCCCACGCCGCGGCCGGGACGCGACGGCGGCGGCGTGGTCACCACGCCGCCGTCGTCGCCCGGATGTCAGCCCGCCGGTCAGCCCGCCGTGACTTCTGCGCGGTCCCGGACGGTGGGCGCGGCGTCGCTCAGCGAACGCCCCGAGGTCTCCGGGAGGACCCGCAGGAGCACGAGGCCGACCACCAGCGCGATCACGGCCAGGTAGAGCCCCGAGGCGACGGCGCTGCCGACCGCGCTCCCCGCCGACGAGGCCAGCGTCGCCGCGACGAGCGGGGCCGTCCCCGCGACCGGACCGACACCGACGCTGAAGGCGAGAGCGGCACCGCTGGACCGGGTCCGCGCCGGGAACAGCTCGACCAGCACGATCGAGGACATCACGTTCAGCCCGGACTGCGGGATCGCGAACAGGCACATCCCGAGCAGCGCGAGCCACGGCGACCCGGAGCCGACGAGCAGGAGGACCGGCACCGCGAGCACGGCGTGCGCGAGCGCGCCGCCGATGTAGACGGGGCGTCGGCCGATGCGGTCGGAGACGCGTCCGGCCAGCGGGCAGATCGCGCTGTAGAAGACCATGGCGATCGAGGTGACGATCAGCGCCGTGCGGCGGTCGCCGGTGATCGACAGTGCGTTGCCGAAGTACGTCGCCAGGTAGTAGAAGCCCACGCCGGTCACCGAGGTGCAGGCGAAGGCGATGAGCATCGCCGGGCGCTCGGTGCGCAGCGCGTCGCGCAGCGGGGTGGCCGAGACCTCGTCCTGGGCACGGAGCTCGCGGTAGACGGGCGTCTCGTCGAGCTTCGACCGCAGGTAGAACCCGACGAGGCCGAGGGGCGCGGCGAGGAGGAACGGCACGCGCCAGCCCCACGACTGCATGGCCGCCGGGGTGAGCGCCGACTCCAGCGCGAGCACCGACGCCGTCCCCGCGACGATCGCGAGGCCGGCGGAGGCGGAGATCAGGGCGGCGCGCGCGCCGCGTCGACCGGCCGGGGCGTACTCGGCGATGAAGGCGGACGCGCTGGTCCACTCACCGCCCGCGGAGAGGCCCTGGACCGAGCGCAGCAGCACGAGCAGGACCGGCGCCCAGAACCCGATGGCCGCGTAGGAGGGCAGCAGGCCGATGAACGTCGTCGCGCCGCTGATGCCGAGCACCGCGAGGGACAGGGCGACCCGGCGGCCGCGCCGGTCACCGAGCGAGCCCAGGAGCGCACCGCCGAGCGGGCGGAACACGTATGCGACGCCGAACACCGCGAGCGAGGCGAGCAGCGAGACGACCGGGTCGTCCGACGGGAAGAAGACCTTCCCGAGGGTGACGGCGACGGCGCCGTAGACGGCGAAGTCGAACCACTCGGTGAAGTTGCCGATGAGGGTGGCCCGCACGACGCGGCGGGGGATGGGGGCGGAGGTGGTCATCGTGGCGCTCACTTCGTGTAGTCGATGACGCCGCGGATGATCTTGCCGTCGCGGAGGTCCTGGTAGCCCTGGTTGATCTCGTCGAGCGAGTACCTCTGCGTGATCAGCTCGTCGAGCTTGAGCCGGCCCGCGTCGTAGAGGCGCAGCATCCGGACGATGTCGTACTGCGGGTTCGACGAGCCGAACAGCGTGCCCTTGATCGTCTTCTGGTTGAAGACCATGTCCGATCCGGACACGTGGACCGTCAGCAGCTCGGGGTTCGCGACCCCGGTGACGACGACCGTGCTGCCCTTGCCGATCACGGCGAAGGCGTTGCTGATGACCTCCTCGGTCATCACCCCCACCACGCAGATCGCCTGGTCGGCGCCCTCGCCCCAGGTCAGCTGCCGGGTCGCGTCGGCCGCCTCGTCGGCGGTGGCGAAGACGTGGGTGGCGCCGAACTCCAGGGCGGTGTCGCGCTTGAAGGCGACCGGGTCGACCCCGATGACGTACTTCGCGCCGGCGTGGACCGCGCCCTGGACCGCGTTCATCCCGACGCCGCCCAGGCCGTAGACCACGACGGTGTCGCCGGGGGACACCCCGCCGGCGTTGACGGCGCTGCCCCACCCGGTCGGCACGCCGCACCCGACGAGCACCGCCTTGTCCAGCGGCAGCCACTCGTCGACCTTGACGCACGACAGCTCCGAGACCGTCGCCCGCTCGGAGAAGGCGCCCAGCATGCAGAAGGCGCCGATGTCCCCGAGCTCGTCGTCGTGGGCCCGGAACGTGCCGTCGGGCATCGACCCCTCGAGGATCGTGGCCCCGGAGTTGCAGAGGTTCTGGCGGCCGGTCGAGCAGTAGCGGCAGGTGCCGCAGGCCGGGGTGAAGCTGCAGACGACGTGGTCGCCGGGCGCCACGCGCGTCACGCCCGGGCCCACCTGCTCGACGACCCCGGCCGCCTCGTGGCCACCGATGATCGGGAACCGGACGACGTTGTCGCCGTCCACCATGTGCAGGTCGGAGTGGCACAGGCCCGCCGCGGACATCCGCAGCAGCACCTCGTGGGCCCGGGGCTCGTCGAGCTCGATCTCGCGGACCTCGAACGGTCGGTGGGGGGCGGTGAGCACCGCGGCTCGCGTCTTCATGGGGCGTCTCCGGGGTCGGTGGTCGACGACGGGCAGCTCGGCGAGGAGCGACTCCCGTCTGTTCAGATATTTGATACGATTGCATCGGCTGGGTCGCGAGGCAAGGGGTCCTGTTCCACGGTGCAGCGACCGCGCCGCGGTCGTGATCGACGCCCGACGGCCCTACCGCTGAGCTGGCCAGGTAATGTATCTTGTATCAAATGTTGTCGAAGAGTTCCGGTGTCCGGTCTGCTCCCAGGGAGGCGTCGATGTCACCGACCGCGGCCACGGAGGCCGACCGGGCGGCCGCCCGGCCGTTCCGCGAGGGGCTGCTCTCGCTCGACCCCCCGCGGCTCCTCGGATCCCGCTGCGGCGCCTGCGGCACGGCCACCTTCCCGGCTCGCGACGTGTGCCCGGCCTGCCGTGCCGAGGAGGTCGCCGGCCACGAGCTGTCGACCCGGGGGCGCATCCACTCGTTCACCGTCGTCCGGCAGGCCCCCGCCGGCGTGGAGGTGCCCTACGTCCTCGCCTGGATCGACCTGCCCGCCGACGACGTGCGGCTCATGGCCCAGGTCGTCGGCGTGGCGCCCGAGGAGGTCTCCCACGGACTGCCGGTGTCGCTCGAGCTCGTGCCCTTCGAGCACGACGAGTCGGGCGCCCCGCTGATGGGCCACCGCTTCCGCGTCTCCGAGGAGGTCTCGGCATGACACTCGCCCCCGCCCACGTCGCCGGCGTCGGGATGGTCCGGTTCGGCAAGTACCCCGCGGACGTCACCCTCGAGCGGATGGCGGTCGGCGCGGCCCGCGAGGCCCTCGCCGACGCCGGTGCCGGGCTGGCCGCGGTGGACGGGCTGTACGTCGGGCACGTCTTCGGCGGCCCGGTGGCCGGTCAGCGCATCGCCGCGCAGCTCGGCCTCGACGGCGCGCCGGTCTCCAACCACGAGAACTACTGCGCCAGCGGCGCCACGGCCGTCCGCGAGGCGTGGGTCGCCCTGGCCGCCGGGCTGCACGACGTCGTCCTGGTGATCGGCGTCGAGAAGATGACCGACCGCGTCGCCGGCGGCGTCCGCCCCGACCCCGGCGACCTCGACGCGGCCGTCGGTTACGTGATGGCGGCCGGGCACGCGATGAGTGCGCGCCGGTACATGGCCGACCACGGCGCCACCCGCGAGCAGATCGCGGCCGTCGCGGTCAAGAACCACGCGCACTCCGTGCACAACCCGTACGCGCAGTACCAGAAGCCGGTCGACCTGCAGCAGGTCCTCGACGCCCGCCCCATCGCCGAGCCGCTCGGGCTGCTCGACTGCAGCCCGATCTCCGACGGTGCCGCCGCCGTCCTACTCGCGAGCCCGGCCGGCCTGCGCCGGCTCGGGATGGCGCCGGACACGCCGCGGGTCCTCGGCGTGGGCCTGGTCAGCGGGTCGGTGCAGACCGGGACCGGCGACCTCAACGCCGAGGACGTGTCGCGGCGGGCCGGCGAGGAGGCGTGGAAGCTCTCCGGGGTCGGCCCCGACGAGGTCGACCTGGTCGAGATGCACGACTGCTTCACCATCGCCGAGATCGTGCGCATGGAGGGCCTCGGGCTCGTCCCCCACGGTCAGGGGGCGGCCTGGACCGCCGACGGGCACACGACCCTCGGCGGCCGGTTGCCGGTCAACCCCAGCGGCGGCCTCCTCTCGCGCGGCCACCCGGTGGGTGCCACCGGCGCGGCCCAGGTCTGCGAACTGACCTGGCAGCTGCGGGGCACGGCGGGCGGACGCCAGGTCGAGGGCGCGCGCACCGGGCTGGCCTACTGCAAGGGCGGCACGGTCAACGGCACCGACGGCGGCTCGGTCACCACGGTCGTGATGGCCCGATGAGCGCGCCGACGGTGGAGGCGGTCGTGCGCGGCCACGGCGCCGCCACCCGCCTCGTGACCGACGCCCTCGCGGTCGCCCGCCCCACGTCGCCCTCGGCCGTGGTCGTCCCGGCCGTGCCCGACCTGCGGCCCCTCGACGAGCTGACCGACGAGCGTCTCGCCACCGACGTCGGGGACACGCTCGACGCGGTGCTCGCCGACGTCCGGGCGGTGCTCGACGGCGCGGTGCACCGCCTCGTGTTCGTCCTCCCGGCGGCGCCGCTGATGGCCACCGCGGGCGGGGCCGCGGCCTCGGCGGTGACGGGCGGGGTCCTGTCGATGGCGCGGACGCTCGCGATCGAGCTGGCGCGCGAGCAGGTGGCCGTCAACGTGGTCGCCGTCGACCCCCGGGCGACGACCGTCGCCGCCCTCGCGGGCCAGCTCGGCGTCCTGCTCGGCGAGGGCGGGGAGGCGATCACCGGTCAGGAGATCTACCTGACCGCCGGGACCGACCTCGGGAGGATCCGACCGTGACCACGACACATCCCTCGGGCCGGACGGCGATCGTCACCGGAGGCGCGGGCGGCATCGGCCGCGGCATCGTGCGGCGGCTGGCGGCCGACGGGTTCACCGTGGTGCTCGCCGACCTCGACGAGACCGCCGTGCACGAGGCCGCCGCGGAGATCGGGGGCCGCGTCGAGCCCCACCTGCTCGACGTGACCGACCCGGCCTCGCGCCGGTCCGTCGTGGCCCGCGCCGACGCGCTCGGCGGCGCCGACCTCCTGGTCAACTGCGCCGGCGTCCTGCGCGACGCGCGGGTCCGCCGGCTCGAGCCGGCCCTGTTCCGGCGGCTGACCGAGATCAACCTGATCGGCCCGCTGGCGCTGGCGCGCCTCGTCGGGCCGGGCATGGGCGCGCGCGGCGGCGGCGCGATCGTCAACCTCGCCTCCCGGGCCTGGCTGGGGACCTTCGGCTCCACGGCCTACTCGACGGCGAAGGGCGGGCTGGTGGGCGCGACCCGGTCGCTCGCCCTCGAGCTCGGGCCCCGCGGCATCACCGTGAACGCCGTGGCGCCCGGCTTCGTCGACACCCCGATGACCGACGGCCTGCCGCCCGAGGTCCGGCGTCGCACGCTCGACGCGATCCCGGTGGGCCGCGCGGGCCGCCCGGAGGACGTCGCGGACGCGGTCGCGTTCCTGGCCGACGCCGGCTACGTCACCGGGCAGGTCCTGGTCGCCTGCGGCGGCCGCAGCATCGGTGACCCCTACCTGGCCCGTGCCTCGTGACGGGAGACGAGAACGTGTCACGACCACTGACCGGTGTCCGCGTCGTGGAGTTCGCCGGGCTCGGACCGGGACCCTTCGCGGCGATGGTGCTGGCGGACGCCGGGGCCGACGTCATCCGGCTCGACCGCCCCGGGGAGCCCGCGGACGCGGGGGCGCTCGTGCGGGGGCGGCCCCGCCTCGAGGTCGACCTCAAGACCGACGCCGGGCGGGAGACCGCGCGCCTGCTGGTGCAGCGCGCCGACGTGCTGCTCGAGGGCTTCCGCCCGGGCGTGATGGAGCGGCTCGGGTTCGGACCCCGCGAGTGCCTGGCCGAGAACCCCGGCCTGGTCTACGGCCGGATGACCGGGTGGGGACAGGACGGCCCGCGGGCCCGCCAGGCCGGGCACGACATCAACTACCTCGCGCTCACCGGGGCACTGCGCTCCGTCGCCCGCCGCGGCGAGGCGCCCGTGCCGCCGCTCAACCTGGTCGGCGACTACGGCGGCGGCGGCATGGTGCTCGCCTTCGGGGTCGTCACCGCCCTGCTCGAGCGCCGCATCAGCGGTCGCGGTCAGGTCGTCGACGCCGCGATGGTCGACGGCGTCTCCCTGCTGATGACCGGCATCTGGAGCCGCGCGGCGCAGGGCCGCTGGTCCGACGAGCCCGGCACCAACGACATCGACACCGGCGCGCCCTTCTACGACGTCTACGCGACCGCCGACGGCGAGTACATGGCGGTCGGCAGCATCGAGCCGCAGTTCTGGGCCCGCCTGCTCCGGGGGCTGGGGATCGACCCGGAGTCCGTGGCCGCCCAGTGGGACCGTGCCCGGTGGCCGGAGACGAAGGAGCGGATCGCCGCGGTGTTCGCGACACGCACCCGCGGGGAGTGGACCGACGTGTTCGACGCGCTGGACGCGTGCGTGACCCCGGTGCTGTCGATGGCCGAGGCGCCCGACGACCCCCACCTGAGCAGCCGGGGGACGCTGCGCCGCGGGCCGGGCGGGGTGGCGCCCGCGGCGGCCCCACGGTTCGACCGCACGCCCTCGGCGCCGGCGGCGTACCCCGGGTCCGCCGAGGCGGCCCTGCGGCGGTGGGGCGTGCCGGAGGCGGTGTCCGCGCCGTGACCAGTGCGCCAAGGTCGGTGATAGTTTATCCGGTGGACGGGCAGCGGGCGGGAGGTGCGGGCGTGGCAGGACGGGCCCGCGCGCAGCGCCGCGGTCTCGCCGTCGAGGTGGCCGAGCACATCCGCTCGATGATCTTCGACGGCCGGCTCACCGCCGGGCAGCGGGTCCCGCAGGACGCCATCGCCGAGGAGCTGGGCGTGAGCCGCCTGCCCGTACGGGAAGCGCTGATCACTCTCGAGGCCGACGGTCTGGTGGCCTCGGAGGCGCACCGCGGGACCTTCGTGGTGCCGATCCGCTCCGAGGACATCGCGGACCACTACCGCCTCTACGGGATGGCGCAGGGCCTCGCCGCCCGGGGCGCGGCCCGCCGCATCACCGAGCCCGTGCTGGCCCGGCTCGACGAGCTGCACGCGCTGATGAGCGACAACGACGACCCGGACGTCCTGCACGACCTGAACTGGGAGTTCCACTCCCTGATCAACCGCACGGGCGCGAGTCGCCGGACCCTCTCGGTGCTCCGGCAGCTGTCGCACAACCTGCCCCGCGAGGTGTACAGCCTGCCCGCGGCGGCGAGCCCGGAGGCGAACCGGGGCCACGCCCGCATCATCGCCGCGCTCCGTGCGGGCGACGAGGCCGAGGCCGACCGGGCCAACCGGGAGCACGTGCAGCACGAGGGCGATCAGGTCGTCGCCGTGCTCTGGCGCAACGGCATCCTGGCCGACTGAGCGCGGCGGTCACCGTCCGCCGGGCGTCGACGTGTCCGCAGACGTCGTATCAATGATCAGATCAGGGAGGTCCTCATGAACGCTGCCGCGGCGGTGGTCGGAGTGGGCACGACCGCCTACGGCGCGCTCGGGCGCACCGCCGACGATCTGGCGGGCGAGGCCCTGCGCGCCGCGCTGGGCGACGCGTCGCTGGGCGCGCTGGAGGTGGACGGCCTGCTCACGCACCGCGTCGACAGCTACGAGCGGTTGGCGGCCGAGCACGGCATCGACCCGCGGTGGACCGTCGCCCTCCCGCCCGAGGGACGCATGACCGGACCGGCGCTCCAGCTGGCGGCCGGCGCGCTGCGCGACGGCACGTGCCGCACCGTCGCCGTGGTGTACGGCAACGACAGCCGGACGCGCGGCGCCACCTACGGCGCGGGCGGGTCCGGGTCGACCGCGGCCGGGGAGGGCTACGGCACGACGCCCGAGCTGGCCGCCCCCTACGGCATGACCTCGCCGGGCGCCTTCTCCGCGCTCATGCTGGCGCGCCACCGCCATCTCCACGGAACCACGGACCGCCAGCTCGGCGCCGTCGCCACCACCTTCCGCCGCCACGCGCAGCTCAACCCGGACGCGCTGCGCCGGACGGACATGACGCTCGAGGACTACCTCGTCGCGCCGCCCGTCGTCGCGCCCCTCCGGCGGCTCGACTACTGCCAGATCAACGACGGGGGCGTCGCCCTGGTCCTCACCACGCTCGACCGGGCCCGGGACCGGCCGCACCCCCCGGTGCCGGTGCTCGCCGCGGCCCAGCGGTCGCGCCTGACCGGCTCGGACCTCCCGCCGGACGACTTCTGGGCCGGGGCCCTCGCGGAGGTGGGCGACGCGGTGACGCGGGCGAGCGGGCGGGGCCGTGACGCGGTGGACGCGCTGATGGTCTACGACAACTTCAGCCCGAACGTGCTGTTCACCCTCGAGGGACTCGGCTGGTGCGGCGCCGGCGAGGGCGGCGCGTGGGTGGCCGACGGACGCATCGCCCTCGGCGGGGAGCTGCCCTGCAACACGTCGGGAGGACAGCTCTCGGAGGGCTACCTGCAGGGCTGGGCGCTGGTCGTCGAGGCCGTGCGCCAGCTGCGCGGCGACTGCGGTGCGCGCCAGGTGCCCGGGGCGCGCACCGTCCAGTACGCGTGCGCGGCGCCCGTCGTGTCGTCGGTCCTGTTCGGTGCGGACGACTGATGGACGTCCGGGAGCACCTCGACGGCCTGCGCCGGGGCGAGCTGCGCGTGGCCCTGTGCCGGCACTGCGCGGCCCCGTCCTTCCCGCCCCCGCGCACCTGCCCGCGCTGCGGCGGCCCCGACCCGGCCCTCTGGATCACGGCCTCGGGCCGCGGACACCTCTGGAGCGTCGCCGAGTTCCACCGCACCTACCTGCCCGAGCACCCCGCGCCGTACCCCGTCGCGGTCGTCGAGCTCGACGAAGGACCCCGACTGCTGAGCACGCTGACGGACCCGCGCACGCCGATCGGCGGTGCGGTCATCGCGGAGATCGACGCCGACGCCGAACCGCCGCGCGTCGTGTTCCGCCCCGAGAGCGAAGGAGGAGCACCATGAGCGCCCTGACCCGACCCGTGACCGACCTCGAGTCCCCCGAGGGGCCACCCGCCCTGACCGTGCCCGCGGCGATCGAGGCCCACGCGGCGACGCGGCCCGACGCCGAGGCGGTGGTCGGACCCGAGGGCCGCGTCACCTGGGCCGAGCTGGACGACCGCACCGCCCGCCTCGCCGCGTTCCTCGACGACGCGGGGATCGCCCACGGCGACCGGGTCGGCATCCTGCTGCCGAACGGGCTGCGCTGGATCGTCGCGGCCGCGGCGGCGCTCAGGATCGGCGCCGTGGTCGTCCCGCTCAACACCTGGTACCGGGCCGACGAGCTGCGGCACGTGCTGGGGAGCTCGCAGGTGCGGATGGTGGTCACCGACGACGTCGTCTTCGGGCGGGACACCGGCGCGGAGTTCGACCGGGCCGGGTACGGGCGCCCCTTCACCCCGGGCGGGGACGGCTACCTCGGGATGATGGTCTGGCCGGCCGCGGACGAGCTGCCGGGGGAGTCGACCCCCCGTCCGTCGGCGGGGCCGACCCCCGACGACCTCGCGCTGCTGCTGTTCACCAGCGGCAGCACCGCGCGGCCGAAGCCGGTGCCCCTGCGCCACGGACGGCTGCTCCGCAACGCCCACGAGATCGGGCGTCGCCAGCACCTCGTGCCCTCCGACCGGCTGTGGCTGGGCGCGCCGTTCTTTTTCGGCTACGGGTGCTCGAACGCCTGGCCGGTGACCCTGGCCCACGGCGTGACCCTGTGCCTCGAGGAGCGCGTGTCGGGCGACGGCTCGCTCGCGTTCCTCGCCCGCGAGCGGTGCACGGTCTACTACGGACTCGGCGTGGTCACCCGCACCCTGCTCGCCGCCCCGTCGTTCGGGCAGCACGACATCGGTGCGCTGCGCACCGGCACCACCGGCTTCACCCCCCAGGACAAGCGCCTCGCCGTGGAGGCGCTCGGCGTCACCGGGATCTGCAGCATGTACGGCCTCACCGAGGCCTACGGGCACTCGACGGTGTCCGACGCGCACGACCCGCTCGACGTCCGGCTGCACACCTCGGGCACCGTCGTGCCGACCCAGGAGATCCGGATCACCGACCCCGACGGGACCGTGGTCCCGACCGGCACGACCGGCGAGATCGAGCTGCGGGGATGCGTGATCGAGGGGTACCTCGGCGCCCCGGAGCTGGACGAGGGGAGCTTCCGGGACGGGGGCTGGCTGCGCACCGGGGACCTCGGGCACCTCGACGACGAGCAGCGGTTGCACGTCGTCGGTCGGCGCAAGGAGATGCTGAAGATCAAGGGGATCAACGTCGCCCCGCTCGAGGTCGAGGAGCTGCTGGCCGGTCACCCCGACGTGGACCAGGCCTTCGTGGTCGGGCTCCCCGGTGCCGACGGCGAGGAGCGCATGGTCGCGGCAGTCGTCGCGCGCCCCGGCGTCGCCCCGGACCTCCCGGCGCGCCTGGTGTCCCACGTGCGGGAGTGCGCGGCCAGCTACAAGGTGCCCGACCGCGTCGCGGTGCTCGCGCTCGAGGACCTCCCGCTGACCGCCACCGGCAAGGTCAGCAAGCGGGCCCTGCGCGACGTCCTGGCGGGCCCGCGGTGACGCCCCGGGTGCTCGCCGCGGGCATCGGCTTCACGGAGGGGCCGCTGTTGACCTCCGACGGCCGGCTGCTCGTCGTCGCGATGACGCGCGGACTGGTCGTCGAGATCGATCTCGACGGGGGAGTGGTCGGGACGACCGAGGTCGGGGGTGGCCCCAACGGGCTCGCGGAGGGTCCGGACGGGACGGTGTGGGTCGCCCAGAACGGGGGCTCACTGCGGTCGAGCCGGTCCGCGCGCTCCGCACGCGCCGGGCTCCAGCAGGTCGTCGGCGACGATGTCCGCGATGTCTGCGTCCCGGGAGCGAGGGCGCCCAACGACCTCGCCGTGGGACCCGACGGCCGCATCTGGTTCACCGATCCCGGCCTGCCCGGGGACACCGGCCGGCTGTGCGCGCTCGACCCCACCGACCACGTCACGACCACCGTCCTCGACGACCTCACCTTCCCCAACGGGCTCGCGTTCGGTCCCGGGGGCGACGTCCTCCACCTCGCCGACACCGATCACGGGACCGTCACCCGGCACCGGTGGGTCGACGACCGGTTGGTCGCGGACGGCCGGTCCGCGGACCTGCCCGCAGGAGGTCCCGACGGTCTCGCCCTCGACGCCGACGGCCGGCTCTACGTGGCCGCGCCCGCGGCGGACGCGGTGTTCGTGTTCGCCCCGGACGGTCGCCCGGACGGGGTCATCGACTTCCCCGAGCCGACGTTCCCCACCAATCTGTGCTTCGCCGGGCCCGCGCTCGACCTCCTCGTGGTGACGGCGGCGAAGGGCGGTCGCGTGCTCGTGGTGGACCGTGGGATCCGGACGCCGGGCCTCGCTCCCGCCGCGGGTGCTCGTACCGCAACCCGTCAGGACCGTCAGGTCCTCGGCGCGAGAGAAAGGAGCCCGGGCATGTCGCTCGGTGCCACGACCTGCACGGACACCCACGGTGAGCCCGGTCTCCGGGACGTCCCCGACGGCCGTGCCGTCGCGTCCCGCCGGTCCTGAGGCGGCCGCCGTGGACGAGGACGCGACCGCACCGGCGCCCGACGACCGGTACGCGCGGGGGCTGGAGATCCTGCGCGTCGTCGGTGGGCAGCACGACCCGGCGGTGGTGGACGCGCTCGCCGACCTGGCGCCCGACCTCGCGCGGTACACCGTCGAGTTCGCCTACGGCGACGTCTACGCCCGTCCCGGCCTGACCTGGCGGGAGAGGCAGCTCGTCACGGTCGCGGCGCTCACCGCGCTGGGCACCGCCCCGACCCAGCTGCACTTCCACATCCGCGGGGCCCTCGAGGTCGGCACCACGCCGCGCGAGATCACGGAGACCATCGCGCACATCAGCGTCTACGCCGGCTTCCCCGCCGCCCTCAACGGGCTGAGCGCCGCGCGGGCCGTCTTCTCCGAGGAGGGGGCCGCGGTCGAGGTCGCCGCCGACCGGGGTCCCGACGGGGACGAGAGCCGGTACGAGCGGGGCCTGCGCCTGCTGTCGGAGATCGACGGGGACGCCGGGCACCGCGTGGTCGAGAGCCTGCGCGACGTCGCGCCGGACCTCGGCCGCTACCTCGTCGAGTTCGCGTTCGGCGACATCTACGCGGGCACCGGTCTCGATCTGCGGATGCGGGAGCTGGTGACCGTCGCCGCGTGCACGGCCCTCGGCACCGCCACGCCGCAACTGCGCCTCCACGTCGGCGGGTGCCTGAACGTCGGCGGCACCCGGGAGGACGTCGTGGAGGTCATCACGCAGATGGCCGTCTACGCCGGGTTCCCGGCCGCCCTGAACGCCCTCGCCGCGGCCCGCGAGGCCTTCGCGTCGCACTGAGAGCTTCGACCTCGGCGGACAGCTCGTCCTGCGGGCCTCCTGCCCGATGCGCGCGTCCGCCGCTCAGGAGGGGGCGTACGGGGCGGCGACGTCGAGGTTCCAGGTGACCCCGTACCGGTCGGTGAGCATGCCGGCGGCGGGCGCCCACTGCGCGGGTCCGTAATCGGCGACGATGGTCGCGCCGGCGGCGAGCTTGTCCCAGATCGCGGCGATCTCGTCGACGCTCTGGCCGCGCACCGAGATGAAGAACGGCTCGGCGGTGAGGGTGGTGGTGTGGTTCTCCCGGCGGGTCGAGGCGCGGTGCCCGCTGCTCAGCGTGGTCGCCGGGCTGGTGGTGGGCACGTCGTAGGCCATGACCCGGAACCCGGTGTCGGACTCCACCTGCCCGAACACCACCCGCTCGGCGTCGGGCGAGCCCGCCGGCGCCCCGAGGTCGCCGTAGGTGGCGATCATGGTCTGGCCGCCGAACACCGACCGGTAGAAGCCGAGCGCCTCGCGTGCCTCACCGTTGAAGTTCAGGTGGGTGGTGGTGCTGACCGACATGCTGGCGTGCTCCCCGTGTCGCTGGTCGACCCCGGAGTCCTGGGGTCGGCCTAACGATACTGAGTGGTTCCGGTACCGACAAGTCTTGCAGGGTAGGCGGCCCCGCGACCGCGTCGGCGTGCGTCAGTCGAAGAGGACCGGGTCCAGTTCGTCGATCTTGAGCAGGAGCCCGTCCGGGGTGACCACCCGGAGCTGCCGCCCGCCGGCCTCGTCGCTCGTCGGGCGGGCGATCGTCACGCCGCGGGCGCGCAGCCGCGCCTCGACCTCCTCCAGCGGGTCGGAGCACTCGAAGCCCAGCTCGACGGCGCCCTCGCCCTGACAGGGGTACGGGGGGTGCGCCAGCAGGCCCACCCGCGCGTCCCCGATCTCGATCAGTGCCCGGTCGCCGTCCCGGCGCCCGTGCACCACGCGCGCGCCCAGCTGCTCGTAGAACGCGACGGAGGCGGTCAGGTCCTCCACGTGCACCATCGGGCGCAGTCGCACGCCGTGTCCGTGGTCGGTCCGGTCGGTCACGGTGTCCTCCTCGTCTTCCTCGGAGTCCGGTCCTCGTCGACGGCCTCGCTCGCTCCTGCCCGCGGCCCGGCGCACACCGTCGCGATCGGTGTGCCGGCTGCGTCGGGGCACCGGACCCGGACCGGGGCGGCGGGGGAGGCCGTGTCGCCGCCCTCGTCGTCGCCGGGCAGGTGCCGGTCGACGACGTCGAGCCCGGGCGCTGTCCGTCGAACTCCCGGGTGGGACACACCGGATCGGGGGATCGTCACGAGATCGCGGACGTGACCGTGATCACGTACCGAGGGCCGGGGTCACGGGGTGGGCCGAGCTGCCCGACGTCCTGCGGACCCCGGCGGGTCGGCGTCGTGTGGTGATCGTGGGCCGCCGTTCCGCCGGCGTGGTGGACCGGCGCCCCCGGTGCTGGGGGGCAGCGCCACGGGACGCCGGTGCACCGATGGTGGCGCGCATCACCACCGAAGTCGCTGTGGTCGTCCGCCGCGAACGGCGGCCACGTCTTGGTCGACCGCTCACCAACGAACGCCCGTGCGGCCCTCGGCACGACCGTCGTGGTCGATCTAGGCCGAGGACGGAACGCTCGGGAGCGTCCCGTCGAGGCGCAGTCCGCCCAGGACGACGTCGGTCCAGATGTCGGCGATCTCCGGGCCGCTCAGGCAAGATGGTCCTCGCCAACGAATCCATCCCGGGGTACGTGCAGGCCTTCTTCGAGCACTCTCGCCGCTCGGCCGGTACCACTTGTTCACCCAGTTGCACATGCCGAAGATCGCCAGCGCCGTGGCCTGCACCGGCACACCGTGTTGTGCGCCGCGATCGACATGGCCGTGAAGTGGACCGTCGAGCACCGCTCGGCCAACCGAGGTCGCGACCCCGGTGCCCGCGGGCACGATCGACGACGCGGCCGCGGCCGGCGTGACCGACACCTTCGACGGGCTCTCAGGCCGGCTTCCGCGCCGCCGGCCACCAGCTGATCACCTACCGCTCCTACGCCACCGGCACGCTGCCGGTGCAGCCCGACCGGCCCACGGCCGAACGTGGCAGCGGCCGCCCCCACCCCTCCGGGCAGCGACGGGCGTTCCTCGCCCACGAGCAGGGCTGGCAGGACGTCGACGCCTACCACTACGCGGACCTGCGGGCGGGCAGGCGTTCGCCGGCCCGGCCGTGGTGGAGGCCGACACCACCACGCTCGCGGTGCCCGAGGGCACCGCCGCCACCGTCGACCACCTCGGCAACATCGTCCTGACCCCCGGGAAGGCCTGATCGCCCGTCACCCCCGTGCCCGGGGAGACGCCGCCGAGGAAGGAAGCGACCGGCTCGCTCGGGAATCCCTGCCGAATGCGGCGCCGTCGACTCCTCGGTGCCCAGCGACATGCGATCCGCGAGTTGCCGGGGAGGCGTGGGTCGGCCACGGACGCTCGACCGACGCGGCAGCGTGACGCCGGTGACGGGATGGGGCCCGAGAGCGATGCCGACCTAGGCTCTGCTTCGTGGGGTCGCGAGTGTCGGGGCCGGAAGCACGGGTCGAGGCCGAGCGCGCCGCGGTCTCGGCGCGTCCCCAGCATCTGCTGCTCACGTTGCTGGGAGATCACTGGTACCCCGAACGCGTCGATCTGCCCTCCACGGTGCTGGTGTCGCTGCTCGGGGAGTTCGGGGTCGCGCAGGCCAACGCCCGGGCGGCGCTGAGTCGGCTGGCGCGCCGTGGTCTGCTGCTCTCGCGCCGCGACGGGCGGCGCACGAACTACGCCCTCACCGACGAGGGGATCCGCACCCTCGACGCCGGGACCGAACGAATCTTCACCTTCGCCCGGGGCACATCGACCTGGGACGGCCGGTGGACGCTGGTGACGTTCTCCGTGCCCGAGGAGCAGCGCACCGTCCGCTCCCACCTCAGGTCGCGGCTGGGGTGGCTCGGTTTCGCGCCGTTGTTCGACGCCGTCTACGCGGCGCCCGGCGACCGCGAGCACGACGCCGTGGCCGTGCTCGCCGAGCTCGGGGTGCAGAAGGCCGCGGTGGTGGTGGGACGTGCCTCGTCGGCCATCGCCGGGGGAGACCCGGCACGGGCCTGGGACCTGGAAGATCTCCGGCGACGCTACGAGGAGTTCGCCGCCCGGTTCGCCCCGCTGGGTGATCTCGTCGACGAGCTGACGCCCGCGCAGGCGCTCGTTGCCCGCACCGCGGCAATCGACGTGTGGCGGGAGTTCCCCGGCCTCGATCCGGAGCTCCCGCAGGAGCTGCTGCCCGAGCACTGGCCGCAGGCCCGAGCGCGGGAGCTCTTCGCCGCGCTGTACGACGGTCTGGCGCCGGCGGCGACCGAGCGCGTGCGTGAGCTCGTCCACGAGGGCGCCCCGGATCGAGCTCCACTGGTCTCGTTCCACACGACGTGCGACGCCCTGGATCTCGTCGCGCGCGACCAGCAAAAACTCTAGACACGTCGGTTGCCGGTCGTCGCTCGGAGCGTCTAGCGTTGGGGGGTGCGGACGGCGACGCGGCCGAGGAGCTGGTGACGATGGACATCGATGTGCGCGAGCAGTACCGGCTCGCCAACCAGTACCGGGAGCTCGCGTTCCGCGACCGCCCCTACATCGGCAGTCCGGGCGCGCCGGCCCAGGACGCGACCAACGTCAGCAACACGTGGGTCCACCTCAACGGCGGCTTCCTCATGGGCTACGAGTACACGCGCTGGTGGCGCGAGTCGCGCGCCCTGCGGGCTTCGGCCGTGCTCGGTGACTGGAGCTGGTTGAACAAGGTCCGGATCACCGGGCCACGGGCGACGGAGTTCCTCGACCGGATCTCGGTGAAGGACCCCACGCACTGCGTGGTCGGTCAGACCCTGTTCACCCCGATGACCAGCGAGGACGGACGGATCGCGATCGAGGGCCTGACGCTCAAGCTGGGGGAGCAGGACTACCTGTTCACCCAGTCCGGCGCCCAGTACTGGGTGCCGCTGCAGCAGCGCCGGCTGGGCATGGACGTCGAGATCGTCGACGAGACCCCGGACTGGACCTGCTTCGCGCTGCAGGGTCCCCGCTCGCGCGAGGTGCTCGAGGCCGTGACGGGCGAGGACTTCGGCGGGCTGCGCTTCTCTCGGTGGCGTCGCCTCGAGCTGTTCGACACCGAGGTGATCGTGCAGCGCCAGGGCGTCACCGGCGAGATCGGCTACGAGCTGCTGATGCGCACCGACGGCGGGCGCGCCCACGAGCTGTGGCGGGCCGTCCGTGAGACCGGGGCGGAGCACGGGCTGCGCGAGCTCGGGTTCAAGGCCCAGCTCATCGGCCACACCGAGTCGAACATGCCCACCATCATCCGCGACTTCCTGCCCGACCGGTTCCCGCGCGAGAAGCTCCCCCGCTTCGCGGCCCTGTGGGTCGCCCCCGAGGAGTTCGCGGCGAATCCGCAGGACCTCACCGAGCACCTCGTGACCCCGGCCGAGGTCGGGTGGGGCCATACCGTGGACCTCGATCGCGACGGGCAGGCCCGCCAATTCAGCGGTCGCGACGCTCTGGCGCGCCAGGCCGACGCGGGGGGCCCACGACGCACCTTCCGCGGACTGGAGTGGCACCCCGAGGACGTGGGCGAGCTGTTCGCCGCGCAGTTCCGCGACGCCCCCGCACCGCCGCCCCCCGACCTCCCGTGGGGGCAGTTCCGCATGCAGTTCCTGCCCGTCGAGCAGGAGCACGCGGTGGGGTGGGCGTCGGCCTGGACCTACAGCCCGACGTTGCGCCGACTGATCAGCAATGCGCGGATCGACAGCAGCGTCGCCGTCGGGGACGAGGTGACGGTCTCCTGGGGTGGACCCGGCGGCGGCGGCGTCGCGGGGGAGCCGACCTGGAAGTTGCGGGCGAGGGTCGCCGAACAGCCGTTCATCACCCAGCACCGCCGCGACGACGTCACCGCGGACACGGACGCGACCCTGCAGAAGGTGTGACGGTCATGGACACCGAGCTCACGATCACGGCGGTGCTGCGCCGCGCCGAGCAGTTCTCCCCGCGCCGCGAGGTCGTCTCCCGCGAGCCGGACCGCAGCCTGCACCGCAGCGACTGGGCGGGTGTCGGGCGACGCGCTCGGCGTCTCGCCTCCGCCCTGCAGGGTTTCCACCTGGCACCCGACACCCGGGTGGCGAGCCTGTGCTGGAGCCACCGCCAGCACCTCGAGCTCTACTACGGCGTCCCGATGGCCGGGCTGGTGCTGCACCCGCTCAACCCGCGCCTGCACCACGAGGACATCGCCTGGATCGCCACCCACGCCCGCGATGCCGTGCTGTTCGTGGACGCGTCGTTCCTTCCGCTGCTCGAGCATCTGCGCGCCACCGCCGACGGCGTGCCTTTCGACCGGGTCGTCGTCATCGGGGGCAGCGGCGACGCGCACGCGGGAGCGGTCGATTACGAGGAGCTCCTCGCCACCGGAGAGGAGCAGTGGACGCCCGCGGAGATCGACGAGCACGCGACGGCCCTGCTCGGCTACACCAGCGGGACGACGGGACGTCCCAAGGGCGTCGAGGTGTCCCACCGCGCCCTGGTCCTGCACGCGCTGTCGAGCTCCCTGCAGGGGTGGCTGGGCCTCCGCGACGAGGACGTCGTCATGCCGGTCGTCCCGATGTACCACGCGTTGGCGTGGGGCTGGCCGTACACCAGCGCACTGCTCGGGGCAGGTCTCGTGCTCCCCGGCCCGTTCCTCGATGCGGCGAGCCTGCTCGAGCTGATCGAGGACGAGCAGGTCACGATGACCGGGGGCGTGCCCACCGTGTGGACCTCGGTGCTCCGGGAGCTCGACGCCGCTCCGGGGAAGCACGACGTCAGCCGGCTGCGCGCCATCCTCTCGGGCGGCTCGACCGCCCCGCCGACGATGATCGAAGGGTTCCGCGACCGCCACGGCCTGACCGTCGTGCACACCTGGGGCATGACCGAGCTGATCATGGGGTTGATCGCTGAGCCCGGAGTGCAGGAACGGGCGCTCCCGCCCGGCGAGCTCGAGTCGGTGCGGCACAGCCAGGGGCGTCCGCTGCCGCTGCTGGAGATCCGCGCCCGGGCCGAGGACGTGGAGGTCCCGTGGGACGCGACGACCCTCGGCGAGCTGGAGATCCGCGGACCGTGGGTGGCGAGGGAGTACCTCGAGGCGCCCGAGGCGAGCGCGGAGCAGTGGACCGCCGACGGGTGGTTCCGGACCGGGGACATCGTCACGATCGATCCGCGGGGGTGGGTGCGCATCGCCGATCGGGCCAAGGACGTCGTCAAGTCCGGCGGAGAGTGGATCTCGACGCCGGCGCTGGAGAACGCCATCCTCGCCCACCCGGCCGTCGCCGAGGCCGCCGTCATCGGTGTCGTCGACGAGAAGTGGGGCGAGCGTCCCCTCGCCCTCGTGGTCACGCACCCGGACCGGAGGGTGACCCCCGAGGAGCTGCGCGCCTTCATCGCGCCCTCGGTGGCGCGCTGGTGGCTCCCCGAACGCATCACCCTCGTCGAGGCCATCCCCAAGACCGCCGTCGGGAAGATCGACAAGCGAGGACTGCGCGCCACCTACGCACCGATCGGGGACCCGTCGTGACCGGCGTCGACGAGACCGTCGACCCCACCGTGCTCCACACCGAGCGCCTGCGCGTCGCCTGGGCCGACACCGACGCCGGCGGACGCATCCACTGGACCGCCGTCTTCCGCTGGGCAGAGCTCGCCGAGCACGCCCTGCTACGTCGCCTCGGCCGCGACCGCGACGAGGCCGGTCCCTACCCGCGCCGATCCACCGACGCCGTCTACCACCGGGCGCTGGAGTTCGATGACGAGATCGAGGTCCGACTCGGCGTGGCCGCGTCGGGACGGACCTCGGTCACTTTCCGCTGGCACATCACCCGTGACGATGAGCTGTGCGTCGAGGGCCACCACACCGTGGTCCACGTCGGCGCCGACGGTCGCGCCGCCCCATGGCCGGAGCACCTGCGAGCCGGGCTCTCGTCCGACGGCCTTCGCGACACGGGCACGCCGGGTTCCTCGGCACCGGCGAGCCACGCGGCGCCCTCGCTGTAGAGCCGTCGGACCGCGGCCCCATCAGCCCGGGCTGGTCGCGCTGCGGGGTGAAGCCGACCGTGGTCTGCACGTAAGACGGCCACGAGCGCCGCCTGCGAGATGACCACCGGGTCGCGGGATGTGCTCCGCTCGGTCGCCATCGTTTCGACCACGACGAGGACCTCCCGCGACAGTGATGCGGCGGGGGCCTCACCCCCGGGTGGCGGTCAGGACGTGTGCATAAGTGGCCGGGCTGATGCGGACGTCGATCAGGCGAGGGCCCGTCCGGGCTTGGTCGAGCTCGTGCCGGAGCGCCTGCCGGTGCTCCGCGATCGTGGCTCGCATCCCCATGCCGGAGGCGATGGCCGCGAAGTCGGTGGTCCCATAGCGCACCGCGTTCGCGTCGCCCTGCCCGTCAGTCTGCTTGATCTCGATGAGGCTGAGCGCGGCGTCGTTGAAGACCACGACGGTGACGTCGAGATCGAGCCGGACGACCGTCTCGAGCTCAGCCAGGGTCATCCCCAGTCCGCCGTCGCCGACGAAACACACCACGGGAGAGCCGGGGCGGGCGAGCGCCGCGCCCACCGCTGCGGGCAGCGAGAACCCCATGGTCGCCAGGCCGTTGGAGATCAGGACCCGGCGGGGGGCCGTCGCCTCCCAGAACGGCATCGCCACCAGCATGTGTGCGCCGGCGTCGACCGTCAGCGTGGTCGAGCTGCCGACCGCCCGCGCAACCTCGCGCACCACGTCATGGGGCCCGAACTCGCCACCGCCGGTCTCGAGCGTGTCGAGCGCCTCGCGGCGGGCGTCCTCGGCCGTGCCCGACTCCCAACGGTGGAACGCGTCGCCGAGGACGGTGGGAAGGGTGGTCGCGAGGGGGCCCACGACGATCTCCGGGTCGCCGAACCAGCTGCCGTCCACCGGCTCGGGATGCAGCATGACCACGGGCGCCTCGTACGGCCAGCGAGCTGGAATCAGTTCGACGGGGTCCACGCCGACCGCGAGGACGATGTCGGCTCGGTCCAGCAGCGGGCGCTCCAGCACTCCTCCGGTGAACAAGCCCGCGGAGCGGGCATCCGGCACGGCGCCCTTGGCCTGGTAGGTGCAGAGGACGGGCAGGCCCGTCGCGAGCAGGGCGTCGGCCAGGCCCGGATGGTCTGTTGCGGCGAGGCCGACGAGGACGACGGGGCGCTTGGCCCGGGTCATCATCGCGGAAGCTCGATCCGTCGCACCCTCGTCGAGGGCCGCGTCCGCGCTCGACGGTGGCGGCGAGCTGCCAGGGGCGGTCGGGTCCATGCTCAGGTGAACCCCGCCGGCCGGTCCTCGACGAGCAAGACCGACAGCAGCGGCCGCGACCTGTGCCGGGTTCTCTGTCCCCAGAGTCCCCGACCATTTCGCGATCGGTCGCGTCATGGCCTGCTCGTCGATGCGCTGGTGCGCGACGCGGGCAGCTGACCGCTCCGGAACGGTGTCGCTGACGAGCAGGAGCGGGGACCGGTCGAGCGTGGCCTGGGCGAGTCCGGTGGCGGCGGCGGTCGCTCCGGGGCCACGGGTGACCACCGCCGCGCCGACCGTGCCGGTGAGCAGCCCGTGCGTGGAGGCCATGATCCCTGCCGCGGTCTCGTCGTGGGTCAGGACGAAGCGGATGCCGTCCTCCGCGGCCGCTCCGACGACGTCGAGGTTTGCTCCGCCACCGGGGACTCCGAACAGCACCGAGGTCCCGGCATCGCGCCAGGCGCGGACGAGGGCGGTGGCGAGGGCACGCGGACCGACGGTCACCACGGAGGCCGTTGACGACGTGTCGAGAAAGGCATCGCTGCGGTGGCGCTCCGTTCGCGGGGAGGGCGACGGCGTTGTGCCCTGGATCACGGAAACCTACGCTCGCCTCGAGGTGATCCACCAGCACCGCCACCGGGAGGCCCACCGTGAGCATCGTCGTCGCCAACATTCGAGATGTCTCCGAAGGGACGCAGCCCGGGCAGTTCACCGTCGGTGACCGCGGGGCGATCACGACGCTGGCGGATCTCGACCCGATGTACAAGCAGCTCCTCGACGAGCCGGTCACGGCGACGGTGGCGGTGGTGGGGCGGGACGGCCTGCCGAATCTGACGCCGGTGTGGTTCGACTACGAAGGCGAGGTCGTGCTGCTCAACCTCGCCCACCACCGCAAGAAAGTGGAGTGGCTGCGCGCGACACCGCACGCGACGTTCCTCCTGATGAACCCGCAGAACGCCTACCACTGGGTATCGATCAAGACCACGGTCCGCCGCGAGATCCCCGAGGACCACCCCAGCGACGGCAAACGCGTCACGGACCAGGTCGACCGAATCTGGCGGAAATATACAGGTCAGGACTCCGCATACGGGTTGCGCGACGAGTCGGTCGGCGAGAGCCGCATCCTCTTCGAGCTGTCGGTCGACAAGATCGCGACGTTCGGGCGTCCCTGACGATGGGCTCGAACCCACGAGTGGCCGTCGTCGGCGGCTCCATCGGGGGTCTGACGGCGGGCCTCCTGCTGGGCGATCTGGGCTGTGACGTCCACATCTACGAGCGGTCACGATCCGAGCTCGACGCCCGCGGGGCGGGGATCGCCGTCCTCGACGCGACCATCCGCTACTTCCGCGAGCGGACCGCCGTCGACCCGGACACGTTCTGTTCCCGGACCGGGTGGATCCGCTATCTGTGGTCCGACGGGTCCCGCCGCTACCAGGCCGAGCACCACTACCGCTTCTCCTCGTGGAACGCCATCTACCGGGAGCTGCTGCGAATCTTCGACGCCGAGCGCTACCACCTCGGCCGCGAGATGACGTCCTTCCGGCAGCTCCACGAAGGTGTGGAGATCACCTTCGCCGACGGGGCGCGCGACGAGTGCGACCTACTCGTGGCCGCCGACGGCATCAACTCCCTGACCCGCGAGACGCTCTTCCCCTCCGCCCGGTCGCGCTACTCCGGCTACGTCGCCTATCGCGGCACCGTGCCCGAGGAGGATCTCCGCCCGGAGACGTTTGCCGAACTGCGCGACGCCATCACCTATCAGGTGATCCGCGACAGCCACGTTCTCGTCTATCCGATCCCGGGCCCTGGGGGGGCCGTGCAGCCGGGCGAACGGTTGTCCAACTACGTCTGGTACCGCAACGTCGCTCCCGGCGCACCTTTCGACCGGCTGCTCGCCGGTCGAGATGGCCAACCGCGGAAAGTGTCCGTGCCGCCCGGGATGTTGAGTGACGAGGCCATCGAGGAGTTCCGCGCCACGGCAACTCGGGAGCTCGCACCACCGATCGCGGAGGTGGTGAACGGCGCGCGCGAGCCGTTCGTCCAGGCCGTCTACGACATCGACGTCCCGGCGATGACCGCGGGGCAGGTCGCGATCCTCGGGGATGCAGCGTTCGCGGTGCGCCCCCATGCGGCGGCCGGGACGGCCAAGGCCGCAGCCGACGCATGGGCCCTCGCCGACGCGCTCGAGGGTGCCGGCGGCGACATCCCGGCCGCCCTGAAGACCTGGGAGGAGGCCCAGCTCGACCTCGGTCGCCGACTCCTCGAGCGATGCCGCGAGATCGGACGCCGCTCGCAGGTGGACAACAGCTGGGACCCGAGCGACCCCTACCTCATCTTCGGTCTCCACGAGCCCGGCCGCTGAGGGCCGCGCGGCGTGGCGTCCCGACCACTGTTCTCCGCTCTCGCGACCGCAGGAGGTCATGAAGGGGTCTGCCGGTCCGCATGGCCACCGGCGATCCGTCCGAGGACCCCGGGGGCCGTGACCGACGACCTCGACCGCTCCTGTGACCCGTGAGCCAGCCCGCGCCGGTGGGCGCCACGACAGCGCAAGGCTCCACCCGGTCATCGCCCAGCGGTCCGGCGCCACTCCGGTGTCACGATCTGGACATCGACCGTCAGCTACCGGCCATGCAGCTGGACCCGCACCCGCCGAGGCGGTCGTCGTCGAGCGCCACGTCGGTGGCCGACGGCGTACAGCGTCGCGCCGAGCGCCGCGTGGGAGAAGGCCGCCGCGGCAATCAGTAGTGTCCCCGTCACCGTCGGTCCCCGTTCGTCGGTGGTGGTTCAGTCCGATGTCGCATGCACCGGTCGTGGCTGTTACCCGCCACGCCGAAGAGGGTGCAAGCGGAGTTCCCACCGGGGTCTGTTCGGGTCATCCGCGTAGTAGTTCGGGGCGTGCGGCTCGGGATGGAGGCTCTGGGGTAGCTCGACGACCTCGTGGCGGGGTGTCCAGGGGGAGACGGACGTGGACGCATGAACGAGGTCGCCGACGCACAGGCCGTGGTATCGCCGTAGTGCGTAGCGCGCTCGGCCGCGGGGCGCGGGCTCCCTGCTGCGGTTGGCGCGACCCGAGACCACCCGGTGGGCGCATCGGGGTGGTGATCGACTGCCTCTCCCGACCCCGCCCATCTCAAGGTCATCTTGAGGTTTATGGTTCCGGGCTTGCGGCGGAGGCGCGTGGTGCGGAGCTCGACGCGCACCGGCGGTCCACGGGGGAGCGGGGCGAAGGGAGGCCGGAGATGTGGCAATGGCAGGGGGGCGCAGTCGGAGGACGGAGCCTCGACGAGTACGGCGGCGAGAGCCGGCACGTGGCGTCGTCGTACGCGGGGCCGCTCGTCGAACCGGAAAGCCCGCGTACCAGTGAGTCCCGGACCTCGGTGCCGGACCCGACTCTGCCGGGGCAGCGCTGGGGGTGTGCGCAGGACGTGGTGCCGGGATCATCCGCGACAGTGCGGGGCGACTGGGAGCCGACGCCGATCTTCCAGGCCGTCGCGTCGGAGTGGGAGCGGCACCAGCGCGACGACGTCGGCGGCCATCGCCGGGGCAGCCCGCCCGCCCTCGAGGAGGATCACGTTGCCTGGGCGCCCGCGCCGCGTGTGAGAACGGGACCGCTGCCGGTCCAACGACCGCGAGACCCGGGCCGCACCCGTGATCTGCCAGCGGTGCCTGCGGTGCCGCCACCCCCACCGCGCGGCGCCCGGGTCGTCGACGTCGCCGGCCGCCAGGTGCTGGGCGTCGCGCCCTCCGGCGAGAGGGCTCCGTCTGGCTGGGTGCCCGAGCCCCGGTCGGGGTCAGGACCGTTGCCCGTCCAGCGTCCGCGGGACGCGAGCGGGCGCGATGTCTACCCGGCGGGCATGGTGCCGCCACCGAACCGCTCGATCGACGAGGAACTGACGCGTCGCGCGCAACGGCGGCGCCGGCCGCTGGCCACGTCGACGGCCGAGGGCGGACGACACGCCTTGAAGCCGCGCGATGGGGACGAACCGACGCTGCGCGAAGATCTCAACACCATCGGAGCAGCATCAGGGGCCTCGACGTCCAGCGAATCCACATAGACCCATCGGCCACCGAGTCCGGACCGAAGTCAACGGTCGGCACCGGCGGGCTCGGGGATGGATTGCTCGATGGAGGATCGCCGGTGACCACGTAGCGCGCGTCGCGGGCTGGTCTTCTTGCTGTGCAACAGGGCCGCGTCGATCCGCCGGTGAGCCCGCTCGGGCTCGTCGACCTCCACCACCACACGATGGAACGGTCGGCCGCTGAGGTAGATGACCACCACGTCTGTGCCCAGACGGGCGCTCCAGAGCTGGCGACGTTCACCGACTCCCCAGCAGCCGGCGCGGTAGCGCTGCCACCACCACAGGCCCGGACAGGGAAGGTGAGGGCTCGAGGCGACGGCGTCGGCTCGTGTCATCACCCGGATCCCGAGGACCCGCGTGTAGGGGACGAACAGCCCCCGCGAGCACGCGGCGAGCACGTCGGGGCCTGAAAAGTGCACACGCAGTCCGGTCCGGGTGACCTCGAGGCGTACCGCCATCCACACCTCCACGACGATGAGGGCAGCCAGACCGACTCCCCTCCCTGGGTGCCCCGCCGAGGGTGGCGGGTTGCTGACTTGTCGCCCTCCATCACGCCGGGATTACGGTCCTGAGTGAGTCTCTGAGCAAGTTCGACCATTCGACTGGCACGAGTACATCCGGGACGACGCAATGATCCGGCCGAGTGGACGTTCACCCTGGTGACGGCGGCCGTCCCCGATGCTCGCGCGGGCCGCCGGCGTCGTCCGGCCCGCCAGGCCGCCCGCTGCTCCCGTACTGCTCCACTACCGACACGCCCCGACCGGGTCGTCGAGCTGCCATCGGGAGGGTGTGTCGTGGTGCTTGTTCGGGCGTGAAGGCGGGTCGAAGACCACACGCTGCGGAACTCCTCGACGAGACCGGGGATCGAGCACCTCGATGACGGGGTCAGGGCATCAATGCGCACCTGTGCGACGACGAGCGCCGGCTACCCCTGGGGCAGCTCACCGGCCCCTCGACGCTCGTCTGCCGAGCACGTCAGGCGTCGCCCGCACCGGTCGGCAGGAGTGCCGGCCGCGCGCCATCACGTTCGGGGCACCAGCCAGACGATCTTGCAGATGTGGCGGCCGGTGTCGTCCTCGTCCAGCTGCAGGGCGTGCTGACCGCCAGCTGTCGGCGTCATCGCTTGCGACTCACGTCGGTGCTTCGCGCGATACTCGAGCTCGCCGTCGGGCGTGCTGACCGACGGGCGGGGCGGCGTCCTGTTCATCGATGCGAGAGTCCGCGAGCGGCCGACGTCGTGCAGCCACTGATCCGGCGACGCTCCCGAACCCGAACGCGGTACGGGAATCCCCGGATGCCGCTCATCGTGGCGGGTGGTGTCGACGCCGTTGCGGCCGCTGGCGACCTGCCGCCCCCGGTCCTCCCAGGCCGCCGCCATGGCGCGAAAGATCGGCGTCGATTCGTCCGCCCGCTCGTCGCGCGCCTGCCCAGCCCAGGTGTCGACCGCATCGAGCCGTCGCCCTTCGCGCCTCGCGTCCTCCCGCCATTCCCACATCTCTTGGTCTCCCTGTCGTCTGGCACGGTCACCGACGCCGCGCGGACTGCCCTCCGCGAGGTTCGGGCGGACCCTAAAGCTCAGCATGAGGTTGAGACGCGTGACACGCTGTGAAACGGAACCAGGACGCCGATGCGGCCACCATGGAGTGGGTGGAAAGACGTCTTGCGGGCGCCGGTGAGCAAGGCGTTGCTCGGCGGCCTCGCCCAGCGGCTCCTGCTCGACAGCCCCGTCCCCATTCTGGAGGTGAAGGCCGAGACCTGCCCGATCGGTGTCCCCCGTGGGCCCTCCTTGGGCGGCCCACGCACCGCTGTGCGTGCGAGCCGGGCAATGCGTGCCCCCGGCAGGGTCACCTCCAGGTCGCGCGTGCCGGTGTCCTCCTCCGGGATCGTGGCCGGGCTCGTGGCCGAACTGGTACGCGAGCCGTCGAGCGGAGACCCGACCGGTTTCGTGCCGTGGACCCGGTCAGATCCCGGAGGGGGTGGGGCGGCGCCGACCCTGCTGCGACCCGATCCATCGCGGTCGGGGCCTGGTTCTCCTCGGGGGTGACGCGCTCGAGGAACCGCAGCAGCTCGACGGGGAAGGGCAGCACGAGCGTCGAGTTCTTCTCGGCCGCCACCTCCACGACCGTCTCCAGGAGGCGGAGCTGCAGGGAGGCCGGGTGGTCCGACATCGTCTCCGCGGCCGCGGAGAGTGTCGCCGCCGCCTGACGTTCGCCGTCAGCGGTGATGACGCGAGCGCGACGTTCACGCTCGGCCTCGGCCTGACGCGACATGGAACGCTTCATGGACTCGGGCAGCGAGACGTCCTTGATCTCGACGCGGTCGATGTGCAGGCCCCAGTCCACGACCGGGGTGTCGATCATCAGCTCGAGGCCCTGGTTGAGCTTCTCCCGGTTGCTGAGCAGATCGTCGAGGTCGCTCTTCCCGATGATCGACCGCAGCGACGTCTGGGCGAGCTGCGCGATCGCGGACAAGTAGTCCTGCACGTCCACCGCCACGCGGACGGGATCGACCACCCGGAAATAGATGACCGCGTCGACCCGCACGGTGACGTTGTCACGGGTGATCCCGTCCTGCGCCGGGACCGGCAGGGTCACGATCTGCATGTTGACCTTCGTCAACCGGTCCGCGAACGGCCAGAGCAGGACGATCCCGGGCGCTCTCGTGGTGCCGGGCTCCACCCTGCCGAACCGGAACACGACTCCGCGCTCGTACTGGCGGACGACCCGCATGCTCGTTCCGACCAGCGTCGCGGCCACCAGGAGAACGGCGGCACAGAGCGCAAGGGCAACGATCATCTCGCCACATCCCTCACCGCGCGGCCTCCAACCGAGAGGAAGCCACCGGAAAAAAGGTAGCGCAGCGACAGCCGAGAAGCGGTGCCCGTCAGCACCATTCCTCCCGTCGGGGCGTGCGCGGCTTGGAGGAACAGCAAGTCGTGGAAGCAGTCGGTGGGGGGTGGTCTGCGCGGGTCCTTCTCCGGACCTCACGTCGGCCGAGGAGGGTGTCGACATCCGTCCCCCTGACCGGAGCCGGGGATGTTCGATGCCGACCGCCTGCGGTGGCCCGCCGCTCCGTCGGGCCAGCGAGCAGGCGGGTGCGCGGGTTTCTCGATCGTCGTCCTGGCCCATCGCACCCCCGGGTGGGCAGGGTCGCCGTCAAGCCTGCTGTCGAGGGTGATCGCTGCACCTGGCCGTCGACGTCGGCGTCGGCCATCGGTACGGGGCGGGAGGGGGTCGTCTGCGGCGTTGGAGCCGACCAGGAGCGTGGAATACGTTGCGCAACGTCCTAGCCCCACGTCCGGCAAGGACGGCAGCGAGTCCGCGTCGTCAAGCGCGGCTGCCATCCACGGATCTGTGGGCGCATCAGGGCGAGCCAAGTCGAGCACTGGCCAGGACATCTGAGCGTCTACAACGGGTGCGCTCGGAAGTAAACGGCCCGTCGGACCGGTCTGGAGTCACTCCGAAGATCGCCGCAGGGCTGTGCTCAGTAGAGAGAGTGCGCCGTCAGGGACTCGAACCCGAACCCAGTGATTCTCGACGGCGACTTCCTCGATGTCACCGACGAGTCGCTGACATCGAGGCCTACCTGAGAAGACCGGCGCATGACCCTTCGCGCAGTCGCGGTTGCTTCTGGACCGTCGTTGGACGAATCTCACGGGTACTTTCTGGGTCGACCTTGCTCAGCGCGAGGCGCGATCCGGGCCTTCGTGCCTGTACCTGTGCTGCATAGCGCGGCCACTCTCACGTACCCGGCGTCAGGCCCTGTACTCCGACCATTCGTCCATCAGAGACCTCGTCGCGGGCCGGTTTGATCTCTGCGTAGTCTGGCCCGTAGTAGAAGGCTTCCCACGCTTCCTGGGATGGGAACTCCAAGAAGACCAGTCGCGAGGGGGTCCAGTCCCCTTCGTACACCGTGAAGTTGCCCCCTCGTACGAGGTGCCGGCCACCGGCGGCTTCCAGGGCAGGGCGGGCTCGCTCCATGTGGCGGCGGTAGCGCTCGCCATTCCGGATATCGACGTCGAAGAGGATGTAGTAGTTACCGGAGGACTCGGAGTCTGTGGTCTGACTCATGTAACCATGTTCGGTCAGGCGGATAGCAGCGTCGAGGCCTCGGGTCAACTGATCTCAAGCTGCTCGAGCTCGGCACTACGGCGGGTTCAGGGTTCGCGTGCAAGTGTCGCCAGGCGTGGTTCTGGCTCGGCCGTGAGGTTCTTCTCCGAGTCGCGGCAGATGTCGAATGAGGGAACAGAAGCACTATGGAGCACCCAGGCCCCGCAAATCCCCACTTGTTGCGCCGACACCTCATGAGAAGTCCCGGATCGCTAGAGCCAAGGCCATGCCCCCTCAGCAAGCGATGCCGCAGAGGGATGGCTCGGCTCGCGACCCGGGAGTCCCACGGAGGCCGTAGCTCGCACCGACCTGATTGCAGGGCTGTCTTGGAGTCGGTCGCGCTCTGTGGCCGATCTTTTACTTCGACGACTGGCAGGACGCCGGTCGGTCAGCGGCCGGGCCAGTGCACTGGCCGCTCTGCCCAGCACCATTTCCGCCATTGGTCGGCGGGGAAGGGCTGGCGAGTGCCGGCGCAGCGGTACCGAGAGTTGCAGCTGCGATCAAAGCAGCGGCGACAACTCCACGTCGAACTGAAGCCATCGTTCCTCCTTCATGATTGCTCGGATGGGCGTCGGAGTTCGAGAGTGTGCTTGGTCAACCATGTCGTCAAGTCAAGAGGCGGACACGGCTCGCTTTCTCCAAGGCTACTTATTGAAGGCGACAAGATGTGGGGGGCGACCGACTGTGAAGTAGTGCGCGCGGTCAGTATCGAAGTCATCGATAGCCAGGAAGATTTAACTGGAGCGGGCGCCGAAGGCGCCCATGCCGACGTCCAGTTGCAGTTGCGGGGCCGCTGTCGAGAAGCCGCGATTGTCGTTATTGCCAGCTTCGGTCCGATTTCGAGCAACGTTGAGCGAATCTTCATTAATTCGGCCGAGGCCTCAACCTGTCCAGAGACTGGGGGGGCTCAGGGTCTCTCCCTCGGCGGCGCGGGCTCTGTCCTGCCGGGCCGCCCGTGCGGGTGCAAGCGCCCCTGTTGTCGATGACCGGCACCTGTGCTGCCTGGTGGCGCTCTCCACCCAGCGCGGTCGGCCTATGGAACGATCCGGGTCACCGGCGAGCCCGGCCGCTACGTCGCCCTGGCGTGGTTCCGCGACCTCGACGGCAAGGCCCGCCAGGTCGAGCGCCGCGGGGGTGCCCGGTCGGGCACGGACTGTTGTCCGGCCTCTGACCTGGGAATTGGGTGCGCCGTCAGGGACTCGAACCCCGAACCCAGTGGACGAGAGTCACGTCCGCAGTCGTGTGATGCGGTGAGCGTTCGTGCTGGTCAGCGATGGAGCCCGCTGGTCTCGATCATGAGTGATCGAGCCCTGTGTCGAGCGATGGGTTGACGTAAGCGGTACCCAAAGCGGGCCCTCCCGCCGGTGCTGGCGTGTCGGGTCCGGCTGTCCGACGGGCACGTGTGCCGTGCGCGACCGGAAGTCGTCGTTTGGCTCAAAGCCACTGATCGACGTTCTCGTGCGCGTCCGCCTGCTGAGGCTGCGAAGTGAACGAGGGGCGCACCAGGGCTCGATAGTATGTCGGAGAGGTGTGCAGGGGTTGGTCGAGGCCGGCAGGTCCTCCATGATCTGCTCATGGGCGGGATAGCAACCAGCTTGATTGCAGTGGCGGGTACATTGCTCGGCTCTTTGTCGACGTACCTCTTCCAACGTCGCACTGCGGCTCGCGCCGAAAGAGCGGCCCGAGAAGAGCGACTGAGACAAGAGCGCTTGCTGGCGTGCAGTGAGTTCCTGACCGCTATAGCCGAGCTGAAGCGCGCCGCCATCACCGCGTGGTTTCGCCGCAAAGAGGAGGGAGAGGAATGGCGCTCAGCGATGGTGGAGGCGGACCGTAGTGGGGCCGCAGCAGAGAGCGCGCAGGCGCGGCTCATGCTCGTGATTGGCGATCCGTCTCTCCACTCTGCAGCCCGTGGGCTGGCTGCATACATCGACGTCCTCCGCGAAGCGGGCGACAAGGCCGATATGGAGGTCCGAGAACTCCAGTACGAGACCAAGCGGAGCGCGTTCATCGCCGGGGCACGAGACCTTCTTGGAGGGTAAGTATTAGCCGAGCACGAGCCACCCGGCTGACCCGCTGACGCATCTCCTCTCTGAACCTACTGGCCGCCCGCACGATCACCAACTCTGAGTGGGAGCGAACGTCCTCCAGGCCCGGTGCGCTTTACGGTGACCTTCTCAGGCGCGTGACGGCGTCGACGACGAGCGCCCGCCACTCCCGGTAGGTCTCGGCGCGACGGCGCTGGGCTGTCCGTCGCGCGGACAACGCCGGGTTTATTTCGGGCGGACTGTTCAGGAGTGTGGTGAGCGTGGTTAGCCGGGCAGCGAGCTCGGGGTCGACTGAGCGCAGCCGATCCAGCAGCCTGCGGCTCCCGACGAGCTGGGACCAGAGGACTGCCCGGCTTCCCTCCAGCAACGCGAGCGCCGCCTCGGCGTCCCCGCGCCGGAGGCGGACCTCTGCTGCGTCGCCGCCAAGACCCGCTAGCTCGACGAGTCGATGCTCGCGGTCCGGTCGTTCGCGTTCCAGCGTGACCAGCGAGGGCAGTAGGGCCAGGACCACCTGGCCTGCGGCGTCCGCCGTCGCAAGGTCGCCAGCTCGTCGTGCCAGCGACGCCGCCCCCCGGGCCGCGTCGATCCGTGACGACAATCGCACACGGTCGTCACTCGCGCAGAGCTGGAAGGCCGCGAGTCCGTCGAGACAGACGTCCGTTGCGTCGTGATCGGCGCGGGTCAGCCTGCGGTAGCGCAGGTCCGCCCATCGTCCGCTGTGTAGGGCGGTGAGGGCGGACCCGGGATAGTCGGTGTCGTGTCGGCCTGCCGCCTGCGCGAGGACGGTCTGGGCCTCGGCGAGGTCGCCATCCGCCTCCGGGCCGTCCCGCTCCGCCCGGGTGATCAGCGCCGAGGCCAAGTTGCCCTCGACCCCTGCGCGATCGGGATGGTCGGGCGCGACAACGGCGCGAGCCTGGCGGAACCGGGCGATAGCCTCGTCGAGGGCAGGTCCGGCCTCGTCGACATGGAAGCGGGCCAGCAGGGCGCTACCCAGGTTGGAGAGGTACCCACCCTGCTCGGCGGAGGTTGACGGCCCGATGGCGACGGCCGCCTCGTGCGCGGCAATCGCGTGGTCGAGGTCGGCCGGGCTACCGCTGCGCTCGAAGCTCTGCCGATGGACCAGGCCAAGGTTGTTCAGGTGTCGGGCCCGGTCCGGGTGCGTGGTGTGCAGTGACTCGACGGCATCGGTGAGCGCCGCGACCGCCGTGTCGAGGTCCACTCGGTCGCCGCTCACCTCGAACGCCGTGGCCCTCAGATTGCCAAGGTTCCCCAGCAGGGCGGCTCGCTCGCCAGGCCGGCGTACCAGCTCGACCGCCCGCTCGGCGGTGTCAATCGCCTCCCGAAGGTCTTCCGCGGTACCGAACCGCTCGTACCTGCTCGACAGCGCGACTGCGAGGTTCGTGAGCCGCATCGGCAGGTCGGCATCGTCGTCAGCGGTGGCCCCGGAAGTCTCGCGGAGCAGCCCGACGGACTCCGCGAGCCGCGCCGTGTCGCCCTCCTCCTCGAACCGGCTGTGCAGCACGTTCGCGAGGTTGCCAAGGATGAGCGGGCGTAGCGCCGCACGCTCGACGGTCGCGTCGAGCGCGGTCCGGAGGGCGGCCTCGGCGGCGCGGAGATCGTCGAGCTGACCGCTGTGTTCGAAGTGCACGGCCCACGAAGTGCCGAGATTGTTCGCCGCGAGCACCACGGTCGGGTCGCCCGCGCTCGTCGCGTCAACACCGGCCTGGAAGTAGCCGAGCGCGCGGTCCAGGTCGGGGAGGGCCCCGAGCAGGTCGTAGCGGGCGCGCAGGGCGACTCCGAGGCTGTTGGCAGAGGTCACGTTCAACGACGCAGTGCTGGCGGCCTCCAGCACCTCGATGGCTTCCCGCAGCGCGGTCTCGTCCCCCGTGGCCTGGTGGAGGTCGGTGAGGGCGTTGCCGAGGTTCTGGGCGGCGGGCGGCCAGGCGGCTCCGCGGGCCAAGCCGGTCGCCTCGCGGTGGTATTGAACAGCCGCGTCGAGATCCGCGGCCCGGTCGGCGAAGCCCGATCGCTCCCGCAGGGCCGCGCCGAGCTGGGAGAGGAACAGCACCCGGCTCTCGTCTTCGAGGTCCGCCGCGTCCACAGCGCGGGTAAGAGCTTCGACGGCGTCGTCGAGGTGTGCGCGGTCTCCGGTCTCCTCGAACATCGCGCGGAGAGCGACGCCGAGATTCGCGTAGAGGGCTGCGGCGGGCTCATGGTCGATCTCGGCCCGGAGCAGGGCGACGGCTTCACGGAGGAGCTCGCCGTCGCCCCCTTGGTCGAGGGCGGCGCGGAGCAGTTCGCTGCCGTCTGGTTCAGGACTAGAGACGCCGACTAACTTCCGGAGGCTCTCTGGCACCAGCTCCGGGTACCGGTCGTGGAGCGCGGAGAAATATGCCATCGCGGCCCCTAGGTCCTCCTCGCCCTTCGGAAGGTCGAGGGCCTGGAACCGGGCCAGATGGAAAACAGCGAGGGCATGGACAAGGCGCGGGTCTGCCGCGGGCGGCGGACCCAGGAGCTCCGCGAGCTGGTCGGCGGCTTGCTCCGACGCTGCGGTGAGCACCCCGCCGGGCGCATTGCGGACAGCCGCCTGGAGGAGGGCGACGAGCTCGTCCTGCGTGCCTGAGGTCACCGAACACCGCCAGCCAAGGGCGCCGGTCGGGGAACTGTAATGGCCGTTGCACCTCGCACGACTGTCAGATCATGGTCGACCCGGCTGGTGCGAACAATGCCGCCGATCGGCGGGCGGCCCTCTCCAGGGAGTGGGACGAGCTCGTCGAGGAGGTGCGCGGCAAGGACGGTTTCGCGGACTTCCTAAGGGCGCCGGAGCCCGAGCAGCTGCGGCCCGCGAAGGGTACGGGGCCGATCGTCGTGATCAACGTCAGCCGGTGGGAGTGCGACGCACTCGTCGTCGAGCACGAGGGGGTCACGCCGGTTCCACTGCCAGCGCTCGGTCTCGAGTCGGCGACCGAACGTGCCAACCACTACCTCACGGTCCTCCAACGGGCGGAGGCGGCGGAGGCGGCCCACGCCGAAGCCGCGACCGGCACTGGGCGCGGCGCCGCGGCCCGCGTGCTCGCCGCGGCCCAGGCGGTGGAGGAGGCCTATGACGAGGTTGACGCGATGCTCACTGACCTCCAGGCCTGGATGTGGGACACCATCGCGGACCCCGTCCTGACAACCCTAGGCCTCACAATGACGCCCGAGCGTTCGACCGCTCAGTGGCTGCGGTTGTGGTGGTGCCCGACCGGGCCGCTCACGCTCCTGCCACTGCACTCCGCAGGCCACCACGCGGACGCGGCGGAGGGCCGTGCCGACCCGCGGACCGTGCTTGACCGGGTCGTCTCGTCGTATACCCCCACGGTCCGGGCCCTCCTCGACGCCCGGCGGCCGCGCGTCGAGCCAGAGGACCCCGAGATCACCGACGGCCGGCTCCTGCTAGTAGACGCGTCTAAGGTTAGTGGCCAGGCCGAGCTCGACGGCACCGCGGAGCGCGAGGCCCTCGTCGCAGCCTTCGGTCCGGACCACTGCACCCTGTTGGAGGGGCCCGCGGCCACCGCGTCGGCCGTCGCGCGCGAGCTCGAACGGCATCGCTGGGTGCACTTCGTCTGCCACGGCGACCAGGACCTGGCAGATCCGTCGCAGGGTGCGCTGCTGCTACACGGGTCCCGGCTCACCGTCGAGGCCCTGTCCCAGAGCCGGTCCGGCGGAGAATTCGCAGGCCTCTCGGCGTGCAAGACGGCGGTGGGCGGGGTGGACCTGCTCGACGAGGCCATCACCCTGGCCGCGGCGCTGCACTACACGGGATACCGGCACGTCGTCGCAACGACCTGGTCGGCGGACAGCGCGACGACGTCGACGGTGTTCGCCGAGCTATACGCGGCGATAGCCGGGGACAGGCGGGTCCGCTCCGCCGAGGCCGCGGCGGCGCTGCACGTTATCGTCCGCGCCCGTCGCGCCGCGACACCGCAGTGGCCGCATCTGTGGACCCCGTTCACCCACACCGGCCCGTGACCGGCCTGAGGAGACAGACCGTGGCCAACCCCCCCGCGCACAAGGAGCTCGAATTCGACGAGCACACTGAGGACGGATACTCGAAGGCTTTCGTGGACAGCTGTACGGAAGAGACCCCGATGAGGCGCGGCGTGCTGCTGCACGGGCTGTGTCCACGGTGCCATGGCCCGATGGATTTCCCAGTGGTGTCCCAGGCGAACCGCGGGACCCGAAGCAAAGGGAAAGCCCGAACCGCCACCGTGCCGCTGCTGTGCACGTGCACGAGAGACCACCAGGGTCGTCCCGGCGGCGAGCACGGCTGCGGTGCGTACTGGAACATTGAGCTGTCGTGATCGGGCCAGCGGCACCGGCGCCGCACCGGGCCCGGCGGGCAGCCAGGGAGAGCCTCGACCTGCTCGCGGACGAGACGCCGCGCATCCAGGCGGCCGCGCTGGCCTGGCGCAACGGGCTCGGCGCGTTGCTTGCCGGGCTCATCGGGTTCAGCCTGATCAAGGGACGCAGCGACGTCACCCAGCTGGCCCCGGTTGCGGCGGCGATCGTCGGCTGTCTGCTGCTCGCGGCCCTCATCGCCGGTGCGGCTTCGGCGGTCCTGCTGATGCGCGCCGCGCACGGACTCCCCTTCGCCAGCCGGATGACCGAGATCATCGACCAGACCGCGGCCGACCCCCGGCTGGCGTCGCGACTCGGCGAGGCGGATGGGGCATCGCGCGCGCTCGGGCGGGGTGTGGTGTCGGCGATGGTTTGTGCCGCGCTGCTCTGCGGCGCGGTCGGGCTGACCTGGTACGGCCCGCCGAAGGCCAAGCCGCGGCTGTCCGTCGTGACGGACGCCGGTGTGCGCTGCGGGGAGGTGGTCGCGCTGCGCGACGGCGACCTGCGTCTGAAGGCGGACGTGGGCGAGATCGTCGTCGACTTGGATCGTGCCGTGGGCATCTCGGCGCCCGACGCCTGCCCGGCCCCGGGCCCCGCGACACCGTGACTGACCCGGAGCCGACGCCGGACGAGATCGGCCGGGCGGGGTCGGCGGCCCTCGCCCGTGCCCTCGGCAGCGCCGACCCGGTACTCCTTGACGATGCCGTCGCCATGCTGGACCGTGCCGTGTCCCGGTCCGAGGTCGGAGACCTTGGTCTCCCGGCCCGCCTGTCCAATCTGGGTGCGGCGCTGCGCACCCGTTGGGAGCGCCGCGGGAACCCGGCCGATCTTGGGGCGGCGCACCGGGCACTGACCCGGGCGGTCGAACTTGGCGCCGGCGACCCGAGCATGCGGCGCTACTTGGCCAACCTCGGCGCGGTCGAGGTGAGCATCGCCCGGAGCACCGGAAGTGCCGACGACCTCGATCATGCAGTCGAGACGCTGGAGAAGGCACGAGCGGCCACAGCGGAGGGAGACCCCGAGCGCCGCGACCGCTCGTACAACCTCGGCGAGGCGCTCGCCCTGCGGTTCCGCCTCCGGAACACCCCGGCGGACCTCGACACCGCGATCGGCTACTACCAGGAGGCCCAGGGCGAGGACCCCGCCGACCGGCCGCACGTCGCGCTGGGGCTGGGGAGTGCGCACCTGAACCGCTACGAGCTCACCGAAGCGGTGTCTGACCTGACCGAGGCCGTCGGCCTGCTCGGCATTGCTGTGCTGCGGACGCCGGACCAGGACCCCCGCCGGCCGGCGCGGCTTGCCCAGCTGGGAACGGCCCTCGTCCAGCTTGGGAGCCGCAGCGGCGCGGCGGTCCCGTGGCACGCCGCGGTCGCGACGCTGCGGGAGGCGCTGGACGCTATCGACGAGACGGCCCCTATCTGGGCGGGAGTCGCCACGTCGCTCGGTTCAGCGCTGCGCGGACGCGCGGAACGCGGCGTGGGGCCGACCACCGACGCCGATGAGGCGGTGCGGCTGCTGAGCCTGGCCGTGGAGCGGACCCCGCCCGGCCATCCCGAGCGCGCCATGCGCCGGTCGAACCTCGTGAACGCGCTCGTGACCCGGGGTGCGGGAGGTGGGGCCGCAGTCGATGAGCACATCCGACTCCTTGAGGACATCGTCGCCGAGCACGGTTGGGACGAGCCCCGGCGGGCCATGACCCTGGTTGCGCTCGGGGGCATGCTGCGGACCCGGGGCCTCCGGCTGCAGTCAGAGCCAGATCTCGAACGGGCCGTTGAGCTGACGGCCGAGGCAGTGCGTGGGGTAGCGAACCCGACCGAACGCGGGCAGTACCTGGCCGCCCTGGCACAGGCGCGGAAGACCTGGGCCGAGCTGACCGGCTCGGTCGCGGTCGCCCGGCTCGCAGTCGAGTCCGGACGCGAGGCTCTCGCGCTCCTGCCCCGTGATCACGGAGCGAGAGCTGCCGTCCGGGCCGTCCTGGCCGAGGCGCTGCGCGCGCTCGCTGCGCGCACGGCCGACGGGGCGCTCGTCGCCGAGGCGGTCAACGAGGCGCGGGCCGCCGTCACGGCGACACCCGCTGAGCATCCCGCGCGGGCCGGCCGCGTCGTCCTCCTGGCTCACACGCTGCACACCCAAGCGAAACGGCTTGAGAGCGTGGCTCTCCTCGACGAAGGCATCGGCGTGCTCCACGAGCAGCACGACCCCACCGACCTCGCGATCCTGCTCCTCACCCGCTACGACCTGATCGGCGACCCGACCGACCTCAGCTGCGCGGTCGACACGCTCCGCGCCGCGGCGACAGGCAACGACGACGATCCCGCGCCGCAGGCGAACCTGGCCGTCGCGCTCCACACGCTCGCCGAACTCACTGGAGACTCCAGGGTCCTCGACGACGCGGTCAGGTCCGCTCGGGCCGCGCTCGGGAGCACCACACGAGGCACCCGCGACCACACGCAACGGCTTAGCAACCTCGGCCCAATCCTGCGAAGCCGGTTCGAGTACCGGCGCGACGTCGGCGATCTCGACGAGGCGATCGAGGCCCTGCAGGCGTCGGTGGCCGAGACCCCGTCCGACCATCCGGACCTTCCCGGTCGGCTGTCGAACCTCGGTGAGCTGCAGCGGACCCGCGCCGAGGCGCACAACGACCCCGCCGACGCGGATGCGGCGGTGGCCGTGCTGCGGCGCGCGGTGGCCGCGGCCCCGGACGGCGACCCCGACCGGAGCGGGATCCTCACCAACCTCGGTTCGGCGCTGCAAACCCGAGCCCGGATCGCCGAGTCGCGCGGGATCGACGGTGACCGGGACCGCGCGGCCGCTGTAGCGGCAGCGCAGGAGGCCATCGACGCCCGGCCAACGACGGGCGCAGGCCGTTACCGATACCTCTCCAACCTTGGGAACGCCCTGCTGGCGGCAGGAGCTCTGGACGAGGCCGTCGCGACCCAGCAGAAGGCCCTCGCGGCCGCTCCGCCGACAGCTGCAGGACGGGCCACGGTGCAGGCGAACCTCGCGACCGCTCTGGAACGACGTCACCGGGAGACGGGGTCGGTGGCCGACCTCCACGGAGCGCTCGCCGCGACCCGGAGCGCGGCAACGGACGCGACGAGCACCGCGGAGCAGCGCCTCGTTGCGGCATGGGCGTGGGCCGACCTAGCAGTGCGCCAGTCCGGCAAGGTGGCAAGTGCGGCCGACGCGGTCGCGGTGGCGACCGATCTCGCCGAGATCGTCGTCTACGGCCTAGGGCGCGGCGTCGGCGACCGGAGGTCCCTGCGCCGCTTCGCGGGCTTCGCCTCCGATGCGGCCGCCGTGGCAGTCGCGGGCGGGCGGCCCGACGTCGCGGTGCAGAGTCTCGAGCAAAGCCGCGGGATCGGGTGGCACCGGCTCGGTTCCCGGACCAAGGTCGACCGGCTCTACGACGCGCATCCGGAGCTCGCTGCGCGCCTCGCCCTCGTCAGGAGAGCGCTGGACCGACCGGCCGACGACTCGGCGTGAGCGGCTGACGACGAGCCTGGCAATACGTCACCGCGACTACGTCGGTCGCTTCACCGCCGCGGTCGAGCGCGTCGACCGGACCCGTGTCGATCCCGGCGAGGCGCTATTTCTAGCCGCACGCGCGCGCATACAGCGACACGCGAGCACCATCTAACGTCCCCCCATGCCAGCCGACCGTAGGAAGGCAGGGGTGCCGTGGCACTAGACAACGATCGGGGAAAGACGAAGCAGGCGCCCAGCTACCGAACGTAACGGCCGACGAAACATCGATTACCGCCCCATCGGCGGCCTAATGCCTGACATATCGGGGACTCAGTCGGCCGCTGCCGATCTTCGAGCGACCGCCTCCGACGTGATCGCGCAGGGGTAAGCGCGCCTCGAAGGTAAAGGGAGTCACCCCGGAAGATCGCTCCGTAGAGCTGTGACCAGCAGAAAGGGTGCGCCGTCAGGGACTCGAACCCCGAACCCAATGGACGAGAGTCACGTTCGTTCAGGTGACGTGCGGTGCTCATCTGCGCTGGTCAGCGACGGTGCGGCCGCGACTCGATCATCAGCCATGGCTTGTTAGCTGTGGTCGTTGTGTGACGTAAGCGGTTCCCAAACCGGGACCGTTCACCGGGAACAAGACTCCCGCGTCGAAGCCAGCGGGTGCGCGCTAGCCCTGGCTCGTCGTGCACGAAGTATGTCGCTCTCACGAGTCCCGACGGGAACGGCTCGCAGCTGGCCCATCGCGAAGTCTCGGTCGAGATGCTCGTGCCTCAGCGCCGTCCTGGCCGGTTCCGCCGGTGCTGCGTAGGCGACGGTGCCGTCGGGTGATACCGCCACGGAGTACGACTGGGAGCCAATAGCTGGCCTGTGCTGGTCTGTCCAAATGAACATCACGTTAGGTGGTCGACTGTCCGTAATTCTCCCCCTTGGCTCTGCGATGCAGGGAACGTATGACGGGTTGTGCTGGACGGGGAACGATGAGCAGCCCAGGAACGCCTCCTGACTAGGTGTGTGGGTTGGCGTCAACGCCCCCGTGTGCGCCACGCAGGCCGGTCCGCGGGGGGGGGGGGGGTGACGGGTCCGACAACCCGCACGCCCCGCCCACAGCACCGCTGGCAGCGCCGAGCGCGGAAGGCCGCGATCGCCGAGGTGGGGGTCTCCGTGGGGAAGGCGACCGACGTCACCCGAACCCTGGCAGCATAACTCAAGTCTGCTCCAGATTGTACTGCCGCATCTCGTTCTGGAGAATGAGGACGGATTGCCCGGTTCGCTCCCACTGCCAGGTATATGGCGGGCCTGATCTTGGCATGAATGTGATCGACGAGCCCGAAACAACGAAGCGCCCGTCGTCCCGGGCCGCACCCTCGGTTACCTTCGAGTATGTTCCGTTGGAAGTAAAGGTTACCTCGAGGCTTTGCGGGTAGGGATCGTTAGCGTACTGAAGTCCATACCCGCTCCATGAGCCTATTACTTCGGTCGGCACAGTTGGTGGGCGCTCTGGAATTGGCGGTGCGTCTACAGGAGGTGCAATACCTGCACCTGGAGAGTTCTGGGTCGTGCCTGGAGGGACAGGACCTGCAGGACTGTTGATGAGGTCGGTGAATTGCGCTATACCAAAGAAGCCGAGTATGGCGATCAATCCGCCTGCAATGGTTAGCCACGCCTGGATCCTGCTCATGCCGCCTCCTTTGTCACCATTGTTGTCTCTAGGCAACTCAGCCCCCAATTCAGCGTGATATGTGGCCAGAGCTACTGGGCAACATGACCTCGAGGTCAACATGCTGAGGGCTCCGTGGCAAGTAGTGCAACACCCGAATCTGCGTCAGTCGTACTTGAGTCGCTTGAGCACGACGAGGTTGCACCCGGCGTTCTTGGTATCAAGTGCTACAATGGCGCGGCCCGAGGGGAGCATCGCCAAGCCCTCGGGCTGAGCGTTCTCACCACCAGGAAGGTCTTCCTCGTCGATTCGCCATGTGATCGCGGCGCGAAAGTGTTTCCCAGGCTTCAGGTCTTTTTCAAGGCGAGCGATCACCTTCGATTTGGAGCTCAGAACGTACACCCGGCCATCAGGTCCTACTGCGATGTCGTTGATAGTCGGCAGCGCCTCCTTTGTGTTATCGGCCAGTAACCAAACTGCGAGGGGCACCAATTCTTGTGGTCCGGGCTGCGGCAGCTGGAAGGACTCGCCTGAGCCTAGAATCGTGGCAGCAGCGATGCCGTTCGGTGTGTGCTCCGCAGGCCCGAACTCAATCAGGCAGGGGTCGTCCTTCTGTCTCGCCATAAGGACATGGCCGTCCTTAAGTAGTATGAGGCCTTCTCCACGTGAGTTGGGGTCCTGATGCCATCCTGGACTCAGCTGAGGGTGATCATCCGGCACAGTAAGCGGGCAAATTTGAAGTAATTGCGAGAGGTTGGGTGTCATGGTCAGCAGCTGGGCCGCTTCTTCCCGAAGTAGAACGACTGCGCCGTTGCCGTCAGTCGCAACGCCTTCGAAGCCGGAGCCTGATTGCATTTCGACCCGCGTGTCGCGCAGAGGCAGGCACAGATCGTGTCGCCATGTTCGCCCCGGCTCGTCCTTGACATCCAGGGTGGCGGCGATCACTGCGAAGTCCTCGTCACCGACCGCGAGGAGTTCGAAGTCACCTTGCTCTCCGCGGCGAAGGTCGAGACCGGAGAGCTCACGCAGAGGCAGCGCTGTCCTGTGTCTAATTCCGACGGTCCTCATTTACGCCTCCATCTTGTCATCTGAAAGAGCTATGATCAACTTCGGCTGAGGCTCCTTGACCTCGCCCACAACATACCTATGTACACTCGACCCACCTCCTTCGTTGAAGTCGCTTGGCGCGCTTCTTCTGGATTTGAGGAAGGGACTGAATCAACGGAGCGCTCGATGCGGGTCCGGCATGCGCGTCGACCACGTATTACGGTTGTGGGGGCCACTTTTGTGGCGTCCGCGCCTCGCTTGAGCGAAAGCTGTGCTGTCCCTGACTGATAACTAGCCTCGGTCGGGCGTTCGACGCGCTGCCCCTATATCGCCCTTTTCCAGGCGATCTATGGCGGAGCCGCGGCTTCCGCCAAAACACGTCGAATAGCAGCGACCTGCTCAGTGGCTGGAGAAATGCAGCTGAGGGCAAGATCCGATCGCCTCCGACGTGCTTGGCCGCGCCCTCGTCGATTGGTCGCCACTCTCCGCCGCGCTTTCGGCGCCGGACGGTTAGATTGATTAGCGACCATCATAAGAACTGCTGGGCGGGACAAGGAGTGGCTTCCGATTCCAGCCGTGTGCCACGCGTCGAGCGCGACAACGTAGTCCTCATCCAAGAGCGGCGCTACGGACAGACCGTTCGTGCGGACGGGGAAGCTAGCGTTCGATCGCCAGGCCATCGCTTGATCGCCCCCTTGGGCGGACACTCCAAGCAAAACCGCCTACAGAGTGCGGAGCTGCAGACGCTGCAGTGACCACATGAGTCTCCCGAGCAACTCTTGCAAGAGCAAGCGATGATAGGAGTTATCACGGCAATGGCTTAGCAATCACGCCACGGAAAGCAACGATGTGTGACTGATGGTCACAATGTCACTGGGTGCACACTGGCGATTACTTCAGGCGCAGAAGTCAGTCTAGAGGCGATGTAGGCACAGTCGCATCACCGGATCTACGGGTCGGAGTGGTGGGTCGAGCCGTAAAGTACACGTCTACTGAACAGCGGAACGATGGCACGGCGCACGTTCGGTGGCTTGCAGTCCTCTTCTCGGGCGGGCATCGGGTTCGTTCGATAATTTTCCGCGAGGTTTGTCGTCGCCGCGTGTGGCCGGCGACTCTCGCTCGACGTGTGCTCCGTCATGGCCGGCGGCGCGCCCAGAACACGGCGTGCGGCCACCGTCGCTCCCGTGCGTAGTGGTCTAACTGTTGGTCCAGGAATGCGCAATACGCGTTCTGCATGATCGTCAGATAGGCCTCGCGGGCCTCTGGCCGCCCCGCAAGCAAATCGGCGATCGCGTTCCCGCCGTAGAAGCCGGAGCCCATCGCCGAGCCGACTCCGTAGGAGGAGAGCGGGTCGTACGCTGCCGCGGCGTCGCCGAGAGCGAGCCACCCCTCGCCCGCGATCGTGTCGAGGCGCGATGTATCCGCAGGCGCGACGCGGACGGCTCCGGTCACGGTATAGGAATGATGGCGTACCCGCGCCCACGTCGCATCCGTGCGCTCCAGCAGGGACCGCCAGGCCCGTCGGTCGAGCAGGTCCCCATCGGTCATGAACGCGACGGCCAGGAGCCCGTCGGCCAACACTGCCGAGTACCACCAGCCTTCGGGCACGGCCTCGACGAGGGTGTAGGTGTCGGTGTCCGGGGTGGCGCTGTACAGGAACGCGCACGCTCCGACCAGGCGGTCGTAGCGCACCCGTGTCGCACCGAGGCGACGGGCGACGAAGGCGGTTCGGCCGGTGGCGTCGGCGACGATGTCGGCGTCGAGGACACGGCTGTCGCGGCACGTGACACGCCAGCGGTCGCCGGCGCGTTCGCACCGCACGATGCGGCGTCCCGATTCCCACGTCGCGCCCGCTGCCTGCGCCCGGGCGGCGAGGTCTGCCTCGAGGACGGCACGGTCGACGTGCCAGCCGTCGCCTTGCGCGCCGGTGAGGAACGGCCGGTCGCCGGGTCGCGACGATCCCCAGACGAAACGGTTGCCGAGCGACCGGAGGTGGCCGGTTCGCTCCATGAGGTCCTCGCAGCCCAGGTGGCGCAGCAGCGGCGTCACGGACGGCGGCACGCACTCCCCGACCTTGCGCTCGGGCGCGGCGCGCGACTCGACCACGGTCACGGCGATCCCGCGCCCGGCGAGGACGAGGGCGGCGACAGACCCGGCGGGTCCGCCACCCACGATCACGACCCGCGTCACCGGTCGCGACGGACCACGTGGCGCCGCGGGCGGGGGTGCGCGGCGCGCTCGGCGTCGGGACGCGCCGGCTGGGCCTCGGCCGCGACGGTCGGGAGCGCGGCACCGCTCTCGGCCGCCGCCTCGGGCTGCTCGGCTCGCTTGACCTGCTCGAAGGTGGCGTCGGGCTCGGTGAAGCGCTCGGCCCGGCCGGTCTCGACCCAGTAGCGCGACGGCCACTCGTCGCCCCGAACAGCCTCCGGCGCGGGCTGCTCGGCGACGATCCCGACCGCGTGCCAGTTCCGCACCATGTTGTTGATCCGGGCCTCGTACTCGCCGCTGGCGTTGAGGTCGCGCAGCCAGAACTGCCGGTAGGTCAGGTGCTTCATCCGCTGGACCGGGGAGAGCGAGGGTTCTCCGAGGCGTGCGTAGGACTCCGCGGCCAGGACGTGGTTGGGCACGCGCGCGGCCCAGAACGACGGCAGCGGAAGGTAGTTCGAGGTGTTGTAGCCGGACAGGCAACTGGCCTCGTCGGTCTGCCACGGGACGCCCATCCACCGCGTCAACGTGCCGGGGCCGCTGCCGTCGAGCGGGCCGCCCGGTCCGAGCGCGGTCTCGGGGGTGAGCGAGCTCCCGTAGTCGTCGGACGGCTCCGGCCCCGGCTCGAGGACCCGCAGCCGGAACGGGGAGTCCGCGCCGCGCCACATGCGGGGCACCCGCAACGTCCAGGTCAGCTCGATCCCGGGGTGGAACGGCCCACCCAGGCAGTCGTCGAGCGGCGCGCGGTCGAGCGCGGCCGGCTGCTGCGCGAGCGGCACGTCGTCCAGGCTCGCCGGAGGTTCGTGTCGCTCGCCGGTCTCCACCTCCCCGTCGGCCCAGCGCCGCAGCCATTCGTACTGGGTCGAAGTCAGCGCCAGGTCGTAGACGGCGGTGTCGGTGTAGTCGACACCGTCGCCGTAGAAGGGCGGCAGGCCCGCGGGCTCCGGAGCCGGCAGCACCGCCGAGGTGCCCGGCTCGTCCCACGGCGGGGGTGGCGGGCGGAACCAGTCGAACAGGGCGCGTCGCGCGGGCGCGTGCGGCGCGTCGGGGTCGGCGAGCCGCTCCAGGTACTCCGGGTCGGCGAGGTCGCTCGGCGAACCGGCGCCGAATAGGACGTAGATCCCGTGGTTGACCCACTGGTTCCCGGCGAGGCGCTCGAGGATCGGGTGGACGTGCTCCCAGAAGGTGAGGCGCTCCGGCGGCGCCACCCAGCCCCGTCGGACGTGCAGGTCGTGGACGACGTCGTACATCGTGACCGGGCCGAACAGACCCTGCCCGTAGTTGGGTGGGACGACGGCCACCATCGCCGGCTCGGCGACCAGCTCGCGACCGCCGACGCGGACGGTCGCCCGCACCGTGCCGTCGGAGGTGTCGTCGAACCAGCCGTCGTTGTTGGCAAAGGTCGTGGCCCGCGAGCCGTCGTGCGACGCCGAGCGCCCGGCGCCCCCGACGACCAGGAGACGCCCCGCGTCGTCGGTGCGGATCTCACCGAGGGCCACCTGGATCGGGTTGCCCTGGCGGAAGGCGATCCAGCCCTCGTCGAGGACGTACTCGGGCCCGCTGACGTCGACGCCGCTGATGGACCGGGCGCCGGGGTCGATCACGAGGTTGCGCCTGCGTTCGGCCGGGACGTCGGCGTTGCGGCGCGGCGGGACCATGGCGAACTGCTTGAGGTCGAGCGGGTTCAGGAACTGGTACCAGGCCGCCTTGCGGTTGGCGAGGTGCACCTCCCAGGTGATCTCCGCGTCGGCGGCCGTGATCTCGCCGACCACCTCGCCCCGGGCGTCGTAGCCGTACACCCGGAACCGGGCCGCCTCGCGCCGGATTCGGCCGCTCGCGTCCTTGTGGCCACCACCGTCCCCGGGACGAGCGGGCCGGCCGGGGACCTCGGGGGCCAGGACGACGTCGTCGGGTGGGGCGTTCCCCACCCGGGCGACGCCGAGGGCGGGGTGGACGGCACAGCGAACGACGTCCTCGGAGGGCATCGGAGCTCCGTTCAGGTCGGCGGCTCGGTCACCGGACGCGCACGGTGTCGGTGCGCTCCGCCGTGGCACCGGTCCCGGTTGTGGCCAGCACGCGCACGGTGATCTCGTCGGCGGTGAGCTCCTCGGGCGCCAGGCTCACGGCGGGCTCGGCGAGGTCGACCGCCACCGTCCGCCACGTCTCGCCGCCGTCCTCGCTGACCTGGATCGTGTAGCGCTGTCCGCTCGGCGCCTCGGGCCGGTCCCACCGCAGCTCCAGCGCCGACCCCCCGCTCGGCCCACCCGCGCTGTCCGCCCTCGGGTCGGCGCCGACCACCGCGCCGACGGGGCTGACCTCGCCGCCGACCGGACGGCTGTCAACCACCTGCCCGGCGACGAGCACCTCCACGACCGCTTCTCCCGCCGGCGTGGGCAGGGTCATGTCGACGACACCGGTCACGTCCTCGTCGGCCTCCTCGCAGGCGCTCGGCATGAACACCGCCGGGCGCTCGTCGAGCACCGTCCCCTCCGCGTCGACCACGCGGACCGCCACGTCGTAGCCGGCGGCCCCGCCGGGGTCGGGATCCGCGGCCTCGGCGGACGGGAGGACCGCCGTGACCGACCCGGAGGACCGGGTCACGTTGACCGCCGCGATGAGCCGCACCATGGCCTCCGCTCCGTCGAGGACCGCCGCCGGTCCGGCCAGGGCTCGCGTCCCCGGGCCCGCCGCCAGGGCGTCCTCCTCGGCCAGTCGTTCGAGCACGCCGGCGTAGGTGAAGGAGCTCAACCACTGGTCGTCGCAGTAGGTCATGACGTCGTGCGCGACGGTGCCGCGCAGGACCCGCATCGGCAGGCCGAGCGCCGCATCCCCCACGTCGATGCCGATGAACCTCTCGTCGGCGTCGGAGAGCTGGCCGTTCGGGAACGGGTAGGGGGCGCCGCCACCGGCGTTGCAGAACTCCGCGTGGAAACGGCCGAGCGTGTGCGCGAGCTCGTGCCCGCCGTACCAGTCGCCGTACGAGCCGTCGAAGTCCCAGCTGAAGGTGCTCGGCCCGGTCGGTCCCGAGGCGACCACGCCCAGGCGGGCGGGATGCGGGATGCCCGAGGCCTTGCCCCGCATGAAGAACCCGCTGTCGGCGACCATGCCGTAGTAGTGGGTGCGCTCGTCGGTGCCGCTGGCGACGTCGACCGCCCGGAGGGCGATGAGCTGAGCGTTGATCGCCTCGGGACCGAACTCCGGTGGCGGCTGCATCGGTGGCTGGTTCGCGTCGATGGTCGTCGTGCTCAGCTCGAGCGTGGCGATGGGGTAGGCCCGCCGGAGCCAGGACGCGATCAGCGTCACGTCGGTCGCGGAGGGTTCGTGGATGCGGGGCGGGGTGCCGTACCGGTAGCGGACGCGGACGAGCCGCAGACGGAAGGGGGCCGCCGGATGGAAGGTGACGGTGCGGGTCGGCAACGCCGCCAGCGACGGCAGCGGCGTGCCGGTGTCGCGTCGGACGGCTCCCATGCGCAGCACCAGGTCGCCGGGGGCGGTCAGGTCGGCCGGCAGCTGGAAGTTCAGGCTGTGGTCGAGATCCACCCGGCGGGTGCGGAGCTGCGCGAGCGAGCTGCCGGACCGCGAGGGATGGAGCTGCGCGGCACCGATCGAGGCGACCGTGCGCCAGGGGCCGGCGGCGCTGCGGGCGATGTGCAGCTCGCCGCGCACCGACACCGGCTGCAGGTAGCTCAGGTACGCCCGGACGATCGTCGTCTTGCCCGCCACGAGCGGCACCGAGTGGTCGGGATCCTGGACCTCCTGGATGACCTCGAGGCCGTCCAGGGTCACCGCCTGCTGGGCGATCCCGGCGGCCGCGGTCGCGCCGGCCCCTGCCTGCGCGCCGCCGTCCCCGGACAGGAGTCGCTCGACCTCGTCGGGCACGTCCTGCTCGGCGAGATCGGGGGCCGCCAGGACCCGGGCGACCGCGTCGTCAACCGCTGCGGCCAACGTCGCCTCGTCGATCACGGTCTGCGACAGGTTCTCCTCGGGCAGCGTCCGTCCCATGGTGGAGCCTCCCTCTCGTGCGGCGTCGCGCCCGCCGGCAGAGCACGGACGCATGTCCCCCGCGCAGCGGCGGCTACCGGTCTGCCGCCAGCACGCCTCCCACGGCGCTGATCGGCGGGGCGAAGAAGTACCCGCCGCCCGACGGGACCACGAAGTCGCGCGGCACGGTCAGGTCGACCGTGCCCCCGTCGGGGGTCGGCACGGTGAACGACCGCGCCCGATCGCCGGCGGCATCACGCTGTCCGATGATCGGGTCGTGCCCGCCGAGGTTCGGCATCGTCGTCGCGTTGGCCCAGCGCCGTGAGACGAACTCGAACTGGTCCTCGATGGAGCTCATGTACGCCGCAAAGAGCAGGCCGCGAGGCTCGGCCGCCTGCTCGGGCGTCGGGGCCGCGACCCCGGCGATCGGGGTGCCGTACGGGATCCCCCGGCGCAGCATGAGCCGCATGAGGGTGTCGGCCGGCGCCCCGAAGTCGGTGGCGCTGTCCCGTGGGTTCACCTTGCGGATGTGCGCAGCGTGCGGGCACAGCCGCCCGAACACGTCGGCGGCCGCGAGCCGGTGGTCGTCGCCGCCGTACCCCGGGATCGGCGCGAGTCGGGAGCGGCGGGTGTCGTCGTCGAAGAGGAAGTGGTTGTTCGCGAACTCGTCGCCCGCCAGGGTCGGGTCGTCGTGGTCGGGCGAGCGCATCAGCGGGGCCCCGGTCGGCCAGCGCCCCACCAGCATCGACGCGAACGCGACCGGTGAGGTGCCGAGCTCGTCGGCGCAGGACGCCACGAACTCCCAGAAGCCGAGCACGTCCTGGTCGAGCCGGCGGCAGACCAGGTACGACCCGCGCCTCGCCCAGGCGGGGAACGTCGCGGCGCCGGCCGCGGGCCTGAGCGGGTCCTGCGGGTCCTGCCGAGGCTCGCCGAGCAGGAACTGCCCCGGCCACACCAGGGGCTGGCCGGGCTTCGCGAACAGGGCCGAGCGCGAATCGTCCGCGGCCAGGAACCGCGGGGTGAGCTCGAGCCCCGAGCCGGCGAGTGCGCCTCGCACCCCGGGCTGGGAGACGCCGTCCTTGAACCCGAAGTGCTCGTGGCCCTGCAACGGCTCGGGCAGCGTGTCGCCGCGCTGTGAGAACTGGACGGTCAGTCCGCGGGCCGTCGCCTCCGCGACGGTGTCGTCGACGGCGGTCCGCAGGTCGGCGTCGCGGTCGGCCGCCACGATGACCAGCGCGTCGGCCTCCTCGCCGGGACCCCCGACGACCCAGGAGTCGCGGTGCCCGGGACGGGCCGGGTCGCTCGGGTCACCGAGATAGGTCGAGCGCGCGGCCAGACCCTGGCGGAAGCTGTGCTCGCCGAAGGCGTCGGCCTCGGCCTGGCCCAGCAGGGCACCGATGCCGGGGTGGGACAGGGCGAGTGCGGTCCACGTCGACGACATTCCCGGGTCGCGCGTGCCCTGGCGCAGCCGCTCGCTGCGGAACTCGTCCCGGAACTGCAGGACCTCGCCCATGGACGCCAGGCGAGGATGCAGCCAGCGCAGCCACTCCCGCACCCCGTCGGGGTCGCCGAACCGCAGGAACAGGAACTCCTGGTGGTCCTTGTTGAAGCCGGGGACGACGTTGCCCTGGATATCGGCCGCGGCCTCCGCGTCGTACCGGGGCTCGGCCGGCCCCGCGGCGCCCTCGGGCGGGCCGGCGTCGGCGACCGGTGCCGCGGGCAGGTGCGTGGTCGCGGACGGCACCTCGAGGTTCGCCAGCGGCGTCGCCACGGCCTCGGTGAGGGAGGCGAGCACGTCCGAGGGGTTGGCGGTCACGGGGACTCCCTCCCGGCGACGGTACGGGCGGACAGGACGATGTGCTCTGCGACCTCGCCGCCGGTGGTGATCGGTCGCCCGCCGATGGCGATGTCGCCGACCACGAAGTCCTCCGTCGCCGGCACCTCGTACTCGAGCCGCAGCACCATTCCCTCCGCACCGCGCGCGACCGTCCAGTAGTCGTCGACGGGGGTGCCGTCGGGTTTCGTCCAGCCCGTGTCGTCCCAGTCGACGATGTAGAGCCCGGGGGGATTCCAGGGAGCGACCGAGAGGCCACGCCGGGTCATCACCCAGTTGTCGAAACTCAGCCGCGCGTCGGCTCCGGTCATGCGCTGGTAGGGCAACGGCTCGAAATTGTCGCGCGCGTCGGCCGCGTTCTGTATCTCCTCGGATACGCCGAGCATGTCCTTCATCGAGTTGATGGGCATGATGTAGTGCACGATGCCGAGGGTGGTGTTCCACTTGTTCCGCGGCTTGTACGTGCCGCCGGCGCCCACCAGGTCGGCGAGTTGGACCTGGGGGCTGACGAGGCGGCGATAGAGGTCGAGCAGGACCTGCGGCTCGGTGGCCGCGAGCACCGCGTAGTACTCGGGGGTCTCGGTGGTGAAGGTGATCTTGGTGATGGCGCCGTCGGTCCGCGTGACGTGCCACTCGAGGTACTCGATCTGCACCGACCGGTCCTCGCTCGCCGCGAACGCCGCAGGTCGGTCGTCCCGGTGCTCCATGAGCAGCGGACGCGAGAAGCCGGTCCAGGTCTTCAGGCGTTCCTCGTCGACCTCGAGGTCGACGACGCTGGGGTCGACCGAGCGGCCCGGTCGGCTCAGGGGCACCCGGTCGTTGACCAGGCGCGCGATCTCCCGGTGCCAGGCCGCGTAGAACGGCGAGCCCGCCGGGGCGTCCCGCAGGTGCGCGGGCGTGTCGAAGGTGATCGTAGCCATTCGCCCCCCCTGCTTCAATTCCGAGCGCGCGCCCGGCACGTGCCACCGGTCACCCGTCGGGATGTGAGCAATCGACGGATCTTCGTGTCGGCCACGGTTGATCAGAATTGTCGCGCTCTGCCGCTAGAGTAACGACCGGGGGATCGGGCCACCATCGTCGAACCGTTCCGGAGAATCGAGACCACCCGACCGGCGCACCGCGGACGGCCACGATACGCCGTTCGAGGTCGCGGAGCAGAGAGCGGGCCGGCGAGCCGATCTCTCGAGTGTTTCCACCGGCCGCTCGGGCGGCTCTCGGGATTCCGCGCGGGGGTGCCGCGCGTTATCGTCGCTCCACGCACGATCGATCATCCGACGGGGGACCGGATGGCTGAGTCGACGACCACGCCTCGCGCATCGGCCCGCGCCGACGCGGCATCGGACGTGAGTACGTCCCGGCGATCCACGCCGCCGGCGACCGTCGTCGGGACGAGTCACGTCAGCGGTCGCTACCGGGGGTCCCGTGACGACGGAGCTGACGTCGTCGAGCTCCGGATCGACCTCGACGGTGTGATCGGCGGACCGCGCGTCAGCGCCGACGTCTTCGCCGTGGCCGGTGCGACGACGCGGTACACCGGCAGCTTCGTCATGGCCGACCCCGTCGTCACGGGGACGGCGTCCTCGGTCCGCATCGAGGGCGCGGTGCGGGCCACCTGGCCCGCGGGACCGACCGGCGCCCGGGTCGAGGTGGCCGGGACCGAGCCCTCGGGAGCGCCCGCGCCGACCGCGCCGCCCGGCCCGGCGACGATCCGGTTGAGCTCGCCCGCCGAGTCCGCGGGTACCACGTGGAGCTGCGAGTTCGTCTCCGCCCGGTACCGCACGGTGGTCTACGAACAGGACACGGTCACCGACCAGGAGCCGTTCGTGTCCTACGACACCGGGCTCCTCCCGCGCCCGGAGGGCACGCCGCAGCGGGTGCTCACCGTGGCCGGGGCGTTCGCGGACGCCGGCGTCGAGCTCACGCCGGTGGCGGGAGGGGCCGATGTCGTGCCGGTCTCCGGCGCGGGGCCCGACCGGCAGTGGGGCGACGACGAGCTGCACGCCGCGATGGTCAACCACGCCTCGCGGTTCGCCGACGTCCGGCAGTGGAGCGTCTGGCTGCTGGTGGCCACCGCGTACGACCACCCGAGCCCGGTGCGCGGGATCATGTTCGACCAGGCCGGACGCGGGCGGCAGGGCTGCGCGGTGTTCAACGACGTCATCGCCGGCTCCGGCCCGAAGGCCCGGCGTGCCCAGCTGCGCACCTATGTCCACGAGCTGGGGCACTGCTTCAACCTGCGGCACTCCTGGGAGAAGAACCTGGCCCTGCCGCCCGCACCGCTCGGCCCGCACTCGGGGCGGGGCGACCGGTCGTGGATGAACTACCCGCAGGAGTACCGAGCGGCCACCGGCGGCGGGAGCGGGACCGAGGCCTACTGGCGCGACTTCGCCTTCGCGTTCACCCCGGCGGAGCTGGCCCACCTGCGCCACGCACCCCTGCACGACGTGATCATGGGCGGGAACCCGTTTGGTGGGGGAGCGGGCGACGTCGACCCGGCGGCCTTCGAGGCCGCCGAACGCGACGAATCCGGCCTTGAGCTCGAGCTGCGCACCCGCGCCACGTACTCCTGGGGCGAGCCGGTGGTCGCCGAGATCAAGCTGGCGGCGACCGACCCGGCGGGCGTCGCGGTGGTGCCGTCGCTGCATCCCAAGGACGACCGGATGAGCATCGCCGTGCGCAGGCCCTCGGGGCGGGTCGTCCTGCACCGGCCGCTGCTGCGCCGGTGCACCCACGAGGCACGGACACGGCGGCTGCGGCCCGGGCTCGCGATCTACGACAGCGCCTACATCGGCGCGGACTCCTTCGGCGCGTCCTTCGACGAGCCCGGCGAGTACCGGGTGCGCGGGCGCTACACGGCCCCCGACGGGTCCGTCGTGGTCTCGCCCGAGGTCCGGCTGCGGATCCGACCCCCCATGACCGAGGAGGACCAGCGCGTCGGCGAGCTGCTCGTCGGCACGCAGACCGGCTGGCTGTTCCAGACGCTCGGCTCGCGTGCGGCCGCCCTGCAGTCCGGGAACGACGCGCTGCAGGAGGTCATCGACGAGCACGGGGCGCATCCCCTGGCGACGTACGCGCGGCTCGTGCGCGGCTTCCCGGCCCGCCGACCGTTCAAGGAGCTCACCACCGAGCGCCAGCTCACCGTGCACCCGGCCCGACCGGAGGAGTCGGCGGCGCTGCTGCGCGAGGTCGTCGCGCCCTCTGGCGCCGCGGGCACGGCGCCTGCGCGCCTCGACAACATCTCGCTGAACCAGGCGATGACGGCGCTGGCCGAGGCCGAGGCGAGGCGGGGCCGCGACGAGCGGGCGGGCGCCGTCCTCGACGCCATCGTCCCGACCCTGCGCAGCCGGGGTGTCCGGACGCGGGTGCTCGAGCGGGTCGCCCGCGACGTCGAGACGTCCCGGGCGGCTCTGCCCGCGACCGACCGGAGGGGTGATCGATCGTGATCGACACACGCGAGGAGCTCGTGCTGGCCCTGCGCGAGGCCGCCGAGATCGAGCACGGCCTCATGATCCAGTACCTGTTCCCGGCGCTGACGATGAAGAAGCACCTCAGCGAGGGGCTCACCGGTCCCCAGCAGCGCCTCGCGCGCGAGTGGGAGGGCGTCATCCTGCGCGTCGCGGTCGAGGAGATGGGGCACCTCGCCACCGTGTCCAACCTGCTGGCCGCGGTGGGCGCCGGTCCGCACCTGTCGCGACCGAACTTCCCCCAGCAGGTCGGCTACTACCCGTTCGCGTTCGACCTCGTCCCGTTCTCCGACGAGGCGCTGTACCGGATGCTCGTCTTCGAGCTGCCGCAGGGACACGCCCTGCCCGACCCGCCGGCGCGACCGCAGGAGGCCTCGGCGTTCGACGCGGTGGCGCCCGACGAGCTCGAGTACACCTTCGTCGGGGAGCTCTACGAGCAGATCCGGCAGGGGTTCGCCTCGCTCGACGAGCGCACGCTGTTCATCGGGCCGCCGGAGGCGCAGATCGACGACGACTGGTCGGTCGAGCTCGACGTCCGGCGGGTCGTGGACCGGGCCGGGGCCTTCGCCGCCATCGACGACATCGTGCGCGACGGAGAGGGCACTCCCGCCGACCGGCGCGGGTCGCACTACGCGCGGTTCCTCGACGTGCGCAAGGAGTACGCCGACGCCGGCCACTTCGCCGCCGCCCGAGACGTCGTGCCCAACCCGCAGACCCGCGACCTGCGCGGAGCCGGACCAGGGACCGTGCTCACGCACCCGGACGCGCTGCGCACCGCCGAGCTGTTCAACGCCGTCTACGAGGTGGTGCTTCTGCTGCTCGCCCAGTTCTTCGCGCTCGGCGGCGGCACGCGCGCCAAGCAGGCCGTGCGCTCGGCGGCGGCGCGGCTGATGAGCACCGCGATACGACCCATCGCGGAGGTCCTGACCGAGATGCCCGCCGGCGACCCCGCCGATCCCCGACGCGCGGGCCCGCCGTTCGAGCTCTATTCCGACGTCGCGCTCTCGCCGTTCCCGGCGGCGCGCTGGACGTTCGTCCTGGAACGCCTCGCCGCGATCGTGGCGGAAGCCGTCGAGCTGGGCGATCGGACCCCACGCCTGTCCGCGGTCGGCGAGACGATCGGCTTCGTCCGCCGCAGCCTCGTCGAGGTCGCACCATGATCGAGCTGAGCTTCGCCGGGTGGTTCCAGTGCCGGCTCGCGACCGATCCGGACCCCTACGACGAGCCGCGCGGCGTGTCCGGGTACGTGCACGCCTACGCGGGCGAACCCGACCTGGACCGGATCGTCTCGTTCCAACCGCCACCGTTCCGCCGCACGCACGGCCGCGACATCGGGGTGGCCGTCGACGCCGTCGCGCACGAGGGGATCGCCGTGCCCGACCATCCCCTGGTCGGTGCGACGGTCGACCTGCTCGACGCGCCGAAGTTCGAGGGACGCAACGGTGTCGTGGCCGACGACGGCCTCGAACCCCTCTACCCGTTCCACCTGCAGGTCGCGCGCGACGATTTCCGCGCCGCGCGCGCGGTGGTGCCCGCCGACCCGTCCTTCCCCTACGCCGAGCTGTTCGCGGGCGGCGTGGAGTTCGGGGCGGCCGAGATCCGGAAGGCGACCGGCGAGCAGGATCTCACCGCCACCTGGGCCGCTCGGGTCACGGCGCTCCGCGCGGAGCTGGCCGACGCCGCCGAGCCGCTCAGGACCGCGATCGCCGAGCGGCTCGCCTTCCTCACGGGGAACCTCGGAGCCGACGGGGGCGGCGCGGCGCGGTTCTTCGGCGCGCTCATGCGCTACGACTACGTCCTGAGCTCGGAGCCCGAGATCGACGACCCGCACGGCTGGCTGGACGCGACCGACCACGACGAGCCGTGGCGCGCGTCGTTCTGGCTGGGCGGATGGGACGCCGACGTCCTCTGCGGCTACGCGCGAGGGACCCTCCGGCTGCCGGACGGTGCCGGACCGCGTCGGAGCCCCCGGGTCCCGCGGGTCACCGATCGGCGGCCGTGACCCGGCGGCGGGCGGCCAGGACGACCGACCACGCGGCCGCGGGCAGCAAGCACGCCGCCGCGACCGCCACCGGGAACGTCCCTCGGCCCGACCACGCCCAGGCCCCTGCGACCGCGTAGCACCCCGCGACGCCGATGTTGGCCAGGGTCGTCACGGCCAGCGCCGCACTGAGCGGCATCCGCACGGCGCCGGCCATCACGACCGACGTCTCGGCCAGCACCGGCACCGGCCGGCAGACGGCCAGGATCGCGACGCCGTGCCGTTCACCGAGGCGCCGGAGCCGGTCGAACGGCTCGGGGCCGAGCAGCCACCGCGAGGGCGTGCTGCCCACCCGGCGCGCCAGCCCCAGCCCGACCGCGCACCCGACGCTGAGCCCGGCGGCGCTGACCGCTGTGCCCAGCGCCGCACCGAGTAACGCACCGGCGGCAAGGCACACGAGCGAGGACGGCACCGGTGCCGCGATGTCCACGGCGAGCAGCAAGAACACGCCGACGGCGATGGCTGTCGACGAGGTGGTCGGGCTCATCACCGACGCGGTCCACGTCACGACGTCCGAGCCCCAGAGCAGGAACGGGACGACGACGAGCACCGCCGGGACGGCGGCCCACACGAGGACGCGCTCGATCGGGATGGTCACGACCTCCTCCAGGGGCCGACTACGCCACGTGCGGTCCGCCCCGTTGGACGTCCTCCCGCAGCCACGAGCGGTACTGGGCCCAGAGCGGCTCGCCGCGCACCAGGACCGGTCAAGGGCACCGGTCAGGGTCCGCAGGTGACGTGCGCGGTCGTCATCGGTGCGGGCGGCCGCGGAGGCGAGGTCGGTGCTCACCCGATTGCGTACTCCCGCGACGGGCCGATCGAGGTGCCCTGGGAGGTTAGCGCGTCCTGGGTGAGGGCTGCGTCGCTGATCGGGATCGTCACTCCGTCTGGGCAGGGAAAAGCCGCGCTCGCGAACCGGTGCCGGCTCGGTCGCGAGCACGACGTGAGGTCCGCGACGCCGATCCGGCGCGTGGGACCCACCGCCTCGAGGCGGGCGGCGAGCTCGGTCGAGATCCGCAGCGGGCGTCCCGGCCCCACCCAGCCGATTGTCAGCCACGAACCTGAACCGACGCGGTAGCCGGGACGGTCGAGGGCGATCGCGCGGCGCATCAGCGGGTCACGATCACCGAGGGGCAGGGCGCAGGAGGACGCAACCCACGCCCGGGCCGGCCGCCGCACGTCGACGGCGCTGCGGGCGCGCCTGCCCGTCGCGTCGACCCGCACGTCCGGTGCCGCCGCGGTGCCGACCTCGACCGCGCCCCGGTCGGCACCGGACCAGCGGGCGGCCGGGTCGAGGACGAATGGCAGACGGGCGACCGCCGCTACCTTGCCGAAGACTCCATGACCCTGCTCACCGCGCCCGCCAACGAGGACGCGGTGGCCAGCACGAACTGCTGAAGGCATGATTTGACCCGGCGTATAGATCACGCGATGAGCCCGAAGTTCCACCACTCCACGGGACGCAACCCACCAATGCGGCCGGTCGGGCCTGATCGCTCCCGAGGTTCGTGCGTCGACCCAATTCCTTGAGGCCTTGCCGGCTGCGTCGATGTCAGCTCCGGCCAGGGAGCGGATCGACCACGGGCTGGAGTCGGGCTTAACTTCATGACGAGATGAACTTTAGTTCCGGACCGTCCCGGTGTCGAACCCCGCTGCGCTCCCTAGACGACAACTGGAGAGGGCGAGCCGGGTCCTGCTGCGTTCGCTACTCATGGTGCTGGGGCCTTGGCGCCGAGACTAACGATGGCAGCTGGCTCGGCGGCATGTCGGACCGCGGTGCGAAAACGTCTGCCGACCGCAAGCTCCTGCAGTGCCATCTCGGCGAATTCGATGCTATTGGTCAAATGAATGGTAAAAATGTCTTCTGGACTTCTCGACTGCACAAGCCAGGTGAGAGTCTGCTCGTTAGGGTGGTGGTGCGCGACGCCGTCTGCCGAGATGACATAGTGGTCGGCATGAATTCGCTCGAAGAAGTCAGAGGTGACGTTGTTATTGCTGCCGTGGTGCGGCAGTTTCAGCAGGTCGACGTGCATCCGTGCACCCGACTTGAGAAGCTTGCATTCCTCGAGCCCCGAAAGTATCCGGTCTCCGCGCGCGTCACCGGTTAGTAGCGCCCGTCGCTCGAGGTGCTCAATGAGTAGCACAGTGCTTGAGAGGTTGGGGATCGAGTAGTCGGTGTATCCTGCGGTTACGATGCCGGCGTCGCGAGCCGACTCCGCTGCCCGCCACCTAGCCAGCAACGCGTCCAGCGCGACAGTGTCCGGCGCCACCACCTTCACGTCTAGACCGTGTACTTCAATCCGATTGCAGGAAAGTAGGGTGCGATCGGGAAATCCGACATTAAGGTCGATGCCGAGCTGCTTCGCCTGCGTTCGGACCCGCTGGCCCTGAGCGATGCTGGCTATGGACGCCGCCCCACGCGGCGTGGTCGCGAGCAGCCGGCGCACCGCGGCGGCGGACGCCGGTGCCTGGGAGTTCACAATTTGGTCTGCCGCGTTGAACCAGGTCTGGCCAACCTGGAACGGCAGGGCCTCGCCATCCCGTTGCTTACGGCTCAATTCGGTTAGGAGCCGCTCAATGCCGGCGATGTGATCATCGTCGACGTGAGTGACACATACTACGTCGATGTGCCGTCGACCGTTGCCGGTTGGCGGTAGCGTCTCGAGGTAGGGAAGAAGCGAGTCCTGGTACACCGGACTAGGCCCGCCATCGACTAGCATGACCCGACCGTCGCCCCACCGAACCAGGAAGCAGTCGCCGTGCCGGGCATCAAGGAAATCGAATCGAAGCATACCGGCTCACAGGGACTGCATGGCGCGAAGGACGTCGACGAGGCCGAGCCCCTGGAAGTCCCTCTCGCGAAGGAGGTCGGTGGCTGTATCGCAGAGGATGGCTTTGACTCGTTCGGGCCGGCCGAGAAGCTCGCGATATCGCGCCAGGAGCATCGCGGCGGCGCCGCTGACGTGAGCGGCCGCCTGGCTGGTCCCGTGCATTGCCGCCATTCCGCCTGGCACCGGCCCGTCGATGTCTTCACCGGGCGCGAGCAGATCGGGCTTGCGCCTGCCGTCCGCAGTTGGACCGCGGCTGGAGAAATAGCTCACGCCGTGGCGATGCGGGTCGCTGCGGTGCGTAGATCCAACCGTTATAGCGAGTTCTGCGTTGCCCGGATCGGAGATACTGGCGGACCGGTAGTCGGACCCAAGCGTGGTCATTACGCCGCTGAACCCGGCGTTGCCAGCCGCCGCGACGACGACCACGCCCGACCTGACGAGCCGGTCGGCCTCGATGCACACGGGCGTCCACCCGCAGGAGTGGGTAGCGACGTCGTGCGGCACCGAAAGGCTAACATTCACGCCAGCGATAGCAAGTCGTCCGGCTTGCTCATTGATGTACCGGACGGCCTGCAGCGCGGTGACGATCGAAAACTCGTCGCCGTCGCCCTCGTCGTCCAGCACGCGGAAGTCATAAAGCCGGATTGTCGGGCAGATGCCGTAAAGCCCCTTCTCCGGCCAGCACCCGCCTATGATCCCGGCGATGTGCGTCCCGTGCGCGTGCGTAGGCGCGCGGTAAAGGTGCTGTGGCGGGCGCGAGGACATGACCAGCGTTGGTGATGGTGTGGGCATCTCGAGGTGGGGCAGCAGCCGTGGCCAGTCGATAAGCCCGTTATCGAGGACCTCCTCTGAGACGGAGTCTCGTGCATCCACAAGGTCAAACGCCCGGACCACCCGGTTCCCTCGATCAATTGGGGTCGCTCCCGTCGTGTCCCAATCGTGGAACGCCTCGTGGTGAGCGTCGATGCCAGTGTCTAAGACCGCCCAACCGATCGCGCTGGTGTCCACCGAGAAAACCTGCTCGGCAGCATCGGCTTTGATCGTTCGGCGGGACCGCAGCACGGCCGGGGTCGAGCGACGATTTGTCGTGACCGAGACGATAGGATAACGGCGACGTCGGTCGACCGGGCCGATCGGCGCCGGCTGAACGGGCTGCGTTGCCTCCGGGTCCAGCACCGCGTTCTGAACAGCCTCGGCGGCCTTCACCGGTGTCCACTGTCTTGTGAGCGAGTACACGTCGCCGAGAACCGCGCTGAGGAGCCGGAGGAACCATGTGAGATGCCGTCTGCGCTCCTGCCGGCGCTCCTCGCGCTCCTGGGGATCAAACAACGGCACAATCTCGTCGCGGTCGGATACCAGCGCGATCAAGGTCTCGAGGCTCTGCTCCTGAGCTAGGCGCAGGAGGCCGTACAGATTCGTTAGGGGGAGGATTACGCGGATCAGCTCCTCGGGCGTCAGCCTGGCTACGACGAAGCCGCCAGCGGCAACAGGGGCGCAGGCGGGGATTGTGCCGAGCCGATCGAGGACGCGGCGCGTCCCGTGTTCCTCGTTGATGGCGAGGATGACGTCGAGCCGACGCTCGGTACCTTGCGGCCACGTCCCGGCGTAGGCCTGCCAGACGTCAAATCGGACCGGGCAGTCCGTTGCCCACGGTGCGGGGGCAGGCCCGGTGCCGTAGAAGATCGGGGTGAGTTCGTCGCGTTCCACCGCACCAGAAGTAGACCACCCCAGACCCGACTCGCTAGAGGAACCCTCCCTTCCGCGAGTTGCAATTCCGACGCGATTGCGTTGCTGTTGCCGTCACGGCACCGGCAGCCGGCTATAGCGCAAGGGCCGCTCGTCTGTTGGTGTCCGGGGTCAGTACGCTGTGCGTACCCAGCCACCTTTCCTGGCTCTTTCGGAAGTGGAGTACAGCTGAGGGCGTGGCGGCCGGGCAGCACGGTCGTAGGCTGCGACATCGGGTTTCCGGGACGTTGAAGTTGACTAGCTTAGGCGTCGTCATCATCAACTTCTCGGGGCCCACCTCACCGCAGCTACACGACGCAGTACCGTCGTCTCCCGGGCCAAAGCGTACGGCCTCGGCAGAGTGCCCAACCCCTGTGGAGCTGTCTCACGACCCTAATACTGCAACAAGCCCGGGAGATCATCCGTTGCTCCCGCTAACGCCACTCCCGAGAGGTCCGCCCAAAGGAACTAAACCGTGTCGCCACAGGAAAGTGGCGGGGTCGAGTCGAGCAGGCCGAGCTCCTGCGCGACGAGAACTGCCGACAGTCGATCCGAAACCGTTAATTTTGCATAGATGTGTTCGAGATGCTTATGTACTGTCCGCTCGCTGACAGATAGTGTGCGCGCGATTCTCGCGGCGGTGAAGCCGTCTGCCAGCAGGGAGAGAACCGCGACCTCGCGGCGCGTGAGCGTAGACCTATTGCGCAGGCTCCGGCTTGCAGACTTCGCGAGTCGAAGAGAACCGGCCACAGCGTCCCCCCGGCCAACGCTAAAAGGTGATGACGAACAGTGTGCCCTACCACGCCGGAGATCGTCGATTGTCTTCACTCGTTCAGCTCATGGCCTCACTGCCTATGGAACGTTCACTTCTCAAGTTCGTGTCGTTTCGCGTTCGCACGACCACGCTGTGTCTTCGTCGAGTGCAGATGCGGGCCGAGAAGCTTTGTGCTGGCTCTGGCGCGACCTACATGAGCGCCCCCAGACCTTCGTGATCGTTGACGTGCTTGCTTGCAATCCGTCGGTCCAGGCCGAGCGGAGCTTAAGTGGGTCTCTGGCCATTCATCCTTGATGGCGTGTGTTACCGCGGCCGTTCGAGCCCGCGCCTATTCTAAGACACTGTGGGTTGTGTTTCGGGGTTGGCGCACGCCTGCCCGTCTCGGCTTCGCACTTGGAGTTGCCTCGCAACGCCGGTCGCGCAAGTCTCACAGTTAGGGGCACACCCAGTTCGGTGTGTTCACCAGCAGTACCCGAGCGCCGCCAAGAATATTGCCGTTGTCATCGATCTGGGTGAGTTCGACTCCGTGAACGTCGCCGACATCGCCATCGCCGAGCCTTGCACGTAGTGTGACCGGCAGCCGATCGCCGGGCTCGACTTCGACGGTCAAGTGCTGGTCGCTGCCCTCGGCAGTGACGAGTTGAGCGTCAAGGGGGGCCGTCGCCGGACGCAGCGGGACTGGCTCCGGCATGCCTAGCAGGATGAGTTCTCCGCCCCCGGCCAGTCGCGTGCGCTCCAACGGCTCCGTCATGCACTCCAGCGGGACACGGACCGGCTCCTCGGCGCCGAGCAGGTCGACAAAGTGTGCGGTGAGGAGGGTCTCCCGCTCCAGCGGTCCCATCACCAGCTCGGGGTCAACCGGCGCCGCCTGCAGATGGAAACGCGCCAGCTCCAGGCCCGGATTGACCACGCCCATGGTGAAGTTTACCAACCCCCCGATTCGGATCACGGTGAGGTTGCGCTGGGCATGGTGCTGATTGTTCACCACGTCTACGAACCCAGACGACTTGAGGCTCCCTTCGGGTGCTGCGCCCTGGACGAAGACGTTGGCCCCGGCACACACGTGGCCGGAGTTCGGATCGCCGGTGTTGATGAGATCAGCGGTGTCTGGCGTCCACTCCACGCGAGCGATCCCGGGGGCGCCTGCCGCCACCGCGGTCATGGTGGTTCCGATCTTGCCGGTGCTCCCGCCAGCGCTGCCGGAGATGAGGACAGAATCCGGCCCGACGCCGCCTGCGGTGTAGTCGCAGACCCACACCTGCACCTTCACGTTCGTCTTCGGGTCAGGGCTGATGCTGTCGACCTGCACATTGACGACGTTGACCTGGCCGACGACCGCGCTGGGAATCCCATCACCCCGTTGGTTGGTCAGCCAGATCGATGGGGATGTCCAAGTTGCGGTGTCGGGCGGAAGGGGGCGCGCCCCGTCGTCGGCTGCGTTGACCTTGATGAATAGATCGTTCGTCATGAGAAATCCTTTCAGGACATCATCGTAGTTATCTGGATGCCGGTGAGCCGCACGGGGCCGAGGGCCGCCCCGTCAACCTGGGCGAGGACGTAGTAGCGGAACCTCTCCTCGATAGTCGCCAAGGGACCTGCGGAGATCGATCGTTTCAGATCGAAGTTGCCGTCTCTTGGCGTAACGCCGACGATCTGCTCCGGGTCGGCGCCGACGGCGAGGTCGTGGCGCATAAGGTCTACCGACAGGTTGCCAGCGCCTTTCCGCCCGGTCACGCGAAACCCCGTGAGCGTCGCCCCTGCGGGAAGGGTGAGTGCCATCATCCCCTGCGCCGATGCCAGACCAATCCGCTTCTCCGCGCCACCGGCGAAGTGCGACCACGGGTCGTCGCCGAACGACGCGAGTGTTGGAGTAAGAGTCATTGTCGTCGGTACCGCGGCACCGAGCCGGGACAGCTCAGCCTCGATCTCGGCTAGGAGCGCGAACAAGCTTGTCCGCACTGCGGCCGTGCACTCAAGGCCGCGCCGGGCGTCCGCGGCCAACGCATCAAGATCTCCGATTATCTTGTGGAAGCGGGAGTTGAACCCCTCGTCGGCCGCCGTCGACTCCGCCTGCACAATGCTTTCGCCGTCGATCCAGTCGGCATGCTCAAACGTCCGCGCGAAGGACGCGATGCAGGTCGGGTCGACCTCTTCAAACCCAGTCTGGAACTCGAAGGGCATGACGGCCTCCTGTTCGGGTCGGCTTCGGTATCGCCACTGTCGGTCATGTCTGCTCCAGTGCGCTGGGTGTGCCGGCGGCGGTGCGGCCGCGGAACCGGGAGCGACGGAACCAGCGGAACGTGCGGGAGACGTCCGGGGGGATCGGCTCCGCGCGGCCGTCGTCGCTGAGGTCGACGTGCCGCTGGCGCACCGTCGATGTATCGACCCGGACACCCATCGGGTGAACGTGGGCGAGCAGGTTCATCAGGTACTCGTACTGCAGGAGGCTGATGGTGACGCCGGCCGGCAGTTCGACGGCGAACTCATACGGAGCGGTTCCAGCCGCCTGCACTCGGACCTGCCCGAGCGCCACGACTGCATACAGTCCCGGGGCCCTCGGGGTGAGTTCGGTCCGCGCGCCGAGGTAGCCGATCGAGACCGGAGCCGGTTCTCCCGGCTCGACCGGCCAGACGCGGCTGGCATACCAGCGAAATAGCGTCGCGGTGCGGTCGGTGAGGTTGAGGCCGGCAACGGGTAGCGCGACGCCTCCGACAACGACGACAACATCTTCGTCGCCCAGCACCAGCAGCAGCGCAGCGCTCAACCGTTGCTCTCCGAAGGTGTTCAGCAACTGCCGCAGCTCGTCGACAGCCTCCGGCCGGCCCGCGGTGATCCGGCGGGCAGTGGTCGGGGCTAGGCGCAGCGTCGCGATCAGCTCAGCGGGCAGGTCCGCGAGCGCTGTGGCTACGCCGTCCGGGTCCTCGATACTCGGCAACCCGGCCGCCTCCAGCACCGGCGCCGCCATGCCCGGCGTGACGAGCGCGGCGTTCCATGCGTCCTGCGCATCGTCGCCGTCGATGACTTGCCATGGATCCCGACCGGCGCCGGTCCAGGTCGTGGCGCTGGCGGTGAGCCCGGCGAGTATCAGCGCATGGCTGCCAGGCTCTCCGGCCGCGTGGTACCGGGCCTCGAGCGTCACCGTCGACCCGCTAGTGATCGCCGCGGGCCCGGAGACCGACAGCCCGAAGGTTGAGAGGTGCGAGACGTACAGTAGGTCGTCGGCGATCCGGTGCACCGTCTGTAGACCGCCGGCAGCCAGCAGCCACGCACCATCGGGATCGGTTATTGCGTCCACGGGCTGCGCGGCGGCTAGCAGCGCCCTCGTCTCGGCCGGGTCCGGTTCGGCGCTGGTCGGCGTCGAGGGCAGGTCGATATCGTCGCTGCGTAGACGTTCTGCCATTGCGTCCAGGTCGACGGCGGCCAGGGGCTCGATGTCCGCGCCCAACCCAAGCTCGTACCGGCTGCCGCCGTCGGGGTCCTGGCCGCGGCGGACCCGCCATCGATCGGTCCCCCCCAAGGCCTGTCGGCAGCGGGCGACGCGGTCCAGTAGTTGGGCGAGGCGCGGCGCCAGCGCCACGTCCGGGGGAAGCTCAAAGGCTGCGCGCAAGCGGGCTCGCAACTCGTCGGTCGCCTCGCGCATGGCCTGTGGCAGGTACCGGGCTGCGTGCACGGCCTCGGGCGTCGCGCTGTCGCCGGGCCACACCAGGGCCGTGCGCCGGATGTGTTCGTGCAGCCCAGTCCGCAGCTCGGGGTCATCGACGGCTACCAGGTGTACGGCCACGGCCGGCTGTCGGGGAGTGTCGCGAACCGCGGCCCGTGCCGTGATCCCGATGTCAGCAAGCATGCCCGCGTTGGCCTCGTCCGCCCGGCCCGGTCCGTTGAGCAGCGCGCGAACCTGGGCCGGCGAGGGGTACAGCCAGGACCGGTAGATCGCCAGGCGGCGGCGGTACTCCCGATCCGGCTCCCGGCGAGCCTCGGCGGTGACTTCACCGGCGGAGCCCGGACCGAACCGGCGCTCGCCGAACGTGATCAACCCGAACACGGTCGCCCGCTCGTGCGCCGCCGGCTCCCGGAAGCGGATGGTGTCGAGCAGCCGAGGCACGCCCAGCTCGGCGCCCCACCGGTCTAGCGCGTCGCCATATGCACCGTTCAGGCGGCGGACGCCCGCGAGCTCGCGGGCCTGCCGGCGCAGCCGGGCCTTCTCCGCCCCGAGCAGGTACACGAGCCGGCCCAGCACGCCCTCGACCAGGCGCAGCTCGATGTGCTCGGCCAGCGCCGCGGCCGGCACCGGACGGCTGGTCGTGCCGCGGATCTGGGTGAGCGAGAGGCGCAGCCTGAAGGGTGCGGCCAGGCCCGTGCCCGGGTCGGCCGCGAGCCGCAGGACGGGCAGCGCCGCGCCCGCCTCGGTACCCGGCGCGAAGTGAAGGACGACGGTGTCGCCGCCGACCACCTCGACCCGCAGCGACAGCGCCAAGTCGTCCAATGACCGGGTCGGGGCCGCGAGAACGAGCGGTTCACGGGTCGGGCTCGACATCTCCACCGTCCCGGATGGCGAGAGGGCCAGCCGCGACTCGGCCGCGCCGGCCTGCAGCGGGCCTGTGAGGTGCTCGCGCATCAGCCGATGTGCTGCAGAGCCGTGCACGTCCGGGTCGAGCGGAGTCGGGCCCGTGTCCGTTGGGGCGGTCATCGGACCCGCAACCGAGCGTCGTCATCGACAAACACCGCAACCTGGGTGGGGGAGAGCACGACGTTCTCCCCGAGGGCGTGTACCTGCGGAGCACCCAGCGCGGGCACGGCGGGTAGCTCCAGGGCCTCCGGCCCGGGCGGGTAGCGCAGCAGCCGCAGATCGGTCACGTCGGCGACGCCCGGCTCGTCCATGAGCGCGTGCAGGATCTCCGCCCACCGCACGGGCTCGCCGAAGCGCAGCGCCTCCACATAGCGTCGGACCCGGCCGAGCAGGCGCACCTTGAGCGCCCGCGCCAGGGACGAGGCGTTGACTACATCGCTCGTGCCGCTCGGGAGCGGAAGGCCCTCGACGGTGACGGCGCCAGCGATCCCGATGCCGACCTCGTCCACCCGCTCGATCCTGGGGAAGATGCTGATCGGCCGCAGGTCCTCAATCTCCGCCTCGATCGCAGCCCGCAGCCCGTCCGGGCCGTCCCACAATGCAGCTGGCGTCGGCGCCACCAACACGCTGACGAAGAACGGGCTGGCGACGTCGCGCTCGGTAGTGAATAGCCGCTCCAGGAACCGAAACCCGCCGAACACCGCCTCCGACAGGTCCAGCCCACCCCAAGAGTCGCGAACCGTCACCTGCCGTACGCCGGGAACCAGCGAGACGGCGAGCTCGAGTGCGTCCGCCCGCCACAGTGAGCGGGGCGCGCGGAGCACAAGGTCTCGGTAGCGGGCGTCCGGCCAGCGCAGCTCGCCCCCAGTGAGCGGCAAGGTGTGGCCGATCGCTATCGGCGCCGAGCCGAGGGTCTGCTCCAGCGCGACTAGCGCGGCGAGGGAAGGGTCGTCGGGATGCCAGCGGTCCAGCTTCTGGGTCGGGTTTCCGGGGTCGAGGTTATGCTCGGGCCCGGGATAGAACGCGCGCACCGCTGCGATCCGCTGCCGGGACGCGTTCGACATCGCGACCGTCTCCTCGAGCGCGGCATGGTGCCCGCCCGCGGTCAACAGCCGCGCGCCGCGCGGGATCGTGATCACCGCGACGTCCGCGGGCAGCGTCGCAGTCAGGGTGAGGGTCACCTCACCCACGGCCTCCTCCCACGGCCGTGGCAGGCCGAGTTCCACGCCCAGCCGATCCAGCGCCGAGCCCGTTGCGGAGACTGCGAAGCTGTCGTCGTACCAGGCGGCCAGGGCAGCCCATGTGCGGGCGTCCTCCAGTGCGCAAACCTCCAGCAGTTTGCGGATCACCGAGCCGCCGGTGAGGTCGAGCCCCTCGCCGAGCACCAGCTGTGCTGTCGCCAGTTTCTCGGCGAGTAGGCGCGCGTACGGCTTTGCCACGAAGCCGGTGTCGGTGATTCCGAACCCCTCCGAGCCGGTCGACCTCGTGACGGCCTCGTCGACCGCGAGCACGTCCACGGGTTGCGAGTGATCGTCAGGCAACGGGCACCAGCCTTCCCAGGTCGATGGCGACCCTGTCGTCAGTGACGGTCTCGAAGACGACCCGCACACCCAGCTCTCGACTGCCCGGCGAAGGCGCGTCAAGGCGGAGATCGGCGATCTTCACGTCGACGATCCGCCGCACCCTAGGGTCCCGGTTGAGCACGCCGACGACCGCAACGCGTAACCGCTCCTGTACCAGCACCGGGATCTGCTCCTCGGCGATCGCGGCGAGCCCGGCGAAGCCGAACGTCGTGTTGAGGACGTCGCTGCCCAGCAGCGTCGTGAGCGCGACCGCGAGGTGCTGGGTGAGGCAGTCGACGCCAGAGACGAGGTCGAGGTCCAGGCCGTCGCGGCCGTGGCGCAGCCGGATATCGCGGCCGATGTCGACACCGGGGCTGATGAGATCGCAGCGCAGGGCCCAGCCGAGTGCGCGCTGCTCGGCGTCCTCGGAGGTCCTGGGTGGCGTGGGACTAGTCACTGCTTGCTCACATCCATGGCTTCGCCAACGGTCACGTTGACTGACTTGGCGTTGAGCGAGATCTCTCCGTCGTCACCCGCGTCGAGCGCGATCCGTTTGGCGGTGATGTGCACGGTGCCGTCCGAGGTCATGACAATGGACGAGCCGGCGTCGGCGTGCTCGATGGTGACGCTGTCGGCGGGGCCGTTTTCGACCTCGCCCGCCCGCTTCGCACGGGTGCCTGCCGAGGACAGGGCCTCCCGGGTGACGCGGATCGTCAGCTCGCCGACTTCGATCACGCGGTTGCCATCGGCGTCGACCAGGTCCTGCGTCACCTTGCCGGTGTAGGGCTCGGGAACGGTGTCGTCGGGCAGGGAGGCGCGCTGGGTGGCGTCGACCTCGGCGGGCAGGATGAGCCACCAGTCGCCGGGGTGCGCGTCGGGCCCCGAGCCGGCTTCCCACACCGCGCCGACTTCAACGGGGTCGTCGTTGTCGCCGTGGCCGTGGGCGAGCAGGACGCGGGTGCCGGGGTAGCGGGGGACCACGAGGCCGGTCGCGCCCCAGGCGAACGGACTGGCCTGAGGGACGCGTTCGCGGACGTCCGGATGCTCGCGGCGCACGGGCAGCCGGGTAATTCTGTTGGGGTGCCCGTCAGGGTCGACAAGCCCGCGCCACACTGTCGTCGTTCGTCTCGGGGGTTCCGTGGCGCTGCCCGCGCCGGCCGCGGTTGCGGCCCGGACCTCGCCGCCGTTGATGAGACGCAGCGCCGAGAGTGCGTCGGTGACGCGGTCGCCGACGGCCAGCGCTGCGCGTTCGGCTGTGTCACCGCTGCCGCGTCCGGCGCGTCGCCGTGGGGGACCCGAGGGTGGCGTCGACTCGTACAGCTGCTCGGCTGGGCCGGGCTGGTCGACCTCGACGCCGGTGACTGTCGTGACGAAGCCGGACGTGCGGCCGAGCCGGTGGGCGACGGACTCGACGTAGAGCAGCTGGGGGTTGGCGATGCTGTCCCCCAAGCTTGGGCGCGCCGGGCCGACTGCGCCGAGGCTGCGGGTGATCGCGGCGCCGATTGAGGGCGTGATGGGGGCGGTCCGCTCGGTCGGCGGCATGTCGAACTTGACGACGGCCCCGGGCTTAAGATCTGGGCGGCCTTTCAGGACGAGGGTGCGGCGGACCCGTGAGCCTTCGCCGGCTGCGGCCCCGCCGACTTCGACGAGTCCTTTGCTCGGGGTCACTTCGACGATGCCGCCGCCCACTGGGCCGTCGCGGACGCCGAGGTGCAGCCCGCCGTCGCGGACCAGGAGCACTCCCCGACCGTAGCTTGCCGTCGCGTCCTCCATAGCCCGTGCGAGCCGCCCGAGCGCGTCGCGCCAGGTCTCGCCGCGCATAAGGGTCGTAAGGGCGGTCGCGACCTCCGAGGATGATGACCCCGGGAGCGTGCCGTCCGGATGGAAACCGGTGTGGACGGTCAGCGGGATCCCGGTGTTCTGCGCGGCGAGCTCGGCGACGACCTTCGGGCTTGCCACGCAGACCGGTTGGACGATCGCGGCCGAGAGCCGTTCGAACACCCGCTCGCGGGCGGTGATCACGGTTTCGTAGCGGCGGGCGCCGGCGCGGCGGGTCACCTCGACCACGGTCAGCTCCGCCACGAGCCGCTTGGTAAATCCCCCGCTGCCCACGCCGAGCGACGCGATGCCGGCGAGGTATCCGCCGATGCCGCCGGTGTCGTACCAGAACAGATGGAGCCGCAAGACCGTCGAGCGCGGCGCGCGTGCGGCGAGGGCCAGATGGTCGGCGTCGACCATGCCCTCCACGGTGATGGTGTACGAGCCGCCCTCCAGTCCGCCGGGTAACGTCGCCAAGATCGTCGCGTCGTAGCGGTCGGAGGTGACCGCCTCCAGCAGAGTGACGCCTGGTGTGGGCAACCCGGTCTCGGCATGGAACGTGAGCGCCCAGCCCGCCTGCGTGCCGACTCTGGAATGGGGATCGTGGCCGGCGAGGATCACGAGCGCCCCCTCGGCGCCTCGTCAACGGGCCACGCCGCGCTGCCCTGGTCGATTCGCCGCCACGCCAGCGATAGCCGGGACCCGACGTCGCCCGGCCCACGCAGGCTGCCTGCCCGGATGTCCCATTCGCGCACAAGCAGCTCGATCCGCAGGCCAGCCGCGGCGTCAGTAGGTGGCAGCAGCGCCCGCCCTGCGGCGACCAGCGGAAGTGCGCCCGCAACCGTCCTTGCTTGCAACAGGACCAGCCGCGCCGGAGAGTGCGGTGGTGCTGGCACGGGTTCGCCGGGCGCGGACCCCAGCCGCGCGGCCAGTCCGGTGCGGCTGCTTGTTACGACAGCCGCCGCCGGGGCGCCCTGCCAGGCAGTAGCGAGGCCGGTCGGCACGACGAGTAGCAGCACCAGGTCCCCGGTCAGCGGTATGCGGTGCGGTACACCGGCCAGCAGGGCTTCGTCAACCGCGGTCCAGCCGGCGGGGACCCCCGTGTCCGGCGGGGCGACGAGCAGGCGTCGGAAGTCGGTCCGGGCCGCGGGCATGGTCATCAGTTGCCAGCCCAGTCTGCGAGGGCGCCGACGCCGATGCTCGCGACATCGAGGAGCACCCCGAGCGCGCTCGGCAGCGGCGCGTGGACGAGCGCCATTGTGACGTCGATGGCGTCGCGCTTGCCGGCTGTGACGTTGAACGCCAGGGACTGGAAGTACATGTCGGTGCGGATGGTCATCGACGTAACCAGGATGGCCCCACCGACAGCGCCACCGGTATAGGCGGCCAGCGCCGACCCGTGCCGGCTTGCCTCGGCGAGCCGCTCCAGCGCCAGCTTCCACGCATAGCGCTCGGGCCCGACGAGCACACCGGCGAGAGTGACGGTGTCGTCATGGGCGGCGACACCGGCGCGCGCTCCGGCCGACCCGATCGCCGGCAAGTGGTAGGTGGCGCTGACCGACATCGCCGTGACCGCCCACAGCGGAATGGTGAGCAATGCGCCATCGGACAGGATCGCGGACGGGACGGCGAGATAGTGCTGGAAGCTTGAGCTCATCCGGAGCCGCCTGTCGGGATGTCGAGGACGCCGGCCGGGAGGTTGTGCTCGACGTGCCAGCTGCCGTCGGGGTTGACGTAGATGTCGTAGATCAGCGGTGGCCCGTCCTGCACCGGCACTCGGTAGTGCACCGACTCCATGACGTCGATGTGCTCGAACGTGCCGCCGGCCAGCGGTATCGCGAGCCGGCGGCTATGCACCTCGGCGGCGACCCGCACATCGCCGCCGACGGTCTCCGCAGCGTGTCGGAGGAACCCCTCAATACCGCGGTTCTGCGCTATCTGGTTGACCCCACGGGGGGCGAGTGTGATCCCTTCAAAGAGCTCTGCGCCGAAGCCAGGCCCGATCAGATGGGCCCGCTCCCATTCGTGGCCGGCGCTGGTCAGCAGGTCAGCGAGCCGGGCCGCCAGCCATGGCGGGTCGGTCGGCAAGCCACGGATGTCATCTGGTGTCGGGAGGTGTTTCTCCAGCCCGACGTCCGGCAGGTCCCGGGCGAGCGGCTCGCCGAGCACGCCGTCCGCGCGCACGGTCGGCTCGGCGACGGTCAGCACCCCGAACAGCTCCCCAGCAGGCGCATGCACTCGTTCGGCCGTAAGCGCGTGGCGCACGGCCAGCAGGTCCGCGTCAACGGTGCCCGCCGCCGCAGCGGGGTCGGGTCGAGTAGGCACGACACGGTCCCCGGTTGTGCGCACCTCGAACCGATCGCCGAACAATCGTAGCGTCTCGTTGGCCTCGGCAACCATTCGCCGCAGCTCCTCGGCCGCCTCGTGTGCCGCCACAGGGTCGGAGTGCGTGGTACTTCGGTAGGCCGCCATCGCCTCGCGCATGCGCTCCAGCCGCTCGATGAGCCTCGGATGGGGCCGCACCCGGACCGGGTTGACCTCCAGAGTTCGGCCCGCCGCGTGCGCGGCCAGCACCTCCTCGGCCCAGCGCAGCACCTCGGCGCCGCGCCGCCGGCTCTCAACGAGGGTGGGCGCACCCTGTATCGGGGGCCGCGGCACCGGCGATGGTTGGGCACCCACTATGTCGCGGAGGATCTCCTGCACTCGGGTGGGGTCGGTGTCCAGCATGGACTGCACCCGGTCCTGGAAGCTCACCATCTCCGCCAGCGCCTCGGCCAGGACGTGCAGGTCCGCCTCCCGCATGGTTGGGGGGCGGCCCTGCGCTGCGGCTGTGCGGAGCCGGTCGACGTCCTCCATCAAACGTGCCATGACGTCGTCGATCTGGTGCAGCGCGCCGTCGACAGTCGCCTCGTGCCGGCGCATTACCGCCAGCAGCAGGGATGTAGTGAGTTCGTCGAGGGTCCGGATGCCTGGCCGGTCGCGGTAGACGATCTCCAGGGCGCGCTCCAGGGCGTTTAGGGTGCGGGCCTGCCGGCGAGCCCATGCCCGAATGGCTGGCTGTAGAGCCGCGGCACCGATTGTCACGGTGTGCTCCTGGGGACGAGCTCACCGAGGGCGGCGTCCACCTCGCCGAGGGTGCCGTGCTCTCGGGCGACCTCGCGCAACCAGGGCACGAGGACTGGCGTGATCACGGCAGGCAGCAGCCGGTCGAGTGCGGCGGTGATCGCGGCCTCCGTGACGGCTTGGCGTACCGCGTTCTCCAGGACTTCCCGCGTCATGTTCCGGACGATCTCGCGGCGGGCAGAGCGGGCCAGCGAGCGCGCTGCAAGACCCACACTGGCACGCTCGGCGACCCGCAGGCCGTACCGGGCAGCGTCGACCAGGACGTGGGCGGCGCGACCGACTCCGACGACGTCGAAAACGCTGAATGCGACCCCGAGACCGGCCATCAGCTGCGCGAGCTGCACCTCCTGCCACCGCAGGAAAAGCTCGGGATCCTCTAGCGCTCGGTACAGCGTGGACTGTCGGCGAGCCTCGAGGACATCGTGCGCGGTGAGGGCGAGCCCGGCGATGCCCGTCACTGCGGCCACAACGACCGCGCCAAGTGGGGCACACAGCAACCCGAGCAGGATGATTCCACCGGTGGCGAAAACGGCCAGGAATTGGTCGAAGGCGGCCTTACGGCCGATGGCGTCATTTATCCCCGCGACGTAGAGGACGTCGTGACCGATGGCCGGGCGCAACTGCTCGTCGGCGAGGGCATGAACGCCCTGCAGGTCATACCGCAGGCCGCGCCAATCGCGCCCGCCCTCCCGCTGGACGTACTGCGACGCCTCCAGGGCGAAGAACGCGCCATCGTCGGGGTCGGAGGCCTCGTCGAGCATCGACTTATTGGCCTCGGCCATCCTGCCGAGGAGCTGCTCGAGGAACCGCCGCGGTGCAGCAGGGTCGCGCTGCATAGCCGCGTACTGCCACTCCAGGTTCTCCACCTGCAAGAACAGCGGATCGACCTGGTTGATGAGCTGGCGACGCACGCCCACGGCGGCGTCGAGCTCGGCCAACGTCCACGTCCGGCCGCGATGCAGCACGACTCGCTCGTCGCCCCGCCGCTGCACCGTCGCGTCGCCGACCACGGCAAGGATGCGCGCCGGCACGTCGTCAATGGGCGGTGGCAGCGCGACAGACGCACCCTCCGGATCCGGCACGGTCTCCGGCACCGACAGCACCTGCCGTACCGTCCCCACGACGTGCACCTCGGCGGAATGCCGCAGGGCCGCACGCAGCGTCGATAGCTGAACCAGGGACTCGCCAAGGATGTCCAGGGTCTGCGCGAACGCGGTGGCGGTCTCGTCGAGCCGTGCGCAACGGCCCAGAATGCCGGCGCGAGAGGTGCGCAACTGTTGGAGCAGCAGCACGCGGCATGTCTCGGCATACAGATGCATGTACCCGGCCTGCACGGCGTCTGGAAACTCGCTGAGGAAGCGCAGGATCCACCCGCTGACGTTCGGACTCCCGCCCTCGTTTACGCGGACCAGGTGCCGATTCGCCGGGAGGAGGTAGATATCCGCCACCGCGGAGCCGAAGTCATGCACCTGTGCGGCGAGGCCACCGAGCAGGCGCAGGTACTCGAACTCCGGCGAGGCGCCGGGACGGACGTCGAGAAAGCCGTTGTTGCCGCGCCCGTCGTGGCGGATCGTGACATCGTTGGTGGTCGACGCCTGCGCGGCGGCCACCCCCACAGCGCGGGCCCGCGCGGCAACCACCTCCGCGGCGTTGATCGCAAACCGGCCGAGGTAGCCGCACTCGGGGACCTCCAGCGCCGCGGCGAGCCGGCCCATCCGGTCCAACAGCCCGCCGTCATCAACAAGATCCGCAGCAGCCGGTTCGCCCAGGAACGGGGTACAGGCGAGCACGTCGCCCGTCAGGCTCGCAATCGGCCAGACACGGTCAACATCGGAGGCGGTAGTACCGAGTGGACCGCCGGTCTCGACCTGGTCACCGGCGTCGCCCTCCCCGCCCCGCTGCTCATCCGACCGTCCCTCCCCGCTCCGTTCCCGGCCAGCTCCCTCGTCCCCGGCGAGTCCCCTCTCGCCTGTACCCGGTTCGTCCTCGGTACGCGGTGCGTCGACGAGCGTGACGATTGGGACGAGCTCCGCATCGAGGTCGGCCGCGACGTCGACCGTGCCCTGCAGCAGGAACGGTCTGCCGTCCACGACCAAGACGAGGAAGGTCCGGGTGTCTGCCGGGACTCCGGTTGTGGCCCATCGCCGGGCGGTCTCCTCGACGCGGGCAGCGACGAGCGCGTCCGCGTTCTCGACGCCGGTAGGCAGGTCGGCACGGACGTGCTCCGCCAGGGCCGGTCCGTAGAAGATCAGGAAAGCCTGCAGCCGCTCCGCATCGGTGTTCCCTCGGCCGAGATAGCGCAGCTGATAGGTGGATCCGGCGGATGGGACGAATGGGGTGTCGATGGCAACGACGTCGCCGGCGCTCGTTCGCAATTCGCGCACCAGCAGCGGCCCCAGGGCTCCGTCGAGCAGGACCTCCCCTGTGGCGACGCGCTCGACGTAGACCCACAGCTGCCCGTCGTCGCCCTGGAAGATCACGCCGACCTGCGCGGGCACCCGGGTGCCGTAGCGGATCTGAAGCTCAGCTCGGAATCTCTCCGACATCGCCGGCCCCGGCGACACGGGCTCCCACTGCAGACGTACGTCGTCGTTGTGGACGTCGAAGGGTTCGTCGAAGACGACGATAGTCGGCTCGCCGTCCTCATAGCCGGGAATCGTGTAGAGCCCGGCCGCTGCGGCCAGCCGGTCCGGGTCAAGCGCCTCCGCCGGGTCGTCGACGAGCCGCCGGGCCAGACCCGCGTCGCCGGCATCGTCGCCGGGTAGACCAGCCGCCACGGCTGCCGCGATGGCCCGCCGGACGGCCTCTTCGGCTAGTCGGCGCGTCGTCACCGCAACGTCGGAAAGGCCCTCGCCGTTCCAGGTCAGGACCGGGGACGCGGTCTCGTGGGCGACCCACCCGCCGCGGCGCTCCACTAGGACGTCCACTGAGCGGAGCAGGGCGCGTGTCGTCGCGGACTCGACCGCCTGGCCGAGGTCGTCCAGCCGCGACATCAGCCCGTGCGGGTCGACGACGACCCGGATCGGCACCTGAACCTTTACCGGCACGACCGCCTCAGACTCCTTCCAAGCCCTGGGCCAGACGGCTTAAGACGCGGTCGGCGACTGAGTCGAGGTCCAGGTCGGACGCCGCCGAGCGGACTTCAATCTCCACCGGAAAGAAGTAGGTGACGACACCTCGCTCGTCCTCAAGTGCTTGCTCGGCCTGCGCCTCGCTGCCCGCCGCCGGCAGCACCAGCTCACCCTCATGAACCAGTGCGATGCCGGTCCGACCGACCCGCGCGCCGCGCCCGCCGGCCGCTGTCATCGCGCTCGCCTCCCAGTCACGGAACGGTCACCTCCACGCCGCCCGCCGGCGTAGCTCCGGCGGCCAAGCTCATCCCGGAGAAGGTGGCAGCCGGGGCCCCGGAGATCGTTGCGGGGCTCGGGCTGGCACTGGTGATGATGCAGTCCGACAGGACAATCGAGTCGAAGGCCCAGTCGCTGCGGTCGCCCTGGAACTCCAGCGCGACCTTGAACCGCTTACGTTGAAGGGCGATGGTCGTGAGCTTCGCGACGGCATCACCGATCGCGCGAACCGTCATCGAGAACGTGATTGTCTGTGGGGCGTAAACGACGCCGAGGTGGGTCTGCTCGATGGAGTGCAATGGCTCGGCGTTCAGCGCGAACGACGGGCTGAACGCATCAATAGGGGTGAGTGGGTCATCCGCGTCATCGATATAGACGGCGAGACGGGTATTCCAGTCGGGCATGGCGTCCTCCGGCCGCAATTGGTGACGTCGTCGTTTTAGAAGCGCGGGCTGAGGGTGACCTTGAGGCGATGGACGGCCGGGCCGTAGGTGACGGTCACGAACATATCAACCTCGCGATTGGCGCGTGCCGTGGCAACAATCGCGGCGTCGGAAGGCGTCCAACTGCTCTCAGGGATGCGGAGGATCGCCAGCACCGGGATCGTGACCGTGTAGTCGGCGATCACGCTCGACCGCACCAGCGGCCCGAGGATCCCCGCGGCGCGCGTGACCACACGGGAAAGGCCCGCCAGAGTAATTCGGGCGCTGCCAACCAGGCCGATCAGCCCCGCCTTGAGCCTGAAGTCAATGTCGTCCAGCACGCGAACGATGTCGACATAGAGCAGGCTGGCGTCGGTGGTGAAGCACCGGCCCTCGGCAAGATGCAGACTCTCGCCGACGACCAGCGCGGGATCAATGATCGGGATGATGTTGGCGTCCGACAGGCCTATAATTTCTCCGGGTGCATATTGAGATTCGACCGGCATCGTCACGCCCCGGACCCGCTTAAGCACCGTGGAGATGTGCGGTTCGAGGCCGGCGATCGCCGCCGCCGAGGCGACGGCCGCGTCCCCCGTGCCTCCACGGGCCGCGATCATGATCATTCTGCTTGTGTCGCTGCGCAGACTGTCAACTGCGCCGACGACCGCCTGAACGTAGGTCGGGGTCTTCGCCGTCGTCGGGTCGATCATCGCAACCCCGATGCGCTTCTGACCGGCCGCGGACATCTGCTCGCAGTGCGCCTTGAGTGCGTGAAGGTCAGTTGGTGGCGCTGGCGGATTCTCCGCGGCAGGTGTCCCGACATCGGTGACCTCGGCAAGGCAGACGAACGTGACGTCGTCGGCCGCCTCCAGGGCAGCTAACCCAGCTCCGTATTGACCGGCGTCGACCTTGACCCCGTAGATCGTCGACGGACGCGGATCCTGGAGGAGTGCGGTGTTCAACGAGCGGTACAGCGGACTCGGGGTAACAACCCCATCCGCGTCGACGGACGCGAACAGCTCGGCCGCCTGGGCTGCGGTATCGATTCGCAATGGCACATTCGCCGCGGCGCTTCCTGCGGCGCTTTCACCGACGACCGCGAGCACACCTGGCGCCCGCTGCGCGGTCGGCTGCAGCCCGGAGGTGTCGATCTGGACTTCCACGAAGGGAAATGCGGCGGTGGGCATTTCGACGGTCCTCCGGGCGGGTGCTGTGGATGGGAACGGGTCGGTGGCGATCGTTTTCGGCTGCGTCAGGCGGCAGGCAGGACCGGAACGAGCGCGATGCCGGCCGGAGCGAGCCAGGCGGCGGCCGCCGTCCGGCGCGCCAGCCGGGCGGCCTCCGCGGCCTGGCCCGGCTCGGCGCCGGGCCAGTCCTCGTCGTCGAAGGTCTCGGCGGGCACGACCCAGGCGACGACGGGGCCGCGGCGCGCGTGGTCGCGCTCCTGCGGGTACGACAGTTCGGGCCCGAGGGCGCTGCGCATCGCGGCGCTGACGGCGAAGAGGTCGGCGAGTCTGTCGACCCCGGCGCGGACGAGCAACGCCACATCGACGAGGAACTGTCGAGGCATGGGCGGCGGCGCGGGGCGTTCGGCGAAGTGGATGCGGATCAGGCCGGTTGCCAAGTCGCCGGCGTGGCGGTCGGCGAGCTCGCCGACCGACGCGACTCCCGTGCTCTCGAGCAGACCGTCGACGAGGCGATCGCTAATGGCGTCCGGTTGAGCGGCCCCAGCCCTCAATCGGGCGAGCAGTACCCGGCGACGCGCCGCCTCAAGTTCTGCGGGTTCGGCGGGCAGCAGTGCGATGTCATCGTCCAGCGAGGCGATGTCCGGCCAGTCGGCCCCGATGGCGTCTACCACACCCGAAGGCGCCGCGGCGCGGGCGATGACAGTGCCATGCCACATGAGGTCGGCGTGGAGCTGATCCGGGCCGGGCGGCCAGGCAACGTCGAAGCGTGCCACGACGCGCTCGGTCTGCGAGAAGTCCGACCATCCACCCTCGGCCTTAATGACAGGCGTCGCGGACACACCCAGCCGCATTTCGTCAAATGTAGCGTCGTAAGGTCCCTCGAGGGTAATGCCGGACGTGTCGACCGCTGCTTCCAGAATATGCTGCAAGCTCAGTTCGTCGAAAATAGATCTACGCTCATTCGGGTCGGCTAGTCGGACAAGCGTGGCGTCCTCGAAGTTCACCGAAAGGCCTCCCTCAACACGACGCTTTGCCTAACGCTGGAAGCGCCGCGCGGGAGGCGCTCGGCTTGATGTTCTCGATAAACTCCATGATCGCCTCATGGACGCGTAGTACTTCCAGGGCCGTCGAAGAACGATCGTTGCATCGGTAGCTGCGGAGTATGGGTATGAGGTATCGTGCCGAAGTTCCATGACGTTGCGGTCGGTGGTCCACCGGTCGCTCTTCAAGTCGGGAGGCGTGATGTCGCGGGTCGCAGTCAGCGGTGACGTCGTGGCCACCGCGAACCCGGAGACGACCCTGTCCGGGGCACCGGGCAAATGGGCCGCAGGACCCGTTACGGAGAGCACCTGTGGAGGACTGACGGTCGGCGGGAAGCCAGTTGTGTGGCAGGCCTCGTGCACGTTCACCTTCACGAACAGCAACACCGGTGCGACGGTCCTTGTTGTGGTCGACCTCGCCGCTTCGACAGCTGCCGTGCGCGTGGGTCGGCAGGACGTACTGGTTCATGGCGATTCGGTCGCCAAGCAGGGTAACCGGCTCAAGGTTGGCGGCGTCATGAGTGGACCCTTGACGGCCAACGCGTGAGGATGCAGAAGACGTTTCCGGCTGATGGAGTTGATGTCCGCTCCGTCGCTCGAGCAGCGGCGCGCCCGCCGACGAGATCGGGGTCCGCGGACGGCTGCCTGCTGCCGCCCGGCTCGCGGGTTTGACGAGGCTCGAGCGCTCTTGGAAGTGGCAGACAACGTTTGCGCTCGGTCGCGGCCCGTGATGGCGCAAGCACAAGTATGCAGCAGCATGAACTCCAATGCGCGCTACAGAAGTCGGCTCACTGATAAGACCCAATAGCGCGCCGGAAGTGGTCGTCTTTCCAGTAAGGTTCGAGAACTTCGCGATGCGCCAATTTGACAGCCACTGCCGTTGCACGGCTCGGGCGCAGGGACACCTTGAGTGCGGAACAGCCACCATCGACCCCTGGTCCTTGTCCCAATTGATCTCCTCGAGCGTTTCACGTCGCAGCAACGCTGGGTATACGCAGATGTGCGAATGTACGGGAACAGGTCTCGGCGGTAGGCACTCGTTCGGCCCAGCAACCCGACGTTGGCGAGCAGGAGTGTCAGCCCGCTCGACTTTGTCCGCCGACGGTCTTGGGCTGTGAACCGCCGACTTGTCTGGGCCGCAGGATGCGGACAATTCTGATCTAGCCAGCGCGTCGGGCCATGACGGTGCCTAGATCCTCGCTGAGATCCGCGACGCACGACCGGCCGATAGATCTTCGGCGTCCCTCGCATGCACGACACGCTGCGCCGCTGCGAGCGACGGGTCTCGTGCAACGAACGTCGGGTGCCTCATGCGCGCCGCGGGCCTGCAGGGCGCCCACCTGCGCAATCACCTATGAACCGCGCCAGCTAGGACGTGACCCGGCTGCGCCGCAACGGCCTGATCACTCGCCTACCCGGACGCCGCAGCCGTACTTGGTCGGGTTCGGGCCGCCCGAGCACACCGCCGACTTGCTCGCGAGGACTTGGACTCGGCGAGGTCGGGCACTCGACGCCGAGGGCGGGGTCCGTGCCGGGGCGTGGGTCGCGGGCTCACCGGGATGCTCAACCTCGCCTCGTGGCCGGCGGGCATGCGGGTCATCGCTCGGGTCGAGCGCGCACCCGGGCGCCCAGCTGCGGATCACCAATCACGACGGCAACCGGGTCACCGCGTTCGCCACCAACACCCGCCCCGGGCGGATTTGGCGCCCAGATCGCCGACCGCGAACTGCGCCACCGTCGCCGGGGCTTGAAGAACCGCTCCGGCGTGTTCGGAGAGCTATCGGCTTGAGTGCGCCGGCCTCAGGTGGGGCCGGTGGTGACGGTAGTGGGGCGGCTTCGAGCTCGGCGGGTGGGAGTCGCCGCAGGTGCTGTGCAGGCGGCGATGGTTGAACCCAGTCGACCGTTTCGAGTGTGGCGATCTCGACCTGTTCGACGGTGCGCCACGGCGCTCGGGACTTGATCAGCTCGGTCGTGAACAGTCCGATCGTCGACTTGGCCAGGGCGTCCGTCGTAGGCATCGCCGACCAAGCCCACCGAGGGTGCCGCGCCGGCCTCGGCGAGGCGTTTGGTGAACGCAATCGACGTGTACTGCTCGAGTTCAAGGGGTCGTCGCAACGCCCTGATCGAGGAGGGTGTCGTGGCGGAACGAGCAAGAGGACGGGCTTCGGATCGGGCGGGACGAGCCCCTATGCAGTCGCCGGGTCGGCCGCCGGCGAATCAGCGCGATGTGCAGCGCCAGTTCTGGCGGTTGATCGCCGAGGGGCTCTCCAGCGAGGACGCTGCGCTGGGCTGCGGTGTGTCGGTCCCGGTCGGCTCGCGGTGGTTCCGTGACGGTGGCGGGATGCCGCCGTTCACCCTCGACGAGCCCCTCGACCGGTATCTCTCGTTCGCCGAGCGCGAGGAGATCGCGCTGCTGCGGGCCCAGGAGCTCGGGGTGCGCAAGATCGCCCGAGCGATCGGGCGCGACGCCTCAACGATCTCCCGGGAACTGCGCCGCAACGCCGCCACCCGCGGCGGCCGGATGGACTACCGGGCCTCGGTGGCGCAGTGGCATGCCGAGCGGCAGGCCCGCCGCCCAAAGACCGCCAAGCTCGCCAGGAACGACCGGCTGCGCGAGTACGTGACCGAGCGACTCGCCGGCCAGGTCACCGCCCCGGACGGGCGCCCGATCGGCGGCCCGCAGGTGCCGTGGCGCAAGCGCCGGCACGGGCCGCGTCAGGACCGGCGGTGGGCCACCGCGTGGAGCCCCGAGCAGATCGCCCACCGGCTGCCGGTGGAGTTCCCCGACGATGACTCCATGCGGGTCTCCCACGAGGCGATCTACCAGTCGATCTACGTGCAGGGACGTGGCGCGCTGCGCCGAGAACTGGCCGCCTGTCTACGCACCGGGCGAGTGCTGCGGGTGCCCCGGGCCCGGGTCCGCGGGCGGGGCAAGAAGTTCCTCACCCCCGAAGTGATGATCAGCGAACGACCGGCCGAGGCGGAGGACCGGGCGGTGCCTGGGCACTGGGAAGGCGACCTCATCCTCGGCGTGGGCAGCTCCGCGATCGGCACGCTGGGCGAGCGCGCCACCCGCTTCACGATGCTGCTCGAGCTGCCCCCGATGCCCGGGCACAGCCAGGGCAGCGGCCCGACGCCCAAGAACGGACCGGCGCTGGCCGGGCACGGCGCCGAGGCCGTCCGCGACGCCATCGCCACCCAGATCACCACGCTGCCCGAGGCGCTACGGCGGACGCTGACCTGGGACCAGGGTGCGGAGATGGCCCAGCACCTCCAGCTCCAATCCGACACCGGGCTGGAGATCTACTTCTGCGACCCGCACAGCCCCTGGCAGCGCGGCACCAACGAGAACACCAACGGGCTGCTGCGCCAGTACTTCCCCAAGGGCACCGACCTCGCCCGGCACGGCCGCGACGAGCTCGACGCCGTCGCCGCAGCGCTCAACACTCGACCCCGCAAGACCCTCGGCTGGCGCACCCCTGGCGAAGCCCTCCAAGATCACCTACGGTCGCCGCAGTAGCTGGTGTTGCGACGACCAGTTGAATCTGCGCTGCGAGCCCGCGTCGGAGTGGTGGACCAGCTCGTCGAGCTCATCGACGCCCTGCTGGGCGCGGGTCCACATGGCTTGTTCGAGCGCGTCGAGCACCAGGCTGGTGCGCATGCTGGTGGCCGCGCGCCATCCCAGGACGCGCCGGGAGTATTCCAAGGACGAACGCGAGTAGACCATGCCCGACCAGGTCGCCACGTAGGTGATGGCGACCCAGAGCCGGTCGGGGAGCGGTGGTCCACGGCCTCAGGCGAGGCCACCGTCTTCGAGCTCATTGACCCACCCGAGAAGGCCAGCATGCCGAGCACCGAGACAACGAATCCGACTGGCGTACTTCAACCAGCGGGCCGGGCTGGCCCTGGACGCCCGCGTGAAGAGTCGTGGCAGCACGCCCGCGACGCATGGAAAGACCTAACCCGCCTGGTGCACCACTTCGACCGGGTGGAGGGGGCAGCGGCCTCGCCGACCTGGTGAGGGCCGCTACGGAGGGCCGTCGAGCAGCCGGGCGAAGCGCGCGCGGTCGGGCAGCGAGAGCAGTTTGTAGTCGAGAAGGACATGCAGGTTGCACATGGCTTGGATGTAGGAGTGCTCCAGCAGGTCGACCGTGACCTCGCGCCCCAACGCCCGTAAGACGGTCGGAACCGCGCGGCTGTCTTCGGCCCGGCGCTGCCATGCGGCCCGACCCTCTGGGCCGTCCTCAAGCAGGGTGAGGACGTCTTGCGCACGGGTGGCACGCTCGGGCCATGCGGTCGAACTTCGGTAAGCGTCGGCAACGGTGAACGGCGACTGTGCGATGTGGATGAGGGCGCCGCGTTGGCCCTCCCCGCCCCGTGCGGCCGCGTCCCAGGCCCGGACCGACGCCTGTCGCCGCCGCTGGGTGGTTACCTGGTACATGACGCTGTTCACCCGCTTCAGGGTCGCCAACTCGCCGGCGAGGAGAAGTCGGGCGCGACGCAACGGCGTCCAGCCGGGGGGGCTGCTGCTGTTGACCACGATGACCTCGTCGAGGGTGCGCGCTGTCACGGGGAGCTGCGGCAGCCGCCGCAGCCGGTCCTGCAGTCCGTCGAGCCATTGGTCTGCCATGTTGTCGTAGACGCCGCCGTCGGTGAGCAGCATGTCGGTGGCCTTGGCGCCAGCACCCACCCCTTCTGAGAAGGCGTGCGGCCGGGTCGGCAGCCGCCGAGGTGAGAAGGCTCCTGGCAGGCAGGCTGAGGCTTGGACGGCGGTTGAGAGCCGCAACTGCGCCGGCGTCCCCACGCCGAGCCGGTACGAGTACATGAAGCGCGGGGCGATGTAGAGATGCTGCCCCGATTGCAGCTCGGTCGTGCAGAACACGTGATCGACGGATGAGTCCAGGTCCCGGAGGAGCGTCGGTCGCCCATCGCGGTGGAAGTGGGCCCGCGCCAGCGCCCCTTCTACGACGTTAGAGCGGCGCTCGAACCACCACGCCGTGACGGCGAGCACGAGCGCGGCACCGGCGACGGTTGCGCCCGCCCGCCAGGACAGCCCTTCGAGGCAGAGGAACACTACAGCCGTAACTATTCCCCCTAGGCCGGCCAGCGCGCCAGCGAAGACGGAGAGTACGTAGGCATTGGTCCCGCGGCCCCAGAAGAAAAGTCCCGTGCTGGCGACGTGGCGCACCAGCGGAGCCATCCGTGCCTCGAAGGTGGCTGCGCCGACATGAGCAAAGTCTGTTTCGTGGGCGATTACGCCGTTGGTGATCGACCCGCCGGAGACCGAGGAGATCGCGGCGACGTTGCGATTGGTCTCGGCATCCACCAGATAAAGCAGCGCGCCCAAGGACCACAGGGTCGCGCGGTGGCCTCCGCCTGAGAGTGCGATTCCAATGCGTCCAGCCATGTCAAACCTCCACCAGGGCACCGATCTGACGAGCACCGCCCGCCGAGCGCGACGACGACCTCGGGCGCGGGTGCGCAACCTGGGGGAACGGTCCTGGTGAGCCGAGGGTTTCCTGGCAAGTGTCACCTCGACGCATGAGCGTCACCGTCGACCCAGTGCCCGACACCCGCTCGCGGGTAGGGGAATCCCGTCGGCGCCTGGGCCGACGGTTCGACCCATCGCCGCACAGCGGTATGGGTCATCGCGAATCCCCAGTTCACAAGGCGCTCCTGACGAGGGTTCCAGTCGGGCCAGGCGGGTGGCGATCTCGACATACTGCGCATCGACAATGACCGCTTCTCGAACGCCCGGGTTGCTGTCGAGCAGCCTCGTCTCGTCCGTCGCGCCCTCAGTGGACATCGTCGACCCGGGCGGGCGTGGTTGTCAGGAACAACCGGTCCTCCGAGGAGTTGCAACGAACGTTGCGAGCGGCGTACTGGCGGGACGAGTTGTCAGCAGGTCGACGCCAGCATCTCGAAAGGGTGCCACCCAAGTAGAGTTGACGCCTAGCGACCGATCGAGTGATTGTCTGCAAGTGAAAGAATTCAGACTTCGATTCAAGCACGAGCGGTAGTGGCATCGATACCCTACGCCAACAATGGCGGTGCGGCGGCCGGACAAACTTTGATCCTTCGGTGAAAGTCGGTCTTGCGTGGCTGGCCTTCCCCCGCTTCCGCGGACAGCGACCCGTGGGGCGGATGTGGTCGCCGGAGGATCGTGTCCGTGCTGCACCGCACCCCGCCGGAGTTCCGGCGTCGAGTTGTGCAGCCGTCAGCTGTTCCGTGAAGCGTGCTAACCCGGTGGCGCAGATCCGCTTCCGAGTCGGAGCTCTCCTAGTCGTGTCTGCGGCGCTCGGCCGCTCAGGACGATGTCGGCGCCAGCTGTGCGGGTGGTCGCCACGCATGGCTCACCGAGCAGGTCCAGGCGATCCACCTATCTCGTTCGGCACCTAACGGCGCCCGCCGAGTGCACGCCGAGCTGCGCCTCGACTGGGCATCGCGGTAGGACCGGGGGGCTGTGCAGGTCGAGCAACCCTCCGTGGCTCTACTCGTGACTCGTTCTTGAAAGAGCGCCGCAATTCCACGTATGTATGTCCTCTCTCAGTGATCCTCACATGAGAGGAGAGTTGTGACCCTTCTTCTGGTATATCTCGGATCGGAGTTGTCGTGTCTATGTAGCCAAGGTCTCGCAAGTAGCGGAGCTTCCTCTCAAGACCTGCGTTCATCCGATACTTGCCAGACCCGCCACTCTGGTCAAGTTTCTCTAGATTCCTGTACATCCCATCTGCCATCGCCAGCTACGGCCCTCGTAACCCGCCTGTCGAGATCCGAGATCCCCTCTGCAACGTCTTGGACATCTCGCCGTAGCTCACCCAGCTCGACCGGGCCGATTTTGACCTGGCCCTCTTTTCCAAGCCGATGCGTGAGTGCGTGTCGTAGTGGCGGACGTCGGAGCGGAAGATGACCGCCACCGTGACAAGCAATGCTATCCACAGAAGCGCTTGCATGAGCGGTGCGTAGTTTGACATTCTCCTAGCTTCCTCACGAGTCAGCGTGGATCGACAGGGGCACCGACAGGCTCTTTCCTGCAGCCAATACACCCTTCGGCGCACTCCTCGGCGTGCTCGTTGTTTGCGCTCGGGTCAGCCGATTAGGCACCGCGGAGGTTGAGGACGGTGCGGGCTTCGTCGAGGTCGTCCTGCCAGGTCCAAAGCCGATAGGGTGGGTCGATCTGGTGGTAGCCGAAGAGTCCGAGGATCGTCCGGTCGCGCACGTCGATGCAGACGCGTCGGAAGGCTTGGGCGATACGTTCTGCGGGCGTAGGGGCGGGTCCGTTGGGTGGATCGGCGGCGCCGAGTTTGAGGCAGGCACGATACTCGTAGCCGAGCAGGACGTCCTGACCGAACTCGTCCCAGACGCCGAGCTTTCGTTCCCAGGCGTCTTCGGCCGCACGGACGGCGCGGTTGAGGTCGGCGTCGCGGGGCAGGGACGGGTAGATCGGGAAGAACGCGGCCCAGCCGGTCTCGATCAGCTGGAGGTTGAAGGTCCGTCGGCGCGGGTCGTCAGGGTGCGGGAGGGGCGCTTTGAGCCAGGGAGTGACGTAGGCCAGCAGACGCCCGTTCTCTTCGATGACCTCTCCGCTGACGACGATGCCGACCTTGCCGACGCCGGTGGTGGGGTCGATGACCAGTCTCTCGGCGCGCATCCGGGCGAACTCCTGGCCGGCGCGGGCGCCGGCGCCGAGGTGCTTGGCCGCTGCGTTAGTAACGAGCCGCTCGATGAGATGTTCGCGCAGGACTTCGTCGATGGCGTCGTAGTCGCCGTTCTCGAGTCGCTGTCGGCATCGGTCGAGGGTGGCTTGCGCGGTAGGAGCAGAGCCGCCGAGGTGGGTTTCAGGTGTGTCGATGGAAACCATGCGTACTGCCTGATCGATGTTGACCGTGTCGCCGTCGACACCGCGCAGTAGTGGTGCGTCGTACACCCGCCTGGTGTTGGGCGTGTACCCCAGCGCGATGTCGGTCATTAATAGCCCTTTCCGCTGACGGGTGGTCGAGCTCGATGCCGACGCACACGTGGTTTCTCGGCGAGAGGCCCCGCGGAGAGGGGGCGCCGTCGGCGCGAGCGGGGCCCAACGTCCCGTCGAGCAGCCCCCGGGCGGCAGGCTGCCACCCTCCGTGACGTCAGGCCAGGGTCGTGCCCCGTTCGGCGGCTCGCACCCGTCGAGGCTCCGCGCGGTCTTCTCCTGGTCTCACAGACCGTCGTCGAACTGCGTTGTTGTCAAGAGGCCGGGCCGTGCGGCGATGGTCCGTCAGGGACTCGAAACCCGAATGATGTACCAGGGGTAGGCGTTCCGGGGCGTGATGTCGGTGATGTCCAGGCCGGCGGCGCTCATCAGCTCCATCTGCGTCTGCGCGGTCTGGTCGTCGTTCTCCACGCATCGGAACCCGCTGCCGACACCTCGCTGCGTCTTCGGGCCCGGGTCGCGCAGCACCGTCAGGACGCGCGCGCCGGTCCCACCGTGCGCGGGCGCACGTGGGGCAGCCACCGGCGCTCGGTGCCGCTGAGTTCGTCGACGAGCTCGTTGATCGGGCGGACGTGCTCGGCGTACCGCCCGGCTTCCTGCTCGGCTCTGAAGGAGGCGTGGGCCATGCGTCGGATCCCGGCATGGTGCCGTACCCGCAGATGCCAGCTCGCGTGCCGATCGCTGGCCGCGCCGTGAAAGCCCGCTCGACTGCGACGAGCCGGCTGATTACCCTTCGCGAGCAATCGAGCTCGATGTCTACGTCTGAGGGGCCCGGGGCACGCACGCCGTCGATGAACCGGCCGTCCGGGTCGCCCACGACCACCCGGTCGACGTCATGTTCCCGATGGTCAGCACGGTCGACGAGCTCGTCGCCGCCCGCGGCGCGCTCGACACCGCGATCGACGCCGGCGGCCGGGGACGGCCCGCCGACCTTCGGGTGGGGATCATGGTCGAGGTCCCGGCGGCGGCGCTCAAGGCGGCCGCATTAGCGCCAATGGTCGACTTTCTCTCGATCGGCACCAACGACCTGCCCCAGTACGCCCTGGCCGCCGAGCGCGGCAACGACGCGGTCGCCGCGCTCGCCGACGCCCTCGACCCCGGGGTGCTCGCGCTAATCGCGGCGACCGCCGCGGGGGCCGGTGACCACGCGCTCGTCGCGGTGTGCGGCGAGGTGGCCGGCGACGAGCAGGCCGCCGCCCTGCTCCTGGGATTGGGGGTGCGCGAGCTGTCGGCGGCCCCCGCCGCCGTGGGCGTCGTCAAGCAGGCGGTGCGGGACGTCGACCTGGCCCGGGCGCGGGGGCTGGCGGCCGCGGCCCTGGCGTGTCCCGACGCCCGCGCGGTGCGGGAGCTGCTGCGCTGAGCGCCCTCGTCGTCACCCCGCGGAACCGGGCGGCGACGGCTCGTCCCGGTCCCTGGGCCGTCAGGGTGGCACTCGTTCCTCGCGGTCGTGCTCGGGCGCCATGCTCGTCGCGGGGCGAGGGGGGACCGATGTCGACGGCTGACTTCGTGCGGGCGCTCGGGCGCCACCTGAAACGGCGGATCGGGCTGTACTTCGAGATCGCCACCGCGGTGGTCGGCCTCGTGGTGTTCGTGGCGCAGTTCTTCCGGGACTTCTCCCAGAACACCCTGGTCGGGATCACGATCGGCCTGCTCGCGCTGCTGGCGATCACCGGGCTGATCGAGCGGATCACCCGGCTCGAGGACCTCGACACGAAGATCACCGCTGTCCACCAGGCCGTCAGCACGGGCAGCCTGGCGCGGAGCGTCGCCGACGCGGTCACCCGCGACGCGGAGCTCGAGACCCGGCTGGCGGAGGTGGGCGTCGCCGACGCGTCGCCGAACCTCGCGCGCACCTCGTGGACCGAGGAGGTGCGCAGGGCGACGTCGGTCCGGGTCCTCGCGAGCTGGACGGGGCCGGGCAACGACCTGGCCGAGGCGCTCAAGGGCGCCGTCACGAAGGGGGCGACGGCGCGTCTGCTCCTCCTCGACCCGGACTCCGACCACGCCGCCCAGCGCAGCGCCGAGCTTGGCAAGGCGTCGTCCTTCGCGACCGACCAGATCCGCGCCGAGCTGCAGAACTGGGACTGGAACTGTGAGACCAGCCCAGCGCTGGAGGCCGTGGAGACCCGGCTCTACGACGGCAACCCGGTCGTGTACCTCATCGGCTACGACGACGTCATCCTGCTGAGACTGTTCTGGCGCAAGCAGATGGCCGTGCACGCCCCGTTCCTGCGACTGCGGCTGACCCCCGAGGAACCCGGCGGCCGGACCCTCGCGCAGCTCGCCGACCGCCACTTCGAGGACCTGTGGCAGAACAGCCGCCCCCGGATCCGGCAGCACGCCGTCGGGCAGCAGTGACGATCAGCCCACGAGCACACCCCGTCACCGGTGGCCGACCGGGAACAAGTCCTTCGATCGGCTGGCCGAACTTGCGGGTCCTCTCCGCGACGTGACCGTCGAAATCTACGCGGGTCGGAAGTATGTTGATGCGATTGCGGAACCTCTCTCAGCTCTCGGGGTCGACCTCGTCAACCCGCTCACCGGCCCGGGAAGCGGGGAACGCCTTCACTGGTACGACACCTGCGCCGCACGTGAGTACTCAGTACTCGGTCGACCCTTCTCGCCGCTCAACGTCGGGCATCAGCGCGACTTGGAACATCGGTGGGCCGCTAAGTCTGTACTGCGCCGTGAGACGAACTGCGGGTCAGGTCCGATAACGCCCCCAGGTACGTCGCCAGACCGGAGCGCCCTGAGAGCGGATGGCGCGCATCACGAAGCTGCGTACCAGAGCAACTGGTCGAGCTCGAGAACGCTGATCCCGAGTTCATGGGCGGCCGCACCCGCGGCGACGAAGGCTGCAGGAGCGCTGGTCGCGGCGGTGTGAGTCCCAGAGCTGAGAGCTGCCGCAGGATGCGGGCGTCGGGCTTGATTGTGTCCTGGCCGCACAGCATGCGGGTGTAGGCGAAGAGGGCTGGCCCGATTCCGCTCACTGCTCCGACGTAGGGGTCTAGCCGCCAGGCGAGCTCCAGCCCAGCGGTGCCGCGTGCCCACGCCTGTGAGGCGCTGTCTTCATCTGCGATGTCGTGATCGCGCCCGTAGCGCAGCAGCGCAGAGGCCACGTTGATGACGGTGCTCGTTTCGCCCTGACGGGAGGCAAGGTCTCGGAACGACTCGGGATGGTCAGCGACCCAGGCCATGGTTGCCTTCTGATGGAGGTCCTCGATCCGCGAGAGCCAGGTCGTCAGCATCCCGCGGATTCGGGTGTCGTATCGACGCTGTCGAGAGAGCACGACCTCCAGCACCATGCGGCCCCGCCGGCCGTGGTTGCGGGCACCTACCGCTTCCGCGTTGGCACGAGCCTCGTCGGCGTTGGCTTCCCAGCGGGCCCGGAGCTCTTCGATTGCTGGCGCCCAACCCTCCGTTCTGCGCAGCGCGCTGAGGCCAAGGAAGGACTCGGGAGGCTGATTGGTCATGCCGTACGTTCGATCGTGGCGAAGTGCAGCTCAAGCCGGGCGACCTCACGTCACCCGAAGGGGATGCCCAGCCCGACGAAGACTGTGGCCCAGGTCCGGCCGCGGCGGTAGGCAACCGGTTCTATGTCGCGCGCACGCAACGCCTTCCGTGCGTCGCCGCGACGTACGACCGCGGAGCTTTCTGAGAATTGTACGGGAAGTGCTCGCACGATTGCCTCTAGCGATCGTAGTAGCGCTCTGCCGCCGAGAAGGCCTCATCGAACTTCTTCCAGTTGACCCATCCCCTAGTACCCATGTATGCGCGCCAATCTTCGTGCGTGTCGAGCAATCTCGAGAGCGGTATGAAGTAGTAACGATCGAGACTGCGAAGGCCATCCTTGGTCAAGGCCCATTGTTCGTTGACGACTTCGACCAGATTCTCGAGATACCCGTACTCGGCACCTGACAAGCCATGTCGGACGACCTTCACAAGCTTCTGCAACCTGGAGTTGAGGTCCTGGTCGTAGCCGTAGGAGATCGCGTGATCGTCCGCGAGTTGCGGGTCGAGCATCGTCCAAGGAGGAAGCGGGTCGTCATCGGACCAGGTCGCGCGCCCAACCTCCTGTCCAGAAGGAGCCAGTCTGCGTAGGACTAGGTTGTCGTCGCCCCCGCTAAGCCACACTTCTTCCCCTGAGCTTCTCCGCTCGACGAGCACGCCGTCGCTCGCCAAAATCCCCGACTTCATCGCGTCTAGGACCTGATCTCGGAGCACGGCCGTTGGCGCCTCGAATCCACCGTCTCCATGGTCTACGTGAACCCCTTCGCGATAAACGAGGTTCCGACCCACGGTGGAGTCGAGTTCCCGTAGGTCTTGGGAATTGCTGATCGAGCGCTCCTCAGTCTTCTGCAATCGCTTCTCAAACAGGCGACCGAGGGCGGCAAGCGGAACAACGAGCAGGAACGCGGAGCCAACCTGGAGCAAGAGATTGGAAAGGTACGAGCTATCTTCATAAAGCCAACCCGAGGCGATGAGGAGCAAGCCTACGAGGGTGCCGCCACCAACCCAGTACAGTCCGTGATTGGCACGTAACGGCGCGCGAAGGAGGCGACGGACCGTCTGCAGCACCTGAATGCCCCCTTGTCCTCGGCTCACGCGAGGGGTCAGATTGTCCGTGACCACGACCTCGTCGTCAACGAATGGAGCTCAGTCAAGATGGATCAAGCACGCCCGGTCCAACTGGGCAACAAGGTCGTTGGCTCACGAGTGTCGTTCAACCTCGACGGTTTCCGTGATCGGAAATCCTACCGAGAGGAGATCGGGCGAGTACTCGCTTCGCACCAGGCTCGTCTGCTCACCCTTGTCGGGCGTCGTGGAATTGGGAAGAGTGCACTCGCGGCGCGCGTGCTGGCCGGCCTGGAGAAAGACGTTTGGCCCCACACAGACGAGCGTCTTCCCGTCGCTGGCCTCGCCTACATCAGTGTTCGACGCGACGGCTTCTCCCTCGAGACAATCTACTTCAACTGTACTCGACTCTTCACGGCAGACACGGCGGCAAGGCTTCGAACGTATTGGTCACACCTACCCGGAACCATCGAAAAACTCCAACGGCTCTTCGACGAGATGGCTGGGGCCGTCTACATCGTCCTGCTCGACAACCTGGAAGACGTACTCACCGACGAGGGTCGGCCTGCGAGTACCGACCTCTCGGAATTCCTCGACGCCTTATTCCGCTCAGATGCACACCCTCGTGTGCTTGTGACATCTCGCATACCCCTGCGGTTGGAGTCAGGGCTCCAACGTAACAATCTAATTATGTCTTTGGATGACGGCTTACCGACCGACGAGGCGGTCGAGTTCATGCGTGAACTCGACCCCAACGCAACACTTGGCATTCGTGACGCTAGCGAACAGAAGCTCGCGGCCGCCGCCGAGAAACTGCACGGGGTTCCGCGAGCGATGGAGCTCGTGGTGGGTGCACTTGAGCACGACTATTTGACGCTACCAAGCTTTGACGAGCTAGTGAACAATTTCGCAGAGCGGCCCGACATCGTCGCAGGACTGGTCCATGACCAGCACGAGACCCTAAATGACGACGAGACACTGGTGTTGATGACGTTGAGCGCTCGGCGTCGGCCGACCTCGACCGAGACCGTCGAGTGGACGCTGAAGCCTTTCGCTCCCCACCTCGACGTGCCGCCAGTACTTTCGGCGCTGGCACGGCGCCACCTCGTTTCGTTCGACCGCAGGGAGCGTGTTTGGGAACTTCATCCTCTTGATTCCGACCTTCTCGACGCGCGGCTACGGGGCGATCCAGAGCTGCACAACAAGGTTCACCGAAGAATCGCCGAGTGGCATTCTGCGCGGCAGGTAAAGCCGTCGGAATGGACATCCCCCGAGGATCTTAACGCACATCGTAGAGAATTCGATCACAGGATTCGCGCTGGCGACCTTTCTGAAGGAACCTCCATCCTAGCTCGTGTATGGCAATTTCTTGTCTGGCACGGCTCGGTCAGGTCGGTGTCGCAGATGGTCGACGACCTCGGCCCGATTGCCGCGAGGGAGCGAGTGGTGCTTCCAGCGGCGGCGTTCGTCAGGCTTATCGAGGGTCCAGAGAGTGAGTGCATTGCACTCCTCGAGCCATTGCGCGCCGAGCTCGAAGTAGAAGAGAGTCGCGAGGCAGCACAGGCCTTGATGGCACTTGGTGATGTATATCGTCGTATGTACCGTCTGGCGGAGGCAGCCGTGGTGCTCCGTGTAGCGGCTACAAAGTTCGGGCGCCTCGGCGATGTTCGCTGGCGCTTCCACACACTACTGGTGCTGGGCCTGGCCCATGCGTCCGGAGGCGAGGTCGCCGAGGCAGGCGACATCTCCGAGACAATTGGGTCAGAGCTAGAGCTGAACAACGACGAGTCCCTGGGTCGCCTCCATGACCTGCGCGAGATGGTCGCCATCGCGGGCGAGCAGTGGGCGGAGGCCTATGAGCATGGTGCGAGCGCGGCTGCTCACTATGAGAGGGCCGGCGTCCTCGAGGCCTTGGGCTACGTTTACAACGGGATGGGTTTGGCACGCCTCGGGGAAGGAGCTTTCGATGATGCCATCTACTGGTTCACCCGTGGCAGTCAAGAAGGCGGCATCGCCATAGGTGACTCGCGTATCGAAGGTTTGTGCCTGCTCAATTTGGCGTGCGCGCATCTTTCGGAGCGGGATTATGACGCTGCGGCGGTAGCGGCGGGCTCTGCTCGGCGTGCATTCGCGGTCTATGGCAGTGAGGAGGCGGAGCTCGCAGAGCTAGCACTCAATGCATCGATTGCCGGCTCTTCCGGCGATGATCGTGCCGTGAGGCAGCATGTGCAGACGCTCGTTCGCTCTCGACCGCCTAATGTGGACCTGTATCCTGCGCAGGTATTGGAAACGAACTGCCTCGCCAAGTGATCGGCAGCCGCTGGTCTAGAGTGAAAGCTCGAACGGTAGCAGCTAACGAGCCCTTGTGCACGACGCTACGACGCGCTGACGACATGTAGGACCGAACTTCTAGGCGATGACATGGCCAGAGAATTGCGCATACCATCGAACCTGATCACAGATGCGTTCAACGCTATGTCTGGAGATCCTCAGACTGCCATTCGAGCGGCTCAGAACTTCAAGTCGAAGAAGGCATGGGTAGCCTGGCAAGCATCTCAGGCAGGAGCAGCAGGCGGTGCGGCCGCGGCCGTACCGGGTCTCCACTTGCCGGCTTTGGCCGCCGACTTGGCCTTCTTAATGTACAAGATGTCATTCTGTAGTTGGGGTATCGGACAGATATACGGCTGTAAAGTCGAGGGCAAGTACGACTTTGCTGTCATTTTAGCGCTGTGGGCGGGATCGCTGACCGAGAATGAGCTGCCTGAAGCTATTGGAGCAGGAGTCGCCGTGGGGGCACTAGCTGTGCCTCTGGCTGTTGGCATCTCACAGTACGGAGTAGCTGGAGTTGCGGGCAAGTTGGCAGGTACAGGGGCATCGGTTGCCGCAAGTGCTGGCGTCACGAAGCTCGGCCTCAAGAGTGCGGCAAAGAGTGCTGGCACAGTGGCGGGTGGGCTCGCGGGCAATGCGACAACGAAGCTCGTCGAGAAAGCGGCAACGAAGCTCGGGCCCAAGATTGCCGCGAAGCTGACATCAAAGAGTGTCGCGGGATTTTTGCCGTTTGCGGGCCCTGTCTTTGGTGCGGGCATCAACGCCTACTTCGTCAGGAGCATATCGAAGGCAGCGAGTGCCTACTACTTGGAGAAGAAGGCCCTGGTCGGGGCGGTGCCGTCGTGAACGGCTGCGCGCGATGATGGTTCGCTACAGCCCAAACAACACCTTCGGCTACATTCTTCTTGACCGGCATCGTGGCGTTGCCCGAGCGTACGCTCCTTTCCCACGCCCGAGACTGAAAGTCGCCCTGGGACGGTGGGTGCTGTGGCGCTCGTGGTCCGAGCGGCGAGGCAGTGCAGAGCTGTTCGGACGGGGCCTTCGGCTACGTCCGGAACCAGATAACCCGCACGGCTTCGATCATCGTCTCCAGTGCTTCCTCAAGTTCAGGTACCTCCGTGCTTCGGCGAGCGAGAACACGGTGTCGTCGTCGCCGGGTTCGAGCAGATGCTGGTAGGACCGGACGTGGGTGATGGGGAGCCGGCTGAGCACGGCCACGTCGGTCAGGCGGGGAGCGTTGCCGTCGAACTCAGCGACGTTGCCGACGTCCGTTCCGGGGGGTAGGGCCGATGAAGTCGGACTGCTGGCGTCACCATCAGGGGGCCGCCGCACACTGACGGGGCGCGCTTGCTCGCGGCAGCTTGACAGAGGTGCTGCTAGGAACTCGGGCATTGACTGAAGAAGTTTCGTTAGTCCGAGCTCGATGTCCTTGAGTTAGACGTATCGCAGTACGGCGCGCCGCGGGGGTGGATGCGGTCGGCGATTTACGTCGCCGGCCCGGATTCGGGCGACGTGGCCGTCGTACCCCAGGCTGGGTCGTCGGGTGTCCCGCTCTTACTCCGACGTCGCCCTTGCTCGTGGCCCCGGTGGGCAGCGGCGTCGAGGATCCCGCTGCAGTCAAACGCCAAGCCCGCCTCGGGGCCGACTTCTGTCGAGGCGTACCGACATGCCCGTCGGAGCCACTCTCGACCTCTATACGGAACGGCACGCATACTTCTCGGGCGAGGGCCGCAGGGGCGTCTACTTCCGGCGGTCGACCGTCTTCTGGCGAGCGTCGTCCTCAAGACGCCTGCGCTGCTCGTAGATACGGCGCGCCTCTGCTTCATCGCCCTGCCGCGTCTCTGCGCGTTCCCGGATGAGCTCTCCCTAGTAATCGGCACCAGACATGAGTACTCCTCCGGAGATGGCGGCTATTATGCCAGGGCCCACGGTCGCGCGCGCCCACTCGAGGAGTCAATACTCTGTTCGAGGCGCCATGTTTGCCAACCGTGTGACTCACTCTGCGAACCCATGTGGCTACAAGGGCGAGCGCGGCGCAGAGCCTCTAGCGGATAGGTGCTGATGCTGCTTGGCTCTGGCTCCCGACGTGCTCCGAATGCCTGAGTCACCGCTGACCACAGAACAGGCGAGCGTGCTGCGCTGACCAGGCACAGGTCGGGCTTATAACGAGGTGCTCATCGAGCGCGACAGAGTCCTCACCGGAGGAGGCTGCCCGCGTTTTGGTCGAGGAGACGTAGGGGCCGGTTCGGGACCCCCTCCTTGCCGATGCCCAGCCCAATCTCTCAGGCCCCACTCGAGGACCAGACCACCGAGTTCAACTCGCGCGCGACGCTCGATTGTTGGACGGCTCCCCCCGCGCGGGCGCTTCACTACGGTGCGGTTGAGCGGCTCGCGGACGGCTATCACGGCTGGCGGGATGGGCGGCGGGCCCTTCCAATCGTCGTGGAGGCCGGCGAGCGAGAGGGTCGTGCGGCTATGTCGACGGATGGCCCTCCCAGTGCTCCGCCGACCCTGCTGCCGTCGGTAACGCCCTGGACGGACGAGCTTCGCCGTGCCGCGGAGACCAGGATCGGGGAGGGGAAGGTCGATCACGAGCGTGAGATGGCTGTTCTCCTTTCCTGGTTCACAGCTACCTCCGTGGCCCCGTCGAGCCAGCACCTGACCGCCGACGGTGGCGAGGGCACGCGCACGGCCCTGCGGCGTTCCCTCGACGCCACCGCCGAGCGACGGTGGTCGAGCTGCCATCGTGACGGTGCCGGTCCCTCCCCCCGGGACGACGTCCGGGACCGGCCCACGCGTCCGCGCTGAGCTCGAAGGAGCCGGTGCCGCGAGCCGCCCAGCAGCGTCAGGTCCACGCGGCTGTCGTGCTTTGGTGACTACGCAGTGGCCGGCGGCGCTCAAGGGCAAGATTGTCTCCAGGTCCCACCTCTTCGAGACATGCGGTCGCAGCAGTCGCCGCAGCTCCGCGCGCGCGGCCAGCGGCAGCGGGCTCGTCCGCCCGACGACCCGGAGCCGGTCACGCCGATCGCGGCCGAGAACCAGAGCTTCTGGCTGATCGAGGGTGCCGAACACGCCGCCGATGACGGCCTCGGTCGTGCTGCGGGCCCGCAATTCTGCCAGCCGCGGACGCCGGGGCGGTACCGCTGGTCACGGCGTTTCGCGACGACGCCCTCGATGCCGGGCGGCTGGTCATGCAACCAGGCGCCGGCCGCGTCCGGGTCGGTGGTCATGGGCATCAGCCCCACGCCGCGGGGCGCCTCGAGCAGGACGTCCTCGAGCACCTGACGGCGCTCGTCGTACGACGCCGCACGCAGGTCGCGGCCGTCGTGCTCCAGGATGTCGAAAGCGACCAGGGCCGCCGGCACCTCGGCGGCGAGCATTGCCGCGCCCGCAGGGGCCGAATGACGCAGGCGCTGCTGCAGCGCCGCGAAATGCACGCCATCGGCCTGGGCGATGACGAGCTCCCCGTCGAGGGTCAGCCCGGGCGGCAGGAGCCGGGCGGCTGCCACGACCTCGGGGAAGTAGCGCCCAAGTGGCTTGGCGCGGCGCGAGTCGAGGCGCTCGTCGCCGAACTCGCTGATCGACAGCAGGCAGCGGAAGTCGTCGAGCTTGGGCTCGTAGGCCCACGGCCCCTCGGTGGGCGGAGGACGTCGACCGGCCGCGAGAGCATCACCGCGACCTTCTCGACCACCGCGAGATTCTCACCGAGGGTCGCCGAACTGCGCCGGTCGTGGAGCTATCTGCGCCGAACGAGCGGTGGACGTAGGGCACGGCGACGAAGCGTCTTGGAGGTGTGGACATCGCGCAGAAGCGCAGACACTGGCCGATCGTGCATTGCGGTCGCGCTACAGCGGATGGTCGGTGACGTTCCGGCGCTTGACCGGGCTCTCGTAGCCGGCGGGCAGCGGGCCGGGGAACTGTGGAGCTGGCTCGCGGATCGGGTCGTGCACCAAGCGCTCCGCGGCGCGGGCAGCGTGCTCCCACACCCGCGGTGATGTCGGGCGCTCGCGCCAGTCCTCGGCGAGGGTCTCCAGCAACGCGCCCAGCGCGTCGGCCGACTCGCGGTCCAGCCCGGCGAACCCGCCCGGCCCGCGCCGGCGCACCACCTCGGCGGCTTCGATCATCTGCTCGGCCTCGAGCCGGGGCTGCTCCCGGCACCGGAGCTCGGCGGGCTGGACCACAAGCACCTCCTGGACAGGACGGAAGGGGGCCCGTCCGCGGGGGAAGCGCGGAACGCCCCCAGCGTGGCTCGGCCGGCCGACACGGGCGTCCCGGCCCCTGCCCGCAGGCCCACCTGTCGCCGAAGCGGGCCCGCCTGTTGGCCGGTACGCGCCGCCCGCGCGGCGCTCCTCATGGCCGGGCGGCCGGGGCGCCTGCGGCGCGAGATCGACGCCGCTGCGCGGCGGCCGGCGCTGGAGGGCCCCGGGAGCTTGATCGGGCCGTTCCTCACGGTCAAGGGCGCCACGCGTCGCTGCGCGACCAGCCTCCGGCTGGCCCTTGACAACCCCATGTCAACCCCGGGGTGGGTCGTTCCCGTCGTGGGCAGT